>NZ_WQRE01000006.1:0-196477 GCF_009758445.1 Klebsiella sp. 10-1
AGGCTGGTCAGCGAGCGCACGGTTTCCACGCCCTGATAGAACTGGGTGACGCCCATGCCCCACAGGATGGCGGCGGATTTGGCGCCGGCGTACATCCGGGCGCAGGCGCGGATCTCCCGGGCGCTGATGCCGGTTATCTCTTCCACCGACTCCGGCGTATAGCCTTCAACGATTTTACGGTACTCCTCGAAGCCCTCGGTACGGCTGGCGACGAAGGATTTATCGTAGAGATCCTCTTCGATAATGACGTGTCCGATGGCGTTGAGCAGCGCGATGTTGGAGCCGTTTTTCAAGGCAATATGCATATCGGCAATGCGCGCGGTTTCAATTTTGCGCGGATCGCAGACGATAATCTTCGCCCCGTTGCGTTTGGCGTTAATCACGTGATTCGCCACGATGGGGTGTGAGTCGGCCGGGTTATAGCCGAAGATAAAGACGAGATCGGTGTTATCAATCTCGGTGATGGCATTGCTCATAGCGCCGTTACCGACCGACTGGTGCAGACCTGCAACCGAAGGGCCGTGTCAGACGCGAGCGCAGCAGTCGACGTTATTGGTACCAATAACGGCGCGGGCGAATTTTTGCATCACATAGTTGGTTTCATTCACGGTTCCGCGGGAGGAGCCGGTGGTCTGGATGGCATCCGGGCCGTACTTCTCTTTAATCGCGCTGAGGCGGGTGGCGACGTAGTCGAGGGCCTCGTCCCAGGAGACGGATTCCAGCCTGCCGCCGCGCTGGCGGCGGATCATCGGGGTTTTCAGGCGCGGGGTGAGAATTTGGGTATCGTTAATAAAGTCCCAGCCGTAGTAGCCCTTCAGGCACAGGGTTCCCTGGTTGTTTTTCCCCATCGCCGGCTCGGCGCGGATAATATTCCCCGCTTCAGTCACCAGCCCTATTTTACAGCCGGCGGCGCAGTACGGGCATACGGTCATCACCATTTTCATTGGGATAAGACTCCTTTAATCATGCGGCAGCGATGTCGCGATTAAAAAAACAAAAAAAAACCAAACCGGCTGCTGATAGCGAGATCGATCGCCGCTTGTATAACCGGAAGGCTCAGCAGCAGCAGCAGGGTCGCGGCGAGGGTCAGGCGAAGTAGCATGGTGGTTTCTCCTGAAAAAGAGGGTGCTTATTCGCAACATGAAGCACGGCAGCGGGGGAGCCCGATGCCGCCCTGGTTAGCGCTATTCCTCATGCTGCTGCTTTTTAACCTTGCGCATTAATAGCCACATGCGCACCGTGCGCGGCGCACGCTGCGCCCCCTGGGCTTCCGGCACCAGACCGGTGTGCTTGTTGTAGCCGTTGAAAAACAGGTTCAGGGTGACGGCGCTAAACGTGGCCAGCATGATCCCGCTGTGCAGCAGCGGCTGCAGTACCTCGGGGAATTTAGAGAAAAACTGCGTCGATAGCGTTGGCGTCAGGCCGACGCCAAGGCTGATGGCGACGATATAGAGGTTGTAGCGATTGGTGGAGTAGTTGATGCGCGCGAGAATGCGTATCCCCGTTGCCAGCACCATGCCGAACATTACCAGCCCCGCACCGCCCAGCACGAACTGCGGAATAGAGGCCACCAGCACCGCCATCTTCGGCACCATGCCAAATATAATCAGAATGGCGCCAGATGCGACGCAGACCCAGCGGCTATGGACGCGGGTGACGCTGACCAGGCCAACGTTCTGCGAAAAGGAGGTGTGCGGAAAGCTATTAAACAGCCCGCCGAATAGGGTACCGATGCCGTCAACGCGCAGGCCGCGAATGATATCCTGCGGCGTCAGCTTGCGGCCGACAATTTCGCCAAGCGCCAGAAACATCCCCATTGATTCAATGAAAACGATGATCATGACGGCGGTCATCGTGATGATTGATATCGGATCGAAGACGGGCGTACCTAAGGCCAGCGGAGTGACCACGGCGAACCAGTGGGCGTCATGCAGGCCGTTGAGGTTAACCTCGTTCATCATCATCGACAGGCCGAAGCCGAAAACGATGCCTAACAGTACGGCGACGTTAGACATAAAGCCTTTGGCAAAGCGGGTGACCAGCAGAATAAACAGCAGTACGGCAAACGAAATGCCCAGATAGATGGGGCTGCCATACTCCGGATTACCTTTCCCTCCTGCCGCCCAGTCGATCCCGACCTGCATAATGCTCAGGCCGATGGACGTGATGACGACGCCGGTGACCAGCGGGGGAAAAAGCGGCATCAGTCGTCCGATCAGCGGCGCCAGCAGGGTGGTAATGATCCCGGCCGCAATCGTCGCGCCGAAAATACCCATCAGTCCGGTATCGGGATGCATGCCGATGGCCAGCATCGGCGTCACGGCGGCGAAGGTTACCGACATAATGACCGGCAGACGAATGCCCATAAAACGCCCGACGCCGATACACTGCAGCAGGGTTACGACGCCGCAGCAAAACAGATCGGAGCTGATCAGCAGCGCGACCGTTTCTTTGCTTAGCCCCAGCCGGTCTCCAATCATTAAAGGGACGGCGACGGCGCCGGCATACATAACCAGAACGTGTTGCAAACCAAGAACGACCAGCTTCCCCGGGGATAAGACGCGATCCACCTCATCAATTGTGTGGGGGCTACCAGTGACCGATGGTGGTTGAGAATCAATGGCGCTCATAATGTATTTCTCCTTAATATCCAACGGCGGGCTCAGGAGCCAACCGGGAGGGGGGTGAATAGAGAGAGTGCAAAGCTCGCTATTACCTATGCTTAGGCAGTGCCAGTTTTTCTTCCTGCAGGCAAAATAATGTTGAAATGAGTCAACTATCACAGAAAGAGACGATAACGGCGGCGAGCGGCGGGAGAAAAAACGGCGGAGAGAAAATAGCGTCTCATAATGAGAGGGATATAATCATTCTGACTCACAATATGATTCTGAGGCGCGTCTGACTGATATTTATTAGCGTTGAAGGGGATATTTTTTTGAGGCTGCTCGCAAAAATAAGTTTGCCCTGATTGAGAATGTAAAAAGCGCCTGATTATTGCATCGCGACCCTTTGTCAATTTCAGAATAATAAAAAGGGAAGCCAATGAACCGATTTATTGTTGCCGATGCCGCGAGCTGTATTGGCTGCCATGTTTGCGAAGTGGCCTGTGCTATCGCCCACAGCGAGGATTGCTGGCCGCAGCGGCGTCATGATTTCCTGCCGCGCATTCACCTCGTCTCTGATCGTGACGCCAGCCGCGTGACCACCTGCCGTCACTGCAACGATGCCCCCTGCGTGACCTCCTGCCCGACTCAGGCGCTCTGTTTCGCCAACGACAGTATCCAGCTGAAGCAGGCGAAGTGTATTGGCTGTAAAAACTGCGCAATTGCCTGTCCTTTTGGCGCCATCGAGATGGTGGCCGTCGGAGAGGATGCGCCGCAGCTGGCGCAGAAATGCGATCTTTGTCAGCAGCATCCGTCGGGTCTGCAGGCCTGCGTCGCCAACTGCCCGACGCAGGCGCTGCGGCTGATGGATGAGGCCGGGCTCAGCCGCCTGCGCCGGGAAAGACAAATTCGCGCCGCCCAGGGGCAACCGGTACAGGTGCGGCGCAGCGACCGTCGCGCGGCATTCCTCAGCAAACCGCCTCGGGTGGGCGCGACGAAGATCGCCGCCGAGGAGCGCAAAGCGCATTTCGAGGAGATCTATCACCGACTCGGCGCCTGCGATGCCGAATATGAGAGCGATCGCTGTCTCTACTGCGCGCAGAAAGCGTGGTGCAACTGGACCTGTCCGCTGCATAACGCCATCCCGGATTTTATTCGGTTAGTGAATGAAGGAAAGATTATTGAGGCCGCAGAGCTGTGCCACCAAAGCAGCTCATTGCCGGAAATCTGCGGCCGGGTCTGCCCGCAGGACCGGCTATGCGAAGGCGCCTGTACCATGAAGGAGCGGGGCGGGGCGGTGACGATCGGCAACCTTGAGCGCTATATCACCGATAGCGCGCTGGCGATGGGCTGGCGGCCGCAGACCGGGGACGTCAGCCCTCGCGAGGAGCGGGTGGCGGTGATTGGCGCCGGGCCGGCAGGCCTGGGCTGCGCCGATATCCTGGCGCGCGCGGGGGTGCAGGTCGACGTTTTCGACAGGCATCCGGAAATCGGCGGCCTGCTCACCTTCGGTATTCCGCCGTTTAAGCTGGATAAGAGCGTGCTGGCGGTGAGAAGAGAGATTTTCAGCGCCATGGGCATTCAGTTCCATCTTAACCACGACGTGGGGCGCGACGTGGCGTTCGCCGACCTGCTGGCCGGCTACGATGCGGTATTCCTCGGCGTCGGCACCTATGGCCTGATGGCCGCCGGTCTGGAGGGGGAAGATGCGTCCGGGGTGATTCAGGCGCTGCCGTTTCTGATCGCCAGCACCCGCGAAGTGATGGGACTCGAGGCGACCGAAGAGTATCCGCTGACCGAAATTCAAGGTAAGCACGTTGTGGTCCTCGGCGGCGGCGATACGGCGATGGATTGTCTGCGCACCGCCGTTCGACGCGGCGCGGCGAGCGTGACCTGCGCCTATCGCCGCGATGAGCCGAGCATGCCGGGTTCGAAAAAAGAGGTGCTGAACGCCAGGGAAGAGGGCGTGGAGTTCCGGTTTAACGTGCAGCCGCAGCGGATCCTTCGCGGCCGTAAAGGGGCGGTGCGCGCGGTGAGTATGATCCGCACCGAAATGGGCGCACCGGGGCCGGACGGGCGACGTCGCCCGCGGCCGGTTGCCGGTTCTGAATTTGAGCTTACGGCCGACGTGCTGGTAATGGCGTTTGGCTTCCAGGCGCACGATATGCCCTGGCTGCGCGGTCACGGGGTCCAGCTCGACCGCTGGGGGCAAATTGGCACGGGCGGAGAGGGCCGGGCCAGCACGCAAACCAGCAATGATAAAGTTTTTGCCGGCGGCGATGCGGTACACGGCGCAGATCTGGTGGTGACGGCAATGGCTGCCGGACGCCAGGCTGCGAATGAAATGTTGGCCCTCTTTGCGGATCAAAAGGGGGGGATATGACCCGATTTATCCTGGCCAGCGCGCAGGCCTGTATCGGCTGTCGGACCTGCGAAGTCGCCTGCGCGCTGGAGCATGGCGGCACCGGCGCGGCGTTCCAGCCGCGCCTCAAGGTCCAACGTCTTGATAACGTCACCGTCCCGATTATGTGCCACCAGTGTGAAAACGCCCCCTGCGTCTCGGCCTGTCCGGTGGCGGCGCTGACCATCGGCGAGGCGCGGGTTGAGGCGGATGTGTCGCGCTGCATCGGCTGCCAGAGCTGCGCGGTGGTCTGCCCATTTGGGGCCATCACCGTTGAGAGCGCTGCCGCGCATCCGCCACTGATTATCAAATGCGATCTGTGCGCAGAACGCGAGCGCGGCCCCGCCTGCGTGGAGGTTTGCCCCACGGCGGCACTCAGCATCATGACCCCCGAGCGGCTGGCGGCGCTGCTAAAACAGCGTAAAGAGGCCGCCGCCGCGTCTGGGATATAGCGGCTTGCCAAACGATCCCCGCCCCGAAGGGTGAGGAGCAGCTTTCATGCGGGCCAGCAGGGAGGTATTCCGTTCACCGGACGCTTTGCAGAACATGCGGTGTCGGTGTCGGTGCCAGGTGACCGGGTTAAAGGGAAGATAACCGTCTTTCCCTTAACAATCCCCGCGGTCCCGCACGGAAATTGGTGCTGCGCACTGCGCTCACCTCCCGGCCTGCAGCCTGCGGTCGGCCCAACTCGACCTGCTCGCCCGTTCCGGGGCTCGCTCCTGTCTCGATTCGCCTCTTGCCGCCATCCCTGGCGGACAGCCCTTGTCTTCCGGCCTTCGGTTCGCCGATTTCAGCGGGGAGCCAGGGCCCCGCTGCACGCCTTTTCGCTACGGGACGCGCGTCGTCGCGGTTGAGTCAGGCAGCAAGCGGTGCACTCGCGGAGCAGGTAAAAAAGCCGGTCAGCTGCTCTGCTGACCGGCTTGAGACCTCGTGGAATAACCCGCTCCGATGCATGCCGGCGCCGCCTTAAGGCAGCGCGTCCATCCGCGCCCACATTTTCACCGCCGCCTTCCGCGCCTCGGCAAAGAGCGGTTCGTGATCGAAGGTAAACTGTCGGTTCTCGTAAATCATCTCCCCGTTGACCATCACGCTATGGACGTGATGACTGCCGAGACCAAAGGCGATATGCCCGGCGATATTTTCGGCCATCAGCGGCGTTGGCGCAGGGTAGTCGCAAATCGTCAGGTCGGCTTTATATCCCGCCTCAAGGCGGCCAAAGCGGGCGTTAAAGTTGCGGCTGAGCAGCTCGTTGCCGTTGCTTAAGGCGCGGGCAAAACCGTCCGGCCACAGCGACCCGCCGGCGTCACGGTGCTTAAAGAAGGCAAACTTGAGCTCTTCGAACATATCAGATCCCAGGCCGTCGGTGCCCAGCGCCAGGTTGCGGAAGTCGACCAGCCGCTGGTTATAGCCGACGTGGTTGTTCATATTGGAGCGCGCGTTATGCACCAGGAACCCATCCTGAGAATTGAGGATCTCAATATCTTGATCGGAGAGATACAGGCCGTGGGCAACCAGCGTCCTGCGGTCAATCAGGTTAAACTCCGCCAGCCTGACCAGCAGGTCTTTTGCGTAGCGATGATGGCTGTGGCTGACGTCGTAGCGGTCCTCCGCCGCATGGATATGCAGGCCGCGGCCGGTGGCGCTCAGCGCCTCGCTGAGCATCGCCAGCCCCTCATCCGGCACCGTAAAGGGCGCGTGGGCGCCAATATGCGCTTCAACCAGGTAGGGTTCGCGACCCTGTTTTCGCGCCAGGTCGATTTCGCGGGCAAAGCGAATGTTCTCCTCGACGCCGGCCCGCAGTTCTTTAATCCCGCCGTTGCGATCGGTGGTTTCAAAACAGGTCATTCCCCGCAGGCCGATCCGCAGGAAGGCGTTGCGCAGCTGGCTGAGCGATCCGGCGATATAGTTGGGCGAAGCATGGTGGTCAATCACCGCGGTACAGCCGCTGCGCACGGCTTCCATAGCGCAAATCAGCCCGCTGTAATAGAGGGATTCTTCATCCAGCGCGCGGTCGAGCCGCCACCACATATTTTTCAGCGTCGAGATAAAGTCAGGGCTGGGCGCAATATTGGCCTGAATCCCTCGCGACAGGCCGGAATAGAAGTGGTTATGCGAACACACTATCCCCGGCATCACCAGACGACCGTGCATCTCTTTGACCGTGGCCTGCGGATAGCGCTGAGCGAGACCCGGGGCAATAGCGAGAATTTCGCCGTTTTCGATCGCAATATCGACGCTTTCCGTGACCTTCGCCGGATAGAGCTGCGCGGCGGTGGCATTTTTCAGAATTAAGATACTCATACTTCGACGCCTCCCAGCAGGTATCGGTGGTTAAGATGAACATGGCTAATGATGCGGCAAAGATCGGCAACGGTAGGGGGAACGTCAGCGATATGGCCGCTATCGTCGATTTTTAGCAGCCAGGTTTGCTCGTTTTGCCGTACGTGGACGCTGTCGTCCTCTACGAAGAAGCCGGGGTTGCTGCTGTTGGCGAAATCCTGCGCCAGGCTAAAGACGGTAATTTTGTCTTTGTAGGGCTTGCCCTGCCAGGGGCAGAACTGCGCGCAGTTGCCGCATTCGTTGCAGTATGCGTCGAGATGCAGCGTCTGATAGCGGTTCTGGAACCCCGGCACGGCAATAGAGACGTTGGCGCGGTTTGGGCACACGTCCACGCATTTGCTGCACACGTAGTTGCACTCCAGGCAGCGGGCCGCTTCCTGAGCAACGAACGCCTCGCGGTCATCGCTGGCCACCTCCGCGACGGCGATTGTCCCTTTGCGCTGGTAGATGTCCGCCGGATCGACGTTATTCCACTGTTTATGCTGATAGCGGGTGGCAATGTTTTCTCGCGCCAGAATAGCATCCGCTGCCCGACGGGCGTTGCCGATAGCCGAGACGATGGATGACGGGCCGCGCTGGACGTCGCCGATAAGAAATACGCCCGGCAGCGCGGTTTCGCCGCTGAGATCGACCGCCGGCCAGCCGCTGCCGTCCAGCGGAATGCCCATCGCCGCCAGCGCCTCAACGTCCTGCTGTTCGCCGATGGCGGCGATCGCCGTGTCCGCCCGTAGGGTGCGGGTTTGGTTGGTTGCTAGCGGGCGACGGCGGCCCTGTTCATCGGCGTCGCCGAGCTGCATCACCCGGACGGTCAGCGTTCCGTCGGCGTAGAACTGCTCAGGATTACTCAGAAACTCGAACGACACGCCGTCACGCAGCGCCTCTTCATACTCTTCGCGCCATGCCGGCATCTCCTGCTGCGAACGGCGGTAGACGATGGTGACTTTTTCCACGCCCGGCACCCGCATCGCGGCGCGCGCGCAGTCCATGGCGGTATTGCCCGCGCCGATAATCACCACCTGTTTGCCGAGCTGGAGGGCGTCACCGCGATTATATTCGCGTAAGAACTGCAGCGATTTGCGCACGTTAGGGTTATCACCGCCGAGGCTTACGCCGCTGTTTTTGTCGGTACCGGTGCCGACCAGCACGTAGCGGTAGCCCTCGCGGCGAAGTTTCTCCACCGTCAGCAGCGGATCGCAGCCGTAGACGATATTAACGCCGTGCTCGATCACGAAGTCGATATCGTGCTGGATAAGCTCGGCGGGGATGCGGAACTGAGGAATGATATTGCGCACCACGCCGCCCGCGTTGGCCTCGCGCTCAAACAGGGTCACCGGGTGTCCGGCGCGGGCCAGAAAGTAGCCTGCGGCAAGCCCCGCCGGGCCCGCCCCGATCACCGCCACCGGGTTCATCGCACCGGAACCGGCCGGTTTGTGCCAGCGCCGCTGATACTCTTCCCAGCCTTTCTCGAGCGCGATTTTCTTCAGTTCGCGAATATTGAGCGAACTGTCGTAGTCAAGGCGGGTACAGTTATGCTGGCACTGATGATCGCAAATATGGCCGGTAATGGCCGGCAGCGCGTTACGCTGATAGATAAGCTCAAGGGCGTCGGCATAGCGCTGCTCGCCCAGCAGGCGAATATACTCGGGAATATCCTGCTTAATCGCGCAGGCGCTCACGCACGGCGCGACGTAGCAGTCGGTGAGCGGCAGCGGCTCTGCGACCACAATGCGGTCCTGAGGTTTCCAGTGCTTCTGGGTGTACTCCATGCTGATGGCCTTTTCGGCCAGCGCGCTGAGGCGCCCGACGTCCACCTGCTGCAGCTCCCACCCGTTGGCCTGTTCCAGCTCGCGCATGCAGGCGCTTAGCCGCAGATAGCCGCCCGGTTTTAGCAGGTCGGTGGCCATAGTAATCGGGCGGATCCCGGTTTCAAATATCTCGCGGATCGTCAGCTGGCTGGCGCCGCCGGAGTAGGAAATAGGCAGCCTGCCGTTAAATTCGCGCGACAGCAGGGCGGCGACGTTGATGGCGAGGGGGAAGAGCGCCCGTCCGGACATATACATCTCATCGCCGGGCAAAGCGCCTTTGCGATTGATCGTCCCGAGGGTGTTGGTCAGCTTGACGCCGAAACCTAGCGCTTTTTCTTTCGCCAGCGCCATCAGGCGATGAAGCATCTCCAGCGCCTGACCGATTTTCAGGTCGTGATCGAAGGATTCTTCACTGAGGCCGATATAGCTAAAGCCGCAGGTATCGAGGATTTCACGCACTCGCGGATAGCCAAGCAGCGTCGGATTGAGCTTCACGAAGGTATTAAGCCCTTTCTCTTCCAGCATATAGCGGCAGATGGCCTCAATTTCATCAGGCGGACAGCCGTGCATGGTCGAGAGCGTGACGCCGCTAACCAGCCTGCCCGGGACCCGCTGGGCCAGCTTCGCCAGCTGCGGACGAATGTCCTCAAGCTGATTGCCGACCACAAAGCGGTCGCTATGCGTCCAGCGGTAAAGCGTATCGCGATACTGCGCGAATTTCGGATGAGATCCGGCATCCATCATATTGTCGATAAACTGCTGCATCGGCGGCTGCTTAATGCCGTCGAGGTTATAGCCGACGCTCATATTAAAAATAAACGACTTGGCGGATTTTGACGGCGTGAACGGGAATATCTCTTCCAGCAGATGGAGGATAAACCAGGCCTTCAGATATTCATCCCAGGCTTTGAGCAGCGTAAATTCGGTGGACCATTCGGTGTTAAAACACTCATCTTCGGCGTCAATGCAGGGCTTTTCCAGCTCAAGGCGGTCGAGTATCTGCACGGTTTTCAGCTCAATAAACCTTCCGCCGGTGAGCCATGAGGTGATGATATTTTGCGCCAGCTGGGTGTGCGGCCCGGCGGCGGGGCCGATGGGCGTGGCGCAGCTCTCGCCAAATACGCTCACTCGTCTGGATGTCGCCGGGATATAAAACTGTTGTTCCGGGATACCAAAAATTGAACGGTGGTGCTGATACTCATCAAAAATACGCGTCAAAAGTTCCTCAAACGGGACGGGACGCATAATATCACCCATAACCCTCTCCTTAGATTCATTTATGAGATCAACGTTGCCGGTACGGGCTCGTTATTTTTAAGGCTGCCGCTTTGCGAGCGACGGAAAAATAGCGGGCGTCGCATTAATTCCGACGGATGGGAAAGGAACAGCAACATTCGCACCAGTTATTTCACTGGTGGCAGGATTAGGCATAAATTTGTGAAGGAACTCTAAATTAAAGGTGGTTATTGTCGCGATGACGTCGGTCTAAATGGGAATTAAAATCACTCAATAAAATGTCGGGAGAGTATTGTTAAAAATTATCCGCGAGCTATCACAATGATAATATTTTTTTAGCGGATTTATTATGCTGCGCGCGAATTATTCAGGTAAATGAATAACGGACATTCCGTCGGCAAATAAAGCCGTCCGTCTGACCCCGCTTTCCGCGACGCTGTTCACGAATTTGCGCTAAAAGCCGCGGCTCAGCATGAACCTTGCATACTCAATTCTGCCGTCAGGCCGTTGTCGTCAACGCTGCCCGCCGGTTCAGGCGCGCCGGCAGGGCGTCGCCGATGTGGTTGTTGAATCAGCTGTCTCAAAGTGAGAATGGGCGGCCAGCTCGCAGACGATGCATTGGAGAGTAAAGGACCCGGCCCGGTCGGGCTGACCACAGGAATAGCCATTGAGGTTGTTATGAATATTTTCTCAGAAGCCGCAAGGCTTGAAGCACAAAACTGCCCGTTTGCGCTGGCGCAAATCGTCGAGAGCCGCGGCTCAACGCCCAGGCACTCCGCGCAGATGCTGATCCGCGCTGATGGGAGCATTATTGGCACCATCGGCGGTGGGATGGTCGAACGCAAGGTCATTGATGAAGCGCTGGAGGCCTTGGCTGAAAAGGCCTCGCGCATGTTTCATGGCCGGATGGCGCGCAGCGGCACCGACGCCGTGGGTTCCGACTGCGGCGGGGCAATGTCGGTGTTTATCAGCGTCCACTGCCAGCGACCGCGGCTGGTGCTGGTCGGGGGCGGGCACGTTAATCGCGCAGTTGCGCAGGGCGCCGCGCTGCTGGGATTCGAAGTTGTCGTCGTCGATATCCATTCTGCCAGCCTCGATCCGCAGCTGTTTCCGCCGACGACCCGGCTGCTGCATGCCGACAGCTTCGCCGCAGCCGTTGAACAGCTGGCGGTTCGTCATGATGATTTTGTCCTGATCGCCACGAATAACAAAGATCGTGAAGCGCTGGATAAGCTGATCGCCCGGCCGGTGGCCTGGCTGGGGCTGCTGGCCAGCCGCCGCAAGGTGCAGGTTTTTTTACGCCAGCTGCGGGAAAGCGGGGTGGCGGAAGAGCATATTGCGCGTCTCCATGCGCCGGTAGGCTACAACATTGGCGCCGAAACGCCGCACGAGATTGCCGTCAGCGTACTGGCCGAGATCCTGCAGATTAAAAATCAGGCTCCCGGCGGTCTGATGATGTCTGTACATTCGGAAATTGAGGGACAAAAAGCGCTGACGACCGCATGATGCGACTCCCCCGCGACGGAGGCGAGGGGCCGCTGGCGCCGGGTTGGCTACCCCTCAATCAGCGTCCCCGTTTTTCCTTCTATCCCTTCCCGGGCCTTGCTTAGCATGGTAATTAAGGCCCGGCGCCCAGGCCGCGAACGGGCGAACGCCGCGGCGGCTTCGACTTTCGGCAGCATAGAGCCTTTGGCGAAATGACCTTCGGCAATAAAGCGGTCGATATCGTTAAGCGAGAGCCTGTCCAGCCATTGCTGATTAGGCTGGCCAAAGTTGATCGCCACTTTTTCCACCGCGGTGAGGATAATCAGCATATCGGCATCGATCGTGGCGGCGAGCCTGGCGCTGGCCCGGTCCTTATCAATGACCGCGCTAACCCCGCGCAGGTGGTTCCCCTCGCGGATCACCGGGATACCGCCGCCGCCGACGGTAATCACCACCTGTCCGGCATCCATCAGCGCCTTCACCGTCTCTTTTTCGATAATATCGACGGGCTCCGGGGAGGCCACCACCCGACGATAGCCGCGCCCGGCATCCTCTTTCAGCGTGTAGCCCTGGCGGATCAGGACCTGGGCTTCCGCTGCGCTGAAGAATGAGCCGATGGGTTTGCTGGGATCGCGGAAAGCTTCATCGGCGGCGTCAACCTCAACCTGGGTGATCACCGTGGCGACCGGAACGGGCATCCCGCGCGCGAGCAGCGCCTCACGCAGCGCATTTTGCAGATCGTAGCCAATATACCCCTGGCTGAGCGCGACGCAGACCGACATCGGCAGCATCGGGGTATGGGCCTCGGTTTTGGCGGCGGCCTCGAAGGCCAGATTGATCATCCCGACCTGCGGGCCGTTGCCGTGCGTCACCACGACCTGATGCCCTTGGGCAATGAGATCCACAATCGCCTGCGCCGTTTGCGTAACGGCCTGCATCTGTCCGGCAAGATCGTCCCCTAAGGCATTCCCGCCGAGGGCGAGAACAATTTTCTTACTCATGGATTCCTCTCTTTAAAGGCGTGCGCCGCGCGCCAATGCCTGCGCGGTCGAAAAAGGGTTACGGCGTATAAAACGGCCTTGTCCGGCGCTGCCGGTAAAGGTGCCGTTGCTGAAAATGACCCTGCCATGAGACAGCGTCTGGCGGATGGCGCCCTGGCAAATAAACCCCTCCCACGGCGAGTAGTCGGCGTTGTCGTGGAGCTGCTGGTGGCGGATGGTGGTGGTTCGTCGCGGGTCGATAATGACCACATCGGCATCCGCGCCGGGCGCCAGCAGGCCTTTTTGCGGCCAGAGGCCAAACAGCTTCGCCGGAGTGGCGCTGGTGAGCGCCACGAAGCGCTCCGGCGAGATCCTTCCGCTCATCACGCCGTGCGAAAACAGCAGCAGCAGGCGGTTCTCAACCCCGGGAAGGCCGTTTGGACAGCGGCTAAAATCGCCGCCGGATAGCTGCCGCCGCTGGGCCATCGAGAAGGCGCAGTGATCGGTTGCCACCACGTCAATGGCGCCATCGGCTATGCCGCACCACAGCGCGTCGTTGTTGCTGGCGTTGCGCAGCGGCGGGCTGAGCAGAAACTGCAGCGCGTCATCACGCTCATAGCAGCGATCGTCGAGCAGCAGATACTGCGGGCAGGTTTCGACCCAAACCGGCTGTCGACGCGCCTGGGCAAGGCGGAGATAATCGAGCCCCAGTCGGTTAGACAGGTGCACGATATACAGCGGCGCGTTGCCGGCAAGCCGGGCCAGGTTGATCGTCCTGGCGATGGCTTCGGCCTCGCACTCCGGCGGACGACTCAAGGCGTGGTAGCGGGGCGCGGTTTTGCCGGCGGCGAGAAATTCGGCGCGCTTTTGCGCAATGGCGGCATCGTTTTCCGGGTGGACGGTGGTGAGCGCTCCGGCGTGATGCAGATGCTTTAGCGCCTGAAGCAACTCGTCATCGTTCAGCTTGTACTGGTAGGTTAAATAGAGCTTAAAGCTGCTGATCCCTGCCTCAACCATCGACGGAATTTCATCAAGAATGGCGTGGTTGATATGCTGAATAACGCCGTGAAAGCTGTAATCGATTGTCGCTTTGTAGGCGGCGTAGCCGTGGTAGGCTTCGAGCTGATGGTGCAGCCGGCAGCCGGCTGGCCCGAAGCCCATATGATCGATAATGGTCGTTGTTCCGCCGCAGGCGGCGGCGCGGGTACCGGTAAAAAAATCATCACAGCTGCGGGCGAGGCCGGTATCAATATTGAAATGCGTGTGGACGTCAACGCCCCCCGGCATCACGTAGCATCCCTCGGCGTCAATTATTTCGCAGGGTTGCTCCACGGCGATGTCTGCCGCCAGCTGGCTGATTAATCCGTTTTCAATCAGCAGGTCCTGTTTGGCCTGGCCGTCAGCGTTGACGACGGTGCCATTTTTAATCAGTACGCGCATAAAAAGCTCCAGACTCCCGTCGCAGGCGGCGGGAGGGATTGCGGATCATTATTATTCTGTTGCCAGCCAGCTAAGCGGGATAGCGGCGTACATTGCGGCGCAGGTCACGAGGTGCGATTTCCAGGTTTTTTCATTCGGGGCGTGGGCTTCCGGCTCTTTGCCGGGGCCAAAGCCAATGACCGGGATCCCGTGACGGCCCATGATCGAAACGCCGTTGGTAGAGAACGTCCATTTATCGACCACCGGCGCTTTGCCGAACAGGCCTTCATAGGCGTTGCTGAGCGCCTGGACGGTAAAGTGGTTCTCCTCTACTTTCCAGGTCGGGAAATAGCACTCTGTGGGGTAGACGAGGCCGGTCCAGGAAGGGCGATCGTAGTTGTACATCGACACCACGGCCCCCGTTTTTTGTACCGCCGGCAGGGCGCGGATTTCGTCCAGCGCGCCTTCCCAGGTTTCTCCCCAGGTCAGGCGGCGGTCGATGGAGACGGCGCAGCTGTCGGCGACCGCGCAGCGGCTTGGCGAGGTAAAGAAGATTTCCGAAACGGTCAGGGTACCTTTGCCGAGGAAGTCGTCGTTGCCCAGATGTCGGGAAAGGTCCTGCAGTTCGTTAAGAATCGGCCCCATTTTGAAAATAGCGTTATCGCCGCGTTCCGGCGCCGAGCCGTGACAGCTGACCCCCTGTACGTCCACGCGGATCTCCATGCGCCCGCGCTGGCCGCGGTATATCTGGCAGTCGGTGGGCTCAGTGCTGACCACGAACTCGGGGCGAATGCCGGACTGCTCGATGATGTACTGCCAGCAGAGGCCGTCGCAGTCCTCTTCCTGGACGGTGCCGGTCACCAGCAGGGTATACTCATCCTCCAGGCCCAGGTCTTTGATGATTTTTCCGGCATACACCATTGAGGCCATGCCGCCTTCCTGATCCGACGTCCCGCGCCCGCCGATCAGCTCGTCGGTCTCCATACCCTCGTAGGGGTCGAAATTCCAGTTTTTGATATTGCCGATGCCCACGGTATCGATATGCGCATCCATTGCCACCAGGCGCGGGCCGTGGCCGATATAGCCGAGTATGTTGCCCATCGGGTCGATTTCAACTTTGTCGAAACCGACCTTCTCCATCTCTTCTTTTATTCGCTGGACGACGCGCTTTTCGTCGCAGCTTTCGCTGGGTATGGCCACCATATCGCGTAAAAAGCGGGTCATGTCCTGCTGGTAGTGGTTGGCTCTTTCGAGAATCAGTTTGAATGGAATTTGCTTTGCCATGGATTCGTTCTCCGGTCCTGTTTTCCCGCCGCGCGGGATGAGTTGAAAAGTATGCTGAGGCCTATCGCGTCGCCGGGTGTTTGCCTTCCCAGACCACTTCCCGGTAGTGCTTCACGTCGGTGTCACCTTCGGTGCTGATGACCAGCACGATGGAGTCGCTGTCCAGCCTGAGCTTGTGCATTAGCGCTTCGCGCTGGGGATGAAAATGTACGGCGGCCAGCACTCCGAGACCGACGGCGCCGGACTCGCCGGAAATCACCCGCGGATCGTCGCCGGTAGGGTTACCCAGCACGCGCATCCCGAGGGCGGCAACGGCGTCCTGACAGGAGATAAACTGGGTGGCGCAGTTGCGCAGAATTTCCCAGCCCAGCGGGTTGGGTTCGCCGCAGGCCAGGCCGGCCATGATGGTGGCCATTTCGCCGCCGACGTTGACGATTTGGCCTTTAACGCCGGAGCGGTATAAGCAGTCGGCCAGCTCAGGTTCGATAATCACCGAATGCAAATTGTTGGCGCCATAGGCGTCGACCAGGTAGCCCAGCACGCCGCCCGCCATCGCGCCGACGCCGGCCTGCAGGAACACGTGAGTGGGGCGGGCAATTCCCATCGAGGAGATCTGCTCGACCGCTTCGTCGGCAAGGGTGGCGTAGCCTTGCATAATCCAGGTCGGGATGCGGGTATATCCTTCCCAGGCCGTATCCTGCACCACCTCCCAGCCGTTTTGCTGCGCCGTTTGCAGAGTGAAGCGCACGGTATCGTCGTAGTTCATTTCGGTGACGATACATTCGGCGCCGAGGCGTCGGATGGCGTCGACGCGCTCCTGAGCAGACCCTTTTGGCATGTAGATCACCGCATTCTGCCCCAGCTGCTGGGCGGCCCACGCCACGCCGCGGCCGTGGTTGCCGTCGGTGGTCGTCGCGAAGGTCATCTTCTCCGTCATGCCGGGCCTGAACGTGTCGAAGGAAAATTCGTTGATATCCAGGCGGTATTTTTCGCACAGCAGCTGCGCAATGGCCCAGGCGCCGCCGAGCATCTTGAATGCGTTCAGGCCGAAGCGCTGCGATTCGTCTTTGACCAGAATCCGGCCCAGGCCAAAGAGGGCGGCAAGGTCGTTCAGGGCATACAGCGGGGTGGGTTTATAGCCGGTGATTTTTTGATGAAAATGGCGCGCCTGTTTCGCCTGCTGGCGAGAAAAAAGCGGCGAACTGATGGCGTTAAAAAACCGATTATCGGCAATATCCATTTTCAATGAGAAAGCAGACATACTCTTTCCTTATCCTTCATGGCGTGAGCGGAGAGCCGGCCAGCAGGCCGGCCTGAGGGGTTATTTGATTCGTTTTTGCGCTTCGACGAGCAGTTGTTCCAGCAGCAGGCCGGGTTTGGCATATTTACGGCAGAGGATCATCGAGGCGATGATGTACGGCTTCCAGCTCGCCTCTTTGTAGGTGGCGATGCGATATTTTTCGAAGACCGCTTCGGTGACTTCGCCTTCAGCGCAGGAGACGCCGGTGATATCGGCCGGCAGGCAGTGCATATACAGAGCGTCGCCGGTTAGCGCCATCATCTCTTCGGTGCAGTGCCAGTCTTTATGATTAGCGTTCTGTGCCAGACAGGCCGCCTCAAGGGCTTTCAGCCCTTCGCGATCCTCGGCGCGCAGCAGTTCGGTACGCTTTTCCATCACTTTGTACGGCGCCCAGGATTTCGGGTAGACGATATCCGCATCCTTGAAGGCCTCTGCCATCTCGGTGACCTGGCGGAAGCTGCCGCCGGAGGCCTCGGCGTTGTTTTTCGCCACTTCGATAACGTCGGGGATCAGATCGTAGCCTTCCGGGTGGGCGAGGGTGACATCCATACCGAAACGGGTCATCAGGCCGATGATGCCCTGCGGAACCGAAAGCGGTTTGCCGTAGCTGGGTGAGTAGGCCCAGGTCATGGCGATTTTTTTGCCCTTGAGATTCTCTAACGATCCGAAATGCTCCCGCAGCCAGGCGAGGTCGGCCATTGCCTGCGTTGGGTGATCGATGTCGCACTGCAGATTGATAAGCGCCGGGCGCTGCGGCAGCACGCCCTGACGATAGCCGTCGTCGAGCGCTTCGCCCACTTCGCGCATATAGGCGTTGCCGGCGCCAAGGTACATATCGTCGCGGATGCCAATAGCGTCAGCGCAGAAGGCGATCATATTGGCCGTTTCACGCACGGTTTCGCCGTGGGCGATTTGCGATTTCCCCTCGTCCAGGTCCTGCTGCGCAAGTCCGAGCAGGTTCAGCGCCGAGGCGTAGGAAAAGCGCGTACGGGTTGAATTATCGCGAAAAACCGAAATTCCCAGACCGCTATTGAAGACTTTGGTGGCGATATTTTCCGCGCGCAGAGTTTTCAATGCCGCCGCAACGTCCAGTACCTGTTTTAGCTCATCCGGGGACTGCTCCCACGTCAGCAGGAAGTCCTTCTGATGAAGATGCGAGTTCAGCTTGTTGATATCCTTAATCAGGTCGTTAACAGTTTTCATTTTTTAAATCCTGGAGTGAGTGACGGCTTAATGATTGCTGTGCGGTCGGAAAAGGGTGGTGACTGAATAGCGACTGCCAGCGCTATATTTCTACTAACAATAAGCATGCCAGTTCATACAGCCCCAGGCGTAATATGGCTGAGGTGGCGAAAATTATGCGAGGGATGTCACGAAATATAGTTTCGAATGGGGGCGGGAAATAATAACCGGGCGATCCTGTCAGGAGGGGAGTGAAAGCACTTCCCGCATCCGGCGAGATATACCAGCGGCAGCGACGTTAAAACCCACCAAAGTGATAAAGGCGGCGCGTCTATTCTCATATTGATATGAAAATGTGATACTTCTTACATATTTTCGTCAAGGAATGAAAAAGAAACCTGCCTCAGTCAAATATTGTTGGCGGCTGGGTTAGTATCATGACCGAAGAATAAGAGCAGTCACATTGCCAGATATCTCAGCTGGTTAGTGATATTAAAAGGTTTATTATGATGACCTCGAACACATTTTCCGTTTTGATGCAGATTCAGCCGACCATTCAGCGTTTTGCCAGGATGCTATCCAGCGTGCTTCAGCTCGAAGTTGAAATTGTCGATAACACGCTATGCCGGGTTGCCGGGACCGGCGTGTATGCCAAATCGCTGGGGCGCAAATTAAATACAGATTCGCGACTTTTGCGCTACATTATTGAAACAAAAAAAGAGAAGGTGGTGACCCATTCCCGCTTTGACCCTTTATGTAAAGAGTGCACCAGTAAAGATAGCTGTAAAGAGAAAGCCTTTCTTGGTACGCCGGTTATTTATCAGGATCGGTGCGTCGGAGTCATTAGCCTGGTGGCATTAACCTGCGAGCAGCAGGAGCGTATTAATGACAACCTGCGCGAGTTTTCCGATTATGTCCGCCACGTCTCCTCGATATTTGTTTCCCGGCTGCTGGAGGACCAGGGCGGCAGCGATAATATCCAGAAAATGTTTTTAACGATGATCGAAAATATGGATCAGGGGGTCCTGGTTATTGGTCACGATCAGAAGGTCAAGTTTGCTAATCACACGGCGTTAAAAACTCTCGGGGTGAACCAGGGAAATATGATCGGTAAACCCATCAATTTTAGGCCGCTGACTTTTGAGCATAATTTTACTCGCGGCCATATGCAGCACGTGATCTCATTCGATAACAAGACCGAAATGATTATTGGCCAGCTGCACGCGGTTCAGGATCAGTGGCTGTTTTTAATGGCCTTCCATCAATCGCACTCATCTTCAAGTTTAAGCGCCTCTGTGGAAGAGCCGCAGATTGAGCAGATGGTGGGAGAGTGCCGGTCGATGCGCCAACTGAAAAAGCTGATCAGGCGCATTGCGCCCAGCCCCTCAAGCGTCATGATTGCCGGCGAAAGCGGCACCGGGAAGGAGGTGGTCGCCAGAGCGATACATAAGCTCAGCGATCGTCAGGCCAAACCTTTTATCGCCATCAACTGCGCGGCCATTCCTGACCAACTGCTGGAAAGCGAGCTCTTTGGCTACGTCAAGGGCGCTTTTACCGGCGCCTCGGCGAACGGCAAAACCGGGCTAATCCAGGCGGCGAACCACGGCACGCTGTTTCTCGACGAGATTGGCGATATGCCGCTGACGCTGCAGGCTAAGCTGCTGCGGGCCATTGAGTCGCGAGAAATCCAGCCCGTCGGCGCCAGCCATCCGGTGCCCGTCGATATCCGCATTATTTCGGCGACTAACCAGAATCTCGAACAGTTTATCGTTGCCGGCAAATTCCGCGAAGATCTCTACTACCGGCTCAACGTTATCCCTCTGATGCTGCCGCCGCTGCGGGAACGTCAGGATGATATCGAGTTGCTGATTCACTACTTTCTGCAGCTGCATACGAGGCGCCTGGAGCTGGTCTACCCCGGCGTGGCTGCGGAGGTCGTCGCCATGCTCAAGGGCTACCGCTGGCCGGGTAATATTCGCGAGCTGAGCAACCTGATGGAGTATCTGGTCAACGTGGTTCCCTCAGGCGAGGTTATCGACGCCTCACTGCTGCCGCCCAATATCATCAGCAGCGCCAGGCTGGCGGAGCGTGAGCCGGCCGCCGTCGGCCCGCTGAGCGTGCCGGGAGAAGAGGAGAGCGTCACGGCGCTGGATGAGATGGAAAGGCAGATGATCCGCGAAGCGCTAACCCGCCACAGCAATAAGAAGCAGGCGGCAGATGAGCTGGGTATTGGCATTGCCACGCTGTATCGTAAGATTAAAAAGTATGAGCTGGTGGGGCTGTAAAAGCGCCGGCCGCAGGGGCTGAAAGCGCCCCGCGTATCACTCTGAGAGTCCGGTTATCAAAATCGCTACCGGGCGCCCGCTGCGTTGCCGCTATTTGATGAATTTGGAGTTGTTCGTTTTTTGAGCGCAATGTTCAAAGCGATCCGCCGTCGTGCTTGCTCGCTTCAGTCGCCATTTCATAGTCTTAACGGGATGAATGGCACCGTTCTTGCCTTGTGATGTTCTCTTCGGCCGCCGCGGCGGCCGGTAGCAAACATGATAAGGACAGGAACATGGCGCAAACCAATGACAATATCGCTCCCTCATCCGTACCCTCGCGACACGCTTTTTTTTCAAAACCGCGTATTATCGCGCGACCGGGATTTAACCGCTGGCTGGTGCCGCCGGCCGCGCTGGCGGTGCATCTCTGTATTGGGATGGCCTACGGTTTTTCCGTTTTCTGGCTGCCGATGTCGCAGCTGGTGGGCGGCAGCGGATCGCTGCCGTGCCGGGTCACGATGTCCTTCTGGCAGCAGCTTTTTACCCGCGAATGCGACTGGAAAATCTCGCTGCTAGGCTGGACCTATACGCTGTTTTTTGTCTTTCTTGGCTGCTCCGCGGCGCTGTGGGGAAGCTGGTTGGAAAAGGTCGGGCCGCGGCTGGTGAGCTTCATCGCAACGCTATGCTGGTGCGGCGGGCTGCTGCTCTCAAGCGTCGCCATCTATTTTCATCAGCTCTGGCTATTGTGGCTGGGGGCAGGGGTTATTGGCGGAGTCGGCCTTGGGCTGGGCTATATTTCACCGGTCTCGACCCTGCTGCGCTGGTTCCCCGATAAGCGCGGAATGGCCGCCGGCATGGCGATAATGGGCTTTGGCGGCGGCGCGCTGGTGGGGGCACCTCTGGCAAACGCGTTGATGAATTTTTTCGCCGACGCGACGGGTAACGGCGTCTGGCAGAGCGTTCTGGCGCTGTCAGCCATCTATGCCCTGTTTATGCTCTGCGGTACCTTCGGCTATCGTCTGCCGCCGATGGGCTGGCATCCTGCCGGGGAGAAGGCGCTAAAAGTGATGAGCGCGCATTCCACCATTCAGGTACACGTCAGCGTAGCCTGGCGCACGCCGCAGTTTTGGCTGCTGTGGCTGGTGCTGTGGCTGAACGTGACGGCGGGGATCGGTATTTTAGGGATGGCCTCACCCATGCTGCAGGAGATTTTTGCCGGCAAGCTGCTGGCGACGAGTCTGCAATGGCACGAGCTTAACGCCGACCAGCTGCGGCGCATCGCGACTATGGCGGCAGGCTTTACCGGGCTGCTGAGCCTGTTTAATATCATCGGCCGCTTCTTCTGGGCTTCGGTTTCGGATCTTTGCGGCCGGAAAATGACCTTTGCCATGATTTTTCTTCTCGGCGCCGCGCTGTACGGCTCCCTGCCGCTGATCAACCACGGCGGCTACGTCGCCATTTTCGTCTGCGCCCTGTGCGTTATCATTTCGATGTACGGCGGCGGCTTTGCCACTATCCCCGCCTATCTGGCCGATATCTTCGGCGCGCAGATGGTGGGGGCGATTCACGGGCGTCTGCTGACGGCATGGTCCGCCGCCGGTATTAGCGGCCCGGTTTTAGTGAATTATTTACGCGAATATCAGCTGGCCCAAGGGCTTGCTCCACAGCGGGTGTACGATATTACGCTGATGGTCCTCACCGGGCTGCTGGTTATCGGCCTGATCTGCAACCAGCTGATCCGCCCGATACCGCAAAAATATGCCATGTCCGCCCAGGAACAGCAGCAGGCGAAGGGGCTGTATACGGTGAATGAAAACGCGCAGCTCAGCTGGGAGCCGCGGCCGTCGCGGGCGCTGATGGCCTTGAGCTGGTTTGCGGTAGGAGTGCCTCTGCTGTGGGGAATAGGGAGCACCTTCCAACAGGCGGTGAAGTTCTTTATGTAGCTATCCGTCAGGCAAGCGCCCGCCGGGGCATTGGCCGGGTGCTCGCTAAATCGCCGTTTATCAAAATAATTCCCATTCGACCCGTCGGTGATACACTACATACTGTGATCTTTGTCATACCGTAATTAAAACAGAGAAAAGAGACACTGCTATGCAACATATCATTGAGGGTTTCCTCAACTTCCAAAAAGAGATCTTTCCCCAGCGTAAAGAGCTTTTCCGCAGCCTGGCTTCCAGCCAGAATCCCAAAGCGCTTTTCATCTCCTGCTCCGACAGCCGTCTGGTACCAGAACTGGTGACCCAGCAGGAACCTGGACAGCTCTTTGTTATTCGTAATGCGGGTAATATCGTTCCTTCCTTCGGGCCGGAGCCGGGTGGGGTCTCAGCTACCATTGAGTATGCGGTTGTTGCCCTCGGGGTGACCGATATCGTGATTTGCGGCCATTCGAACTGCGGCGCGATGACGGCGGTTGCAACCTGTCAGTGTCTGGACTCCATGCCGGCGGTTTCCCACTGGCTGCACTACGCCGATGCGGCCAGAGCGGTGGTTGACAGCAAAACCTGGAATAGCGAAATCGATAAAGTGAATGCGATGGTGCGCGAGAACGTCATCGCCCAGCTTAACAATATCAAAACGCACCCGTCGGTAGCCGTCGGCCTGCGCGACGGCGCGCTGCGCCTGCACGGCTGGGTATATGATATCGAAAGCGGCGCGATTGGCGCCCTGGATAAAAACACCAAATCCTTCGTCTCGCTCTCTGAAAACCCTGAAGTTTTCTTCGAGTAATTCTTCAACAGGGCATGGAAGCCCTGCATCCCGCACCGCGCCGCCACTCTCCGTTACGCCCGCGCTGGCCTGATACAGGCTTTGCCAATCACCAGCAGCGCGACAATCAAAATGAACCCCGTCCCGCTGAACAGATAGAGCGAGCCGGTGACCCCGATAGCATCAGAACAGTATCCCGCGCCGATCGACACCAAAGCCGAGATCGCCATCTGCAATCGGTAGCTTCTGGCGATCGCGGTCGGAACCTGCTGTTGATCGAAGCTTCTGAGCAGCGTATAGACGGCGAGGGAAAACACGACGTTGGAGAAAACGTGCGCCACAAAGACCAGCGCCAGCGCCAGGTAGGGCGACGGTGAGAAGGGGAGCAGCCCGTAGCACAGCAGAAAAATCGCCAGGCAGCCGATCGACAGCCCGTTGCTGCTGCTGTTTTTTTCAAAACGCGCGGGATTGAGCAGCAGTGGCCCAATCAGCTGGCCGAGACTGCGGGTAAAAAGCAGCGCCAGGGCGATCGTTTGTTCCGGCGATCCTGAAAGCCCCCCGGGAGCGAGCCCCGGGAGCAGCGCCATTGCCGGCGCGCCCGCAGCGGCCAGCAGAGGCAGCAGCAGCATCGCGCGGCGCTGGGAATGGTTCAGGGTCTGCCAGCGCAGCGGGGATACGCTGCGGATGTGATTGACAAAATGCGCGCTGAAGTGCGTTTTCGCCCGTCCGAGTATGAGGACGGCGGCGGCGAAGCTCAGCAGATCGATAACCAGCAGATAAGCCGCGCTCATATATCCGATCAGGGCTAACCCCAGGCCAATGCCGCAGAGCACGTTACCGGCAAAAATAATGCTTTCGAGGGTAGTGGCGACCGGGAGTTCATCTTCGACAAGGCCGGTTTTGAATATTTTACTCAGCGCCGGGAAGGTCATGCCGGTGGTGAACGCCCCGATTGCCTGAGCGATGAGAAGCAGCGGGATGGAATCCATCGCCACGGCGTAAAACGGTGCCGCCAGGCCGATAAGTCCGAGCCCCTCGCCGAGTATCAGGATCGTAAAGGGGCTCAGGTGCTGGCAAAAGCGTTCCCCCGCGATGCTGCCGAGGAGTCCGGGGACGGTGGAAAGAATGTAGGCGAGAGCCAGCGACGCGACGGGGGCCGACAGGCGGATCAGTTCACTAAAAACGACGATCCAGGTGATGCCGTTGCCTATCGAGGAGATAAGAAACGCGAGAGCGAGCAGACGCAGCCACGGCTTGTCCGCCACGGTCCGGAGAAGGATTCGAATCATTGTCATGTCCGTAATAAGCGAAAAATTACCCTTTCAGCCACGGGCTAGCTGCCGTTAGCTGAAAAATTAATACGATTGTCATCGGGCTTATTTCAGGACATTACATAACCAAGGGTCCGGCGGGGATGAGTGAATGTGTTAATTTAATATTGCATATTTGTAGCGTTGTCAACGCCGGGCGCTGACAACGCTATCGGAAGCCAGGCTATGCGCCGGGCGCCTTACAGCACGCCGTCGCCGCCGTCCGAGCACCAGACCTGGCCGGAGGTGAACGAGCAGGCGTCAGAGGCCAGCGTCACGTACAGCGGGGCAATTTCGACCGGCTGTCCCGGGCGACCGAGCGGAGTATCCGCGCCAAACTGGCGGACCTTCTCCTCAGGCTGGCCGCCGCTGGATTGCAGAACCGTCCAGTAAGGACCGGGCGCAACGGCGTTGACGCGGATCCCTTTTGGACCCAGCTGCCTGGCTAATGATTTGGTGAAGGCCACAAGGCTGGCTTTTGTCTGAGCATAATCAAACAGTATCGGGCTGGGCTTAAAGGCCTGAACCGAGGAGGTGTTGATGATAGCGCTATGCTCTTTGAGATGGCGCAGCGCGGCTTTGGTTATCCAGAACGGCGCGTAGACGTTGGTTTTGAAGGTGGCGTCAAAATCCGCCGTCGTGAGTTCCGCCAGAGACTCGCAGTACTGCTGACGTCCGGCATTATTGACCACAATATCCAGACCGCCCAGCTCTCTGGCGGCCTTTTCAACCAGCGCTTCGCAGAAAGATTCGCTGCGAATATCGCCGGGAATAGCCGCCGCTTTGCGCCCGGCGGCCTCAATCAGAGCGATGACCTCTTCGGCGTCGGCTTCTTCCTCCGGCAGATAGTTTATCGCCACGTCCGCTCCTTCACGAGCAAAAGCAATGGCCACCGCGCGGCCGATACCCGAATCGCCGCCGGTAATCAGCGCCCTCTTGCCGGCAAGCCTGGCAGATCCGACGTAGCTTTCCTCGCCATGATCCGCAACGGGCAGCATTTCTGATGCCAGGCCGGGGGGCGTTTGCGGCTGGTCAGCAAAGGGGGGACGGGGATAGTTTGCGCTGTGTCTGGCGTTGTCGCTCATATGAAGTTCCTCCAGCTAAATATTAAGCATAGGCTCTGTGACGGCCAGCTAAAGATATTTAACGAGTCAATTAACCCGTGTTGCAAAAATTATTATGCTATCCTCTGGAGTATGTTTCCGTAATTATCTGATAATCCATCAAGTTTTATATATGTGGTCGGAGCGGACTGCGGTTATTTTTAGGATTGTTCCGGCGGCAGGGGCGGAAATTTATTGCTGGCGCGATGGGGGGAATTTCCCTGCGCGCAGCGCGCGCCCGCGAAATTAACCGAAAAACCCGCATGGTATTAATTTTATGTTCTTTACAAACTCCCGTATTTTACCGCTGAAAATAGAGTTCAGCCCTGCTCTGTTTGTTATCCAGCAGCGGGTTACGCAGGATGGAGTGAGATGTTTAAATTTATTTCTCGCGGTATCTTTTCGTCCTGAACCGCCGAGAATACGGCGCGACGGTTTGACACCGGCCTTATATCACTTACTGTTAACGCTCGACGGCGATGATTTGCTATTGCGGATCATTTTATATTACCGCCGCCCGCAACGGAGGATAAATAATATGTCCCTGTCTACCATGAATGACCCTGATAAAGCCGGCCAGCATCCGGCAAAAGACGATCCCCGTGAGCGGGGGGAAATACCGCGTAAAAGGGATGATAGCGAGGATCGGAAAAAAGATCCCTGGCATCCGGCCCCCGAGCGGCGCTAAGGGCAGGCGTCGCCTGCCCGCTGGTGAAACGCGTCAATGGCGGCTAGCGCTCGATAAACGGCAGCCACCGCCGCGGACGCGCTGCCGGCTGCGACGCGGCTTTGGCCATCGCCGCACCGATCTCCGCGCACACCGTAAGCCCCTGAACGAACGGGCGGTCGTGCATCAGATAGGGCAGTGCGCCAAACGCAATACGCCCGCGAACGATGTCCGGCTGAAGTAGAGTGTAGTCTTCACCGACTTCGGGGATAGCGTCTCCGGCGGCGAGGATCTGCCCGCGCAGCGTCGGAAACGGCAGGTCTTTAGTCTTAAGCGGCTTTTGCCCGCGGGCATCGATAAATACATCGAAGGCGTACGTGGATTGCCCAACGGTAATTTCCGTCAGGTTATCCTCAATGGCGATGGCGTAATCGGGGCCAAGGGGGAGAATGTCGATCGCGCCTGCCTCGCGCAGCGCCAGCAGCCGGCGAATGGATTGTGAAGGGATCGCCGCGTAATTATCGATAAATACCCGGGCCAGGCCGGCGCTAAACCGCTTGCTGTCCCGGGAGTCGAGGTGGGGAACGATGGCCTGGACCGCTTCGTGCAGTCTGAGGATCGCGTAGCGCCAGGCTACGGTGCGCCTGTCACGCTTGTTGCGTTCCACCTCAATGAGATTCTCCTCAGCCCAGCGGAAAGGGTCACATTTCCTGCGCGCGGCGAACCAGGCATCGTGGAAGCTGTCGGCGTTGAGCGCGTGAAGGGCTATCTCCCGGCTCCACCGCGGGTCGGCTGCGTCAATTTCCTGCGCCATCAGCGCAAAGACCCGGTCGAGCAGCCCCTCGGGTCCGGCGGCGATTTGCTGTTGAATAGCTTCGTCGCTGGCGATGGCTAAAGGCTCATAGGGGATGGGGCAGTAGAAATCTGCTTCAGGTAGGATCCCGGAGCGGGACATCATCACCATCTTCAGCTCCTCGCTGCCGCGATCCAGTCTGAAGCTAAGCGACTGGTCCTCGGCCTCCACAAACTCCCCGTGCTGCGCGGCCACCGCCATGACGGCATCGATACCGCTGAGCGACGTTCCCATGACTCCGACCCGACAGGGCGCGATACGCGCGCTCATTAGCCCTGACCACGGGCTCGGGAAGTGGGCGCGCGGCGTGGTATCGTCATCAGGCCAGACGTGGCCGGTGGCGATGACCGCAAGGTCAAAACGCGCGGGTTCTGCCACACCCTGGGCGGAAAGCATCACGTCTGCGGGAGTGACCTGCAGATCCTCTACCTGGCAGGATTCGTGGATCGCGACCGCAAACCCGCGCTGGCGGGCTGCGGCAACCAGCTGCTGAAACTGGTCATGGAAATATTCGCCCAGCAGCAGGCGCGGCAGGAACTGGCGGACATGCAGGGATTCTTTACGCACCCCGTAGCGCGCCAGATGCTCAGCGCTCAGCCCCTGCAGCCACTCAATATAGGTCGAGAAAATGGGGGGGATTTCGATGCTGGCAATGTTCGCCAGCATCATCCGCGCGGTGTCTTCCTTGCTATAGGGCATCCCGACGCCGGCCCGATCGGCCTGTTCATAGATGGAGACGGCAAGCGGTACCGCGCTCTGTAAAAGCGCGTGAAAAGTATAAATCCCCGTCGGTCCGGCGCCGATAATCGCAATTTTCTTCATTGATATGGGCTCGTTGTTTTAGGCGCAGCCATCCATTAGCGGGCTGCCGCTGAAGGTGTCCCTAAGGGCACTACCCGAAGTATAAACGAGGGATGGCGGGGCAGCGGTAAAGTGCCTGTTGCTGATAGCGAATGGTTGGCTGAAGCTGCGGGGAGCGCCATGTCATTAAAGAGGGCTTAAAATCATCTTGCCCGGTAAGCCGGTACCAGGCACTGCATATCATCGAGTGAACGGGCGTGAATAATAACCGGCGCGGCATTTTTCTGGCAATAATAAAGGCGTGTCGATTTTAACAATTGTGGGGATATTATGATTAAATTGTGCTTATTTAATGTAGATGTAATTCATTTATTTTAATGCGTTTAAAATTTAAATATAAATCATGTATCTGATTGATTTTACTGTGATATTTAAATATAACAGTCTGCCGTTTAATTATCGGCTTGATAATAAATCTCATTTCTAATAACGTAGAGCGGCACAATAATCCGATTGGCTGCCGATCGGAATACGCTATCAAAGAATAGCGTGGCGCGTTTATTTCTTCATTTTTCCAGGGCGGAATTTTTTCGGTGCAAATGGTTAATTAATATCCCGATATGACCTCGGGGGGCTTTGCTTTCGCCAAAACCAGAGAAGATGTTCTGTGCCTGGAAGTCGCTGCCGGTGTTTATCTGACGAATGAAGAAGGCGTGCCCCGACGGCAATAAAAGAAAACAGGGCATATTCCATGAAACATTATTCACACTACTCGCTGGCCGTGCTGATTCATATGGCTATCTGGGGAGTGGGGTTGCCGGCGCAGGCCGCTGACGACAGCACTCCAGACGAAACGAAGAGATCCGCCGCGGCAACCGCATCGGAGAATCACGACGAAACGATGGTCGTTACCGCGGCCGCGCAGACTCTCCAGGCCCCCGGCGTTTCCACCATCACTGCCGATGAAATCCGCAAACATCCACCCGCACGCGACGTTTCCGAACTGATTCGCACCCAGCCCGGCGTCAACCTGACGGGCAACTCCACCAGCGGTCAGCGCGGCAATAACCGCCAGGTCGATATTCGCGGGATGGGGCCTGAGAACACGCTGATTCTGGTGGACGGTAAACCGGTGACCAGCCGTAACTCCGTGCGCTACGGCTGGCGCGGTGACCGCGACACGCGCGGTGACACCAGCTGGGTACCGGCGGAAATGATCGATCATATCGACGTTATTCGCGGCCCGGCGGCGGCCCGCTACGGCAATGGCGCAATGGGGGGCGTGGTCAATATCGTCACTAAACCGACCAGCAGCGAGTGGCATGGTTCCTGGAATACCTATATGAACGCCCCTCAGCACCGTAAAGAGGGTTCGACGAAGCGCACGAACTTCAGCCTAAACGGTCCGCTGTCGGATGAGGTCAGCTTTAATCTATGGGGCAATCTGAGCAAGACGCAGGCCGATGCCCAGGATATTAACTCCGGCCATGAAGCGGCACGAACCGGTACCTATGCGGGATCCTATCCTGCAGGGCGCGAAGGCGTTGTGAATAAAGATATCCACGGCAAGCTGCGCTGGGAGTTTGCGCCGATGCAGGCGCTGGAGTTCGAAACCGGCTACAGCCGTCAGGGCAACCTGTACGCCGGCGACACCCAGAACACCAACACCAGCACGCTGGTAAAAAGTATGTACGGCAAGGAGACCAACCGCCTCTATCGCCAGACTTATGGCGTGACCTGGACCGGCGGCTGGGATAACGGGGTGACCAGCAACAGCTACGCCCAGTATGAACATACCCGCAACTCCCGGATGAACGAAGGGCTGGCGGGCGGAACGGAGGGCATCTTCTCCAGCAGCGAATTCTCGGATATCGACCTGTCGGACGTGCTGTTGCACAGTGAAGTGAATATTCCGTTTACCCTCGGGGTTGAGCAGAATCTGACGCTGGGCACCGAGTGGAACCAACAGCGGATGAAGGATGGCGTGTCGACCACCCAGTCTCTCTCCTATGGCTCCATCGACGGCATCTCGGCAACCGGGCGCAGTCCGTACTCCAGCGCCGAAATTTTCTCGCTGTTTACCGAAGACAATATCGCGCTGACGGATAGCACCATGCTGACGCCAGCCCTGCGCTTTGACCACCACAGTATTGTCGGCAATAACTGGAGCCCATCGCTGAACCTCTCCCAGGGGCTCTCAGATGACTGGACGCTGAAGCTGGGAATTGCCCGCGCCTATAAAGCGCCGAATCTCTACCAGCTCAACCCGAACTATATTCTGTACAGTAACGGCCAGGGCTGCTACGCCAGCAGTTCCGCCTGTTACCTGATGGGTAATAGCGATCTGAAGGCAGAAACCAGCGTCAACAAAGAGATCGGCCTTGAGTATAAGCACGAGGGTTATCAGGCGGGGCTGACCTGGTTCCGCAACGACTACCGCAATAAGATTGAATCCGGCTACTCGGCGGTAGGCACGGCCAGCAACGGCACGACCAATATTTATCAATGGGAAAACGTGCCGAAGGCGCTGGTAGAAGGGCTGGAAGGCTCGCTAAGTCTGCCGGTGAGCGAAACGGTCAGCTGGAGCAATAACCTGACGTGGATGCTGCAGAGCAAGAACAAGACCACCGGCGATCGCCTGTCGGTGATCCCGCAGTTCACGCTGAACTCGACCGTGAGCTGGCAGGTGCGTGACGATCTCTCTTTACAGAGCACCTTCACCTGGTATGGCCGCCAGAAGCCGAAGCGCTTTAACTATAAAGGTGAGGCGGTGTCCGCAAGCGAGCTAAACGAAGTCAGTCCATACAGCATCGTTGGGCTGAGCGCGACCTGGGACGTGAATAAAAACCTCAGCCTGACCAGCGGCGTGGATAACCTTTTTGATATTCGCCACTATCGCGCCGGTAATGCGCAGACGACGGGGAACTCGACAACCGGGGCTTATCTGTATGGTGCCGGCGCGGAAACCTACAACGAGTCGGGGCGGACGTTCTATGTGGGCGTGAATACGCATTTCTAAGGCGTCATTCATCGCGGGCCGGAATATTTGCTATTCCGGCTTTTTTTTGCCGCCAGCTAAAACGGCAGAGGGAAGCTTCACGACTTGTCCGTAGCGTTTGCCGGGCGGATTGCTGGCGCTGAAAGCGCTTGCGGTCCGTGCTGCCCACAGGTCCGATCAAGAATCCGGGGCTCTGGGATATCAGGTTGGCAGCAGGCGTAAGGGATTAAATGAGTTTAAATGCCGTGGAATAAGGGGGCGTTGCGTAAGGCTGAACGGCTGCAGGAAGGGCTTCTTTCGAGGAAAATGCACCAGATTAAGAAAATCTGGTGCGTCCGAGTGGACTCGAACCACCGACCCCCACCATGTCAAGGTGGTGCTCTAACCAACTGAGCTACGGACGCATTTGGTGCGTTTAATTGGACTCGAACCAACGACCCCCACCATGTCAAGGTGGTGCTCTAACCAACTGAGCTATAAACGCTTTATGGTGCGTTCAATTGGACTCGAACCAACGACCCCCACCATGTCAAGGTGGTGCTCTAACCAACTGAGCTATGAACGCAATGTTGTGGTGACAACGGGGACGCATATTAGCGATCGGGAGAGGTTGTGGCAAGAGGCAAACGTCACTTTTCTTGCAGATCGCACGCGATTGCGGAAGTTTTACTCATATTGCCTATATTTTACTGATGATAAAGGATATTTGTTGTCCCGTTCCGCCCGGCAGGTTTTATCGACCGGTCGTCAGGGGGGCTTTACCTTGCCCGGAGGGGAGTCCATTGAATAGCGGGGCGTTCAGGCGAAGCCGGATACCTCTACCGGTACTTCATACGGCCAGTTCGTAGTCATTGACGTTGCGCCTGGGGTATTAGACGTGACGCGTCGCACTTAATTAAAAGCATCTGCGCGGGCCGTTTATAGTATTGATGTTCCCAAGATCGCCGCTGCGGCCTTTTTATGGTTTTAGCAGGCGTTGAATGTTATTTAAATATAAGGCGAAGGGTGAAGAGTGCGCAGATTATCAACAGGATCAGAATGAGCTCAAAACGATAGCGTTGCAGCATAGTGCTCTCCTAAAAAAATCGGCGCTGAAGCAGCGCCGATTTACTACGAAACCAGACTAACCCGATTAATTATGCAGCCGGCTGTGCAGCAGGTTTAGCCGCAGCATGGTGTTTGGTGGTTTTGTGATGTTTTTTAGCAGCCTGAGCTTTCTGCGCTACCGGTTTAGCAGCGGCTTTGTGGTGCTTTTTAGCGGCCTGGGCTTTCTGGGCAGCGGCTGGTTTAGCGGCGGCTTTGTGGTGCTTCTTAGCGGCCTGGGCTTTCTGAGCGGCAGCCGGTTTAGCTTCAGCTTTTTTGTGTTTTTTCACAGCCTGAGCTTTCTGCTCTGCGGCCGGTTTAGCGGCGGCTTTGTGATGTTTTTTGTGATGAGTGGTCCTGGCAACGGTGCTGTGAGTTGCAGCAGCCGGAGCCTGAGTGGTGCTTACCGCGTCAGCGGCGAAAGCAGCAGAAGACAGACCCATAGCAGCGGCAACGACCAGAGCTAATACTTTTTTCATTCTGATATCCTCGAAAATGTTTCTTCAGTTAACCCCACTGCGGGGCTGTTGAAACAACTATATGCTGGTCATTGCGGGAGTTCAGTGAGTGTTTGGTATCGGCAGGTAACCGAATGTACGATGAGGTGGCGGGAGAGCGTAAGAGGTTATCCGCTAACGAGAAAGCGTTAGCGGAGGTGGAGCATAGCTTAGCCGCGCGGCGTTCGGGCAAGCGTTGAGACAAGCTCCTGGCGGGTCATGCGTACGCAATAGGCGGGTGTGCCGCGTTCAAAGCGCCACCCCTCGGACAGCGGCCCGGCGTCAACGGCATCAAAACCAAAGGCTTCGTACAGCGCGGCGGCGATGGCTTTCCCCTCTGCGTCATCGCCCGCCAGCGGCAGCGCCCGGCGATTTTCCGCCCCTGCGGGTAAGCCATCGCTTTCCAGCTGCGTCATCGGAATGGCGTTAAAGGCTTTGGTTATTCTGGCGGCGGGCAGGATACGCGCCAGTAATTCACTGGTGGTGGTTTGCCCGCTATCGAGCTCGGCGATTTCGCCGTCCCGGTCAGGGTAGTAATTGACCGCATCCACGACCTGTTTATTTTTAATACCGGCGACCGGCAGCGCGTTTACGGCGCTGAGAGGGACGGCAATCACCACCACCTCGCCAAATTCGGCGGCTTCGTCTGCGCTGCCAACCTGACAGCCGATCATCGGCCGCAGGCTGAACAGCGTCTGCGGCCCCCGCGAGTTGCTGAGCATGACTTCATGCCCGGCCTGCAGGGCAAGTTTCGCGATAGATCGCCCCACAAACCCGGCACCTATTATTCCGATCTTCATCTTTCACTCCTGACAAATTGCCTCGTTGAGTGAATAAATTTAATTCCCTCATCACAGAAGATAAATCGTAAGATGGTTGCATGATAAACAACTAAAATGAGTGAATCATGGACCAGCTCACCAGTATGAAGGTTTTCGTCAAGGCGGCGGAAACCGGCTCATTTGCCGCCGTCGCCGAGCAGCTGCAGCTTTCGCCGCAGATGGTTGCCCGCCACGTGGCCGCGCTGGAGGCGCATCTCGGCACCTCACTCATCGCGCGGACGACGCGACGGCAAACGCTTACCGATATCGGCCGCAGCTATTATGAACGCTGCCGCGTGGTGCTGGACGAAGTCGCCGAGGCGGACGCGCTGGCGCTGGAGATGAAAGCGACCCCCTCAGGCATCATCAGAGTCAATGCGCCGGTCACCTTCGGCTCGCATGCGCTATCGACGTTTATCACCGACTATCTCGCCCGCTACCCCGATGTTCAGGTTGAGCTGACGCTCAGCGATCGTATCGTCGACCCGATAGAAGAGGAGTTCGAGGTCATTATTCGCATCGGCGATCTGGCCGACAGCACGATGGTCGCCTGGCCGCTTCTCCCTTACCGGCTAATTGCCTGCGCCTCTCCTGACTATATTTTGCGCCGCGGCGAGCCGCAGACGCCGGCCGATCTGCAGCAACACTCCTGCCTGGTCTACGGCCACTGGTCGGCCATGAACGCCTGCCGCTGGCAGTTCACCAGGGAGGGAACCACGGTAGAAGTGAAACCCGCCGGACGCTTCCGCTCGAACGACTGGAAAGCGCTGATGAACGCCGCTCTCGCCGGGCACGGCATCACGCTCGGGCCTGAAGAGGTGCTGAGAGTTGAAGTTGAGCAGGGGAGGCTGGTGCAGGTTTTATCTGGATTTTCCGGCCCTTCGCGGCCGATGCATGTGCTGGTGCCGGCCGGACGCCGACGAACGACCAAAATAAAATGCTTTGTGGAGGCGCTGAGAAAGGCGCTAGGTCCGCGCGGACCCGGCTATCGCTGAGAAACGGCGCCCCACAAACGGGGCGCCGCAGGAGGCTAGCGCGCAGCGCGCTGTAAAATGACGTTCGACGGCTGACGCTGGAGGAAGCGCATCCGCAGCATCATCAGGATCGCCGCGGAGGTTAACCCGATAATAAATCCACACCAGAAGCCGGCAGGCCCCATACGCGGAACGACCATATCGGTTAATGCCAGCACGTAGCCGCTCGGCAGCCCCAGAACCCAGTAGGCGGTGAAGGTAATAAAGAAGATTGAGCGCGTATCTTTATAGCCGCGCAGGATCCCGCTGCCAATGACCTGGACGGAGTCAGAAATCTGATATATCGCCGCCAGCAGCATCAGCTGGGAAGCCAGCACCACCACTTCCGGGTTGTCGTTATAGAGGAGCGCGATTTGTTTACGCATCAGGATGGTGAAAATCGCGGTGATCGCGGCCATACAGACGCCAACGCCGACGCCGGTTCTGGCGGAGGTTTGCGCATCCAGGGTTGAGCCCTGACCGAGGCGAAAACCGACGCGGATAGTCACCGCCGCCGCCAGCGATAGCGGTAAAACGAACATCAGCGAGCTGAAGTTAAGCGCAATCTGATGGCCGGCGACATCGACAATGCCCAGCGGAGACACCAGCAGCGCAACCACCGCAAACAGGGTCACTTCGAAAAACAGCGCCAGCGCGATCGGCAGCCCAAGCTGAACCAGACGCTTGAGGACGGCGAAATCCGGCTTGCTGAACCCCTCGGCGCCCCGAATATCACGCATTGAGCGCGACCGGCGAACCCAGGAGATCATGCTGAAAAACATCACCCAGTAAACGGAAGCCGTTGCCACGCCGCAGCCAACGCCGCCCAGTTCCGGCATCCCGAAATGGCCGTAGATAAAGATGTAGTTTACCGGGATGTTCACCAGCAGGCCGATGAAGCCCATAACCATCCCCGGCTTGGTTTTCGCCAGGCCTTCGCACTGGTTACGCGCAACCTGGAAGAAGAGGTAGCCTGGAGCCCCCCACAGCAGCGCGCGCAGGTAGCCGACGGCTTTATCCGCCAGCGACGGGTCAATATTATGCATTGAGCTGATGATATAGCCGGCGTTCCACAGCACCACCATCACCAGCACGGAGACGAACCCCGCCAGCCAAAAACCCTGGCGCACCTGGTGCGCGATGCGCTCACGGCGCCCGGAGCCGTTGAGCTGAGCGACGACCGGGGTTAACGCCAGCAGCAGGCCGTGACCAAAGAGGATCGCCGGCAGCCAGATAGAGGTTCCGATAGCAACTGCCGCCATATCGGTGGCGCTATAGCCGCCCGCCATGACGGTATCGACGAAGCCCATTGACGTCTGGGCCACCTGCGCAAGGATGACGGGAATAGCCAGTGCCAACAACTGACGCGCTTCAATGAAGTACTTCTGCACCTGTACACCTTTATATTGTTGTTATTTTGAGACTAAAAAAGCCGCCGTAAATGGCAGCGAGAAGAAAAAACAGAGGGATTAGCCAGTCTATTGTAGCGAGGATTAGCCATTAAGCCAGTGAAAAAATGGTAGGGCACGATGCGTGCTGGCAACCTTATTTACCACCTGTTATTGTTCCCGATTAATATATTGTGAGCATTTCTACAGGAGCAAAGCATGTTTACTGGCATTGTGCAGGGGACCGCTAGAGTGGTGTCCATCGATGAGAAGCCCAACTTTCGTACCCACGTGGTGGAACTGCCTGAGCACATGCTCGACGGACTTGAAACCGGCGCGTCGGTTGCGCACAACGGCTGCTGTCTGACGGTAACCGAGATTGACGGCGCGCGCATCAGTTTTGACCTGATGAAAGAAACCCTGCGTATTACTAACCTCGGCGCCGTGCGTCAGGGTGACGTGGTGAACGTCGAGCGCGCGGCGAAGTTCAGTGACGAAATCGGCGGCCATCTGATGTCCGGCCATATTATGACCACCGCTGAGGTGGTTAAGATCCTGACCTCGGAAAATAACCGCCAGATCTGGTTCAAGGTCCAGGACCCGACGCTGATGAAGTACATTCTGTATAAAGGCTTTATCGGCGTTGATGGCATCAGCCTGACGGTTGGCGAAGTCACGCCGACGCGCTTCTGCGTGCACCTGATCCCGGAAACGCTGCAGCGCACCACCCTGGGCGTGAAAAAGCTGGGTGACCGGGTGAATATCGAAATTGATCCGCAGACGCAGGCGGTGGTCGATACCGTTGAGCGCGTGCTGGCGGCGAAAGAGGCCGTGCAAAAGGCGACGGAAGAGTAATAGTCCCGGGTCGTCTGCTATGCGATCTTTCTGCCGAATTCAGCGGGGTGCCAGGCCCCGCTGCAGGCGTTTTCCGCGCCTAACGTGCAGCATCGCGGAAATAAAGACAGGATGGGCAAAAAAAAGCCTGCCGGTGCAGCCACCGGCAGGCGTGATAGGTGGATGCAGGCTTAGCGCGCAACGCGAAGGCCGTTCTCAACGCCGCGAGAAAACACCACCTGCCACAGCTGAATATCGCGCGCGCGGAAGGCGCCGGCGCAGGCGTTCAGATAATAGCTGAACATGCGCTTGAAACGCTCGGTATAGTTATCGGCAATATCCGGCCAGCTGGCGAGGAACCGCTCGTACCAGGCCATCAGCGTGGTATCGTAATCGGCGCCTATATTGTGCCAGTCTTCCATAACGAAATGCGTTTCGCTGGCTTGCGCAATATGGCGTACCGACGGCAGGCAGCCGTTAGGGAAGATATATTTATTGATCCACGGATCGACGCTCAGGTCCGTTTTGTTTGAACCGATGGTGTGCAGTAAAAAACGACCGTCCGCTTTCATATTTCGGTCGACTACATCGAAATAGGTCGCGTAGTTTTTCGGCCCCACGTGCTCAAACATACCGACGGAAACTATCCGGTCAAAACTATCATGTAAGTCGCGATAGTCCTGCAGCAGGATAGTGACGTCTAATCCTTCACACCGCTGCTGGGCCATTTTTTGCTGTTCGGCAGAAATGGTCACGCCAACCACGCTAACGTGATAATTTTTTGCCATGTAATAGGCCAGACCGCCCCAGCCGCAGCCAATATCCAGCACCCGCATCCCGGGCTCAAGCTGCAGCTTACGGCAAATAAGATCTAATTTAGCCTGCTGGGCCTCTTCCAGAGATTGCGCCTCTTTCCAGTAAGCACAGGAATATTGCATATAGGGATCGAGCATCCGACTAAAAAGATCGTTGCCAAGATCGTAGTGCTCTTTGCCGACTATCCAGGAACGTTTTTTACTTTGCAGATTGAACAGGCGAGCGGCAGCAATACGCAGCGTGTCTTTGATATGGCGGGGAAGCTGGTTTTCCAGCCCGGCGCGCAGCACCTTGTGGAAGAAAATATCCAGACGCTCGCAGTCCCACCAGCCGTCCATATAGCTTTCACCTAACCCCAGAGACCCTTCCTGTAGTACGCGCTTAAAAAAGAGGGGGTTTTTTATCCGTAGATCGGCGGGAGCGGGGCCATTAATTTCAATACCCGCACGACCGAGTAACTCAGCTGTAATTCGGTACCAGTCATCATTTGGTACACTTACTTCTTCTATACACGATGAACTCATAGCTTCTCCATCACGCCCAAGTGATCAGAACCTTAAAACAGCGTAGACGCTTTTTTTGGCATTGTGAGAAATCTCACGGAAAAATCCGTGAAGCTGCTATCCGACGTAGAACAGAGGAAGGGAGATAACCCTTGCCGAAAGGCCTTCCATGGTTAAACGGGAGGCATCCTGCCCCCGTTAATATCGATAAACTTTCTATTTATGTGATACGGGATCCAGTATAGGCCCCTATTTTAAGGCTTTCAATAAAAAGATATTAGCAGGCTAATTACTGGACCGTAACATCACTGAAACCCTTTTATGCGTGTGACGACTCGGTGCTCAGACGGGTTGTACGCAGCTGCATGACATACCCCAGCCCGGCCAGCGCGATGGAGGCCAGCATCACGCTGGTTGTGGTGAGCAGCGGGGTGGCAATCAGCGTCGACACCAGCAGGCTGGTCAGGAAGCACAGTCCGAGCTGCAGGGTATTCTGCAGCGCGGCGGCGCGACCCGTGGCCTGAGGGAATGGCCGCAGGGCCTGAGCGACGACAATCGGGTAAATCCCGCCGTTAACGATAGCCATCACGCAGAACGGTGCCATCAGCGCCACGATGGAGACATCCTGCTGCAGTCCCACCAGCCAGGTGGCGGCAACGCTGATAGCAAAAATGACCAGCAGCCACGGCAGCAGCTGCTGCCCCTGCCATTTCTGCAGCGCCGCCCGGCAGCCGTATCCGCCGATTAAAAAGGCGATAGTCTGCGGCACGTAGCTCAGGCCGATTGCGGTTGGCCCGTAGCCCATGTCATGCAGAATAAACGGCGAGCCGGTCAGCCAGGCGAAAAAGCTGGCGGAGCAGGCGGCGTAAATCAGCACGTTGCCGCTATATTCGCGTGAGCGCAGCAGCGCCAGGAAGGTCAGTTTTTTCTGCGTACCGCTCTCGGGCTTGCTCACCGGCTTGAGGCGTAACGCGGGCAGCATCAGCAGCAGGGCGATGACCAACAGGGTCGCGAAGATAGCCTGCCAGTCGAAATGGGCGAGCAGCCAGCTGCCGAGCAGCGGCGCCAGGGCCGGCGATAGACCTACCAGCGGCATAATGGTGGCGAAGATGCGGTTAGTACGTTGGGCTGGATAATAGTCGGTGACCATCGCCTGCCAGGTTACCGCCGCCGCGCAGACGCCGATGGCCTGCACAAATCGCAGCGCCAGCATCAGGGTCGCGTTCTGCACCCACAGCATGCCAAGGCAGCCGACGGCGAAGATCGCCAGGCCGCTGAGCAGCACCGGCTTGCGCCCGTAGCGATCGGAGACCGGGCCCCAGAACAGCTGACCAATGGCGAAACCGGCGAGAAACACGCTGAGGCTGGCGCTGACCGAAGCCGCCGAAGTGTTGAGATCCTGTTGGATCGCCGAAAACGCCGGCAGATACATATCGGTTGCCAGGAAGCCGAGCACGCTGAGGCCCGCCAGCCAAACCAAAAATCCTTTCCCAGGTTGTTGCATAAAGTTCTCTTTCTTCTGATGCAGGTAAGATGCCGCTGAGTGTAGGGAGTGCATTCTGGCTTGTGAAACGCTAATATTTGTTACATGCGTTCAAAAAATTTGCAGGCAGAATATGTGGTCCGAATACTCTCTTGAAGTGGTTGATGCGGTTGCGCGCAACGGCAGCTTCAGCGCGGCGGCTCAGGAGCTGCATCGTGTACCCTCGGCGGTCAGCTACACCGTGCGTCAGCTCGAAGAATGGCTGGCCGTTCCGCTCTTTGAGCGACGCCACCGGGACGTTGAGCTCACACCAGCCGGCGTGTGGTTTTTACAGGAAGGACGTTCTGTTATCAAAAAAATGCAGATCACCCGCCGTCAGTGCCAGCAGATCGCCAACGGCTGGCGCGGGCAGCTCTCGATCGCGGTTGACGATATCGTTAAGCCGGCGCGCATTCGGCAGATGATTGTCGATTTTTATCGTCACTTTCCGGACGTCGAGCTGATTGTCTTTCAGGAGGTGTTTAACGGCGTCTGGGATGCGCTGGCCGACGGCCGCGTGGAGCTGGCCATCGGCGCGACCCGCTCGATTCCGGTCGGCGGACGATACGCCTTTCGCGATATGGGCATGCTGAGCTGGCACTGCGTGGTAGCCAGCCACCATCCGCTGGCGAAAATGAGCGGCCCGCTGAGCGATGACACGTTGCGCAACTGGCCGTCGCTGGTCAGGGAGGATACGTCGCGTTCGTTGCCCAAGCGCACGACGTGGCTGCTGGATAACCAGAAGAGGGTGGTGGTGCCGGACTGGGACGCCTCGGCCACCTGCCTGTCGGCCGGACTCTGCATCGGCATGGTGCCGTCGCACTTCGCCCGCCCGCGGATCGATAGCGGCGAGTGGACGGCGCTGGAGCTGGAAAATCCGTTCCCGGACGCCGCGTGCTGCCTGACCTGGCAGCAGAGCGATATCTCGCCGGCTCTCTCCTGGCTGCTGGACTATCTTGGCGACAGCGAAACGTTAAATCGGGAGTGGCTGCGGGCGCCGGAATAGCCGGCGCCACGGCAGGATTAGCGGCGGTAGTCGACGAACGGGCCGTCGATCACCGAGCGACGCTCGACCAGTCGCGGGTGAACTTCGATAGACTGCGACTCTTCGCGCTTATTGACGATACGGTCCATCAGCATATTGAATGCGGCTTCGCCGAGTGAATCCTTCGGCTGATGGATGGTGGTCAGCGCCGGGCTGAAGTAGCGGGCGTTGCGCACGTTGTCATAGCCAATGAGCGAAATATCCTGCGGGACGCGCAGGCCCATTTCGTCGGCGGCGCAGATGGCTCCCATTGCCATGATATCGCCGCCGCAGAAGATGGCGGTCGGGCGATGCGGCTGGCTGAGGATCTGCTGCATGGCGCGGTAGCCGGATTCCGGCTCGAAGTCGCCCTGAACAACCCAGCTTTCCGGGACGCTAATCTGCGCTTCTTCCATCGCTTTCATAAAACCGGCCAGGCGTCCGGCGCCGGTATTGCGCTCCAGCGGGCCCGGAATCACGCCGATTTCACGGTGGCCGCGCTCAACGAGGTAGCGACCGGCCATATAGCCGCCTTCAAAGGCGTTATCGATCACCGAATCGGTAAAATCAGCCTTGGACTCACCCCAGTCCATGACGACCATCGGGATGTTGCGGTACTCTTCCAGCATGGACAGCACCGACTGCGGATATTCGGAACACATCACCAGCAGGCCGTCGACGCGCTTTTGCGCCATCATCGACAGGTAGGCCTGCTGCTTTTCCGGATCGTTCCATGCGTTGCCCAGAATCAAGGTGTAGCCCTTCTGGAAGCAGCTCTTCTCAACGGACTCGATAATCTCGGCGAAATAGGCCGCTTCGCTGCTGGTAGCCAGCAGACCGATCGATTTGGTGTGATTAACCTTCAGGCTGCGCGCCACCGCACTCGGAGAGTAGTGCAGCTCTTTGATGGCAGCCCATACCGCGTTGCGGGTCTCTTCAGCCACAAAGCGGGTTTTGTTAATTACATGTGAAACTGTTGTAGTGGAAACGTTTGCGCGCTTCGCTACATCTTTAATTGTTGCCATTACTTCTCTCTCCAGACCTTGACCTGATCGTCTGATTATCGATACGGAAACGTTTGCCTATACACACCCTGAGCACAATGTTCAACATTGCATCACGTCGGGAAACGACACAGAACGACAGGAAGGGGTCAATGGCCGATACGCTTTCAAATTAGCGTGGGATTTTGTCCGATCTTGCGGCAAAGGGGAAGAGTAAAAATGTGCATCACCCTAAATCTCAGAAGATTTTTGTGCAATATTGTGCAAAAATGAGCAGGCTCACTTTTCTTGTGGGGATAATCAGGGGGAAAATTGATGGATACAGATTTAAAGTTTTCGCTGACCACGACGATTATTGTACTGGGTCTGATCGTGGCCGCAGGGCTGACCGCCGTACTGCACTAATTTTTTCGGGGGAGAGGCTCCTTTCCCCCCGTTCCCGCGCATTATTATCAAATTCGCAAAAATCTTTTGCCATTTCGTTTACTTTTGTTTTTCTGTGATTGATGTCATGCTTTTGACTTCTGATGAGATACCGTCGCTGAGGACGGTTTGCTGGAGTCATTGAATGAAAATCAACTTTCCCCTGTTAGCGCTGGCCGTTGGGGCGTTTGGTATCGGTACGACCGAATTTTCCCCGATGGGATTACTGCCGGTTATCGCTAAAGGCGTGGATGTGTCTATTCCCGCCGCGGGGATGCTGATCAGCGCCTATGCTATCGGCGTGATGGTCGGAGCACCGCTGATGACGCTGCTGCTGTCGCATCGCGCGCGCCGCAGTGCGCTGATTTTCCTGATGGCTATTTTCACCCTTGGCAACGTCCTCTCGTCAATGGCGCCGGATTACACCACGCTGCTGCTTTCGCGCATTATCACCAGCCTGAACCACGGCGCCTTCTTCGGCCTCGGCTCGGTGGTGGCCGCGAGCGTGGTCCCTAAACACAAGCAGGCCAGCGCGGTGGCAACTATGTTTATGGGGCTGACCATCGCCAACATTGGCGGCGTCCCGGCGGCGACCTGGCTGGGTGAAACCATCGGCTGGCGCATGTCCTTTCTTGCCACGGCGGGTCTTGGCCTGGTGGCGATGATCGGCCTGTGGTTCTCGTTGCCAAAAGGCAGCGCAGGGCAGCGGCCGAACGTGAAGGAGGAGCTGTCGGTTTTGATGCGGCCGCAGGTGCTCTCCGCGCTGCTGACCACCGTGCTCGGAGCCGGGGCGATGTTCACCCTCTATACCTATATTTCGCCGGTGCTGCATACCATTACCCACGCCTCGCCGCTGTTCGTCACCGCGATGCTGGTACTGATTGGCGTCGGCTTCTCTCTGGGCAATTATCTTGGCGGAAAATTTGCCGACCGCTCGGTTTCCGGCACGCTGAAGGGCTTTTTACTGCTGCTGATGGTTATCATGCTGGCGATCCCGCTGCTGGCGCAGTCGCAGATTGGCGCGGCCATCAGCATGGTGGTGTGGGGCGCGGCGACGTTTGCCGTGGTGCCGCCGCTGCAAATGCGCGTGATGCGCGTGGCTCACGAAGCGCCGGGGCTATCTTCTTCGGTGAATATCGGAGCGTTTAACCTTGGGAATGCGCTCGGCGCGGCGGCTGGCGGGGCGGTGATTTCTTCTGGCCTGGGCTACGCATTTGTTCCGGTGATGGGCGCTATCATTGCCGGGGTGGCGCTGATGCTGGTGTTGTTCAGCGGTCGCTCGCGGCCGGAAGAGGCCTTAGCCAGCCGCTAATAATTACCGCAGAAGGGGAAACCCTTCTGCGGTAGAGTTTTATGCCGCCAGATTAGCCGCGACAAACTTCCAGTTTACCAGCGCCCAGAAGTGCTCCAGATAGTTTGGACGGGCGTTACGGTAGTCAATGTAATAAGCATGTTCCCAGACATCCACGGTCAGCAGCGGTGCGGCATTGCCGGTGAGCGGCGTACCGGCGTTGCTGGTGGAGACAATCGCCAGGCTGCCGTCGGAATTTTTGACCAGCCACGTCCAGCCAGCGCCGAAGTTTTTCACCGCAGCATCGGTGAATTGCGCTTTAAAATCAGCAAAGCTGCCGAAGGATTTAGCGATGGCTGCCGCCAGTTCGCCTTCCGGCTCACCGCCGGCATTCGGCGCGAGACAGTTCCAGTAGAAGGTGTGGTTCCAGACCTGGGCCGCGTTGTTAAAGACGCCGCCTTCGGAAGAACGAACGATCTCTTCTAAAGAGTGGCCTTCAAAAGCGGTGCCCTTGATCAGGTTGTTGAGGTTAGTGACGTAGGCCTGGTGATGCTTACCGTAATGGTATTCCAGGGTTTCAGCGGAAATGTGCGGCGCCAGGGCGTCTTTCGCATATGGTAATGCAGGTAATTCGAACGACATTGCTACTCTCCTTATTATATTAATGCGTGCAATAACCATGTAATGCACAGGGAGATAGTAGCAAATTAAAAGATGTGGCAAAAGAGAGAGTTAACCTGCCGCAGGCGCGGCAGGGGGCGTCAGCGGATGGTTTTAGGCGTCATCACGCGGCGGGCGCCAACGTAGTGGCGAACCCAGTAATCTTCGCTTAACGAGGTAATCTGAATATCGCGTCCGGTACGCGGCGACTGAATAAATTTACCGTTACCGACGTACACGCCGACGTGATCCGCCGTGCCGCGGCCGCGGGTGCGGAAGAAGACCAGATCGCCGCTCTGCAGCTCACCGCGATCTACGGGGCGAGCATCGCGCAGGTGGTACATCTCGTTCGCCGTCCGCGGGATATGAATTTTCACCAGGTCTTTATAGGCGTAATAAACCAGCCCGCTGCAGTCAAAGCCGGTGCGCGGCGAGGTGCCGCCCCAGCGGTAGGGCTTGCCAATTTGGCCCATCAGCTTCGACATGGCGGTGCTCTGCGCTTTTTGCACCCGCACCTTATGCGCATCGGCCAGCGTCAGCGGCACTTCCTCTTCAACCACCGGCTTACAGCGCTTTTTGTAGCCTTTCCGCACGACGCATTTCTGCTGCACGTTGGCCATCGCCCGCGTCGGTTCGATGTTTGACTTAGCCGACGTCGCGCACTGCTTTTTATAGCCCTTGCGCAACACGCACTTTTTGGTTCCGCCGGCGGCCTGACGGTTTAATGCCGTTTGGCTGGAGGCGGTGGTGCGGGTAGGGTGTTTGGCGCGGGAGGAGGTCGATGCTTTCTTGCTGGAGGTTTTGGCGCTGGATTTTGTTTTCTGACCGGAGACTTTTTTCTTGCGTTCGGTGGTGCCCTTTGCCTGATGCGCTTTTGACGCGGCGGAGGCGTGCGTATGCCCTGAAGCATGCGCCAGTGGTGTAAATGAGATAGATGTAAACAGTAATGCGCAGAGCGAAATCGCGATTTTGTTTAGCCGCGCCACCGAGCACTCCCCTGATTAATTACAGACATGTACACATACCTGACCATGAATGACAAAACCCAACGATTCTAATGCATAAAAACCCTGAAAGTTAATACTCTTTTGTATCTAAAGTGTCGTTTGATTAACAATTGCAAAAAAATATGCCAGACATTGACCGCCTTGTACAGAAAGTGCGCGGCAGGACGGCGCGCTGGCTGATGAAGTAATATTTTTAAGGCAACTTCAGTCCACAGAAGATAAAATAGAACGAGTGAACAAAATGTTATTATCTGTCCTGCGTTCAGGACGCTACAATGACAAATTACTGCCGTATAGAAGTTAAGGAAGCATGACAATGAGTACTACTGTAGAAAAAATCGAACGTCAAATCGCTGAAAACCCGATCCTGCTGTACATGAAAGGATCGCCGAAACTGCCAAGCTGCGGCTTTTCCGCTCAGACCGTGCAGGCGCTGTCCGCGTGCGGCGAACGCTTTGCCTACGTAGATATCCTGCAGAATCCGGACATCCGCGCGGAGCTGCCGAAGTATGCAAACTGGCCGACCTTCCCGCAGCTGTGGGTTGATGGTGAGCTGGTTGGCGGTTGCGACATCGTGATTGAAATGTATCAGCGCGGTGAGCTACAGCAACTGATCAAAGAAACGGCGGCGAAGTACAAGGCCGACGAGCCGAAAGCAGAATAATTTTGCTGCCAGTAAAAAAGCGACTTCCAGTGAAGTCGCTTTTTTTTGTCTCTTATTCCGCTTCAGGCTGCGGTAGCGGCCATCCGCCAAGACGCTTCCAGCGGTTGACTATCTCGCAGAACAGCCGGGCGGTCTGGTCGGTATCGTACAGCGCAGAGTGCGCCTTGGTGCCATCAAACGCCATACCGGCGGCAAGGCAGGCTTTAGACAGCACGGTCTGACCGAGCGCCAGCCCGCTCAGCGCGGCGGTATCAAAGGTGACGAAAGGGTGGAACGGATTGCGTTTTAGCCCGGCGCGCTCGGCGGCAGCCATGGTAAAACTGAGATCGAAAGTGGCGTTATGCGCCACCATGATGGCGCGATTACAATCGCTGTCCTTCATCCCTTTGCGGACCATTTTGAAAATCGCGTGCAGCGCGTCGTATTCGCTTACCGCCCCGCGTTCCGGGTCGTTAGGGTTGATGCCGTTAAATGCCAGCGCTTCGGGCTGCAGGTTCGCACCCTCGAAAGGTTCAACATGAAAATGCAACGTTTCGTCCGGCATCAACCAGCCCTGCTCATCCATTTTCAGCGTAATGGCTGCGATCTCAAGCAGGGCGTCGGTTTTGGCATTGAACCCGGCGGTTTCGACATCAATAACCACAGGGTAAAAACCGCGAAAACGGTCGCACAGACCATTAAGTTGAACGTTCTCGGACATCAGATTCTCTTTACTGGAAAAAAGTAGCGCGCATTATGGCAAATTTTGCCGCGCCTTGCAGCAGTCAGGGGATAAAACAGCGGGCGCCGACGGGCGCCCGCAACCGTTAGTGGCCGAGGCCTTTGCCGGCGTCTTTCTCTTCGATCAGTTCGATTTTGTAACCATCCGGATCTTCAACGAAGGCGATAACCGTGGTGCCGCCCTTAACCGGACCGGCTTCGCGGGTCACGTTGCCGCCGTTCTGACGAATACGCTCGCAGGCTTCTGCCGCATTATCCACGCTGAGGGCGATATGGCCGTAGGCGCTGCCGAGATCGTATTTGTCCACGCCCCAGTTATAGGTCAGCTCGATAACCGCAGTATCGCTCTCCTCGCCGTAACCAACGAAGGCCAGCGAGTATTTATATTCGGTGTTTTCGCTGGTACGCAGCAGCTTCATGCCGAGCACGTTGGTGTAAAACTCGATAGAACGCGGCAGATCGCCAACGCGCAGCATGGTGTGAAGTAAGCGCATGTTTGTATACTCCTGTTTTACAACAGCCTGTTAGCCGCCGTATTTGAAAATGGCCAGAATGGCATCAGAAACGGACAAGGCGTTTCCGGCACCGGAGCACTATAACGTAAAAAGGCGACCTTTTCAGGCCGCCCATACAATCAGAGGCATCATGCGCTAAAAACGATTGGCTGCCTTGTCCTGACCGCGCGCCGGTCGGCTACGATTTCGTCAAATCGATGCTCAGGATGCGCTCCTTCGCGCCTTCCACAAAGACGTCCGGGTCCCAGTCGCGGTTGAAGCCTTCCTTTATACCGACGTACAGGGTATTCATATCCGGCGATAGCACCATCTGGTTTGGATAAACAGGAGTGCGGAATTCACGGGTCACGCTGTAGGTCGCGGCATCGATTACGCTGAGGGTGCCGCTGGTGAAATTGGTGACGTAGAGCTCGTTATATTTCGGATTGTATTTTACCGCGTTGGCCCCGGCGCCGGTACGCACATAGCCCAGCTGCCTGCCGTCGCGCAGATCGAAAATATAGAGCCCGTCGCGGGGGCCGCTGCGATCGTCATGGTCGAAGGCCACGACAAAGATCCTGCCGGAGTCGGAGTCCACCGCCAGATTCTGCGCGCTGGGCAGCCGCGGCTGCGTATTCTGGAGGGTAATGGTGCGCAGCACCTGCTGCTTTTTCGCGTCAATCTCGTTGATGTAATCCCGGCCGCCAACGTAGATTTTCTGCGTTTTTTCATCGAGCGTCAGCCCATAGGCCGTGCCCTTATAAGCCTCTTTGACCTCGCCTTTTAGCGCCAGCGTCGTGCCGTCGAGCATCAGCAGTTTATGCAGCGGCTGCGTACCCTGCGCCGTCTTCAGCATATTGCTGTAGCTCACGAACAGGGTATCTGCATCCGGGCTGTAGACCATATGGCGCAGGTGCTCGAAGCGAGAATCGGCGGCGTTAGGCGTTTTAAAGCTGAGCCTGTCGCTGGTTTTGGTTAGCTTCCCTGTGGTGGTATCAAGCATGCTTATCCGCAGCGAGGCCGACTGGGTATGACCGATATAGAGCCGGTGCTGCGGCTGATTCATCGCCAGGGAAAACGCCCGGTACGGCATATCGTAGCGATGTTCAATTTTCAATGACGTCGGGTTAAAGGCGTATAAATAGCCTCTGTTCGCCTCGCGGTTCACGCGGTCGGTTACCGCCGCAAACACGTACTGATTGGCGTTATCGAAGGCCAGTTCGTAAATTCCTTCATCCGCCTGCTGAAGGTAATTGGTCTTCAGGGCGAAGCGCGAGGTTTCGCGCGGCGGTGGGTCAATGGCTAACGCCGAGGCCGGCAGGAGAGCCGCAATAAGCAGGCATCCCAGTCGTGTTCTTAAATTGAATCGATTCATTTTTTATTCCTGATATGCAAAGTGGGGGCGCGGGATAAAACCCGGGGCATTACCCCGCGCCGGGTTTTAACTCAGAACTGGATCTCTCCGCCGAAGATCCAGGTTCGTCCGCGGGCGGTGGTATTCACCGACGTGCCCGCCCGGGCGTAATCGACGCTCTGATTCATGCGGTTCAGCGCTTCGGCGTAATCGCGGTTGGTGACGTTCTGCACGCTGAGGCGCAGCTGGACGTTGTCGGTCGCCTGCCAGGTGCTGTAGAGGTCGATGATGGTCGGGATATTCGGCATGTCCTCTTTCGGTACGGTATTGCTGTCGAGGCTGATGCCCTCGGTGCTCAGGCGTTTGGTTTTACCGGTGAATTTGACCAGGCTGCCGACGGTCAGACGCCGGTCGAAGAGGCGGCCGCCGACGTCGAGCGTGGCGTAGCTATCGGGCAGGTCGCTGAGGTCGCTGTAGGCAAAGCTGTAAACCGTGCTGGCAATCGAGGTGGGCTGATCGGTGTGCTGCTTGCTCCATGAGAGGTTCGCATAGGCGAAGCCGATATCATATCCGGCCTCAATCTCGTAACCTGTGGCGGTTACCGTCGAAGGTACGTTGATGTAGATGTTGGCGTTGAAGCTATCGGATGCGTTATCGATATCCTGACAGAGCCTGCCATCGTGGCACAGGAAAAAGGATTCGCTGGTGATATAGTTTTTAATCCGCGAGCGGTACGCCAGCGCCTTTAAATGAAAGCTGTCCTGCTCGTGCAGCAGGCCCTGCTTATTGATATTAAAGCCGGCCTCCCAGGTCTCCGCTTTTTCCGGTTTGAGGAACGGGTTCATCGAGGCGCCGCCCTCGTTAGCGAAGAAGACCTCCTGCACGTTTGGCGCGCGGGAAGATCGGCTCCAGCTGACGAAGGGCTGCAGCCACGGGGCGACCTGGGCGGAAAACGTTGCCGATGGATTAACGTCGGTATTATCCAGCTTGAGATGGCTTTCCCCCTGCGGGAAACACTTCTCGTTATCGCCGCAGGCCGGCTTGTAGCCTGTAACCTGGCTGCGGGTGTAGTTAAGGTTGAGATCCAGCTGATAAATATCTTTGTTCAGCGTCAGGCTGCTGTATAAGGACGATATCTTTTGTTTGCCGGCGGGAGCAAAGGCGTTGTGATCGGTTTCAGTATTCTGCACAAAGCGCCGGGTATAGCGGGTATCCATTAATTTCCCGCCGACCTGGAATACGGTAAACAGATCCTCACTCATTTTAAATCGACTGGTGTTGCTAATATCGATAGCGTTGGATTTATTGGTGGTCGAAGAACTGTTGAAGTTATACAGCGATTCCGGCTTGTACGCCTGATTTCCGCGGCTGGTGCTGGCCAGCAAATTTAATTCCACCAGCTCATTCAGCGGGGCGTAATTATAGCGCAGGGCGTAATCGTCGCTGGTGATGTCGCGACGGGTAAAGCTGTTGCTGTAATTACGGCCGGAAAACTCAATTTTATTGAACTGGTCCGGATTGAAGTTCAGCTTATAAAGCTGGGAGCGGGGCTCCTGGCGCAAATATTTATTATCTTCGCCGATAAAATCTTCGCTGCTGCGCCCGCCGCCGTTTTTATAGGTCGCATAGGTTCGTCTACCGCTGATGCCGACCAGCGCGCCGAGGGCGCCGCCGTTTTCGAAGGTATCGGTCTTACCGGCCACCGCCACCATCCCGGTGCGCCCCAGCCCGTTATCGCCCACCGAGAAGCGGGAAAGTACCCCCGCCTGGCGTCCCTCCCGCAGAACGTCATCGATGCCGATGGTGCGCATATTGGCGCTGCCCGCGAGGGCGTTAACGCCCTGAGAGCCGGCGCTGCTGCCGCGCGTCACGTCAACTTCGGCAAGAAAGTTCGGGTCGAGCGGGACGCCGGCGGCGGTGTTGGCGCCGCCGTGATAGTTGGCGGGCGCCATGCCGAAGTAGGTCTGGGTGACGCCATCGACCATCGTATTCACCCGGCCCAGCCCGTTCATGCCGCGAATATTCACGCTGATCGAACCCTGCAGCGGATCGATTTGCGTATAGGTCCCCGCCATACTGCGCAGCGACGCATCCAGGCTCTGCAAGTTTTTATTTAGCGTACGCGAACTGTAGGCTCCGGGGCGGGTATAGCTCTCCTCAGAGGAGCCGACCTGATTTTTTTCAGCCAGCGGGTTATCGGTAATAGTGAGCGGAGAAAAGACCGACTCCCCCTCATTTTCTGCCGCAAAGGTATGGCCGTGGACAATAATAAGCCCGGCCATAATCCCTTTGGCTATTTGCGATTTTTCCATAATCAATTCCTGTTTTTGTATTTTATCAATGCACCAAATGAACAAAATTACCCCGCGTAGCCGAACGGCTGCGCTACGATAAATTGCTCATAAATAAAAATAAAAGCTCCGCCACTGCCCGAGAATACTCTCCCCGCAGCGGCCGGTTATTCAGAAATGAATAATCTAAATGACGCTATTTAAGTTTGTTAACCGACCAGCGGTTAATACAGGTAACGCTCATTGTTATATTTTTAACAGCCCGAACTCCACCGGTAGCGTGACCTTCTGGACGCCGTTTTTGAGCATCTCTTTTGGCGGCGGCGGCAGCGGTCGCGCGCTTTCAAGCGCAATGAGCGCCGCCCGATCCAGTGACAGGGTGCCGGATGAGGTGACCAGTTTTGTACTAAGTATTTCGCCGCGCTCATCGACGCTGAAGGCGATGACGGCCGTCCCGGTACGTTTACGCCGCCTTGCATCGTCCGGGTAGTTGCGCATTTTGTTGATTTTGCCCTTTACCAGAGATTCCCAGCTGATTTTACTTTGGCTGATTCTGGCGGCGTCGGTATCCAGCGGTGCCGTATTGCGCTGAGTCCGCGCGGACTGTACCGGCGGGGCGGCCAGGCTGGTGGTGGTCGAGTTTCCCTGCTCTTCTTTACGCTCCTGCGACGATTTCTTCTTTCTTTCCGTTTTCTTTTTGCGCTCTTTTTCCGGCGTTGCTGCCGCCAGCTTAAGCTCAGCGTCCTCGTGCTCGCGCAGCTTCGGCAGCTCTTTATTATGGAGCGACTCGCGTTCGGTCATGGCTTCTACCTTGCGCTGCTGGCTGACGCCTGGCGGCAGTTCGGGGCGAATGAAGGAGACCTCAAACTCAGGCGCATATTCAAGCATCACTGCGGCAGGCGTCGACTCGGGCTGGTTGAGGGAAAAATGAAGCATAAACGGCAGCACCAGCGCCGCGTGGAACAGCACGCTGCCGGCGGAGCCCTTTATCCACGGCGCGCGCGAGAGGATCGGTGGCCTGTTCATTGCGATCTTCATTTGGCCGCCGGTACCGACCAGATATAGTCGGCCTGTTTTGCCGTCAGCGTGGTGCCGTCGGTGGTGAGCATCACCACCCGCGGTTTTTCCGCGCCTAAGTCGGCCAGATGCAGGGGCACGCCGGTATCTTTGGCGGCGTGGTAGCCGCCGGCAATCAGCAGCGCCGGGCGCGGCGCTTGAATGAGCTGTTGGGCCATAAAGCGATCGCGATTCTGCTGAATGGCCATCATCGCGGTGACCTGTTCGCCGCTAATTTTGCCGTCGTGCATCAGGTAGATGATCGCCGACAGGGCTTCATGTACCTGCGGGCGGGAAGAGCGTTCTCCGCTCGGGAAAGTGGGGCGTTGGTACAGTTCGTTGACCTGCTGGCGGCTGATATTGGCGGCCAGCAGAGGCCAGGGACCCTCCAGCGCGGTCATCACCAGGTCACGGTACAGATCCCACGGCCAGCCGCTGTTCCAGCGCATCGCTTCCGCCGCGCGGGTGGCGCTGATCGACGTTCCGGACGCGCTGGCCTGCTTGACGCGGTTGACCGCATCCTGCTGGCTGATATCGATCATCTCCAGCAGCACGCTGCCCTGGGGGCGGGATTGGTTCAGATTTTTTAGCAGCCACTGCTCAATCTGATGGTGGCGCACGTTGGTGTGCTCTTCGCCGACGATAACTATCGAGGCGCTGCGCACCCTGGCGATAAGCTGCGCCGGCGTCAGGGTGCTGCCGGAGGCCGTATCCACAATACATGCGCACTCTTCCACCGATGCGGCGGCGGGGGCTGATGTCGTCGAGGACGCGCTTTGGCATGCCGCCAGGGCCAGAGCGCTGCTAACAACCAGAGATTTTAACAAGCATTCCATATTAAACATAAATATCCATTTTCTGTTTCATTGATAGCATTTATTTTCATGCTAAAATTTTTCACAGAATTATATGTAACAATGATAATGATTATCAAGATCATTCGCATTATCATTAATGCTCTGGTTTTAACCAAAACGTCGCAGAGAGCGGCAGGAGTCATGCGGAGAAGGGCGGGAGCTGGGGAGCGTCAAACGGCGGGCGGGTTCTCGTCCTTCCCTGGACAGAGATCCGGCGTATTTTTTAGCCATCCGTGGAGCGGCTGACCTCCTCCCAGGCGTCGATCCCGGCGCTCATCTGCTGCAGCTTTTCTTTAACCAACGTCACGGCATCGCTTCCCAGCAGCAGCGACGCCGGAGGGGACGGATGGTTAATCAGCTCCAGCATCGCCCGCGCCGCCCGGCGCGGATCGCCCGGCTGGTGGCCGCTGCGCTGCATCCGCGTTTCGCGAATGGGGCCGAAGCTGCTGTCGTAATCGTCAATACTACGGGCAGCGCGCACCATTGAGCGCCCGGCCCAGTCGGTTCGAAACGATCCCGGCTGCACCGCCGTCACGGCGATATTAAAGGGCTTAAGCTCTTTGCCTAGCGTTTCTGAAATACCCTGCAAAGCGAATTTGCTGCCGCAGTAGTAGCTGATGCCGGGCATGGTGATGAATCCCCCCATCGAGGTGATATTCAGAATGTGGCCGGCGCGGCGCGCGCGGAACCAGGGTAAGAAAGCTTTAATTACCGCGACCGCACCAAATACGTTAACGTTGAATTGCGCCACGAGCTCCTCAATCGGCGACTCTTCCATGATGCCCTCGTGGCCGTAGCCGGCGTTATTGACCAGCACGTCAACCGCGCCAATTTCCCGCTCTACGGCCTCAACGAGCGGCGGAATGGCGGCAAAATCGGTGACGTCCAGGACTCTGCCAAAGCACTGACCCGGCGACAGGGCCTCGAACTGCTGCCGATCTCTCTCGTTTCGTAGCGTTCCGACCACCCGATGCCCCGCGCTGAGCGCCTCTTCGGCCAGCGCCCGGCCAAATCCGCTGCTGACGCCGGTGATGAAAAATAGTTTTGCTGAGTGCATACCAACTCTCCTTCATTAAATTGAGCCGGCAGAATAGGGCCGAACGGCGCTCTGGCGTAGCCCCGATCCTCTTCGGTCTTTGCCTGTTCCTATGAGCCGTCTGGACGCGGCGGGCCGTGAGTGCCACACTTCACCTACGTTCCGGCTTCTTTAACGCAGGCTTTATGACAATGATCGCTGATCGGCAAATGGTGACGCTGCTGGACCACCTGACCCCGCAGGAGGGCTATAACCTCACGGTTTTACCTGACGTTCGCTTTTTGCGATCTAACCGACCGCTGCTGCGCACGCCGGTTTTATACGAGCCGGGGATCGTTATTGTGGTGCAGGGAAGAAAGCAGGGGTTTCTTGGGAATGATGTCTATTTGTATGACGCCCGGCATTATCTGATGGTCTCCGTGCCGGTGCCGTTCACCATGGAAACCGACGCCAGCGCCGCCGAGCCGATGCTGGCTATTTACATTCGGCTGGATTTCACCTTAGCGGCAGATCTGCTGCTGGAGCTCGACGGTCGCGGCGCCCCCGTCGTCGCCGCGCCGCGCAGCATGATGTCGAGCCTGATGGATGCGCAGATCGGCGGCTCGGTGTTACGCTTCCTGCAGATTATGTCTTCGCCGCTGGACGCGGAAATGCTCGGGCCGTCGATGCTGCGGGAGATATATTACCGGGTGCTTACCGGCGAGCAGGGGCCGGCGCTGCGCAGCGCCCTGCGGATGCAGGGCCAGTTTGGCAAAGTGGCGAAAGCATTACGAAAAATTCATGCGCAATATGCCGAGAGCCTTGACGTCACCGCCCTGGCGAAAGAGGTCGGAATGAGCGTTCCGACCTTTCACAGCCACTTCAAGGCGGTAACCAACACCTCGCCGATGCAGTACCTGAAATCAACGCGCCTGCATCAGGCCCGGCTGCTGATGCTGCGCAACAACCTGACCGCCTCCGCCGCCGGCGTGCGGGTCGGCTATGAGAGCATTTCTCAGTTCAGCCGCGAGTTTAAGCGCCTTTTTGGCCTGACGCCGGTGCGCGAAGTTGAGCGCATGAAGCACAATTTTTCCCTGCCCGCCCCGGTTACGCCCTCCGCGTTTATCTCATCGCATTGAGCCGTCCGCCGGGGCCGGCACATCGTCATCCTGTAAGATATGCTGGCGCAGCAGCGTCGCCAGGGTAGAAGGATCGCCTCGCTCTATCGCCTCGACCATCGCGAAATGTTCCTGCGAGGACTGGACGATCCTCGCATGCGAGTTCCATTGCCCCAGCGCCGCGGAGGGAACCCGGCTGCGGAGTTCGAAAATCAGTTCAATCATGTCTTTGTTCGAACACGGAGCAAGCAGCGCGCGGTGAAAGGCGAGGTTGGATTCATACTGTTGCAGGATCGTGCCGAACTGAGTGTAGTGGTCAAACAATTCGGCGCACTGGCGCAGGGCGGCTAACTGCGCGGGCTGGATATGCTCCACGATATCGCTGGCCGATGCGCTTTCCAGCACCGCGCGGATGCGCGAAATATTCCTACGCTGCTGCACGTCAGGCGAATAAACATGGTACCCACGATTGGGAACATGCTGCACCAGCCGTTCAATGACCAGCTGATCGAGGGCGCGGCGAACATCGCTGCGCGTACACTCATAGCGCTCAGCCAGCTCGACCTGTTTCAGCCAGGCGCCTGGCTGGAAAACCCCGGTATTAATATCCATCGCCAGCAGGTTGGCAACGTGCACCAGAGTGCTTTTACCTTGCATCATATCCTCAGCTCCTTGTCCTGGTTCCCGCGATTTTTTGCAGCCTGATAATGAACGGTTCCCGGCTTTGGCACCAGTTTAAACCGTCGGTCTATTGGCTTTTGCTCTGACCCAAAGCTGAATTGTGACATGAACCAGATCTTTTGTTAATAAATTGTTTATTAAATTGGCGCCAATTTTGGTTTTGTGTTTGAATCAATTTTGAACAGCCGATCAACGAGAAAACAATTTATGCAACTATCAGTAATTAAAAATGATTCTGAGCATGCTGCCGGGCGTAGCCTGGCGCTTTACTATCGCGGCAGCACGACTATCTTTTCCAGCCGGCACGATCCCCGCTTCCAGTATTGCCTGTACGTTCCGCCCGGATTCGATGGCGACAAAACCGATTATCGCCTGGTCGTGGCGATGCACGGCACCGGCCGTTCGATGGTGCAATACCGGGATGCTTTTACCGAGTTTGCCCGCTATAACCGCTGCGTTGTTCTGGCCCCGCTGTTTCCCGTCGGGCCGCTAGGTGACGGCAATTCACACGGCTTTAAATACATCATTGAGCAGGATATTCGCTATGACCTGGCGCTGCTGGCGATGATTGATGAAGTTAGCGAGCTGCTGGATCGCGACTTTGGCAAGTTTCTGCTGTTCGGCTACTCGGGAGGCGGTCATTTCGCCCATCGCTTCCTTTACATTCACCCGGAAAAGCTGCTGGGAGTCTCCATTGGCGCCCCGGGTTCCGTCACGCTGCTGGACGACAGCAAGGCCTGGTGGCCGGGGGTGCAGAACTTTGAGCAAATCTTTGGCAAACCTCTGGATTACCACGCCTTAAAACAGGTAGCGGTGCAGCTGGTGGTCGGCAAAGTCGATCTCGAAACCTGGGAAATCACCCATCAACCCGGCGGCCGGTATTATCAGCCGGGATGTAATGATGCCGGTATCACCCGAATCGAACGGAATACCGCGCTGCTCAACAGCCTACGCGAGCACGGCGTGAAAGCTGAACAAGAGATAGTGCCAAACGTCGGCCACGACGGCATGAAAGTGCTGGATCAGGTGAAAGACTTCTTCCTGCGCGTACTGCAGGCAAATCGCTGAGGAGCGAACAACGTGACGCAACCTTTTCCCTTAATCGAAATCTCCGGTACGCCGTACGAGCGGGGCTGCCAGTACGGTGAGCAGGCTAAAGCTCGGATCCACGCCAGCGTGGCTATTTATGGCGACCAGCTGAACGCCCTGCGGATCGGTCAGGAACAGCGTGACCGCCTGATTAATAGCTTCAGCGCCATCATCCGCGAGTTTGATGCGGACTATCTCGACGAAATGCGCGGCATTGCCAGCGCATCCGACGTTTCGCTGGAAGCTATTGTGATGATCAACGCCCGTACGGAAGTTATCGCTCAGGCGCGTAGCCTGCAGCACTGCCCGACGCCGCATGATGACAACATAAAAGATGGCTGTACCGGCGCGGTGATCCTGCCGCAGCGCAGCCCGCACGGCAAACTGATTCATGGTCAAAACTGGGACTGGCGCGCGGAGTGCGCGGAGAGTTCGGTGGTGGTGAAAATTAAGCGTCAGCAGGGGCCGGATGTCCTGACTTTCGTGGAGGCCGGAGGGCTTGGCCGCAGCGGGATGAACAGCGCCGGGATCGCCATCACCGCTAACTATCTGCGGTGTGAGCGCGATTATCAGCAGCAGGGCGTTCCGCTGTCGCTGATCCGCCGTAAAGCGCTGGAACAGCAGCATATGGCGCTGGCGATGAAGGTGGTCGCCACCACGCCAAAGTCGTGCTCTAACAATATGATCCTCAGCACAAAAGAGGGCTTTGCTATCGATTTTGAATGCGCTCCGGACGAAAGCTTCACCCTCTATCCGCAAAATGGCCTGCTGGTTCATGCCAACCACTGGGAGAGCCTGCCCGCGCGCTGCAAAATTCGCGAGGAGGGCGTCGATGCCTCGCCGGATTCGCTGTATCGCGGCTGGCGCGTCCATGAATTACTCAACGCCCATGCAAAACCGGGCGCAGAGGAGATGAAAAACGCCTTTTTCGATGACTTCGGCTCCCCCTATTCCGTATGTCGTCCGCCGCGGCCGGGGTTCAGCAGCGATTTATCCGCCACGGTGGCGATGATCGTGATGACTCCCGCTGAGGGGATGATGGATGTAGTACCGCTTCCGGCACTTAACCGCGACTTCACGCGCTACACGCTCGATTAACAGAGAGATCGCTATGAAAAAATTATTATCAGCTGTTGCCCTGTTACTGCCGGGCATGGTGGCGCAGGCGGCCGATGGCGAAGTTATCCGTTTTGCGCTGAATCAGGATATCCGCAGCAGCCAGCCGGGCGTCAACCGGGACGGAAACACCGATGATGTCCTGATGCACGTGGTGGAAGGCATGGTGGGCTACCGCGAGGACGGTACCGTTGGGCCGATGCTCTCGTCATCGTGGGATGTGAGTAATGAAGGCAAAACCTATACCTTCCATCTGCGCGAAGGGGTGAAGTTTCACAACGGCGACGCCATGACGGCGCAGGACGTGGTGTGGAGCTGGAAGCACTGGAACGACCCGAAAACGCAGTGGCGATGTTTGCGCGAATTTGACGGCAGCGGGTTGATTCATGTTACCGACGTCAGCGCGCCGGATGCGCATACCGTGGTCATGACGCTGGAGAAACCGGTGGCGCTGTTTCTGGACACGCTGGCGCGCACCGATTGCGGCGCTGCCGCGGTTATCAGCTCTAAATCGGTTGCCGCGGACGGAACCTGGATCGCGCCGATCGGCACCGGGCCGTTCAGCTTTGGCGAGTGGAAGCATGGTGAGTACGTTTCATTGAAGCGTTTTGCCGACTACAGCGCGCTGGCGGGGAAAGAGGACGGCTTTGTCGGCGGAAAAAAAGCGCTGGTGGAGGAAGTGCGCTTTATGGCGATCCCCGATGCGGCAACGGTGAAGGCGGGCCTGCAGTCGGGAGCCGTGGATCTGGCGCAGGTGAGCCCGATTGACGGCATCGACCTGAAAAAAGACCCCAATATCTCCCTCGAAGTGGCACCGAACGCCCAGCGTCACGTGATGCTGATCCAGACCGACGATCCGCTGCTGAAAAACGTCAAGCTTCGTCAGGCGATAGCCTCTGCGCTGGATAGCGAACAGATCGCGCTGGGAACCAGCCAGAATCTGGCGCAGGCGTCCAACTCCAACATTTCCGTGGCCTCCGCGTTCTACAGCAATATCCAAAAACAGGGCTATAAGTACGATCCGGCCCGCACGGCCCAACTGCTGAAAGAGGCGGGCTATAAAGGCGAGCCGCTGGAGATTATCGCCAACAAGCGCGCCACCGTGCCGAGTTTTGATATGGCCATTATTATCCAGGCGATGCTGCAGGCGGCGGGAATTAACGCCCGCGTCACTACCATGGAGTGGGCGACCCAGCTTGAGCGCTATCAGTCCGGGCGCTATCAGATGATGACCTTCACCTACTCCGCGCGCTTTAACCCGGCGCTGGCCTTCGAGCAGATGGTGGGGGATAAAACTAAACAGAAACGCAAGGTCTGGGGAGATCCGCAGGCTATCGCTATGACCGATGAGCTGGCCACCGTCGACGATCCGGCGCGGGTCCAGGCCATCACCGATAAGCTGCACCAGCAGATGATTGCTGATGTCCCGCTAATCATCTTTTATCCTGGGCTGGATATTGTCGCGCACCGTAAGGCTATCAGCGGCTATAAATCCTGGCTGGCTGCCGCCGCGCGGCTGTGGAACGTCAGCAAAGCCTGATGAGATAAGGAGACGCGCATGTTGCAGTTTCTGCTTACCCGTATTTTGACCGCTATTCCGACGCTGCTGCTGGTGACCGTGCTGGTCTTTCTGCTGACGCGCATGGTGCCGGGCGACCCGGCCCTGCTGATGCTGGGGGATATGGCGACGGAGTCCAGCCTTGCCGATCTGCGCCACAGCATGGGGCTGGATCAGGGGATAGTGCAGCAGTTCTTTATCTGGTCCGCTAACGTGCTGCACGGCGACTTTGGCCACTCAATTCAGAGCGGTCAGCCGGTACTGCCTTTGATTCTGCAGCGCTTCGGCGTGACGCTAAGCGTGGTGCTGGTAGCCATCGTTATCGCCTCGCTGCTGGCGGTGCCTGCGGGAATGCTGGCGGCGTGGAAACAGAACTCCTCCCTGGATACCGGGCTGGTGATGTTCTCCACGTTTCTGCTGTCGATCCCGAGCTTCTGGATGGGGCTGCTTATTCTGCTGCTGCTTGGCCTGAAGCTCGGCTGGCTGCCGGTTGTCGGCTACGTCTCATTGAGCGATGACCTGAAGGCGGGGCTGCTGTATCTGCTGATGCCGGTGATGACGCTGGTGCTGGTGGAGATCGGCGCGCTGGTCCGCATGATGCGGGCCAGTACGCTGGAGGTGCTGCGGCTTGATTATGTTTCCCACGCCCGGGCGAAGGGGCTGCGCGAGCGCGCGGTCCTAACGCGCCACGTGTTCCCGAATGCCTTTGGGCCGACGTGGACGCTGATTGGCCTGACGCTCGGCAACCTGCTCAGCGGGGTGGCGGTGACGGAAACGGTCTTCAGTCTGCCGGGGCTCGGCCGCCTGCTGGTGGATGCCATTTATGCCCGCGACTATCCGGTTATTCAGGGATGTATGCTGTTTATCGCCACGCTCTATGTGCTCACCAATCTGCTGATTGATGCGCTCTATCCACTGTTCAATCCGAGGGTTTCTGCGTGAAGAGAAAACATATCGTCCTCGCGCCAAACGCGCTGCTGGGAATAGCGCTGATTGGCACCATCGCGCTGGCCGGCATCGTGGGCTTCTTCTGGACCCCGCTGGACCCGTCGCGGATCAATATTCTGGCGCGCCTGCAGTCTCCGGGAGCGGGTCACCTGCTGGGCACCGACGAATACGGTCGCGACGTGCTGAGTCGCCTGCTGGCCGGAGCCAATGCCAGTATGACTATCTCTCTGGTGACGGTTGGCTTTGCGCTGTTGGTCGGTATTACGCTGGGGCTGATCAGCGGCTACCTGCGCGGCGCGGTGGACCGGCTGATTATGATGCTGACCGACGCGCTGCTGGCCTTTCCCGGCATTCTGCTGGCGCTGGCGCTGTTGAGCATCCTCGGCAACAACCGCTACGGCATTATTCTGTCGCTGGGTCTGGCCTACACCCCCTCGGTGGTGCGCATCGTTCGCGGCACCGTGCTGGGGCTACGCGAGGCGGAGTTTGTCTCCGCGGCGAGGGTCATGGGGCACAATGAATGGGCGATCCTACGCCGTCATATTCTTCCTAATTGCCTGGCGCCCCTGACGGTGCTGGCTACCTCGATGCTGGGCTGGGTATTGATTTCCGAAAGCGCGCTCTCCTTTCTCGGTCTCGGCGTGCCGCCTCCGGAGCCGACGTGGGGCAATATGCTGGCCGCCAGCCGCAGCTATCTCGCCCAGGCGCCGTGGCTTGCGCTCCTGCCGGGCGTCTGTATATCGCTGGCGCTGCTGGGGGTCAACATGCTGGGCGACGCGTTACGTGATTATCTCGATCCGAGGATGCAATGATGAACAACACAACCGCATTATTGCAGGTCAGCAACCTGCGGGTTAGCGTCGCGGGGCGTGAAGTCGTAAAAGGCATCTCGTTTACGCTCGCTCCCGGCGAAGTGCTGGCGGTGGTCGGGGAGTCCGGCAGCGGTAAAACTCTGGCGATGCGCTCCTTAATTTCGCTGCTGCCGACGGGGGTAACCAGCTTTGCCGATTCGCTAATCTTTGACGGCCACGATCTCAATCACCTCGCCGCGGAGCAGCTGCGCGAGCTGCGCGGTGCGGGCATCGGTATGGTTTTTCAGGAGCCGATGACATCGCTAAACCCGGCGATGACCATTGGCCGCCAGCTTGATGAAGGGCTGGCGTTACACACCCGCCTCAGCGAGCCCGCGCGGCGGGAAAAGATCGTTGCGATGCTGGAGCGCGTCGGTCTGGCTGATGCCGGGAAATTATTAGGCTCTTATCCCCATGAGTTTTCGGGAGGGATGCGTCAGCGGGTGATGATCGCCGCGGTCATGCTGCTTGAGCCGAAACTGATTGTTGCCGACGAGCCGACCACCGCCCTGGACGTGCTGGTACAGCATGAGGTTATGGATCTGATGCTGGGGCTAACCGCCGAAAAGGGCAGCGCCGTGATTCTGATTAGCCACAATCTGTCGATGGTTGCGCGCTATGCATCACGCATTATGGTGATGGAGCAAGGCGAAGTGGTTGAGCAGAACGGCAGCCAGCGGCTGCTGGCCGAACCGCAGCACGCCTATACCCGGCGTCTGCTGGAAGCGCTGCCGGTACGCCAGCCGGCGCCGGACCGCCAGCGCCTGCTGGCGGCGGAAAGCGTCATTGCGCTGACGGACGTCGATATCCGCTACGTAGGACGTAAGTCCTGGTTCCGCCCGGCAAAGGTGACGCACGCGGTAAAAGGGATCAGCTTTAACGTGCGCGCCGGTGAGACGGTGGCGCTGGTCGGCGCGAGCGGTTCCGGTAAAACCACCATCGGCAAGCTTATAGCGGGAATGCTGAAGGCCAGCCAGGGCGTGCTGGCGTTTCGGGGGCGGGCGCTGGATCCAGCGGATAAGGCGCTGATGACCACCTGGCGACGGGAGTGTCAGATGATCCAGCAGGACCCGTTCTCCTCGCTTAACCCGCGGATGCGCGTCGCGCAACTTATTGAAGAGCCGCTGCTGCTGGTGGCGACGATGAACCGCAGCGCTCGCGAACAGCGGGTTCGCGAGGTGCTGGATGAGGTTGGACTGGGAAGCCTGTTTATGTCCCGCTATCCCCATCAGCTTTCGGGAGGCCAGCGCCAGCGGGTGGCGATTGCGCGGGCGATTGTCCGGCGTCCGGCCTTTATCATTGCCGATGAGCCGACTTCAGCGCTGGATATGACGGTGCAGAAACAAATTCTCGAACTGCTCAAGCGGCTACAGCAGCATTACGGGTTTGCCTGTTTGTTTATTACGCACGATCTCGGTGCCGTCGAGCAGATAGCGGACAGAGTGCTGGTGATGGAAAAGGGGAGCCTGGTCGAGAGCGGGTGGAGTGATGACGTTCTGGATAATCCTCAGCACCCCTATACGCAGCGGCTGCTAAGCTGCCTGCCGGTTCTTATAGCGCGGGAGCAGGGAGGATACCAGCTGCAGCAGCCGGCGTGAGCGGATTAACGGGCGGATATACGAAAAATAGCGGCGGTACTCCGCCGCTATTTCTTTGGCCGCTGTAAAAGAGGGCGTTACAGCGTCGGATAATCGGTATAGCCTTCCGCGCCGCCGCCGTAGAAGCTCTCCGGACGCTGCGGGTTCAGCGCCGCTTTATGCTTCAGGCGGGCAACCAGATCGGGGTTGGCGATAAAGTCGCGACCGAAAGCGACGGCGTCAATCAGGCCTTTGCTAATCAGATCGTTGGCCTTTTCAACCGTATAGGCGCCCGCGCCGATAATGGCGCCCGGGAAGCGCGCGCGAACCTTCTGACGGAACTCATCGCTGTACGGCTGGCCGCCGGCCCAGTCCGGCTCGGACATGTGCAGGTAGGCGATACCTCGTTTAGCAAGCTCTTCAATCAGATACAGCGCGTCGGCTTCTTCATTCGGGCCGTTATCGACGTTCTGGAAGCTGCCGATTGGCGATACGCGGATACCGATGCGATCGGCGCTCCACTCTTTACTGACCGCCTCCACCACTTCCAGCACCAGGCGAGCGCGGTTTTCAACGCTGCCGCCGTACCGATCGCTACGATGGTTAGAGGTCGGGGAGAGGAACTGGTGCAGCAGGTAGCCGTGGGCGGAGTGCAGTTCCACCAGATCGAAGCCGGCGTCGCGCGCGTTGCCTACCGCCTGGCGGAAGTCGTTGACGATCCCTGGGATCTCATCGAGCTCCAGCGCCCGCGGCATGGAGGTATCGGCGCGAACGGCGTGGCCGTTCTCATCACGCAGCGACGTACGGGTGCCGGCGCTGATTGCGGACGGCGCAACCGGCGCCGCGCCGCCTGGCTGCAGGCTGTTATGTGAGATACGACCGGTATGCCACAGCTGTACGGCAATATGTCCCGCTTCGGCGTGAACGCCGGCGGTGATTTTCTGCCAGGCCGCGATCTGTTCAGGGCTGTGCAGACCCGGGGCGCCGGCATAGCCTTTAGCCTGGGCGGAGATCTGCGTCGCTTCCGAAATAATCAGTCCCGAGCTGGCGCGTTGACGGTAATACTCGGCCATCAGCGGAGTAGGGATGTCGCCGGGCTCAATGCTGCGCAGGCGGGTTAACGGAGCCATAAACACGCGGTTAGGTACGGTGACCGCACCCACTTTCAACGGGGTAAACAATTTTGATTCGGACATAATGACTCCTGAGTAGACCGGTCGTCTTGAAATGGGTTAAATAAAAACGCCTGTCAAACGCCAGGCGCGGCAATAATACTTTTGGCATGGGCAAGGGCGCTTTCAAGCGGCGTTGCGCTGCGCGTAATTTTGGCCTGCAGGTTGGCGCCCAGCCACAAGGAGTAGAGCACCTGCGACAGGGTTAACGCGTCGCCGCTGAAAACCAGGCTGCCTTCCTGACGCCCCTTGTCCAGCGCTTCGCCAAGCAGGGTAATAATCTGGCTGGCCCCTTTGTCCATCTCGGTACGCATCGACTCCGACAGATCGCAAACTTCCGCCGACAGCTTCACCGTCAGGCAACCGCTGATAATGCCCTGCTGGCAAAACTGGGTAAGCGTATGCTGATAGTAAGCCAGCAGGCGATCGCGATAGTTGCCTTCGCCGTGGGCGAAATGCTCCACCAGCCGCTGCAGATAGCCGGCGTAGTGATGTTCCAGCAGCGCAACCCCGTAAGCTTCCTTTGAGCGAAAATAGTGATAGAAAGAGCCCTTCGGCACTTCCGCCGTTTTCAGCAGTTCGCTCAGGCCCATGCCGGTAAAGCCGCGGTGCATGCACAGCTGTTCGCCGGTGGCCAGGATATGTTCGCGGGTATCGCATTCGCTATGTTTGTTCATGCCGCTCACTGTAGTAGACCGATTGGTCTAATGCAAGTGATAAATTTAAATGATGTGTGGCGTAGAGGCTGAGCAACAAAAGTTGCCAACCGCGGATGAAACGTCTTCAATGAGAGAGAGAAAGAGGCAACCGGAGGCGTGAGGTGGCAGAGCAGCTGGAGTTTTTCCCGGTACAGAGTCCGTGCCGGGGAATTTGTCAGTCGGACGAACGCGGCTATTGTCGCGGCTGTTTGCGCAGCCGCGAGGAGCGTTTTGCCTGGCAAACGATGAGCGACGTACAAAAGCAGGACGTTCTGCGGCTGTGTCGCCAGCGCCTGTTGCGCAAATTACGCGCGGCTAAGGCGGAAACAGCGGAAGAACCGCAGCAACCCTCACTGTTTTAATTGCAAAAATGGGTATACTCAAAGCACTTTTTTGTTGAGGACGTTGTTATGGTTCAGCGTATTGCTATGGCTCCGCAGGGGCCGGAATTCTCGCGTTTTGTTATGGGCTACTGGCGTTTGATGGACTGGAATATGTCCGCGAAAGAGCTGGTCAGCTTTATTGAGCAGCACCTGGATCTTGGCGTCACAACCGTCGATCATGCGGATATTTACGGTGACTATCAGTGTGAGGCGGCGTTTGGCGAAGCGCTGAAGCTGGCTCCGCAGCTACGTAGCCGGATGGAGATCGTCAGCAAATGCGGCATCGCCACGATGGCGCGGGCGGAAAATACCATTGGCCACTATATTACCGATCGCGACCATATTGTGCTCAGCGCCGAGCAGTCGCTGCGTAATCTGGCTACCGACCATCTCGATTTGCTGCTGATTCATCGCCCGGATCCGCTGATGAATGCCGATGAGGTGGCGGAAGCCTTCCTCGCGCTGCACCACAGCGGCAAGGTGCGCCACTTCGGCGTCTCAAACTTCACGCCGGCCCAGTTTACCCTCCTGCAATCGCGCCTGCCGTTTACGCTGTCGACTAACCAGCTGGAAATCTCGCCGGTGCACCAGCCGCTGCTGCTGGACGGCACCTTAGATCAGCTGCAGCAGCTGCGGATCAGGCCGATGGCGTGGTCCTGCCTGGGCGGTGGCCGTCTGTTTAATGATGAAAGCTTCCAGCCGCTGCGCGATGAGCTGGCCCAGGTTGCCAGGGAGCTTAATGCCGAAAGCATCGAGCAGGTGGTCTACGCGTGGATCCTGCGCCTGCCGTCGCAGCCGCTGCCGATTATTGGCTCCGGCAAGATTGAGCGCGTCCGCTCCGCGCTGGTGGCAGAAAAGCTGAATATGTCCCGTCAGCAGTGGTTCCGCATCCGCAAAGCCGCGCTGGGATACGACGTCCCGTAAGCGACGCAAGAGCGTTACCGGCGCTCGTGATACGCCCCGATAAACCCGGATACGGCCCGCGCCGCTCTCCGGGTTTTTTCTTTCAGCGCCAACGCCTCACGCCGTCCTTTCTTCTATCGTTCCGACGACAGGCGCCTGCTCCAGCTGCGACAGCGCGCAGTAGAGGCGCCAGATAACCGCCGCCAGCTCCTTCGCCGCCGGCTGATGATGATGACTAAGCGTGTCGCAAATGCGCTGTAGCTCCTGCAGCGTCGACGCCAGCGGCCGCTGCTGAACGCCGCGCTCGCTCATCACATCCCGCAGCAGGCTAATGCACAGGTCGCGCACCTGAGAGAGCGGGTCGGAGCGGGTTTCCCATTCCCGAAGCTGCCACACCACGTGGGAGCAGTTAAGCAGCACAACCCCCCAGCGCAGCAGCCAGCGGCGCGCCAGGGCATCCTGGCTGTTACTCAGCTGGCTGATATGGTGGTAAACCAGAGACTCAAACTCGTGCTCGCTATGCTGCGGATGGCGGCTAAGCTGATCGACAAAGTGACGCCGTAACGCTCTGATGTGACGACGGCTCTTGCGCGCATCCGAGCCCGGACTTATCACCGCGAAGGCAAGCCAGGCAAGGCCTACGCCGATGATTTTCCCCAGGTTATCGTTGAGAAATGCGGCAAAGTCGTAGACCGGCGGGTTGGTCACCGAAATAAACGAACCCATAAAAACGATCAGCTGCCCCCACAGACCCGCCAGCTTCGGCATCTGCAGCTTGAGCAGCTGCATGGTAGTGAGCAGCGGGAAGAGGAACAGCAAAAATTGCCATAAATCGGTTATCTGCACCATCAGGCCGAATTTGACCACAAAGCTGAACAGAGAGAGCAGCACCAGCGTGCGCATCAGCAGCGTCAGCGATTTAAACGGCGAGGGCGAGATGGAGTAGAGCACGCAGCAGATAGCGGCGAGGGTGAGCGCGGCGGCGCTGGACTGCCACTGGGTGCTGATGCCCCACGCCCCGACCATCACCAGCGCGCAGAAGGTTCGCACGCCGTTCCACAGCGCTTCCGCCTGATCGGTGTGGCGGGCCAGCGCGGGCGCTGAAGGAACGTTGAATTCGGTCACCGCCGTCGCGTTCTCCACCCGGGCTATCCAGCGGCTGCTCTGCAGATACAGGCGGCAGAAGTAGCGCAGGCGCATCCAGAACGCCAGGTGCCGGTAGTCGGCCGTGGCACCGGGCGCCAGCGGGGCGATAATGCGGGCGACGGAGTAGAGATCGGCGCGCGGGCTGGCCAGCTCGCTCAGCAGCGTCTCCAGCACCGCGCGGGTATTCCTGGGGGCATCGGGCCAGTTGAGCAGCATCCGGCGCAGGCTGGAGATGACGCTGGTCATACGCAGCTGCTGGTGCAGCAAATAGTTCAGCAGCGGATTCTGCCGGCGGAAGCGGTAGTGGCTCCAGAAGGCCTGAATACGCAGCAGGTTCATGGTCAGGATCTGGCCAATAACGCTTTCGTGGGCGGTGCGAATCGCATCGGTAGTTTCCGGTACCCACAGCAGGCTGGCATGCTCCAGCAGGCGCGCATGCATATTTTTCAACGCCGTCAGCAGCGTGGTGCCGTCGGAGGTGCTGGGCAGGATCATCATCATGACCCCGCCGCAAAGGATCCCGACGATGACTTCGCAAACGCGCGACTGGGCAATGCTCCACAGCTCGTTGGCGTCGGTAACGTTGATAACCGGGAAGGCAATAATGGCGCAGGTATAGCCGGCAAGCTGGAAAGCGTAGGCCACGTTGTTGGTGTACATCGCGCAGGCCCAGGTGCAAAGCGCGATCCATGCCGAGATGCTGAATAAGAACAGCCACGGATCGTTCAGGGTATGGCCGGCCAGCAGCAGGGCGGCACAGGCGCCGAGCAGGCTGCCGGCGATACGGCCAAAGCTTTTGCTGATCACGCCGCCGACGGTAGGAAAACTGACCACCGCCGCTGAGGTCATCGCCCAGTAGGGCTCATCCAGGTTCAGCCAGTAGGCGACGCTCAGCGCCAGGCACATGGCAATGCCGTTGCGCAGCGCGTATCGCCACTGCGCCCGGCTGGCCTTAACCCAGGGAAGCGCGCGCCACGTCAGGGCCTGCACCTTCACTATGGCCGGCCGATAGAAACGGTACAGGTGGTGCCGGAGATAAGCGTGATCTCCTGCGGCAGGCCGGTCAGCTCTATGCGTACCGGCACCCGCTGGGCCAGGCGTACCCAGGGAATATTCGGTTTAATATCCGCCACCAGCGCGGCGCCGTTTTCAACGCTTTGGTCAACAATGGCGCGGCCAATGCTGGAAACGTGACCTTGTAACTTTTGCTTGCTGCTATAGAGAATCACCTCGGCGCTATCCCCGGCGCGGATATGACGCAGCTTGGTTTCTTCAAAATAGCCAATGACGTAGAACGAGTGGCTGTCCACCAGCGCGAACTGGGGGCGGCCGACGGAGGCGTAGTCGCCAACGCGGGTGGAGAGATTGGTGACCCAGCCGTCAACCGGCGCCTTAATCACGGTCTGGCTGAGCTGCCAGCGGGCGCGTTCGAGACTGGCCTGCGCGACGCCCATCACGGCTTTGGCCGCTTCGAGGACCGCGTTGGCGGTATTCAGCGCGGTGCCGGCGCTTTCCAGATCTTCGGCGGAAATCACGTTTCGCGACAGATTTCGGCGGCGGGCGGCGTCACTCGCGGCTTTTGCCTGTTCCACCTGGGCCTTCGCCAGATCGGCTCGGGTTTTGGCCAGCTGTGCCTCGGCGTCGAGCAAGGCAATACGATAGGGGGTGTCATCGATCTTAAACAGCACGTCTCCGGCTTTCACCAGCTGGTTATCGCGGACGTTAAGCTGCAGGATGCTGCCGGATACCTGAGGCGTGATGCTGACCTGCTCGGCGCGCACCTTGCCGTCACGGGTCCACGGCGATTGCGTGTAGTAGTTCCAGACCAGCCAGGCGGCAATAATCGCCAGCGCCGCAATCAGTAGGGTTGAGAAGTATTTTATTTTTTTCATTGAGTTAACATTACCAGACGGTCAACAGAACCAGTGCCAGACACACTGAAAGCGCAAACAGGGAGAGATCCATCAGCAGCGGGTGCCAGATATCGCCGGCGTACATCCAGTCGCGCAGCTGACGATGAAGCACCAGCCAGATAAAGAACCCCAGCAGGACGGCTTTAAACAGAGGGGGGAAATAGATAGAAGCGCCAAACACCAGGTCCTGGAGCGACAATCCGCAAGCGTTAAGACTCAGTTTCACAAGCAAAAATCCTTTGCCGTTGCAGGGAGAATGTCAGGTAATGCTATTATTTGCATTGTAAATCATTGTTTTCATATTAGTGAATCAGGTAATTCATTTGTTTTGATTATTTAAATGCTGCACACTATTCTAAAATCAGTATAATAACTTAGCAAGCTAATTATAAGGAGATGAAATTGGAATCGCCACTGGGTTCTGATCTGGCACGTTTAGTGCGCGTCTGGCGCGCGCTGATCGACCATCGCCTGAAACCTCTGGAGTTAACGCAGACGCACTGGGTCACGCTGCATAACATCCATCAGCTGCCGCCTGAGCAGTCGCAGATTCAACTGGCGAAAGCCATCGGAATTGAGCAGCCTTCTTTGGTGCGTACGCTGGATCAGCTGGAGGAGAAAGGTCTCATTTCTCGCCAGACCTGCGCCAACGATCGGCGGGCGAAGCGTATTCGGCTGACGGAAAAAGCGGAGCCGCTGATCAATGAGATGGAAGAGGTTATCAGCAAAACGCGCGATGAAATTCTGGCTGGCGTCTCGACGCAAGAGGTTGAAATGCTGCTCGGTTTGATCCGCAAACTGGAACACAATATTCTGGACCTCCAGGCAAAAGATTAACCTGTTCAGGGCCTTGATCTCTCAAGGCCCTTCATTCTCTACTTCGACTCATGCCGCACGACGACGCGGTTGCGTCCGCCGTTTTTCGCTTCGTACATTGCCGCATCCGCACTCTTCGGTCGTCAGGCGACCGTCAACGGCGGTAAATACGCCGCGCGTGATACCACGAATACAGCATGTCACTCTGCGGGATTAGCACCGGTAGCGTAAATATATAGTCCGAACAAAAGAAGGCGCCGCTGTACCAGAATATATTGCGCAATCGGCTTATATAAACCAGCAGCATTAGCGTTATTAACCAACTAGCGACTATAACCCGGCCAATACGGTTATGCCAGAGCGGATGATTACTTGAATAAAGCCATGACGGAGTAATTATCAGCGTCGTAAAACTCGGGCAGCTCGTCAGAATAACGGTATGAACCTTTCTGGTGAGGCGCGGGCTATGGCGGAAGTGATATAAAATAATCGCGGGAGTAAAGAGTATGACCAGCATCGCGTTGCGCGGAAGATAAAGAAAATCAGCGCGGCGCTAGCGTCAGGTATGGCCCTGGTTGCAGAGAAGCCAGTCCGAATGGCCGCTAAACCTTCCCGGCACCAGCAGCGCCGATCCGCCGTAGGCGCAGGCAATGGCGGTCAGATGCAGGCGCTCCCGAACGCACCAGTACTTCATAGTGAGGTGTAATATCAATAAAAATATAGTCAATACCGGCAACAGCACCGGACTGGACGTCGATGTGCGACTATAACGTCAGGGGCGGCTGAACCGCAAAACGATATGGCCGGATTCAATATCTTGATCTTTGGGGAATAATGCGGCCCCGAAAGGCCGCATGAAAGAATATTAACGCGGGGACACGGTGACCTGGCTGCCGCTGCCGGCAATCGCGACGCGCTGGCCAACGGAGAACGGGGTGCTGCCCTGTTTCTGGACCACCAGAATGGTGTTGCCGTCATCCTTACGGATTTCCAGCTCAACGCCCTGGGTTTTATTCATTGCGCCCTGGACGCCCTGGCCGGCTACGCCGCCCGCAACTGCGCCTGCTGCCGTTGCCAGCGAACGGCCCGTGCCGCCACCGATGGTGTTACCGAGGAATCCACCCAGAACTGCGCCGCCGATAGCACCGATGGCATTGCTGTCATCGCCGCCCTGGATCTGAACCGCGCGGGTATGAACGATGGTTCCGTAAGTTACGCTCTGGACCTGTTTGGCTTCGGATGCGGAGTAAACATCACCGGAAAGGCCGCTGCTGCTGACGCAGCCCGCAAGAGTAAAACCAATCATCGAGACAGCCAAAACACGTAAAATCATTTATGAATCTCCTTCACCAAATAGCGTTCTGTTGAACTTCCATGTGGTCAATTATATGGCATTTAAGCGCCAGCTGGCATAGCTTCCGCATGGACAATATGAAAAATAATAAGCAAAAACGTCTTAACCGCAGCTAAACGTAAGCGCTTTACGCGAAGCGTCGCGTTTATAACTGCGAGGCTTCGGGCTTCTCTGTTCAGGCTTTGGCGCCGTTTTAAAGCGGCTAAAACCTGATTATCTGACAGCCGGAATGATTTAAGGTTTATCCGTTTTAGTGTTAAAAAAAATTATTGTCCCATAGCAATGACCCCGTCTTTATGATGGAGTGTCGCTATACGAGAGTCATGGAATGAAGGAAGGCGTATGAAATCAGGTCGCTTTATTGGCGTAATGTCTGGCACCAGCCTGGATGGCATCGATGTGGTTCTGGCGGTAATTAACGAAAGTATTGTGGCCCAGCAGGCCAGCCTGACCTATCCCATCCCTATCGCAATAAAAGAAGAGATTCTGGCTATCTGTCAGGGGCAGCCGCTCACCTTATCGCAGTTAGGACAGCTTGATACGCGCCTTGGTCGGCTGTTTTCCGATGCGGTACGGGCGCTAATGCGCCAGGAGAATTTGCAGGCCTCGGAGATCGTTGCGATTGGCTGCCACGGTCAGACGGTCTGGCACGAGCCGATGGGCGATGCGCCTAACACATTGCAAATCGGTGACAATAACCAGATTGCCGCCCATACCGGCATCACGGTGGTGGGTGATTTTCGCCGTCGCGATATGGCTCTTGGGGGCCAGGGCGCGCCGCTGGTTCCGGCCTTCCACCACGCGCTGTTGGCGCATCCGGTTGAGCGCAGGATGGTGCTAAACGTTGGCGGCATCGCTAATCTCTCGCTGCTGGCGCCCGGTCTGCCGGTCCGCGGCTACGACACCGGTCCTGGCAATATGCTGATGGACGCGTGGATCTGGCGTCAGTGCGGTAAACCCTACGATAAAGATGCCCACTGGGCCAGCGGAGGCAAGGTGCTGCTGCCGCTGCTGCAGGATATGCTCAGCGATCCGTGGTTCGCGCTGCCCGCGCCGAAAAGTACCGGGCGGGAATACTTCAACTATGGCTGGCTGCAGCGGCATCTGGCCCGCTATCCCGGCGTTAGCCCGCAGGACGTTCAGACCACGCTGACGGAGCTTACCGCGGTCACGATTAGTGAACAGGTGATGCTCAGCGGCGGCTGCGAGCGGCTGCTGGTGTGCGGCGGCGGGGCCCGTAATCCGCTGCTGATGGCGCGGCTGGCGGCGCTGCTGCCGGGTACGGAGGTCTCTACCACCGATGCGGCGGGGATCAGCGGTGACGATATGGAAGCGCTGGCCTTTGCGTGGCTGGCGTGGCGGACTATGTCCGGGCTGCCCGGCAACCTGCCGTCGGTGACCGGTGCCGCAGAAGCCTCCATCCTTGGCGCGATTTTCCCGGCGAATGCGCCGCAGAATCAGAGTTAACTGAATTCGCTATATTTTATTAACCGGTAAACTGGATGAAGTGAGTGGAGGGTCAGTACCCTCCTGGACCGGGAAAGTCGAAGGCAACCAAATGAAAAAAATCCTTATCGCAGCGATACCTTTTATGCTCGCAGGCTGTAGCTATTACAACCAGTTTGTCGAGCGCATGCAGACCGATACGCTGGAGTATCAGTGCGATCAGAAACCGCTGACCGTTCATCTCAATAACGCCCGCCAGCAGGTAAGCTTCATTTACGATAACCAGCAGCTGAATCTGCAGCAGGGGCTATCGGCGTCGGGGGCGCGCTATACCGACGGCGTATACGTCTTCTGGTCAAAAGGCGACGGTGCCACGGTCTACAAACACGACCGCGTGGTGCTGGAAAACTGCCAGCTGCAAACCGCCAAACGTTGAGATTTCTCTCCCGGGGGCGCACAATGACGCCACCCGACGACTATTTTCTCAATTGCCATGTCAGACAACGACGAATTGCAGCAAATCGCGCATCTGCGCCGAGAGTATACCCGTGGCGGCCTGCGTCGCCACGATCTTCCCGCCGAACCGCTGACGCTGTTTGAGCGTTGGCTCCGACAGGCCTGCGATGCCCGGCTGGCTGACCCCACGGCGATGGTGGTGGCCACCGTTGATGAAAGCGGCCAGCCCTATCAGCGTATCGTGCTGTTAAAGCACTATGACGAAAAGGGGCTGGTGTTTTACACCAACCTCGGCAGCCGCAAAGCGCACCAGATCGAAAAAAATCCCCGCGTGAGCCTGCTGTTTCCGTGGCATATGCTGGAGCGCCAGGTGATGGTGAGCGGCAAAGCTGAACGTCTGTCGACGCTGGAAGTGATTAAGTATTTCCACAGCCGCCCGCGCGATAGCCAGATCGGTGCCTGGGTTTCCCGCCAGTCCAGCCGCATTTCTGCCCGCGGTATTCTTGAAAGCAAGTTCCTTGAGCTGAAGCAAAAATTCCAGCAGGGCGAAGTGCCGCTGCCGAGCTTCTGGGGCGGGTTCCGCGTCAATATCGAACAGATGGAGTTCTGGCAGGGCGGCGAGCATCGTCTGCACGATCGTTTTCTGTACCAGCGGCAAAACGACGGCTGGCAAATCGACCGCCTGGCGCCATAAAGGACGCAAAATGTTGTTTTAAGCGCTGGTACTACGTTCCCCGGCGCTTTATTCTATAGGCTTCATTTTTCACGCTGCATCGTAGCTGGCCATGCCTGCTCATCCGGTAGCTTACCCGCGTAAGCGCCTGAGGCTTCCCATGCTTGCCGCTTTGATGCAGCCTGAATCATTTTGTGTAGTATTTTTTCGCGTCTGGCGAAAAGTCGTGTACCGGCAAAGGTGCAGTCGTTTATACATGGAGAATTTGATGGCAAGCAGTAACTTGATTAAACAATTGCAAGAGCGGGGGCTGGTAGCCCAGGTGACAGACGAGGAAGCGTTAGCAGAGCGACTGGCGCAAGGCCCGATCGCGCTCTATTGCGGCTTCGATCCTACCGCCGACAGCTTGCACTTGGGGCATCTTGTTCCATTGTTATGCCTGAAACGCTTCCAGCAGGCAGGCCATAAGCCTGTGGCGCTGGTGGGTGGTGCGACCGGTCTGATTGGTGACCCGAGCTTCAAAGCCGCCGAGCGTAAACTGAACACCGAAGACACCGTGCAGGAGTGGGTTGATAAAATTCGTAAACAGGTCGCGCCTTTCCTCGACTTTGATTGCGGAGACAACTCGGCCATTGCCGCGAATAACTACGACTGGTTTGGCGGCATGAACGTGCTGACCTTCCTGCGTGATATCGGCAAGCATTTCTCCGTCAATCAGATGATCAATAAAGAAGCGGTTAAGCAGCGTCTGAACCGTGACGATCAGGGCATCTCCTTTACCGAGTTCTCCTATAACCTGCTGCAGGGCTACGACTTCGCGTGCCTGAATGAGCTGCACGGGGTTGCGCTGCAAATCGGTGGTTCGGATCAGTGGGGTAACATTACCTCCGGTATCGACCTGACCCGTCGCCTGCATCAGAACCAGGTATTTGGTCTGACCGTTCCGCTGATCACCAAAGCGGATGGCACCAAGTTCGGTAAGACCGAAGGCGGCGCGGTATGGCTGGATCCGAAGAAAACCAGTCCGTATAAATTCTACCAGTTCTGGATCAACACCGCGGATGCCGACGTTTATCGCTTCCTGAAGTTCTTCACCTTTATGGAAATTGACGAGATCAATGCCCTTGAGGAAGAAGACAAAAACAGCGGTAAGGCTCCGCGCGCGCAGTACGTGCTGGCGGAACTGGTGACGCGTCTGGTGCATGGTGAAGAGGGCCTGATCGCCGCAAAACGCATTACCGAGAGCCTGTTTAACGGCAACCTGAGCGAGCTGAGCGAAGCGGACTTCGAGCAGCTGGCGCAGGACGGCGTACCGATGATTGAAATGGAACAAGGCGCCGACCTGATGCAGGCGCTGGTGGATTCCGAGCTGCAGCCATCCCGTGGCCAGGCGCGTAAAACCATCGCCTCCAACGCGGTGACCATCAACGGTGAAAAACAGGCCGACCCGGAGTATGTCTTCGGCGAAGGCGATCGCCTGTTTGGTCGCTATACCTTACTGCGCCGCGGTAAGAAAAATTACTGTCTGGTCTGCTGGAAGTAATTGCGTAAAGGCAGGGGCGTGGGAAACCACGCCCCTTATTTTTTGCTGTCAGGTATCCAAGATGAAGAATATCCTCGCCATCCAGTCTCACGTTGTGTTTGGCCATGCCGGCAATAGCGCCGCCGAGTTTCCGATGCGCCGCCTTGGCGCGAACGTCTGGCCCCTCAATACCGTGCAGTTCTCAAACCATACTCAGTACGGTAAATGGACCGGCTGCGTTATGCCGCCAGCGCATCTGACCGAGATCGTACAGGGCATCGCTGATATTAATCAGCTTCAGCGCTGCGACGCGGTGCTCAGCGGTTATCTGGGATCGGCGGAACAGGGCGAACATATTCTCGGGATTGTTCGTCAGGTGAAAGCGGCCAATCCGGCGGCAAAATATTTTTGCGATCCGGTGATGGGCCATCCTGAAAAGGGCTGCATCGTAGCACCTGGCGTAGCCGAGTTTCACGTGCGCCATGCGCTGCCTGCCAGCGATATTATTGCCCCGAATCTGCTGGAGCTGGAAATTCTCTGCGAGCATCCGGTGGCGAACGTCGGCGAAGCGGTGGCCGCCGCGCGGGAGCTCATTGCCCAAGGGCCGGAAGTGGTGCTGGTGAAGCACCTGTCGCGCGCCGGGATTAGCATGGACCGTTTTGAAATGCTGCTGGTGACGCGCGACGAAGCCTGGCATATCAGCCGTCCGCTGGTGGACTTTGGCCTGCGTCAGCCGGTGGGGGTGGGGGATGTGACCAGCGGCCTGCTGCTGGTGAAGCTTCTGCAGGGAGCGAGCCTGCGCGATGCGCTGGAGCACGTCACCGCCGCGGTGTACGAAATCATGCTGGCGACCAAAGCAATGCAGGAGTATGAGCTGCAGGTCGTGGCGGCGCAGGATCGCATTGCGCTGCCTGAGCATCTCTTCAGCGCCACGCAGCTGTAGGCGCTGACAGCCTGCCCGGAGCCGCGCCCGGGCAGGGCAATCAACCTTACTTCAGTCCTTCCGCTTCCAGCGCCGCCGCCACCGACGGGCGCGCGGCGATGTGCTTCATCCACGCCTCGATATGGCGATAGCCTGCCATATTCAGCTTCACCGCGTACGCCCAGCGCAGTACGGTAAACAGATAGCCATCGGCGATGGTGAAACGATGGCCGTTCAGCCACTGCTTATCCTCCAGTGATTCGTCAATATACTGCAGCTTCTTCTCCAGCTGCGCGCGTACCGTCGGTTTGTAATCTTCCGGCGTGTCCGGACGAAACAGCGGGGTGAAGCCTTTGTGCAGCTCCGTTGCGACGTAGTTCAACCACTCCAGCGTCTGGTAGCGGGCGATGGTGTCCACCGGGGCCAGCAGCTGTCGATCCGGGACGCGATCGGCAATGTACTGCATAATCGCCACGCCTTCCGTCAGCAGGAGATCGTCGTCAAGCAGCAGCGCCGGAACCTGGCCTTTCGGGTTAATCAGCAGGTAATCATCCCCGTTTTCAAGACGCTTTTTCATTACGTCCACGCCCTGCAAGGTGAAATCCAGCCCGCTTTCGCGCAGGGCGATATGCGAAGCAAGAGAACAGGCGCCGGGTTTGTAGAACAGTTTCATCGGTAACTCCTTGTGGCTGCAGTTTTCTGTATGGTAGTCCGCGCAGGGGTAAAAAAAAAGCCGCTAACGGCAGGTTAGCGGCTAAATTAAGTGGTTTTCCCGAAGCGGTTAGGCTGTTGCCGTCTCGCGATCTTTAGCGACGCTATCGTCGTCCAGAGTCATACGATTCAGCTTCGGCGCCGTCAGCAGCATCAGCGCGGCGATTACGGCCGTCACGATACCAATCTGCATGAATACGTGACCGTAAACGTTCAGAGAAACCAGCGGGTCGGTTACGTTTTCCGGAACGGCCATCAGGTTAGCAATCTTACCTGCAATAATTGCTGCGCCCGCGGTGGTCAGGAACCAGCTGCCCATGATGAAGCCCATCAGACGCTGCGGAACCAGCTGGGCAACCATTGCCAGACCCAGGCCGGAAATCATCAGCTCGCCAATACTCTGCAGCGCGTAGCTCAGAATCAGCCAGTTTACCGACACGATACCGGCATCGGTGGCGAATTTGGTGCCCAGCGGCAGCACCAGGAATGCGGCGGAACAGAGAATCATACCGATAGCAAACTTGTGCGGCATCGGCAGACGGTCGCCCATCTTGTTATAGATGGCGGCCAGAATCGGGCTACCGATCATAATCCAGAACGGGTTCAGCGCCTGGAACTGCTCCGGCTGGAAGCTGATGCCCATAATGGCATGCTCAACGTTGCGGATGGCGAAGAAGTTCAGGGACGTCGGCATCTGGCTGTAAAGGACGAAGAAGACGATCGCCTGCACCATCAGAATGAAGGCCACAACCATCTTACGACGCGCGGCGCCCTTCAGGGCGATAGCTTCTTTGGCGAAGATGATGACGATGCCCAGCGCAACCACGCCCAGAACCATACGAGCGATGCCCTGGTTATGCAGTAGCCAGGTAGCGATAACCACCAGGATAACCACGCCGACGAGGGTGGCCAGCAGTTTGCCGTAATGAACCGGGGCGAAGTCGGGTTTAGAACCGTAGTTTTTCACCCATTTCTTGCAGAACATAAAGTTCACCAGCGTAATCAACATGCCGACAAAGCTCAGGGAGAAGGCGATACTCCAGCCGAACTTCGCTGCCAGCCACGGGGTAGCCAGCATCGAGAAGAACGAACCGATGTTGATGGACATATAGTACATGGTAAATGCACCGTCCAGACGCGGGTCGTCTTTCTCATAACAGGTAGACAGCAGGGAGGACGGGTTAGCCTTAAACAGGCCGTTACCGACGGCGATAGTCGCCATACCCATATAAACGATAGCGGCGTCATGTCCGGAATACGCGACCAGCGCATAGCCGATCGCCAGTACGATCGTACCCAGCATAATGACGCGCTTGGTGCCGAGCACTTTATCGCCCAGCCAGCCGCCGATAGCCACGAGGCCGTAGACCAGCGCGCTGAAGGAGGAGAAGAGTGTAATAGAATCCGCTTCTGACATACCCAGCTGTTTTACCAGGTAAACGGCCATGATCCCTTGCAGGCCGTAATAACCAAAACGCTCCCATAATTCGATCGAGAAGATCAGGTAGAACGATTTCGGCTGCTTGAAAGCGTTCAAACTCACGCTTTCTGCTGGTTTATTGTTTGCAGTTGACACATATACCTCTTTTTTTACATCCCATATTAACGGGGGGTGTTCGGGGCGCAATCTTCGATGACCGCCGCCTTTATAGTTATTCTGGAGGGAAAACGGCAGGTAATGTTCACTATCCTGACCGTTCAGGCAATAGCTTTGTAATACTCTGTTACACATAACCGAGGCGTTATAATACGCCGGTCATTCAAATGTTATGCAGAGTTAAACTTCACCGTTTCGCCATTGGTGATATTTTTATCTGTCTGCATCCGCATGGCGGTGCATAAAGGCGATATATTCTGCTGATCAGCCTTGAACCCAGTGATATAGGCTATAATCCTAAAAAATGATGGGGTATTGTCCTGATAAGCAGGGCTCAGATATTGCAATTGCTGGCTTTAACTATCAAATAAGCAACAATAAATTAACATTGAGTTGCATGGATGATCTGGATCACAAATGTATAGAAATTTTTTCTTCGTAAAAAATGATTAACCTGGCTGAGAGTTATATGAGCAGACGATCGCCCTGTTAACTGGCGAAATTATGGCGAAAGTGGCAGGGATGAAAGGGTATGAACAGAACCATTACCACAGACAGGGTAATGGTTTTGCTCAGGGAGCGGACATCAGGCAGCGTAGACCTTCTCTTTGAACTCGCAGAGGTCCTCGATCAGGCAGGAACCGCAGCGCGGCTTGCGGGCGATGCAGGTATAGCGGCCGTGGAGAATAAGCCAGTGGTGGCAGTCCACCTTAAACTCGGCGGGAACCACCTTCAGCAGCTTCTCTTCAACCTGCTCGACGTTCTTACCGGGGGCAAATTGTGTCCGGTTGCAAACGCGGAAAATATGCGTATCTACCGCAATCGTCGGCCAGCCGAAGGCGGTATTGAGTACCACGTTGGCGGTTTTGCGCCCGACGCCGGGCAGCGCTTCCAGCGCGGCTCTGTCCTCTGGGACTTCGCCATTATGCTGCTCCAGCAGGATCCGGCAGGTCTTAATGACGTTTTCCGCTTTGCTGTTAAACAGGCCGATGGTTTTGATATACGACTTGACCCCATCGACGCCCAGGCTAAGCATCGCCGCCGGGGTGTTGGCAACCGGATAGAGCTTCGCCGTCGCTTTATTGACGCTGACGTCGGTCGCCTGCGCCGAGAGCAGTACGGCGATCAGCAGCTCAAACGGCGAGCTGAAATTGAGCTCCGTGGTGGGATGCGGGTCGTTATCCCGCAGGCGGGTCAGAATTTCCAGACGTTTGCTCTTATTCATCAGGCTTTCCCGGTGGCGTCAGAGGGCGCAACGACCGGGGTTTCGGCGCTTACCGCCCGGGCCTTGCGCTGCTTGCTTCGCTCATCAATAAGATATTTGACCGCCAGCATCATTCCGAGGCCGATAAACGCCCCCGGCGGCAGCATCGCCAGCAGGAAGGGGGTATCGGTATGGAAGACCTCGATGCGCAGCGCTTTTGCCCAGCCGCCGAGCAGACTATCCGCGCCGTCAAACAGAGTACCGTTACCAATGATCTCACGCAGCGAGCCGAGCACAAACATGGCGCAGGTGGCCCCCATGCCAATTGCGAAACCATCCAGCGCCGACAGAGCCGGGCCCTTTTTGGCCGCAAAAGCCTCGGCGCGGCCGACGACAATGCAGTTAGTTACAATCAGCGGGATAAAAATCCCCAGCGACTGATAGAGGCCATAGGCGTAGGCGTTAATCAGCATCTGCACGACGCTCACCACCGAGGCGATGATCATCACGTAAATTGGAATACGGATCTCGGCCGGCGTCCAGCGGCGCAGGCTGGAGATAGTCAGGTTGGTCAGGGTCAGAACCAGGGTGGTTGCCAGCCCTAATCCCAGCGCGTTGGTGGCGGTGGAGGTCACGGCAAGCAGAGGGCACATCCCCAGCAGCTGGACCAGCGCGGAGTTGTTTTTCCACAACCCCTGAACAATAACGTCTTTTACTTCGCTCATGCTCTAGTCTCCACAGGCGGTGAATTCGGGAATCTGCGTTGGCAGCGTTTGTGCATACAGGCCAGCGCGCTTAACCGCGTTGACGACCGCGCGCGGCGTAATGGTCGCGCCGGTAAACTGGTCAAAATCGCCGCCGTCTTTTTTAACCGCCCAGCGGCCGTCATTCTGCCCGTGGATAACTTTGCCGGCAAAATGGGTGATCCAGTCAGAAAGACGCAGCTCAATTTTATCGCCAAGGCCCGGCGTTTCGTGATGTTCGGTCACCCGGGTGCCGAGGACGGTACCTTTAAAGTCGGCGGCGACCAGCAGCTGAATCGCCCCGGAGTAGCCGTCCGGCGCGGTGGTTTCCATTACCGCACCCACCGGGATGTCGTTATTTTTAGCAATCCAGATCTTACGCTGTCCTTTCCCCAGCGCCGGGGCGGAGACGAGATAACAGCTCTTCAGCAGATCGTTATTATACAGATCTGCGGGCAGAACCTGGTCAAATAGCGCCTTTTGCTGCTGAGCCGCCTGATCTTCAATAGTCGATTTGGTCAGCTCATTGATAGCCGCCGTCAGGCCGGTGGAGCCGGCGGCGAAAAGCGCCAGCGTGATGCCGTGTTTGCGCATGCTTTTTAACATGACGGGTCCTCAGCGGTGGCCATACACGCGGGGACGCGTGTAGTAATCAATCAACGGAACGGTAATGTTCGCCAGCAGCACGGCGAAGGCAACGCCGTCAGGATAGCCGCCGAAGCTGCGAATGAGCCAGACCAGCAGACCCGCCAGCGCGCCGAAAATAAGGCGTCCGCGGTTGGTGGTGGAGGCGGTTACCGGATCCGTCAGAATAAAGAACGCGCCGAGCATGGTGGCGCCGGACAGCAGATGTATCTGCGGCGCGGCCAGGCTCTGCGGCGAGAAAAACCAGCCGAGCGTGGAGCATACGGCCAGACTCAGCAGGAAGCTGAGCGGAATATGCCAGCGAATCGTCTTCTGCCACAGCAGGAACAGCCCGCCGACCAGATAAGCGATATTAACCCACTGCCAGCCAAGCCCCGCCAGCGTGCCGCCGAATATCGGGTACTGGAGGATCTCCTGCACCTTATGGCCGGCGTGCAGGGAGGTTTTAAAGGTGTCCAGCGGCGTGGCCTGGCTGATACCGTCGACCCCGAGGCGCAGGGCGTTCATATCGCCCCCGGAGGCGGTATGGCCGGTGAAAATGACCCGCAGCGCGTCGGTAAAGCCTGGAATGTGGGCCGCAATCTCCTGCGGCGGCAGCCAGGAGGTCATCTGCACAGGGAAGGAGATCAGCAGCACGACGTAGCCAATCATGGCCGGGTTAAACGGGTTATGCCCCAGCCCGCCGTACAGCTGCTTGGCGATGATAACGGCAAAGGCGGTACCGAGGACAACCATCCACCAGGGCGCAAGGGGCGGAATACTGACGGCCAGCAGCAGGCCGGTCAGCAGCGCGGAGTTGTCGGCCAGAATGGCGGCAATATTCTGTTTTCTCAGTTTGAGGACGGCGGCTTCGGTTCCCCAGGCGGTTAAGGCCGCCAGGATAAGCTGCAGCACGGTGCCCCAGCCGAAAAACCAGGTCTGCACCACGATGCCGGGTACGGCGGCGAGCAGCACCAGCAGCATAATCCGCGAGGTCTGACGCTGGTTGTGGGTATAGGGAGAGCTTGCGATTCTGAAAACCATTTAATCCTCGTTAACTGCCTGCCGGGATGCTTTCCTGGCCTGAACTCGGGCGATTGCTTCTGCGACTGCAGCCTTGCGCGGATCGACGGTCTCAGCCGCCGGCGCGGCAGCGACCTCAGCCTGCTGCTGTTCGGCCTTGCGGGCCTTGGCGCGGGCGATAGCGGCCTCTACCGCGGCTTTGCGCGGGTCTACGCCCTCAGCCGCCGGCACGACGGCGACGTCAGCCTGCTGCTGTTCGGCTTTGCGAGCCTTGGCGCGGGCAATAGCGGCTTCTACCGCGGCTTTGCGCGGATCGACGGCCTCATTCGCCGGCGCGGCCACGACGACGTCAGCCTGCTGCTGTTCGGCTTTGCGGGCCTTGGCGCGGGCGATGGCGGCCTCTACCGCGGCTTTGCGCGGGTCTACGCCCTCAGTCGCCGGCGCGGCCGCGACGTCAGCCTGCTGCTGTTCGGCTTTGCGGGCCTTGGCGCGGGCGATTGCGGCCTCTACCGCAGCTTTGCGCGGGTCTACGCCCTCAGCCGCCGGCGCGGCCGCGACGTCAGCCTGCTGCTGTTCGGCTTTGCGAGCCTTGGCGCGGGCAATAGCGGCTTCTACCGCGGCTTTGCGCGGATCGAGACCTGCGCTGGCCGGCTGCTCAGGCGCGATCTCAGACTGTTCGCTTTTACGGGCGCGAGCCTGGGCTTTACGCGCTTCGCGCGCGGCGATGGCTTCGCTATTATCCGGCTTAGCGCCCGCCTGAATGATAATCGGCTGCGCCGCATCCTGCTGTTTTTCCCGCACGCGGGCGAGGGCGGCGTTAATCGCCTCGCTATCTTTCGCTGCGGGCTGTACGGCAGACTGCTTATGCCGTTCAAGGCGCGCGGCCTTATCGCGCTCCAGACGCGCCTGGCGGGCTTCAAAACGGGCTTTGGCTTCGGCCGCGCGCTTCTCTTCCAGGCGAATCTCCGCGATCTCGGCCTTCTCCTGACGGAAGTACTGCACCAGCGGAATATTACTCGGGCAGACCCAGGCGCAGGCGCCGCATTCAATGCAGTCGGCCAGATTGTGGGTCGTGGCCTTGTCGTGCTGCTGGCCTTTACTGAACCAGTACAGCTGCTGCGGCAGCAGATCGGCAGGGCAGGCATCGGCGCAGGCGCTACAGCGGATGCAGCCTTTTTCTTCTTCCGCCTCGCCCATTTCGCTGGCCGACGGGGCCAGCAGGCAGTTGGTGATTTTGACAACCGGCACGTCGAGCCACGGGAGGGTAAAGCCCATCAGCGGGCCGCCCATAATCACCATCGGCTCAGCGCTGGGGCAGAAACCGGCGTCATCCAAAAGGTGGCGCACCGGCGTGCCCAGGCGGGCCCAGACGTTGCCCGGGCGCGAAACCGCTTCCCCGGTTAAAGTCACTACGCGTTCGGTCAGCGGTTCGCCATCAATCACCGCGCGTTTAACCGCGTAGGCGGTGCCGACGTTTTGCATCAGGACCCCGATATCGGAAGAACGGCCGCCGTGGGGAACCTGCTTACCGGTGAGGATCTGCGTCAGCTGCTTAGCGCCGCCGGAGGGATATTTGGTCGGGATCACGCGCAGGGAGATGCCGTGCGCGTCGCTGAGTACCGCACGCAGCATGGAGATAGCCTGCGGTTTGTTGTCTTCAATGCCGATCAGCACCTGGCTCGGCTGTAATATATGGGCCAGGATGCGAATGCCGTCGATAATCTGCGCCGCGCAGTCCTGCATCAGGCGATCGTCGGCGGTAATGTAGGGCTCGCACTCGGCGGCGTTAATAATTAAGGTGTCGATTTTATCGCCGCCGCCGCGCAGCTTGATCCCGGTGGGGAAGCCGGCGCCGCCCAGCCCGGCAACGCCGAACTGATGGATGCGCTCGATAAGCTCATCCCGGGATTTGCTCTGGTAGTCACTCCAGCCGTCGCGTTCAATCCAGCGGTCTTCGCCATCGGCATCAATGATAACGCTCATCTCCGCCAGCGCGGAGGGATGCGCCGTCGAATGCGGAGCGATGGCGCTGACGATACCTGACGTCGGGGCGTGTACGGGCAGCATTTTTCCCCAGCCGCGGGTAAGCGGCTGGCCGCGCAGGACGCGATCGCCAGGCTGCACGCACAGCTCGCCCTCCGCGCCAATATGCTGCTTCAGCGGAATAACAAACTGCTGCGCAAGGGAGACCTGGCGCAGCGGCGTACCGTTTGACTGGGTTTTCATCTCCGGCGGATGAATACCGCCGTTGAAATCCCAGACTTTGTCTTTTCTGAACGCGGAAAATAGCTTAAACATGTTGTTCCACAGGAATGATGCGCACCGGGATGGTGTGTAGATCCCATTTCCAGGTTGCGGTGGTCGTCGCAACCGGAACCATCTCTATACACTGCGTCGGGCAGGGGGCGACGCAAAGATTACAGCCGGTACAGAGGTCGCTCATCACCGTATGCATCGCGCGGGTCGCGCCGACAATGGCGTCAACGGGGCAGGCCTGGATGCATTTCGTGCAGCCAATACAGTTTTTTTCGTCGATGACCGCCAGCATATGCACGGGCTCGGCCTCCTGCGCATCGCCGTCAGCAGGCTGCGGGTCGACGTTCAGCAGGGTGGCAATTTTTAACATCACCGCTTCGCCGCCGGGGGCGCAGCGGTTGATTTTCTCACCCTGCAGGCCTACCGCTTCCGCATAGGGACGGCAGCCGGGGTAGCCGCACTGGCCGCACTGGCTTTGCGGAAGAAGTTCGTCGATCTTTTCAACGACCGGATCGTCTTCCACCTCAAAACGGCGGGAGGCATAACCCAAAATTAAGCCGAAAATCAGCCCGAGAAGGCTAATAGCAATGACGGCTATCCAGACAGCACTCATATTACAACTTCACCAAACCACTAAAGCCCATAAATGCGAGCGACATTAAACCTGCCGTCACCAGCGCAATGGCGTTACCGCGAAACGGCGCCGGGACGTCCGCAACCACCAGACGCTCGCGAATGGCGGCAAACAGCACCATTACCAGAGAGAAGCCGACCGCCGCCGCAAAACCATACAGCGCGGACTGCAGAAAATTATGTCCAAGGTTAATATTCAGCAGCGCCACGCCGAGCACGGCGCAGTTGGTGGTGATCAGCGGCAGGAAGATACCCAGCAGGCGATACAGCGCCGGGCTGGTTTTGCGCACCACCATTTCAGTGAACTGCACGACCACCGCAATGACCAGAATAAAGGTCAGCGTGCGTAAATAGACCAGATCCAGCGGGATGAGAATCCAGGTATCAATTAACCAGGCGCAGATAGAGGCTAGCGTCATCACAAAGGTGGTGGCCAGCCCCATTCCCATAGCGGCCTCCAGCTTTTTGGAAACCCCCATAAACGGACACAGCCCAAGAAACTTCACCAGCACGAAGTTATTAACGAGGACGGTACCAATAAAGAGCAGTAAATAATCAGCCATCAATTCGACCTGAAACGGAAAAAGCCGCCTATTATCGAATAAAACGATACCGGCGACAACAGGTTAACTGTGGGGTTATTACGGATTGACAAAGGTCCGTTTAACCCGTTCGGAGCGCTTGAAGTAAGGAACCAGCAGCGCGGCAGCAAGGAGTGGGAACAGCAGCTGGCGCAGGGCCAGAATGTCCGATATTGGCGAGAAGGCAAAGGCTTTAATCGCCAGCAGCAGTGAAATCAGCAGCCAGATAATATAGTGCTTCGGCACAATCTTTCGCCGTTTGAAAAAAGCCAGCGTCAGCCACAGGGTGTAGTACCACATGGCAACGGCGAACAGCAGAGACGCAATCCAAAGGATAAGATTCCCGGCGCTCATTGCGCCCAGCAAGGAGAACGTTTGGGGCGCCATTAACGCATTGGCAAATATAAGCAGCGATAGCGAAGCGCTTAATAGCGCCACCAGCAGCCACGCGAGCGGCCCCAGCAGCCATCCGCCAATTCGTTCTGCAGAGTCAGAGGACATACTTTCTCCCGGATTTAACGCCAGTGATATACCCGTTGAGCGTCAGGCTGCACGCGCTTGCCTGAGCAAGCGTCCGCATATTCGTGCTGCTCGCCCGGCGGGCCAGCGCTCAATTTATTCAGGTACAGATCAAAATCAAGGGCGGGAGTATAAGCAACTGGCGTGCTTCAGAACAGTCTTTATTGCACGTAACGCCAGACTGACTTAGGAACCTGTCCAATATCGAACAGTTTACCGCCAGAAACCAGCTCGGCCCGGCGATGGTCAGCGGCGCGGTACATGTTAACAATCTCTTCGTTATCGGTCAGGGAGTAGTTAAGGTGGTCAAAAAGTTTTTCCAGACTTTCCAGCGAGCTGATTTTACGAAATTTTAATAAATAGTCCTGAACGGTCATTTGCGTATCCATTTTATAATCGGAATAAATATAAGCCTATCCCATCAGGCTATTCTGTTTGCCATTTTGGCTCAGGGCCGCGCTCGCATCCTCACGTACTGCGCGTACGCTGCGGTTGTTCCACGTTCCCGGCCTCCAAACTGGCGGCAACAATGACCCTTGGTGGGATAGCTTCTAAGTCGAATATTACCAGCTTTCAGTAAACCTGTTCTCAACCAGCGGCACCTTGTTAACGGGCCTGGGCGGAATTATTTCGGTTGTAAATACTAAAGACAAGAACTGATTACATTCCTGGTGTAGTAATAAGAAATTTAAGAATATTCTAGCGCTGAATCAGGCGCCGGACGGCGCCTGGAGGAGAAGATTAACGCTGTTGGCCGCGGGTGGCAATAACGTTTTGATACCAAAAATAGCTCTTTTTCCGTTTGCGGGCGAGCCCCTGCTGATGGTCGACAAAAACGAAGCCGTACTGCTTCTGATAGCCGTTCAGCCAGCTCAGCAGATCGATAAAGGACCAGGGATAATAGCCGCGCACGTCGGCCCCGGCGTCCAGCGCTTTTTCCAGCGCATCAATGTGGGCGCTGAGGTAGTCGATACGCGGATCGTCGACAATTTCGCCGTCAATAATCGGGTCTTTGGCTCCTAAACCGTTTTCGGTGATGTAAATCGGAATATCGCCGTAGCGCTCCTTAATCATCATAATGCCGTCCGTTAACCCCTGCGGCCAAATTTCCCAGCCCCATTCGGTATAGGTGCTTTGCGGATTACGGACGAAACAGAACAGGCCCTCTACGCCAGGCTCGCCGCCGCTTAATCCTTCCTGCGGATGGGCAGAAACGGTTTCGCGGCGATAGTAGTTGAGGCCGATAAAATCGCTGTGGTTTTCTCGCAGCAGCGCGTCATCTCCGGGGGCAAAGCGCGGGACGCCCCACAGCGCCTGGGTTTGTTGCAGCAGCTCTTCGGGATAGGTGCCTTTCAATACCGGGTCGTATAGCCAGTGGGTATGGATGGCGTCCGCCAGCTCGGTCGCCCGACGATCCTCATCGCTATCGGTGAGCGGCGTATGCGGCTGGAGAACGTTGACGAAACCAATTTCACCCTTAACGCCCATTTCACGAAACGCTTTAATCGCCATCGCGTGGGCCACAAAAACGTGGTGGCAGGCCTGAATTGCGCGGGCCGGGTCGCGGACCGCCGGCGGATGGCAGCCGTTAATGTAGCCATGTCCAATAAAAACGATGGTCTCGTTAAAGGTGGCCCACAGTTTGACCCGCGAACCGAAACGCGCGTAGCACAAGCGCGCGTATTCGGCGAAGGCCTCCGCCGTGCTGCGGGCTTCCCAGCCGCCTTCATCCTGCAGCGCCTGCGGCAGATCCCAGTGGTACAGCGTAATCATGGGCTCGATATTATGCGCCAGCAGTTCGTCGATCAGATCGCTATAAAACTGAATGCCGGCTTCATTTACCTCACCGCGGCCGCCGGGCAGCAGGCGCGGCCAGGAGATGGAAAAGCGGTAGCTCTGCAGGCCCATTTCGGCCATCAGCGCGACGTCTTCGCGAAAGCGGTGGTAGTGATCGACGGCAACGTCACCGTTAGTCTCCTGGAAAGTGGTGCCCGGCTGGTGAGAATAGATGTCCCAGATCGACGGTCCTTTCCCGTCGGCATCGTGGCCGCCCTCAACCTGATAGGCTGCGGTAGCGGCGCCCCATAGAAAATTTTGCGGAAATGCGGCCATCAGAAAGCTCCTTAGCAAATGATAAGGAGAGTGTAATGAAGGGCTATACGCACATGCAACCGGTTTCAGAAACCGGTTGCATACTTGCGAAGCGGGTCACTCTTTAGCGTTAACGCTATTTTGTTTGCACAACGTTAGCGGGAGGCGGGGATTGGTAGTTATCAATGTGATGAGCGATAACTAAAAGCAGGGCTGAAACGCCAAAAACAACCCAACCTATAAGCTCGACAATTCTGCTGAAAACGGCTGCCATAGTTCTGCTATTGAAAGTTAAAACAGAGGTAAATGTTACTAAATGAGGCGAACAACGCAAGTATTAGCTGGCGTTGTTTTGGTGATTGATGCAAGAGTGAGCGGTCGATAATGCATAAGTAAAGCTAATAAGACATTTGAGTCTTATAGTTATGGTGAATCCCCGAACTTTTCGTCAGAGAGGTTGCAAGATGAGTGACAATATTCGCGTCGCAATAATCGGCTACGGGTACGCCAGTAAAACGTTCCACGCGCCGCTGATCGGCGGTACGCCGGGAATGACGCTGGCCGCAGTGTCGAGTAGCGATGAAAGTAAGGTGCGGATCGATTGGCCGACGGTGCGCGTTGTCGCCGAACCCCACCAGCTGTTAGACGACCCCAACATCGACCTGATCGTGATCCCTACGCCGAACGATACCCATTTCCCGCTGGCGAAGGCCGCGCTGGACGCGGGCAAACATGTGGTGGTTGATAAACCCTTTACCGTGACACTGTCACAGGCACGGGAGCTTGATGCCATTGCCAGAAGCCGGGGGCAGCTGCTATCGGTGTTCCATAATCGCCGCTGGGACAGCGATTTTTTGACGGTCAAATCATTGATTAACGAAGGGCTGCTGGGCGAAGTCTGCTATTTCGAATCGCACTTCGACCGCTACCGTCCCCAGATACGCAACCGCTGGCGGGAACAGGGCGGGCCTGGAAGCGGGATCTGGTTTGATCTTGGACCTCATCTTCTCGATCAGGCAATCAACCTGTTCGGCCTGCCGGTCAGCATGACCGTCGATCTCGCCCAGCTGCGCCCGGGAGCGCAATCTACCGACTATTTCCATGCGGTGCTGGTTTACCCGCAGCGTCGGGTGATCCTGCACGCCACTCTGCTGGCAGCGGCGGAAACGGCGCGCTATATCGTGCACGGATCGCGGGGAAGCTATATCAAATATGGTCTGGATCCGCAGGAGGAGCGGCTAAAAAACGGCGAGCGCCTTCCGCAGGAAGACTGGGGATACGATATGCGCGACGGGACCCTGACGCGCGTAGACGGCGCGGATCGCAGCGAGGAGAGCTGGCTAACGCTGCCGGGCCACTATCCGGCGTACTACGCCGCCATCCGCGATGCGCTAAACGGAGAGGGCGAAAATCCGGTACCGGCGGGTCAGGCTATTCAGATTATGGAACTGATCGAGCTGGGGATTGAATCAGCAAAGCATCGGGCCACGCTGTGCCTGATTTGAGGGGAAACGCCCGGCAGGAGTTCCGCCGGGCAGGAACCTAGGCGCGCTGCACGCGCTGAATCAGCGCCGCTTTTTCCTGTGCGCTGAGGAAGGCGAGCTCCAGACCGTTGATTTGCGCCTGGCGAATTTGCTCCCGGCTCAGGCCCGCGGCCGGGGCGGCCACGTTGTATTCATGAATAATATCGATGCCCTGTACCGCCGGATCGTCGGTATTAATAGAGGCCAGCACGCCGTGTTCGAGGAACGTCTTTAACGGATGCTCGGCCAGAGATGCGACGGTGCTGGTCTGAATATTCGAGGTCAGGCAGGATTCAATACCGATACGCTGCGCGGCTAAAAAGTCCATCAGCGCCGGGTCCTGCACCGCTTTCACCCCGTGGCCGATACGCTCCGCGCCCAGCTCACGAATGGCCTGCCAGATGCTTTCCGGGCCAGCCGCTTCCCCTGCGTGAACGGTAATACGCCAGCCGGCGTCGCGGGCTTGCGTAAAGTGTTCCATAAACAGGGCCCCGGGGAAACCGAGTTCGTCACCGGCGAGGTCGAGAGCGGTAATGCCTTCGCGGTGGGCAAGCAGCGCGTCAAGCTCCTGCTGGCAGGCGGCCTCGCCGAAGGTTCGGCTCAGGATACCAATCAGCCGCGCCTCAACGTTAAAATCGCGGCTCCCGTCGCGCACGCCGGCAATCACCGCCTCAACCACGCCGTCAACCGGCAGCCGGTGGGTCATCGCCATATAGCGCGGGGAAAAGCGCAGCTCAACGTAGTGCAGGCCATTGCGTGCCGCGTCCTCGACGTTTTCATACGCCACGCGACGGCACGCTTCCAGCGAAGCGAGAACCTTTACACCCCAGTCAAGTTTGGCAAGGAAGCTTACCAGATCGGGTTCATTGCTGGTGACCTGGACATGTGGACGAAGGGCGTCGAGAGTGGTTGCCGGGAGCGCGATGTTAAACTGGCGGCCAAGATCGAGAATCGTTTGGGCCCGGATATTGCCGTCAAGATGGCGATGAATGTCGGTTAATGGCAAAGTTGAATCAATCATGGTCGCACTCATTTTTTAGTAAAAGTGCACATCATTATACATCAGGGTTATAACTGTTTAAAAGTATTGAAAAAAACCTGTCTATACAAGCATCTGGGGGCATAACGGCAACGCTTAGCTCAATTTAAGATCCAGCCAGGCTGCGGCCCGTCCCGCCGCGTTGACAGTCCGCTGCAGGATATGGTTGTATTATACAACTATGCTGTCAGGAGCGGTTGTTTATGAATAGCGAAATGCAGATCGTTGAAGAAATACGCGTGGCTTCTCGTCAGATGGTACGGGAGCTCGGATTCATGAACAGCACTCTGGCAGCGAGCGATTACTCCCCCTCCGTAGTCCACGCTTTGCTCGAAGTGCACGCGCAGGAGCTAATGACGGCGGCGCAGCTGGTGCAGGTTCTGGGTCTTGAGAAGTCCAGCGTTAGCCGCATGTTGGCAAAACTGGTTCGCGCCAATGAGCTGGAAGAAGTTCTGTCGGCTGAAGATGCCAGGGTCAAGTATCTGAGGTTGACGGTAAAAGGCAGGGATACGGTGGCGAAAATTAATAGCTATGGTAACGAACAGGTGCTTGCCGCGCTGAAAAAAATGCATCCCCACCAGCAGCAGACCGTGGCGCAAGGGCTTAAATATTACGCTAACGCCTTAGCCGCCTGTCGTGAAAACAGCGAGAACGTTACCCGGGATAGCTTTGACATTATCCCCGGCTATCATCCGGGAATGATTGGCCGCATCGCTGAAATGCACGGCAGCTACTATGCCAGAGAGCATCATTTCGGCATCTTCTTTGAATCCAGGGTTGCCGCTGGGCTGGCTGATTTTTCTGGCCGTCTGGATAGGGCATGCAATCAGATCTGGCTGGCCATGCTGAACGGGCGTATTGTTGGCTCGGTCGCGATTGACGGCGACGATCCTGGCAACGGTGAGGCGCATCTGCGCTGGTTTATACTCAATGATGGATGTCGTGGCAGCGGCGTGGGCAGAAAGCTGCTCGCCGAAGCGATGAAATTCTGCGCAGAGAGCGGCTTCAGTACCGTTCAGCTATGGACGTTTAATAAACTTACGGCCGCTCGTCGGCTATATGAATCGTTTGGCTTTAAGCTGGTAAAAGAGTGGCAGGGCGACCAGTGGGGAACCCTTGTCATGGAGCAGCAGTTTACCTGCACGCTGCGCTAAATGGTAACGGCTTCCCGGCGGTGACGGAAAATAATGCTTGCTATCGATGGTTATCTATGTGATCAATAGCAGGTCGGTTTGGTACACAGAACCAATAAAGCGGTTTAGTAAAGCAGTCCTCATCTCAAGCGTTATTCCTAAATAATCCTTTTTTCGAGCCTCCTTATCGTTATTAATTAATTTCTGTGATGCGAACTTTTTCGCCGCAAGGCTTTGAACATTGGGATAATACTTATGTCTGGTAAGATGATTGGTTTAGTAAAATGGTTTAACGAAGGTAAAGGTTTTGGCTTTATTTCTCCTGTAGACGGCAGCAAAGATGTTTTTGTGCATTTTTCTGCGCTGCAGGGCGATGGCTTTAAAACCCTGTTTGAAGGGCAGAAGGTCGAGTTTACTATCGAGAGCGGTGCTAAAGGCCCTGCTGCCGGTAATGTCGTTCTGCGCGATTAATTAATTTTGCGTTTTTATGAATCTGCGATAACGATGACGGTGTAATCCTGAGTAGTCAGATTGATAAAAAACGCGTGCGGTCATCGTGAAGTCGGTAGCGTCTACCGGCTTTAATACCTGCGGCAGGTTGGCTTTTGTCTGGAATTTCAGCAGGCTAAACGTCGTATGGGTGCTGTGGCATGAAGCGTTTTACGGGCTGATGCACTCTAAATCATTACCCCGAGCGACCATGCATCGAAGGAGTGACCGCCTCCTGAAGCAGTACATTGTGTAATTTTTTGTATTTCGTATGCCTGCGGGCAAATTAAAAACCAACAACATCCAAAATAATCGCTGATAAAGTAACATGGTTTTATCTGAAATGGTTTTCAGATTTAGCGTTAAGAAATAATGACAATGATGTCTTTGTTCTACCAACCATTCGAACAGTGATTTCCGCTGTCATTGAAGGTCAAGAAGAGCCTTCAGTTAAATATGGCTAAATGCCCCTGCGGTAGTGAATGTTGTAGCAAATAAAAGGCTAACATCATGACTGACCACATTCATTTCAGGTGCCCATGCTGCCATGGGTCACAGTACAGAACATCAAACTACGATGTATCTGAAAGCAATCCATTCGGTGCGAAGTGTATCTTTTGTAAATCCTCGATGATTACATTTGATAATATTGCCCACTATATTTCGGCAAAAGCAGCCGTATCTGGATTACGCAATTAAGCAGAAGGCCCCGGAAGGGGTCTTTTAATATCCGTGCGGCGGCGCTGGGTTTGTCCACAGCATCATGAAATCTGCTCGCGAGGCGTTAACGCCCGCGCATTTGATGCGCTTCTGCGCCATCCGTACATCAAGCCCCGGCCATCGCCGGGGCTTTGCTATTTTAGCGATCGGCGTAGGCTGCGCGTAGAGCGTGCGGGTCAACAGAGGCCTGGCGGCCGGGCTCATAGCAAAACGCTATTAATCATAGTGAATCAGTATTTAATTTCAGAGATGAGATTTTTTATAGTTCCTGGCGCTACTTTTCCTGCAATGACTGGCAGGCTATTTTAAAAAGGACCCTGGGACTATGGTATTCACTCTAAAAAAATTTGCTGTTTCGCTGGCCGTTGCCGGCTCGCTGCTCCTGACCGCCTGCGGACCCGCCGGACAGGACCCTAACCATATCAAGGTTGGGATCAGCGCCGGTATTGACCAGCAGGTGTGGTCGGTGGTGCAAAAGGTGGCGAAAGAGAAGTACAACCTCGACGTCGAAGTTGTGACCTTTAACGATTTCGTGCTGCCGAACGAGGCGCTCAATAACGGCGATCTGGACATTAACGCTTTTCAGCATAAGCCGTATCTGGATAAGCAGATTCAGGAGCGCGGCTACAAGCTGGTAGAGGTGGGTACCACCTTTGTTTACCCCATCGCCGCCTATTCAAAGCAGATTACCGCTATTGACCAGCTGCCGGACGGCGCGCAGGTTGCCGTACCGAACGATCCGACTAACCTTGGTCGCTCGCTGCTTCTGCTGCAAAAGCAGGGGCTGATTACCCTTAAAGAGGGCGTTGGTCTCCTGCCGACCGCGTTGGATATCGTCAACAATCCGAAGCACTTAAAAATTGTTGAGATTGAGGCTCCGCAGCTGACGCGGGCGCTGGACGATCGGCAAATATCTCTCGCGGTTATCAATACGACGTTTTCCAGCCAGATCGGACTATCGCCGAGCCGTAACGGGCTATTCGTCGAAGATAAGAACTCGCCGTACGTCAATATTTTTGCCAGCCGCGTCGATAATAAAGATAGCGATAAGGTAAAAAATTTGGTGAAAGCGTATCAGACCGATGAGGTGGCCGCGGCGGCGGCGGAACTGTATAAAGGCGATGCGGTTAAGGGCTGGTAATCTCTCTTTCGATATCAGGGCGAGGCCCTGATATCGAATATCGCCTATTTGTTCAGCATTTTATTGTAGACAAAAAAGTCCGTATCTCGCACAAAGCCGTTGCGCTCGTACAGCCCCTGCGCCGGGACGTTGTCGGTCGCGGTGCTGAGCATGATAAATGCGGAATCTGTTTCCGCAGCCAGCTGCTCGGCGCGCTCAATCAGCTTCTGCGCGACGCCATGTTTACGCGATTTGGCATCGACGAAGAGATCGTAAAGCAGCCAGATCCTTTTCATTTCTAATGAGCAGAACAGGGGATAGAGCTGCGCGAAGCCGACGGGCTGGCCGTCAATTTCCGCGAAAAAGATAACCGATTCATTAAGCTCTAAACGTTTGAGAATAAAGTCACGGGCCTGAGCCGGCTGCGCCTCAACCTGATAAAAATGACGATAGCCTAGATACAGCGGCAAAATTTTATCGACGTCCTGGGGCTGAGCTTGAAATATGTTCATTACGTACCTCACACTAAAAGTAAGATAATTGTATTACAACCAGGCTTCGGGTAAATACCTGAGGAACGCCTTCAGGCCGCTGTACGTCGAGGTTGCCGCGCGCGTGGCGTCTTATTTCCGTCCGTCCGCCGTGCGAATTGCCTGAGGGGCGGAAATAATGCGGGGGAATAACGATCGAAGTCATATCGTAGCCAAAAAATAGCCGCTTATTGTTCGACGTTGCTAATTTTCTGGCCGATCTGCCGGCCGGCGGCGGGGCGCCAGCCGGCCTTTTGGCTGATCTATTTCTGAATCAGGTAGCGGATTGTGGGCCCGTCCTGCTGAATATCCAGAACGGTATAGCCGTAGTTTTTTGCATCGTGCGGAATGTTGTTGATCGACTGCGGGCAATCGCTGACCACTTCGAGAATTTCCCCTTTCTTTAACGACGGCATCGCTTCAAGCGTCGCGACGGCAGGATAGGGGCAGGGCTCGCCGACCATATCGAGGCGGTAATCAGGAACGATAGTTTTCATGCGGTTTCCTTAGCGCCGGCAAGGGCAGCGGATTTTTGACGGAAAAAGCGTTTCTCCCAGGCAATGACCAGCATCAGGGCGATAAACAGCAGGAGATAGGTTACCAGCAGGCCGCCGAAAGGACCGAAGGTGCTCAGCAGATTGACCTTATCCCAGCTGGTGGCCAGCGCCGGCGACAGGTCGTCCCAGAAGTAGGCCAGAATGGTTGAGCCGATAACGTTGCCCAGGCCGACCCACCAGTAGTGAACCTGGCCTTCAACGGCGCGATACATCCAGCCGGTTTCACAGCCTCCGGCGAGAACAATCCCAAAACCGAACAGCAGACCGCCGATGACCGCATTAGGGCCGGCCCACATAATTTTCGGCTCCATCCCGAGCTGCACGTAGCTAAAGATGCCTATTGCGCTGGCGGCCATACCGAAAATAATGGCTTTGGCCATATAGGTCCGGCCGGTTATCCACATATCGCGAAACGCCGAGGTAAAGCAGATCTGCGCCCGTTCGATCAGCAGGCCGAAACCGACGCCAAACAGCATGGCCAGGCCCAGCTTCGGCCGGTCGACCGCGGTCAGCAGTCCCCAGGCAATCATGGCGAAAAAGACCAGCATCCCGAGACGAAAACGGCGCCGTGCCTGCTGAGGTTTTTGGGTTAACGGCGAGGCCGCGGAGACTTTCTGCATCTTCACCGCGATACGAAAAACCGGCAGCAGGGTAAAGCGGGCGCCAAACCAGGTCCCAATCGCGGTGGCGATGGCGAAAAACCAGGCGTGCAGCGAGAACTGTGGGATCCCGGTGAAAAATGCCGCCAGGTTACAGCCCATCGCCAGGCGGGCGCCAAATCCGGCAATAATACCGCCAGCGACGGCCTGGATAATGCGGATTCGGCTACGCGGCATACGCAGCTTAACGTTATTAGCCCAGAGCGCGGCGGCAAAACAGCCGCCAAACATGCCAATAATCATCATTCCATCAATGCGGGTTAACGGCGTCCCGTCGAGGTGAATGAGCTTATAGTAGCCCCACTGCTCGCTATGTACGCCGGCAAGCTGCAGTAATTGCCCGCCCCAGCGGGTAAATTCGCCGGTAACGGCCCAAAAGGTGCCGGTAATACCAAAGTAGTAAGTAGAAAGAATACCTGCGGCAATAACCGCCGGGGCGGGAGCCCAGAATTTAATCAGGTAGGTTTGTTTAAATTGTTGCCATGTCATAGAGCTGCCTCTGAACTCAGAAGGTAAATCACCCCTGGCGGGGTTTAAGGGGAGGGAATAATACGCTGACCGGCATGACAAAACGCTCGACGGGATCAAAAGGAATATTTTTCCTGCGCGGAATTAGCGCCCGGTTGATAAAGCGAATATGTCAGCCAGGTTACTGTTTTATGAACAAATCATTAACCTTGCCAAGGTGGATAAAATAGCGAAAGATGACCGCGTTCGGGCCTGAATACTGCTCAATGAGATCCTGAGGGATATATGAGTCAAGACGTTACGTTAAAAATGTTAAAGCCCGATTTTGATATGGAAGTGTCCGGGTTGGTTTATGGCTATCTGTTCCGCGAAGGCAATGCGCCGCGGCAAATATCCTCGAATGAGGTCTGCGCCCAATATCATGAGCTGGTCGGAGGAAATGATTTCGTCTGGCTGCATCTCAACCTGAATCATGCCACTGCCGAAAAATGGCTGATGGCGCATTTTCCCGTCGATGACTTCTTCTTTGAGGAAATTCGCGATGGTTCCCACACTACGCGCATCGAACGTCAGGGCGATAACCTGTTTGCCGTCCTCAACGATGTGCTGTTTAACCCCAAAGAGACCACCTCTGAAACATCAACGCTGTGGCTGTATTGCAGCCAGAAGCTGGTGGTGACGGCGCGCTATAAACCGCTGCGCTTTATTGAATGGATGCTGCCGCGGCTGGCAACGCTAAAGGTGAACTCCTCTACCGAGCTGCTGGCCTTTTTGCTGGAAGAGCAGGAAGAGGTGCTGGAACAGGTCGTCAGGCAGGCAAGCCGCCACGTCGATGCTATTGAGGAGCGCCTGTTAAGTAACCACGTTCAGCGCAACCGTGCCGATCTGGCGCGCCTGCGGCGCATGCTGCTGCGCTTTCAGCGCCTGCTGGCGCCGGAACCGGCGGCGATGTTCCGTCTGCTGAATCGGCCCCCGGCATGGATCGACCGCGCGGTAGTTCAGGAGTTTCGCCAGTTCACGGAGGAGTTTACGGTGGTGCTGAATGATTTGTCCGGCCTGATTGAGCGTATTAGCCTGCTCCAGGAAGAGATTAGCGCCAGGCAAATGGAGCAAAGCAACCGCACGCTGTATACCCTGACGGTGATTACCGTCCTGGCGCTGCCGATTAACATTGTGGCCGGTTTCTTCGGCATGAACGTCGGCGGGATCCCGCTGTCGACCAACCATCATGGCTTCATTTTACTGGTGCTCATTGTCGGCGTCTTTACGATCGGCGCCGGCTATCTGGCCTTTCGGCGGCGGGACGATCTTTAGGCGCCAGCTATGATTTTCGGTAGAAGACCGCGGCGCCAGCTTGCGCTACCTTATTGAGAGGAATTATCAATAAGGAGTTATGGGATGACGAGACTAAGCGCAATGCTGGCTCCGGGCCTGCTGCTGTTGCTGCTGTCGGGCTGCGCCTCCGACGGCGTAAAAAAACCGTTACCGCAGCCGAAGCCGCTGAAAAGGAGCCAGCCTGCCTATCCGATCGTGGCTCGCGCCAACCATCTGACGGGCTACGTTCAGGTTGTCTATGATGTCAACGCGCAGGGCAAAGTTGCGGAGCTGCGGATTATGGATTCACAGCCCCGTTATCTGTTTGACGAGGCGGTGGTGAGGGCGATGGTGCAGTGGGAGTTTGAGAAGAATAAACCGTACAAGGATCTGGAGATGCGCTTTAACTTCCGCCTCGCGCAGCTCAACCCGCCCGGCCAGTGAAAGCGCGTCGATGAGCGTTACGCAGCGGCCCCGCGTAACGCCTCGCGAAGTCCTACGTCAGCGAACGCAGGGCGGCAATCAGCCCCTGAACCCCTCTCTCAAGCTTTACCCGCGGACACCCGGCGTTGAGGCGCACAAACCCCGCGCCTTCTTCGCCGTAGGTCGAGCCCGGCATGATGGCAATCTTTTGCTCGTGGATTAACGCGTGCTGCAGGGCGCTATCGTCAACCTTGAGCGCCCGCAGGTCAATCCACGCAAGATAGGTCGCTTCCGGCGGACGCCAGTTCAGCTGCGGGAAAGCCTGATTCAGCTCCCGGGCGATATAGCGCAGGTTTTCCTGCAGATAGTCCCGCAGGGCGTCCAGCCAGCCGGCGCCTTCGCGATAGGCGGCAATATGGGCAACCAGCGCCGGTACGCTGGGTGAGGAGAGGCCATCTCGTGATTTCAGCGCGCTGAGGTAGCCATCGCGGGCGGCTGCGTCGTCAATCAGGCCATAGGCGCCGGTTAGCGCCGGAATATTGAAGCTTTTCGACGCGGAGGTGAACAGCGCCCACGGGCTGCGGGCGACGTCGCACCACGGCGTATGTCGGTGGTTTTCCCACGCCATATCCATATGAATCTCATCGCTGATAACCTTGACGCCGTGCTTTTCGCACAGCCGGGCCATCGTTGCCAGCTCATCGCGGCTCCAGACCTTTCCGGTCGGATTATGCGGGCTGCAGAGCAGCAGGATTTTATTGCGCGGCTCGGCCAGCGCCCGCTCCAGCTGAGCCATATCGCTGCGCCACTGGCTATCGCGAACGACGAGCGGAACCGGAACCAGCCGCCGCTGGTTGCCGGCAATGGTCTTATAGAAAGCATCGTAGGCCGGGGTATGTACCACGACGCCGTCGCCCGCATCGGACCACTGGCGAATGGTTTCCGCCACCATGTAAATCACCGATGGCCCGTAGACGATAGTATCGCGATCGATGGGGCTCTGAAATCGACTGGAGAACCAGTGGCTAACGGCGCCGAGAAACTCATCGTTTTTCCAGCGGCTGTAGCCCAGCACGCCGTGGGCCAGACGCTGGCTGATGGCATCAAGAATGCAGGGCGCGGCGGCAAAATCCATGTCGGAGATGGTGAAGGGCAGCAGCTCGGCGGTGCCGAAGCGGTCGGCGACGTAATCCCACTGCGTACACCAGGTACCGTGGCGATCGACGGGCGTTGAGAAATCAAACATCGGAACTCCCTTTATCTGAACCCCCTCCGGGCGGGAGGGGGCGCGGCGTTTATGCCTGGACGGTATTCATCAGCACGCTCATCTCATCCTTCACCGACTGCACCTGCGGCCCAATGACCACCTGCAGATTATGCTGGTTGAGCTGAACGACGCCAATGGCGCGGTTGGCCTTCAGCGCGGCGGCGTCGACTTTGCTCATGTCGCTTACCGACAGACGCAGGCGGGTAATGCAGTTATCCAGCGAGGTGATGTTTTCTGCGCCGCCCAGCGCGGCAAGGATCGCCGGCACATTATAGCCGGACTTCCCGACGCTACCGGCCGTGGCTTTCTCAAACGCGGCGCTATTTTCGCTATCGCGGCCCGGCGTTTTGAGGTTAAAGCGGGTGATGGCGAAGCGGAAGATGCCGTAGTACACCGCGAACCAGATGGCGGCGACGACCGGAACCAGATACCACTTCGTAGAGAGACCGTGCAGGATGCCAAAGACCACGAAATCAATGACGTTGCCGTCGGTATTGCCGATGGTCACTCCGAGCACCGCCATGATGGTGAACCCGAGGCCGGTCAGCAGCGCGTGGATGAGGTACAGCGCCGGGGCGACGAACAGGAACAGGAATTCCAGCGGCTCCGTAGTGCCGCCAATGACGCAGGCGATCACGCCGGAGATCAGCAGGCCCTTAATTTTGTGACGATTTTCCGGGCGGGCGCAGTGGTACATGGCCAGCGCCGCGCCCGGCAGGCCGCCGAGGAACGCCGGCATTTTGCCCTGGGAGAGGAAGCGGGTGGCGCTTTCTGAGAAACCGTGGGTTTCCGGACAGCTGAGCTGCGCCTGGAAGATGGTCAGCGCGCCGCTGACGCTGTGGCCGCAAACGTCCATGGTACCGCCCGCTTCGGTAAAGCGGATCAGCGCCACCAGAATATGCTGCAGGCCGAAGGGCAGCAGCAGGCGTTCGCCGGTGCCGAAAATCATCGGGCCGAAGTTGCCCGCGCTGTTAATGACGCTGCCCAGCGCGTTGATACCCATCGCAAAGATCGGCCAGACCAGCGGGATTGCGAGGCCGACCAGCCCCATAACCACGGTAGTCGCAATTGGCACAAAGCGGGTGCCGCCGAAGAAGGCGAGCGCATCCGGCAGGCGGATGTTATGAAAACGCTCATGCAGCATCCAGATAATAATCCCGGCGATGACCGCGCCGAGGATCCCGGTATCGATCGACTGAATGCCGATAACGTTCTGGATATTGTTGGCTTTAAGGATGGCCGCGTCGGTGGTCGGCAGAATGCCTTTCGCCGTCAGCCAGAAGTTGACCGCGAGATTCATCACCGCATAGCCGACAAAACCGGCAAAGGCGGCGACGCCTTTATTTTCGCGGGCCAGACCAAGAGGAATGGCAATACAGAACATCACCGGCAGGAAGCTGAAGGCGAAAGAGCCGATCTTGCTCATCCACACGAACACCGCCTGCAGCAGCGGGGTATTCAGCCACGGCTGCAGGGTGAGGACATCATGGCTACTTAAGGAACTGCCGATCCCCAGCATGATCCCGCAGAATGAGAGCAGGGCCACGGGTAACATAAAGGTTTTCCCTAACTGCTGGAAAAATTCCCACAACGTAATTTTTGGAGTTGTTTTCGCCGTCATAACACGAATCCTGCTGCTTAGGTTATTGGTAGGATGTAACGTCACGGAAAGATAAAACGTTTTACCACTTTTTAGTGCGATAAAAATCACATAATCAAGCGATAATAACGTTTATAAAGGTCACTCATTGATAAAACGTTTTATCGACAGCCACAGGGAGTCGGTTGCAGGCATGGCTATCGCAAGAAAAATCACCATCAACGACGTTGCCCAGGCTGCGGGCGTCTCGGTCAGCACGGTTTCGCTGGTGCTGAGCGGCAAAGGACGCATCTCGTCAGCCACCGGCGAACGCGTCAATCAGGCCATCGAGCATCTGGGTTTTGTCCGCAACCGCCAGGCGGCATCGCTGCGCGGCGGGCAGAGCGACGTAATAGGCCTGATCGTCAGCGACCTCTCGAAGCCTTTCTACGCGGAGCTAACCGCCGGGCTGACGGATGCCCTCGAATCCGCAGGTAAGATGGTCTTCCTCACTCAAGGGGGACATCGGGGCGAAAAAATGCTCCAGCGTTTTGAAACTCTGGTTTCACAGGGGGTCGATGGGGTGATTATCGCCGGCGCTATCGATCGGGGCGGCGAGCTACGCGACCGGGCGGCGGAGGTCGGAATGCCGCTGGTGTTTGCCTCCCGGGCCAGCTACCTCGAGGATATTGATTTAATCCGCCCGGATAATATGCAGGCCGCGCAGATGATCACCGAGCATCTGATCCGCCGCGGACATCAGCGTATCGCCTGGCTGGGCGGGCAAAGCTCGTCCTTAACCCGCGCTGAGCGGGTGGGCGGCTACTGCGCGACGCTGCTGAAGTATGGTCTGCCGTTTCACAGCGAATGGGTGCTGGAGTGCGAATCGAGCCAGAAGCTGGCGGCGGAGGCGATGGCCTCGCTGTTGCGGCAAAATCCGACCATCACCGCGGTGCTGTGCTACAACAGCGTCATTGCCACCGGCGCGTGGTTTGGCCTGATGCGGGCAGGGCGCCAGAGCGGTGAAGACAGCGTTGAAAGCTATTTTGAGCAGCGGGTGGCGCTGGCGGCGTTTGCCGAAGTGCCGGAGGCCGCGCTGGATGACGTGCCCTTAACCTGGGTGACCACGCCGGCGAGAGAGATGGGCAAAAGCCTGGCCGGGTGCATTTTGCGTCGTCTTGAAAAGGGGCCGGAATCAGCGCGCAACCAAATCATGCCGCCGCGGCTGGTGACCAGAAAATAGCCCTCCGAAGAGGGCTATTTCGCATCTTACTGCTGAGGTGTGACCGGCGGGACCAGCTCTTCCGGCTCCGCGCTCTGCGGGGCGGGCTCCGGCGCCGCGGGAACCGACAGGCCGAACATACCGGCGAACTCATCCAGCGGCATTTTCTGCCCGTTCAGGGTCACCTGGCCGTCGGCATACTGCAGGCTGGAGGTGATGGCGTTATTTTCCATGGCGGTGATGCGGAACATCTGCCCCATTGCCGCCAGGCCTTTGACCTGCTGGTCCGCCAGCTTCGCCGCGTCAGCCGGCTGATAGCCTTCCAGACCCGCAATCTGCGTCATAAATTCGGTCGCCATGTCTAGCGGAACGACCAGCTTGCCATCAAGAGACTTCACGCTGCGGTCAATCTCGTCAGCCAGGGTTTGCGCCGGAGCGGTCACCACGGTCGAATCTTTCAGCAAAATTGACAGATTAAAGGTACTTTCGCCCTTCGCATTGCGCCAGCTCAGCGGGGCGATGGTCAGGGACGGGTTGCCTTTCAGCAGCACCGGCAGCGCCTTAAAGAAGGTCTCGGTCATCGCCTGCTGGTAAAGCTCCGGATTCTGGGTCAGCTCCGGCTTCGCCATCAGCGCCTGCGCTTCGCTATTGTACTGCTGGCTGAACTGGTGCCACGCCTGGCCGTCGAGATTATCCAGCTTCACGGTCAGCCTGCCGCTACCCAGATCCTTGTTTTGCAGCTTAAGGCTGTTAACGGTGTAATCGAGCTGGCTGTTGATGCCTTTGCCATCTTCCGTCAGCGTAGATTTCCCGTCGATGTTCATCCCTTCCAGCAGGGCCAGCTCTTTGCCTTCTACGCCAATCGACAGTTTCTCCAGCGAAACTTTTTGCTTGCCGATGCGCTCGTTAAAGCTGGTCATCTCGGTTGTGCCGTCGGTTTTCAGATTGCTGAAGTTCAGCTGCACTTTCTGGTTGTACTCGTTGACCGCGTTGATCTGGCCGCTGCCCGCTTCGCCGGTCAGCGCAATGGCCTTGCCGTCGCGATCGGCATTCAGCTGGAACTGGCCGCCGCTAAAGGTGACTTTTTCGTCGCCTTTACTGTAATCCAGGGGCTTCAGGTCGATAGCCGACCGGCTGTCGCCGCTATAGGCGATCAGGGTATCGATGGTAAACGGCGTACTGCCCTTAGCGATATCAAACAGCGCCTTGCTGGCTTCATTATTGACCAGCGTTGTTTTGACCGACGCCATCGATGGGCCAAACTGGCCGCTTTTCAGCGCCGCCAGCGGAAACGGCCCGTGGCTGACGACTTCGTCAAAAACCAGGGGCTGCCCGGCAGCGAGCCAGCTGCTCTCTTTACCCGCGGCTGGCTTCACAACCAGCTGCAGGTGGCTGCTGAACAGACCGCGCTGATAGTTCTGCCAGCCCAGCTCAAGCCCGGCTTCCGGGGCGCTGTTTTGTAGCTGAGCATTGGCCTGCTGAACCACCTCGGCGATCCGGCTTTCCAGCTGCTTGCCCGTATACCAGGAGCCTCCGGTCCAGACCACGCCCAGGGCCACGATAATTCCTGCTGCGACCAGCGATTTCTTCATAGTATTTGTCCATAAATAAAACCAGGCGCAATAAGACGCCTGGCGATGCTGTCATGATGGGTGAAAGTCTAGCAAGAGCGGCTAAAAAGTTCAGTAACTTACTGGAGCTTATTGAAGACGCGCGCCAGGCGGCCGGTGCCGCTCACCTGTACCGGCGATTCGTCGCAGGCAATAAACGCCGACTCGCCGGGCTTCAGGGTCAGGCGCTGCTCGTCTTTGCGAATTACCGCTTCGCCTTCGACGCAGAAAACAATCGCGGCGCTCTGCTGGGCGATGGTGGACCCTTGCGCCGACAGCGCGTGCAGGGAGAAGGCAAAGTCATCAACCGGGATCGGGAAGTCCAGCTCGGCGCCGTGCTGCTCCGGCTGCGTCAACAGCTCGGCTGCCGGTTTGGCTACGAACTTAACGTTGGCGACCAGCTCCGGAATATCGATGTATTTCGGCGTCAGGCCGGCGCGCAGCACGTTATCCGAGTTGGCCATCACTTCCAGGGCGACGCCCTGCAGGTAGGCGTGCGGAGTTTCAGCAAACAGGAACATGGCATCGCCGGGGTTCAGCTTCACCACGTTGAGCAGCAGGGGAGAGAACAGGCCGCTATCGTCCGGATAGAATTCGGCGATCAGGCGAATCGTCTGCCAGGGTTCGCCCTGCTCGGCGTCGAGCGCTGACTGCAGTACGCTCAACGCGTGAGATTTTTCATCGCCCTGCATATTCAGCAGGCTGGCAAACAGCTGGCTTAAACGTTCAGCATTCGGGCTGCTGAGGAAGTCGCCGATGGCCGGGTGGGCGTCGGCAACCGGCTGCAGGAGCGTGACGATTTCCGCAAACTCGCGGAAGGCGTTCATGGCGAGGAACGGCGTCAGGGCAAATACCAGCTCCGGCTTGTGGTTTGGATCCTTGTAGTTGCGCTCTGCGGCATCAAGTGGGATCCCGGCGGCATTCTCTTTGGCAAAGCCGATTTCAGAGGCCTGCTTATTCGGATGCACCTGAATAGACAGCGGCTGGTCGGCGCACAGCACTTTGAACAGGAACGGCAGCTCGCCGAAGCGTTCGGCCACTTTGCTGCCGAGCAGGCGGGCTTTGTCGCCATCGATAATCTCGCGCAAAGAGCGCGGGGTACCGCTGGCATCGAGGATCTGTGAGCTACTTTTCGGGTGCGCGCCCATCCACAGCTCTGCCATCGGCAGATTGTTGGGGTTAGCGATCCCATAAAGTTCGGTTAATGCGGTGTGACTTCCCCAGGCATAGTTCTGTACTGAGTTAATGAGCTTCTGCATTCTCAATCCCTGTTTCCACTTGATAGTCATCGCTCTATTAAACCAGTAAACGCCTGAGAAGCAACTGCTGAAAGAAAAAGTCGACCTTGTCTCAGTTTTTGTTAAAAAATTGTGTAAAATCGATCGACTCGCTTTTCTACAGGCAAATGGAGTGTCTGCCTGAAATATAATCAGCCAAGCAGTAAGTGAGAGCACAATGTCGAATAAACCGTTTGTTTATCAGGATCCTTTTCCCCTCAAAAAGGATGACACCGAGTATTATCTCCTCAGCAGTGATTACGTCTCCGTTACCGAATTCGCCGGTCAGGAAGTCCTTAAAGTTGAACCCCAGGCGCTAACCCTGCTGGCCCAGCACGCGTTCCACGACGCCTCCTTTATGCTGCGCCCGGCGCATCAGCAGCAGGTGGCCGATATCCTTAGCGACCCGGAAGCCAGCGAAAACGACAAATACGTCGCCCTGCAGTTCCTGCGTAACTCCGATATCGCCGCCAAGGGCATTCTGCCGACCTGCCAGGACACCGGCACCGCCATTATTACGGGTAAAAAGGGCCAGCGGGTGTGGACCGGCGGCGACGACGAAGCGGCGCTGTCGCAGGGCGTTTACAATACCTATATTCAGGACAACCTGCGCTATTCGCAGAACGCCGCGCTGGATATGTATAAAGAGGTCAACACCGGCACCAACCTGCCGGCGCAGATTGACCTCTACGCCACCGACGGCGACGAGTATAAATTCCTCTGTATCGCCAAGGGCGGCGGTTCGGCCAACAAAACCTATCTCTATCAGGAAACCAAGGCGCTGATTACCCCGGCGAAGCTGAAGGACTACCTCGTCGAGAAGATGCGTACCCTCGGTACCGCCGCCTGTCCGCCGTACCACATTGCTTTTGTTATCGGTGGAACCTCTGCGGAATCGACGCTGAAAACCGTTAAGCTGGCCTCCACCCACTATTACGACGGCCTGCCAACGGAGGGCAATGCGCACGGCCAGGCGTTCCGCGACGTGCAGCTCGAGCAGGAGCTGCTGCTGGCCGCGCAGGATCTCGGCCTCGGCGCGCAGTTTGGCGGCAAGTACTTTGCCCACGACATCCGCGTTGTGCGCCTGCCGCGCCACGGCGCCTCCTGCCCGGTCGGGATGGGGGTTTCCTGCTCCGCCGACCGCAACATCAAGGCGAAGATCGACCGTCACGGGATCTGGCTGGAGAAGCTGGAAAGCAATCCGGGCCAATATATTCCGCAAGCGCTGCGTCAGGCGGGCGAAGGTGAGGCGGTGAAGGTCAACCTCAACCAGCCGATGAGCGAGATTCTGGCGCTCCTGTCGCAGTATCCGGTGTCGACGCGCCTGTCGCTGAGCGGCACGATTATCGTCGCCCGCGATATCGCCCACGCGAAGCTCAAGGAGCTGCTGGATAACGGTGAAGCGCTGCCGCAGTACGTGAAAGATCACCCGATCTACTACGCCGGTCCGGCGAAAACTCCGGAAGGTTATGCGTCAGGTTCGCTGGGGCCGACCACCGCCGGACGGATGGACTCCTACGTCGATCAGCTGCAGTCGCACGGCGCGAGCATGGTGATGCTGGCGAAAGGCAACCGCAGCCAGCAGGTGACCGACGCCTGCCACAAGCACGGCGGCTTCTATCTCGGCAGCATCGGCGGGCCGGCGGCGGTGCTGGCGCAGCAGAGTATTAAGAGCCTTGAGTGCGTGGCTTATCCGGAGCTGGGAATGGAGGCTATCTGGAAAATCGAGGTGGAAGACTTCCCGGCGTTTATTCTGGTGGATGATAAAGGCAACGACTTCTTCCAGCAGATCCAGACCTCGCAGTGCGCGAGCTGCGTGAAATAATCGCCCCGATCGTCGGGTGAGCGCCTGCCGGCGAATCCACCGGCAGGTATTTTTAACACGCCGCCGCTGCGCTCTGCGGGGCGGTTATTTGTGTCGCTTAGCGGCACGAACGACTAAAACTAATTATAAATCTGACCAATACTTAACGCTTTTAAGCCAGTGGGCTTTGTCGAAATTACGTACTTTTTATTCAAGGAGACAGTAATGACAACGCATCGCAGTGAAAAAGACTCTATGGGCGCGATTGAGGTTCCTGCCGACAGGCTATGGGGCGCGCAAACCCAGCGTTCGCTGGAGCATTTCCGTATCTCAACGGAAAAAATGCCGGGCGAACTTATCTACGCCCTGGCGTTGACCAAGCGCGCGGCGGCGAAGGTGAATCAGGATTTAGGCCTGCTGGCCGGCGAAAAAGCGCAGGCCATCGTCGAGGCCGCCGATGAAGTGCTGGCGGGAAAGCATAGCGCAGAATTTCCGCTGGCTATCTGGCAAACCGGCTCCGGTACCCAAAGCAATATGAATATGAATGAGGTGCTGGCAAACCGGGCCAGCGAGCTGCTGGGCGGCGTGCGGGGCATGGAGCGCAAGGTGCATCCGAACGATGACGTCAACAAGAGCCAAAGCTCCAATGACGTCTTCCCGACGGCGATGCACGTGGCGGCCATTATCGCGCTGCGGGAGACGCTCATTCCCCAGCTTAAGGTGCTGAAAAAAACGCTTAGCGACAAATCCGCCGCGTTCAGCGATATCGTTAAAATCGGCCGCACGCACCTGCAGGACGCCACGCCGCTGACCCTGGGGCAGGAGTTCTCCGGCTGGGTCGCCATGCTCGAACATAACCTCCGCCACCTTGAGCTGAGCCTGCCGCATCTGAGCGAGCTGGCGCTGGGCGGTACGGCGGTGGGAACCGGACTGAACACCCACCCCGAATACGCGGTGCGGGTCGCGGCAGAGCTGGCGGAGAGTAGCGGCCAGCCGTTTGTTACCGCGCCGAACAAGTTTGAGGCGCTGGCGACCTGCGACGCGCTGGTCCATGCCCACGGCGCTCTGAAGGGGCTGGCGGCGTCGCTGATGAAGATTGCTAACGACGTGCGCTGGCTGGCCTCGGGCCCGCGCTGCGGTATCGGCGAAATTGCGATTCCCGAGAATGAGCCGGGTTCATCGATCATGCCGGGCAAGGTCAACCCGACGCAGTGCGAAGCGCTGACCATGCTGTGCTGTCAGGTGATGGGTAACGACGTGGCGCTGAATATCGGCGGTGCTTCCGGTAACTTTGAGCTCAACGTCTATCGCCCGATGGTGATCCATAACTTCCTGCAGTCGGTGCGGCTGCTGGCCGACGGCATGGAGAGTTTCAACGAACACTGCGCGGTCGGGATCGAGCCTAATCGGGAACGAATCAACCAGCTGCTCAACGAGTCTCTGATGCTGGTGACGGCGCTGAATACCCATATCGGCTATGACAAAGCGGCGGAAATTGCCAAAAAAGCGCATAAAGAGGGGCTGACGCTGAAAGCCTCGGCGCTGGCGCTCGGCTACCTGACGGAGGCCGAGTTCGACAGCTGGGTGCGCCCGGAAGAGATGGTCGGCAGCATGGCTACTCGCTAGCCAGCCACAGGTGCAGGCGCGGGATCAGTAATCTGAGCGACTGCGCCTGGGGTTTATAGCGATACTGGACATTGTCGGCATCGTAATTCAGTAACTCGCCAATATCCGGCACGCTGACCCCCTGAGTGCCGGATATCAGCGTAATGAGCGGCCCAGGGCAGGCGTACTGCACCTGTTTTTGCTCGCCGGCGTACCAGACGCGAGCGATAGGCTGGACTTTGACCGGTCGCTTAATCTTCAGCTTCGCCCGCTGCGGCAGGGCGGCGATATCCTGATATTCCCGTTCCAGCTTGCTCTGCCACTGCTCGCGCGTCCACGGCGGCACCGCGCGCGGCGACTGCAGGCTTTTTTCCAGCTGCATTAGCACCTCATCGCGGGTTAAATTCTTAATCACGTGCTTATTAGCCCAGCCAAAGCGGATGCTGCTGGGATCGAACAGCGGCGTCAGCGTGCGGTAGGCGCTAAGGGTGATTAATCCCGGCAGATGACGATGCACCCACTCAAAGCGGGCCGCGGCGGGGAGGGCGGAGTCGACGGTAATGATTTTTTCGAAGGTGGCCTTTAGCGCGTTGATGCTGGCGATTTTTTGCCGCAGGTCGGCCTGCTCCTCGGCGCTGGTTTGCAGGCAGATCGTCCCGGGAAGGCGCACCGCCGCCTTGCTGCTGCGGCTTTCCGATTGCTGCTGGATAAACAGATGGCCGTAGTGCCTGAGGGCCATCTCCAGCGCCGTTTTACCGATATGCTGCACGACCTGAATCGTCTCAAGCGGGTCGTGTTCGGCATCTTTGCTCACCGCCGGTAGCTCAAATACCCGCGCGGCAAGCAGGCGACAGCGGCTTAGCGCCAGCTTCAGCTCCTGCAGCTCCCGCTCAAGCTGGCGAAAGGTGCCATTGAGTCGTTCAACGAGGTCGTAATTTGCCATCTGCGCCACCTTAGTTACAACATACTAATCGATTTTTAACTATACGCAGGCCGCAGCGCCTGCGCAAGGGGGGTCAGCCAGAGGTAAAATTCGGCAGCTGGTGGTAAATCGGCCAGCTAAAGCTGAAGCTGGCGCCCCCCAGCGGACTGGTGCGGCAGCTCACCTCGCCGGACATCGCCTGGGCGATGCTGTGGACGATAGCCAGGCCGAGCCCACAGCCGCCGGTCGCCCGATCGCGGCTAGGGTCAAGCCGGACAAACGGCTCAAACACCCGTTCGCGCTCGGCAGGGTCGATGCCCGGGCCGTCGTCATTGACCTGGAGAGTCGCCCGCGATCCCGCGAGCGTCAGGCTCACCTGAATCTGCTGATTACTGTAGCGAAGCGCGTTATTGACCAGATTGTCGAGCACGCGCTCCATCAGGCGCATATCCAGCGCGCCGTAGTCGCCGGCGACCACCTCGTGAAGCGTCACCTCGCGCTGCGGGTTAACCATCTGAACGTCTTCCACGTGGGCCTTAATCCAGGCCGGGAAGTCAGGGGTGGTCAGGCTCAGCTCATTTTGCGGCCGGTCAAGGCGGGCGTAGGTTAAAAGCTCTTCGATAAGGGCTTCCAGCTGTCCGATATCGCGGTTTAAGGCCTGTGATTCCGCGGTGGTCAGATTTTCACTCATCTCAAGGCGGTAGCGCAGGCGCACCAGCGGCGTGCGCAGCTCGTGCGCAATGCCGTCGATCAGCTGCTTTTTACTGGCGATCAGGGCGTTGATATTATCGGCCATCTGGTTAAAGGCCACGCCCAGCCGCTCAAAGCTGGACATGCTATCGAAATGAATGCGCTCGCTAAAATGTCCCTCGCCGAAACGCTGGGCGGCGGTCTCAAGGCGCAGCATATCCTGCCAGTGCGGGCGCATCCAGACGAAGACCGGGAACGCCAGCGAAATGGCGATAAAGGCCATCAGCGCGACGTCCAGCAGGCGCATCTCATGCAAAAAATAGAGATAGGGGACCGGGCCTACCGACAACACGTAGTGGCTGCGCGGAATGCGCTGAATAAAGGTGTATTGATCGTCCAGGGCGACGATATCGCCGGCGCGCAGATGCTGCATCGAACTCTCCGCCAGCTTGAATTTGCTCAGCGGTTCAATATGCAGATCAAACGACAGGTTGAGATCCAGCTCTTTGAGCGTTTTGCTCCAGTCACGCGGCGGAATTTCCCGCAATTCGCTGCGCATCAGGTACAGCGAGCTTTTCATCAGATCGTCCAGCGACTGGCGGCCCGCGCGCTCGGCGGTAAATTTATACACCAGACCGACCAGCATGGTCATGACCAGAAAACAGACGAACAGCAGGAGGTAAAACTGCACAAACAGCTTTTTCATAGCCGGACCCGTTAATTAATTGTCCCAGGCATGGGGAGCAAACAGATAGCCTTTGTTGCGTACCGTTTTGATACGGTAGGGTTCCGTTGCGCTATCGAGAAGCTTTTTACGCAGGCGTGAAATGGCCACATCGACGCTGCGGTCCATACCATCGTAGCTGACGCCGCGCAGGTTTTTCAGCAGCGCATCGCGATCCATAATTTGTCCCGCATGGGTCGCAAGCTCCCACAGCAGTTCGAAATCCGCCGTAGAGAGCGCGACGCTGTCGCCGGCGAGCAGCACCTGACGGTTCACCGGGTCGATGGAGAGTGAGCCAAAGGCGATGGTTTTATGTGGCGTCAGCGAGGCGGGCGCCGGGGTGAGCGGAACGGCAACGTGCTGGCGCAAATGCAGGCGCAGCCGCGCCAGCAGCACGGCGGGCGGGGTGGTTTTGAGGATGTAATCACTCGCCCCCATCTCAAGCGACAAAATATGGTTCATATCGCTGTCAAGGGAGGTCAGCAGCACGATCGGACCCTGCCACTGCCCGCGCAGGTCGCGGCAAATCGTCATTCCGTCCTTGCCCGGCAGCATGATATCTAATAACACCAGATCGGGTTTTTCCCGGGCAATAACCTCTTCCGCCCGGTCACCGCGTGGTTCAACCACCACGTCCATATCATGCTTACCCAGATAGGCGGCAATCAGTGCGCCAACTTCCGGATCATCCTCAACAAACACGATCTTATTCATATTTTATATGTATATGTAAAAGGTTAAACATACACCGCCAGCAAATTGCCTGCCATTACTCTTTTATAAACAAATGTTCTTCCGCTATGCTGGCGTAACTTGTTGTTTAAATGTTAAGGCAAAAGGCATGGGGCTGTTGATTAAAGCGCTGCTCGGGGCGCTGGTGGTTGTACTGATTGGCGTACTTTCCAAAACCAAAAATTATTATATTGCCGGGCTCATTCCGCTATTTCCGACATTCGCCCTGATCGCTCACTATATTGTCGCCAGCGAGCGCGGTATTGAAGCCCTGCGTACGACTATCGTATTTGGGATGTGGTCAATCATTCCCTATTTTATCTACCTGCTGTCGCTGTGGTACTTCACCGCAACGATGCGCCTGCCGTACGCGCTGGCGGGCGCCGTTGTTTGCTGGAGCCTGTGTGCCTGGCTGCTGATCCTCGGCTGGAGCCGGTTCCACTAGCGCAGGTGGCGGCCGCCGTCGACGGCGAAGGAGCGGCCGGTAACAAAATGGCTGCTAAACAAATAGTCGAGTAATTCGATGATTTCCGTTTCGCCCGCCGCTATTTTCATCAGCGATTTATCCAGCGCCTGCAGGCGATACTCGGCGTCGTCGCCGTCATTAAACATAATGAGCGACGGGGCGATGGCGTTGACCTTTATTTCCGGCGCCAGCTTGCGGGCAAAGGAGCGGGTCATATTATCCAACGCCGCTTTACTGGCGGCATAGGCGATGTGCTTATCGCTGCCGCGCTCAACCACGTAGTCCGTAATATGAATAATATCGCTGCCCGCGTGACCGTGGCCGCGCAGCAGCGCTTCCAGCGCGTGATTGAGCAGATAGGGCGCATTGACGTGAATTTGCATCATGCTGGCGAGCACCGTGCTGAGAGGCGTCCCCGGCTTTTCCGCCATCCAGCCGCTGGCATTGTGGATAACGGCGCGCAGGCCTTGGCCGGCGTGGGATTTCACCGCCTCGGCGAAGGTTAAAATCCCATCGTCGGTGCTAAAATCCGCCTCCAGACAAACGGCGCCTGCCGCGCGCAGCGCGTCAATAGCCGGATAGTGGGTACGATAGCTGACGATAACGGACTGCTGCCGCTGAAGAAAATGGTGTGCCAGAGCGAGGCCGATTCGGCGGCCTCCTCCTGTTATAAGGACCGGGCGGGGCTGTAGTTCAGCCATGGGTATCTCCTTTGAGTTCCGCGGCAGGGCAACCGCTTACCCCACCAGCATCCACGTTGCCGGTACGGCGGCAACCAGCAATAAACCAATTAAGGCTAATTCACGGCGTTTAAGCATGCGATCGTGCTGGTGCGTACGGCGGGCGTACAGGAAAACCAGAAGACCCGGAGCGTAAAGTATCACTGACAGCAATAAATGCACAGGGCCCGACGCATATAATAACCATAAGCCATAAGCGCAGGCCCCGACGCCTACGGCCTTATGCAGCGGGCGTACGGCAATTTTCAGCAGGAAGGCGCCGACGAGCAGATAGGGAACGAGGATCATCTCGGAGGCGATGGTGAGCAGCGTACCGTAATCCGAACCGGTCAGCCAAATCAGCACCAGCGAGACCTGGACGCTAATATTGGTCAGCCACAGCGAAGCCGACGGCGCATTGTGGCGATTTTGCCGGGCAAACAGGCGCGGAAACGCTTTGTGGGTGGCGGCCAGCCAGGGAACTTCTGCAGCCATGATGGTCCAGCTCAGATAGGCGCCGCAGACGGAAACGATCAGTCCGGCGGCGATCGCCACCTCGCCCCAGGACCCCATCATTCTGACCATCAGCCCGGCCATCGACGGATTACGCATTTCCGCGAGCTCCGGACGCGCGACAACGCCCAGCGAGAGCAGAGTGACCAGAAGATAAACCGCCAGCGCCGAAAGTACGGCCAGCAGCGTCGCGCGGCCAACGTCCTGCTTGTTCCGCGCTCGCGCCGACACTACCACCGCGCCCTCTACGCCGATAAACACCCACAGGGTAATCAGCATGGTATTTTTCACCTGCTCCCACACCGGCACGCCGAGCGCCAGGCCGCTGAAATCGAGAGTGAAGGTCTCTAAACGGAAGGCCATCGCGGCGAGAACGATAAACGCGCCGAGCGGTATTAGCTTGGCCAGCGTCGCGACCAGGTTGATGCCGGCCGCCGTCTGCACGCCGCGCAGCACTAAGAAATGAACGACCCACAGCAGAATCGATGCCCCGACGATTGCCTGCCAGGTATTGCCGTTGCCAAAAATAACCGAGCCGGGCGCGTCGGTGAAGAAGCTCAGCGCCGCAAACACGATAACCAGATAGGAGACGTTGGCGATAACCGCGCAAAGCCAGTAGCCCCAGGCGGAGCAAAAGCCCACCAGCTCGCCGAATCCTTCGCGCGCGTAGGTAAAGATACCGCCGTCGAGGTCGGCGCGAATGCGGGTCAGCAGGAGCATGGCGAAGGCGAGGAATAAGATGCCGACGCCGGTAATGGCCCAGCCGATCAGCAGGGCGGACGGGCTGGCCACGGCGGCCATATTTTGCGGCAAACTGAATACGCCTGCGCCCAGCATTGAGCTGAGGACCAGGGCGGTCAGGGCGCTCAGGCCCAGTCTCTTTTCCATTGCATTCCCGAAGTGACAACCGTGAAGTAAAGAATATTTATTTGGCGAAATCGCATAAAATGGACGATTACGCTAAGGCGCGGGATTTTACGGAGTGTCTTGTGCGCATGCAATGGCGGCGGATGAAAAAAAGCAAAAAGGCGGCAAAGCGCCGCCTTTTTGTTCAGCTGTAGTCCCGTTATTTATACAGGTCAGCGCTGATAGTTATGTTACCGCCGCGTTCCTGCCACTGGCGGGTGATGTGGTAATACTTCGCGCCTTTCTTCGCCGCTCGTTTGGCCACCTGGTAAGAAATTTCGGTCATATTGCCGTAGTTACCGGTGAATTTAATGCTATCGAACGGGGCCATCTGCGCCGCGGTTATTTTGTTCACCTCTTCGACTTTGGTGCCATCAGGAAGCGTGACGGTGTAACGCCCCCCCTTAGAGGACTGCGTTTCGAAGAAGCGGCCTACGCCGGTACCGGAGCCGACGGCTGCGGTAGTCGCCACGCCGGGGATTTCAACGTTTTTGGCCGCCGCGCCGCCTTCAGCCAGCGCTGCGCGCCCGGCTTGAGAATCGGCAGGAATTGCGTCCGGACTTTGCAGAACGCGTTTTTTGGCATCGGCCTTATAAACATAAGCGGTGATGCGCTGGTTGCCGCCCTGGTTAGCATCAACCTGACGAACGATAAAGAAAGAGGCCGCGCCTTTCGCTTTTGCCGCTTTGGTGATGGCATCGTTCACTTCAGGCTGGCTGCGGTAGAAACCCTGCACGGTAACGGTGTCAAACGGTTCCAGCTCAACGGCCTGGTCTTTCGGCAGCTCCATGACTCCATTAATCATTCGATTTTTTGGAGCATCTGCCTGCGGGGCGTTGTCTTTATAAAAATCTGCCGTTACGCGCCAGTTACCGCTGTTGCCATAGTCTGAGGTGTCGACAACATAAAAGGAGGCCGCGCCGTCTTTGTCGGCTTTGCGGGAGACCGCTTTAACAGCATCGCCAATCGCAGTAAAGCGGCCGGTGATGACCACGCGATCGTAGGGCTTCAGCGCCGCCGCCTGCTCCGGTGTCAGCTCGGTCGCTGCATGGGCAGACAGCGCGGTCGTAGCCAGGAGAGCAGACGCCAGGAGTGAGTTCTTAAGCTTCATAAAAATAGTCCTTTGCCTTGCGCAAACCATGTACTGGTATTGTTGTTGACTGAAAACGCTCGATTATTGCATTTAAAAGGAGTGACTGTCTGCGTCAATTTTTGCTAACCGCCCGAAACGCGCGTCACAATAATATAACATTTTGCGATATGTTGAAAAAACAGCCTCTTGACCAGCAAAATCGATAATCGATATCGCTTTAATAAGTTAATGTAATGTTAATACCATGTTCTGGCTGGCGATTAATTGCGTATTAGTGGATAAGCTAAGCGAATTATCAGGCTCGCTTATAAATTTAAGGTAAATATTGCTGCCTGACGCAGTTTGGCGCGCGTTTTACCAATAAAATCAAAAATTCTGTTTTATCGCAGTAGATCACAATCGGGATTTTCAGTAGGTTATAAAAAGTTTGTTACTGTTTCATTTTTTCAGTCGAATATCTGAGCCGGCGGGTTTTGCCGGCGGATAGTCGGCTGTAAGAAGAGAAAACCATCATCAAAAACCGATGAAAGGGAAAACTATGCGTATCGGGGTACCAAAAGAACGGTTAGCCAATGAAACCCGCGTAGCGGCCACGCCGAAAACGGTGGAGCAGCTGCTCAAACTGGGGTTTACCGTCGCAGTTGAAAGCGGCGCGGGCCAGCTGGCAAGTTTCGATGACGAGGCGTTTGCTCAGGCAGGCGCTGAGGTTGTGGACGGCGCCGAAGTCTGGCAGTCGCCTGTTATTCTCAAGGTGAATGCGCCTGACGATAATGAAATTGCTTTACTGAATCCAGGCACCACGCTGGTGAGCTTTATCTGGCCGGCGCAGAATCCGGAGCTGCTGGCAAAACTTTCTGCCCGCAATGTGACCGTCATGGCGATGGATTCGGTGCCGCGTATTTCGCGCGCCCAGTCGCTGGATGCCTTAAGCTCGATGGCCAACATTGCCGGCTATCGCGCCATCGTCGAGGCCGCGCACGAATTTGGCCGCTTCTTCACCGGGCAGATCACCGCCGCGGGCAAGGTTCCGCCGGCCAAGGTGATGGTGATCGGCGCCGGCGTTGCCGGTCTGGCCGCGATTGGCGCCGCCAACAGCCTGGGGGCGATTGTCCGCGCGTTCGACACTCGCCCTGAGGTCAAAGAGCAGGTGCAGAGCATGGGCGCCGAGTTCCTTGAGCTGGACTTTAAAGAAGAGGCGGGCAGCGGCGACGGCTATGCCAAAGTGATGTCCGAAGCCTTTATTAAAGCCGAAATGGCGCTGTTTGCCGCGCAGGCGAAAGAGGTCGACATTATCGTCACCACGGCGCTGATCCCCGGCAAACCGGCGCCGAAGCTAATTACCCGCGAAATGGTTGACTCGATGACGTCAGGCAGCGTGGTGGTTGATCTGGCCTCGCAGAACGGCGGCAACTGTGAATACACCGTGCCTGGCGAAGTGGTAACGACCGCCAACGGGGTGAGAATTATCGGCTATACCGATCTGCCGGGTCGCCTGCCGACCCAGTCATCCCAGCTTTACGGCACCAACCTGGTCAACCTGATCAAGCTGCTGTGCAAAGAGAAAGATGGCAACATTGCCATCGATTTCGACGACGTCGTGGTACGCGGCGTAACGGTTGTCCGCGATGGGGAAGTGACCTGGCCGGCGCCGCCGATTCAGGTATCCGCCCAGCCGCAGGCTGCCGCGAAGAAGGTGGAAGCCCCTGTTGAAGCGAAAAAACCGGTTTCGCCGTGGCGCAAATATGCGCTGATGGCGCTGGCGATTATTCTCTTTGGCTGGCTGGCAAGCGTCGCCCCGAAGGAGTTCCTCGGTCACTTTACGGTCTTTGCTCTCTCCTGCGTGGTCGGATATTACGTGGTGTGGAACGTGTCCCATGCGCTGCATACGCCGCTGATGTCGGTAACTAACGCCATCTCGGGGATTATCGTTGTCGGGGCGCTGCTGCAGATAGGCCACGGCGGCTGGGTCAGCGTGCTGAGCTTTATCGCGGTGCTGATCGCCAGCATTAATATTTTTGGTGGTTTCACCGTCACTCAGCGCATGCTGAAAATGTTCCGCAAAGGATAAGGGGTAACAAATGTCTGGTGGATTAGTTACAGCTGCATACATTGTTGCCGCGATCCTCTTTATTTTTAGCCTGGCAGGGCTTTCCAAACATGAGTCATCGCAGCAGGGCAACTACTTCGGCGTTGCCGGGATGGCGATTGCGCTGATCGCGACCATTTTGGGTCCGGACAGCAGCAACGTCGCGTGGATCCTGCTGGCGATGGTTATCGGCGGCGCTATCGGTATCCGTCTGGCGAAGAAAGTCGAAATGACCGAAATGCCGGAGCTGGTGGCGGTTCTGCACAGCTTCGTCGGCCTTGCGGCGGTGCTGGTGGGCTTTAACAGCTACCTGCAGCATGAAACCGGTATGGAGCAGATCCTGGTCAATATTCATCTGACCGAAGTGTTCCTCGGCATCTTCATCGGTGCGGTGACCTTTACCGGCTCCATCGTGGCCTTTGGCAAGCTGTGCGGCAAGATGTCCTCTAAACCGCTGATGCTGCCGAACCGTCACAAGCTGAACCTTGCCGCGCTGGTCGTCTCTTTTGTGCTGCTGATTGCCTTTGTTCGCACCGATAGCACCGCGACGCAGGTGCTGGCGCTGCTGGTGATGACCGTTATCGCTCTGGCGTTTGGCTGGCACCTGGTTGCCTCCATCGGCGGCGCGGACATGCCGGTGGTGGTATCAATGCTGAACTCCTATTCAGGCTGGGCGGCGGCGGCGGCGGGCTTTATGCTGAGCAACGATCTGCTGATCGTAACCGGCGCGCTGGTAGGCTCTTCCGGTGCGATTCTGTCCTACATCATGTGTAAGGCCATGAACCGCTCCTTCTTCAGCGTCATTGCCGGCGGATTTGGTACCGATGGTTCCTCTTCCGGCAGCGATGATGAAGTTGGCGAGCACCGTGAAATTAGCGCAGAAGATACGGCTGAAATGCTGAAAAACTCGCACTCGGTGATCATTACCCCGGGCTACGGCATGGCGGTAGCGCAGGCTCAGTATCCGGTTGCGGAAATCACCGAGCGTCTGCGCGCCCGTGGTATCAAGGTGCGCTTTGGTATTCACCCGGTTGCCGGTCGTCTGCCTGGGCATATGAACGTGCTGCTGGCGGAAGCCAAGGTTCCCTACGACGTGGTGCTCGAAATGGATGAAATCAACGATGACTTCACCGATACCGACACCGTACTGGTTATCGGCGCTAACGATACCGTGAACCCGGCTGCGCAGGACGATCCGAAAAGCCCTATCGCCGGTATGCCGGTGCTGGAGGTCTGGAAAGCGCAGAACGTAGTGGTCTTCAAACGTTCGATGAACACCGGCTACGCCGGCGTACAGAACCCGCTGTTCTTCAAAGAGAACACCCATATGCTGTTTGGCGATGCCAAAGCCAGCGTGGATGCGATTCTGAAAGCGCTGTGATGCCCTGAAGAGAGCAGACGAGAGTCGCTATACAACGTTTGCTTCTGAAGCCGTCTCCGTTGAGACGGCTTTTTTATATATAGCGCCAGCCCATGAATCGCTCATAAATTAATCGCCCTGGAGTGCTATACTAAAAACGTTTTTTCATCACACTGAGGATATTATGGATACCGAATTAACCCCCGCGCAAATGGCCATCGAATTTCTGCGTCGCGACCCTACCGCTTTAACCCCCGCGCAGTACCTGAAAAAATTTAAACTTCTCGAGCTGGAATTTGCCGATTTAATGTCGCTCTCCTCTATCGAACTGAAAGAAGAGATCGATCACGCCTGGCGTTTGGGTATCCATTAAAAGCCACACTTCAGCCTGCATGCATCGCTGATGAAGGGGGCCGAAAGGCCCATTTTTTCGCGCTACGCCAGGCGACGGGCAAAAAAATCCCCCGCGGCTGCAGGGGAGTGGGGAGTGGCTACGACTGGCGGCCGGCCTGCTGAAGGTTAGTCGTCGTCTTCATCGTCCATTTCAACCGGCGTTTTGTACTGGTCCGGCTTCAGCGCCAGCAGATCGCAGCGCAGATGGTCGATCACCTGCTCGGCGGTATTGCCGAGGAAGGCCGCCGACAGTCCGGTACGTCCGATGGTGCCGAGCACGACAATCCCCGCCTGCAGATGCTCCGACAGATCGGGAATCACTTCTTCCGGTAAACCCTTCTCTACGTGGGTGCGGCTCTCATCAATACCAAACTTTTGCCGCAGCGTTTTCATCGCCAGCAGGTGCTGGCCGCGAATCGCGTCGTTATAGATGCTGGGATCAAAATCAGGTAACTCAATGGCGATATTGATTGGCGTAACCGGATAGGCGCCCACCAGGTGGACCTCGGTGTGGTTAACCTGTTCCGCCAGTTCAAGCGTCTCTTTTACCAGTTTCTCATTCAGAGCATCGTGGTAGTTTTCTTCACTGGCAAGGTTCACCGCCACCAGCGCTCTGCCGCCCTCAGGCCACGGCTGGTCTTTAACCATCCACACCGGGCACGGGCATTTGCGCAGAAGATGCCAGTCGGTCGGGGTGAAGATCACCGCTTCCAGCTTGTCGTGCTGGTGCGCCATTTTCAGCACTAAATCATGCTTGTCGCTGAGGATTTCCTGAATGATGGCTTCGAAGGGGCGGTTGTGCCATACCACCTTGATGTCAATCGGGATCCCGGATTCGATATAGAACCGGGCCTGCTCCTTGATCCAGGCGCTGCGTTGGCTGATAACGCCCTGGCGCATAGCCGTTCGCTCGTCGGGCGACAGCAGGGTCGTCATCTCATATGAAAAATCATAGATTGGCAAAAAGGCTTTAATGCGGCCACCAATCCGTTGGTGTAGGTATACCGCACGCCGTAATGCGGGCTGGTCGTCCTGATTAGGGTCGATTACTACCAGCATGTTCTGATACTTCGCCATACAGGGTCTCCTTACAACTGTAACTGCAGTCTGTAATTAAAAAGATAACCTATATAGATGGATTGAAACAGGGGATGACCCTGGCCAGATCAACAAATAAGAAAAAAATTAGCGATCTGGCGAAGGGATCGGGCAATCAGGCGACGTTACGCGCTTGACCTGCCAGCTGAGAGAGGAGGTCGCTGTTTTCGATGGTGATATATTTACCTTTAACTGCCAGCATTCCGCTTTTCTGGAAACGGCCCAGCAGGCGGCTGATGGTTTCTACGGTCAGGCCGAGGTAGTTACCGATATCGCCGCGGGTCATGGTCAGACGGAATTCACGAGGCGAGAAGCCGCGTTGGGCAAAACGGCGGGAGAGATTATAGATAAAGGCCGCCAGGCGCTCCTCGGCGTTCTTTTTGGAAAGCAGCAGGATCATGTCCTGATCGCCTTTGATCTCGCCGCTCATCAGGCGCATCATCTGCTGACGCAGATTAGGCATCTTGCCTGAGAGGTCGTCCAGCGTTTCGAAGGGGATTTCGCAAACCATTGAGGTTTCCAGCGCCTGAGCGAAGCTCGGGTGGAGACCGGTGCCGATAGCGTCAAAACCGACCAAATCACCCGCCAGGTGGAAGCCGGTAATCTGCTCGTCGCCCTGCTCGGTAATGGTGTAGCTTTTGATGGTGCCTGAACGAATGGCGTACAGCGACTTCAGCTCATCGCCGGCTTTGAACAGGGTCTGTCCTTTCTGGATAGGCTTTTTTCGCTCGATGATATTATCAAGCTGATCAAGCTCGTGCTCGTTCAGAGTAAAAGGGATGCAAAGCTGGCTGATGCTGCAATCCTGACAATGGATTGCGCAACCGCCAGACTGAATGCGTCGTATAATTCTCTTTTCCGGGATCATAAGTCTGCTCAAGCCTTAATTGATATTGGTCAATTTTAACATCTTTTTGGTGAGCAGGTAAGCCTCGAACCGATGAAACACGTAATATTAAAAGGGTAAAGCAATTACACCATTTATCTCATTGATAAGAAATAAGATGTCCGAACATAGCTGATTGTAAAGTTGCCTGATGCTTCCGATAAAAGGCACTTACGGTCAAAGAAGCAAATACCCCTCATGGCGCAATAACCACTCTTTACGCTGAACGCCGCCCGCGTATCCGGTCATGGTGCCGTTACGTCCAATGACGCGATGGCAGGGAACCACGATACTGACCGGATTAGAGCCGTTGGCCGCCCCGACCGCCCGCGCAGCGCCCGGCCGACCCAATGCCTCCGCCAGCTGGCCGTAATGCATGACGTGACCGCAGGGAATGGTGCGCAGCGTTTTCCAGACTTCGCGTTGAAACGGGGTGCCCGCCGTTGCCGTCGGCAGCGTCTCGATAATCGCAAGGTCACCGGCGAAATAGTCGCCGAGCCTGCTGCTCAGCCCGCCCGGATCGCGGGAATCCACGCGCTGATACCCTTCATGGCGATAGTGCAGCTCAAGCAGCTGCTCCATCCGATCGCTATGTTCCTCCCACTCAACGGCACGCAGGCGGAACTGTTCGTCGCAAATGATCCATAGCGGCCCGACCGGGGTATCGATTTTGTCCTGAAGCAGTACCAGCATCGTTTTTCCTTATTACCTGATTCAAATGATTATTACTGCAGCCTGAGCACAAGATATCACGCCATCCGGGTGGGCAACTATACTCCATAAAGGTAAACGGTGAACGGTGCGGCTGAGGGGGCGAATCAATGAGAAAGTTTTCCATTTTGCATCTGCCTGCTGAGCAGAAGCAAAATCAATACGCAACGAAGTGCGTAATATTTAATTTTGTATTCACTACGCCGCGCGGTGCTAAATGGATTTTACTACTTTCTCCGGGCGGTAAATTCCCCTCGGCGAAGGAGCGTCCGGTTCACCCCTTTATGCAGTTTGTCATCCGCACGCGGACTAGTTTGCACTGGCTAATTCATCGGGAGGCACCCGACGCCGCAATACGCTATACAGGCACTCCTTGAATCAATTATTTGTCAGCACTTCAGTGCTGGCTTTTTTTTGTTAACGAGAAAGGTGATGGTATGCAATATATGCTGACTGGCGTTTTGATATTGATTATCAGTGGTTTGCTGTTAAATGCTGTCTCTATTATGATCGAATCGCTTTATAAGTTAATGAAAGATATGCACTTAAAGAAAAAACATCTTTAGGTGCCTGAGCAGGTTCGGCAAGCGTTTTAACGACGAACGCTTGCCGACCTGTTATTCCCGCCAGCAATACAAATATTCAGCAGGTTATCCGTTATTTTCTGGCACTTCCTTTGGCGTAACCGATCTTCAGCGCGGCGGGACGGGCGATTAACGTCGCTATTCGCCCGCCGACAAACGCGTTGAGGGCGCGCGTTGCGGCGGCTATAGTAGCCTCCGGTAGCAGCCGGAGGAGTGCAGATGAACCTTGACGACAAATCGCTATTTCTGGATGCCATGGAGGATGTCCAGCCGCTTAAGAGCGGCAACGACGTGCTGTGGCATCCCGAGCGCCACGCCCGTACCCCGCAGCGCATCGACGCGCTGCAGCTGGATAACTTTTTGACCATCGGCTACCTCGACGTGCTGCCGCTGACGACACCGCTGGAGTTCAGGCGCGAGGGGTTACAAAACGGCGTGCTGGACAAGCTGCGGCAGGGGAAATATAGCCAGCAGGCGAGCCTCAATCTGCTGCGCCGGCCGGTCGAACAGTGCCGGCAAATGCTGTTTGCCTTTGTGGTTCAGGCGCAGAAAGAGGCGCTGCGCAACGTGCTGATTGTTCATGGCAAAGGGCGCGACGACAACGCTCACCCCAATATTATCCGCAGCTACCTGGCGCGCTGGCTGGAAGAACTTCCCGAGGTGCAGGCGTTTTGCGTCGCCTCTGCGCATCACGGCGGCAGCGGGGCGTGCTATGTCGCCCTGCGCAAATCGGCCGAGGCAAAGCAGGAAAACTGGGAACGCCACGCCAAACGCAGCCGCTAGCGCAGCAGCAGCGTCAGCTCCCGGGCAGCTTTTTGCAGCTCGGGCAGCACCCGATCCAGCATTTCGCGGGTGGAAACCTGTCCGGCATGGACGCCGACGTTCAGCGCCGCCTGAACCTGTCCCTGCGGGTTAAACAGCGGCACCGCCAGCGAGCGCAGCCCCATCTCCAGCTCCTGATCGTTCAGCGCATAGCCCTGCTGGTGGACGCGCTTGAGCTCGGCGCGCAGCTTATTCACCGAATCCACCGTCTGCGGGGTATAGCGAATCATCGTCACCCGACCCAGCATATCGTTCAGCTTCTCCTCCGGCTGATGGCTTAACAGCACCCGGCCCATCGAGGTTGCCCAGGCCGGCAGCCGGCTGCCTATATCCAGATCGATAGTCATAATGCGCGAGCTGGAGGCGCGGGCAATGTACAGAATATCGTCGCCGTCGAGGGTGGCGATTGAGCAGGATTCATTAAGCATTTCGCTCAGATGCTTGAGTACCGGCTGGGCAGAACGCGCCAGCGGGGTTGAGGCGAGCCAGGCGTGGCCAAGGGCGAGGATGCGCGGGCGCAGCTGAAAATTCTTACCATCTTCGGCATAGACAAACCCCAGCTTGCCCAGCGTGTAGAGGCAGCGGCGCACCGCCGCGCGCGGGATGCCGGTCTTCTGGCTGATCTGCGAGATCGACAGCACCGGACGCTGCGGGGTGAATGCCTGGATCACCTCCAGCCCGCGGGCCAGCGAGGCCATAAAGTTCGGATCGCCCTTAAACGGGTCGCTATCGCCGGTCAGTAAATCGTCTGGATGCTTCTCCATTTTGTTCTCCATATTTGCCATCGATCACATTCTTTCGCTAAAGATATACGATGTTCGATTATCGCACCATATTTCGATTATCGCCCTTGACCAACATCGTTAAGCGGGTCACATTTTGTGCGAACAACGTATATAAGTGCGATTACCGCACATAAAGGAGCGACCTGATGATTGATAAAAGCGTGTCGACGCTAAGCGATGCCATCGCCGGGATCCACGACGGAGCGACCATCATGATCGGCGGTTTTGGTCCCGCCGGTCAGCCAACGTACCTGATTGATGCCCTGATTGAGCAGGGCGCCCGCGAATTAACCATTATCAACAACAACGCGGGCAACGGTGAGGTGGGCCTGGCGGCGCTGCTGAAGGCCGGGCGGGTGAGCAAGATGATCTGCTCTTTCCCGCGTCAGGTTGACTCGCAAATTTTTGACGATCTCTACCGTCGCGGCAAGGTTGAGCTGGAGCTGGTTCCGCAGGGCAATCTGGCGGCCCGCATCCAGGCCGCCGGCGCCGGGCTGGGCGCGATATTTACCCCGACCGGCTACGGCACGCCGCTGGCGGAAGGCAAAGAGACCCGCGAAATCGACGGGCGGCACTACGTTCTCGAATATCCGATTAAGGCCGATTTTGCGCTGATCAAGGCCCACCACGCGGATCGCTGGGGCAACCTGGTCTATCGCAAAGCGGCGCGCAACTTCGGCCCGATTATGGCGACCGCCGCCAAAACCACCATCGCTGAGGTCTCCCGCCTGGTCACTCTTGGCGAACTGGACCCGGAAAATATCATTACCCCGGGGATTTTTGTCCAGCGCGTCTTCTCGCTGGAAAAAGCCATTACCGCACAGAGCGCCTGAGGAGCCAACGATGCAAAAATTAACTCGTGATGAAATGGCCCAGCGCGTGGCTCTCGATATTCCGGAAGGGGCCTATGTGAACCTCGGTATCGGCTTACCGACCCGCATCGCCAACTATCTGCCGGCGGATAAAGAAGTGTTCCTGCACAGCGAAAACGGCCTGCTGGGAATGGGGGGCAGGCCGCAGCCGGGCGAAGAGGACCCGGAGCTGATTAACGCCGGGAAAGAGTACGTCACGCTGCTGAAAGGCGGCTGTTTCTTCCACCACGGCGACTCCTTCGCCATGATGCGCGGCGGCCATCTTGATATCTGCGTGCTGGGAGCCTATCAGGTCTCTGCCTGCGGCGACCTCGCCAACTGGAGCACCGGCGCGCCGGACTCGATTCCAGCCGTCGGCGGGGCGATGGATCTGGCCATCGGCGCGCGGCAGGTCTTCGTGATGATGGATCATCTGACCCGCGACGGCGAGTGCAAGCTGGTCGAACGCTGCAGCTATCCGCTGACCGGCGTTGGCTGCGTCAGCCGCATCTACACCGACCTTGCGGTTATCGATATCACCCCCGGCGGCCCGGTGGTGCGGGAAATCTTCAACGGCCTCTCTTTTGAGGAGCTGCAGCGCATCACTCCGGTGGCGTTGACCTTCGAACATCTGGCGAAAAGCGCGTAAGGAACCTATGATGAATCAGGCATTTATCTGTGATGCGGTACGTACACCCTTCGGTCGCTTTGCGGGCGCTCTGGCGCCGATGCGCGCCGACGATTTAGGCGCGCTGCCGCTAAAAGCGCTGCTGGAGCGCAATCCGGGGCTGGATCCTTCACGCATCGATGACGTGATTTACGGCTGCGCCAACCAGGCCGGTGAGGATAACCGCAACGTCGCGCGCATGGCGCTGCTGCTGGCCGGCCTTCCGGAAACGGTTCCCGGAAGCACCATTAACCGTCTGTGCGGCTCGAGCCTTGATGCGATCGGCGTCGCAGCGCGGGCGATTAAAAGCGGCGAGACTCAGCTGATGATCGCCGGCGGGGTAGAGAGCATGTCGCGCGCGCCCTTTGTCATGGGTAAAGCTGAAAACGCCTATAGCCGCAGCATGCAGATTGAAGATACCACTATCGGCTGGCGCTTTATCAACGCGCGGATGAAGGCGCTGTATGGCGTCGATTCGATGCCGGCAACCGCCGAAAACGTGGCCGCTGATTTCGCGATTTCGCGCGCAGACCAGGACGCTTTCGCCCTGCGCAGCCAGCGGCGAACCGCAGAGGCGCAGGAGGCCGGGCGCTTTGCCGATGAGCTCATAGCGGTCTCGATCCCGCAGCGTAAGGGCGAGCCGCTGCTGTTCACCCGCGATGAGCACCCGCGCAGCACCTCGCTGGAGGCGCTGGCGAAGCTAAAAGGCGTGGTGCGTGCCGACGGCTCGGTGACCGCCGGCAACGCTTCGGGGGTCAACGACGGGGCCTGCGCGCTGCTGCTGGCAAGCGAACAGGCGCTGATGGCGAACGACCTGCAGCCGCTGGCGCGCGTTGTCGGCGTGGCGACGGCTGGGGTCGCGCCAAGAATTATGGGCTTCGGCCCGGCTCCGGCAGTGCGCAAGGTGCTGGCATTGACCGGGCTGACGCTGGCGCAGATGGATGTTATTGAACTCAACGAAGCCTTTGCCGCGCAGGCGCTGGCGGTGACGCGCGATTTAGGCCTCCCGGACGCCGCCGCACACGTTAACCCTAACGGCGGGGCGATTGCCTTAGGCCATCCGCTGGGCGCATCCGGCGGGCGGCTGGCGATGACCGCCGCCTATCAGCTACGGCGCACCGGCGGCCGCTACGCGCTGTGCACCATGTGCATCGGCGTCGGCCAGGGAATTGCGCTGATTATTGAACGTGTTTAAGGAGCCAAAATGAGTTTGCTGACCCCGATGATGCGCACCAGCCCGCTAACCGCCTGGTTTAGCGATGCGCAGCGGGTACAGGGGATGCTGGATTTTGAAGCCGCGCTGGTTCGTGCCCAGGCCGCCTGTGGCATTGTGCCGCAGTTCGCCGTCGCGCCGGTGGTCAACGCCTGCCGCCATTCGCAGATCGATTTTTCCGCTCTGGGACAGGCGGCGACCCGCGCCGGTAACCTGGCGATCCCGCTGGTCAAACAGCTCACCGCCTGCGTTAACGCCGCGGACCCGCAGGCCGCTCGCTACGTGCACTGGGGAGCCACCAGCCAGGATGCTATCGACAGCGGTCTGGTTCTGCAGCTGCGCGGCGCGCTGGCGGAGACCGACTTGCTGCTGCAGCGCCTGACGGCTGAGTTTGCGCTGCAGGCGCAGCGGCATCAGCATACGGTCATGCCGGGGCGCACCTGGATGCAGCACGCGCTGCCGGTGACCTTTGGCCTCAAGCTTGCGGGCACCCTCGATGCGCTGCTGCGCTGGCAGCTGCGGCTGCGAGAAATGCGCGCCCGCGTCCTGGTGCTGCAGTTTGGCGGCGCGGCGGGCACGCTGGACGCGTTAAAAGGGCGCGGGCCGGAGGTCGCCGGGCAGCTGGCGACCGAGCTTGGCCTGGCGCTGCCGGACGCCCCGTGGCACAGCCAGCGCGATCGGCTGCTGGAAGTGGGCGCCTGGTACGCCGGGGTCTGCGGGACGTTGGGAAAATTTGCCAACGACTTTTCGCTGCTGATGCAAACGGAAGTTGCCGAAGTTGCGGAGCCGGTAGGGGAAGGCCGCGGCGGCTCGTCGACGATGCCGCACAAGCGTAATCCGATCGCCTGCGCGGCGATTCTGACGGCGGCCCAGCACACGCCGGGCCTGGTGGCCTGCCTGTATGCCGGCCAGGTTCAGCAGCACGAGCGCGCGCTCGGCGGCTGGCAGGCGGAGTGGGAAACGCTGCCGGAGCTGATTACCCTCGTCGGCGGCGCGCTGCAACAAAGCGTCGATCTGGTGCGCGATATGCAGGTTTTCCCGCAAAAAATGCGCGCCGATCTCGATATGACCCACGGCCTGATTATGGCTGAAGCGGTCACTCTGGCGCTGGCGGAGTTTATCGGTAAGGCCGACGCCCATCATCGGGTAGAGGCGCTGTGCCGTCAGGCGATTGACCAGTCGCGCCCGCTGCTGGCGCTGCTGGAAAGCGATCCTCTGGTGAGCCAGCACCTTAGCGCAAGCCGTTTAACCCAGCTGCTGGACCCGACAACGGCGACCGGCAGTGCGGAAATTTTTGTGCGCCAGGTCGTGGCGCGTTACAAGGAACAACGTGATGAACCTTGATTACCAGATTGACGGGCCGGAAGGTGCGCCGGTTATCGTTCTGTCCAACTCGCTGGGTACCACCCGATCGATGTGGCAGCCGCAGCTGGCAGCCCTAACCGCGCAGTTTCGCGTACTGCGTTACGACACCCACGGTCATGGTCAAACCGCTAAAAGCGGTAAAGTGACCCTCGCCCAGCTTGGTGAAGACGTTATTGCGCTGCTCGATCATCTGCAAATTGAGAAAGCCTGGTTTTGCGGGATTTCGATGGGCGGGCTGACCGGACTATGGCTGGGACGCTTTGCCCCGGAACGATTTTACGCCATCGCGGTGGCCAATACCGCCGCGCGGATTGGCGACCAGGCCAGCTGGCTCTCGCGGGCGCGGGCCGTCCGTCAGGAGGGGATGGATGTCGTCGCCGCCGGCGCGGCGGATCGCTGGTTTACCCACGCCTTTCGTCAGAAAGCGCCGGAGGTGGTGGAGTCGCTATGCCATCAGCTGACCCATAGCGATGCCGAAGGGTATGCCGCCTGTTGTGAAGCGCTGGCGGCGGCCGACCTGCGTAGCGAAGTGGGGCACATTAGTCTTCCAACCCTGATTATCGCCGGGGAAAGTGACCCTGTCACGACGGTGGCGGATGCTAACTTTTTGCATCAGCAGATCCCCGCCTCGCAGGTGGTGGTAGTGGCCGCATCGCATCTGTCTAATATCGAAGCGGCGGGGGTATTCAGCGCCGCATTGCTGGGGTTCTTCCGGGGGGAACGGCATGGATGATAAAGCGCGTTATCAGGAGGGAATGGGCGTACGGCGCAAGGTGCTGGGCGATGCGCACGTCGACCGCACGCTGGACAAGCTGACCCCGCTTAATACCGAGTTTCAGGATTTTATTACCCGCTACGCATGGGGCGAAACCTGGACCCGGCCGGGGCTGGATCACCATACTCGCAGTATGATCACCATCGCGATGCTGATAGCGCTTAACCGCGAAGCGGAGCTCAAAATGCATCTGCGCGCTGCGTTTAATAACGGCGTGACCCGCGATGAGCTCAAGGAGTTGATTATGCACTCCGCGCTCTACTGCGGTCTGCCTGCGGCCAACGCCACGATGCACCTGGCGCAGCAGGCGTTTGACGAGCTGGACGCGCAGCAGGCGTAAGCAAGCGTTCTCGGGCCGGGCGTTTGCGCCCGGCTTTCCTCGCGTTAACCCTCTATTTTGTTGACCTCTTCCGGCGCAACCGTCGGCGCTCGTCCTGACAAAATGTGCGATCTTCTTGACACGGCGTTGACAAATAGATGCCTGGTCAGTAATTTCATCTGCAATTACTGACCAGGCAAATATCATGAGTAACCATCCGGGTATTATCAATAACAAGTTCCACTTGGGTTTATTAATTCATCTGGCAAACCAGTATAAAGACCAGCTAATCAGCCAGTACTTCTCCGGCATGGATATTACTGCCGCCCAGTTTAAGGTGCTGATCAGCATCTATAAGGGCGTCACCAGTCCGGTTGAGATCAGCAAAAATCTGGTCATGGATGCCGGGGCGATGAGCCGCATGGTGGATCGCATGGTTAAGCGCGATCTCATAAGCCGTTCGCCTAATCCGCAGGATAAGCGGCAGGTCGTGCTGGCGCTGACCGGCAAAGGCGAGCTGATTTGCGAGCGCTTTGTTAATGAAGCGCTGGCGTCAATCATCAGCGACCTTACCGCCCGACTGACCCCCGACGAGTCTCGTTTACTGGTAGAGCTAATGACAAAAATGCTGCCAGACGAAATTGTTGCCCCTCATCGCTAACGTATTCAAGAAGGTCCGGACAAGATGGAAACCACACCTGCACAGCACGCCGAGCGCGGCAGCAAGCGCAAACGCAACTTTATTATTTTACTGATTATTCTGCTGCTTGCCGCCGCAGGCGGCCTGGCATGGTACCTGCTGTACGCCCGCTACTATGAATCGACCGACGATGCCTACGTCAACGGCAACCAGGTAACGCTGACCCCGCAAATCGGCGGTACGGTGACCCAGGTTACGGTGGATGAGGGCGACTTTGTGCAGAAGGGGCAGCCGCTGGTGCTGCTCGATCCGAGCGATACCGAAATTGCGCTGCAGCAGGCGGAAGCCAATCTGGCCAACACCGTGCGTCAGGTTCGCGGACTCTACAGCACGGCGGATAACTACCGTGCCCAGGTCGCGGCGAAAAGGGTTGCCCTGCAGACGGCGCAAAACGACTACGCCCGGCGGCAGAAAATCTTCCAGAGCGGCGCCATCGCGGCGGAAGATCTCTCCCACTATCGGGATGCGGTCACCAGCGCGCAGAGCGACTTAGCCGCCGCTCAGGAGGCGTTACGCACCAACACGGCGATGGTTGATGACACGGTTATCGACAGTCATCCCGAAATCAAAAGCGCGGTGGCCACGCTGCGTCAGCGCTATCTGGATAATTCGCGCAGCACCATCGTTGCGCCGGTCAGCGGCTTTGTAGCCAAACGCGCGGTCCAGCTCGGCATGCGCGTCGATTCGGGGACCACCCTGATGGCTATCGTGCCGCTGAATGAGGTTTGGGTCGACGCCAACTTCAAAGAGAGTCAGATGAACGCGATGCGCCTGGGGCAGAAAGTGACGCTCAGCGCGGATCTTTACGGCGACGACGTGGAATATCACGGCACCATTGAAAGCCTGGGCATTGGCACCGGCAGCGCGTTCTCGCTGCTCCCCGCGCAGAACGCCAGCGGCAACTGGATCAAAATCGTCCAGCGTCTGCCGGTACGCATCACGCTGGACCCGCACGATATGCAGAAAAACCCGCTGCGGGTGGGGCTGTCGATGAACGTTCGCGTTGATATTCGCGATACCGATGGCCATCTGCTGCCGCAGCAAACCGTTAGCGCCCCGCGTTTCACCACGGATGTGTATCAGAACCCGCTGGAACAGGCGGACCAGCTGGTGGCTAAAATCCTTCATGACAACAGCAAAGCGGTAGCCGCCGGCGCCCGTTAAGAGAGACGTTATGCAAGATAAGGCCGCATTTACGCCGCCCAATATGTGGCTGGCGGTGCTCGCGCTGTCGCTGGCCACGTTTATGCAGGTGCTGGACTCCACTATTGCCAACGTGGCGCTGCCGACGATTGCCGGCAACCTCGGGGTGAGCGCCGATCAGGGGACCTGGGTTATCACCTCCTTTGCGGTGTGTAACGCCATTGCGCTGCCGCTGACCGGCTGGTTTACCCGGCGCTTCGGCCAGCTAAAGCTGTTTATCGGCTCGGTGGTGCTGTTTACCCTGACGTCGTTCCTGTGCGGCTTTGCCCACAGCATGAGCGAGCTGATTATCTTTCGCGCCCTGCAGGGTTTTTTCGCCGGACCGATGTTCCCGATGTGCCAGACGCTGCTGCTGGTTATCTTCCCGTCGAGCAAGCGCAGCATGGCGCTCGCGCTGCTGTCGATGGTGACGGTGGTGGCGCCGATTGTCGGGCCTATAACCGGCGGCTGGATCACCGATAACTACTCCTGGCCGTGGATTTTCTACATCAACGTGCCGATCGGCATCTTCGCCGCGATCGTCGTCTGGACGCAGATGCGCGCGCGGGAAGAGACCACCACCCATGCGCCGATTGACTACATCGGCATTGCGCTGTTGGTGCTTGGCGTCGGGCTGCTGCAGGTGGTGCTGGACAAAGGCAACGATCTCGACTGGTTCGCCTCAATTCACATCGTTGTGATGTCGACGATTTCGGCGATTTCGCTGGTTGCGTTTGTCATCTGGGAGCTGGGCGAGCGCCATCCGATCGTCAACCTGCGCCTGTTTAAGGACCGTAACTTTGCTATCGGTACGCTTTCGCTGACCCTGGGCTATGCGGCGTTCTTTGCCATCAATATTATTTTGCCGCAGTGGCTGCAAACGCAGATGGGCTATACCGCCATTTGGGCCGGGCTTGCCGCCGCGCCGATGGGCGTGCTGCCGCTGGTGATGACGCCGGTTATTGGCCGCTACGCCAATAATTTCGACCTGCGTATTCTGGCTTCGCTCTCGTTCCTGACGATGGGGGCTTCCTGCCTTATTCGCGCGCAGTTCAACACCGACGTCGATTTTTGCACTATCGCCGAAGTGCAGCTGTTTATGGGGATTGGCGTCGCGTTTTTCTTTATGCCGATCACCACTATCGTGCTGTCGAACCTCAGCGGGGCGGAGGTGGCGGAAGGCTCCGGTCTGGCGACCTTCTTCCGCGTGCTGGGCGGCTCGTTTGCGTCTTCGCTGACCACCTGGATCTGGTCGCGGCGGGAGGTGTTCCACCATGCCAACCTGACCGAAAGCGTCTCTGCTTATAATCCGGCGGCGGTGGACTACGTGGAGAAGATGGGCGGAGCGACCCAGCAGCATATGGCGCTGATCGATAAAACCATTGAGCAGCAGGCCTATATGATGTCGACCATCGACTACTTCTGGGTTTTAGGCTGGGGCTTTATGGCGCTGATTGTGGTTATCTGGTTTGCCCGTCCGCCGTTCAGCCGCGCCGGAGCGCCGGGCGCGCCCTCGGCCGGTCACTAGCCGCGAGGTGATAAAAAACGTGCCCGAGCTGCGCCTGTCAATTCGATCGTTGCCTGCTTTTTCCTCGATCGTTGTTGCTCTCCGCAGTGATGGACATTTTGGGATGAAAAGGCGTGCAGCGGGGCCCTGGACCCCGCTGAAATCGGCGAACCGAAGGCCGGAAGACAAGGGCTGGCCGCCAGGGATGGCGGCAAGAGGCGAATCGAGACAGGAGCGAGCCCCGGAACGGGCGAGCAGGTCGAGTTGAGCCGACCGCAGGCTGCAGGCCGGGAGGTGAGCGCAGTGCGCAGCACCGATTTCCGTGCGGGACCGCGGGGATTGTTAAGGGGAAGATGGTTATCTTCCCCTTAACCCGGTCACTTCGCACTGAGGCCGCATGTTCTGCCTGACGTAGGGTGAACGGAATACCTCTTAGCTAAATGATACCACGCAGCGCCCGGCTTTAGCCGGCAACATTACCGCTGGGCACAGCCGTTACACTGCTGGTTCTGGATCTGCTGGAAGAAGTCGTTGCCTTTATCATCCACCAGAATAAACGCCGGGAAGTCTTCCACCTCGATTTTCCAGATAGCCTCCATTCCCAGCTCCGGATAAGCCACGCACTCAAGGCTCTTAATACTCTGCTGCGCCAGCACCGCCGCCGGCCCGCCGATGCTGCCGAGATAGAAGCCGCCGTGCTTATGGCAGGCATCGGTCACCTGCTGGCTGCGGTTGCCTTTCGCCAGCATCACCATGCTCGCGCCGTGGGACTGCAGCAGATCGACGTAGGAGTCCATCCTTCCGGCGGTGGTCGGCCCCAGCGAACCTGACGCATAACCCTCCGGCGTTTTCGCCGGACCGGCGTAGTAGATCGGGTGATCTTTCACATACTGCGGCAGCGCTTCACCGTTATCCAGCAGCTCCTTGAGCTTAGCGTGGGCGATATCGCGGGCGACGATAATCGTGCCGTTCAGCGTCAGGCGGGTTGAAACCGGATGGGCCGAAAGCTGCTTGAGGATATCGTTCATCGGCTGATTGAGGTCAATGCTGACGACCTGGCCTTCACCCTGTCGGCGCAGCGCTTCCGGGATGTACTGGCCGGGGTTGCTCTCCAGTTTCTCAATCCAGATCCCGTGACGGTTGATCTTCGCCTTGATGTTGCGGTCGGCGGAGCAGGAAACCCCCATCCCGACCGGGCAGGAGGCGCCGTGGCGCGGCAGGCGAATCACGCGGATGTCGTGGGCAAAGTACTTGCCGCCAAACTGCGCACCGAAGCCGAGATCCTGCGCGGCCAGCAGCAGCTCCTGCTCCAGCTGCACGTCGCGGAACGCCTGGCCGTGCTCGTTGCCTTCGGTTGGCAGGTCGTCGTAATAGTGGGTGGAGGCCAGCTTAACGGTTTTCAGCGTCGATTCCGCAGAGGTCCCGCCGATAACAAAAGCAATGTGGTACGGCGGGCAGGCGGCGGTGCCGAGGGTACGCATCTTCTCGACGAGGTAGTTTTTCAGCTTCGCCGGGGTAATCAGCGCCTTGGTTTCCTGATAGAGATAGGTTTTGTTGGCCGAACCGCCGCCTTTTGCCATGCACAAGAATTTGTATTCGTCGCCGTCAACGCTGTACAGATCGATCTGCGCCGGCAGGTTGGTGCCGGTGTTGACCTCTTTATACATATCCAGCGCGGCGTTTTGCGAATAGCGCAGGTTATCTTCGGTATAGGTGTTGTAGACGCCGCGCGCCAGCGCCGCTTCGTCGCCGCCGCCGGTCCACACCCGCTGGCCTTTCTTGCCCATGATGATGGCGGTGCCGGTGTCCTGACAGGTGGGCAGAATGCCCTTGGCGGCAATCTCTGAGTTACGCAGGAACTGCAGGGCGACGTACTTGTCGTTTTCGCTGGCCTCGGGATCGAGCAGAATGGCCGCTACCTGCTGCTGGTGGGAAACGCGCAGCATAAAGGCCGCGTCGTGAAATGCCTGCTGGGCCAGCAGGGTGAGCGCTTCAGGCGCAACCTTGAGAATTTCCTCGCCCTCGAACCCGGCGACGCTGACGTGCTCTTTGCTCAGCAGATAGTATTCAGTCTTATCTTTCGCCAGCGGAAAAGCTTCCTGATAAACAAACGGTTTAGTCGACATTGTTTAAGCTCCCTAAGAGTAAAACCGCCGGGAGTGACCCCGACGGTTGTGAATCAGAACATCATGGACATCCACGGATAACCAATCAGCAGCAGGGCGGCCAGGAAGATGGCGCCGAAGATGGTGCCGAGGCGCCAGTAGTCTTTGGTCGGCAGATAGCCGCTGCCGTAGTAGATCGGGCTGGGGCCGGTACCGTACGGGGTGATGATCCCCATAATGCCCAGCGAAGTGACCATCAGCAGTACGAATACCTGCATATTCATACCCGGAATGGTGGAGGCGATGGTCAGCATGGCCGGCAGCAGCGCGGTGGTATGGGCGGTGGTGCTGGCAAACAGGTAGTGCAGCAGGTAGAACGCCAGCAGCAGCAAGATGGTGGCGACTCCCGGAGAGATACCGCTCATCAGCGCGCCGCCTTCTTTACCCAGCCAGGCGATAAAGCCGGTGGAGGAGAGGCCATCCGCCAGCGCCACCAGGGTGGCGAACCAGACGAAGGTATTCCACGCCGCTTTATTATTGGTGATATCGCTCCATGACAGAACGCCGGTCCACAGCATCAGGACGATGACCAGCAGCGCCGCCAGCGCCGGTTCAATCCACTCGGCGGCGAAGATCCACATCGTCAGCGCGAAGCAGACGAACACCAGCAGCAGAATTTCATTACGCGACAGCCGACCCAGTTTTTCCAGCTCACGCGCGGCCCACAGCGGCACCTCATCATTCACCTTCACCTCCGGCGGATAGAACCAGTAGGCCAGCAGCGGCATCACCAGAATCAGCAGCACGCCCACCGGCAGGAAGGCGATAAACCAGGTGCCCCAGGAGATATTGATACCGACAATACTTTTCACCAGCGCGAGGGCCAGCAGGTTAGGCGCCAGCGCCGAGAGGAACATCGAGCTGGTAATACAGGCGGCGGTAATAGCCACCCACATCAGATAGGAACCGATCCGCCGGGCGCTAGGGTCGTTAGGCTTAGAGCCATACAGCGGCGGCAGGTTGGCGATAATCGGGTAAATCGTCCCGCCGCTACGGGCGGTATTCGACGGAGTGAAGGGGGCCAGCAGCAGGTCGGCAAAGGTGATGGCGTAGCCCAACGTCAGGCTGCGGCGGCCGAGGTATTTTACCAGAATCAGCGCCAGACGGCGTCCAAACTGGGTTTTGTCGTAGCCAGCGGCAAACATAAAGGCGCCGAAAATCAGCCACACGGTAGAGTTACCAAAGCCGCTTACCGCCCACTTAAACGAGGCGCCGGCAAGCTTGAATTTGGGGTCCGCCAGCTGCGCCGGATCGAATAGCAGCCACTGGCTGCACAGGGCGATAACCACCACCCCGGTGATCCCGATCACCGCCCCGGGAAGGGGTTCGAAAATCAGACCGACGATCACGCCGACGAAAATGGCAAAGTAGTGCCAGGCATATGGCGGCAGGCCATCAGGCACCGGGATGAAAAGTAGCAGTACGGCCACGATAATGGGCAGCGCCATCATCAGCAGACGACTTTTATCAACAGCCTTAGGACTGGCTGCACCGGCAGGCGGCGTGGTTGTCTTTTTCTCTTTCATAATGAGTATCTGCAAGTAGTTAAAAATAAGGTTTAGTCATCGGTGACTTCTGATTTCTTTAATTTCAAAACTTTCTTTAGTTATTAATCATTGGCTTTTATTATCACCGCGACGGTTATTTAACGCATTTTTTAGGGCGCTAAATTAAATCTGTTGGTTATTTATATATTGCTCTTTGATGTCGAATTGCAATTGATTGAGATCAATAAATCCAGGGGTGTGGCGTTTTTTTTACTTCGCGCAATAACCCTGCGGGAGAGGGTGGTTATTTGTGCGAAATATCGCTAAATGTTAAAAATAAGTCGGTTTTTAGAGTCTTGATGAAACGGGATTATCTTTTAACGTGTTGATTTTTATTGGTTGAAATATTTACGATCATTTTATTGCTTATTAACAAAAGTATCTTATTTGTTATCGATATTATGCTTTGTGTAAACGTTGTATTTTAAAAAAATAATACGATGGAGGTAGTGATGTTATTGTTGGTATTAAATAGTTTTTTAACTAACGTAAGTGATTTGGTAACTAAAAAATTCGCTATATTATTAGCATGACAACAGGAATTAAAAGCACAACTAAAAATAAATTCCTTACCGAATTCTGAATTTCAATATTTAAAATCTGGAGTATTACTATGACCAGTAATCAACGTATTTTTCAGCCCTTTACCTTACCAAACGGAACTGAGCTAAAAAACCGCCTGTTTATGGCACCGATGACCACCTGCACCGGCTATTTTGACGGCTCCGTCACCAGCGAGCTGGTGGAGTACTACCGCGCCCGAGCGGGCAGCATCGGTACCATTATCGTCGAGTGCTGCTTTATCGATGACTATGGCCTGGCTTTCCCTGGCGCCATAGGCATCGACAATGATGACAAAATTGCCGGCCTGGCCAAAATTGCCGAAGCCATCCAGGCGGAAGGGTCGAAAGCCGTTTTGCAGATCTATCACGGCGGCCGCATGGTCGACCCGCAGCTTATCGGCGGCCGACAGCCGGTAGCGCCGAGCGCGCTGGCCGCTCCGCGCGACGGCGCCGCGATGCCGCGCGCGCTAAGCGCTGAGGAAGTAGAGGAGACGATCGCGAAATTTGGTGACGGCGTCCGCCGCGCGATTCAGGCCGGTTTTGACGGGGTCGAAATTCACGGCGCCAATACCTATCTTATCCAGCAGTTCTATTCCCCGAACTCTAACCAGCGTGACGACTGCTGGGGCGGCAGCCGCGATAATCGCGCCAGATTCCCGCTGGCGGTGCTGGATATCACCCATAAAATGGTCAGCCAGTACGCGGACGACGCTTTTATTATCGGCTACCGTTTCTCGCCGGAAGAGCTGGAAGAGCCGGGCATCCGCTTTGACGACACCCTCTACCTGCTGGAAAAACTGGCGGCGCGGGGCCTCGACTATCTGCACTTCTCGGTAGGCGCCTCGCTGCGCCCCTCCATCGTCGATACCTGCGATCCGACGCCGCTGATTGAAAAATACTGCGCGCTGCGCTCCGCTAACCTCGCGCAGGTTCCGGTGATGGGCGTTGGCGGGATCGTTAACGCCGCAGATGCCGAGCAGGGGCTGGATCGCGGCTACGATCTGATCGCCGTTGGGCGGGCCTGCATTGCCTATCCTGACTGGACCGACCGCGTTGCCGATGGCGAAAATCTGGAGCTGTTTATCGACAGCACCCGGCGTGAAGCCCTGCATATTCCGGAGCCGCTGTGGCGCTTCTCGCTGGTGGAAGCGATGATCCGCGATATGAGCATGGGCGATGCGAAGTTTAAGCCCGGCGTCTTTGTTGAAACCGTACAGGACGAGGCCAGCGAGCTGGTTATCCACGTCAGCCTTGAGAGCGATCGCATTGCCGACGTGGAGCTGGCCTCCAGCGCGGTACAGACCGTGGAGTTCACCACCAGCTTTGAAGAGATCCGCGAGCGCATTTTGACCGCCAATACTCCGCACGTTGACGCCATATCCGGCGCCACCAGCCAAAGCGAGGCGGTGAAAAAAGCGGTATCCAAAGCGATGCTGAAATCCAGCAAAGCGCTGGCGATTGAAGAGGGCGGCGACGATCGCGCGGTGAAAAGCTACGACGTGGTGGTGGTGGGCAGCGGCGGTGCGGGTCTGGCGGCGGCGATTCAGGCCCATGATGAAGGCGCCAGCGTGCTGCTCGTTGAAAAAATGCCGACTATCGGCGGCAATACCATTAAAGCCTCCGCCGGGATGAACGCCGCGGAAACGCGCTTCCAGCGGGTAAAAGGGATCGTGGACAGCAAAGAACTGTTCTATCAGGAAAGCCTGAAGGGTGGGCATAACAAAAACAACCCTGAGCTGCTGCGCCGCTTTGTCGAAAACGCCCCGGAGGCGATTGAGTGGCTGGCCCGCCGCGGGATCATGCTTAACGATATCACCACCACCGGCGGGATGAGCATTGATCGTACCCACCGTCCGCGCGACGGGTCGGCGGTCGGCGGCTATCTGATTAGCGGCCTGGTGCGCAATATCAGCAAACGCGGGATTGACGTGATGCTGGACACCTCGGTCAAAGAGATCCTGATGGCAAACGACGAAGTGAGCGGCGTACGTCTGCTCAACGATGAGCAGGAGCGCTTCGACGTGCAGACGAAGAGCATCGTGGTCGCCACCGGCGGCTTCAGCGCCAACAGCGCGATGGTGGTGAAGTACCGTCCGGATCTCGCCGGTTTTGTCACCACCAACCATAAAGGGGCGACCGGCGGCGGCATCGCGCTGCTGGAACGCATCGGCGCCGGCACCGTGGATATGGGCGAAATCCAGATCCACCCGACCGTTGAACAGAAGACTTCATACCTGATTTCGGAGTCGATTCGCGGCGGCGGAGCCATTCTGGTGAGCCAGCAGGGGCGGCGCTTCTTTAACGAAATGGCGACCCGCGATAAAGTATCGGCGGCGATTATCGCGCTGCCGGAGCAGTACGCCTGGATCGTCTTTGACGAGCATGTGCGGGCAAAAAACAAAGCGGCAGATGAATATATCGCCAAAGGCCTGGCCACCAGCGCCAGCTCCCCGCGCGAACTGGCGGAGACGCTGGGGATGGATTACCATGCCTTCCTTGCCACCCTCGAACGCTACAACGGCTTTGTTGAAAACCAGCGTGACGATGATTTTGGCCGGACCACCGCGCTGCGGGCGCCGATTAACGAAGGGCCGTTCCATGCGATCCGCATCGCCCCGGGCGTTCACCACACTATGGGCGGGGTGACGATTAATACCGCGACCGCAGTGTTAAATACCGCTCAGCAGCCGATTCCCGGCGCCTATGCCGCCGGGGAAGTGGTCGGCGGCATCCACGGCGGCAACCGTATCGGCGGCAATGCGGTGGCGGATATCATTATCTTTGGCACCCTGGCGGGCCATGAGGCGGCAAAACGCGCCAGAGGATAACCCTTCGCGATATACCCCGGCCGCAAGCCGGGGTCATCCACAGGAGCTGCAACCATGTCTGACGATAGTCGCGTTTATAGCTACTCCGCCGTTTTAATGGGTTCGCCCATTTTGCTTAAACTGTTCCGTCACGATGACGCGCTCGCCTCCCGCACCTTCCAGCTGATTAAACGCTACGAAGATCTGCTTACCGTAAACCGCGCGCGCTCGCAGGTGATGGATATTAACCATGCCGCCGGTCGCCATGCGGTGGCCGTCAGCCGTCCGGTGTATCAGCTGATCAAATGCGCAAAAGCCGCCAGCATGGTGCGGGATAGCGCGTTCAACCTGGCGATTGGCCCGCTGGTAAAGCTCTGGCGCATCGGCTTTCAGGGGCGCAGCGTTCCGGCGGCGGCAGAGATTGCCGCCCGCCTGCCGCTGATCCGGCCGCAGGATGTGATCCTTGATGAGGCGGCGGGCAGCGTGTTTCTTGCTCAGCCGGGTATGGAGATCGACCTTGGCGCCATTGCCAAAGGCTACATTGCCGATCGGGTGCGCGATGACCTGCGGCGGCAGGGCGTCGACGCGGCGCTGATTAATCTCGGGGGAAACGTGCATACCCTCGGGGAGTGGTCCATTGGTCTGAAAAAACCGTTTGCCGCCGCCGACGAGCTGGTCGGCACGATTGCGGTTACCGGCCAGTCGGTGGTGACCTCCGGCGTCTATGAGCGCTATTTTGAGCAGGACGGCAGGCGCTGGCACCATATTCTCGACCCGCGCAGCGGCTATCCGTTGGATAACGAGCTGGAGAGCGTGACCATCATTTCTGATGACTCTCTCGACGGTGATATCTGGACCACCCTGATCTACGGCCTGGGCGTTGAGAAAGGGCGCGCAGCGCTGCGTCAACGTGAGGATATTGAAGCGATTTTTGTGACTAAAAATCGCGAAGTGATCCTCTCATCGCAGCGCCGCTTTCGTTTTCAGCTGCTGGATAGCGGCTATCGGCTTACTGACTGTACTGCTTGAGCAGGCTGTACTGCTCCGCCACCAGCCGATAGCGATAGACCGGCCGGCCGGTGGCGCCGTAGTGAATGCTGGTGTAGAGGATATTAATCTGCGCCAGCCAAATCAGATATTTGCGGCAGGAGACGCGGGAAATGTTCACCGCGACCGCCAGCTCGTCGGTGGAGAACTCGGTCGCCGGGTGCGCATCGATCCACTGGCAGAGCGTGCGCAGCGTTTGCGAGGTGAGCCCCTTCGGCAGCTTACGCGCGTCGGTTGCTTCCGGCGCGTCGCCGTGCAGCAGGCGGTCAACGTCCGCCTGCTCATAATAAGTCTGTCCGGTCATCAGCTTTCTTTTCTCGCGCCAGGCGGTTAACGCCTCCTCAAAACGCGGGAACTGGAAGGGCTTAATCAGATAATCGACAACGCCGTAGTGCATCGACGTTTGTACGGTGGCGGCATCGGCGGCGGAGGTGATCATAATCACGTCGATGGCGCGGCCGGAGGCGCGGATGGTCGGCAGCAGATCCAGCCCGCTATCGTGCTGCATATAGACGTCGAGCAGTACCAGATCGATCTCCAGCTCGTCGTCGTTAATCATCTCCCGGGCCTTATTCAGCGTAGATGCGGTGCCGCAGCAGCTGAAGCCGGAAATCCGCGCCACGTACAGGCGGTTCAGTTCGGCTACCATGGCATCGTCATCAACAATTAATACATTTATCACGCACTGTTCCTTTTACTATCCCAGGGTAGGTGGACAAAAAATTGGGTAAATACGCCGGGTTCGGACTCGACGGCAAGCGTCCCGCCCAGTTCGCGCAGCTGCTGGCTGGCAAGAAACAGGCCAACGCCGCGATTCTCGCCTTTGGTGGAGAAGCCTTTATTAAAGATCGCATCGATATTCGCCTCCGGGATCCCCGGGCCGTCGTCGCTCACTTCGCCGCTTAGCCAGCCATTTTGATAGTGTAACAGCAGGCTGACTTCACCCTCGTGCTGCTCGTGCATGGCGTCGAGCGCATTCTCAATCAAATTGCCCAGTACGGTGACCAGGACGGTAATCTGCTTTTCGTTGGGGCAGTCGGGGACGAGGCTCTCCTCCGCGAGGTTAAGGCTAAACCCACGCTCTTTCGCACGCTGGATTTTACCAATCAAAAAGCCGGCTACCACCGGCGATTTTATGCGGTGCTGGATTTCGCCGATGTCGGCCTGATAGGTATGGGCGGTTTGTAGCACGTACTCCTCAAGCTTGTCATAGCTTTTCATATTCAGCAGGCCGAGGATGACGTGCAGCTTATTCATAAACTCGTGGGAAGTGGTACGCAGCGCATCCACATAGTTGACCATGCCGTCGAGTCGCTGCAGCAGCTGGCTGACCTCGGTCTTGTCGCGGAAGGTGCTGATGGCGCCGACGGTGGCGTTCTGGCTGCGCACCGGTACGGTATTGCTGATAAGCAGCAGACCGTTGCAGCCGAGCTCGCGGTCGTAAATTGGCGTCCCGGTGCGCAGGACCTCCTGTAAATCGGCGAGCAGCGGCGTATGGCCGAGGGTTTTATCGGGGCCGCTGAACAAAATTTCGCGCGCGGCCGGATTGATAAGGGTCACTTGCCCTTCGGTATCGACCGCCACCACGCCCTCTTTTAACGAGTGCAGCATCGCCTGGCGCTGCTGGTACTGGGTGGAGATCTCCTGCGGCTCCAGGCCGAGCAGCACGCGCTTGAGGCCGCGAACCAGGCTCCAGGTTCCGAGACCGCAGACCAGGGCGCTGAATAGCACGGTAAAGAGGACGTCCCAGCGGCTGTTGGCGATCTGGGTATCCACCTTGCTAAGCGAAATACCGATTGCCACGACGCCAATTTGCCGGTGGTTAGCGTCAAAGACCGGCGTAAAGGCGCGCAGGGCCGGGGCCAGCACGCCGTGGTTGACGGCAACGTTCTCCTTTCCCTGCAGCGTGGGGTTAATGTCATCGCCAATAAACCGCTTGCCGATAATCTGGCTGTTGGGGTGCGAGTAGCGAATACCCTGCATATCGGTGACCACCGCAAACAGCAGATCGTTGCGCCGGACGATCGCCTGCGCCAGCGGCTGAATAATATCGCTGTCCGCCGGCTGGGTCAGGCCGCGCTTCATTTCCGGCATATCGGCAAGCGTCCGCGCCACCGCCAGGGCGGTGTCTTTCAGCCCGTCGCGGGTGGTATCACTGATTTGGATAAACCACAGCGCGTAGACAAGCAGCAGTACCGAACCCAGCACGCTGCCAATCATCAGCGTCACGGCGGTACTCAGCTTCATGCTCTTACGGCGTTTGCGCGCGGGCGGTTCCTGCTCCGCTAACTCATTCATAACAACCCCAGGGTAAACAGCGAAGGCCTATTATCGCTGATGGTGTGAATTTCTTAAAGGCATGTAAAAAAGCAATAAACGATTCGCCGGGAACCGGGAAGCGTGACCCCACTCGCAGGAGACGGCGGTAAATATCCCTATAGTGAATGCGGAGTTATTTAAATGGAGGTTTTTATGAGCAGTAAGCCAACCGCTTCAATGACGGAACGACGCCACCCTGATACCCGCCGCATCGATAGTCTCACCACCTACGACATGCTGACGATGCTGCACGCAGACGGTCGGCAGATTGCCAACGCCATCGACGCCTGCCTGCCGGAAATGACCCGCCTGGTCGATAACGCCGCGGCGACCCTTAGCCGAGGAGGGCGGCTGGTGATTGTCGGCGCCGGCGCATCCGGACGCGCGGCCCTGCAGGCCGTCAACGAGTTTGCGCCTGAGGAGAAACATTCGCTGGTGGGGCTCATCGCCGGTGGGCCAGCGGCGGCGCTGCAGGAGATGGAAACGGCCGCCAACGACTACGATCTTGGCGCTTGCGAGCTGCAGGCGCTGCGCTTTAGCAATAACGATATGCTGCTGGCGCTGACGGTCAGCGGCAAAACGCCGTGGGTATGGGGAGCGATGCGCCACGCCTGGTCGCTCGGCGCGCCGGTCGCGGTGCTGACCCAGCAGGCGGATAGCGAAGCGGCGCAGCTGGCGGACATTATCGTTGCGCCGCAAACCGGTCCGGAAGCGGTCGCGGGGTTTGGTAACCCGAAAGCCCAGCTGGCGCAGCGGCAGCTCCTCAGCATGCTGACCACCGGGCTGGCCATTCGCGGCGGCAGGGTCTTCAGCAACCTGCGCGTCGATCTGCAGGCCACCAGCCCGCGCTGGGCTGAACGCCAAATCGCCATCGTAATGGAGGCCGCCGGCTGTTCGCGCAGTGAGGCGAAAGCCGCGCTTGCCGGCTGCAATCAGCACTGCCGGACGGCGATTTTGATGCTGCTTAGCGGGCTTGACGCATGGCGGGCGCGCGAGCTGCTGATGGAAAATAACGATCATCTGCGCATTGCGTTACAGGATAAAACGCATCAGCTGGCAGGGTCGCAGAGTTAATTCCCGGCGGCGCGCCATATTCCCGCGCGCCGCTGCTTTTACCTTATGTAACTAAAGAAACCGGCGGGGAGCGCCGTCAGCCCTTTAATTATCGCTATACGTTGACGCATTTTAATTTTATTAATCACTTTTCACTTTTTTAAGTTAAAAAAGTAAATTCAAATAATTGATTAACTGTGCGGAAAATGTAAATGATATTTTAAAATATAATGAAAGTGCGTTAACATGTTGGCACTTATTTCATTATGCTATGCGATAATTCTATTATGCCTGCAATAAAAAACTCGATCTTATCCGTGACCGCATTGGCGCTGTTCGTCAGTACGGCAACCTACGCAAATACCGACGCCGCAAAGAAAACCGATTTTCTGCTGATTGGCGGCGGGATCATGAGCGCCTCGCTCGGCACCTGGCTGCAGGAATTACAGCCGGACTGGAAGCAGGTGATGGTAGAGAAGCTTGACGGCGTTGCGCTGGAGTCCTCTAACGGCTGGAACAATGCCGGTACGGGCCACTCGGCAAACATGGAGCTGAACTACACGCCAGAGCGTGCGGACGGCTCTATTGACGTCAGTAAGGCGCTGGATATCAACGAGCAGTTTATGATTTCCCGTCAGTTCTGGACGGCGCAGGTAAAGCGCGGCATTTTGCATGACCCGCACTCATTTATTAATTCCACCCCGCATATGAGCTTTGTCTGGGGCGATAACATTGATTATCTGCAAAAACGTTATACCGCTCTGCAGCAAACCACACTATTCCAGGGGATGAAATTCTCCACCGACCATGCGCAAATTAAACAGTGGGCGCCGCTGGTGATGGAAGGGCGCGATCCGCAGCAAAAAGTGGCGGCCACCTGGACCCCGGTCGGGACCGACGTCAACTACGGCGAAATAACCCGTCAGCTGATCGGCAGCCTGAAGAAAAATAATAACTTCTCGCTGCAAACCTCCTCTGAGGTAACCGCATTTAAGCGTAATGCCGATAATTCGTGGCACGTGACGATTAAAAACGTCAATAGCGGCGACGAGCAGACGATTGACGCGAAATATGTCTTTATCGGCGCCGGCGGCGGCGCGCTGAAATTACTGCAAAAGACCGGTATTCCGGAAGCCGACAACTATGCGGGCTTCCCGGTGGGCGGCTCCTTCCTGATGACCGAAAACCCGGCGGTGACTAAAGAGCATCTGCAAAAAGTCTACGGCCAGGCTTCGGTCGGCGCGCCGCCGATGTCGGTTCCGCATCTTGACGCCCGCTTCCTTGACGGCAAGCGCGTGGTGCTGTTCGGGCCGTTCGCGACCTTCTCGACGAAGTTCCTCAAAAATGGTTCTATCTTCGACCTGCTGAGCACTACCACCACCGATAACGTTCTGCCGATGACCCACGTCGGTCTCGACAACTTCGATCTGGTCAAATACCTGGTGAGCCAGGTGATGCTCAGCGACGATGACCGCTTTGCGGCGCTGAAAGAGTACTATCCGGACGCGCGTAAAGAGGACTGGAAGCTGATTCAGGCCGGCCAGCGCGTGCAGATCATTAAAAGAGACGCCGATAAGGGCGGAGTGCTGAAGCTGGGGACCGAAGTGGTGGTCGACGAGCAGAAAACCATCTCCGCGCTGCTTGGGGCCTCTCCGGGCGCCTCTACCGCCGCGCCGATTACCCTGAACGTACTGAAGCAGATGTTCCCGCAGCAGTTCAGCTCCGCGGAGTGGCAGAGCCGCATCCACGCGATCGTTCCGAGCTATGGCCAGAAGCTGAACGATAGCCCGGCGCTGACCCAGCAGGTGTGGGACGACACCGCCGCGACGCTGCAGCTGACCAAACCGCCGGTGATTAATATGAGCGGCACGAAGCCTGCCGCCGCGCCGTCCGCGGAACTCAAGCCTGCGGACTCTCCGCAGCACGATATGGCGCTGTAGTCGCCGTATTAACCCCGCCCGCGTGCGTAATGCCGGTCAGCTCAGCAGCTGACCGGCATTTTTTTTGCCTATCCGCTATTGCGCTGCTCCCTGATGCCCGACAGCACCGGCTGGTTCCTTGCGTTGCGTTAAAACATTTACCGGCGTTACGGTTATACTGGCTTGAATTCACACAAGAAATAACGAGCCGCGGCGGAAAGAGGGAGTGCAGCGCCATGAAAGACGACATTAACCAGGATATTACCTTCCGTAAGCTGGCGGTATTTATGATGTTTATGACCAAAGGCAATATCGCCAGAACCGCCGAAGCGATGCAGCTCAGCGGCGTCAGCGTCCACCGGGCCCTGCATACCCTGGAAGAGGGGGTGGGCTGCCCGCTGTTTGTCCATAAGGGACGCAACCTGCTGCCGCTGCCGGCGGCCTGGACGCTGCTGGAGTATTGTCAGGACGTCACCACCCTGATGGCGCGCGGGCTGGAGGCGACGCGAAAGGTCGCCGGCGTCGGCCAGGGGCGACTGCGGATCGGCACGCTCTATTCGCTCACGCTGGAGACCGTCCCGCGGATCATCATGGGGATGAAGCTGCGGCGGCCGGAGCTGGAGCTGGATCTGACGATGGGCTCCAACCAGATGCTGCTGGATATGCTGGAAGACGACGCCCTGGACGCGATCCTGATCGCCACCAACGCAGGGGAGTTCAGCAACTCGGCGTTTGACGTGGTGCCGCTGTTTGAAGACGACATTTTTCTCGCCGCTCCGGCGGCTGAACAGCTGGATACGACAAAACCCGCCGACCTTCGCGACTACGCCGACCGTAAATTCGTTTCGCTGGCGGAAGGCTTCGCGACCTACGCGGGCTTCCGAGAAGCTTTTCAGGTGGCCGACTTCGAGCCTGAAATTGTCACCAGGGTCAACGATATCTTTTCGATGATCAGCCTGGTGCAGGCCGGGGTCGGCTTCGCGCTGCTGCCCGGCCGGATGAAAAAGGTCTACGAAAACGACGTGCAGCTGTTAAAGCTGGCGGAGCCGTATCAGATGCGTCAGCTGATTTCGATCGTCTATTCCCACCATCGCGAACGCGATGCGGACCTGCTGGCGCTGGCGGCAGAAGGGCGGATGTACGCCCGCAGCCTTAACGGCTGAGGCGCTTCGCCAGATGCTGTGCTACTTCAACACTGTTACGCTCCATGCAGATGGCATCGCCCTGCCAGCCTGCGAGGTGCGTCAACCCGGTCAGCACGCTACCGGGCGGCATCTCAATCGCCAGCCGCGCATCGCGCTGATTGGCGGAAACCATTGCGTCCTGCCACTGTACCGTCCGCGCCATGTTGAAGGCTAAATCTTCGGCGATTTTCTGCGCTTCCCACAGCACACGACCGGTCGATCCGCTAAGGTAGGCTAGCAAAGGACGTGACAATGTCACTGATTCAAACGCCTGAGCTAATTCTGCCGCCGGTTTATCCAGCAAAGCACAGTGCGACGGCACGCTTACCGCAAGCCGGGCAGCCTTGTTGGCTCCGGCAGCCAGCGCTTTTCTCGCGACCTCCGCCATATCCTCATCCCGGCCGGCAATCACTATCTGCGTTTCGGCATTAAGGTTGGCGATGTAAGTGCCGCTACCTGTCATCAGCTTTTCAACCTGATTCAGCGTGAGGCCGACAATCGCCGTCAGGCCGTAGCCGTGGGGATACGCCTGCTCCATTAAATCGCCGCGCAGGGCCACCAGCCGCAGCGCGTCGCGAAAATCCAGCGCGCCAGCCACCACCGCCGCAGGGTAAGCGCCAATCGACAGGCCGCTGACGATATCGGGCGTCACGCCGTTACGCATCAGTTCACGTGCCCACGCCACGCCCGCAATAAGCAGGCAAAGCTGCACCGCGCGGGTGTGCTTCAGCGCATCGGGCGCGTCGAGCGTATTGGCTTCGTCGCCAAGCACCGCGCGGACTTCAGTAAGAACGGCATCGCCGTCGGGCAGGTTTTGCAGCATTCCCGGGCGCTGGGTGCCCTGGCCGGGAAAGGTAAAGAGGATTTTCATCATGACTCCCTGTGCCACGGCGTCGCGGTGAGCTGCGGCCCGGTGGCGGTTTTCAGCAGAACGCGTCCTTCGCGCAGCCATTCGTTGAGCGCAAACGCGCCAAAGGGCGTTTCAATCTGGGTGTCGGCGCGGCACGGCAGCTTTTCCACCTGCGCCTGCCACTGCCGCAGTTCGTCATCGGTCAGCGGTTCAGGGGCGCGAATCAGTAGATCGAGATCGCTGTCGGCGTGCAGGACGGGAATTTCGGTGGCGAGGGCGTAGGCCGTGCTGCCGGTAATGCCCCAGATCCACGGCCACGCAAAGGTGGTCAGCAAAATAGCCGCCTGAACGGGCGGCTGGGAAACAAACGGCGAGTGCAGCAGGCGCTGGCGCTCGACCAGCGCTTCCGGCGTGATAATGCGGGAAACGGCCTCGGCCTTAACCCATCCGGCGGCGCGCTGTTCGCGCTTTATGCCGCGCACGCCTACCGGAATATCGCCATTGTCATTCACGTCACGCCGCACGACCACGGGCAGACCCGGCTGCCACTGGCTGGCTACCCACGCCTCCTCAACGTTGAGCAGGGCGTCGCGGCTTTTCAGCCACAGTAAATCGTGAGGGCGCGAAGTGAATGTCATATCAGATACCTGAAGTTAAGGTGATGAACAGCGGCAGCGACAGGATACACAGAACCGAGCTTAACAACAGCACCGCTTCCGCATCCGGCGACTGCACGCCAAAGCGGTTGCCGAACACCACGCCGAAGAAACCGGCAGACAGCGCAATCATCAGGATAGCGGTGATCGCCACGGAGCCGTGCAGGCCGAAAGCCAGAACGATAGCCCAGGCGATAAACGGCTGGATCAGCAGTTTGGCAATGGTCGCAATGCTTACCATCGCGTTCAGCTGCAGCTTACGCGCGGAGAGGATCACCCCGGTCAGGAACAGCGCCGCCGCGGTGGCTGAAAGACCGAGCGGTTTGATTGCCGCCAGCAGCAGCTCCGGCATTTTGATGCCGATAGCGGAGAGCACCACGCCGAGCAGCGGACCCCAGACAATAGGTTTTTTCACCGAACGCCACATCAGAACCGGCAGCATCGCCAGCGTTGAACCGCTGTTTTCACCGGCGGCGCGCGCTTTTTCACGCTCCAGAATCAGCAGACAGAACGGCGTCATCAGCACCGAACCGCAGGCGATGGAGACGGCGACGGAGAGAGACGTCGCGGAGCTTTCACCCAGTACGCTACCGAGAATCGGCAGGCCTAGCGCGGCATAGTTCGGCAGCGCCACGGTGAGGGTCAGCACGGCGGCATCCTGCGGGGACTTTTTAAACACGCTGGTGGCGAGGAAGTAGATCGCCGCGTAGGTGATCCACATCGCGCCCGTCAGCACTACAATCAGCGGCGACTGGGCAACAATACCGGCCCACGGCGTCTGCACGGTGGCGCTAAACAGCGCGGCGGGCAGGGCAAAGTCCATCACAAAAATATTAAGCAAAGAGACGTTTTTGTTATCAACCATTTTGGCTTTGCCGGCCCAGAAGCCCAGCAGCATGATGAGAAAAATCGGCGCAAGGGCATGAACAATTACATAAGTCATAGATCACCTGTAGTAAGAAAAAGAAATACGCGTCATCCTTCAAGCTGCCTCTGCGTTGGCTGCCTTCCTTATTCGGCTCATCCGTGAGCCTCACCCTTATCAGGGCCGCTGCGAGCAGCGTTCAAATCTGTTCCTGACAGATTTGTCCCCCCAGTCACTTACTTAAGTAAGCTCCTGGGAATTCACTCAGTTGCCGCCTTGATCCAACTTGAATGATTTAGCGTATTGGGCTAATTGCGATGTTTTTATTTTTCTAAAAGCAGCGATCCGTGGGCGCTATGCTGCGCCCGACGGTTGCCGCTTTCGGCAGGTCTTTTTTTACGTACTTCTGATGTTGCCCGTTACCAGCTGGCGCGCATCCGTTCGCGTACCAGGGCAGAGCTGCGGCGATTCTCCGCGCCGAGACGGTTTTTCAGGCTTGGGTCTTTACGTGCATCCGAGATGGCCTTCTGCACGGTGAGTTCCACCAGCGCCAGATCGGCATCGGACGGCGCGTCCGGGTTGCTGAGGTTCAGCAGGTCGGAGAGCAGGCCGAGGGTGGCGTAGTTGCTGACGTCATAGGCCATTGGCGGAATGGTCGCCGCCAGTTTTTCCAGCGCATCGACGGTACGCAGAGTGATACGGGCGGCGGACTCTTTGCCCATCGCGTGCACCAGCACGCCTTTATCGTTGATGGCAATCAGTCGGTTGGCCTGATAACCGTGGGCGAGAAACGCCCCGGACATCGCCTTGCCGACGATCAGCCCGATTACCGGATGGCCCGCCAGGCGCGCTTTCGCGTAAGCCCCTGCGGCTCCGGCCAGCGCCTGGTGAATGCCGAACGCTTCTTCCCGACGACCATAGGCCTGGCTTGGGACGTCGATGACCGCCACAATCGGGCGCTTTACGTCGCTGTTCGCGTCGGCATCGATGGTTTCATTCACCACTTTTGCCAGCGTCCAGCCTTCCAGCAGGCCCACTTCGCCTTTAGCGGCGCGCGGGTAGTGGTTATTGGCATCCGCCACCACGGCGATGAAGCGCACGCTCTCGCCGTTCAGTTCACCGTCGGCGACCTGTACTGAAGGACACAGGCCGTTCATGCGCGGCGCATTTGGCGCCAGTTTTTCCAGCCACAGGGCTCCACGGCTATTGGACTGAGTCATCATTTCACCTCCCCGGCGAAAAGCCGTTTAATCTGCGCGGTATCGGCCTGCTGACGAGTGTCAAAGTTGCTCAGACGGGTCAGGAAGTCGGCATATTTGTCGCTGCGATGCTGGGCCGGAACGCCTTTGGCGATGGCGTCGTTCATGGCGGTTTTTACGGCGTTGACGCCGTCGTTGACCAGCGCATCAACCAGGCCGCTCTCATAGCGGATCTCGCCGCCGGTCATGCTCCAGATAAACGGCCGGTTACGCGAGTCGTACTCTTCAATTCCCGCCTCCTGCTCGATGACCTGCGGGCCGTTGAGCCCAAGGCGCGCTTCGCGGGTGACGATCAGGTAGCTGCAAAGGGCAGCGGCAATCGACATCCCGCCAAAGCAGCCCACGGTGCCGGAGACAATGCCGACCACCGGGGTATAGCGACGCAGGTCGACAATCGCGGCGTGGATGTCGGCAATCGCCGCCAGGCCGAGGTTGGCTTCCTGCAGGCGCACGCCGCCGGTTTCCAGGCACAGCACCGCCTGGGTCGGGATGCCGTTGCGGTTATCTTCTGCCGCCAGCTCCAGCGCGGCGGCCATTTTGGCGCCGGAGACTTCGCCCATGCTGCCGCCCTGGAAGGTGCCTTCGATGGCGATGACCACCGCCGGCTGACCGTTAATGGTGCCTTTCGCCACCACCATGCCGTCATCGGACTGCGGGACGATGCCCTGGGCGCCTAGCCACGGCGACATGATTCCTTCGAACGGGTCCAGCAGCTCGCGGTAGCTGCCGTCATCCAGCAGCGTGCGGGCGCGTTCACGGGCGCGGAGTTCGATAAAGCTGCGATCGTTACGCATGGGCGGCCTCCTCAAAAACCTGTTCGATGCGAATACGTGCGACGCCCGGCGTGGCGCCAAAATCATGAATGAACAGCCGTCCGGCGGGCAGGCCGTTGATTAGATTGAGCCGCTCAAACAGCGCGGTCCAGCGCGCCTGGCTGTTGTCCACCGAGGTGGTGATATCAACCTCAAGCGTGGCGTTTTGCCCGGCGGTATAGAGCACTTCCATATCGCCGGAGCCTACTACGCCTGCCAGGGCTTTGCCGCTGAGGGCGCGGTTGGCAGGGAATGACAAATTAATCTGTTCCATAACATCCTCTGAATGCGTTAGCCGGCAACCCGGTCGAGAAACAGGGTGGCGGCAAGAAGATCGGCGGCGCCGCCCGGCGAGGCGTTTTGCGCCAGCATCTGCGCGTCAAGCTGCGCCAGCGCCCGGCGTCCGCACGCCGTGGCGCAACCGCCGGCGGCCAGCACCCGGCGGGCGCCGTGCTGCATGGCCTCAAGGCCGGACATACCGGCGCGGGAAAGCACGCAGGTGTCGCTCAGCGAGGTCATGATCGCCATCAGCGCGTCGAGGCGGGCCTCGTCTTCGCTGGCGCCCTCGGTCCGGCTGCGCCGCAGCTGCGGTAGCGCAAGGGTGGTGATATGCGGAAACGCGCGCTGCGCCTCTTCGCGAGCGCCCGGCACCTGCCAGCGGCGGCTGGCGCGCAGGCCTTTACTGAAGGTTTTGGGCGCCGCGGCGTCCGGCAGGGCGGCGAGAAGCGCGGCGGTCTCCGCTATCGACCGTGAATGACCCGTCCCGCCCAGCATCGCCGCGGCGCTAACCAGCAGGCCTAGCGCCCAAATTGCTCCGCGATGGGTATTCACCCCATCGGTAGCCAGCATCATCTGCCGCTCGCCTTCCCGGCCCAGGCGGCCGATGGTTTCGCGCAGCGCAATATCCGCCGGCCGCTGCCAGCTCTGCTCGGCGAGCACCTGAAAGGTGGGGAGCAGGCTGCGGGCCGAACGCTCCATCAGCGCAAGGCTTAAATCGAGATGCGCGCCGTTACCGCGGCTGTCGACCAGCCCCGGTTTGGGGCTGAGCCGCGCTTCGTCAATCAGGCACTCGCTGGCGGTGCGGGCAAGCCAGCCGGTTTGCGCTTCAGCGCGCCGGGGGGAGAGTCGTTTCATTACCAGCTCCGGAATTTTGCCGGTGGGTTATAGAGTCCGTCGGACCACTCCACCAGATCGGCTACGCTGCCGGCGGCCAGCAGAGAGCGGGTCGCATCGCTACGGCGGATGCCGATATCTTCCGGATAAACCACCTTGCCGCTCTGGCGCAGCGCGGCAACGCGCTTAGCGTCGACGCCAAGGCCGATATCGGTGATCCCGGCCACCGCGGCGACCATCGCCCGGCGCTCTTCCAGGCTTTCAGCGCGGTAGAGGTAGGCGATCCCTTCTTCGGTGAGCACGTGGGTGACGTCATCGCCGTAGATCATCACCGGCGCGAGCGGCATGCCGGAGGCTTTCGCCACCTCGATCGCATCGAGTTTTTCGACGAAGGTGGGCTTCACGCCGGCCTGGAAGGTTTCGACCATCTGCACTACCAGCTTTTTACCGCGCTGCATCGGGTCGGGCTCGGTTATCATGTTCAGCCAGGCCGGAGTCGCGTGGCGGCGGCCGTGCGGATCGTGGCCCATGTTGGGCGCGCCGCCGAAGCCTGACAGCCGGCCGCGGGTCACCGTGGACGAGTTTGCCAGGCCGTCAACCTGCAGGGTCGAGCCGATAAACATATCGACCGCATATTGCCCCGCCAGCTGGCAGAAGGCGCGGTTCGAGCGCATTGAACCGTCGACGCCGGTGAAGAACACGTCCGGACGCGCGCGAATGTACTCCTCCATCCCCAGCTCGCCGCCGAAGCAGTGCACGCTTTCCACCCAACCGCTTTCAATGGCGGGAATAAGCGTCGGGTGCGGGTTTAGCGTCCAGTGTTTACAAATTTTGCCCTTCAGGCCGAGCTGCTCGCCGTAGGTGGGCAGCAGCAGCTCGATGGCGGCGGTGTTAAAACCGATACCGTGGTTAAGAGACTGCACCTGATGCTCGGCGTAGATGCCTTTAATCGCCATCATCGCCATCAGGATATGCTCCTGCTTGATCAGCCGCGGGTCGCGGGTAAACAGCGGCTCAATAAAGAACGGCTTATCGGCGACCACCACGTAATCGATCCACGAACCCGGAATATCAACGCGGGGCAGGTCGCACTCGTCGTCGACAAGCTCATTAACCTGGGCAATAACGATACCGTCGTGGAAGGCCGCAGCCTCAACCAGCGCCGGGGTATCTTCGGTACTCGGTCCGGTATAGAGGTTGCCTTTGCGATCCGCTTTGTAGCCGGCAATCAGCGCGACGTTCGGCGAAAGATCGACGTACAGGCGGGAGTAGAGCTCGATATAGGTGTGAATCGCGCCGATTTCCAGCAGGCCGTCCTCCAGCAGCTGCGAAATACGCAGGCTCTGGGTGCCGGAAAAGGAGAAGTCGAGCTTGCGGGCGATACCCTTTTCAAAGAGGTCCAGATGTTCGCTGCGTCCGACGCTCGGCATGATCATATGCAGATCGTGGACTTTTTGCGGGTTCACTTCCGCCAGCATGCGGGAGAGGAAGTCAGCCTGCTTTTGGTTGTTGCCTTCCAGCACCACGCGATCGCCGGGGGCGAGCAGATGTTCCAGCGCGTCCACCAGCTGTGCGGTGGGGATAACCTTACCGGAGACGTTGGCGGCGGTCAGTCGCCGCTGCTTTTCCGTACGGCGGCGGTTCCAGACCCGTCCCGTCGTTTGTTCGGCATTCATTATTAACCTCCTGATTCGACAAATCGTTTTGACTGTCATGGTGTGGAAGTTAGTGTGCGACGCGAGGCGCAGGGCATCAATTAAGCCCGCGGGCAGATTGTTAGCTTCAGAGTAATGAATGACGGACGTGAGATGTGACGAGGATCAATAATGCCAAAGGAGTAGTGGTCTACGGGCCGGTTAGCCCGTAGTGGGGAGTCGGGAGCTAATCCTTGCTGAGGTCGCTAAGCAGGAAGGCGATGCTCTGTCCGCTCTCGCTCTGTTCAAGGGCAATTTTAACGATGATGGTCAGCGGCACCGAAAGTAGCATCCCCACCGGTCCCAGCAGCCAGCCCCAAAAAATCAGCGACAGGAACACCACCAGCGTCGAGAGCCCGAGCCCGCGCCCCATAATCCGCGGTTCGAGGATATTGCCGAACAGCAGATTGATCACCAGATAGCCCGCGAGCACGATCAGCGCGTCATACAGGCCGCCGAATACCAGCACCTGCAAAATAGGCGGAATGGCCGCCAGCACCGAGCCGATATTGGGAATATAGTTGAGTGCGAAAGCCAGCAGCCCCCACATAAAGGCAAAGCGCACGTCCAGCAGTACCAGCATGCCCCAGACCACCAGCCCGGTAACCAGGCTAATGGCGGTTTTTAGCACCAGGTAGTGCGAGACGCTGTCGAGCGCGCGCTGGATTGCGCCCATGCCCTCAACCGGGCGGGTCATCAGCTGCTGCAGCTTGGCCGGCAGCTGCGGAACCTCCAGCAGCATAAATACCACCGTCAGCAGCAGCAGGAAGATCGAGGACATGGCGTTCGAGAGCTGGGTAAGCAGGCCGGTCACCATCGTCATGACCGCGTTGGGGTCTATATATTTGTTCAGCTCGACGACGGAAACGGTAAAGCCGAATCTCTGCAGCCACGGGGTGATGGTCTGCACCGGCTCTGATAACGACGCGCGATACTGCGGCAGGGTGCGCGCCAGCTCGTTCAGGGAGGTGCCCAGCGAGGCCAGCAGAACCACCGCCAGCATAACGATGGCGCTGATCAGTAGCGAGATCGCCAGCACGCGCGGCACCCGACAGCGCACCAGCAGCTGCACCAGAGGGTTAAGGACCACCGCGAGAAACAGCGCCAGAACAAAAGGTACGATGATATCCGCGGCGAAGCGGATGCCGGTAAGGATGATGACCAGCATGCCCAGCATGATGACAATCTTTAATCCGTTAAGAGTGATGATGGGTTTGGCCATACGAATCCCTGAAAATAGAGCCTGGTTTTCCTCACAGTGTAGACGCAGATGCGGATAAAAAATCACGACTTTTTTGCGTGCAGACCGTGGAGTAATTGTTCGCCATGCTTCTGTCGGTGGCGATAAAATCATCACGCGACCCAATTAAAATAATGACGCGTAATCATAATGGCGATCGGCATCAGAAAAAGCTAATCCAAATCAAATAGTCGAAGTAAAGAAATGCAAAGGCTTTGAGTATAATGTAGCATTATGCTACAAATTAACTGTGTATAACTACCGAGGACAATTTTCATCCGCAATGACGAGAAGCAATACCGCGGATAATTGTAATTTTATGGACAATCAGTTCAGTATGTATATTTCTAATCACCCTGCATTTTCCCGCACAAACTCCCGCTTTGTTGGCGAACAGCACTGGCGCTCGGCGCTTTAGACCCTCTCTCTCTGCCTGAGCTGGCGCAGCATGCGCACGGCTAAATCTACGTCAGAATTTTTTCGGTTTACCTTTGCTGTAGGCCGTCATGGATTATATTCTCAAGCAGGAGAAGGGATCATGTTTTATTGGGTTTTATTAGCCCTGGCCATCATTGCAGAAATTACCGGGACCCTTTCGATGAAATGGGCGAGCGTCAGCGGCGGCCATACAGGTTTTATTTTGATGCTGGCAATGATTGCGCTTTCATATATTTTTCTGGCCTTCGCGGTTAAAAAGATTGCCCTTGGGGTGGCCTACGCTCTGTGGGAAGGTATCGGTATTTTGCTGATCACTCTGTTCAGCGTGCTGCTGTTTGATGAGACGCTCTCGGTGGTCAAAATGGCGGGTCTGGCGACGCTGGTGGTCGGGATTGTCTTAATCAAGTCCGGGACCCAGAAGGCGGTAAAGCAGCCTGAAGAGAGGACCCATGCAGCAGTTTGAGTGGGTTCATGCGGCCTGGCTGGCGCTGGCCATCGTGCTGGAAATTGTCGCTAACGTCTTTTTAAAGTTTTCCGATGGTTTTCGTCGCAAGATCTACGGCGTGATGTCACTGCTCGCCGTGCTGGGCGCGTTCAGCGCGCTATCGCAGGCGGTGAAGGGGATTGAGCTGTCGGTGGCCTACGCCCTCTGGGGCGGCTTCGGCATCGCGGCAACCATAACCGCCGGTTGGGTACTGTTCGGCCAGCGTTTGAATAGTAAAGGCTGGATCGGCGTGATGCTGTTGATCATCGGAATGGTGTTAATAAAACTGGCCTGATCTAACGCCGCCTGCGTCCGCGGGCGGCAAAATCTGTTCTCTGTATTACTCTTTAAAAAAGAGTATATTCGGTGCGTTTTTCCCCAGCCGCGATGAGGATAGATAATGGTTAATTTGCCTGGTTGGCGTCATCTTCCTTCGGCCAAAACGCTTTCGGTCATTATTCTCCTGGCCGGGATGGGCCTGATCGCTTCCGTTATTTCTCTGCTTTATCTGTCGCAGCACCTGATTGGCATCAAGGCGAATGAGATCGATCGCCATCGCTCGGTACTGTCGGTTAACGGCGCGGTGCAGACCTCGGTGAACCGCGTGATGTCGCTGGTGCTGGATAACTCCATCTGGGACGACGCCGTGAAGCAGACCTACGCGCCAACGCTGGATAGCAAATGGCTGTTTGATTCCTGGGGTTCGGGGTTCAAAATAAATAACCTCTACGACGGTACCTTTGTCCTCGATCAGCACTACCGGGTGCTGTGGGGATCGTTTCGTAGTCAGTCCTTTAATGAAACGGATATCCGCTTTTTCGGCAGCGGCCTGCAGACAATGATCGCTCAGCACGCCGAAGCGCTGCGTAGCGGAAAAAGCGCCTACGCCGGGATCACCCGTACCCGGGAGGGCATTGCTTTTATTGGTATTGGCCTGATTCGCCCGACTATGGGCCGCCTGCAGGTGTACGACGATACGCGGCGCTATCTGGTCATTACCCGGCACATTAACCCCGATATGCTGCAAAAGCTCGGGGATACGTTTCAAATTCGTCATCTGCATACCAGCGAAACCCGCGACGACTATAGCGTGGCGCTGCGCACCAACGCCGGTGAGACTATTAGCTATCTAAGCTGGCAGCCGCGGCTGCCGGGGGTGGAAGCGGCTCAGGCGGCCTCCGGCAGCATTCGCCTGATCGCGCTGGTGGCTGCCAGCCTGATCCTGCTGTTCATCCTCTTTAGCTGCCTTGGGCTGTATAAGCTGGCGCGCGGCGAGAAGCTGGCGCGTAAAATCGCCATGACCGACTGGCTGAGCCAGCTGCCCAACCGGCGGGCGCTGATTGAGCGGCTCAACGCGCTGTGCGAGCGTTCGCAGCACCAGATGCAGAGCGTGGTGTTTATCGACCTCGATGGCTTTAAAGATGTTAATGACAACTATGGGCATGACGTCGGCGATGCGCTGATTACCCATATAGCCCGCGAGCTGCAGGAGAGGGTGCCCGTCGGGGGAATGCTGGCGCGGATGGGCGGCGATGAGTTTGCCATGACCGTCGGCGGCGAGCAGGCGGTAAGTCAGGCGTCGGCGTTCGCATGGGCGGTGCTGGAAATGCTGAAATCACCGATTGACCTGAACGATCGCAAAATCTATATCAGCGCCAGCCTGGGGATCGCCAGCGGAACGCCGGCGGCCTGCTCCAGCACCGAGCTTTTTCGCCGCGCCGATATCGCCATGTATCATTCGAAGAAGACCGGAAAGGGGCGCACGACCTGGTACGACGAGGCGCTGAGCGACGCCAGGCAATATCAGCTGAATCTGGAAAACGGCATCCGTCAGGGGCTGGAAAATGATGAGTTTGACGTCTGGTATCAGCCGATAGTCAACGCCGGGACGCTGACCATCGAAGGCGTGGAGGCGCTGATACGCTGGCCGCGGCGGCCCCAGGGCGCGCTGCCGCCGGACGCGTTTATCAGCATCGCCGAGAGCAGCGGCCTGATTTACGCGCTCGGTCAGTTTGTGCTCCATCGCGCCTGCTGCGACCTGCAGCCGATGGGGGATCTGATGCTGTCGGTGAATATCTCGCCGGCGCAGTTTCGCGACCCGGAGTTCGAGTCGCGGGTGGTGCAGGTGCTCGCCCGCTGCCATTTCCCGGCCCGCCGCCTGCAGATTGAAGTGACCGAAAGCTACGTGATGGAGAACCCCGATCGCGCCCGCGCGGCCATTGAAAACCTGAAGGCGCTGGGTACGGCCGTTGTGCTGGATGATTTCGGCATCGGTTACTCAAGTATCGGCTATCTGCGCAGCTTCAGTTTTGACAGTCTGAAGATTGATAAATCGTTGGCCGGGCTGGTAGATACCGATCCGCAGGCGGCGGAGCTGGTGCGCGGTACCGTGCGCATTGCCGGCGCGCTGGGAATGACGGTGGTGGCGGAAGGGGTGGAGAATCAGCAGCAGCTGGCGCTACTGCGTCGTGCGGGATGCGACAAGCTGCAGGGCTACTATTTCAGCGAGCCCATGCCGATTGCCTCTTTGCTTCTGCTGCGCCAGCAGCAGGGCTAACGGTTACTCGCTGGCAAGCGTCTCCAGCTTGTCACGAAAACCGGTCACCGAAATGGCCCGATTATCCGCGCGCCAGCGATCTTTCGGCCCCGGAGCCGAGCTTTGGACGGCAATCACCTGCCAGCCGCTATCGGTTTTTAACAGCAGCGGCGAACCGCTATCGCCGGGTAAGGTATCGCACTGGTGTGACAGAACCGAGGTCTGCGCCCAGCCGGTAACGATGCAGTCCTGATGGTTGTACAGATTATCGAGGTGATCTTCCGGGTAGCCGGACTGGGTCACCTTGCGCTCGGCGACCTTTAGCGCGGCGGTCAGGTCGGCCTTACTGCCGGGAAACACGGGGATCGGGTCGATTCCCGAAGGCGCGTAGCGCAGCACCACTAAACCAAAGTCCGAGGGCGCTGCGGCGGAGGGGACGATCCAGCCGTCGCCGTCGGCCTTCAGGCGCTTGCCTAACGACGGGTCTACGCGACCCTCGACGCCGTGAATTTCGTAAACCCAGCCGTTTTTGCGCGAGATAAAGCGCAGCGCAACGACCTTATCCGGTTTACCCTTCGGCGGCGTCAGCAGGCAGTGCCCGGCGGTTAGCGCCAGGTTGGGGGAGATCAGGGTGGCGGTGCACAAATTGCCGCTGGCCGTTTCCAGCTGGCCGATGGCGTCCCAAGGGGCTTCGGCGGGGTTGCTTACCGGCTTGCGGTCATCATGACCAAAAAACAGGGTCTTGATATCTTTCGCGCTCATGCCGTCATCGTCAGCGTGCGCAAACAGAGGAAACAGGCAAAATGAACACAGTAATAACAGTACGTCTCTACGCATATCACTCTCTGAGGAGATAATTATACTCACCATCCTGCAGGACACCTTAGTGAGCGCGGCGGGGATGATTTTGGCTATATTGAAAGTAGCAGGAGATTTAAGTTTATGAAAGTTAACAGTAATTTTAATTAAACCAGCAGGCCGTCAGCATTCAGTAAAAGTCCCTTTTTTCACGCAAAGAAGGTCGATAACTCAACCAGTTAGCGCGCATTTCTTGCTGCTGTCATTTCCGCAGAAACCGGCTCCGGAAGCAACAGATATCGGGTTACAGAAAGTACCAAAAAGAGGACGCCGTGTACGCAAGGGCATGATGCGTTTTGCCAGCGTTTGTTCATGATAATTAGTCAACTAATGTCATAGAAAACAAACAACTTCACAAAAACCCGCCCATTTTTACACCATTTGTGCTTACTTGCAAAACGAAACATTTTCTCACTCAAAATGCTGTTATTGATAGCTGCCGTTGAGCAAGCAGAGATGTTGTCCCCGCGATGATATCGGTGATTTCTGGTTCCTGTCTCGGGAGGACATATGTCAAAAAAAGGTATTCGTGCGTTGGTTTATGTTTCCGTTGTCTCCGTCTTTATCTGGGGGGCTGCGGGGTATCTGGTGGCGCAGGCGGTTAGCGTTTTGTAAACCACCGCCCCAATCGCGGCACGTTATCGCGGCACCTTTCCCCGACGAAGGACCCCGTCGGGGAAAGGTGCCGCGAGGTGAGCGAGTAAAAACGCCTGCAGCAGGGCGATGGGCTGCGGGCTGAGCGTATTTGCGGACCACACCAGATAGTATCCCTCACCGGTCGCGACGGCCTGCCTGAACGGTAGCGTCAGCAATCCCGCCTGCAGCGCCTGTTGGCTAAGCAGCAGATCCCCCACCGAAACGCCGTGGCCGCTCATGGCCGCCATATTGCCCTGTTCAAGGCTATCGAAAACCAGCCCCTGGGCAAGATCTACCGCCGGCTGCTGCCCGCTATGCTGCAGCCAGCGCCGCCAGTCCCGGCGATCGGTGGTCGGATGAATCAGCGGGCAGGAGGCTAAGTCTTCACGCGCCGCTGAGGCCATTGCCGGCGAACAGACCGGGATCAGCCACTCCGCGAACAGCAGCGTCTGGCGCTTATCCGCGCCAAAATTCCCGTCGCCGAGGAGGATGGCGCAGTCGTACGGTTCCAGAGCAAAATCCACGCTATCCTTGTCCATCCACACGCTGCTGAGCTCGATTTCAGGGCGCTGATGCTGCTGGCGAAATTGCCGCAGTACGTCCAGCAGCCAGCGCATGGTTAGCGTGGACGGGGCCTTCAGCCGCAGTTTTCCCGCCTGTCGGCGCAGCGTATGACAGGCTCTGTCGATAGCCGAAAAGCTCTCCTCCAGCGCGTTTGCCAGCTGCCGCCCGGCATCGGTGATGATCACTTTTGGCCCCTGGCGAATAAAAAGTCGGCATTCGAACCAGGCTTCCAGGGTGCTGATATGCCGGCTGACGGCGCCGGGGGTAACGTGCAGCGCGGCGGCGGCCTGGCTAAATGAACCCAGCCGCGCGGCGGTCTCAAACGCGCGCAGAGCATACAGCGGAGGCGTTGACATCGTTATGGATCTCTATGGTGAGTAATACTCACATTCAAACTCACCATTTCTCGTTTTTCAACCAGGAAATCAAAGGACAGAATGCATCAATCTGAATAATTGAGTGAGTTATTGTCATGAACTACGTGCTGGTGGCGGGATATTGTCTGACGGTTGTGGCCCTGATTGCGACTCCGGGTCCGGTGGTGCTGCTGGTGACCGGTACGGCAGCGCGGGAGGGCTACGCCCGCGCGGTACGTACGATGGTCGGCGGAAATCTGGCCTCGCTGCTGCTGATTGCCGTAGCGGCGGCAATGCTGACCGGCGCGCTGCACCTCGACCCGCAGGCGCTGGCGCTGGTGGCTATCGGCGGATCGCTGTACATTGCCTTTCTGGCGATAGGGATGCTGCGCGCAACCTCAGCCGCTCACCCGGCGGCCCGCCGCAGTGGTGGGCTGGCGGTGGGATTTATCACCGCGCTGGCTAATCCAAAAGATATCCTGTTTTTTGTCGCGTTTTTTCCGCAGTTTATTCATATCACCGCTGATACCGGCGTAAGCCTTGGGATACTCACCGCGCTCTGGGTCGTTATCGACCTCAGCGTACTCTCACTTTATATTCTCGCCATTCATCGCTGGCTGACGCTGGCGCATACCCGGCGTTTGACGACGATTTCAGCCGCTTTTTTGCTGGCCCTGGCCCTTTACGGTTTTGGTTACAATCTCTGGCAGCTAATCGGTAGCCGGGTATAAGAAAGCGGCTATGCTCGAAAGAGAGGAGAAAAAACGATGATAGAGAACGACGCGCTTCGCGCAGCTGCGAACGGTGAAAGAGACGATATTGCGCCTGCGGTATTCGCCGCCGGGCTCCTGGCTGCCAGGGAGAGAATTACGCATCTCGAACGGCAGCTGGCAACGCCGGTCAGGCTGCCCGTCTGTTGTGCGAGTCCGGTATGTGAAATTGAAGCGGGCTATGCGGCAGGGGTCAGCGATTGTCGAAATGCGATCCGCCTGGCGGGTTATCCGATCGAAGGGGATGATTAAGCGGTGCCGCGTTAGTAGAGGAAAAAGCGCGTCGCAACCAGCGCACAGATAATCAGCAGGATCAGAATAAGCTCGAAACGGTAGCGCCGCAGCATAGTATCCTCCAGAAAAAAACGGCGCTGAAGCAGCGCCGATTTATTACGATACCAGACTAACCGGGGTAATTATGCAGCCGGCTGTGCAGCTGGTTTAGCCGCAGCGTGGTGCTTGGTAGTTTTGTGGTGTTTTTTAGCAGCCTGAGCTTTCTGCGCTACCGGTTTAGCAGCGGCTTTGTGGTGTTTCTTTGCGGCCTGGGCTTTCTGAGCAGCGGCTGGTTTAGCTGCAGCTTTGTGGTGTTTCTTAGCGGCCTGGGCTTTCTGAGCGGCAGCCGGTTTAGCTTCAGCTTTTTTGTGTTTTTTCACAGCCTGAGCTTTCTGCTCTGCGGCCGGTTTAGCGGCGGCTTTGTGATGTTTTTTGTGATGAGTGGTCCTGGCAACGGTGCTGTGAGTTGCAGCAGCCGGAGCCTGAGTGGTGCTTACCGCGTCAGCGGCGAAAGCAGCAGAAGACAGACCCATAGCAGCGGCAACGACCAGAGCTAATACTTTTTTCATTCTGATATCCTCGAAAAGGTTTTTTTCATTCAACCCCACTGCGGGGCCGGTGAAAGAACTATATGCTTCTCTTTTCGAGCTTTCCGTGAGTGTTTGGTATCGGCGTGTAACCGAATGTACGGTGGGGATAACGCGCCGGGACGCCGCCCGGCGCGGAGGCTTACAGATAGCGGGAGGTCAGATGCTGGCGGAAGTAGTCGCTGTTCAGGTCTTCCCCGGTGGCGTTGTGGATCAGCTGGGAGGTCGTGAAACGGCTGCCGTGCTGCCAGATATTCTGCTGCAGCCAGCCGAACAGGCTGGAGAAATCACCGCTGGCAATCTGTCTCTCCAGCTGCGGTAAAGCGCGTCTGGCGGCCGCCATCAGCTGCGCCGCGTACATCGCCCCCAGCGTGTAGGAAGGGAAGTAGCCAAAGCCGCCGTCGGTCCAGTGAATATCCTGCATACAGCCGTTGCGATAGTTACCGGTGGTGGACAGGCCCAGCCAGCTTTGCATTTTTTCATCCCAAAGCGCCGGAATATCCTCAACCTCGATGTCGCCGTCAATCAGCGCCCGCTCAATCTCATAGCGCAGAATAACGTGCGCCGGATAGCTGACCTCATCGGCATCCACGCGAATAAACCCAGGCTTGACGCGCTGATTCCAGGCGATGAAATTGTCGCTGCCGAACGCCGGCTGCTCGCCGAAACGCTGGCGAATGGCAGGCAGCAGACGGTTTAAAAACGCGTCGCTGCGGCCCAGCTGCATTTCGAAAAACAGGCTTTGTGATTCGTGGATCGCCGTTGAGCGGGCGAGGGCGACCGGCTGGTCGAGCCATTTGCGCGGTAAATTCTGCTCATAGCGGGCGTGACCCGTTTCGTGGATAACGCCAAACAGCGCGCTCAGCAGATCGCTTTCGTTGTAGCGGGTGGTGATGCGCACGTCCTGCGGCACGCCGCCGCAGAATGGATGGGCGCTGATATCCAGACGCCCGGCGTTGAAGTCAAAGCCCAGTACGCGCATCGCTTCCAGCCCCAGCTCGCGCTGGTCGGCGATGGGGAACGGGCCCTGCGGCTCGATTAGCGGATGCTGCGCCTGTTTTTCAACGACGTTAGCCAGCAGCGACGGCAGCCAGGATTTGAGGTCGGCAAACAGCACGTCCAGCCGGGCGCTGGTCATATCGGGCTCGAAAATATCCAGCAGGGCGTCGTACGGCGAACAGCCCTTAGCTTCGGCGCGCAGGGCTGCCTCCTGGCGGCTGAGCCTGACGACTTCGCGCAGGTTTTCGGCGAAGCCCTCCCAGTCATTGGCCGGTCGCTGGCTGCGCCAGGCGTGTTCGCAGCGGCTGCCGGCCAGAGATTTAGCCTCAACAAGGCTCTCCGGCAGCAGGGCCGCCTGGGCGTGCTGGCGGGTCATTTCGCGCAGGTTGGCCTGCTCAACATCGTTAAGATCTTCCTGACGGGCGTCCTGGAGCGCCTGAGCCACGCTCTTATCGGTCAGGATTTGGTGCTGCAGCACGCCCAGCTCCGCCAGCGCCTCGCCGCGCGCCGCGCTGCCGCCCGGCGGCATCATGGCGAACATATCCCATCCGGCGATGGCGCCAAGATGCGAAAAGCGCGACAGACGTTGGAAAGTACGGGTAAGCTGCTGATAGTTTTTATTTTCTGCCATAGTAAATTCGGACCTGTTGCAAGTGAACGAAAGGTATAGCCTGTTGACTCCTACACTATCCTGATCCTCCGCACGGGTCGAGTGATGCGCGTGAATTGCCTCCCGGGATAAGCGCGGCGACGGCCTGCCGCTGCGGCAACTGAAACCACCGGGGCGTCCGCCTACGACCCGCATCGCCGCGGCGGTCAGTCATCATAATGTCATCGTGATGTGGCCAGGATAGCAGATTCTTTCTGAGCCAGCGGCTAAACTCATCAAGAGCCAGGGCCGCTGCTGCGGGGTAAATATGAATCCGTTCACCTTGCTGTTTATCGCACTACTTTCAATCGATGCCGTCAGGGAGCTGCTGGGGGCGTCATCGGTGCTAGGAATGTGGTGAGCAGCGTGGCCGTGAAGGCCACGTGATGACTTGCTATTTGAGACGGTTGTGCAAACAAGCGCCGGTAATGAGTGCTGCCGTTAACATCAGGGCGATAAAGCCGCCAACGCCATTCCAGCCGTAGTTATGCCAGAACACTCCGCCTAAGGTCCCGGCAATACTTGACCCCAGATAATAGCTAAACAGATACAGCGACGATGCCTGCCCGCGGGCGCGTCGGGCGCGTGGGCCAATCCAGCTGCTGGCGACCGAGTGCGCGGCAAAAAAACCGGCCGAAAAGAGCAGCATGCCGCTGAATATCAGCCACAGCGAGGCGAAAAGCGTCAGCAGCAGGCCGCCAAGCATTACCGAGATGGAGAGCAGCATCACCGGGCCGCGCCCGTAGCGGGCGGTCATTGCCCCGGCCTTCGGCGAGCTCCATGTTCCGGTCAAATAGGCGACCGAGAGCAGGCCGACCACCGCCTGATTCAGCGACCACGGCGACATCATCAGACGATAGCCGATGTAGTTAAACAGCGTCACGAAAGACCCCATCAGCAGGAACCCTTCGAGAAAGAGCAGCGGCAGACCGCGATCGCGCCAGTGCAGGCGGAAGTTAATCAGCAAGGATTTTGGCCGCAGCGAGGTCGGGCGGAAATGGCGCGACTCCGGCAAAATTCGCCAGAACATAATGGCTGACGCGAGGGCAAAACAGCCGATCGCCGCCAGCGCCACGCGCCAGCCGAAGAAATCGGTAAACACCCCGGTGAGCAAACGTCCGCTCATCCCGCCAATAGAGTTGCCGCTGATGTACAGCCCCATCGAGAAGGCCACCACGCTGGGGTGGATCTCCTCGCTCAGGTAGGTCATGCCGACGGCCGCTACGCCGCTGAGCGACAGGCCGATCAGCGCGCGCATGATAAGGATCCCGTGCCAGGTGGTCATTACCGTTGACAGCAGGGCGCAGCAGGAAGCCAGTACCAGCGCGGTGACCATCACCTTTTTACGCCCGATGGCGTCGGAGACAGGACCGGTAAACAGCAGCCCGACGGCGAGCATGGCGGTGGAGATCGATAGCGATACGCTGCTGCTGGCCGGGGTGATGCCGAACTCGCTCGACAGCACGGGAAGGATCGGTTGAACGCAATAGAGCAGGGCAAAGGTTGCGAGACCGGCAGAGAAGAGCGCCAGGGTGACGCGCATAAACTGAGGGGTACCGCGTTTGATGAACTGATTTGGCTGGGATACGACATTGTCGATGACCTCGCTTGCCGGCGCGGTGTCAACGGTAGTTGTGCGACTCACGGAAAATCCTTGCTGAGAAACTCGGGGGTTATGTGACCTCACAGATCACATTTTTAGGGTATGAAAATGTAAATATTCTGTCTAATATATTAATAATCTCAAATAAGACGTTTTAAATATGAATGTCGAGCTGCGCCACCTGCGCTACTTTATTGCCGTTGCCGAAGAGCTCCACTTTGGTCATGCGGCGGCGCGGCTGAATATCTCTCAGCCGCCGCTCAGCCAGCAGATTCAGATCCTTGAGCAGCAGATCGGCGCCCGGCTTTTTGCCCGTACCAACCGCAGCGTAAGCCTGACGGCGGCGGGAAAACAGTTTCTTGCCGATAGCCGCCAGATCCTCACCCAGGTTGAGGATGCCGCCGCGCGGGCGGGGCGTCTGCACCACGGCGAAACCGGCGAGCTGCATATCGGCTTTACCTCCTCGGCGCCGTTTATTAAGGCCGTCTCCGATACCCTGTCGACCTTTCGCCGCCGCTATCCGGACGTGCACATCCAGACCCGGGAAACCAATACCCGGGAACAGATTGTGCCGCTTAACGAAGGGGCGCTCGACCTGGGGCTGATGCGCAACACCCAGCTGCCGGAAACGCTGGTGTGGCAGTGCATTCTGCGCGAACCGCTGCTGGCAATGGTGCCCAGCGATCATCCCCTGGCGCGCCAGGATGCCGTCAGCCTGGCGGAGCTGGCGCGTCAGCCGTTTGTCTTCTTCGACCCGCACGTGGGCACCGGGCTGTACGACGATATTCTGGGGCTGATGCGCCGCTATGGCTTAACGCCGACGATAGCTCAGGAAGTGGGCGAGGCGATGACGATTATTGGTCTGGTGTCGTCCGGGCTTGGCGTATCCATTCTGCCAGCCTCATTTAAGCGGGTTCAGCTCAATGAAATGCGCTGGCTGCCGATCGTCGAGCAGGATGCTGTGTCCGAAATGTGGCTGGTCTGGTCAAAGCATCGCGAGCAGGGGCAGGCGGCACAGCGCTTCCGGGAACAGCTTCTTCACGCCGCCGTAAGGCATAATTAGGACAAAATCAGCTCAAAATTGTGCAGTAAATCACAAGGCTAAGCAAAAATTTGACGTGCACCGTCGAAGTGCTTCACCATAGCTGAAAGTTTATTTCGAAGCGCGAAAATAAAGGGAGTCAATGGTGGTAGCGGATAGTCAGCCTGGCCATATCGATCAAATAAAGCAGACCAATGCAGGAGCAGTGTATCGCCTGATTGATCAGCTTGGCCCGGTATCGCGCATCGATCTCTCCCGTTTTGCTCAGCTGGCCCCCGCCAGTATTACCAAAATTGTCCGCGAGATGCTGGAAGCGCATCTGGTGCAGGAAACGGAAATCCAGGACCCGGGCAGCCGCGGGCGCCCGGCGGTGGGCCTGATGGTTGAAACCGAGGCCTGGCACTATCTTTCCGTGCGCATCAGCCGGGGAGAGATTCACCTCGCGCTGCGGGACTTAAGCAGCAAGCTGGTGGTCGAAGAGCAGCTCGAGCTGGCGCTGCAGCATGAGCAGCCTTTTCTGACGCGGGTCGTTGAGCATATCGATCGTTTTTTTATCCGCCATCAAAAGAAACTGGAACGCCTGACCGCGATTGCCGTCACCATGCCGGGAATTATCGATACCGAAAATGGCATCATTCATCGGATGCCGTTTTATGATGACGTGAAGGATCTGCCGCTCGGCGAAGTGCTGGCCAACCATACCGGGGTTTCGGTTTATATTCAGCACGATATCAGCGCCTGGACTATGGCGGAATCGCTGTTTGGCGCCTCCAGAGGGGCGAGGGACGTGATTCAGGTGGTTATCGACCACAACGTCGGCGCCGGGGTGATTACCGACGGTCGCCTGCTGCATGCCGGGAGCAGCAGCCTGGTGGAAATAGGTCATACTCAGGTCGACCCTTATGGCAAACGCTGCTACTGCGGCAACCACGGCTGTCTGGAAACCATTGCCAGCGTGGAGAGCGTGCTGGAACTCACCCAGGTGCGGATGACCAAATCGATGAGCTCAATGCTGCACCAGCAGCCGCTGAGCGTTGAGTGGCTCTGTCAGGCCGCGCTGCAGGGGGATTTGCTGGCCCGGGATATTATCAGCGGCGTTGGTCAGCACGTAGGACGGATTCTGGCGATCATGGTTAACCTCTTCAATCCGCAAAAAATTCTTATCGGCTCCCCGTTTAGCCTCGCGGCGGATATTCTGTTTCCGGCTATTTCTGACTGTATTCGTCAACAGTCGCTGCCAGCCTATAGCCGACATATTACCGTCGAAAGCACCCAGTTCTCCAACCGCGGAACCATGGCCGGTGCCGCGCTGGTCAAAGATGCCCTCTATAACGGATCGCTGCTGATACGACTGTTACAGGGTTAACATTTTTTCATAGTCACACTAAAAATTGCGCTATCTCAAGCTGGCATTCATCGGCTTCGCGTAGACTTTTCCCACAGTTTAGTATCCATTTTCTGTATATATCCGCAAAAATCACGCAGCAGGAAGGCCGCCACGCAGGGAATCCCGACCCTTACTCCGGTAAGCGTCCAGGGGGAGCGAGGACGCTAACCGCAATGCCGCCTGAGGGCTGACGGATATATATTTCATCAATATAACTGTGGGGTTAGTGATGTTTAAGCGTTTCTTTATAACAGGTACTGACACTGCCGTCGGGAAGACGGTGGTTTCGCGTGCGCTGCTGCAGGCTCTGGCCGCTGATGGCAAAAGCGTAGCCGGGTATAAACCTGTGGCGAAGGGCAGCAAAGAGACGCCGGACGGATTGCGTAACAAAGACGCGCTGATTTTACAAAGCGTGTCGACGCTGGCGTTACCCTATGATGCTGTCAATCCCATAGCGTTAAGCGAAGATGAAAGTAGCGTGGCGCACAGTGGCCCGATCAACTACGGGCTGCTGACTGACGGCCTGCAGCGCCTGAGCGGTCAGGTTGACCACGTGGTCGTTGAAGGGACCGGCGGCTGGCGCAGCCTGATGAACGATCTGCGTCCGCTTTCCGAATGGGTGGTGCAGGAGCAGCTACCGGTACTGATGGTGGTGGGCATTCAGGAAGGCTGCATCAACCACGCTCTGCTGACCGCCCAGGCCATCGCCAATGACGGCCTGCCGCTTATCGGCTGGGTCGCCAACCGCATTAATCCGGGGCTGGCGCACTACGCTGAAATCATCGACGTATTAAGCAAAAAGCTGCCGGGGCCGCTGATTGGCGAACTGCCCTATCTGCCGCGCCCCGAGCAGCGCGAGCTGAGCCAGTATATTGACCTGGCGCGGCTAGGCGAGGTGATGGCGGTAGATCGAGTCCTGGCGTAGCGTCCGGGAAAGCACCGATGCCAGCACGCTGGCCTTCAACAAACCGGGCAGGAGCGCATATTGCCCGGTCATTTCACAAATCATCAGGGTCGACATAATCGGGGGCATGCCTTGTTGCCGCCAGAAACGTCGCCATTCCAGCCAGACCCAGCATAATTGCCGCTGCAGAGCTATGCCGCCACAGGCCGCTGAAGCTGGCGAACAGCATCCCATTGCCAGCCCGACGAACAGCGTCGGCGTAAACACGCCGCCAGGCGCTTCCGAGCCGCCACCACCGGGGGAGATGGAAAGTTTTTATGTGACGTTGTCACTCATGGGTTGACCATGCCGAGGTCGTCGGCATGGTCATAAGGCTAGCGATACAGCGGTTTATCGGCGACGGCAAGAGTCAGCGCGTTTTGCCATTCCGCCAGCGTTGCCTGGCTTAGCTGACCCAGGGCCTGGTAGAAAGGATGTCCGGCTTCGCTGACGAAAACCTCCAGGAAGCGGCCCGACCAGGGCAGCAGATGCCGGGCCAGCAGCTGCGAAAAGGCCTCGTCCTGCCCGGACTCACATAGCCAGGCGGCCAGCAGCAGAAGGGTGCCGAAACTATCTTCCGGCTCGTTATTCTGCGCGGCGCGGGCGATGCCGTTCAGCCGCATCCACTCCCTGAGCTCCAGCGTCGAGTCGCCAAACAGGACGTTTTCTTTATCCAGCCAGACGGAACCCCACGGCGGCGCCGGCAGGGCCCAGGGGCCGATAAACAGGCGCTGCCACGCCTCGGCTAGCGGCTCGTCGTTTTCTTCAGCGAACCGGGCAACCAGCGTAGCGGGCACCGTATAGGGCCACTGGCTCTGCCAGCTTCCGTCGCGCAGGGCGTTGACCAGCGGGGCGGCCTGCTCGCTCTGCGGGGCAAATGAAAATAGCGAGCCCAGAGTGCGGGCGCTCAGCGCGACTGCGTCGCGGAATGGGGGTTGCATCATGCTCATGTTCCTTACGCGCGAAAAATTAACCGGCAACCGCCGTGCCGACGGTCATATGCAGGCCATAAAACAGCCCGCGGCCAATCAGCTCTCCGGCCAGTACCAGCAGCAGCCCGAGGGATAACCCGCCGATACGCGGGCGGGTACGTCGGATCAGCGGGCACAGCCAGCAGCCCAGGCCAAGAGCCAGCAGCGCGATGCGCCAGATTTGCCAGCTCCCGTACCCGGGAACCAAGGCGTCGGCGCGCTGCACCGGGCTCTGAATATCGCCGAGGCCAAAACCTTGCAGCACGACGATGGCGATGCTGGCCAGCAGCGCCAGAACGCTCAGCGAGGCGAAGACGCGGCCGTCAAACTCCACGTTGGCGGCGCGCAGCAGCAGCGCGGCAAACAGCGGGCCGCAGAGCAGCATGGTCAGAAAAAAGGCGCAGGTGGTATAGCCATTATACCATGTCGGGACGGTATCAATCTGGTAAACCCGGGTCATCGCAAAGACAAAAATGCCCCCCAGCAGCATGCTCGCGGCCAGCCATATCGTGCTCAACGCGACGGGCATTTTTTGCGTTATTGCCAGCAGCCACCACAGGCCGCCGACGGCAAAGAAGAGCATCCCGCTTGCGATTTCGTTACTCAGCGCCGACTCGCCGAGGCGATTGAGCGAATTGAGCGCCCGCAGCGGTGAGCCGAGGTGCAGCGTGGAGGCGAGAAACCCGACCCCCATCAGCAGCCAGATATAAAACATGCTGCGCACCAGGCGCTGCCGGGCCTCGGAGTTATTTTTCAGCGACAGCCAGCCCAGACTGCTCACAATAAGCGCCCCCGCGGCGCATTGCCCCAGCACCGTAAACAGCACCAGCGGCCATTCATGCCATCCGTTTCCCATACTCGTCCTCCTCAGACTTTGGCGATTTCAACCAGGTTGGTGTGCTGCGGATTACCTTTCGCCAGCGGCGACGGACGATGGGTGGTCAGCGTATTAATGCAGGCGCCGCGGTCGATACGATCGCCGAGCATGTTGGCGTCATGCCACGCGCCCTGACCCATTGCCGATACGCCGGGCATAATGCGCGGCGTCACTTTCGCCGGAATGCGCAGCTCGCCGCGCTGGTTAAAGACGCGTACCAGATCGCCGTTTTTAATCCCGCGCGGTTCCGCGTCCAGCGGGTTAATCCACACCTCCTGGCGGCAGGCGGCCTGGAGAATATCGACATTGCCGTAGCTTGAGTGGGTACGTGCCTTATAGTGGAAGCCAAAAAGCTGCAGCGGAAACTGGCTGCGCAGCGGGTCATCCCAGCCTTCAAAGGTGGAGGCGTACATCGGCAGCGGACTGATGGTTTCATCCGCCGCCAGCTGCCAGCTGGCGGCGATGTCGGCCAGCCGGCTGGAGTAGATCTCAATTTTACCGGAAGGCGTCTTGAGCGGATTGGCGAGCGGGTCGCGGCGGAAATCCCGGTAGGCGACAAAATGTCCTGCGGGATCCTTACGCTTATAGATCCCCATTGCTTTGAGTTCGTCGTAGCCGGGCAGCGCGGGGTCTTTCGCCAGCATCAGGGCGTAAAGGTGCTGCAGCCACTGCTCCTGGGTTCGTCCTTCGGTAAACTTTTGCAGGACATCATCGCCAAGGCGTTTTGCCACTTCGCTGAGGATCCAGTAAATCGGTTTTCGCTCAAACTTCGGCGACGTGGCGGGCTGAATAAAGATCAGGTAGCCCATATTACCGGCGTAATCGTTAGGAATAATGTCCTCCTGCTCGACGGTCATCAGGTCCGGAAGCAGGATATCGGCATACTTAGCCGATGAGGTCATAAAGTTATCAATCACCACGATGGTTTCGCACTTTGTCGTGTCCTGCAGAATCTCGTGGGTCCTGTTGATGTCAGAGTGCTGATTGACGAGGGTATTCCCGGCGTAGTTCCACAGGAACTTGATCGGGACGTCCAGATTATCCTTCCCGCGTACGCCGTCGCGCAGGGCGGTCATTTCCGGCCCGCGCTCGATGGCGTCGGTCCAGCTGAAGCAGGAGATGGCGGTTTTCACCGGGTTAGTCAGCACCGGCAGGCGCTCGATGGTGATGGTATAGGTTGATTCACGCGCGCCGCTGCCGCCGCCACTAATCCCGACGTTACCGGTCAGAATCGGCAGCATGGCGATCGCCCTTGCGGTCAGCTCGCCGTTGGCCTGGCGCTGCGGTCCCCAGCCCTGACAAATACAGGCCGGTTTGGTGCTGCCGATTTCTCGCGCCAGCTTGACGATACGATCGACCGGAACGCCGCAAATCAGCGACGCCCAGTGCGGCGTTTTAGCGGTTCCGTCATCACCTTCGCCAAGGATGTAGGCCTTATAATGGCTATTTGCCGGCGCGCCTGCGGGCAGCGTTTTTTCATCGTAGCCCACGCAGCAGGTATCAAGGAACGGCTGGTCGACAAGGTTTTCAGTAATCAGCACCCAGGCGATACCGGCCACCAGCGCCGCATCGGTTCCGGGACGAATGGGTATCCATTCGTCTTCACGCCCGGCGGCGGTATCGATATAGCGCGGATCGATAACGATCATTCTGGCGTTGGAGCGCTCGCGGGCCTGTTCGAGATAATAGGTTATCCCGCCGCCGCTCATGCGGGTTTCCGCCGGGTTATTGCCGAACATCACCACCAGCTTGCTGTTCTCGATGTCGGAGGTGCTGTTGCCTTCGTTGGTGCCGTAGGTGTAGGGCATGGCGCAGGCAATTTGGGCGGTACTGTAGGTTCCGTACTGGTTTAACGAGCCGCCGTAGCAGTTCATCAGGCGGGTCACCGGGGAAGCGGAGGGCGACGAGCGGGTCATATTGCCGCCGACGATCCCGGAAGAGTAGTTGATATAGACCGCCTCGTTACCGTACTCCTTAACGATCCGCTGCAGGCTGCTCGCCAGGGTGTCCAGCGCTTCGTCCCAGCTGATGCGTGCAAACTTTCCTTCGCCGCGTTTACCGACTCGTTTCATCGGATAGTTCAGGCGGTCAGGGTGGTTGATGCGCCGGCGGATAGAGCGGCCGCGCAGACAGGCACGCACCTGATGATCGCCATAAATATCCTGCCCGGTGTTATCGGTCTCAACCCACACCACTTCGTCATCGCGGACGTGCAGACGCAGGGCGCAGCGGCTGCCGCAGTTAACCGAGCAGGCTCCCCACACCACCCGCTCTTCGCCCTGGGCGGCCTGCTGAACGGCCGCCGCCGCGCCGCGCAGGCTAAACGGAAGCGACAGTCCGCCGGCCGCTAATGCCAGTGAACCGATCGCTGAGGATTTTATTAGGGTACGACGGCTGAGGCCGCCATCATATTCCGGATCAGACATTACTCACTCCCTGATTGTTATTATGATGAAATTCCGCCGGTGGCTTAATTCGTGCGGACGGGAGAGTAATAATACTTATATAGAGGTAGGTGGATATTATCCCTGGTCAACCCAGGGATAATATCTTTCACTTGAAGCAGCGGAGAGCTACTGCGCTTCGCTGTCGGTACCGGCGCCGCGGGTATAGGTAATTTTATAGGCGTCGTTGGCGCAATGTCCGACAACCTGGGCGCCGGGCTGGTCAGGCTGGTCGCTGGGGACAATGCTCAGGCTAAAGCCCGTCGCCGGTACGCCGTTATTGATAATTTTCTGCTGAATATCGTTTTTTACGCGTTCGCAGGAATCCGGTGCGGCAAGCGCTGATGTCGAACCCAGCAGCAGAGCCGCGCATAGCCAGGGTGATATTTTCATCATAAACTCCTTATTAACGTCATCCAGATCTAAGCATAGCAGAACTGGTGTAAACAATTGTATTTGCTAATATGATTGCATATGTACACAGAAGGAACCGGGCGTGAACAAACTGTTTTTACTGGTACTGGCGGCCGTGGCGCTCAGCGCCTGCGACAATAAATCCGCGCCGCAGGCTTTTACGCCTGAAATGGCGAGTTTCTCCAACGAATTTGAATTTGATCCGCTGCGTGGCCCGGTGAAAGATTTCAGCCAGACGCTGCTCGATGAACATGATGAAGTGGTGAAACAGGTCAGCGGACGATTATCCAGCGAGGGCTGCTTCGATCTGCTGGCTTTCCAGGATCGCGAAAACAACACCGGCGCGACGCTGCTGCTTGACGCGAACTACTATCTCGATGCGCAAACGCGGGAAAAGCGCCTGCGTCTGCAGGGTAAGTGTCAGCTTGCCGAAATGCCGTCGGCGGGGATGAGCTGGGAAACGGATGATAATGGCTTCGTGGTGACCGCGCGAGGCAAAGAGACCACGGCCAGCTACCGGTACGATGACGAAGGCTATCCGCTAGGCAAAACCACCACCGCCAAAGATCAGCGCTTTACGGTGGTCTCAACGCCGGCGGCCGATCCGCGTAAAAAGCTGGACTACACGGCGGTGAGCACCTTTAACGATCGTGAGCTTGGCAGCGTGCGGCAGACCTGCGACTACGATGGTCACGACAACCCGGTGAAGTGCGAGCTGCAGGTTGTCGATGAAAGCGTGCAGCCGCCGTTAACGCGCCGCTACACCATCAAAAATAGCATCGAATACTACTGAGCGGTTGGCTTCAGCAGCGTCGGGCCCGGCGTGCGGTGTTCGCTGAGATACTGGTGCTGGAACAGGCACATCCGAATGGTATTACGATATTCGCCGTTAATGAAGAACTCGTGAATGAGTTCGCCTTCCACCATAAACCCAAGCTTGCGGTAGATGTGGATCGCTTTTTCATTTTCACTGTCGACGATGAGGTACAGCTTATAGAGGTTGAGTACCGTAAAGCCGTAGTCCATCGCCAGCTTAGCGGCGCGGGTAGCAAGACCTCGCCCCTGATAATCCGGGGAGATAATAATCTGAAACTCGGCGCGGCGGTGGACGTGGTTAATTTCAACCAGCTCGACCAGTCCGGCTTTTTCACCGTCGCACTCAATCACAAACCGGCGTTCGCTCTGATCGTGAATATGCTTGTCATAGAGGTCCGAGAGCTCGACAAAGGCCTCATACGGCTCTTCAAACCAGTAGCGCATGACGCTGGCGTTGTTATCGAGCTGGTGAACAAAACGGAGGTCTTCGCGCTCTAGCGGGCGCAGCTTGACGGTATGAGCGTCAGTCATGGGAGTTCCTGTGCAGCAATGCTGGAGATAATAGTGGATTATGGCGCCCGCAGGCGCCATGCGTGACGGGTTACGGTGCTACCGCGCGGCCGGTGCGGCGATCGAGGCAGCGCAGGGTGTTCGGCTCCCAGTACGCGTTGACGTTCGCGCTTTTCTGGCAGTTATCCTGGGCATCAAAAGCGACGTCGGCCTTATCCCATTCTTTCTCGGTGCGGGTGTTGACCTTATGGCGTAAAGAGCGGGTATCGTTCCACTGCTCTTTTTCCATGGCGGCGTGCTGACGGCTCTGCGCGCTATCGCCGGATTCAATCACCAGCGTGTCAGTTTTGGCAAAAGACGATGCGGTGTAAGCCGCGGCGCTCAGCGCCAGCATGGCGGTCAGGCACCAGCGTTTATTCAGTGTCATTTTCATCACGGTTTCCTTTGAGTGATAAAAAGGGTTAGCCCTTAATATGAGTTTACTACATCTCTTTTCTACGGCATACCCGGCAAAAGGAAGTGGGAGCGGAGCAATTATCGCGTAGAATGGCGCCATTCTCTGCGCTATTTACGTATCTTTAATGCTTAAAACCACGCTGCTCTTTTTTGCGACCGCCCTGTGCGAAATCCTCGGCTGCTATTTACCCTGGCTCTGGATAAAGCGGGGCGCCACGCCGCTGCTGCTGCTCCCCGCCGGGCTCGCGCTGGTTATGTTCGTCTGGCTGCTGACCCTGCACCCGGCGGCGAGCGGGCGCGTTTACGCCGCCTACGGCGGAGTATATGTCTGCACCGCGCTGCTGTGGCTGCGCTTCGTTGACGGCGTTAAGCTCAGCCATTATGACTGGGCCGGCGCCGTTATTGCGCTGTGCGGAATGCTGATTATCGTCGCCGGGTGGGGCCGCGCCTAGCCCAACCGTCAGCTGCGGCGTCGGGCAAACGCCGCGCCGTTCGCGCGGCATTGTGCCCGTTTCCTCCTCTGTTTTCCGCCTTTCTTTCGCAAATGACCGCCGCGTCACGCCCGGGCATTAATGTGATCGATGACATCTTTTTCGATCATCATACTTGTATGGTAGTAGGTCTGGTGATTTAATTTTATTCACTAACCGCAGAGATGTAAGGAATAAAAAAAGATGAAGATCGTTGCCGCTGAAGTTTTCGTCACCTGTCCCGGACGTAACTTTGTCACGCTAAAAATTACGACCGATGACGGGATCGTCGGGCTGGGGGATGCCACCTTAAACGGCCGTGAGCTGTCCGTCGCATCGTACCTGCAGGATCACCTCTGCCCGCAGCTTATCGGCCGCGATGCCCAGCGTATCGAAGATATCTGGCAGTTCTTCTACAAGGGAGCCTACTGGCGCCGCGGCCCGGTGACCATGTCGGCCATCTCCGCCGTCGATATGGCCCTGTGGGATATTAAAGCGAAGGCGGCGGGGATGCCGCTGTATCAGCTGCTGGGCGGGGCATCCCGTGAAGGGGTAATGGTTTACTGCCACACCACGGGCCACTCCATTGACGAAGTTTTGGATGATTATGCCCGCCACAAAGAGATGGGCTTTAAGGCCATCCGCGTGCAGTGCGGTATTCCGGGAATGAAGACCACCTACGGGATGGCAAAAGGTAAAGGGCAGGCCTACGAGCCGGCGACCAAGGGCCTGTGGCCGGAAGAGCAGCTGTGGTCGACGGAGAAGTATCTTGATTTTACCCCGCAGCTGTTCGCCGCCGTGCGCGAAAGATTTGGCTTCAATGAACACCTGTTACATGACATGCACCATCGCCTGACGCCGATCGAAGCCGCGCGCTTTGGCAAGAGCATCGAGGAGTATCGCCTGTTCTGGATGGAGGACCCGACTCCGGCAGAAAACCAGGAGTGCTTCCGCCTGATCCGCCAGCATACCGTGACGCCCATTGCGGTGGGGGAAGTCTTTAACAGCATCTGGGACTGCAAGCAGCTGATAGAGGAGCAGCTGATTGATTATATCCGTACCACCGTGACCCACGCCGGCGGGATCACCGGCATGCGCCGTATCGCCGATTTTGCTTCACTCTATCAGGTGCGCACCGGCTCCCACGGGCCGTCCGACCTGTCGCCAGTCTGTATGGCGGCGGCGCTGCACTTCGACCTGTGGGTACCGAACTTTGGCGTGCAGGAGTACATGGGCTACTCCGAGCAGATGCTCGACGTTTTCCCTCATAGCTGGACGTTCGACAGTGGCTATATGCACCCAGGGGAAAAGCCGGGGCTGGGAATTGAGTTTGACGAGAAGCTGGCGGCGAAATATCCCTACGATCCGGCCTGCCTGCCGGTTGCCCGGTTAGAAGACGGCACATTGTGGAACTGGTAAGGAGAATAAAATGAAAAGTATCGTTATTCGCCAGCCAAATGAGCTGGTTATCGAAGAGCGCACGCTTCCACAGCCTGCCGCAGGGGAAGTTCGGGTCAAAGTGCAGCTGGCGGGAATATGCGGTTCGGATAGCCATATCTATCGCGGCCACAACCCCTTTGCAAAATACCCGCGCGTTATCGGCCATGAGTTTTTCGGCATTATCGATGCCGTCGGCGCCGATGTGGCGGATAAAGCCATAGGTCAGCGGGTGTGCGTGGACCCGGTTATCAGCTGCGGGCACTGCTATCCCTGCTCGGTAGGCAAACCGAACGTCTGCACCTCTTTGGTGGTGCTCGGCGTGCATCGGGACGGCGGCTTCAGCGAGTATGCGGTGGTGCCGGCGAAAAACGCCTGGCGGGTGCCGGACAGCGTTCCGGACAGGTATGCGGTGATGGTTGAACCCTTCACTATCGCCGCCAACGTGACCGGGCAAGTGACGCCGACCGGGCAGGATGTGGCGCTGGTTTACGGCGCCGGCCCGATGGGCTTAACCACCATCCAGGTACTCAAGCAGGTGTACAAAGTCGGCCAGGTCATTGTGGTTGACCGAATCGAAGAGCGTTTGCAGATGGCAAAACGTAACGGCGCGGACCGCGCGATCAATAACGGCGAAGCGTCATTAGCTGAGGTATTACAGGTGAAGCCAACGCTGATTATCGACGCCGCCTGCCACCCGACAATTCTCCAGGAGGCGGTTACGCTGGCGTCGCCGGCGGCCAGAATTGTCCTGATGGGGTTCTCCACTGAACCGTCCCATGTGGCGCAACAGGGTATTACCGGTAAAGAGCTGTCGATATTTTCCTCGCGGCTTAACGCCAATAAATTCCCGGTTGTTCTGCAATGGCTGGAGCAGGGGCTCATTAATCCAGAGATGTTAATTACCCATGCCTTTGACTATCAACAGGTCGCTGAGGCAATTGAGTTATTTGAAAATGACAGGAAGAGCTGCTGTAAGGTTTTATTAACCTTCTGACACTCAATACAACGCCAGACTCTATATCCTACACAATTAGAGATTATAAAGATGACGACAGTAAAGAATGAGAGAACAACCTCCGATCTCATCCGCGCGGCTGTATCCGGCTGGTTAGGCACCGCGCTGGAGTTTATGGATTTCCAGCTTTACTCTTTAGGCGCCGCGCTGGTATTCCATGAAATATTCTTCCCCGAGCAATCCGCGGCGATGGCGCTGATTTTAGCGATGGGGACCTACGGCGCAGGATATGTTGCCCGCATCGTCGGGGCGTTTATTTTCGGCAAAATGGGCGATAGCATCGGCCGGAAGAAAGTGCTTTTTATTACGATCACCATGATGGGCATATGTACGACGCTAATCGGCGTTTTGCCGACCTATGCCCAGGTGGGGATCCTGGCACCGGTGCTGCTGGTTACCCTGCGCGTGATTCAGGGGCTGGGGGCCGGAGCGGAAATATCCGGGGCCGGCACGATGCTGGCAGAATATGCGCCGAAAGGTAAGCGCGGGATTATCTCCTCGCTGGTGGCGATGGGAACCAACTGCGGCACCCTCAGCGCCACGGCTATCTGGGCGGTGATGTTCTTCCTGCTCGACCGCGAGCAGCTGGTGGCGTGGGGCTGGCGCGTTCCGTTCCTTGCCAGCGTGGTGGTGATGATCTTCGCCATCTGGCTGCGTTTAAACCTCAAAGAAAGCCCGGTATTCGAAAAAGTCGCCGAGGGCGGCAGCCGGCAGAGCGCCGCCAGCATCCAGGAGAATACCTTCGGCGCGATGCTGAAGAGTAAATCGTTCTGGCTGGCAACGGGCCTGCGCTTCGGCCAGGCGGGCAACTCGGGGCTGATTCAAACCTTTCTTGCGGGCTATCTGGTGCAAACCCTGCTGTTTGATAAAGCGATCCCAACAGATGCGTTAATGATTAGTTCGGTGATTGGTTTTATCACTATTCCGCTGCTGGGCTGGCTTTCAGATAAGGTAGGGCGGCGCATTCCATATATTATCGTGAATATCTCCGCGATTATTTTAGCCTATCCGATGCTGGCGATTATCATGGATAAAAGCCACAGCGTGAGCACCATTATGGCCTCGTTGGTTGTGATCCATAACGTGGCGGTGCTGGGTCTGTTTGCGCTCGAAAATATTACGATGGCCGAGCTGTTTGGATCGCGCAATCGCTTCACCAGAATGGCTATCTCAAAAGAGATGGGGGGACTGGTTGCCGTTGGCTTCGGCCCGGTGCTGGCGGGTATTCTCTGTAATATGACCGACTCGTGGCTGCCCATCGTGGTGATGCTGGTGAGTTATTCGGTTATCGGCCTGCTTGCCGCATCCCTGATGCCGGAAGTACGCGACCGCGATCTGAGCCTGGCTAACGATGCGGCTGATACTGCCCTGTTGCGTGAAGAACAGAAATCCGGTCAGTATATTTAAATAACAGCCTTTAGTTCGGCGCTATTATTTTCTGGTTTTATATCTGAAAAGTGATTATTGATATTAACCATGGCCTCCCGGTCGTAGAACGCACTTCGCCTAAGGCTAATTTGACCTGTGGGTACCGAACTTTGGCTTCCGGGAGTACAAGCGCTATTCCGAACAGATGCTCGACGTTTTTCCCCGTAGTTAAACCTTAGATAATGGCTGTACGCACCTTAGTGACATCCGGGCTGAGTAATAAGTTTGACGAGTGCTGAGGGAAAAATACCCGCCCGACCCGGACTGTCTACCGATTACCCGGATAGGAGACGGCACCTTGGGAAACGGGTAAGCATAATGTGTACGCACGAAAGATGTTGATTAACCCAATACCCTATAAAAGGTAAAAAAAACCTATGGTTAGTTCAGTCGAAGTTAAAAGTGGTGCAGGTAATAAAACTATTATTCGCCGAGTAGCCAGTGCATCTGCAATTGGGACCGCTGCAGAATATTATGACTTTTTTGCATACGGAACGGCAGCGGTACTCTTTTTTGGACATCTATTTTTCCCAAGTGACGATCCTTTAATTAGTACTCTTGCAGCTTTTGCAACATATGCAGTTGGTTTCTTAGCGCGGCCATTAGGTGGAATTGTTTTTGGTCATATCGGCGATAAGGTTGGCCGTAAAAAAGCGCTGGTGATTACAATATTAATTGTAGGGTTAGGTACGTTTTGTATTGGGCTGTTACCGACGTATGAAAAAATTGGTATTTGGGCTCCAGCATTGCTTATCTTTATTCGTGTGTTACAAGGCTTTGGTGTTGGCGGTGAGCAGGCCGGTGCGGTATTGATGACAGCTGAATATTCTGAACCAAAGCATCGTGGATTCTTCTCCAGTTGGGTTCAAATCGGTGCACCAGTTGGTTTTCTGCTTCCATTAGCTCTGTTTGCTTTATTGAATGCCACGCTCTCTCCAGAGGCGATGATGGACTACGGGTGGCGTATACCGTTCCTGTTAAGTCTGCTACTGGTTATTGTAGGGTTGTTTATTCGTTTAAAAATTGATGAATCGCCAGTGTTCGCTCAAATTCGTGAGACCAAGGCTGAAGAATCTCGCCCATTGGTTGAAGTTATTCGTGATTTCCCCGGAATTGTTGTAAAGGGAGTGTGCGCAAAATTGATCGAAGCGTGTACATTTGCGATGTTTACAGTCATTGTTTTGGCCTATGGTAAGGCAAATAATCTCGATGCTAATATTTTGATGGAAGCAATGATTGTTGCTGTAATAATAGAAATTATTGCAATACCGCTGATGGGATCGCTATGTGATAAAATCGGGCGCAAACCAGTTTATATTATTGGGGCGTTGATTCAAGTTATTATGATTGTTCCATTCTTCCTTGCTATTAATCAGGATAGTTTCTGGCTTACTCAGTTAGTGATGATTTTGGTTCTGAGCGTAGGGCACAGTATGTGTTATGCCCCACAGGCATCATATTTCCCTGAACTGTTCCCGACCCATATTCGTTGTAGCGGTATTGCATTGATTTGGCAGATGGGATCTCTTATTGGTAGCGGGATCCTTGGCCTGGTGGCGGTGAAGATTCTGCAAGTTACAGGTGGCCATTATTACGGACTTGCAACCTACGTCATTGTTTTGGGTGTTATCTCAATAATTGGCTTGCTGATGATGCCAGAAACTGCACCACAGCGGCTCAAGCGTGAATACCAGCAGTGGCAAAAACACTAACAATCCCTGGCGGCTTCAATGCCGCCAAAACCTCTCCGTGTGGTACATAACTTCAAAATGATGTCATACCAATACTGCAAAACTTAATTCAAATCAAAACATACAACCATACAGGCGTTACTCTGAGACAGTCCTGATTTCATTTATAAGTAGGTTATATAATGCAAAACAAGCTATTGGCGGCAAAGGCTGCACTTCCTGACTACGATCGTACAAAACTGATTTCCCGTATTGTGCACCTCGGTTTCGGCGCCTTTCACCGCGCGCACCAGGCGGTTTATGCCGATATTCTGGCCGCGGAACATGGCAGCGACTGGGGATATACCGAAGTAAACCTGATTGGCGGCGAGCAGCAAATTGCCGATTTGCAACAGCAGGACCTGCTGTATACCGTCGCCGAAATGTCGGCGGATGCCTGGACGGCGCGGGTGGTTGGCGTCGTTAAGCAGGCGATGCACGCCCAGGTCGAGGGGCTGGAAAGCGTGCTGGCAAAAATGTGTGAGCCGCAGGTGGCGATTGTTTCGCTGACCATCACGGAAAAGGGCTACTGTCATTCGCCGGCCACCGGTGAGCTGCAGCTGGATCATCCGCTGATTGTCGCCGATGTCCAAAACCCGCATCAGCCGAAGTCTGCGCCCGGCGTTATTGTTGAAGCGCTGGCGCGGCGTAAAGCCGCCGGTTTACCGGCATTCAGCGTGATGTCCTGTGACAATATGCCGGAAAACGGCCACGTATTGCGCAACGTCGTCTGCGCCCTGGCGCGGGCGATTGATGGCGAGCTTGCCGACTGGATCGCCGCTAACGTGACCTTCCCGTCAACGATGGTCGATCGTATTGTTCCTGCGGTGACCCCCGCGACCCTGGATAAAATCGAACAGCTGACCGGCGTGCGCGATCCGGCCGGCGTCGCCTGCGAACCGTTCCGCCAGTGGGTGATTGAAGATAATTTCGTCGCCGGTCGCCCGGAATGGGAAAAGGCCGGCGCGGAGCTGGTGGCGGACGTTGTGCCGTTTGAAGAGATGAAGCTGCGCATGCTCAACGGCAGCCACTCTTTCCTTGCCTACCTCGGCTACCTGGCCGGATATCAGCACATTAACGACTGTATGCAGGACCAAAACTATCGTCGCGCCGCCCGCAGCCTGATGCTGGATGAACAGGCGCCGACGCTGAAAGTGCAGGGCGTTGACCTGGCTCGCTACGCCGGGCTGCTGATCGATCGTTATAGCAATCCGGCGCTTCAGCACCGGACGTGGCAGATTGCGATGGACGGTAGCCAGAAGCTGCCGCAGAGGATGCTGGATTCGGTACGCTGGCATCTGGCGCAGCAGAGCGACTTTAGCCTGCTGGCGCTGGGCGTGGCCGGCTGGATGCGCTACGTCAGCGGCGTCGACGACCGGGGAGAGGCGATTGAGATTTGCGACCCGCTGCTGCCGGTGATCCAGCAGGCAGTGCGCGAGAGCGCCGATGGCGAAGCGCGGGTGAACGCGCTGCTCGGCATCGAGGCGATTTTCGGCGCCAGCCTGGCGCTGGATGCGCGCTTTGTCGACGCGGTGACTCAGGCCTATCTTTCGCTGCAGCGTCAGGGAGCTAAAGCGACCGTTGCGGCCTGGGCGCTGGCGCAGTAACCGCTCTTCAATGCCGCCGGCTCCGGCGGCATTAACGCTGCTACGGGTAATAGAGCCGGCCGGCGCCTCTTACCCGTACGTAATTCTGCCGATCTTCACTCTTTCTGCAATAAATATGATCGAGACCATTGAATATACATAACTATAGCTATCCATAACTAAATAAATATAATTTGCATCTGTTTTAATGGATTAAATATTTATTCGGCGGATTGTTTGTTCTCCATTTAGGATAGTTATGTCATAGTGAGGCTACTGAAATACACTTCCTCGGGAAAAAGGAGAGCGGGCTATGTACAAAAAAATTTTATTGCCTGTAGATGTTTTTGAAATGGATTTAAGCGATAAGGCCGTACGTCACGCTGAATTTTTAGCATCAGCGGAAAACGGCGAAATTACGTTATTAAACGTTCTGCCAAACAGCAGTCGCTCTATTTTGCGCGGTTTTGCGGCAGATATTCATAAATTCGAAGCGTTTATGAAAGAGGAGTCTGAGAAGAAAATGAAGACCTTGTCGCGTCTGTTTTCAATTCCGCCAGAGCGTCTTCATACCCGGGTCGTGTTTGGCAACGTGCGTGATGAAATATTAGCTATCAGCAATAGCGATGAGTATGACGTGATTGTTGTCGGCTCGCGCAAACCGGGTATTTCCACCCATCTGCTGGGCTCTAACGCCGAGTCTATTTTACGCTACGCTAAAATACCGGTGCTGGTGGTTCGATAACGGCCCGGTCTGCATCTTTCGCGGCAGGAGAGTGCGCCTGCCGCTAGCGCAACTACTCCTCGCTAAACCAGTCGCGGTTTTCCTGGCGAATTAATAGTACCGACTCGCTTATTTCGTGCAGGTGCAGATGCATCGCCGCGTCTACCGCGTCGGCATCGCGATTTTCCAGCGCCTTGAATATTTGGTGATGCTGACGCAGCAGCATTTCCGGCGAGCTGATGTGATCGAGACTCATATAGCGCACCCGGTCAATCGTCGCCTTAATATTCTCCACGGTGTCCCAGGCAAGCTGGCAGTCGGCAATGAGCGACAGCTTCTGATGAAACTCATCGTCCAGCTGGAAGAAATCATTGAGCTGCTGGCGTTCAACCGCCGTGCGCTGCTGATTAAGATTTTGCTCAAGCTGATAAATTTGCTCGCTGTTCACCATTCCCGCCGCCCGACGAACCACCGCGCACTCGATGGCCTGGCGCACGAAGCAGCCGTTGCGGACCTGCGAAAGGGATATTTTATTGACGTAGCTGCCGCGCTGGGGGCGAATTTGGATCAGACCATTTTCCGCCAGCTTAATAAACGCCTCGCGCACCGGCTGACGGGAAACGTCAAAGCGCACGGAGACTTCCTTTTCAGACAGCGGCGTGCCGGGTGGGATCAGACAATGGACGATATCCCGGCGAAGGATCCGATAAATTTGCTGATTTACAGGCTGTGTTGGATTGAGCTGTGATTCTGCGGCCATTGATGATTACTTTTTAATGGATTATGTGCGCTATTTTACGCGTTTTTTGCCTTTGCGCCCATACCCGGCCCGCAGGCCGGGCAACGGGATTAGCCCTGGCGGTGCACGCTTAGGCCGGCGAAGCTTTGGCTGACCGGCATCATTTCCAGCGTGTTGATATTGACGTGCTGGGGCAGGTTGGCGACCCACCACACGGCTTCCGTCACGTCATCCGGCGTCAGCGCCTGGGTATTTTCATAGGCTTTACCGGCTTTGGCGTCGTCGCCTTTAAAGCGGACGTTGGAAAACTCGGTCCCGCCCACCAGCCCAGGCTCGATGTCGGTTACGCGAATCGCCGTGCCGTGCAGGTCGGTACGCAGGTTGAGGCTAAACTGGCGAACGAAGGCCTTGGTCGCCCCGTAGACGTTACCGCCCGCATAGGGCCAACGGCCGGCGGTTGAACCGATATTGATAATATGACCGCGGTTGCGCTCAACCATTCCCGGCAGCACGGCGCGGGTCATATAGACCAGCCCTTTGTTGTTGGTATCGATCATATCTTCCCAGTCCTCAACGCTGGCCTTGTGCGCAGGCTCCAGCCCCAGCGCCAGACCGGCGTTATTGACCAGCACGTCGATGGCCTGCCATTCCGCGGGCAGACCGGCGATCATCTCTTCGATGGCCGCGCGATTACGCACGTCGAGCCGGGCGGTGTAAATGCCGTCGCCGAGCTCATCTTTCAGCGTTTGCAGACGTTCGTCACGACGTCCGGTGGCGATCACTTTATGACCATTCGCGACAAAGCGGCGGGTCATGCTTTCACCAAAACCTGCTGTTGCTCCGGTAACCAGGATAATCATCTTACTGTTCCTCAACGCTTTTGTGTCGTCATACCATAGCATGCGTTAACGAGGACCGGTAACGGAAATCATTGCGCCTGATGCGGTTAGCGACGATGAAAAATGAGGCGCGGCCAGGCGCCTCCGCGATAAATGATTGCGGTCAATCAATGAGTTGCCTAATCTAACCTGATGCCCGCTGCCTGGAGATAATAATGTCGGAAAATAACCCCTTTTTAAGCGTCAGCCTGCTGCCTTATCAGGCGCCGCATTTCGATCTGATCAAGGATGAACACTACCGTCCGGCCTTCGATGAAGGGATGCGGCGCCAGCGCGAAGAGATTGCCGCGATAGTGAATAATCCGGCGCCCGCGGATTTTGCCAATACGCTGGTGGCGCTGGAGCTGAGCGGACAGCTGCTGTCGCGCGTGACCCGGGTCTTTTTTGCGATGGCCGGGGCGCATACCAATCCGCTTCTGCAGCAGCTTGACGAGCAGTTTTCCGCCGAGCTTGCGCAGGCAGGCAACGATATCTGGCTTAACACGGCGCTGTTTGAACGCGTGAAACGCGTGTGGGAGGAGCGCGATAATCTGCGCATTGATGCAGAATCCCGGCGCCTGCTGGAGGTCACCTGGCAGCGGTTTATGCTGGCGGGGGCGCGGTTAGCGGAGGAGCAAAAATCGGTGCTGCGGGGGCTGAATACCCAGGCCGCAGCGCTACAGAGCCAGTTCCAGCAGCGGCTCCTGAGCGCGGCAAAATCCGGCGGGCTGGTGATTGATTATCTGCACCAGCTGGACGGGCTCAGCGCGGAGGAGATTAGCGAGGCCGCAAACGCGGCTGCTGAAAAGGGCCTCCGCGATTGCTGGCTGCTGCCGCTGCTCAACACCACCCAGCAGCCGGCGCTGCTCTCACTGCGCAGTCGCCAGACCCGTGAGAACCTCTTTGCCGCAGGCTGGACGCGCAATCAGAAGGGGGATGCTAACGATACCCGCGAACTGCTGCTGCGGCTGGTGGCGATCCGGGCGCAGAAAGCGGAGCTGCTGGGGGCCGCTGACTATGCCAGCTGGTCAATGGCCGATCAGATGGCGGGCGCGCCCGAGCAGGCCTTGGCGTTTATGCGCCGAATTGCTCCGGCGGCGCGCGCCAGAGCGGAGCAGGAGCTGGCGGATATTCAGCAGGTTATTGATGATGAAGGCGAGAATTTCACCGCCGCCGCCTGGGACTGGCCCTATTATGCCGAACAGGTGCGGCGCGCCAGGTTTGCTATCGATGAGGCGCAGCTCAGGCCCTATTTTGCCCTCGATCGCGTGCTGCAGGATGGCGTATTCTGGGCCGCATCGCAGCTGTTTGGTCTGCGCTTCGTCGAGCGTTTCGATATTCCGCTCTATCATCCGGATGTGCGGGTGTGGGAAATTTTCGACGCTAACGGCGCCGGTATTGCGCTATTTTACGGCGACTATTACGCGCGAGATTCGAAAAGCGGCGGCGCGTGGATGGACGTATTCGTTGAGCAATCCACGCTGCTGAAGCAGCAGCCGGTTATCTACAACGTCTGTAACTATCAAAAGCCCGCTGCGGGCCACAGCGCGCTCCTGTCGTGGGATGAAACCATCACCTTATTCCACGAATTCGGCCACGCGCTGCACGGGCTGTTCGCCAGCCAGCGCTATGCCAGCCTGTCGGGAACCAATACGCCGCGTGATTTTGTCGAGTTTCCGTCGCAAATCTTTGAGCACTGGGCCAGCGAGCCGCAGGTATTCGCCCGCTACGCGCGCCATTATCAAACCGGCGAAGCGATGCCCGACGCGCTGCGTGAGAGCATGTACCGTGCGGCGAAGTTTAACAAAGGCTACGACATGAGCGAACTGCTGGCGGCGGCGATGCTGGATATGCACTGGCATAGCCTGTCGTCGGCGAACGTCCCGCAGGATGTTGATGCGTTTGAGGCTGCGGCCCTGCGCGCGGAGCGTTGCGATCTTGCCGCCGTACCGCCGCGCTATCGCAGCAGCTTCTTTTCACATATTTTCGGCGGCGGCTACGCCGCGGGCTATTACGCCTATCTGTGGACGCAGATGCTGGCGGACGACGGCTATCAGTGGTTTGTTGAACAGGGCGGCCTGACCCGCGAAAACGGCCAGCGCTTCCGCGAGGCTATTTTGTCGCGCGGCAACAGCACTGATTTAGCTGAACTGTATCGCCAGTGGCGCGGGCACGATCCAAAGATTGAACCGATGCTGGCGAATCGCGGGTTGAGTGCCTAGGGCCACCGGGAATCCTTCAACCGTCCATCATTGCACTGTTAAGGTGCAATGATGCGCACCCCGAACCGTTCGCAGATCGTCAAGGGAACGCAGTAAGTCAATTCATCGCTCCAAACCCCGCAGCCATTCTCTGGGGGGTTATTGTCTAAATGACGTACGGAGCAATCTTATCGGCAGGGCGAAAAACAGGATTGTTCTAGCCCCATTTCTCTGTGGGCGGGGCGTTGAGTTTTTCTTTCATATATTCGTATAACTCTGCGTTTTCCGCCCAGCGGAGCAGCGTCTGCTCATCGATATCTATTCGATTCGGATGTAGTCCCACGTACCGAAAGTAGCTGCTGTTGTTTGCATATGCAGGCGGCGGGGGGCCAAGCGGGTCGCACCAACATAGTCGCCCCAGTTTCAGCAACGTCATTAGCCCTTGTTCGCTCGGGGAAATTTTCCGAAACATCATCACCTCCTGCCATTTGCATCTTAGTAAGAGGTGATTTTGCAAAATACTTGCCATATTCAGAGTGGCGCTACAGGGCGACAATGAGTTCATTTGAATACGGGAATGAGGGCATAAATTTCGATCCCTCTAATAATACGCCATGTTATCCTGCTAAAAGACCGCAGGAGGTGTGTGGTTATGTTAAAAGAAAATGTGTTTTTTATGCGAATGCGACCTCAAATTATTAACGTGATAGGGACTGCGGTAGTGCAGCTAGTGGAGGAAAAGGCCGATATATCGAAGGAATCTATCGCCGAGAAGATTAAGGGGACGTGGCAGGAAGATGATATAGGTTTAGCGGTGGAGTTAGCGGTTTATATGCTGACCATCTCGAAAAGGTAGAAGGAGGGGGGAATGCGCGTCGGTTAGCCTAAGCCTTGCCTGTGGGAAGAATACGATGATGGGTAGAGACTTTAATTAAATCTGTTTGATTCATGAATGCCGCCTCAGCGGCATTCTTATCGTTAGTGGAAACCGATGCGAATCAGTTCAACGGGTTCAAACTGGCCTTCACAGCCTTCCACTTCGACGGTTTTACCGCGGCGCAACTGGGCTGGAGTTAACCCATTAGAATGTATGGCAACGATCTTACCTGTTCTACGAGTCCCATTAATCATAACCCGGCTGCCATTGGTAATAGGGTTACGATTACGATCATAAGTGATCATGGTTATTTCTCCTCTTAATGTCTGGGTATAAAAAATCCGCTTAACAATCAGGTCCGTAGTTAACAAGCGGATGTAATACAAATACACCTTTGACATAAATATTTTTTGTTTTTGATCAATGTCACACTTTTTTCTCCGTTTCCCGGTGAGTGGCTTGACCTGCCGGTGACCCGTGCGCCCAGCGTATGACGGCTAAAAATCGCTATCATTTCAATCCGCTACGGCGCGTTTCTTATGCGACAATCCCGTGAAATAGATTGACGAAATTATTATCTACTGGATAATTTTACTATGTGGTGAATCCCCCTATGCGGAGGGGCGTACTGACCAGGTAATGTCGCAGAAGGTATTGCCAGCTGATGATAACGCGGGTCATAGTCGGTCAGACAAAGGCTCACCGGGAGGCACCACAGCATTTCTGTAATATTTTATCCCAATGGAAGGGTTGAAAATGATTAAGTTTAATATATTTGCACTGGCTATTTTCCTGCTATCTGGGTGTAGTTCTGATATTGCGATCGCTCCAGCGACAAAGCCTGTTTACAAGCCAATGCCTGAAATAACCCAGTCGGTGACGCCATCGCAACAGCGCGCGATTATGGCTGGTGAGCGGCCTGACTGGTCAGAAAGAACGCCGATCAATACAATGAAGCGATATTAATCGACTCTTATTAGTTTAAGGCTGCCCTGCGGCAGCTTTTTTATTTGTGTCGACAGAACGATATTCATTCTATGGTTGGAAAAGATGTTTCTTCAGGGGCTATTGTGTGGAGCGCTGACGTTGACATTCGCATCCGCTGAAGAGGACGAGCGTGTCGATCGCCCGAAGGGGGCCGCAGCCGGGCGCCCGGCGATACCGGTGATAAGGCTGACCAGTTGGAGGGGACGTCCGAATAAGCCGATCCTGACCCAAAATAAGGTATCGCGCTTGAGCCTTCTGTTTACTGAAGCCTGAGAGCGGACTCAAACTTCAGCTGGCGGGTCATCAATCAATTATTTGATTGGTTTACTTTCAGAAGGAAGGAAAATATTGCCGCAGTAGGGGCAGATTAACGTTATATCGTTTTTAATTCTCGACAGGCTATGCGTTGACTGGCGAGAGCAGTGGGGGCAGGTACTTTTTAACGGTCGTAATGTACGTACCTTATCTTTGAGAATAGACATGATATTTGTCCTGGTGAGCGGTTACTAACCATATACCATTGGAGAGAAAATAGCTTGCTTTATAACCACCGATCTTTCGCGGTTACTTAAACCTTAAATGTGCAGTACGGCAGCGAAGAACCGATTCCCTATAGATGTAATGTAATAAAAAATAAAGGCTTACATGACTTTCCAGATTGGCGGACTCCGCTTAAACTCGCTGACGGTATAGCAGACGCTGTCCACGTCGTGGCGCGGGCAGCATCCGCGCATTGCGCGGATGCTAAAAAAACCGGGCAGCAGTCATATGCCCGTTTTACTCGCCGGGCGCGACGGGCGTCCGTTGGCCGCTGCCGCCTCGCCAGCGACAGCGCCTGCCTTACCAGTGCTTAATCAGCGTCTCGCCGATCCCGGCAATCTCCCGGTTTCTCTCTTCCATCGATGCCTCGGTGCCGGTTAAATAAATAATAACGATGCGCGCGGGCTGCCCGTCCGGGCCGAGGGCGGCGATAATACCGCGCGAGCCGCGATTGCCCGCGCCGGTTTTGTCGGCGATAAACCAGCCGTTCGGCAGCGCCGAGCGCAGCAGCGGGCCGGCGACCTTGTCATCAACCATCCAGCGGCGCAGCTGCTGCCGTGATGAAGCGGAGAGCACGCTGCCGGTGAGCAGGTTGCGCAGGGTTTTTGCCATCGCCTGCGGGGTGGTGGTATCACGCGCATCGCCGGGCAGAGCCTCATTAAGCTCGGTCTCCAGACGGTCGAGCCGTGAAGTCTGGTCCCCGCTGCGGCGCAGGAAGGCGGTTAACCCCTCCGGGCCACCGACGCTCGCCAGCAGCAGGTTAGCGGCGCTGTTATCGCTGAGGGTGATTGCCGCAGCGCACAGCTCGGCGACCGTCATACCGTCGGCGAGGTGCTTTTCGGTCACCGGGGAGTATTCAACCAGATCCTGCTGGCGATAGCGGACGCGGCGGTCGAGCTTTTCCTCTCCGGCATCCACGCGCGCGAGCACCGCCGCGCAGAGCGGCACTTTAAAGGTGCTCATCATCGGGAATCGTTCGTCAGGGCGATAGCTGGCCAGCAGTTGCCCGCTTGCTAAATCCAGTTCCGCATAGCCCACTCTGGCCTTGAGCTGGCTCTCTGCGGCTTTGACTTTATTCACCGTAGCGTCATGAGCCCAGCCGGGCAGGGCGAATACGGCGAGCAGGGGGATCAGGGCAAAACTATAGTGGCGCATTCCGGGTACTGTTCCTTAGTTTTTAATTCTTCACGCCGCGCTGGGCTTAGCCCGGCGACTCTCATACAAATAATGCGAAATAAGAGATGCGAAGATTCACAATTACCCTTTTTTCCTTCATCATTCGTCAGCTTTTAGTCGTAATAATCAATGCTTAGCTCAATATAAGAAAGAGTTTTTTTATTTAAGGCCGGTATGAACTATAAGAATGTACTGAAGGTAGCGTTATTGCTACCAGACGTCGGCTACCGAACGTTAATCATTGACCCCAATCCGGGAGGAACATGGTGGACCCGCTAATTAAGGTCATGCTGGTGGGGGGGAAGGCGGATGGCCTGCTGGTCAGCGTCGCCGATACCGCGACGGAACTTTCCGTCACCGCCGCGCAATATGGCGCGAAATCCGGGCAGCCGCTGAGTTATCGGATCGTCTCGCAGACTATCGATAATGAGCGTTACTTTTTTGGCGTGTTTAGCGATACTCACGACGATACGGATAAGCTAACGCGAGTTGCGCTGACCCGGGGTATGAAGAAATCGCTATGCTGAGCCTGTACCGGACGACCGATCGTCGTCCGGGCAGGCGGCGTTCTCCCGGCGGCGGCAAATGATTTCGCGATCTTAGGGAGCACCATGATCCACCATCTCCGCATACAAAATTTCAGATCGGTCAGGGATATCGAGCTGGAGCTGGGGGCGCTGAATATCGTCTTTGGCCCAAATGGCTGCGGCAAGTCCAATATCTACAAAGCCATCCATCTTCTCACCGCCTCCGCGGACGGTAAATTTTCCAGCTATATCAGCGAGGAAGGCGGCCTGGAAAATATTATGTGGTCCGGGAAGAGCGCGCCCACGGCCCGCTACCCGAAACGGCTGCAGATCTCCTGCCTGACGGAACAGTTCGACTATGAGCTGCAGGTTGGATTCCCGGAGAAGCTGCCGTATCCCACCCAGTTTATGCTCGATCCGATTGTGAAAGAGGAGTCTATCTGGCTGGCCGGCTTCTCCCGCCGCCCCTCGGCCAGAGTGCTGCAGCGCAAAAACCAGGCGGCGTTCCTGATTGACGTGCACGGCGAGAAAAACACCTTTACCGACACCATCTACGAGAATGAATCGATCTTCGGCCAGCTTGGTGAACCCCATCGCTTCCCGGAAATATCCCGGGTCCGGGAGACCATGCGCCAGTGGCGCTTTTATCACGAATTCAACATCGGCCGCCATTCCGCGCTGCGCCATCCGGCGGTGGGTTACCGATCGCCGGTGCTGGATAGCGACGGGCATAACCTGGCCGCCGCGTTTCAGACGATTGTCGAAATTGGCGCCGAGGAGCTGCTGCACGAAATCCTCGAGAGCGCCTTTCCGGAGTGCCGTTTCTTCTGTGAAAATGAGAATTCGCGCTTTTCGATAAAGATGCGGCGCGACGGCATTTACCGGCCGCTGCTGGCGGCGGAAATGTCTGACGGCACCCTGCGCTTTCTGTGCCTGGCGGTGGCGCTGCTGAGCCCAAGGCCGCCGGCATTTCTGGCGATCAACGAGCCGGAAAATAGCCTGCACCGGCAGATGTTTCCGGCGCTGGCGCGGCTGATTGTCGAAGCATCGCGCTATAGCCAAATCTGGCTGACCAGCCACTCGGCAGAGCTGACCGAGCTCATCTCGTCGCTGGCGGAAAGCCAAATTTACGAGCTGGAAAACAGCGGCGGCGAGACCCGGATCAGGACATAAAAGCCCGCCGCAGGCGGCGGGCGACGCGCTCTGCGCCTCAGGCGGCGTTGTTATATCCCGGGGCCGGCAGCAGGGTTTTACTGCCTTTCAGGGTAAACAGCGAAATAATCGTAAAGCAGAGCGTAATCGAACCGAGGATCAGATAGGCCTGATGGAATCCTACGGTGTCGTACATGCGTCCCACCCACGCCGACAGCACCACGCCGGAGAGCTGTTTCGATAAGTTAAAACCAATCAGGAACAGGGTGGCGGAGAGCTTCGGGTTAAACGCGGAAGAGATATATTTAAAGGTGCCGACCAGCAGGAACGGAACTTCAAACATATGCAGCATTTTTAATATGACGACTTCGACCGCGGTGGTGGCGAATGAGGAGCCGAGAATGCGCACCGACATAATTACCCCCGCGGTCAGCAGCGCATTTTTCGCCCCGATGCGGTTAACAATTGCCGGGGCGCAGAACATGACCAGCGCATTAAGCAGTTCGCCGCCGGTGGTGACAAAGCCAAAGACTTCGGTTCCGCGCTGCGGGCTGGCAAAGAAGCCTTTAAAGAAGTTAGCAAACTGCTGATCGAAGACGTCATAAACGCTGGCAACGCCGACGACGTAGATAATAAACCCCCAGAACCGCGGCATGCGCAGCAGCTCGGCGGCAACGCGCAGTGAGAAGGCCTGGCGGTTTGCGCCCAGCGCGTCCATCACCTGGGCGCTATTGCTGCTTTCCGGACGCGAAAACCACAGCAGTCCCCCTAGCACCAGCGCGAAACCGGAGGCAATCCAGAAGGTAATATTCGGGTCGATGCCGAACAGAATCCCGGTAATCGACGCGCAGATCGCCCAGCCGACGCAGCCGGCGACGCGCACCTTGCCGTATTCAAAACGGTTGGCGCGGCTGACGCGTTCGATATAGGCCTCGACCGCGCCGGAGCCGCTGGAAAAGACGATCCCCAGATAGACTCCGCCCACCAGCGCGCCGACAATAATATTCATCTGCAGCAGCGGTGAAAAAACGAATATAAAGAACGGGGCGAACAGGATTAATAAAACCACGATCGTCCACAGCAGATGCTTGCGCAGCCCGAGCTTGTCGGAAATCAGGCCAAATATCGGTTGGCAGATAATGGCGAACAGCGAAATTGAGGAGAAGACGATCCCGGTTTCCGTTTTTGTTAAGTGGTTAACGTCCGCCAGCCACACCGGGAAAAAGGGAAAATAGGCCGACATAATGAAGTAATAGAAGAAAAAGAACAGCATGAAATAAATAAAGTTATGCCGTTCTCGCGGCGCGAGTTCAGAGAATTTCATAGAGAGGTTCCATTTTTATTATGCCTGTAAGGTTGGGGAAGTAACGCCCCGTTTATACCCGTCATACCTCAGATCGCATGCGCGTTGCTTTTCCTTGCTCACCCCAGCCGCTGACTTCAGTCAGCTCCGGGGAATTCCTGCGTCGCCGCCTGCCTGCAACCCGAATTATGAGAGTACATACCGTCATGCTCCAGGCGGCCGACGGGCGATTCACTTGACGAATCACCCGCGGCGCGGCCCGATTATTCAGGGTTTATTATTGGAAATGAATGCTTATCTGATACTGCCAATGCGTCTCCTGCAGCAGCCATTGCGGCAGAACGCTCGGGGTCCAGGAGTCGTCGCCGCCGACGCCCATATGTTGGCCGTCGAGGGTAATCCAGACGCCGCTCTCCGGGCGCATCCGGTGCCAGTGATCCGTCGCCATCAGCTGCCCGGTGCCGTAGGGCTGCACCGAGAAGTGGAAGTTGCCCGCGACGTGCCAGCGTCCCCAGTCCAGCGCTTTGCTATCGCAGCGCAGGCCGTTCTCGGTGGGGAAGATGTACGGCGTGCTCATCTCCTCAAGGGGCAGCTGCCAGCGGGAGAACTCCGCGCTGCTCCGGCGATCCGGGTAGTTTTCATGTGGGCCGTAGCCGAGCCAGGAGACCGGCTGCTGCTGATCGGCGACCTGGAAATTAAGGCCGACTCGCGGCAGCGGCGGCAGGGTGCCGGCGCGCTCGCCGTCTACCGCCAGATGTAAACGGCCTTCGCTATCAAAGGTCATGCGCCAGCGGCTGACGATGACCGCTTCATCGCCGCGCAGATAGTGCCAGCGGCTGTCGATAACCACCTCATGGGCCAGACGCTGGGCTTCGCAGTGAACGCAGCGCGCTTCAAGATCGTACAGACCGGCGCTTTTCCAGCGCTCAACCCAGGCGTTAGGGTCGATGCGTTCCACTTCGCTGACGCCGATATCGTTATCCAGCGCGGCGCGGACAAACTGGTCGCGCAGCGGAGTGAGCAGCTGCTCCACGCCATCCGCGCGCCACTGGCTGAGCAGCCCGCTGTGACGATCGACGGTCCACTGCTGCGATCCCAGGCTGACGACATAGATCGCTTCATCGATCTCCAGCGTCGGCGCGCTACCGGCAGGCTCGGGTTTGGCGAGCGCGAGCGGGGCGGCGAGGGCAAACTGCTCCCAGGCCACGCGGTGTTCGGCTGGCGACCAGACGGTAGCCTGCGGCTGAACCACCTCCAGCAGCAGCCAGACCTCTTTTGCTCCCGCAGGCAGGGTCAGGGTATCGCACAGCGTAAGCTCCGCCTGGCCCTGCGGCGTGAGTTCGAGGGCGGCGCTGCCGCTGGCGAAAGTTTCGCCCGCTGACTGAACCTGCCAGCGCAGCACTTCATTGTTGGTCGCGCGGAACAGGTATTCACTATTTACGCTGACCCGCAGCGGCGACTGCGTCAGCAGCGCGAACTGGAAGAACTGCTGCGCGTGTTTGGCTTCTATAAGCGACGGGTGCGGGCGGCGATCGGGGAAAACAAGCCCGTTCATGCAGAACTGACGGTCGTTGGGTTTATCGCCAAAGTCACCGCCGTAGGCCCAGCCGGTGCTGCCGTCATCGAAAGTTTTGCTAATCGCCTGATCCGCCCAGTCCCAGATAAAACCGCCCTGCAGGCGCGGATACTCGCGGAACGCCTGCCAGTAGTCGGCAAAGTTGCCCAGGCTGTTGCCCATCGCGTGCGCGTATTCGCAGAGAATAAGCGGGCGCTGCTCGCCCGGCATGCTGATCCACTTTTTGATGCCCCATTTCGGTACCGCCGGAATGAGCTGGTCGCGCTCAACGCGGGCGTACATCGGGCAGATAATATCGGTGGCGCTGCTATCCGCTCCGCCGCCCTCATACTGCACCGGCCGCGAAGGATCGTTGCGTTTGAGCCAGTGATAGAGGGCTTGATGGTTGTCGCCGCCGCCGGATTCATTGCCCAGAGACCAGATAATAATCGACGGATGGTTGCGGTTGCTTTGCACCATGCGCGTCACGCGGGCGCTAAACGCCGGCAGCCACGACGGGTCGTCGGAAAGGCGGTTCATCGGCACCATGCCGTGGGTTTCGATATTGGCTTCATCGACCACGTACAGGCCGTACCGGTTGCACAGTTCGTACCAGCGGGAGACGTTCGGATAG
>NZ_WQRE01000006.1:196525-373678 GCF_009758445.1 Klebsiella sp. 10-1
TCCTGCAGCATATCCTCTTCGGTCACCACCTGGCCGCGCTGATGATGGTGCTCATGGCGGTTAACGCCGCGGATCAGCAGCGGTTTGCCGTTAAGCAGCAAAAGCCCGTTGTCGATCTCGACCCGGCGAAAACCGATGTCCCAGGCTTCAGCCTCAATCAGCCGATCGCCGTGCCACAGCGAGACGACCGCGCGGTAGCAGTGCGGCGTTTCGGCGCTCCACAGCGACGGGCGCTCGACCGCCAGGGTCAGGCTGGCCCGTTCGGCATAGTTACCGCGTTCGTCGATGGCCGGCGAGCCGGGGCGCTGGCGGATGTTGGCAACCTGTTTATCTCCTTCCCACAGGCTGACTTCGGCGATCAGCGCCTCGAGCTCCCCGGCAGGCGCGGCAATGGTCAGATCCACGGCCAGCTCGCCGTCGCGGTACAGCGCGTCCAGCCGTGGGGTCAGCTGGACGTCGCTCAGGTGCTGATGGGGCTTGTTGAGCAGCCACACCGAACGGAAAATGCCGCTCATGCGCCACATATCCTGATCTTCCAGCCAGCTTCCGGCGCTCCAGCGCATCACCATCACGCACAGGCGGTTATCGCCGGGCCGCAGGTGCGGCGAGAGGTCAAAAGCGGCAGGAAGACGGCTGTCCTGGGAGTAGCCGACCCACGCGCCGTTGCACCACAGGTGGAAGGCCGAGTTGACGCCGTCGAAGATCGCCTGGGTCTGGCCTTCCGCTAGCCACTGCGGATCAACGGTAAAGGTCAGCGAGTAGCAGCCCGTCGGGTTGTCTTCCGGCACGCGCGGTGGTGTGGTGTCGATAGGATAGCGGACGTTGGTATAGATCGGCGCGTCGTAGCCTTCCATTTGCCAGTTTGAGGGAACCGGGGTGCTGCGGCTGTCCGGCAGATCGTCGTCGATCCAGCTGGCGTCAACGGCAAACGGGCTGCGGGCGTAGGAAAACTGCCACCGTCCGTCCAGCAGACGACGGCGATCGCCGGGCAGGTTATCGCGCGCGTCGGCGATGCTTCGCCAGCTGGCAAACGTCGGGTGAGCCGCTAAGCGGTTAAGCTGAGTAATGGTCTGGTTTTGCCAATCTTCACGGGCCAGCACTTCGTGGAACAGCGGAGAGCGGGCGGCGGTTGAGTCGTGTTGTTGCATACGCATACCTGACGGATAAGTGAAGGAAATGTCATTCGCTAGACAAGAATGAACGTGTTATCAGATATTTTTTCTTATGCCGCAATATTGTTGGAAATGAAACCCATTAACGATCACGAAATGCCGGAATTAGAGCTGATTTTTGTCGTGAATTAGACATAAAATGTTAGCGTAAGACATTTAACATATTCGGACTCAATTTTGGCGACCAGGAGATGAGCATGCAGCGGCGTTCGGCAACCTTAGATGATGTGGCTAAAGAGGCCGGGGTGTCTCAGCAGACGGTTTCCCGGGTGCTGAATAATCCGGACGTGGTCTCTGAACGCACCCGCGATAAGGTGATTCGCGCGATGCAGGCGCTGCACTATGTGCCTAACCGCTCCGCCCAGCTGCTGGCGGGGAAGGCGGCGCCGTCCATAGGGCTGATCACCGCGTCGTTGACGCTGCATGCGCCATCGCAAATTGCCGCGGCGGTGAAGCGTCATGCCGGAATGCACCGGCTGGAGGTGTCGATCGCGATGCCGGAGCAGACCGACTATTCGTCGCTGCAGGCGCGGCTGGATGAGTTCCGCGCCCAGCATATTCGCGGGGCCATCGTGAGCCTGCCGCTGGAGAGCAGCACCGCCGAGCGCCTGGCCGCCGAGAATCCCGATATCTCCTGCCTGTTTCTCGACGTCTCTCCTGAAACGGACGTTTCCTGCGTGCGGTTCGATCATCGCGATGGCTGCGGCGCCTGCGTGCGTCATCTTTGGGAATCAGGGCATCGGGAATTTGGCCTGCTGGCGGGGCCGGAAAGCTCTGTTTCTGCGCGCATGCGCCTCGGCAGCTGGCGCGAGGCGCTGCATCGTCTGGGCATCAGCAGGGCGGTGACGGTCTTCGGCGACTGGAGCGCGGCCAGCGGCTGGCAAAAGACTTTTGAGCTGCTGCATCTTCAGCCGCGGATCAGCGCCATTGTGGTGGCCAACGATCAGATGGCGCTGGGGGTGCTCAGCGCGCTGGCGCAGCTTAACCGCACCGGCAGCAGCGCCATCTCGGTGACCGGCTACGACGATACCGCCGATAGCCTCTACTTCCAGCCGCCGCTAACCACCGTCGCGCAGGATTTCGATCTGCTGGGTAAAAGGGCCGTGGAGCTGCTGGCTGAGCAGATGGCGGCGCCGCAGCTGCGCATTCGTGAACTCCTGCCGACCACGCTGATTGTACGCCAGTCGACCTGGGCGTACGGCGCAGAGCCCGCCCGCGATCCGCTGATCGCGGAGCTAAAAACGCTGGTGGAAAAGCTTTAAGCCGGGTTGGTTTAATCTTCATTGAAGTAGGGGATGCTAAAGTGCGCGGCAGGCGTAAAGAAAGATGGACTCTTACTTTGCGTACAATGCAAAACACAATCTATCCATGCAAGCATTTATTTACCGCCATTTCACTGGCGGTTTTTTTTTGCCTGCGTTTTGTCCATCTCGCCGGGCCGTATTTTATTTAACTCTGCTGATTGAGCGTTTATTATCCTGTTTCTGGAATAAATGCTCTGTTTCTGGAGGGGGCGGTGCGCCGACCTTCCCGGGCCATAGTTTTTAACCCAGCATAAAATGCTGTGGAGACGACGGTCAGGCGGACGGTCGCGGCCGCAGAGGCCGGAGCTTCCGGTTATCGTAAAATATTGACGCGCTTGACCAGGGGATTTATGCGCCCGACTGCGCCATGCTGTTTGCTCAGGCAGGTCAGCATCACGCTATCGGACCACTGGCATTGACTGCGCCCGCGATGGGATGACGAAGAGTTAAACAAAGCGCTGACGATAAGCCCCACGAAAAGGGTCAGCAGCGGGAACGCGAGCGAGGTCTTCACTTTATGGCTATCCTGGCGGTCAATTCAATTTTTAGTACCCTACACTAAAAATGTGACAGTTATCCCATTTATGTTTTGTATGGTTTATGCAGTGGCGGGGGATGTCGGTCTTCCGTCCGACCGTTTTCGACGTTGACGGCAGCGCCGTACCGCGTGACTTCAGGCGCCAGAAAGTATACGATGCGTATATGTTTTATAACGGTATATATATATGGGGATCGTAAAAATTTCAGATCTGCTGCATGACGATATCCGCGATGCCAGCCGGGCCATGTCGCGGTCGGTGAACGCCCAGGCCGAATATTGGATCCGCGTGGGTATGCTGAGCGAGCTCTATCCCGAGCTGAACCACCAACAGATTAAGCTGCTGATGCTTAAGTCAGGGTCCGATCGTCTGCTGGAGGTGATTAATGCAATCAATTCCCATTAAAACCGCCGAAGAGCTCGCCCTGCAGCGCCATGCCGGCGAACTGCTAGCCGCCGTTTTTGCGATGCTGGACGAGTTTATTCAGCCGGGCGTGACCACAATGGAGATTAACAATCGCGCCGAGGATTTCATCGTCAACCAGCTGCATTCCCGCCCGGCCAGCAAGGGACAATATGATTTTCCCTATGTGCTGAATACGTCCATCAATGAGGTCGTGTGCCACGGGATGCCGAAGGAGACGGAGCACCTGAAATCGGGGGCGATTGTTAACGTCGATATTACCCTTGAGAAGGGCGGGCTGATCGCGGACTCCAGCAAAATGTACCTGATCGGCGACGTTTCTCCGCTGGCCCGCCGGCTGGTGAAAACGACCTATGAAGCGATGTGGAAGGGAATCAAGGTCGTGAAGCCCGGCGCCACGCTGGGCGATATCGGCCATGCGATTCAATCCCATGTGGAAAAAAATGGCTACAGCGTCGTCAGGGAGTACTGCGGCCACGGCGTGGGCAAAGAGATGCATGAGGACCCGCAGGTGCTGCACTATGGTAAACCCGGCGAAGGGGTCGTTTTGCGCGAGGGAATGGTCTTTACCATCGAGCCGATGGTCAATCAGGGCGGCAGCAAAACTAAGCTCAAGAAAGATGGCTGGACGGTGGTGACCCGCGACAAGAAGCTTTCGGCGCAGTGGGAACACACCATTGCGGTGACCGACACCGGCTTTGAAGTTCTGACGCTGCGTCAGGGAGAAGAGCAGCTGCTTTGACAGAAGCGCTGCGCCGGCCATCTCTTATCGATGAGGAGGGGGGCCGGCGATGAAAACGAGCCCGTCAGCTATGCGCGGAACCCTGCTTCTGTTTCAGCCACAGCCCCAGCTCCTGAACGACCTCGACAACTTTAACCAGCCTGAGACCGTCCTCCGTCAGATTGTAAACAACCTTAACCGGCACTTCGGGATAAACGGTACGCTGCACGACGCCCGCCTCTTCTAACGCCCTGAGATCCATGGTGAGCATCCGCTGAGAGATTGCGGGTATATCCCGACGGAGGTCGCTGAATCTTTTCGGCCTTTCCAGCAGGTACGACACAATAAGCAAACGCCAGCGGCCGCCGATAAGGTTCATCGCGACTTCGACGGAACAGCCGGAGATAACGTCCTTCATTTTAATTCTCAGTATAATTTATGTACCTACCCTACAATAATGTGCCTTCTTTAAAGTATCAACCAACTTTGTTAACCTCCCGACATACTTAAACGGCGAGGGTATTACAGAATGAAACTATATTATTCCCCGGGCAGCTGCTCTCTTTCTCCCCATATTGCTTTGCGTGAAGCTGGCCTTGATTTTGAACTTATCCGCGTCGATACCAAAACGCATACCTACGGCGGCGGACAAAACTATTATGATATTAATCCGCTGGGCTATGTCCCGGTATTAGAGACCGCGCAGGGTGACATATTCCGCGAGGGCGTCACGCTCATTCAATATATCGCTGATTTAGCGCCCGAGGCCGGGCTGGCTCCCGCCAGCGGAACTATCGCACGCTATCGTCTTGAGGAGTGGCTGGTTTTTTTCAATAGCGAAATTCATAAAGCGTTTATTCCACTCTTTTATACCGAGCTCGGCGGAGCTTATATCGATATTGCGCGACAGAAATTACTTTCTCGTTTTGCGTGGATCAACCAGCAGCTGGCGGATAAAAAATATATTACCGGAGCGCGCTTCTCCATTGCCGATGGGTATTTGTTTGCGCTGGTCGGCTGGGCGAAAGCGGACTGGCTGATATCGGTTTATAACCTCGATATTAACCTGACGGAATATAAAAATATTGCCGCCTGGTACCGGCGGGTGCTTGCGCGACCGGCGGTGCGGCAATCTTTAAAGGAGGAGGGCATCGACTTCCTGCCGTTCATATAATGCCGCCGGTTTCCTGTGCTATTATGGGGCTCCACAAACGCTCATAGGGATGAAAGGATGTTAGAAGAATATTTTGGTAATGATGCCACGGCAGAAGAGAAGAAACGACTCCTTGCCGTCCAGGCCGCCTTAGAAATCTCGAAAGCAGCCGTCTCTTCATCAACCGCGAATGCAGGGATCCGCAGCCAGATGGATCTGCGCAACGTGGCGCAGGAGGTTTCCTCCTTAGCTGACGCTATTCAGGATGCTCTCGAAGAGAGCGAGTAAACCGGCATCGGGTTAATCTTTTAGCCCTCCGGCAGTAAGCCCCTTGATGTAGCGGCAGCAGGGGGCGTTCTGAACAGCAGGCTGCCTGTCTACGGGTAACCGCGATGGCTGGAGTGAACGCCTTTTTTGCTCAACGCCCGGCATCAAATATTTTGCATCACGGCCTATAAATGCCGCCCCCAACCGCTATTGATTTTTATTCTCCGCATGCCGACAAATTGCGCCAAGCTCTATTACCGCCGCCAGCAGCTGCGGCGTCGGTTCGCAGGCACAATTCAGCCGGAGACAATGGGCCATATCCTGCCGTGGTGAAAAAAGCTGTCCCGGACTCACGCCAATTCCGGCTTCGAGCGCGGCGCGGTGCACGTCGAGCGCATTAATTGTTTTAGGCAGCTCCAGCCACATCAGAAATCCGGCCTGAGGGATAACGACCCGGGTCGGTTCGGGAAAGTGAGCCGCGACCGTGCGGGATATGATATCGACGCTTTTTTGGATCCGGCTCTTCAGCCGTAAAAGGTGGCGATCGTAGTCCCCTCGGGACATAAAATCGCTTACCGCCGCCTCCGTTAGCGGCGAGCCCGCCCAGTCGCTTGCCAGCCGAATTTTCATCACCTCTTCATAGTAGTGGCCCGGCGCAATCCAACCGGTGCGCCAGCCTGGCGTCAGGGCTTTCGACACCGAGGAGCAGTAGAGAACGGAGCCGCTGCGATCAAATGCCTTACAGGCCGGCGGACGAACGGCATCCCCGGCCAGATCGCCGTAGACGTCATCTTCAATCAGCGGGACGTCGTGTCTCTCCAGCATCGCGACCAGCTCCCTTTTGGCCGCTACCGGCATCACGGCGCCCGTGGGATTCTGTGCGCTGGGGGAGACCAGCACCGCCGCTGGACGATACTTTATGATGGCCTCATTCAGCGCCGTAAGGGAGATGCCTTCCTGAGGATCGGTGGTGATTTCCAGCGCTTTGAGGCCCATTGACTCCAGAAGAAGTAGTGCGCCAAACCAGGCAGGACGTTCAATCGCCACAACATCGCCGGCAACGCAGACGGCCTGCAGCGCCAGACGTACGGCCTGGGTGGCGCCGGCGGTCACGATCAGTTCGTCGGGGCCAAAGGTCGCGCCCCACTGAACGGCCCTGCGGGCTATCTGATAACGCAGATCGGACCTTCCCGGCGGCATGCTGTAGGTCTGTCCGTAGGCTTCCAGGCGCCGGCTTGCGGACTGCAGGACCCGCTGCAGCCTGGCCGCCGGCAGCCAGGCCGGATCGGGCTGCGCGGCGCCCGGCGGAATAAGGCGGCTCTCCTGGCGGCTAAACAGCGTTCTGGCCAGGGTCGACATATCCACCGAGACCGGAGCGGCGTTGGGGACGGCGCTGGAAGAGGCCACGGGCGGGGCGAGGCTGACATAGTACCCGGAGCGCGGGCGGGCGACGATCAGGCCTTCGGCTTCCAGAAAACGCAAGGCTTCCTGAGCCGTAGGGATGCTGACCTGTTCACGTTCAGCCAGCTTGCGTACCGAAAGCAGACGGTCGCCGGGATGCAGCGCGCCGGCAATAATGGCCTGTCGAAGCGAAAGAGCAATGCGCTGATAGCGGGGAAGCATGGGATCTGTACAGGCTGGTTTTCAATAAATCTGAATATATCCGCTTAGCGCCCGCAACGCTATTCTCGGCTGCAGATGACGAAGACACGGAGATTGCTATGAAAGCTAAAAATTTTGACCTCGCCGCCTATTTTCAGCGTATTGATTATCACGGTTCGCCGGCAGCGGATGCCGCCACGCTGTATGAAATAATGCAGAAACAGCTGTTTTCAATCCCGTTTGAGAATATTGACGTGCGGGACGGGAAAGGCGTCTCGCTGGTCCCGGAAGATATTGTAGAAAAACTGATCGGCCGGCAGCGGGGCGGATATTGTTACGAAGTCAACGCGCTGTTTGCTATGGCGCTTGACGCGCTGGGGGTTCCCTACCAGTTTGCCGCCGCGCGCCCTATGTTCTATCCAGCCCGTCGGCCGCGGACGCATATGGTGGTGATTGCTTTTGTCGGCGGCAGGCGCTGGCTGTGCGATCTCGGGTTTGGCCATTATGGCATCCGGGCGCCCGTCGACCTCGCTATTCTTGATACTGAGCAGCGGCAGAGCCCGGATACCTTCCGTCTCAGCCTCGATTCTGCCGGCGTGTATACGCTGCAGGCGCGGGTGGATAACGGCTGGCACAGCCAATATAGCTTCGATCTCTCCCGCCACGAGCTGATCGATTTTGAGCCCGCCAACTATCTGAATTCAACCCATCCGGAGACCATATTCGTCAGGCAGTTAGTGGTCGTATTACACCACCCTGACGGCAGAAGCATTCTCTCCGGCCGCGCGCTTAAGACGATCCGCGGCCAGGAGACGCGGCAGCGGATGCTCTCCGGGGACGAGATCCCGCAGGTATTACGCGACACGTTCAGGGTGACCGCTCCCGAGCCTGCCATATTCCGCGCGGCGAAAGATCGCCCGTAGTGTGAGCCTTTTATCATCAGAAAAGAGGCAAGGGATTATCTTGCCTCCGTCGCTGAAAAAAGGCGCGCTGATGACGGCGCGAGAGCGGATGCTTCTCGCCGGTTATGGCGTCAGTTCGGCCGTTGGCAACCCTTTGCCGGGGAGTCTTACCGGCCAGCGGACTTCTCCTACGCCGTTCAGCTGGGGCCGCGAAAATAAAAAGCCCTGGAAAAGACGAATTCCGATGGCGTGCAGCCAGCACCACTCCGCAATGCTCTCCACGCCCTCGGCGACGACGGTGATCCCGAGGTCTTCGCAGCATCTGACAATGGACACCACAATCGCCTGCTTCGCTCCGCTCATATGAATATTGCGCACCAGTTCGGCATCGATCTTGATTTTATTCGGCTGGAAGCGGGTCAGGAGCGAGAGCCCGGAATAGCCGGCGCCAAAATCGTCAATGGCCAGGCTCATGCCGGCCACGCGGATATCCTTCAGCACCTGCTGAAACTCGGTAAAACCGGAGATAACCTCGGTTTCCGTGACTTCTATTATAATTTGCTCTGGCTTCAGCCCGGCGTCGCGGATTTTATCCAGTAAAAACGCCACCGAGCCCGAACGATTATATAGCGAGCCCGGCAGCAGATTAACCGCCAGCCGCTGCTCCCCGAGATTAATGCTGCCCGCAAGCGAAAAGGCGTAGGCCTTGGTTTCGAGGTCGAAATCGTAGCGCTTCTTTTCCGGGACGGAGGAGAACATCTCCACCGGCGAGCCGCCTGATGGACTGCGGATCAGCGCCTCAAACGATGAGATATGGCCGCTTTCCGGCTCTACAATCGGCTGAAGCGCAAACTGGCAGGGCTGGCCGGACGATAATCCCGGCGACGAGCAGCGCGAGGGCGCCCCCCGGCTTTCCATCGTCCACAGCGCGGGGTTTAATGCTTTCGGCAGGATATAGCGCCCGCCGTGAGCGATAAAGGCCTTGATAAACTTGAACATCCGGTCATCCGGAGAGAGAGCGTTTCGGAACTCGCCCAAATGGAGGATCTCTTCCGTCAACGCTCCCGGCTTCTTTAGCTGCAAATCAAACAGGTGCATACCGATATCGCGAAACCGCCGGTAGGCAGAGTAATCGCGCATCAGCTCCACCACGTCGGTGTGGCGCGGATCGTTGCGAATTTGGTCGAAAAGCGCATCGACCACCTGCTCATCTCCCTCCAGAACCTGAAAAAACTGGGAACCACTAAAAATCAGGATACCCGTGACGTGGAGGTTTGTGTTTTTCTGTCGTGCCCGGCTGACAAGATTGCTCAGGCCGTTCGGCCGCCAGGTGGGAGCTAACTGACTCCGGTAGATCAGTGTGGTCAGCATATATTTCCTTGTTGGATCGGACTAATGGGTACCAGTCTGCGCGAGGGAATAAATCCTGGCCCGAGGTCCTCTGACCTTAGCGGGTACGGTGTTCATGCCTTTGCCAATCATCAGGCCGTGAAGCCCGGCATTTGAGACTGCCGCTATCACACTGAGAGTCGCTTACTTTACCCTGAACGGAGCGGTATTCCATGTTTATCTTAGTTCCGGCTGGCGTTTGAGGGAAACTCTCCGGGCACGCGCGTCCGCTGCCGCGCAACGTATGCACCCACAAATTAATGAGGAGTCGTAATGAAGCTAATTGGCATGTTGGATTCACCCTATGTACGGCGCGTGGCGATATCGCTGGCGGCTTACGGTCTGGCTTTTGAACACCAGCCGCTCTCCGTGTTTAGCGACTATGCGGCCTTTGCCGAGCTGAATCCGGCGGTTAAGGCCCCGACGCTGCTGCTGGACGATGGCACGGTGTTAATGGATTCCACGCTGATATTGCACTATCTCGAAGCGCAGGTGGATGACGCTTCCAGGCTGCTGCCCGCGGATATTGCGGCGCTGGCGGAGGATAGCCGCCTGCTCGGGCTGGCCCTGGCGGCGAGTGAGAAAGCGGTGCAGCACGTCTACGAGCATCGGCTGCGGCCGGAGGAAAAAAGGCACCAGCCGTGGATAGATCGCATCACCCGGCAGCTGCTGGCGGATTGCGCCGCATGGGAGGCCGGATGGCGGCATCGTCAGGTCAACGCGGCAAAGCTGGACCAGGTCGCCATTACCGGCGCCGTGGTGTGGGGGTTCATTCAGATGATGATTCCAGAGGTGGTCAATGCCAGCGGCTATCCCCGCCTGCAGGCGATTTCCCGGGAGCTTGAGGGGTTGCCGCAGTTTGCGAAATATCCCGCCCGGTAGCAGAGGCGGACAATCGTTTGTGGTTCGCGGCGAAGGTGCTGCGCTCACTCTCTGCCCGGCGTGCCGCCGGGCTTTAATGATGGGGTTTCCGGCCGAGCTGAAGCCACCGCCGCTAATTCCGCCCGGCGCTAGCGGATTGGCATACGGTATTCGATCATCCCGCTTTTGTTGGCGATCCAGTCGTAAAGCCGCTGCCCGCGCAGGTTCGTTTCATGAGTGTGCCAGTAAAGGTGGGCGCAGTGCCGCTTTCGCGCCTGCCGCTGAACGTACTCGATCAGCCGTTTGCCGATCTGTTGGCCGCGCACGTCGGCGCTGACAAACAGGTCTTCCAGATAGCAGTAATCCGTGTCGGCCCAGGTCGAGCGGTGAAACAGGTAGTGTACCAGCCCGACAACGGTTCCGTTCTCTTTGGCGACGGCGCAGTACACCGGCTCGATGGGATTGAAGAAACGGTTCCACGTCAGTCGGGTCGTACTTTCCGGGATATCGACGCGATAGAACGTCTGATAGTTTTTCCATAACGGGAGCCACTGCGGGTAATCATCTTCGGCGACGATGGCGACAGTGATATTGTCTGAATCGCGGCTCATTTCTGCTCTATGCATCTCTTTTCCTTATTGTTTCATGACCTGATTGTCTCTACGTCGCTGATGTTAGGTGGAATTTTGGTTCCAGGTAAGACACACTTTTTGTATATTTACAGGAACCACTTTTACTGCAAAGGTCGCGGGCACCTGTGAAAAAAGCCGTTTCTCCTCTGTTTCAGGAGCTGTTGTTGCATAGCGGGACCATCAAGGATCAGGTCTATCATGCTATCCGCCGCGCCATCCTCGACGGCCGCCTGCCGGCGGGCGCAAAAATCCCCTCCAGCCGCGCGTTGGCCGAAGTGATGGGGATCGCGCGTAACTCGGTCATTGCCGGCTTTGAGCGGCTGAGCGATGAGGGCTATCTGGTCACGCGGGAGGGGGCGGGGACGTTTGTCGTCACGCATATCCCCGACTGGCTCATCCATACGGACAGCGCGGGCGCCGGGCGGGATGACGATCCGCCGTCGGTCGGGGCGCTTAATCCGGACATCACCGCGCTGCGGCCTCTGTGGTCAGAAAGTCAGGCCGGGGGCGCAGCAAACCGCCTTTTTGCCGTGGGGGTCGGCTGCACCGACCTCTTCCCCTATGATTTATGGGGCCGCCTGCTGGGGCGGGTCTGGCGGCAGTCGCGCCGCGAGATCGGCCTCCATGCCAGCCCCAATGGTTATCAACCTCTGCGGCGGGTGATATGCCAGTATATTCAGTCGACGCGAGGGGTTAACTGCAGCGAAGATCGCGTGATTATCGTCAACGGTATCCAGCAGGCGCTGGATATCACCGCGCGTTCGCTGCTTTCACGCGGGGATGAGGTGTGGCTCGACGATCCCGGCTATAACGGCGCGCGCGGCGCTTTCGCCTCGGTAGGGGCAACGATCAGGCCGGTGAGAGTCGATAGTCAGGGAATGGATGTTGACGACGGAATAACGCATTATCCCCATGCCCGGCTGGCCTATACCGCTCCCTCGCACCAGTTTCCGCTGTGCGGAACCCTTAGCCTCGCGCGCAGGCTCGCCCTGCTGGAGTGGGCCGAGTCCCGGCAGGCGTGGATCTTCGAAGACGATTACAATAGCGAATTTCGCTACGCCGCGCGTTCATTGCAGGCCCTGCAGGGGCTGGATAAGCATAACCGGGTCATCTATGCCGGAACGTTCTCGAAGATGATGTACCCGGAGTTTCGCCTCGGTTTCCTGGTCGTTCCGGGCCATTTACGCGAACAGTTTGCCACGACTAAATACTTCTCCGATCTGTGCAGCGGCTATCTTGAACAGGCGGTCCTGGCCCGTTTTATCGAGGAGGGCCACTACGCCAGCCACGTTCGCCGGGTGCGTAAAGCCTGCTATGAACGTAAGCTGGCGCTGGCCTCCGCCGTTGAACGCTATTTGCCGGAGAAAATGACCGTTCATCCGACGGATTCTGGCGTGCATCTGGTGTGCTGGCTGCACGGCGGCCTGACGGCGAAGTACGTGGTGGATAAAGCCCGCCAGCTAGGAATGGGGGTGCAGACGTTTGCGCGCTACTGCCAGCGGCCGATGCAGCGGGAGGGGGTTTTGCTGGGGTTTGCCAACCATTCGCCCGAGACCCTCGAGGAGGGAATTCGCCGTCTGGCGCAGGCGCTTTAAGGCTTGCCGTTCTGGTGTGCTCAAACCGCCCTGGCTGGAGCCGCGCTATTCCGCGCGATAATAAGCCGGAAGAGATATCCGCGCTTATTATGCTGCCGGGTCGAAGAGTTGGCGGTTATTGTTCACTCCGCGGGCAAGATAGTTAAAATGTCCAGCTGACGGCCATAGTCGCAGAACCTTCATTGCGGCGTAGGACTATCGGGCTAGCGGTAGCATGGTCGCCAAGCCAGCTATACCCTGCGCTAAGCGCCGTTCCCCAATGTTCATCAAATTGATGGCTCCACGTCAGGCTGCTGTCAATGCCATAAAATCCGCCGGGCGCCGAAAAACGCGGGTACCCGGAGCGCAGGCTCTGCTGCTGACTGACGCCATAAAAGGTATTCATATATCGATTATCGCCAAACAGGGCGGCAGACTGAAAAGCAACGACATCCTGTGAGTTCTGGAGGGGAATGAGCATAACCGACGTTTGATATTTTACCCCCTGGCTCCCGGTGAGCGGGAGCGCTGCTTTCGTCTCTAACACCAGCCATGATGTGGCCGCCCAGCCGACGGCAAATGCGGTATTGAGAGTCGCATCAATGTTCCCCATGCCTTTCAGATTGTTGGCACCGTCCCGCCAGCCGGAGTTTTTTTCCGCGCGCCCTGGATCGTAGCTAAGCGTATGCTCCAGATACAGGCCGTCCTCGTTTTGCAGGTCGTAGCCGATCCCTTTTTGGCTATCAACAAAGAAGGCCCCCTTGCGCCCCTGGAGTACCGGCACCGGGTGCCACACCTGTTTGTTCGAGCCGCTGTATCGGGGGCTAAACTGACCGCCCAGCCCGACGGTTAGCGAGTCAGGCGGGGCTGCTGCATCGTCAGCGATGGCATGCGTTGATATCGCCCCCAATAGCGAAATTGCCACATACAGCGTAGATTCCGTCGATATCATACTGTCTCCTCATTAATGACGGGCACCGCCCGGTTCACGTTGTGCCGTGATTTGCGCCCGGAGTATGATTCGGTCGTATCAATGAACGGTCGGGATATTGTTAAGAAACGGTCAAGGTGAGCTGATGTTATCCAGAAGAGTGCTGGTGGTTGAAGATGATGCCGATGCAGCGGGCGTGCTTGAGGCCTATTTGCGCCGCGAAAATTACGAAGTTATCGTTGCCGGGGACGGTCTGGCGGGGCTGGAAATCGCGCAGCGCTGGAAACCGGATCTGATCCTGCTTGATGTGATGCTGCCGGGACTCAACGGTACCGAGGTTTTGGCAAGACTGCGCCGCCTGAGCGATGTTCCGGTGATCATGGTGACTGCTATGGGCGATACGCCAGATCGCATCGGCGCGCTGCGCTACGGCGCTGATGATTACGTGGTGAAGCCGTATCATCCGGGCGAAGTGGTGGCTCGCGTGCAGGCGGTACTGCGGCGTAGCAATAAAACGGAAATGCGTGAGGAAGTATTGCGCTGGCAGGCGCTCGAGGTCGACGTCACCGCCATCACGGCGACCATCACCGGGCAGGGCGCGTCGCCCCGATATCTCGATTTTACCCCGACGGAATTTTCGCTGCTGACGACTCTGATGCGGCATCCCACGCGGCCTTTTTCCCGACAACATCTGCTGGAGAATTGCCTGCCGGAGAGCGAAGCGCTTGAGAGAGTCGTTGATACGCACGTTTATAATCTGCGCCGGAAGCTGGAGGTGGCCGGGGTATCCGGAGTGCTGGTCAACGTGCGCGGCATTGGTTACAGGTTCAGACAGCCATGATAAATAAGCGATACTCATCTCTCTGGCGCTGGATTTGCGGACGTATCCTCGCGCTGGCCATCGGTAGTGTCGTGGTCATTGCGGCATGTATGTGGCTGCGTTATGCGGTGCAAAACTACTGGATACTCCATAAGATGCCCTCCGCCGTGCGCCAGGAGTTTGTTACGCTCAGCCAGGCTCCGCAGATCAATCCGGGGCGCTTTCATGACATTGTGGATACCTGGTGGGGGCTGAGCTATTCAACGCCCTCCATCGCTTCGGCCGACTGGGCCACCGTCGCGCTTCTGGTGCTGGTGATGATCCCTTTTATTGTTCTGATGGGACTCAAATACGCCCGGCCTTTATCCATGCAGTTCGGCCATCTGCGCGATGCGGCGCAGGACGTGACCCAGGGGCAGTTCGGGCGTCAGGCGGAACTGATCAAGGACGCTCCCGCCGAAATGATCCGTTTCGCCGCTGACTTCAACACCATGACCCGCCAGCTGGCTCGATATGATAAGGAGATCCGCGCATCCCATGTGGCGATGGCGCATGAGCTACGCTCTCCGTTAACCGCCGCTATCGGCCGCTTACAGGGGATGCTGGATGGCGTTTTCGAGGCCAGCCCGCAGCAGCTGACGATGGTGATGAAACAGCTTCAGCATCTGAACCGCCTGACGGACGAACTCCATCTTCTATCCCTCGCCGATGCCGGAAATCTGGTCCTGGATGACCAGCAGTTTTGTCTGCTTGAGCTGCTGCAGGAAAGGGCTGCATGGATGATACCGCAGTCAGACGTGCACGGTATGACGGTACGCGTTCACGGCCATCAGCCGTGCCCGTTTCGCGGGGATGCCTTTCGGCTGGGGCAGGTTTTCACCGTGTTGATGGAAAACGCGCTGCGATACGGACGAGAGGGCGGACATCTTGATATCACCCTGCAAAACCGTGACGGAAATTATGTGCTGGAGTTTCTTGATGATGGGCCCGGCGTGGCGGTTCAGTTTTTACCGGAGATGTTTGAGCGTTTTACTCGCGAGGAGGCGTCGCGAGCAAGGCATTCCGGAGGAAGCGGTCTGGGATTATCGATCGCCCGCGCGATATGCGTCGCGCACGGTGGCGGCATCAGCGCCGCGCTTCCGCCTGGCGGCGGCCTGCTGATTCAGATCCTCCTGCCGTACCAGCCCTGCGCTGCGCAAAATTAAAACGTCTTGATAAACTCTTGACACAACGTCGAGTGAATCTCGATTAATGCACTATTTAATGACGCCATTCCCTATCTGGAGTGGCGTCATGTCAAACGAGTTTATTTTATCCCTCCGTCAGTGCCTGCACCATCTGTCCGGCGCAGCGCGCAATATCCCCTTATTGTCCTTCATCCCGCTGGTCATAATGGTATTCGCCATTAGCCTGCTTACCGGCTGCGGTGAAAAAACCGTCAATACGCCGAAGCCGGCGCGCCCGGTTCGCTACCTTGTCATCGCCTCCCCGACGTCGTTTGCCGATCTGCAGCGAACCGGCGAAATCCATGCCCATGATGAGACCGCCCTGAGCTTCCGCCTGGACGGCCGGATACTGAGCCGCAGGGTTGATATAGGCGATCGGGTTAAAGCGGGGCAGCGGCTGGCCACCCTTGATGATGTCAGCGTAAAGAACCGGCTGGCAGCCGCGCAGGCTGATGTTGAGAGCGCAAAAGCATCTGCGCAGGCGGCGGGGCTGAACCTGAGCCGGATGCAGAAGCTGATGCCAACCGGCGCCATCGCGCGGGCTCAGTTAGACAGCGTCCGTGCAGACTGGCTGGTGGCAAACGCCAGGCTGAAAAGCAGCGTCGCGGCACGGCGTGACGCCGAGGAAAATCTTAGCTGGGCCCGGCTGGTCGCACCCGCCGATGGCGTCATCACCGGCGTAAGCGCATCGGCGGGAGAGGTGGTCAACGCGGGGCAGACGGTCCTTACGCTAGCGGCCGGTGACGCCCGCGACGCGGTGTTTGCTACGACCGAACCGGCGCAGCTTCTGGCGCAAAAAGGTGCGGCCTTCAGGGTCTATTTACTCGATGATCCCGCAGTCAGCACTACGGGAATATTGCGCGATATCAGCCCTCAGGCCGATCCCCTGACGCGGACCTGGCGTGTCAGGGTGTCTCTTCCGCAGCCGCCAGCCGCGATGGCGCTGGGCGCGAGCGTTACGGTCGCGCTGCCGGTTCCACGTGCATCGGGTTACGTCATACCGGCTTCAGCCTTGAGCCGCTCGGGAGACCGTCCGGCGGTATTTGTTATTGACTCGCGGATGCAGGCGCAGCTGCGGCAAGTCGTGCCGGCGGGCTACACCGCGTCATCAATTATTATCTCCTCCGGCCTGCACCCTGGCGACAGGGTCATCACCGCCGGCGTGAGCAAGCTCCGCAGCGGAGAAAACGTGATCGCCGGGGAGAGACAGCCGTGAACGAGAGGATGCCGGGAGATAAATTCAACCTTTCAGCGTGGGCCCTCGAACATCAGCAGATGGTGAGTTTTTTTATGCTGCTGATTATCGCCGCCGGCGCGTTTTGTTATGAGCGGTTGCCGCAAAATGAAGATCCTGATTTCACCATTAAAACGGCCGTCGTCTCCGCACAATGGCCCGGCGCATCGGTGAAAGACACGACGAATCTGGTGACCGATGTGCTGGAGAAAAAGCTGCAGGAAACGCCCTGGCTGGATTATATCGAAAGCGAAACGCAGGCTGGCCGGTCGGTTATCTATGTGAATTTACGTGACGACACTCCGCCGCATAAGGTGGCGGATATCTGGTATCAAATTCGCAAGAAAATGCAGGATATTGCGCCATCGCTACCTGAAGGTGCGCGGGGACCGGTCGTGAATGACGAGTTTGATGACACTTTTGGGACGATTTACGGATTTATTCCTGAGGGATATACGCTTCGCGAGGTTCGCGACCGCGTGGAGAAGATACGTCTCAATCTGATGTCACTACCTGATGTCGGCAAAATTACGCTGCTTGGCGAGCCGCAGGAGCAGATCGTTATCGCCTTTTCACCACCGCAGCTGGCAGGCATGGGGCTCGATATTCAGCAGGTCGCGGATGCCCTCAAAGCGCAGAACGCGGTTGTGCCCGCGGGGATCATGCGCACCCGGCAGGAAAATATGGCGATAAGGGTAAGCGGGGCGCTATCGTCGCTGGAGAGCTTACGCGCAACCACCTTACACATTAATGACCGATACGTTCCGCTAACGGATATCGCAACGGTTGAGCGCAAGGTCTCAGAGCCACCGGCACCGACGTTTCGCGTCAACGGCCGGCCGGCTATCGGACTGGCGATATCAATGGCGTCGACGGGAAATATGGCGCGGTTTGGCGCCGCGCTGAATGGCAAAATCGACGTCCTGAAAACCGAGCTGCCGCAAGGTATTGAGGTGGTGAAGGTTGCAGATCAGCCCGCGGTAGTCAGGGAGGCGGTCAGCGGATTTGTCCGGGTGCTGATTGAGGCGATACTTATTGTCCTCGCGGTCTCTTTTGTATCGCTAGGGCTACGGGCGGGACTGGTTGTGGCGGCGGCAATCCCGCTGGTGCTGGCGATGACCTTCGCCGGAATGCTGCTGGCCGGCATTGGTCTGCAGCGCATTTCACTCGGCGCGCTGATTATTGCGCTGGGCCTGTTGGTCGATGACGCCATGATCGCCGTTGAAACGATGGTCTCCAGGCTTGAAGCCGGTGAAACCCGCCGCCGGGCGGCCAGCTACGCTTTCAGAACCACGGCATTCCCAATGCTGACCGGAACGCTGGTGATGATTGCCGGTTTTATTCCCGTGGGCTTTGCTGCCTCCAGCGCCGGGGAATACTGTTACTCATTGTTTGCCGTCGTATTTATTGCGCTACTCTGCTCGTGGGTTGTGGCGATCCTGTTTTCACCTCTGACCGGAACCTGGCTGTTATCTGAGGCGATGAACCGACGCGCTGCGGGCCGAGGAAAAATCGGACGGCTTTATAGCCGGCTCTTGCATCTGGCGCTTCGTCACCGGCTGTTCACCCTCGGTATTGCGGTGGCCGCCTTAGGCTTAGCGGTTTTTGGCACAAGATATATGCCGGGCGAATTTTTCCCGTCCTCCGACCGGCCTGAGCTGCTGGTAAGTTTAACGCTTCCGGCCAACGCGGCGCAGCCAGAAACGGAAAGACAGACCCAGCGGCTGGAGAAAGTCCTTGCCGGGAATGAAAACGTCGAACGCTACTCTGCCTACGTGGGCTCGGGCGCCGTACGATTTTATCTGCCGATGGACGTTCTACGCGAAAACGAAAACACGGCGCAGATCGTTGTGGTGGCCAAGGATCTTGCGGCGCGAGATCGCCTGCGACAGCAGTTAAATACGCTGCTGGCGGCTCAATTTAGCGACCTGACTTCGCGCGTATCGCCGCTGGAGCTGGGGCCACCGGTAGGCTGGCCGGTAAAATACAGGGTCAGCGGGCCGGATTATGAGCGCGTACGCGAGTATGCGAACCGTCTGGCCGAGGTGATAGGGCGCTCGCCGCTGTCCCGGGAGGTTAATCAGACGGCGGGGGAGCCTGAGAGGGTGATGACGCTAAAGGTCAATCAGACCGCCGCGCGAGCGGCGGGGATCTCATCCGAGAGCCTGGCGCAGACGCTTAATACCATCTGGTCCGGCAGCATCATAACGACTGTACGGGACGGCGATCGGCTGGTGGATGTGGTTCTGCGCGCTAAAGACCAGGACCGGCTGAATATCGCCACCTTATCCTCACTGATGCTGACCGGAAATAGTGGGCGAAAAATCCCCCTCAGCGCCGTGGCGACGCCCGTTTGGGGCGTCGATGATCCGGTGGTGTGGCGTCGTCAGCGGCAGCCGTTTATCACCGTTCAGACCGATCTTGCGCCAGGGCTGCGGGCAGCTGAGTTATCTTCCGGGCTGAGTCCGGCGATTGAAAAACTGCGCGCCTCGCTAGCCAGCGGCTACAGCATCGAGGAGGGCGGCGCGGTAGAGGAGTCCGACAAGGGGAACGGCTCCGTTTACGCGACGTTACCGATCGCGATCGTCATCATGTTGCTATTGCTGATGCTCCAGCTTCGGCGCTACTCGCGTATGTTCCTCGCCCTGCTTATGGCGCCTTTTGGCCTGCCGGGCGTGGTGATGGCGATGCTTCCCGGGGGGACTCCGCTGGGATTTGTCGCTTTGCTGGGGGTGATAGCGCTGGCAGGTATGATTATCCGCAATGCCGTGATCCTGATTAGTGAAGTGGACAGTAATCTGGCGCTCGGTATGGCGCAGGAGGCCGCTATCATTGCCGCCGCGGAGCACCGGGCCAGGCCCATATTCCTGACGGCCTGCGCAGCCATTCTCGGAATGCTTCCCATCGCGCACCAGGTTTTCTGGGGACCGATGGCGTACGCCATTATCGGTGGGCTTGTTGTGGCCACGCTGGTGACGCTTACGGTACTGCCCGCATCCTTTAGCCTTTTGCTTCAGGCGAGCGCCAGGTTCGTTCCTGCGGGCGGCGTTCGACAGAAGATTCACTCAGACAGGAGCTAAATAGCGGGTTCAGAAAGAGATGTCATTAACGGAATCGATAAGCGATCCCGTTATTTGAAGCTTAGTCTGGCGCGATGCGCAGCCGGCTGGCGGCCGTAAAAGACGTAAACTTACTGCATTTTGGCGCGCGTCTTTTTATCGCCTGTTTTCGCAACGACCCGCGTGACGGTAATAAAAAAGAGGGGCACAAAGAAGACCGCCAGCAGGGTGCCGCCGATCATACCACCGAAAACCCCCGTGCCAATGGCATGCTGCGTTTTGTCACTGGCTCCGCTGGCCAGCATTAATGGGACAACCCCTAACGTAAAGGCCAGCGAGGTCATCAGAATAGGGCGAAGCCGCTGCCTTGCCGCCAGTAACGTGGCGGCCATCGTCTCCATGCCCTGAGTGCGCAGCTGGCGAGCAAATTCGATAATCAGGATCGCGTTCTTGGCTGAAAGGCCAATGATGGTGATTAAGCCTACTCTGAAAAAGACATCATTCGTCATGTCTGCGACTATGACCGCTAAGACGGCCCCCAGCAGACCCAACGGCACCACCAGCATCACCGCAAGGGGAATGGACCAGCTTTCATAAAGCGCCGCCAGCACCATAAATACCACCAGCACGGAAAGCGCAATGAGCCCGGCAAGCTGGGAAGCGGACGCCTTTTCCTGCAGCGAGCTACCGGCCCACTCGGCTTTGAAACCGTGCGGCAACCCGCCGGCCAGCTGCTCCATTTCAGTCATGGCCGAGCCGCTTGAATATCCTGGCGCCGCGCTCCCGGTGATTCGGATGGCCGGATAGCCCTGATAACGGTTCAGCTGCTGCGGAGCCTGAGTCCAGGAGGCGGTCATAAAAGCGGAGAGCGGCACCATCTCGCCGACTCTGTTTTTGACCGAGATGTTCATCAGGTCATCGGGCTGCATGCGATATGGGGCATCGGCCTGCACGATCGCCTGTTGAACCCGGCCGTCGTCACTGTAGTCATTGACGTAATTTGAGCCGGAAGAGGCGGAAAGCGTCTGGTTAATTTCATCGAACGAGACGGCCATCGCTTCGGCCTTTTCTCTGTCGACGTTCAGCGAGAGGCTTACCCCTTCAGGCAATCCGTCTATCGTTACATCGGAGAGGAGCGGGCTGCGCTTCGCGCGGGAAACCAGACTATCGGCAGCCTGCTTCAGGGCGCGATACCCTTTACCGGCCCTGTCTTCGAGATAGAGGGTAAAGCCGGAAGATGTCCCCATGTCGGAGATCGCCGGAGGTAACAGGCTCATGGTCACGGCATCGGCGACGGGCTCCATTCCGGCTTGTATAATATTGGCCTCCTCCTGCGCAGTGGCTCCGTTGCGCAGCCGCCACTCTTTTAACGTGGTAAAGGACATTGCCGTATTCGGCCCCGAGCCCGAAAAGTTAAACCCGAGGATCATCACATTACTCTTGATGGCTTCGCGAGCGGCGATCTGCTCCTCAAACTGTTTCACCACCTGCAGCGTTCGCGTCATTGTTGCATCTGAAGGGAGGTGAATCGAAGACATGAAATATCCCTGGTCTTCTTCAGGTAGAAACGATGACGGCAGTTTGGTCAGGGCGATGAACAGCGCCCCGCAAATCGCGACATACAGCAACATCATCCTGGCGCCACGCTTCAGCACATACGTCAGACCTGACTCATAACGGCAGGAAAAACGATGGAAATGACGGTTAAACCAGGCGGAAAACCCGCCGGCGGCCTTGCCGTTTTTGTCGTGCGCTTTCAGCAGGGATGCGCACAGAGCGGGGGTCAGCGTCAGGGCCAGAAATGCCGAAAACAGTATGGAGACGGCCATCGACAGGCTGAACTGGCGGTAAATAACGCCAACCGAACCGTTTGCGAAACCCATCGGTATGAATACCGCGGTCAGTACCAGCGTAATGCCAATTATCGCCGGCGTGATTTCCCGCATTGCCTCATGGGTCGCCTCGCGCGGCGGCAGACCCTTTTCTTCCATCAAACGCTCAACGTTTTCAACCACCACGATCGCATCATCGACGATGATACCGATCGCCAACACCATGCCGAACATGGTCAGAACGTTGACGGAGTAACCGCAAAGCAGCATCACCGTAAAGGTGCCGAGCAGGGCGACGGGCGCCACGATCGCCGGGATAAGCGTGCAGCGTATTTTATGCAGAAATAGCAGCATTACGAGAAACACCAGCACCATTGCCTCTATAAAAGTCTGGATAACTTTCATAATCGACAGCTTCACGAAAGGGGCGGTATCAAAGGGAACCGAGAACGCCATACCATCAGGAAGTACCGTTGTAAGCTCAGCAAGACGTGCGTGAATACCGGCCGCTGTGCTGATGGCGTTAGCGCCGGGAGATAGCTGGATCGCCGCCGCCGTGGCCGGCAGGCCATTCTCGCGGATGGCAAATGCATAGCTCTGCAGGCCAGACTCTACGCGGGCGATATCCGCCAGCTTTAAACGGGCTCCGCTGGTGTTGGCTTTAATGGTTATATTGCGAAACTCTTCCACCGTCGCAAGCTGCCCTTTGACCATCAACGGATAGGTAACCTGCTGGCCGACGATGGCGGGCTCATCCCCGGTGCGGCCCGGTGAAACCAGAACGTTCTGCTGACCGATCGCGCTAATGACGTCTCCCACGGAGAGCCGATAGTCATGCATCCTGGCGGGATTTAGCCAGATGCGCATCGCCTTTTCTGCGCCAAACAGCTGTACCTTTCCCACGCCAGGAACGCGACGCAGCTCATCGGTCACGTTCCGGGCAAAATAATCGCTAAGGTCCGCCTCCTGATAGCCGTCCGTTCTGGACTTCAGCCCAACCATCATCAGAAAGCCTGAGTTTGCGGCCTCGACGCTGATGCCATTTTGCCTCACCGGCTGCGGCAGGCGCGGCTCGACAATTTTAATGTGATTTTGGATATCCATCTGCGCGAGCTTGATATCCGTGCCGGGCTTAAACGTCACCGTTATCGAGGCCATTCCGGAAGTGTCGCTGGACGACTCGAAATAGAGCAGATCGTCAACGCCGGAAATTTCACGCTCGAGCAGTGAAATCACGGATGTATTCATTATTTCCGGCGTAGCTCCTGGGTAGCTGGCGGTGATAATGATACCCGGCGGGGCGACGGCCGGATATTGCGCCACCGGCAATTGAGGGATCGCCAGCAGCCCCCCTAATACGATAAATAGCGCGATTACCCAGGCAAACACGGGGCGGGCAATAAAAAATAGGGCATCAGTTATATCCAGTATGCGAGCGGTGTATTAATCAGCTTAACGAGAGAAATTGGAAAAATGGGGGCTAAATCTTGTCTGGCAGCATTAAAGTAATCTGAACAGCAGATATAATGGTGAAATCCCTAAATTAACAATCAAAAAGCATTCGTAGTAAAAGGTCACATCAAAAATATCCAGTGGTAAAGAGAGCAGGACGTGAAAAATAATAACCAGGTAGGTAAACGTCAGCATCAGCATCAGCGTTATGATGTTTAACTCGCGCAATGCCCCCGGCTTCTTTTGAAATAAAAGGAGCAGGCTCGTCAGCACGATGCTGGCATACGTAAAGGGCGACGCCACTATGGTGAAACGCACTTTTTCTGCAATTGCATGTACCAGCGCCAGCCATCCATAGAGCATCACCCAGGTATAAACAAGAAATAGTGCCACTGAAGTTATCTTTGCCGTACTGAATACCGGCGTATTGTTGATGTTTGCCATAATCATTCAACCCCGGAGTATGACGCGCAAGAATCGGTAAAGTTCGTTGATATAATATTCATCCTGACGGCCCACGCTAAATATTTCTGTTGCTAAGGGCCATGAGTGCTGGCCTACCCATATTGACTGCAGATTAGTTGCTTATCGATAATATGGCATATCATTATGGAGTGCTGATTACTCTAATGTGGAGAGAGTATGTAGCGTGGAGTGTTCTACGGGGCATTGAGAATACTCAGGGTATTATTTTGTTAGCGATGCAACTTCCGCAGGAACACCCTGTCTTAATCTCGCGGATTAACTTCATCCCGAGCGACAAGACCGCCACAATAGATGCAGGACCGAGTAAAATGTAAGCATAACAAGCAACGATGTAGCAAATGACCAGGCTATATTCCTGGAGTGATTTTTTTTTGTGTAGCGCGCTTAAGATTAATGAGGGCAGGATCAGTGCTTTTCTCATGCCAACCCACCGTAGAGACTTTCGTCAGAACATACCGGGAACGGAGTCATCATGAATGATAAACCGCTTATTCTTGTGGCCGAAGATGATGACGAAATAGCCGACATACTAATGAGTTACGTTCACCGTTCAGGGATGAATACCGTCCGGGCGGCGGACGGCGAGCAGGCGATTAATACATTCGGCCTGCGCAAGCCCGATCTGGTTCTGCTGGATATACAGCTTCCCATTATTGACGGCTGGAATGTGCTTTCGACCTTAAGAAAAGAGAGCAACGTCCCCGTGATAATGGTGACCGCGCTCGATCAGGACGTCGATAAATTGATGGGGCTGCGGCTGGGTGCCGATGATTATGTAGTGAAACCTTTTAATCCGTCTGAGGTTGTGGCACGCATAGAAGCGGTACTGCGGCGGACTAAAGCCGGTAGCGAGCAAAGCTATCGCAAACCGATCCGCACGCCAAAGTTAACGATTTATCCGGACGACTTTTTTGTGGAGATTACCGTTGGAGATGACATGGTCACCCCGGTACTGACTACGACGGAATTCAAACTATTGACCTGTCTGGCCAGAAATCCCCGAAAAGTATTCTCCCGCGACGAACTGTTAAACTCTTGCCTGCCGGAAGGCGATACTCTCGACAGAACGGTTGACAGCCACATGAGCAAGCTTCGTAAGAAGCTGGAAAACTGTGGATTAAAAGGCGTTCCTGAGAGTATCCGCGGCATAGGTTACCGGCTCGGAGAACACAAATGAACAGAGACCAGGCGTTAAGCCGGCAGATCCTACGATTTATGATATCGCTAACGCTTATTGTTATTGCTATTTCAGTGATCGGCTCATATCTGTTCTATGCGTTCATCATTGATTATATTCCCGGAGGCTCGGCCGCCGGGAATGAAGACAGCGTGACTTATCTCGACTGGCTGTGGATTATGGTCATTTCCGCCACCGGGTTAATTATCTCACTCTTCTTCGCCGTCAGGCTTTCCGCGAGAATACTCACTCCATTAAGCTCGGTGGCCACCAGCCTGCGCCGGGTTGCCCAGGGCGATTTAGGCGCCCGGGCGTTTTGCACCAGCTCGCGTCTCGGGGAGCTTAACAACCTGGTTAATGACTTCAACGAGATGGCGGAAAAATTGCAGGCGCTGGATTCACAGCGTAAATCCTGGAATGCCGCTATTGCGCATGAGCTACGAACCCCGGTAACCATTATCCGAGGAAGGCTGCAAGGGCTGGTTGACGGGGTGTTTGAACCTACGCCGCCGTTATTCAACAATCTGCTGAAACAAACTGAAGGGCTATCCAGCCTGATTGACGATCTGCGGATGGTGAGCTCGTCCACGGCGGCTGAATTTACCTTAACCCTGGCCCGGGTTAATCTGCAGGAGACTATTCAGAGTGCGCTTGAGGCTTTTTCACTTGAATTCAGACGCAGCGGCTTCGAGGTTGTAACCGAGCTCCAGCGTCTGGAGTCGGTGTGCGATCCTTTACGTATTATTCAGTGCCTTACCGTCCTTTTTGATAATGCGATAAAATACTCGACCTCCAGAACGATGCTGGTTAAAAATGGCATCGCCGGCAACCGCTTTTATATTGTGGTTGAGGACTATGGCCCCGGCATTGCGCAAGAGTTTCAAAAGTTTCTCTTCCAGCCTTTCCAGCGCGGATCGGCCGCAAGAAATATCAATCCTAAGGGATGCGGCCTCGGGCTGTCCGTTGTTAAAGCGATTATGGACGCCCATGACGGGGAGGTCACCTATACGCTGTCGGCGAGTCATCATTCGATTTTTACGCTGTCATGGCCGCTACCATGCGATATTTAACCGCGGCGGTTAGCAGGCCTGCCGAGGCCTGTTTTCTCCGCCGCGGGCTACCACATTTGACCCAGTTTGATATCCCACTCGGCAGGATATATCTGCAGCTTACCGCGTCGGGGACTAAGCGTAATTTCACTAAAATAGATATCATCGCGCTGCAACATTAAATCCACCCGGCAATAGTCCAGATCTCTTGATAGCTCCTGGGCTGCGGTTATGGCCTGGTGTAATAAATCGGGCGGTGGGATCCTGGCTGGCGTATTTGGATATTCCATCAGAAAGGGCTGGAGCCGCCAGGCTCTGTCGTAAACATTGATGTAATCATTTCCCCGCTCATCGGTGAAGTCGGCTTCGATCACCCCAGTAATGCCATGAAAACAGTGGATACGCAACATTTCCGGCGTGGTATTCTTGTCTCTGCCGGTAAATAGATCAATATATTCCTCGCATAGAATTACCGGCGGTATATTTTTGTACTGCCACTCTCGGGTGCTGTAATACATGTTTTTCTTGAGCGCCAGACTCAACGAGCTCAGGGCTCTGGCCGTATTAAATTTCTGCTTGTCGGTACATATTACGCTACTGCCGCTATCATGATTACATTTCAGGACAAACCTGTCCGGCAAACTGTTCAGGTCAATATTCTGAATATCGCTATAGACGCCAACCAGCGCGGCCAGTTTTAATTTGTCGGTTTTGTTATAAATATACTCGCGGACCGCAAGCTTATCGGCCAGCAGGGTGTAAAACGGATTGTGGTCATAGATCATGCGGTGACATATTTTCTCACTCAGCGTCACCGGGTGCACTAAATCTGGTTTCCTTCCGGATATTTTTTGTAATCTCCTGGTGTGAAATTCTTTGTCATTTAAAAGGTGAGTTCTTAATATCTTGACGAGATATTCGCTATACCGTAGAAAATAATTCAGTCTGTTCATTGTTCCTCCTGAGAACTCTGAACATTGTGAAAGAGTTTTATTGCTTGCTTTTGCGCAAGTTGTGGAGTCAGTGTGGAGAGCGGCGTTTAACGGTTCGCAGGAGCAGGCGGTAATAGCCTGATGGCAGTATCCTCAGTCAAGGATACTGCCTGGGACGGCAAACGGACTTTAGGGGAATATTATCCAGCCGACTTTCTTAACCCTCACCGTCGGTAACGTAGTAGGTTACCGGATAGCTATGGCTCTCTTTGAGGCCACGGGTGATCAGACCGGCTTTGGCGGCCTCATCGACTTTATAAAATACGCGGCCGGTTTCCGATGACGTTATTTTGTTCAGTTCATCGGCGGAGATTTTTGTGCAGGTCGAATAGATAGTGCGGAACAGAACGTTGTAGCTTTCAGCATCTTCCAGAATGCGCCTCGCCTGATCGGGTTTCAAATACTCGGCTTTGTCGTTCCACGCTGCGGCAGGATGAAGCATAAACCTGGCAAGCGGCATGGCGTAGCGTTCATCCGATCCGCAGTAAACCATAGTTGCCGCTGAGGCTATTACTGAAGCATCGATCATATTCAGTTTGACTGGACTCTTACGCAGCGCTTCGTAGGCCACGTACCCCGCATCCATATCTCCGCCCTCGCTGTTAAGATATATGTCGACATTTTTGATATTACGGTAGTTACCCTCTATTTCTGCCAGCGAAGATAATAGCCAGGTAACGGTCCGGTTGTTGATCGCGCCATTAAAGTAGATGGCGACTTCGCTAACGTTGGTATTCTTGACTGTGTCGGCTTTGATAAAATAAACGTTGGCCTGTGTGCTCAAGGGGAGTATGAGGGCCAGCAGGGGGAGCAACCGCTTATTCATGGTTAGAATCGTCCTTGTATTAGGAAAAATTTAAGATATTGATGTCAGGCGCCCAATCAGCCACAACCAGGCAGGATAAAGCATATGCATAATTCCGCCAGCTGCGAAATGTAATAGCATAAGGTGGATCGGATATGGCCGATCTGCATCAGTTCTTGCGTGGTCCGTTGAACGCGTGATGGCGTTGGTTAACAAAGTGCGCCGCTCTGCGGTTTCACTATTTCGCCGCCGCGTCGCGTTGCCCCGCGCAAGCGAACAAATAGTATTGCCAATGGCGCAATGAGGCCGTGTAGCAGAAAGGTATGGCTATAGCCCCACTTCTCAACAACGGCTCCCGCGACGACGCTGCTATGGGGGGCGCCAATAATCTGCACGGTTAATATGTTCCTTCGGTCCTGGGGCAGAGAGTTTTTAGAATCAGCTCAGACTATTTATCGCGCCACTCTTTGGCCAGGACAGCAAACACCAGCGTGCTTTCGTAGATCACGGTTTCATCGTCCGTGATAAAAGAGACGTGTTCCTTAAAACATCCCTCCAGGCGCATACCGAGGTGGCGGCAAAGGTTTTGTGAAGGTTCATTATAATCAGCGACATAGGCATATATTCTTCTGGCGTTCTTATGATTAAACAGGTAGTCGAAAAATGCGTGTGCCGCTTCGCGGGCGAACCCCATGCCTTCATATTTTTTATTCAGAAGCCAACCCACACAGTATGTATCAGGGTCAGGTTCTCCGCTGTTATCCGCAAAGAGCTCGCCTATCAGCGCCCCGGTTTCCTTCAGGCTAATCGCATAGTAGTGTTCTTCTTTTTGCCGGCGCGCAATTTCGTTAACAGCTTCATCACAGGAGTGAAGTTTTTCATCCATAAAACAGGCTACGCGTGGGTTTGATAAATATTCGAACAAGCCCGCGGCATCATTATCCTGAAAAGACCTGATGATTAGCCGGGGAGATTCAGTATATTTCATGAGGTCACTCATCGGTGTATAAGCTTTCGTCGATTTTATCTCTAATTGTATTGGATTGCCTATGAGATTGTGTATCGCAATGCAATATTTTATGCCTGACGGCAGCCTTAGCGACGATGTCTGTAAAGGCGTCGATTTTTATGGCGCGCAGCGGGCATGGCAGGGCGTCAGATGGCGGCGGCAGGGTGAACAGCGCTAAGCGCAAGCTGCCTTGCCCCTGATTCCATCTTTGGCGTGGCGGTATAAGAAAATAAATACACCGAGGGGCCGCTGCCCCTCTGATTTTTTTCAGGGTTTTATTTCTGCCGTAATATGTACTTTATTGCCCATCCTCGCCTCGATTATTTTATACTCTTTTGCCCCTTGTTGTTTCGTGATTTGGCGGATTTTGTTTTCAGCATTTTCCAGCGTATCGCCGGTGGCGGTTACCGTTTTGGCGAATACCGAAAATGGCAGAATTAAATAGATAAATAAAACGGAAATTAAGGTTTTCATCGAGAATGTTGCTCCTTAGAACCAGGGAATTAAATAAATGCCTTCAGCCAGTCTTCAACGTTTTGCGTGCTGATATTATTTCTCGCATTAAACGTTTCGCTCATTGGCCACCACATGCCGGCTCCACGTGCAAATGCGGTACGGTAGCGCAGCATTTGTTCATCCGGATCAGCGCGGAGCTCATCAAGCAGCGCAGGCAGGGTCAATACGCTTTTTCTAAACGTTTGTTCCGTCACGCGTTCTACCGTCGAAGCGAGCTGCCCGTAGGAGATCGTGTCGCCTGCAACAAACACCACTTCATTCTTGATTCGGGGCTGGTGCAAATAAATGGCGGTAGTCAGACGCCCAATATCTGCGGGTGAGGTGACCGTGACCCGAGTATCCCAGCTCCCGAGGGCGTTAATTGTTTTTTCGGCGAGGTTCACGACATTAAATGCCGGCTCAAAAAGAAAGCTGGTAAACATTCCGGTTGAAACAATGACCCATTCCGTTGCGTTTTGTGCGCGTAGCAGGCTTCTGACATCATACTGCTCATCCCACACCGGCTGTCCGCTTCCTTTACCCACCACATCGTAGTTAACGCCGAACTGCCAGGGAAAATAACGCTTCACCTCGGCGGCCAGCGCTGCCTTCGTGATCTTCACCTGTGTGCCAGGGCCAGCGACAAAGCCCATGCAGTTTATGATGGTGTCATACCTTTTGAATGTTTCTCGCAGCGACTCTGCCGCGGCGCCGGCCATATCAAGCGGAATAAATTTAGCCCCCGCAGCTGCGTGTTTTTGATGACCTGCAGAACGAAGGTGGCCCTCTGCATCCCATGATTCAGGAGAAACGATGACGGTGACCGAACCATGAAGCTGCGCCACCGCAGGTACCAGCGCGCTTAGTATGGCATCGCCAAGTTGTCCCGCTCCTAGCACCAATACGTTTTCTGGAGAAGTGAGTTTACGATCTTGCATTTTGATTCCTCAGCCTATAAAGCAGCGAATTTACTGCGATGAGGGCAAGTTTACTGGCGCTAAGGTCATTCGATAAGTATACGAATACAGGTTAAACTGTTAGCGAAAATGGGATAGTCGCTTCTCAGGCTGCAGGTGAAATGATGGATAAGCTGGATTCAATGCAGGTATATGTCCACGTGGTGGATACGCACAGTTTCGCGAGGGCGGCGGAAGTTCTGGGCCTGCCGCGATCGACCGTGTCTCGCGTCATAAAGGAGATGGAAACTTATCTCGGGCTTCAGCTTTTACAGCGAACCACGCGCAAGCTGAGCGTCACGGCCGACGGACGCAGATACTACGAAGAGTGCAAAAGGATCCTGGCAGATATTGCTACGGTTGAATCTTCTTTTCCCGGCAGGGCTGGCCAGCCGCGAGGGCGCTTTAAGGTGGGTATGCCTCAGTCCCTTGCGAGGTCCAGCTTTATTCCCAGGGTGGATGAATTTTTGCAGCTGTATCCCGAGCTGGAGATGATCCTTTGCTCAAGCGACAATATTGAGGATCTGGTGCAGGAAGGGTATGACTGCGCGATCAGAGCGGGAAGAGTCGAGGATTCGACGACCCTGGTTGCCCGCCCGCTCGCAAACTTCAAATGGGCAGTGATGGCCTCGCCGAAATATATCGGGGCGCATGGCAGGCCTGAATCGCTGGACGATCTGGAGAACCACCGGGCGGTTGGGTTCCTGAATCATCGAACCGGGCGTACCACGGAGTGGCTATTTACCCTGGATGGCGAAGAGAGGGCGGTGCGTATGCAAGAAACCTTCGTCGTTGATGATACTGATGCCTATATACAGGCCGGTATTGAGGGGATTGGATTAATTAGGGTAGCGAGCTATCTGGTTGCTCCCTATCTAAAAAATGAAACGCTGGTTGCCTGCCTGAATGATCTCTCCTTCGATTTACCGCTGTCTTTGATCTACCCGCAGAACAGGTATCTTCCCCCAGCGGTGCGCTCGTTCTATGAATGGAGCAAATCGGTTCTTAATACGCCGGGCAATAGTTAATACTGCCCGGGTAGCGCCGGAGGAAGATTAGCCTTTCCAGGGCGACTGACGAATGATGCGACAGAAATCGAACGGCGCAAAGGCGGGGTCTTTGTCTTTCAGGACATCCCCCTTCACGTTGCCAAACGTCGTTTCAGGGCGGTGTTTGATACCGTCGTAGAAGGCCTGAATAATCTCCTCCTTGAAGTTGTCAGGGCGCGGATGCTGGCTAACGACGGCCATTCTCTCCTCATCGCCGAACGTATCGTAGCCTATTCCCAAAACGTCCATTTCCACCCCGGCGGTGACAAGCGCAATTTCCGGGGCCATAAACTCCGGGATGCCCGGCGTGGTGTGCAGGGCGATAGCGGTCCACACTTTATCCATATCCTCCTGCTTCAGCGCATAGCTTTGCATAAACTCGCGGGCCGCATTTGCGCCATCCACCTCGAAGCGTTTGTCACAGCTGCAGTGCTCATGCGTTAAACCAATATCGTGGAACATGCATCCCACGTATAAAAGCTCATGATCGACTTTTGCGTCACGCCTGCGGGCCGCCAGGGCCGCCCAGTAGTAGACTCTGCTGGAGTGGTTGAAGAGTAAATCCGATTCGGTATCACGGATGAATGCCGTGGCGTCACGGGCCATCTGCGTGTCGGGTATACGGATACCCTGTACGGTAAACTGCATGATTAATCTCCTTTGGAACGTTTCGCCACCATTCTAAGCAATCGCGCTTATGTCTATAATGGTCATTTTCATGCAATTTAGGACATCCGGTTAAATTCGGACCTGGAGAGAAAGAATAGTGCACAGTATCGTCATTTTGGCCGTTCCAGGAGTACAGCTGCTCGACGTCGCGGGGCCGCTGGATGCCTTCGCTGAGGTAAACCGCATTCTCCGTCGGCAAATATACCATTCGGTCGTCATATCGATTGATGGGGAGACTATTCACGCGTCTTCCGGGGTTACCCTCAGCGCGAACGGCTCTCTTTCTGACTATGCCGTCAACGGGCCGACGTCGTTTCTTATCGCCGGATCGCCGGATATGGCCGATCGCGAGCTCTCTGAAAAACAGAGCCAGGCAATAACGGCGCTTTGCCGGCTCAGCCGTCGGTACGGTTCAGTGTGTACCGGCGCGCTATTGTTGGCGCAAACCGGGTTAATCAACCACCGTCAGGTCACCACCCACTGGTCCGTCGCCGGGGAGCTTGCCAGACGTCATCCGGAAATTCAGGTTAATGCCGATGCCCTGTACGTTGCTGATGGCCCGGTGAGAACGGCCGCCGGAGTCACTTCGGGTATGGATCTGGCGCTGAGATTTATTGAAGAAGACGTGGGGCGCGAAATCGCGTTAGATGTCGCGGCGAACCTGGTGATGTTTTTTCGCCGTCCCGGCGGACAGGGCCATTTCACGCGCAAGCAGCAGGTGTCGACCACCGGGCGGGCGGCTCTGCAGGATTTACAGCGCTGGGTGCTGACGAATCTGGATACAACGGCTACCGTCGCGGAGATGGCAAATCATATCAACCTCAGCGTTCGCCATCTGAACAGGGTGTTTCAACAGGAAATGGGCGTGAGTACGGGAGAGTGGCTGGAGCAGGCGAGAATATCCCGCGCCAGGGAGCTGCTTAGCGAACGGCAACCGATCAAGTCAGTCGCCGTAATGTGTGGATACAGCAGCAGCGACGTCATGCGCAGGGCGTTTATCAAAGTGACGGGAATGAGCCCGGCGATGTACCAAAAAATTTATGCCGCCGGCAAATAAAAACGTGTCCGGGATGCGCCAGCGCCTTTTGCGCGCATTCGCACGATCGTAAAAGCGGTCAGCGAAGCACGGGCGCTCGCTTTCTAGCGTAAATGCCTGCGCTTCCACTCATCGACAGCGTCACCCAAATTTTTGGGGATATCGTTACGGATCCAGGCCATGAATTCACGGTTAAATCGAAAGTCCTTCCCACACTCCGCGAGCATAAAGCGACGAACGTTTTGCGTGTTTTTATAGTCTTTATCAATAACGGTAGTACGTGTGAGTAATGCGCTATGCCAGTCAATTTTCAATTTTTCCGCCTTTTTCCGCTCCCGCGATGAAGCATCGATACAACGCCGCTCGACAACTTAGCCTGACCCGGTGAAATGTTGAAAGGGCGACAAACGGCCTCAGCCAGAGCCGGAATCGTTCGTCACATCTCTACAACGAGGGATTTTATCTTTTCCGCCTTTTCAAAATGATCCAGCTTCATCTCCATAATCCACCAGCGCGCAACCTCCATCAGCAGTTCGGGATCGTCATTTTTATTGGCAAAAAAGGCATAGAACGAAAGCCCTACGCTACTGCCCTTAGCCACGATTTTCGCCTCACAGGTTCTGATGATTTTTTCCTTCATTTCTGCCCGCACGCTCTCTCCTTATTCAGTTTCGTTATCGCCATAAAATACCTTGCCAAGCTTAATCAGTGGCCTTCCCTGCGATTTACGATGCATATTCGAGTCACGTAGTGAATAAACACACCCGCAGTATTCTTGCTGATAGAAACGTTCGCGTTTACTGATTTCTATCATCCGAGCAGACCCTCCTTGCTTGCGCCAGTTATAATCCCAGTACAGCATATCGGGGTAGGGATTTACGGCTCGATGCCCGCAGTCGTTAATCTGTTGCATATTTTTCCATCGTGAAATGCCCAACGAACTGCTGATCGCGCTGAATCCATTTTCCCATGCATAAAGCGCGGTGCGTTCAAAACGCATATCAAAGCACATGGTGCAGCGTATGCCTCGCTCAGGTTCCCACTCCATTCCTTTGGCGCGTTCAAACCAGTTATCGGTGTCATAGTCGGCGTCAACGAAAGGTACCCCATGCTTTTCAGCAAAGCGGATGTTTTCCTCTTTGCGTAACAAATACTCTTTCTGCGGGTGGATATTCGGGTTGTAAAAGAAAATCGTGTAGTCAATGCCGGATGCCTGAATCGCTTCCATCACTTCACCTGAGCAGGGAGCACAGCAGGAGTGCAGTAAAAGTCTGGATGCGTTTTCAGGTAAGACGAGCTTTTGGCGTAGTAAATCAGTCATTATTGGCCTGGAATATATTGAAGGTCATACGCAAGTATACCCTGAGGGACTCGTTTGGGTAGCGCCGAAATGGCATTACTTCTGGGGGATCATCAGCTGAAGATAAGTACAGTTCTGCAAGTGCAAAAGCCGTAGTTGGTTAGATTTAGTTAACACATCCGATTTCCCTACCAATTTTAATAGGGGTGGTTCGGGCTGGCGAAATTTAATTTCGGCTTGATTGTATAACTAAGCGTATAATTCTGGCAGGTTGCTGGCTTACCGGGGAACTATCATGGACGAGCAGACCCTCACTTAAGAAAAAAACATGAATAACACTATTTTTATAAAACTTGTAAAAGTGATGTCCACACTATAATTTTAAAATATGCAAGCACTGCGCTTGTCCTGCGGGGGATACATCCTTAACGGCAAAGCGTGGGCGAAGTTATTCAAAAAGGATTTACTATGATAAATAAAATGCCTGATGAAAAATACCTTTCCGAAAGGAATGTATCATTTATTAAACGAGTTTATTTATTACGCCAGGCGGGAGTCATTCTGTGCTTTATCCCTGTATATTCAGTTTTGGATGAGCAGCTGTCAAGTAAATATACAATTGCATTGCTGATTTTAAACGCTTTAATTTGGCCGTCAGTTGCTTATCTGGCCAGTGCCTGTGGTCGCGATATGCTAAATGCCGAAAAAAGGAACATGATACTTGATTCATTCTGGGCCGGTATTTGGATAGCTGTCATACAGGTTAGCCCGCTGCCGTCTATATTCATAGTTTCAATACAGATAGCCGATCGCTACGCAGCTGGTGGTTGGCGAGTTTTAAAACCCGCATTGCTATGTATGGCTTTAACTTTTTTATTCGTATGGGCATTGAATAACTTCAATTATGTCACCGGGTTTAGTGAGAAAACGGTGTGGCTTTCTTTGCCCCTGGCAACGTGTTATCCCATTTTGTTGAGTATTGTTTCGAGACGTCTGTCTCTAAAATTGAGAAAACGGAGAGAGTTGCTTGAAAAACAAGCTCTTATGGACCCTGGATTAGACCTCCCAAACCGACGTTTTTTCGAGCAAAAGATGGAAAGTGCATATCGGGCAACCCGCAATAAACGTACTTTGGCCTATCTTATGCTAATTGATATCGATGATTTCAAATACATCAATGATACTTACGGTCATGAGGTTGGCGATGCGGTATTGTCGCGGATATCTACGATATTAAAAGAGTGCGTCGGCGAGCAGGATATTCCTGCAAGGTTCGGTGGGGATGAACTGGCCGTTATTGTTAATAATAGTAATGACCAGCTGGTGGTTGAGATGGTCCGGACAATTCAGCACAAGTTAAAAAATCTTTCATTACCTTCCTGTGACGGCATTTGTTGCACCGTCAGTATCGGTATCGCCGGGGCTAAAAATAAAGAATCGATGACAAGTTGGATAGGCGTTGCAGATAAAATGCTTTATAACGTGAAGAGAAATGGGAAAAATGGATACTGTATGGAGAACAATAATAATGTCTGGCGAGCAGCATCGGCATAATCTTTTGAATGATTAATATAAATTAAAAGGTCAGAGAGCGTAAGGAACATAAAGCCAAAATTTCTTCACTAAAACACTTCCAACGCAAAGGGCATTCAGTTTACATAATTAAGATGATTTAATTTAACCTGTTGATTTTGAATCTAAAACAAACCAAGTCAATGTTCGCACTCCCTGGTGCCTCAATCAATCGATTCGTCTAATCGATCGATATAGATCTTGTGATAGGTTTTGCCTATCAAATGATCTTTATCGATCATTTTAAACTATTTCTTTTTGGTTTTTATTTATGTGATGATTAGGATTAATCCTACTCACGGTGTTTTGTTAATGATAAAGAATAGTGAGGAAATTGATTATTACAGTTTTGTTTTAGAGCCATCATTCAAGAGTGATGGTTCTGTACATTCATGGGAAATATTGACCAGGAATGTATGTAAAAAGAATTCTAATAATGAGTTTTCCAATGAAAAACTATTGCCTTTCTACTTGTTAAATGAGCAGGAGAGGATAGATGTTTTCAATAAACAGTTATTGATAATCCCTACGCTGGATCCTTCGAGGACAGAAGGTAAGCCAATTTCAATAAATGTTGATAGCTTGATTAGTGATTACATACTGTGTGACAGATATCTGTGTGATTACATTAAGCAACATAGCAATATTACTGTTGAGATTAATGAGGGATTTCATGAATTCAAAAAATGTAGCAGTATGGTAGAGTTAAATTCGCTTTCAAAATTGTGTCCGGTGTGGTTGGATGATTTTGGTCGCGGATTTACAAGTGTTAAATTACTTGAATCATTCAGGTTTGGGTGTATCAAGATCGATAAGGATTATTTTTGGGAAATTGAGAATGATTTTGATTTCTCTGAAAAACTAAAAAAAATAAAAAGCTATAGCGACTTCGTCATAGTGGAAGGAGTTGAAAAAATAGAGCAAAAAAAGAAGGTTTTCTCTGTTGATGAGATCGCATGTCAAGGGCGACTATGGGAAAGTCATTACTACTATATTAAGTGTTAATATAAATCATGCACAACGATAAGAAATGTCCATTGTGTGGCGCTGGTTTAATCAATGAAAATCACTGCCACAGTTGTAACGCTTTATTGTCAGCCTCGCACAGCGGGGCTTTTTTCGCTTAATTTCAGAGGGTACTGGCATAAAAAAGAATATCGCCAGTCATGCCGCCAGTACGCCTTGGCTCTTAGCCTGCTAACCATGCGCTGAGTGATGCTGAGGTGCAACTGATGTATGGCGGGTATCTGCAGGGATACTTCGCCCGAAGAGGGCTACCAGCTGCTCTGACCTCTGAAATAAACCTCGTAGAACTGAGATTTTTCTTAGATGATGCGTAGTGCGCGAAGACGCACACAGCAATAATATCAATCAGTATTTTCCCCCGGTGTGCCTCCGGGGGAGTTTTTTGGTTTTAATCAGTCTCTATTGTTCCGTATGCAGGCGTGGCGCCAAATGCCGCCAGTATTTACAGTTAAACGGTGAAACAGGTTCATAACCAACGGTAAACGCTACGGCAGCACCGCGGTATCCCTCAATACGGCCAAAACCGTTAATACCGACCTTTACCATGATCAACTCCTTATCTGTTGTCTCTGAAGCTAATGTAGGCCGGTCACCAGTTGGCGTAAATGACAAAAAAGGATCACTTTACGCCATTTTACGACAGTGAAAGCGCTGGCGATATTCACCAGGCGTGATGTGAAGCTGTTTTTCAAACAGCCGTCGCAGGTTAATGCTGCTGCCAAATCCCGTTTGTTCGGCGATACGATCCAGCGTCTCGTTGGTCTGCTCCAGACGCTGCCGGGCAGCGGCCAGACGTGCTTCGGCGACGTAGCGCGCCGGCGAAGCGCCGGTTTCCCGGGTAAACACGCGGGTGAAATTACGTGGGCTCATGGCGACTTTTTCCGCCAGTTTATCCACACTGAGGTCGGCGGTAAGGTTCTCGAGCAACCAGGCCTGCAGATCGCTAATGGGGCCCAGGGTGCTGGTCTGCTGCAGGTTGTAGCGGCTAAACTGCAGCTGGCCCCCGGGACGGCGCAGGAACATGACGAAGTCCTGGGCGATGTCGCGCGCCAGATTGAAGCCGTAGTCCTCTTCAACCAGCGCCAGCGTCAGGTCAAAGCCGGAACTGACCCCGCCTGAGGTCCAGATGCGTTCGTCCTGAACGTACAGCGGACCGCCTTCGACGCGCACCTGAGGAAATTCTGCCTGCATGGTTTCCAGCAGCTTCCAGTGGGTGGTGGCTCGTCTGCCGTCCAGCAGCCCGGTTTGCGCCAGCAGCATCGCACCGCCGCAAATGGATGCAATGCGGCGGGCATGGGGAGCGGCAAGGCGCAGCCAGTCAACCACTGCAATCCCTTCCTGCGGGTTTTGACCTCTGCCGGTGATAATGATGGTATCGAGTGGCTCGCGTGGGTCTATTTCATGCAGGCGATGATCTGCCAGTAGATTTAAGCCGGACTGACCATGAATCACCTGATGCGGCTGGGTTGTCGCTAACTGAACCTGGTAACAGATATCCAAAGCGCCTTCCGGGTGCAGGCGGTTGGCCTGCATCAGAATGTCGGCAATACCGGCGGATTCAAACAGCATGCCGCCGTCGGGGACAATGATGAGTATTTTCTTCATGTCCTGAAAAGTAATCTTTTTGCAGAGTAAGTCAACAGAAGATACGCAGACGGAAAAAGTCTTATCCCTGCCGTAGCGACAGTACCGCTTCTGGCTGATGGTTTGATGTGGAGTTGCCTGCCAATGTCCGTCATTTGTTTAGCGCGTCCGCCAGCGCGGCTCTGATGCGCAGGCTAAATAACGCAACGCTGAATTTTTCGTGATGAGTGTAACGCTATGATCGGGAAGCAAAAAGCAGAACGCCCCTTGATGCATAAGCAGCAAGGGGCGTTTAAGGGTGGGGATTATCGCCGTTCATCAGTCATCCCATTTGTGGCTTAGATACGCGGCAAGAAAACCAAAGAACAGGATTGTTCCCAGTACTGCCATAAATACATGCATATTTCCCAGCATGATTAACCTCCATAAAGTTTCGATTTGCGCTAAGTTGTCCTTATTGAACAGGGTGTACGGTTGTTGAGCATAGAGTAGCCGGCGAAACTTCAACCGGATGTTAACAAAAGGTATTATTTACGATCTAAATACATAGCCCGCGCCAGCGGCGGGCGGGCGAAGAGAGGGATCAGAGGGCGCGTTCAGGTACGAAAAGATAGGCTTCCCGCGACCAGAAAAGGCCGGTACGGCGCCTTTCCACGGACATCGTTTTCACTTCCCAGCCCTGCATGGTGTACTCATTCAGGAAACGGCTCATTTTATCGGGGTCCGCTTTTGCCTCACCGAAAAACATACTTCCCAGTATCCCTTCCTTATAAAGAACCACGCGACACTCTTTTTTCATCGGGGCAAGCTCCTTGCGCTAGCTATATAAAGTTAAGCCATTGTGCTCTGTCGCTACGGTTTTACAACCGCGGGGGGAGAAAACTTCTTGCGGTACTGCAGCGGGCTGAGGGCAAACTGCTGGCGAAAGTGATGGCGCAGGGCGCCGGCATTGGCGAAGCCGCAAAGCTCGGCGATCTTCTCCACGCTAAGCCGGGTATCGACGAGATGCTGCGTGGCGCGCTGCAAACGTTCATCCAGCAGCCAGCGCGCGGGGGTTTTGCCGGTTGCCGCCTCAAAGCGGCGTAAAAAGGTGCGCGGGCTCATGCCGACGCGCTGCGCCAGCGAGGCGACGCTATGGCTGACCGCCAGCTGCTGATGCAGGAAGTCGAACAGCAGGCCCAGGCGCTGGCTTTCCCGCGCTTTCGCCACCGGGCGGACAACCTGCTGGGCCTGGGCGCCGTCGCGGTGCGGCGAGATAACCAGCCGGCGGGCAACCGTATTCGCCGCATCAATGCCGTAGTCTTCGCGCACCAGATGCAAACATAGATCGATGCCCGCGGCGCTGCCTGCCGATGTCATCACGTTCTCGTCGCCCACGTACAGCACATCGTCGATGACCTCCACCTGCGGGTAGCGCTGGCGCAGCTGGTCGGTATAGCGCCAGTGGGTTGTCGCCCGGCGGCCGTTAAGCAGGCCGGCGGCGGCGAGCACGAACACGCCGGAACAAATCGAGATGATGCGACAGCCGCGGGCGCGGGCGGCAACCAGCGCCGCGCAGAGCTCTGCGGGAACCGGGGCATCAATCCCGCGCCAGCCGGGTACCACAATGGTCTGCGCCGTGTTGAGTAAATCCATGCCGCCATCGGCCACCAGCCGTATACCGCCGGTCGCGCGAAGCTCGCCGCTGTCGACGGCCGCTACCGCAAACTGATACCAGCCGGCGCCCATTTCCGGGCGCGGCAGGCCGAAGATCTCTACCGCCACGCCAAATTCAAAGGTACAGAGGCCATCGTAGGCCAGCGCAACCACCCGATGGCGTGACAACGTCACGGTGGAGATTGGCATGATTTCAGCGTTTTCTGTCATGGTTGCCAGCGGATAACAAAGAGAAGGTGTCATTAAATTAGTGGTATCACAGACAAGGAGAATACGCCATGAGTGTTGTTACCGAATTTACCCCTGCCGCACCCGCCGAAGCCGCCGCCTGGTTCCGCAAAAAGCTGGGTCTTGAAACCGATTGTGCTGACGTCTACCGGGCGATGAGCGAAGGCGAAGCCGATTTTGTCCTGCTGCACGTCGTCGGCAGCGCGGAAGCTTTTGCCCGCCGCCATCTTCCCGGCGCGCTGCATATCCCGCATCGACAAATTGATGCCGCCAGAATGAGCGAATGGCCGGCGGAGACGCTGTTCGTGGTTTACTGCGCCGGCCCGCACTGCAACGGCGCGGACGTCGCGGCGCTGCGGCTGGCGCTACTAGGGAGGCCGGTGAAGCTGATGATCGGCGGCCTGACCGGCTGGCAGGACGAAGGGCTGCCTTTCGCGGATTGAGGCGAGCGGCGGTCAGCCTGCGGAGGTAAGGCTGACCGCTGGATGAAATTATTTCATCAGCCATGAAATTTTCTCGTTTGCCGATCGCCATGCCGCGTGCCAGTATTTGGACATATAGCCATCCAGAAGTCTATAAATTCAAATAATGAACTATCACGGTGGGCAACTAAACCGGCCCGCCGCTAAGGAGACACCATGCAACGTTCACAGGCCCCGTTCCGCGCTGATATCGTCGGCAGCTTCTTACGTCCGAATGCGATCAAGCTGGCGCGCCAGCAGTTTGCCGAAGGCGCCATTGATAGCGGGCAGCTGCGGCGGGTGGAAGATGAAGCGATTCGCCAGCTGGTACAGCAGCAGTGTGACTGCGGCCTGCACGTGGTGACCGACGGGGAGTTTCGTCGCGCGTGGTGGCACTTTGATTTCTTTGACGGCCTGCAGGGCGTCGAGCGCTACGATTCGGATCACGGCATCCAGTTCAACGGCGTGCAGACCAGGGCGCACGGTATCCGGGTGACCGATAAGCTGGGGTTTGGCGAACATCCGATGCTGGAAGACTTTCGTTTTCTGCAAAGCATCAGCGGCGACGCGCAGCCAAAAATGACCATTCCCAGCCCGAGCGTGCTGCATTTCCGCGGCGGGCGTAAAGATATTGATTCCACCGTCTATCCGGACCTCGCCGACTATTTTGCGGACCTGGCGATCACCTGGCGCGATGCGATTCGCGCGTTTTATGACGCGGGCTGCCGCTATCTGCAGCTGGATGATACCGTCTGGGCCTACCTGTGCTCCGACGAACAGCGCCAGCAGGTACGCGACCGTGGGGAGGACCCGGACGAGCTGGCGCGGATCTATGCCAGGGTGCTGAATCAGGCCCTGGAAGGCAAGCCGGATGATTTAACCATCGGCCTGCACGTCTGCCGCGGCAACTTCCGCTCCACCTGGATCTCCGAAGGCGGCTACGAGCCGGTAGCGGAAGTGCTGTTTGGCAGCGTGAATGTCGACGCGTTCTTCCTTGAGTACGATAACGACCGCTCCGGCGACTTTGCGCCGCTGCGCTTTATCCGCCCGGGCCATCAGCAGGTAGTGCTGGGGCTGATTACCACCAAAAATGGCGAGCTGGAAAATCCCGAAGGGGTTAAGGCGCGGCTGGCGGAGGCGGCGCAGTACGTTTCTCTGCAGCAGATTTGCCTCAGCCCGCAGTGCGGCTTTGCCTCGACCGAGGAGGGAAATGCGCTGACCGAGTCGCAGCAGTGGGATAAAGTCCGCCTCGTCACCGGGGTGGCCGCTCAGGTCTGGTAATCTCTCTTCTTAGCGCAGCGTTGCACTATTTTGAGGCAACGCTGCGCCTCCAGTTTTACGCTCCCGCCGCGCGCCGCGCCTTCAGGTTGTTCAGCAACCTGGCATCTTTTTTGCCTTATCACTTCCGGTTAGTCGTTAATTCATTTTTTGTTTTTGCGATATTCAGGAGTGAACATGCAGCGTCGAACACTATTAAAAGCTTTTGCACTCTCCGCCTCTGTCATCAGCATGGGCTACACGTTTCCGGCTTTCGCCGCCGACACCATTAAGGTCGGCATTATGCATTCGCTCTCCGGGACGATGGCCATTTCCGAAACGCCGCTAAAAGACGTCGCGCTGATGGCGATCGACGATATTAACGCCAAAGGCGGCGTGCTGGGCAAAAAGCTCGAACCGGTGGTGGTGGACCCGGCCTCGAACTGGCCGCTGTTTGCGGAAAAAGCCCGCCAGCTGCTGACTCAGGACAAGGTTGCGGCGGTCTTTGGCTGCTGGACCTCGGTGTCGCGTAAATCGGTTCTGCCGGTATTCGAAGAGCTCAACGGGCTGCTGTTCTACCCGGTACAGTACGAGGGCGAAGAGATGTCGCCGAACGTCTTCTATACCGGCGCGGCGCCAAACCAGCAGGCTATCCCGGCGGTGGAATACCTGTTAAGCGAGGACGGCGGCGGCGCGAAGCGTTTCTTCCTGCTCGGGACGGACTACGTCTATCCGCGCACCACCAACAAGATCCTGCGCGCCTTCCTGCACGCCAAAGGGATTCAGGATAAGGACATCGAAGAGGTCTACACCCCGTTCGGCTACAGCGATTACCAGACGATTGTCGCCAATATTAAGAAATTCTCGGCGGGCGGAAAAACCGCGGTGGTCTCAACCATCAACGGTGACTCCAACGTTCCGTTCTATAAGGAGCTGGCGAATCAGGGACTGAAGGCCACCGATGTCCCGGTCGTCGCGTTCTCGGTAGGGGAAGAGGAGCTGCGCGGCATCGATACCAAACCGCTGGTCGGCAACCTCGCGGCGTGGAACTACTTTGAGTCGGTCGATAACCCGACCAATAAGCAGTTTGTGGCCGACTACCGCGCCTATGCCAAGGCCCATAAGCTGCCGAACGCCGATACCGTCGTCACCAACGATCCGATGGAAGCCACCTGGGTCGGGCTGCATATGTGGGCTCAGGCGGTGACCAAGGCCGGCACGACCGATGTTGATAAGGTTCGCGCGGCGATGGCCGGGCAAACGTTTAAAGCGCCGTCCGGCTTTACCTTGACCATGGATGCTACCAACCATCATCTGCATAAGCCGGTGATGATCGGTGAAATCGAAGGCAACGGTCAGTTCAACGTCGTCTGGCAGACCGACGATGCGGTGCGCGCCCAGCCGTGGAGCCCGTGGATCGCCGGTAACGATAAGAAGCCCGATCATCCGGTAAAAACCGCCAGTAACTAAGCGTCACTCAGCGTCACCTTCCCGGGCTACGGCCCGGGAAGGTGGAACGTGCTTTAACGAGCGTACGGGCGACCCGGAACGCCACAAGGAGAGCAATCATGAAGGCGCTGCGCATCATGGGTTACTACTTCGCGCTGCTGGTGATGATTTTGCCGTGGCGCGCGCAGGCGGCGGACGCGGATGATTTCGTGACGGCCAATCGCAGCCAGCAGGCGCGGTTGCTTGAGCAGTGGGCCGCGGCCCCGCAGGCGCAGCGTCTGCCGCTGCTGCGCGCATTAGCGGCGGAAACGCTGCAGGTTGACAACAGCGGCCACGCCTTCAGCAATCAGCAGGCGCTAGGCGCGGCGGCGGAACCTTCTGGAACCCCCAAACCGGTGCGGCTCACTAACCGCCTGCGCAATTTGGCTGCCGGCGCGCTGGCCACGCATCTGCTGGTGAGTGACAGTGTCACCGAAAGGGCGGCGGCGGTGAAGATACTGCAGCGCGAAGCGACGCCCGAAATGAGCGGGCTGCTGCAACAGCGGCTGGCGGCAGAAACGGATGATGGCATCAAGACGCAGCTGGAGATGGCGCTTGCTCGCCTTCAGTTGAGCAGCGCAGACGGCGAACAGCGGCTGGCGGCCGTTGAGCGGCTGGGGCGCTCCTCCGACCCTGAAACTCAGGCGCTGCTGATGCCGTTTACCGATGCGCAGCATGAACCTGATGTTCGCGTACGCAGCGCGGCGGCCGGGAGTCTGAGCCAGATCAAACAGCGGCTGCTGCTCGGCGAAATCCTCGGCCAGGCCTTTATGGGGCTGTCGCTCGGTTCGGTACTGCTGCTGGCGGCGCTGGGGCTGGCGATCACCTACGGGCTGCTGGGGGTCATCAATATGGCCCACGGCGAAATGTTGATGATAGGGGCCTACAGCTGCTGGCTGGTGCAGCAGGCTTTGTCCCAGTTCGCCCCGCAGTGGCTGGCGCTCTATCCGCTGATTGCGCTGCCGGTGGCCTTTCTGGTCACCGCCGGGATCGGCATGGCGCTGGAGCGTACCATTATTCGCCATCTCTACGGACGCCCGCTGGAAACGCTGCTGGCGACCTGGGGGATCAGCCTGATGCTCATCCAGCTGACGCGCATGCTGTTTGGCGCGCAAAACGTCGAGGTGGCGAACCCGGCGTGGCTATCCGGCGGCATGCAGGTACTGCCCAATCTGATCCTGCCGTGGAACCGGCTGGCGGTCCTCGGCTTTGTGATCCTCGTCCTGTTCTTTACCTGGCTGATCCTGAATAAAACCCGTCTGGGCATGAACGTGCGGGCGGTCACGCAGAACCGGGCAATGGCCGCCTGCTGCGGCGTACCGACCGGCCGGGTGGATATGCTGGCGTTTGGCCTCGGCTCCGGGATCGCGGGCTTAGGCGGCGTCGCGCTGTCGCAGCTCGGCAACGTCGGGCCGGAGCTCGGTCAGGGCTATATCATCGACTCGTTTCTGGTGGTGGTGCTGGGCGGCGTCGGTCAGCTGGCGGGAAGCGTGGTGGCGGCATTTGGCCTCGGGATCTTTAACAAAATCCTCGAACCGCAGCTGGGGGCGGTGCTGGGCAAAATTCTGATCCTGGTGCTGATTATTTTGTTTATCCAGAAACGCCCGCAGGGGCTGTTCGCGTTAAAAGGCAGGGTGATTGACTGATGAGCCAACCGATGACCTTACGACTTGCGCGCAAAGCGCCCCGGCCTCTGCAGTGGCTTGGGCTGCTGGTGCTAATCGCGCTGCTGAGCATGCCATTTCTGGCGCTGCTGCCTCAGTCACACCCGCTGGCGGTGCCTACGTGGCTGCTGACCCTGACCGGTAAGATCCTCTGCTACGCCGTTGTCGCGGTGGCATTGGATCTGGTGTGGGGCTATGCCGGCATGCTGTCGCTGGGCCATGGCATCTTCTTTGCGCTGGGCGGCTATGCGATGGGCATGTATCTGATGCGCCAGGCGGCCGGCGACGGTCTGCCGGCGTTTATGTCATTCCTGTCGTGGACCGAGCTGCCGTGGTTCTGGTGGGGAACCCAGCACTTTGCCTGGGCGATGCTGCTGGTGGTGCTGGTTCCCGGGCTGCTGGCGCTGGTTTTCGGCTGGTTTGCCTTTCGCTCCAAAATCAAAGGGGTCTACTTTTCGATAATGACCCAGGCGCTGACCTACGCCGGAATGCTGCTCTTTTTCCGCAACGAGACCGGCTTCGGCGGCAACAACGGTTTTACCGGTTTCACCACGCTGCTCGGCTTTTCCGTCACCGCCACCGGCACCCGTGCGGCGCTGTTTATGGCGACGGTACTGCTGCTGCTGTTAACGCTGTGGATAGGCTTTCGCCTCGCCACCAGCAAGTTCGGCCGCATTCTGACCGCGGTGCGCGACGCCGAAAACCGGCTGATGTTCTGCGGCTACGATCCGCGCGGCTTTAAGCTGCTGGTGTGGACGCTCTCGGCCGTGTTGTGCGGGCTGGCGGGGGCGCTGTACGTCCCGCAGGTGGGGATTATTAACCCTGGCGAAATGTCGCCGACCAACTCGATTGAGGCCGCTATCTGGGTGGCGCTCGGCGGCCGCGGAACCTTAGTCGGCCCGGTGCTGGGCGCAGGGCTGGTCAACGGCGCGAAAAGCTACTTCACGATGGCGATCCCGGAGTACTGGCAGCTGTTTCTTGGACTGATTTTTATCATCGTCACGCTCTTTTTACCGCGTGGGGTGATTGGCCTGCTGCGTAAAGGAGATCGCTGATGCAACCGGATGAAGGCCTGTTTACCCGCCAGCAGCCGACGGATCGTTTTCGTGAGCAAACCGATCCGGTGCTGCAGCTGGAAAAGATTAACGTCAATTTTGACGGCTTCCAGGCGCTGACCGACCTCTCGCTGCAGATTGGCGTTGGCGAACTGCGCTGTATTATCGGGCCCAACGGCGCCGGGAAAACCACCCTGATGGACGTGATTACCGGCAAAACCCGGCCGCAGAGCGGCAGGGCGCTGTACGATCAGTCCATCGACCTGATGTCCCTTGACCCGATCGCCATTGCCCGTCAGGGGATTGGGCGCAAGTTTCAAAAGCCGACGGTCTTTGAAGCGCTGACGGTGGCTGAAAATCTTGAGCTGGCGCTGAAAAGCGATAAATCGGTCTGGGCCAGCCTGCGCGGGCGGCTGAACTCGGAGCAGGAGGACCGCATCAGCGATACCCTGCGCCTGCTGCGTCTGGACGCCGAACGCGGCCGGCAGGCGGGGCTGCTGTCGCATGGACAGAAGCAGTTCCTTGAGATCGGCATGCTGCTGGTGCAGGAGCCGCATCTGCTGCTGCTGGATGAGCCCGCCGCTGGTATGACCGACGCCGAAACCGAATATACCGCCGAGCTGTTCCGCACCCTCGCCGGGGAGCATTCGCTGATGGTGGTCGAGCATGATATGGGATTTGTTGAAACGATTGCCGACCGGGTGACCGTTTTGCATCAGGGACAGGTGCTGGCGGAAGGCTCTCTGCGCGAGGTGCAGGCCAACGAACAGGTGATTGAAGTTTATCTTGGACGCTAAGGAGCGCCGATGCTGCAGGTTAACCAGTTACATCAATACTATGGCGGCAGCCATATTCTGCGCGGCGTCGATTTTGCTGCCCGACCGGGAGAGATTACCTGCCTGCTGGGGCGCAACGGCGTAGGTAAAACCACACTGCTGAAGTGCCTGATGGGGCTGGTCCCGGCGCGCAGCGGCGAAGTGATATGGCAGGATAAGACCATCACGGCGCGCAAACCCCATCAGCGCGTACAGGCGGGGATCGCCTATGTCCCGCAGGGGCGGGAGATTTTTCCGCGCCTCACCGTTGAAGAGAACCTGCTGATGGGCCTTTCTCGCTTTGCCGCCCGCGATGCGCGTCAGGTTCCGGAGGAGATCTATCAGCTGTTTCCGGTGTTAAAAACGATGAAGCAGCGGCGCGGGGGCGATCTCTCCGGCGGTCAGCAGCAGCAGCTGGCGATTGGCCGCGCGCTGGCCAGCCGGCCGCAGCTGCTGATCCTCGATGAGCCGACGGAAGGTATTCAGCCCTCGGTGATTAAGGAGATCGGCGAAGTTATCCGCCAGCTGGCGAACCGTGGCGATATGGCGATCCTGCTGGTCGAGCAGTTCTATGATTTTGCCGCAGCTCTTGCCGACCGCTACCTGGTGATGTCGCGAGGAGTGATTATTCAGCAAGGAAAGGGCGCGGATATGGAAGCCGAGGGCGTGCGCGGAATGGTGGCTATCTAGGCCGCAATAGCCGTTAAGCGCGGCGCCGGGCGTCGCGCTTAACGGAGTCTACTTACGCAACAATCGCTGCAGCCGCGCCTGGCGCCAGCTGCGGGTCAATCCGCCGAAAACAAACAGCCGTGCCGCTCTCACCAGCAGCAGCGCGCCCCAGATAGCGGCTACCCATGCGGACCAGTAGTTTTCGGGGCTGGTGACCCGGTTTAGCACCGCCAGCAGAACGCAAACCACCACCGCCACCGACAGCGAGCGGAAGAAGCGGCTCTCCTGATGGACCCGCTCTTTGGCTTCCTCAATACGTAAATCAAGGGATTCTTCGTGCCCGACGGGGGCGTCGCCGCTCAGTTCGGCTACGTTAACCTCAAACACGGCGGCGAGGGCGCTGAGCGTTTCCAGGGCCGGCCGATCGCCGTTTTCGATGCGCTGAATGGTGCGCACGCTGACGCCGGCCAGTTCGGCCAGCTGCTCCTGAGACCATGCGCGCTGCAGACGTAACTGTTTAACCTGATTAATGCTGTTCATCATATCTATCTCCGGGTGAAACCTGAGATGCAGCGTGATGCTTTCCGCCGTCGGCCGCCACGATCTCCTGCCGACAGTAACCCGACACCGACCCGACAGCCGCATGACGGCAGGCTTCAGGCGCTGGCGACCGGATAACCTTTTTGCCGGGGAGGATTGTTCATGCCGCGGAAAATCATCAGCCATGCGGCGATAATCGCCACCATCAGCACCACAAACAGCGACCAGTGCGGCATGTGGGTCAGGATCGCCCCGGTGATCATCGGGTTAAACGCGGCGCCAAGCCAGCCTAACGACTGGGCGGAAAAATAGCTGGCCTTCATGCCCGCCGGCGCAATGTTGTCGATCAGCATATATTCCCCGGGAGCATAAATAATTTCCCCCAGGGTAAAGACCGCCGCCGACACGCCCCACAGCAGCAGGCTGCTGCCGGAAAGAATAAACCCGCCCAGCCCGATGACAAAGCATAGCGTGCCAAAGGTCATCAGCGGGCGGATATTGCGCGCGTTCAGCCTGCGCCCGACGGCGTACTGCAGCGCCACCACCACGGCGGCGTTAACCGGTAAAACCACCGCCACCACTTTTTCAGCAAAGTCGCTATCGGCGACCACCAGTACATACTGGGAAATACAGGAGGCGAAAGAGCCGCCGACAAACGACGCCAGCAGCCCGGAGAGCGTAAACCACATTAGTGCCCGGTCGCGCAGCAGAACCGAGGGCGACCACTGGCTGCCAGTATCCGCAGCGATAGCCGCCGATGTCCGCTGGACGAAGAGCTGGATAAACACCAGCGGAAACGCAGCGCAGGCCGCGGCCAGCCAGAACGGCAGGTTAATGCTGTGCATCACCAGCAGGGTGCCAAGCGGGGGGCCAACGGTCCAGCCGATATTGAGGAAGGTATAGTTGAGCGAGAAGATCCGCGCCTTTTTTTCCGGCGACAGAACGTCGGCAAACCACGCCTTTAGCACGGTGGAGAAGACGGAATAGGCGCAGTTGATCAGAGCGAAGAAAAAGACCACCAGAGAGACGCTGTTCACCAGCGGGATTGCCACAAAGCCGCAGATAAAGGCCGTAACGGCAATCAGCATATAACGCTTTTTATCGAACTTATCGGCCAGAATGCCGAACCCCATGCTGAACACCACGCCGACCGTCAGGGCGATAGACATGGCATAGCCGATTTTATCTACCTCCAGCTGATACTGGCGGGTAAGAAAGATGGTCATAAAAGGAAGCGTCGCGCCGCGGCCGATGGTGAGCAGCAGCGATGAGGCCAGCAGCGCTATCGTTGAGCGCCTGAGGGTCGGTATCATTTTTTCCTTGCCTGATAAATGTTATTTTTTGTGGTGCTATTCACAAATAACATGGTCTTTCAGGCTTGTATAGCATTCCCCTATGTCGGAAGGGGCATTACGACCCTGCTAAAAATAATGATCTATCCGGATGACGATTTTTTCGTTACTTTGATTTCATTGATAAAAATTAGCGTAGTAACCGAGGCGGGGTATGACACGTAAAGACGGGCTGCTGGCACTGCTGGTGGTGGTCGTTTGGGGGCTTAATTTTGTGGTTATTAAGCTCGGGCTTCACAATATGCCGCCGCTGATGCTGGCGGGGCTGCGTTTTTTACTGGTCGCCTTCCCGGCGCTGCTGTTTGTGGCGCGGCCAAAAATTCCCCTGCGCCTGCTGCTGGGCTACGGCCTGACGATCAGCTTTGGGCAGTTCGCCTTTCTGTTCTGCGCCATCGGCCTCGGCATGCCCGCCGGGCTGGCTTCGCTGGTGCTGCAGGCGCAGGCTTTCTTCACCATCATCCTCGGGGTGTTTACCTTTGGCGAACGTCTGCAGGGCAAGCAGCTGGCCGGCATCGCGCTGGCGATTTTCGGCGTGCTGGTGCTGATAGAGGCGAGCCTCGGCCCGCAGCATGTGCCGGTGGTTGGGTTTATGCTGACCCTCGCGGCGGCGCTGAGCTGGGCCTGCGGGAATATCTTCAATAAAAAAATCATGTCCCGGCAGGAGAAGCCGCAGATCATGTCGCTGGTGGTGTGGAGCGCGCTGATCCCGGTGCTGCCGTTTATGCTGGCCTCATACCTGCTCGATGGCCCGCAAAAAATGGTCGCCAGCCTGCTGCAGATCGATCTGCTGACCGTGCTTTCGCTGCTCTATCTGGCGTTTATCGCCACGATTGTCGGCTACGGGATTTGGGGTTCGCTGCTCGGGCGCTATGAGACCTGGCGGGTGGCGCCGCTCTCGCTGCTGGTGCCGGTGGTCGGGATGGCCAGCGCCGCGCTGCTGCTTGGCGAAACCTTGAGCGGACTGCAGCTCGTCGGGGCGGTGCTGATTATGGCCGGGCTGTATATTAACGTGTTTGGCCTGCGGCGCATTCGCGTCGGCGCGGCGCGGGGATAAAAAAAAGCCCCGAATATCGGGGCTAAAAAACCGGAGTCGTGCGGTTAGTTGTAGTAGGGCACGCCTAGCTCATCTGACTTGTCGCTACCGGCAGCCATATGATTGAAATCAAACGGCGAATCGTTATGTTCGGAAGGCATTATCATCGCATCGCGGTGGTTATGACGAACCGGAGTAGTGGTTTGCTCCGCATAGCTCTGACCAGAGGTCAGCGCTACCAGCACAAGGGCGGCGGAAGCGAATAGTTTCATGATTTCCTCAATACGTCTTTTTGCAGGCGATTAACAACAGTTGTTCAGTGGCATCAGATAGCGGGATTCACCCGGCATATTTGTCATGCGATATTTATGCGGCGGAACGTCGAAATAGTTTTTAAAGGTTCGGGTCAGCGTTTGCTGTGATTCAAAACCGTAGCGCTCCGCCAGATAGAGGATCGGCTCGTTGCTCTGCTTGAGCTTCTGCGCGATCTCGGTCAGCTTGCGGCTGCGGATGTACTGGCCTAGGGAGTGACCGGTCTCTTTCTTGAACATTCTTTGCAGGTGCCATTTAGAGTAACCTGAGCGCTCAGACACTTTTTCCAGCGACAGCGGCGATTCCAGGTTATCTTCAATCCACGACAAAATACTATGGATAGTGATGGCGTCGTTATTGCGTCTGGACATCATCTTACCTCTTCTTATTACGGCAGGACTTTCTTGAGTAAATACTCAAGGGTGACCACTTCATCCGCCGACAGATTTTTTGTTAACTCCTGGTGCAATTTCTGACCCACAACCTGATGACATTGCTCACATAGCGCCGCGCCGTCTGGCGTTAGCTGCACCAGCACGCCGCGTTTGTCAGTGGGGTTGGGTAACCGTTCAATCCAGCCTTTACAGACCAGGCGATCGAGCATGCGCGTCATTGCGCCTGGGTCGACCGAGAGCACGGTTTTCAGCTCAACGGGGGTAATGCATACTTCGCAACGAATGGAACAGAGCACCCGGAACTGGGTGGAAGTGATATCCATCGGTGAGAGGTACTCGTTGAGCAGGCGATCTTTTTTCTGGTTAACCATCTGGATCAAGCGACCGAGGGGGATCATTTCGTTAAACAGGTCACTTGTGCTTTTCACAATGGTTGCCCAGGCAATTATTTAATTGCTGTGGATATTATTGCCCAGGCAACAATAAGTCAACCTGATGGATTCGGCGATGACACGATTTGCTAAAGCACGCCCGCGCAGGGGCTGCGAGGAAAATATCAGCGCTGGTATGATACCGACGACCAACGTTATACTCAGAGAGTAAAATTTTTAATTGTTTAATATTAACAGGGGCTTAATTAATCATGATGGAACTTTTTAAAGCGATAAGTCTGGGGCTGGTGGTGATTTTGCCGCTGGCAAACCCGCTCACGACCGTCGCATTGTTCCTCGGGCTGGCGGGCAACATGAACAACGCCGAGCGTAACCGACAATCGCTGATGGCCTCGGTATATGTCTTTATCATTCTGGCGGTGGCGTGGTATGCCGGCCAGGTGGTGATGAATACCTTCGGTATCTCAATCCCCGGTCTGCGTATCGCCGGCGGGCTGATCGTGGCCTTTATTGGTTTCCGGATGCTGTTTCCGCAGCAGAAGGCGCATGACTCCGTGGAAGCCAAAATGAAATCGGAAGAGCTGCAGGACGAACCGACGGCCAATATCGCCTTTGTCCCGCTGGCTATGCCGAGTACCGCCGGGCCGGGTACCATCGCGATGATCATCAGTACGGCGTCGACGGTGAAACACGGCGTTGAGTTTCCGGAATGGGTGGTGCTGGCGGCGCCGCCGATCACCTTTGCGCTGGTGGCGCTGATTCTGTGGGTCAGCCTGCGCAGCTCCGGGGCGATTATGCGCATGGTCGGGAAGGGCGGCATCGAGGCGATCTCCCGCCTGATGGGCTTCCTGCTGGTGTGCATGGGCGTGCAGTTTATTATTAACGGGGTGCTGGAGATCATTACCACCTATCATGTCTGACCGGTGAATGGATAAAAAAAGCCGGGCAGCGTGGCGCTGCCCGGCTTTTTTATGGTGGCTATCAGGAGTGGTGAGGCCGCTCTTCCAGCGACACCGGCCAGCGGCGGAAGATCATCACCGACCAGACCAGCGCCACCAGCGCCGGAATGGCTCCGACGTAGCCGATGGAGGCCATTGACATATGGGTGCTCACCTGGCTGCCGACCAGCGCGCCGGCGCCGATGCCAATATTAAAGATCCCCGAGAATAGCGACATGGCCACGTCGGTAGCATCCGGCGCCAGCGCCAGTACCTTAACCTGCATTCCCAGGCCGATTATCATAATCGCCACGCCCCAGAAGATGCTCAGCAGCATCAGGTGGTTGGCATTTTGCGATGCCGGCAGCAGCAGCAGCAGACAGGCCAGCAGCAGGCCAATCGCGACATTAATCAGGCCCGAAGCGTGCTGATTGCCCAGTTTACCGAACAGCACGCTGCCGATAATCCCCGCGCCGCCGAGCACCAGCAGCAGCACGGTGGCGAAATTACCGCTCAGACCGGCCACCGTCTGCACAAACGGTTCGATGTAGCTATAGGCGGTGTAGTGCGCCGTCACCACGATAGCGGTCAGCAGATAGATGCTGAGCAGCGCCGGGCGGCGAAACAGCAGCGGCAGGCTTTTCAGCGAACCGGAGTGCTCGCTGGGCAGCTTCGGCAGCAGCTTGTAGAGACACACCAGCGTCACCAGCGCGCCGAGGCCGATGACCAGGAAGGTCGTGCGCCAGCCGAAATACTGGCCAACGATGCGGCCGATTGGAATACCGAAGACCATAGCCAGCGCGGTGCCGGTAGCAATCAGGCTCAGCGCCTGGGCGCGTTTTCCCGCTGGCGCCATGCGGATCGCCAGCGCCGAGGTAATGGACCAGAACACCGCGTGCGCAAAGGCGATACCGATACGGCTGATCACCAGCACGTTAAAGCTCCACGCAAAAAACGACAGCACGTGGCTGGCGATAAACAGAATAAACAGGCCAATCAGCAGGCGGCGGCGCTCCATCTGGCTGGTGAGCAGCATAAACGGCAGCGACATCAGGGCCACGACCCACGCGTAAATAGTCAGCATTATGCCGACCTGCGCGGTTTCCATGCCGAAGCTGTCGGCAATATCTGACAGCAGGCCGACCGGCGCGAATTCAGTGGTATTAAAGATAAAAGCGGCGATCGCCAGCGTGACTACCCGAAGCCACGCGACCTTGCGTGAAACCGTGTTTGTAATCATAGGTTCTGAACTGAGTGCTTAGAAGAAGAAGAGAAGGCGATCTTAAAACGATTGCTGCTGAAAATACAATCATTTTGTGATCTGCGTCTCATTATGCCGTCGCGGAAATAAAATGGCTAACAGATTAATTTTTATATAGATCGTGTGCATATCCCGCTTTTATGTCATGTTGAGGATAAGTAAAAAAAAAGGACTACGACAATGCAAAAAATTGATTTTTATCTGGTGGATGCTTTCAGCGATCGTAACTTTGGCGGCAACGCCGCGGCGGTATGCCCGTTAACCGAGTGGCTGCCGGACGAGACGCTGCTGAAAATGGCCCAGCAGCACAATCAGTCGGAGACCGCCTTTTTCGTGCGCACCGATGAAGGCTATGAGCTGCGCTGGTTCACGACGCAGTATGAGATAAACCTCTGCGGCCACGCCACCCTGGCGGCCTCGCACGTTATTTTTGAATATCTTGACTATCCCTCTACCACCATCGTTTTCAGCACCCGTTTTGTCGGCGAGCTGCGGGTTACGCGCAACGGCGACTGGCTGACCCTGGACTTTCCGGCGTGGTCAGCGGAGGAAGTCGCCGCGCCGCCCGCCGAGCTGTTTGCCGGGCTGGGAATCAGCCACGCGGTGGACGTGCGGGTTGGGCGCGACTACCTGGTGGTGCTGGCCGATCGCCAGCAGGTCGAAGCCGTCCGTCCGGATATGCACCAGCTCCAGCGGCTTGGCAAAATGGTCTGTATCAGCGCGGCGGATGAGGAATATGACTTTGTCAGCCGTTTCTTCTGTCCTGGCGAAGGGGTTGCCGAAGATCCGGTCACCGGCTCGGCTCACAGCATGCTGATCCCTTACTGGGGCGAAAGGCTTGGCAAAACGCAGATGCAGGCGCGTCAGGTATCGGCTCGCGGTGGCGATCTGCGCTGCCAGTGGCAGGGGGAGAGGGTGCTGATCGGCGGTCAGGCGATAATCTATCTGACTGGCACCATCACCCTACGCTAAGGAAAATCGTGAAAGAGGCTGCAATGTCTCCTGGCGGCAGGCTCTTTCTGCGCTGAGTGGCGTCGCGGGGGCCGCTCGCGACGCCTGTGGCGCCAGGCCATATCTTATTCGAGGCGGGCGATATTGGCTTTTATCACCGCCACTGAATGACGGAACTTCTCACTTTCCTCCGGCGCTAGCTGCAACTCTATAATCTGCTGCACGCCGTTTTGCGCCAGCACGGCCGGTACGCCGACCGCTGCGCCGCGAATACCGTACTCGCCATCGAGTATGCAGGAGATGGCCAGCGCGCGGTGGCTACCGGTAAAGATATTGCGGCAAATCTCGGCGATGGTTCCGGCGACGCCATATTCGGTGCAGCCTTTACCGGCATAGATCTCAAACCCGAGTTTGCGCACCCGGTCGGCGATTTGCTGACGGTCCAGCGCCTTACCGGTATGTTTTTGGTAAACCTCGGCAATCGGCGAGCCGTACACCGACGAGTGGGACCACACCGGAAACTGGGTATCGCCATGTTCGCCGAGAATAAAAGCATCGATACTCTGGGCGCCAATATCCAGCGCCTGCGCCAGCAGGCGGCGCAGGCGGGTGGTATCCAGCCAGACGCCGGTACCAATCACCTGGCCGCGCGGCAAGCCGGAAAGCTGCCACACCTGCCAGGTAATAATATCGCAGGGGTTGGTGGCAATCAGGAAGATACCGTTGAAACCGTTGTCCATCATCCGCGGGACAATGCCGCGGACGATTTTCGCCGTACGGGCCAGCTCGTCCAGGCGACTTTCGCCCTCTTTCAGCGCGCCACCGGAGACGGTGATCACCGCGATATCCACATCGGCGCAGTCGCTGGCATCGCGTACTGAAATGGCCATCATTCCCGGCATATAGGCGGCGGCGTCGCTAAGGTCCTGAGCGTGCGCCTGGGCCCGCGTTTTATCAAGATCGACGAGGATCAGCTCTTCGCAGATATTCTGGTTTAATAATGCATAGGCCGCCGAGGTGCCGACATTGCCTGCACCGATGATCATCACCTTGCGCGCTTTGCTATTCATGGTCCGCTCCTGATATCAACCGTCATGGCATAAAATTACTGCGGCTCAATTGGTTAGCGCAAGAGGATGCCGGAGGTATAAGTTAATGCTATGAGAAACGGGTGTACGCGTTGCGCTACAGTGGCTCAAAAAAAGGAGCTCGCCTATGTACACCATCGCCCCGACCTCGTTGTCCCATCCCGATCTCACCGCCCTTATTGCCCAACTGGACGCTTTCCAGGAGTCGCTCTATCCGGCGGAGAGTAACCACCTCGTTGACCTGAGCCAGCTAAAGGCGGAGTCGGTTATCGTGCTGCTTATCCGGGATGAAAACCAGCAGGCGGTGGGCTGCGGAGCTATCGTCCTCGGCGACGATGGCTTTGGCGAAATGAAGCGGGTGTTTATCGACCCCAGCCATCGCGGGCAGATGCTGGGTGAAAAGCTGCTGCAGGCGCTGGAAGAAGAGGCCCGCCGGCGCGATTGCCACACCGTGCGTCTTGAGACCGGCATCTATCAGCAGGCCGCCGTCAGGCTCTATACCCGCAGCGGCTATCAAACGCGCAGCGCTTTTGCTCCCTATCAGCCCGATCCGCTGAGCCTGTTTATGGAGAAACTGCTCGTTGCCGATCTTCGTTCAGCAGCGCTATAAACGCCTCCAGCTGGCGGGTTTTCGCCCCGCGGCGCCACACCAGCCAGGTGGTTAGCCAGCGCCACTCTTCGGCAAGCGGCCACGCGGAAACCTGCTGATGGCCGGGCATACTCTCCAGCATGCTGCGCGGGATCAGCGCCAGCCCGGCCCCGGCAATCACGCACGCCAGCATGCCATGATAGGACTCCATCTCATGGATCCGCCCGGGCGTGGCGCGATCGGCGTGAAACCAGCTTTCAAAATGCCGTCGGTAGGAGCAGTTGGCGCGAAACGCGTAAACGTTGACGCCGTTCACCTCGCTGGCGCGGGTAATGGGGGCGTGGCCCACGGGCGCGACGATCATCATCTCCTCCGGAAATACCGGCAGGCCTTCGAGGCCGGGGTGCACCAGCGGGCCGTCGATAAATGCCGCGCTCAGGGTGCCTTCGAGCACGCCGTCAATCATATTGCCGGAAGGGCCGGTCGAGAGCGCCAGATGGATTTTCGGATAGCGCTGGTTATAGAGCGCCAGCGCCGAGGGGATCCTTACCGCGGCGGTGCTCTCCAGCGACCCTAGCGAAAACAGCCCCTGCGGCTCATCGCCGGCAACCACCATTCTCGCCTCGTCGACCAGCGCCAGGATCTGCTGGCTGTAGCGCAGAAAGCTATGGCCGGCAGGAGAAAGGCGCAGGCGCTGGTTCTCGCGGATAAACAGCTCAACGCCGAGGTCGGCCTCCAGCTGGCGAATGCGGGTGGTGAGGTTAGAAGGGACGCGATGCACCTTCTGAGCGGCCTGGGTAATGCTGCCCGTCGCGGCGACGGCGTTAAACATCTCAAGCTGGGTCAGGTCCATAGTCTTCTTCTTTCGTGAACAGGTTGCTTAATATTATTCATTTTCAATGAATGGAAGCGTAAGCCAGAATGAGGTCAGTTCGCAATCAACATTCGCCATCAACACAGAGAGAATAACGATGAATTTATCTGCAACTCATGCGGTTTCCCTGAACCCGACCACCGGTGAAATTGTGTCGTCTCTGCCCTGGGCTACTGAACAGGAGGTCGATGCGGCTATTGCTCTCGCGGAGCTGGGCTATCGCCAGTGGCGCGCGACAGGCGTAGACCAGCGCGCCGCTGCGCTGCGTCAGGTCGGCAGCGTCCTGCGTAGCCGGGCGGAAGAGATGGCGCAGATGATAAGCCTGGAGATGGGTAAGCCGATTGCCCAGGCCCGCGGCGAAGTGACCAAATCGGCCAATCTCTGCGACTGGTATGCCGAGCACGGTCCGGCAATGCTGAAAACCGAAGCCACCCAGGTCGAAGATAATAAAGCCGTTATCGAATACCGCCCGCTGGGCGCCATTCTGGCGATTATGCCGTGGAACTTTCCCCTGTGGCAGGTACTGCGCGGCGCGGTACCGATCCTGCTGGCAGGCAACAGCTATCTGCTCAAGCATGCGCCGAACGTCATGGGCAGCGCGGCGCTGATCGGCGACATCTTCACGCAGGCGGGGCTGCCAGCCGGCGTATTCGGCTGGGTCAACGCCACCAATGAAGGCGTATCGCAGACCATTAACGATCCGCGCATAGCCGCCGTGACGGTGACCGGTAGCGTTCGCGCCGGGAAGGCGATTGGCGCCCAGGCCGGAGCCGCGCTGAAGAAGTGCGTCCTCGAACTGGGGGGATCGGACCCGTTTATCGTGCTGAATGATGCCAGCCTGGACGAGGCGGTGAAAGCGGCGGTGATCGGACGCTACCAGAACACCGGACAGGTGTGTGCGGCAGCGAAGCGCTTTATTGTCGAAGCCGGGATTGCCGATGCGTTCAGCAAAAAATTCGTTGCCGCCGTTGAGGCGCTGAAAATGGGCGACCCGCGCGACGAGGCCAACTATCTGGGGCCAATGGCGCGTTTTGACCTCCGTGACGAGCTCCATCAGCAGGTGGCGGCGACGCTGGCGGAAGGGGCGACCCTGCTGCTCGGCGGCGAAAAGGTTGCCGGCGCCGGTAACTACTATGCCCCGACGGTGCTGGGTAACGTGACCGCTGAAATGACCGGCTTCCGCCAGGAGCTGTTTGGTCCGGTCGCCACTATAACCGTGGCTCGCGACGCCGCGCATGCCCTGGAGCTGGCTAATGACAGCGAATTTGGCCTGTCGGCCACCGTCTTTACCGCCAGCGCCGAAGAGGCCGACCGCTTCTCCCGTCAGCTGGAGTGCGGCGGGGTCTTTATCAATGGCTACAGCGCCAGCGACGCGCGGGTGGCCTTTGGCGGCGTGAAAAAAAGCGGTTTCGGCCGCGAGCTCTCGCACTTTGGGTTGCATGAGTTCTGTAACGTGCAGACCGTATGGAAAGACCGCCGCTAATCGACGTTAGCGCCTGACGCCCGTCGCCGCGCTCTGCTATACTCGCAGCCCGAATTTGGATGTGGGCAAGGAGCCGGGCGTGGCGACGGTCATCAATAATGCAATGCTGGATGCGATTCTGGCAGAAATCAGGCCGCTGATTGGGCGCGGTAAGGTGGCGGACTATATTCCGGCGCTGGCCAGCGTGAGCGGCAATAAGCTTGGCATCGCGATCAGCACGGTTGACGGGCGGCACTATTTTGCCGGTGACGCCCATGAGCGTTTTTCCATTCAATCCATCTCTAAAGTGCTCAGCCTGGTGGTGGCGATGAACCACTATCAGGAAGACGAGATCTGGCAGCGGGTGGGGAAAGATCCCTCCGGCCAGCCGTTTAACTCGCTCCTGCAGCTGGAAATCGAGCAGGGAAAACCGCGCAACCCCTTCATTAATGCCGGGGCTCTGGTGGTTTGCGATATGCTGCAAAGCCGCCTCAGCGCGCCGCGCCAGCGGATGCTGGAAATTGTCCGGCGGCTGAGCGGAGTGGCGGATATCGCCTACGACCCGCTGGTGGCGCGTTCCGAGTTTGAGCATTCTGCGCGCAATGCGGCGATTGCCTGGCTGATGAAGTCCTTCGGCAATTTCCATAACGACGTCGCCACGGTGCTGCACAACTATTTCCACTACTGTTCGCTGGAGATGAGCTGCGTTGAGCTGGCGAGGACCTTTCTGTTCCTCGCCGATCGCGGTATCGCGCCGCACCTCGATACGCCGGTGATTGCGCCGATTCAGTCGCGTCAGGTGAATGCCCTGATGATGACCAGCGGAATGTATCAAAACGCCGGGGAGTTTGCCTGGCGCGTCGGGCTGCCGGCGAAATCGGGCGTTGGCGGAGGGATCGTGGCGATCGTTCCCCAGGAGATGGCTATTGCCGTATGGAGTCCGGAGCTGGATCAGGCCGGGAACTCGCTGGCCGGGGTTGCGGTGCTGGAAAAACTCACTCAGCAGGTGGGAAGGTCGGTATTCTGATGGTTAACATGAACAGTTTATTTAGCCGGCTGGAGCGTTCCGCGTTTCGCTCCCGTTTTAAGCTGGGAATTAAAGAGCGGCAATACTGTTTCGATAAAGGGGCGGAGACCATTGACCAGCACGCGGCGGATTTTATTGCCCGCCGCCTGGCGCCAGCGAATATCCCCAATGACGGCAAGCAAACGCCAATGCGCGGCCATCCGGTATTTATCGCCCAGCACGCCACCGCCACCTGCTGTCGCGGCTGCCTCGAAAAGTGGCACGCGATCCCTCCAGGCCGGGCGCTGAGCGCCGACGAGCAGCGGTACGTCGTGCAGGTTATTCACCATTGGCTGGTGCTGCAGATGAATTCTTCCGGCCATTGATAGTGAGCAACAATCAGGCATATGTATGCCTGATAAATATTCTCATGCTATGATAATCCGCTAACTAATTATTAACATAATAATTGCCTGAAACAATTAGACGGATAATTACTGAATGTCTTCACTGTCGATTCGGTCATTCACGCTGTTTCGTGAGGAGCAGCCCGTGCGTGATGCGCTGGTGTTATTCACGTTAACGCTGCTGCTTCATTTCTTTGGCGCCATGCTGCGTCTGGTGCAGGAACTCTCGTTTTTCTGGCCGCTTAATGCCGTGATGGCGGGGATCTTTGCGCGTTACGTCTGGCTAAACCGCAGCTATTTTTATGCGGTTTGTTTTGCCGCGATGCTGGTTTATGACGGCCTGACGTCGCGCTGGGGAATGGGCTTCGCTTCGCTGCTGATTAACTTCTCCAATATTGTTTTTATTGTGATCCTGGCGCAGCTGGTGCTGTGGGATAAGCGACGCGCTGATTCTATGCCGGGGCCAATTAATGCGCTGAACCTGTTTTGTTATTGCCTGCTGGCGGCGCTGCTGTGCGCTGCCGTCGGCGCGCTGGGGTCGGTGGACGTAGAGCGTGCCACCTTTATTCCTCAGCTGGCGGACTGGTTTAGCGAGCAGTTCTCGACCGCGGTGCTGATCCTGCCGTTTATTCTGACGCTGACGCTGCCTTCCGCGCTCGGCGCCTTTCGTTTCCGCCAGCTGCTGCCGGTTATCGCGCTGGTATTGTCGATTATTCTCGGGGTTAGCGTCGGCGGAGCGGGGAGCATCACTTTCCCGCTGCCGGCGCTGATTTGGTGCGCCATTCGCTATCCGCTGCCGCTGACCTGTCTGCTGACGTTTATTACCGGCATCAGCGAAATTCTGCTGGTAGCCAACTCGCTGATTCATCTCTCTCCCGACGCGCGGATGCAGCCGTGGCAGCTCTTCTCCACGCGTCTGGGGATCGCCGCGATGCTGATTAGCCCGGTGATTGTCGCCTCGAGCGTAGAAGCGATTAATAACCTGGTGAAACAGCTGGCGCTGCGCGCCGATTTTGATTTCCAGACCCGCGTTTACTCACGCTCCGGGCTCGGCGAGGCGCTCAAACGTCAGACGCTGGCTGAAGGGCAGCTGCTGACCGTGATGGTGCTGGATATTGACGGCTTTAAGCGGGTCAACGACAGCTGGGGGCATGAGTGCGGCGATTGCGTCCTGACGCAGTTTGCGCAACAGGTGCGCCAGCTGGCGGGCGAGCAGGGGCTGGTCGCGCGGATTGGCGGGGAGGAGTTTGCCGTGGCAACCCTGAGCTCGTCGATGCAGGAGAGTCAGGCGCTGGCGGAGAAAATCCGCCAGGGCGTCGAGGCGCAAACCTTTGTCTGGGGGCAGAACAAGATCCGCCTTACCGTGAGCATGGGGCTGGAGTCTCGTCCGGTGGGGAGCGAGCGGATAACCGAGCTCTTTAATCAGCTGCTGATGGCCGCTGACGACTATCTGGTGAGCGCCAAGAAAGCGGGACGCAATCGGGTTTGTACGCCCGGGCTGGTCTGAAAGCGGTAATAAGAAAATACGATAGTGATTTTGCTTGAGTTAAATTTAGGTTAAAAACATAGTGATGTGGTCAATTTTAAGGAACTGATCATGGCCACATCCTTTTCCCTGCGCACGCTCTCGCGTGAAGAAATCCTCGAACAGCTTCAGCCGTTAAGCGACATTTTGACCAGCTGCGTGAACGGCGGAGCGTCGGTCAGCTTTATGCTGCCGTTCTCACCGCAAACTGCCAGCGACTTCTGGAACCGTACGGCGCAGAGCGTTGCCGCGGGAGAGCGTATTGTGATGGTGGCAGAAAATGAACTCCATCAGATCGTCGGTACCGTCCAGCTCATTGTCAGCCAGCCGGAAAACCAGCCTCATCGCGCCGACGTGGCCAAACTTTTGGTTCACCAAAATGCCAGGCGTCAGGGGCTGGCTAACGCGCTGATGAACTATCTCGAAGAGGTCGCCCGCAACCAGGGCAAGTCCGTGCTGGTACTGGATACCGCGACAGGGAGCGGCGCGGAGCGCTTCTACGTTCAGTGTGGCTGGGAAAAAGCCGGGGAAATTCCGCGCTATGCGCTGATGCCGGACGGAAAGATGACCGCCACCTCGTTGTTCTATAAGTTCCTGCAATAACCGCCGATGGTTTGATCAAAACGGGGTTTTACTGGTAGAGAAAGCTGATAAGTTATTACACCAATTACTCAGGTTGTATGACTACTCTATGAGGGAACCCATTGTGAAAACACTCAACCGTCGCGATTTTCCCGGCGCGCAGTATCCTGAACGCATTATCCAGTTCGGTGAAGGCAACTTCTTACGCGCCTTTATCGACTGGCAGGTCGATCTGCTCAACGAGCACACAGACCTGAATGCCGGCGTAGTCATCGTGCGCCCCATTGAGAGCGAATTCCCGCCGTCGCTGAGCGTTCAGGACGGTCTCTATACCACGATTATTCGTGGGCTTAACGAGAAGGGCGATGCGGTTAGCGATGCGCGAATGATCCGCAGCGTCACCCGGGAAATCAGCGTCTATGCGGACTATGCTGAATACCTGCGCCTGGCGCACAACCCGGATATCCGCTTTGTGTTTTCTAATACCACCGAAGCGGGAATTAGCTACCACGCGGGAGATCGTTTTGACGATGCGCCGGCGGTGAGCTATCCGGCTAAGCTGACTCGCCTGCTGTTTGAGCGCTACAGCCGCTTCTCTGGCGCCAGCGATAAAGGCTGGGTGATCATTCCCTGCGAGCTTATCGACTATAACGGCGAAGCCCTGCGTGAACTGGTGCTGCGCTACGCTGAAGAGTGGGCGCTGCCGGAAGCCTTTACCGCGTGGCTGAATGAGGCGAATACCTTCTGCTCGACGCTGGTGGACCGTATCGTCACCGGCTATCCGCGCAATGAAGCGCTGCAAATCGAGCAGCAGCTCGGTTATAAAGACGCCTTCCTGGCCACCGCGGAACACTTCTATCTGTTCGTTATTCAGGGGCCTAAATCGCTGGCAGCGGAGCTGCGCCTCGATAAACTGCCGCTTAACGTCCTGATTGTCGACGATATTAAGCCTTACAAAGAGCGTAAAGTGGCGATTCTCAACGGCGCGCACACCGCGCTGGTGCCGGTTGCCTTCCTGGCCGGGCTGGATACCGTCGGTGAAGCTATGAACGATCGCGAGATCTGCTCTTTCGTCGAAAAAGCGATTTATGAGGAAATTATTCCGCAGCTGGATTTGCCGCGCGAAGAGCTGGAGACTTTCGCCCGCGCGGTTACCGGGCGCTTCCGCAATCCCTATATAAAGCATCAGCTTCTGTCGATTGCGCTTAACGGCATGACGAAATACCGCACCCGCATTCTGCCGCAGCTGCTGGCGGGGCAGGCGAAAAACGGTAAACTCGCGGCCAGGCTAACCTTTGCGCTGGCGGCCTTGATTGCGTTCTATCGCGGGGAGCGCAATGAGCAAAACTATCCGGTGCAGGACGATGCCGAATGGATGGAGCGCTATCGGGCCCTGTGGTCCGCGCATCGGGATGCGCAGTTGAGTACCAGTGAACTGGTGAAAGCCGTACTGTCGGTTGAGGCGCACTGGCAGCAGGATTTAACCAAAATCAGCGGTCTGGTGGAGCAGGTGACTCTCGACCTTGATGCCATACTGCTCGGCGGAATGCGCGCGGCGGTGAAGCCGCTCTGCTAATTCAAATTTGACCCGGCGCTTGCCGGGTTATTTATCCCACCTTGTTAGTTACAACATACTTTTGAACGATAGGTAAATAACCCTACCATGCCTGATGCTTCTTACCCGCTTCGTCATGCAGAACGGAGGGAGGCGCTTTCTGCCGAGGGCGCGCGGCATCCTGCGGATGACGAAAAACACTGAAAATGTGCGAATTTACGACCTCGATCGTGTTTTGGGACGCCCTGACGCCGCGGCTCATCTATAAATGAGCCTCAATTCAGCACCGCAGGAGCGATCATGATGTTCAGAAGAGGGTTTGTTTTATTATCGGCTTTACTGGTCTGTATACAGGTCCACGCATATCCGGGTTTTCGTCAGCTGGCGTTAAGCGACCCGCAGGGGGAAAAGCTGGATGTCGCCGTATGGTATCCAACGTCTGCAGAAGGAAAAACGGAAAATGTCGGCGCGAATCCCGCTTTCGAAGGGGTCACCGTTATTCGCAATGCGCCTCCGCGGCCCGGAGCGCACCCTCTGCTGGTTATCTCCCACGGCTATAACGGCAACTGGCGCAATTTGTCATGGATTGCGGCGGCCCTGGCCACGCAGGGATATATTGTCGCCGCCCCGGATCATCCCGGCACCACCACTTTTAATCAGAATCCGCTCGACGCTAAGCGCCTGTGGCGACGCCCGCAGGATCTTACCCAGGTGATTGATTTCACTCTGCGCTCCTCCGCTCTGCTCGGGGAAGTGGACGCAGGTCGAATTGCCGCTTTAGGGCACTCCCTCGGCGGATGGACGGTCATGTCTCTGGCTGGAGCGCGCTTCGATTCCGCCCGCATGCTGCGCGACTGCCGGCACCATGCGCAGCGGGGCGACTGCCGGCTAACGCACAAACTCGGCATCGATGGCGCCCGCTCGCAGGATGCGCGCTTTGCGGACCTGCGGGATGCCAGAGTCAAGGCGGTAGTCTCTCTGGATCTCGGCTTCGCCCCCGGCTTTACCCCGCAGAGCCTGCGCGCGGTCAGCGTTCCGACGCTGATTCTTGCGGCCCAGGCGGACAAGCTGGCGGATCTTGATGCGCAACAGGAATCCGGCTACCTTGCGGCCGGCATGAACAGGCAATACGAGGTCGTTGAAGGGGCCACCCATTTCAGCTTCATGCAGCTATGCAAGCCTGCCGGCGAGGCGCTTATTGAGGAGGAAACGCCCGGTGATGGCATCGTTTGCCAGGACGCAAGCGGAGGAAACCGCTCCGCTATTCACCAGGCGCTGATACCTAAGATCGGCATGTTTCTCAATTCGGCGCTGGATTATCACGCGCCTGCTGACGGAACGAGGTCGGCGACAGGCCGCTAATGCGCTGAAACTCGCGGTTAAAATTGGACCTGGTGGTAAATCCCGACTCGAACATGATTTCGGTAACGGGCAGCGGGGTGCTTCGCAGCAGCGCCTGCGCCCGTTCAATCCTTAAACCGTTAATCCACTGCGAGACATTACATTGACTGATAGCGTTGACCGCGCCTGAGAGCTGACGCGCGGGGATCCCCGTTTTTCGGGCAAGCAGGCTGAGCGTAAGGTCGGGATTGAGATAGATCTCCGTTTCCCGAACCAGCTTCTCCAGGGTGGCGTAAATTCCCGCCAGCTCTCCGGCAGGAAGCGCGGCCCGCGTCGGTGGCGCCTCCCGGCTATCAGACTGCGCAACCGCAGCCGGCCGCCCCGCGCAGACGATCGCCGCGCCAATAAGCGGAAGGAGCGCGGCCTGAAAACCCATCACGATCGCCGGAGCCAGCTTGCCGCCGGTTACGCTGAAGTCAAACGTCACCGCGAGATCGGTCAGCGCCGATATACAGAGAAAACAGCCGGCAAAAAAGGCCATTTTCGTCGTATGCGGCGACTCTGTGAGTCGGCTGAGGGTAAAGCGGTGCTCCCCGCGCCAGGCGAGCCGCAGCAGGCTGTATCCATAGCCGGCAAAAAGGAAAAAGAGGATCGAATCCGTCGCTGGCGGCCAGAGTATCCTGATAGCGATGGCGAGAACGGCGGGGGCGAACAGCAGCATCAGGTGACGCCGCCGGCTGATTTCAGTCAGCGAGATAAAACAGTGCCAGGCGATCGGCGGCAGCATTATGGCCAGCCCGGACTGGAGATTGCGCAACATGCTGGACTCATATTCCCAGCGCAGCGTGCTGACGGCAATAAGGACGATACAGGAAAGCAAAAAACGCAGGGTACCCGCGTGGCGCTGCTTGTGCGCAAACAGAGCCATTGCCAGCAGAAAAAGCAGGGCGGATAAGGTAATAAGCGGAAAAGGAACCGAAAGCATGTCAGCCGTACCACAACGAAAAGTTATCGGGAATATTTACACATATCCCGGCGCGCTGTCGCCTCTGACGTGACGTTCTGTAACGCTGGCCTTTATGAAGGGCTTTATTTCCGGCTGCTGGAGGATCTGACCTTTAGCCTACCGGCCAGCATAACGTGCGTCGCCGCATCTTCCTGATTGCACAGATACTCCACCGCCAGCCGCCCTAATTCACTGTAGGGCAGCTGAATGCTGGTGAGCGGCGGGGTGAGCTGTTCCGATATTTTCTGATCGTCGTATCCCGCCAGCAGAAGATCCTGCGGCAGCCGTATGCCGTTGACCGCCAGCGCCTGATAGCAGCCGATCGCCAGCCAGTCGCTGGCGCAAAAGATGGCGTCCGGGCGATCCTGCTGTTCCAGCAGAGAGCAGGTGGCCGTAAAGGACTCGCTGAACTGCCAGTTTGTCCGGCGCACCAGGCTCTCATCGTACGCCTGTCCGGCCTGCTCCAGCGCCGCCTGATATCCCGCCAGCCGCTGGCGGGTTGCCTCCATCCAGCTTTCGCCGGTGATGTGCGCGATGCGCCTGGCGCCCATGGAAATCAGATGACGGGTCACCTGAAACGCGTTGGCGTAGTCGTCGGGGACAAACGAAGGCAGCAGCGGCGAATCCGGGTCCCGCTGGTTGAGCAAAACCAGCGGCAGGCGGGTGCAGTCCTGAAAATCGGTCATATCCACAAGCGTGGTCACCGGGGAGGCGAGAATAATTCCGATGCAGTTACGCTGCTCCAGCTGACGGATAATATTGATCGCCAGCTCCACGTCGTCGCCGTAATCATATACGGTCAGCAGCACTTCATTGCGCCAGGCCGCTTCTCGCGCCTGGCTGATAGCATCGATAAAGGGGTCGTAGCTTTGCAGCGTGCTGACCAGCAGCGCCACTTCTTCCTGATTCAGCGGAGCGTGAATCGCCGGAAGGCGGTCATAGCCGAGCTCAGTCGCAACGGCGATCACCCGCTGACGGGTCTCCTCGCTAAGCTTGATATTCCGGGATTGATTAAGGACCAACGATACCGTTGCCTGTGAGACGCCCGCCGTACGGGCGATATCGTTCATCGTTACTTTGTTTTTCCGCTTCATCATCCCTCTCCCCTTGAGAAGCCGCATTATACCTTAACGACCAGGCACATAGGCAGACTAAAGCGCTGTCGATCGCGTTTCCGGCTCGTTATCGGGCAAGGTTTGTGACCCTCATCGCTTTTAGCGGCCGTAGTAAGGGAAGCAATAGCCGTTAACCCTCCTGGGATGGCAAATTGCGTCGGTAGCGCTTGAAGTAATTTCCTTCCGGGAAAATAATGGCTTATTCGCATGAGGTGGGAGGGCACGATGGTCATCGATATACGCGAGCTGCATTCGCAGGACAAATCGCAGTGGCTGCAGCTGTGGGAGGGCTATACCAGTTTCTACGGCAGCCCGCAGCCTGACGATGTGACGGAATACACCTGGCAGCGCCTGCTGGACAGCGCCTCTCCCGTTATTGGCCGGGTTGCGGTGGTCGATAGCCGGGTGGTCGGGTTTGCGATTGGCGTTCTTCACGAAGGCACCTGGGTGAAAACGCCCGTTTGTTATCTGGAAGATCTGTTCGTCGACCCGCAAATGCGCGGGCGCGGAGTCGCCAGAGCGCTGGTGCAGGCCCTGTATTCGGAAGGTAAAGCGAAAGGGTGGTCGCGCTTATACTGGCATACGCGCGCTGATAATCCTGCTCGCAGGCTGTATGATGAATTTACCCCTGCGGATGATTACGTCCGCTATCGTGTGATGCTATAAGCCGTCAGAGATAAGAAGTTATTAAGATTTTCCCTGTCTAATAGCGGAAAACGACTCAGGAGAATCAAATATGGAAAAACGAATCGAGACAACCGTTAATCTGATCATCTTTCTTTCCCTGCTGGCTACCGCCTGGGATCTCTCCCTGGTGCACCATCTCCCCTGGTAAATCCGGCAGTACGGCGCCTGCTGTGGCGCCGTTAATTATCCCTTGAACTATCCCGGCAGCATCTCGCCGCGGCTAAAGCTCCAGTCCTCGGTATGATTAAACTGAATGACCACCATCACATCATCGGGGGCAATACCGAGCTCCGCCTGCAGCCGATCGCACAGTCGCCGGTAGAGGCGCTTTTTCTGCTGCGCGCTGCGGGCTTTGCCGGCAAAAATATGAAACAGCACAAAGTCGCCGCTGCGCCCGCCGCTGAGGTAGTGCGGATCGACGATGCGCCGGGCATCGGGCAGAGCGTCGATAAACTGAAATTTATCCGCCGGGGGAACCGCAAACTCGTCCACCAGCGTTTGATGGAATAGCGCTGAAAGCCGCGCAATCCATTCATCGTCATAGCCGGCGCGCAGCGTTATCCGGGTCAAAGGCATGCTGATCCCTCCGGAGGTATGCAGGAGAGCGCGGTGACGGCCGCCGGCCAGCCGGCATAAAAGGCCAGGTGGGTAAAAACCTCGGTTATTTCGGCGCGGGTCAGGCCGTTGTTAGCCGCAAACTCAATATGCCACGGCAGCTGTCGTTCTCTGCCAAGCGCCGTCAGGGCGGCAAGGGTTATCAAACTTCTTTCCCGGGGCGACAGCTCGCCTCGGGCCCAGATATCGCCGAAAAGCACGTCTTCAGTCAGCTGGGCGAGTTTTGGCGCGATCCCGGCCAGGTTATTGCGGGTAGGTGATGCCATCGTTCATATCTCCGGTTGCCATGAGAGAGGATGAACAGAGAGTGGCACAGGGAAATTCTTCTTAATATCGCAACATTTTGGATAGACCATCCTGAAAAACAGGATGGTCAGCGATAAAAGCCGGGCGACGTCCTGCGCGCCCGGCAAGCGCTATCAGGCTGCGATCTGGCGACGGGCGACGATAAACAGGCGAGGGAACAGCAGCAGCACCTTCCCGTTACACTGTAACGGATAGTGCGCCTGCAGTAGCGTCAGATAACGGCTGAGAAACGCGTCGCGCTGGCTGTCATCGAGTCGCTGCAGGTACGGACGCAATCCCGTGGACTGCAGCCAGTCAATAATTGCCTGATGGGAATCGAGCTGATGATAATAGGTGGTGCGCCAGATATCGACCTCGCAGCCGCTGGCCGTCAGGATATCGTAATACTGCCGGGCGGTGGGAAGCGGGTGGCGTCCGCTTTCCGCATGCCCAAGCTCCTGAGCTACCTGACGCATCAGGGTATGGGAAGGCTCCTGCCAGTTATCCGGCATCTGCACCGCCAGAATGCCGTTATCCGCCAGCCGTTCGACGAGCTGCGGGAACAGCGTCTGGTGCTCGGTAAGCCACTGCAGGGAGGCGTTTGCGTAGATCACATCCGCCGGACGTTCGGGCCGGTATTCCCGGATATCAGCGGCGACGAACCGGCATGCGGGCAGCGCCCGGGCCGCCTCTTCCAGCATCGCGGGCGAATTATCCACTCCGACAACCGTCGCCGCGGGCCAGGCATGATGCAGCAGCGCGGTACTGTTTCCCGGCCCGCAGCCAAGGTCAACGGCGAGCGTAACGGGATGATGGGCGATACGAGCGAGCAGTTCGGCGGCGGGGCGCGTACGCTCGGCGCCGAACTGTAGATACAGCGAGGGATTCCAGTCTGCCATTGGTGACTCCGGGTTAGATAAACTCGTTCATCAGCATAGATGGCATTGACCGCAGGTAAAATGGCTTTACGCATTTTATTAGTTACGTGACAGCGTCACGTAACGCAATATAGAGCGAAGGGTTCTCGCCAGTCCGCAGGCCTAATCGGCGTCCTTTAACGACTCCGCGCGTTTGGCGGTGGCATAGACAAAATCCAGCATCGGCTCAAGATCGGTATCGTATCCGGCCTGGATTATTTTCCCCCGCAGCCACTCAATTTCGCTGGTGATATCCGGATGGAAAATATTATTGTCCTGCGCTTTACGCAGCCATTTCAGCAGGAAGTTATTTTTTCCTCTGATCCCGCCCGCTTTCTTAGATTTTCCGTGTATTTTCAGCGCGACTAATATGCAGTAATAGAAATGAACCCGCTGATTAAAACTTTGATGCATGTATGTATTTCCCGCCAGAGTCAGGAATTCACCGTCCAGGCCAGTGATTCGGATTGGGCATGATAACGGGCACGGATCGTCTGTTATTCGATCTCTGATATATCACCCGTTTCGCCAGTACGCCCGTTGCCAGGCGCTGTTCGGATGGTGTCACGGATGCCGAATAACAGTCAATTCTTGATTACTTTTTTACCTTTTTCAGCGGGGCGGCCCGCGGAACACAATTCCTTACGCCCGCCGCAAACCGGCGCGTTGTTGCAGATATACGCGTAATATCAAGATAAACGCCATGACCACAACCGCCGCGGCCAGCAGATAAATAGTTCCCAAACTGTAATACCCGGCAACCCAGCCGGCAACGGGGCCGGTGAGCCCGAGAGCCAGATCGAGGAACGCGGAGTAGGTGCCCAGCGCGGTGCCCTGGTTTTGCTCCTCGACCTGTTTCACCGCCTCGACGCCCAGCGCCGGGAAGACCAGCGAGAAACCGGAACCGGTCAGGAACGCGCCGATGCCGGCAACCCACGCAGAAGAGGCCTGCCAGATAATCAGCAGGCCGATGCATTCGATAACAAAGCAGGCCAGCGATACCGGAACGCCGCCGTAGCGGGTGATGGTGTTGCCCAGTATCAGACGAATGCAGATGAAACCGACGCTGAACAGCGACAGCGTAAACGCCGCGCCCTGCCAGTCGTGGGCGGAAAAGTAGAGGGTAATGAAGGTTGCTATCACCCCGAAGCCCACCGTCCCCAGCGCCAGCCCCAGACCGTAAGGCCAGATTTTGCGCACCACCACGTGGAAGGGGGCGCGAACGCCGCCGCTGACGCTGACGTCCTGGCGGGTGCGGGCAAAAAGCAGGCCGATAAAGGCCACCAGCACCACCACGACGGCAAAACCGCTAATGCCAAAATAGCCGTTGAGCAGAACTCCCAGCGGGGCACCGACCGCCATCGCCACGTAGGTCGCCACGCCGTTCCAGGAGATCACCCGGGAGGTATGGATCGCGCCGACGGTTTTAATTCCCCACAGCGTCGCCCCGGTGGCGGTAAAGCTCTCGCCGACGCCAAGGAATATTCGGCCAATGAGCAGAGCGGCCACCGCCAGCAGCGGAACGGACTGCAGCAGCACCGCAGCCAGCGTAAAAACCCCGCTCAGCAGGCAGCAGACGATACCGAGGCTGACGACTCTTTTCGGCCCCCAGATATCGGCGTAGCGCCCCGCGTGCGGCCGGCTGAAGAGGGTGGCAATGTACTGCAGACTGATCACCACGCCAGCAACAAAGGTGCTATAGCCCAGCTGATAGTGAATATAGCCGGGTAAAACCGCCAGCGGCAGGCCGATCGACAGATAGCAAATGCAGGTGAATACAACGATCGAAATGATGCGCAGATTTAGCTGAGTCTGAGTGGCTGAAGGAGTCATAACGTCAGGTATTTAAAACAAAAGGGGGGGTTAGCATAGCGCAGACCCTGCGGCCAGCACGAGCGCGGGATGTGATTTCCGCACGTTTCACTTACTATGCCGGTAAGATGAAATCTATGCCGCTAGTTTTATTCAGAATCCGCGCTTTCGCAGTCAGGCAATGCCCGTCACCGCTTTTTTCATTTGCCGCACGGCTGCTGACGCTAGCCCCGGGTCTCGATCGGGCCGACGCTCGCATCCCTGATGGCCTGTGCAGAAGCGCCTGTTCGCGGTATAAGATTTATCTCGTCGCAGCATATTAACCATTAACGTCAGGAGGGAGTATGACAGCCGATTTAGCAGGGATTGAGGTTCTGTTCGTCGCCGGGTTTGGGCCGATAACCCGCAGTACCGAAAGTAGCCGGTCCTTTTACGCCGAGGCGCTGGGTTTGCCGTTGAAAGAGATGGCGGGTAACGCCGACTACCTGCTGACGGAGCAGGATGCGCTGGCCGGAGTTAAGCACTTTGCGCTGTGGCCGCTGGAGCAGGCGGCGCAATCATGTTTTGGCGTTGCCCGCTGGCCGGCGGATCTCCCGCAGCCTCAGGCGTGGATCGAGTTTGAGGTGCGTGATATTCAGGCGGCGAGCGACAGCCTGCTGGCGAAGGGCTACCGCTTGCTTATCGCGAACCGCGTGGAGCCGTGGGGTCAGACGGTGACGCGGCTGCTCAGTCCGGAAGGGCTGCTCACCGGCGTGACCATTACGCCGTGGCTGCGTGAGTAGATGTCGTCCGTTCCCCCTCTGCTGCCATCCGTCGGCTGCCGCCGCTTGTTGGCGGCAGCACCGGGGCCCCTCTTAATATCTGACATATTTCGTTAACCGACGAAGTATCCGCCTGCATTTCCTTCTAGTCTTCTCTGCTGACGATACCCGGCGCTGGCCCAATGCCGCTTGCCTGCCCGTTAATTTATAATCATACTAAATTGAGAATTTAAATTAACAATTATTCTTTATTTGAGATTTATAGTCTAAGAGGAGTGCGCAAGGTGACTGAATACAGGCCAGAACTTAAGGCTTTCCTGCTGGCGCTGGCCGGTTCGGTGGTGCTGATCGTCGGGATGGGATATGGGCGCTTTGCGTTCACCGGGATCCTGCCGCTGATGCTGGATGAGCACATTTTAACCCTGCGCGAAGGGAATCTCGCCGCGTCGGCGAACTACGCGGGCTACCTGCTGGGGGCGCTGATGCTGGCTAAGGCCAGGCCGGCCGATGCGAAATGGTTAAACCTCGCGTCGGTACTCTTAACCGTGCTCTGCCTGGCGGCGATTGCCTGGCTACGGTCGCCGCTGGCGATTATTGCGCTGAGAGGCATTGCCGGCGTGCTGAGCGCGGTCACCCTGATCGCCGCCTCGCTTTGGCTGCTGCAGCACATGAAGCATCATAACGGCGCGCCGATCCTCTATTCAGGGGTCGGGATGGGGATTTTTCTGTCGGCGGAGTTTATTTCGCTCGCCAAAAGCCATGCGTTTACCAGCCCGCAGATTTGGCTAATCTGCGCCGCCAGCGCCGGGCTCTTATTTGCGCTGGTTCTGCGCCTGCTGCTCAGCCCGTCTGATTACCTTATTGCCTATAAGCCGACGGTATCGGCTCAGGAGCAAGGCGCAGAAGGCCAGCGCGGGGATGCATGGAAGTTATTGATTATCTACGGCTTAGCCGGATTCGGCTATATCATCACCGCCACCTATTTGCCGCTGTTTCTCTCCGGCTCGCTCACCGGCATCGACCCGGTGCAGCTGTGGGCGCTGTTTGGCCTGGCGGCGGTACCGTCCTGTTTTGTCTGGCACAAGCTGGCGCTTAAGCTCGGCTACCGGCGAGCGTTTACCATCAACCTGATGGTGCAGGCGACAGGCGTGATCCTGCCCGCCTGGAGCCACTCGTTAGCGTTTTGCATGCTGAGCGCCCTGCTGGTTGGCTTCACCTTTATGGGCACCGTTACCCTTGCCCTTCCTGAAGGGAGGAGGCTGAATCATCTGGTGACATTCAACATGATCGCCGCCATGACCGCTACTTACGGCATAGGCCAGATTATTGGCCCGCTGGCGGCCGGCGTTCTGTACGGTCTGAGCGGATCTTTTAATGCCGCCCTCGGCGCCGCGGGCGGGGCGCTGTTTGTGGCCGCCGCACTGGTGACGATCGGCAAACCCGCCGGGCAACAGCGGGGGAGTTAACTATCGGCCGCCAGCAGCAGCTGCTGGCGCATGGCATCCAGCGCCGGCGAAACGTAGCCCTGGCGCCAGATAAGCTGGGTTATCGCCGTGCCGACCGGCTGCGAATCGCAGCCTTGCGGTAACGTCATTAGCGCCAGCACGCTCTGCGGGACGATCCCGGCATATCCGCCGGAGGCAATGCAGGCAATGACCGCGTGATACGAACCGATCTCCTGTATTTCAACGTTTTTCATTGCGGACAAAAATGATTCCGCCCGCTTGCGATAGCTGCAGCCCTGCGCAAACGCCGCCAGCCTGAACTCCTCCCGTCCCGCGGGGCTTATCAACATCAGCTCCTCGGCGAAGATCGGCAGGTACTCCAGCGCCTCGGGACACTCCGGCTGGCCGCTGGCGTTCAGCGGCAGGCTCACCAGCGCGCAGTCGAGCGCGGCGCTAAGTACGCGTTCGACCAGCTGCTGGGTAGGCATGGTTTGTAAGGTCAGGGCGACCGCCGGGCACTGCTGATGAAAGCGCGGCAGAATCGAGGTTAAGCGGCTGGCGGCGGCGGCCTCCATTGCCCCCATCCGCAGGCTTCCGGCGGGCTGCGTCGGATGCAGCGCCTGTTTCGCCTCTTCGGCCAGGCTCAGGATCCGCAGCGTGTAGTCAAGAAAGCGCTCCCCGGCGGCGGAGAGCACCATCTTTTTATTGCCGCGAACGAACAGCTCAACGCTGAGCTCTTCCTCAAGCTGCTGAATGCGCGTGGTGATGTTCGATTGCGCGCGGCCCAGCCTTTTTGCCGCCCGGGTGACGCTTTGCTCCTGCGCCACAATTTTAAAGATTTCCAGCGTGCTGTGGTTCATGTTTTTCTTCTAAATATGGAAATAATATTGATCTTAACATCTCAAAAAGAGATGTTAAGCACCGGATATCACAAATTTACGCAGGATCAATCATGATGAACCGCCTGACGCAGCAGCTTGATATTGTCTATCCCATTATACAGGCCCCGATGGCCGGCGTGTCCACGCCTGAACTGGCGGCGGCGGTTAGCAATGCCGGCGGCCTGGGTTCGTTGGGATTAGGCGCTTCCTCGGTGTCTCAGGCGCGGGCGCTGATCGGCAAAACGCGCCAGCTCACCGCCCGACCGTTTAACGTTAACCTTTTTTGCCACCTTCCGGCACGCAGAGATCCGCAGGTCGAAGCGCAGTGGATTGAGCGGCTACTCCCGGCGTTTGCCCAGGCGGGAAGCCAGCCGCCGCAGGCGCTGAGGGAGATTTATCAAACTTTCCTCGGGCACCAGCCGATGCTTGAGCTGCTGCTCGAACTGGCGCCGCCGGTGGTCAGTTTTCACTTCGGTATTCCGCCACGCAGCGTCATTCTGCGTCTGAAGGAGAGAGGCATTGTCACTATGGCCAGCGCGACCAGCGTTCAGGAGGCCCGGCAGATAGAGGCGCAGGGAGTGGATATCGTTATAGCTCAGGGCTACGAAGCGGGCGGCCATCGCGGGATCTATGACCCGCGCGGCGACGACCAGCAGCTGAGCACCTTTACGCTGGTCCAGAGGCTGAAGCGGACGGTGGGCCTGCCGATTATTGCCGCCGGCGGCATTATGGACGGCGCGGGAATTTGCAGCGCCATAAGCCTCGGCGCCGAGGGCGCGCAGCTGGGGACCGCATTTCTGCTGTGCCCGGAATCGGCAGCGGATAGCGGCTATCGGCGGGCGATTAAAAACAGTCCTGACCAGCAAACGGTGCTGACCGCGGCCATCTCCGGCCGTCCGGCGCGCTGCGTGCATAATGCCTGGAGCGCGCTGGCGCAAAAGGTTGACGCCTCGGCGATCCCGGCTTATCCGCTGGCCTATGATGTCGGTAAAGCACTGGCGACCGCGGCTAAGGCCCAGGGCGATGAGGGCTACGGCGCCCATTGGGCAGGACAGGGGGTTGGTCTGATCCGCGAGCTGTCGGCGACGGAGCTGATGCAGACCTTAATTCACGAGTGCGGCTTCCGCTAGCGGCGGGGAGAAAGGGCGATGGGGGATCATCGCCCTTGCTGAGTCTAACGGCGGTGCGCCAGGCGGCGAACCAGACGGTCTCCGGTCATCTGTACGCCCTGGACCATCGCCACCAGGATCAATACCGTGCCTACCATCACCTCGTTATTAAAGCGCTGATAGCCGTAGCGGATCGCCAGGTCGCCCAGTCCGCCGCCGCCAATCACTCCGGCCATCGACGAAAAGCCAATCAGCATAACGATCGTCAGCGTTACTCCGGCCAGCAGGGTCGGCAGCGCTTCCGGCAGCAGGGATTTAAAAATCACGTGCCAGATGTTGCCGCCCATCGATAAAATCGCCTCAATCCGCCCGTAGTCCACCTCGTCCAGCGCGTTTTCCGTCAGCCGGGCGAAGAAGGGAAAGGCGCCGATAGTCACCGGAACCACCGCGGCGGTGCTTCCCAGGGTGGTGCCGATAATCAGTCGGGTAAACGGGATCAGCGCAATCAGCAGCACAATAAACGGCAGCGAACGGCCGAAATTGATCGCCGCCCCCAGCAGCGCGTTGAGTTTTGGCATCGGCAGCAGGCCGTTTTTGCGCGAGATAAACAGGATAATCCCGGTCGGTAGCCCGAGCAGGACGGTAAAAAATGCCGCCAGCCCGACCATATAAAGGGTATCCAACGTGCCGCCCACCAGCAGCGGCCAGAGGTCTTCCCAGCTCATGCTACTCCGCATAAAGGCCTCCCGTGAAAGCCGTGACGCGCCAGAAAATCACGCTCCGTTTGCGGATCGTGCAGCAGCGACTGACGCAGTTTTGACCACGGCGCCACCAGCAGATCGGCAATTTTACCGCTTTCAACAATTTCTCCTTTTTCCAGCAGCGCGGCGTGATCGCACAGGGTTTTAACCACTTCAAGTTCGTGGGTGATCAGCACGATGGTCAGATGCAGGCGCTGATTGATATCCGCCAGCAGCGCCAGCACCGAGGCGGTGGTTTCCGGGTCCAGCGCGCTGGTTGCTTCATCGCACAGCAGCACGTCCGGCCTCGCGGCCAGCGCCCGGGCGATCCCTACGCGCTGCTTTTGCCCGCCCGAAAGCTGGGAGGGAAAGGCCTCGGCCTTATCGCTGAGCCCCACCAAATCGAGCAGTTCCTCCACCCGGGCCCGGCGGTCGGCCTTCGCCATGCCGGCGATTTCCAGCGGCACCGCAATGTTGTCGGCGACGCTGCGCGCATGGAGCAGATTAAAATGCTGGAAGATCATGCCGGTTCGCAGGCGATAGGCGCGCAGGGACGGTTTGTCCATTTGCGTAATATCATGCCCGTTCACAATAATGCGGCCCGTAGTGGGCCGCTCCAGCAGATTCAGACAGCGTATCAGCGTACTTTTGCCCGCGCCGCTGCGCCCGAGGATGCCGTACACGGCACCCTTAGGAACGTGCAGCGAGACATCGTTTAGCGCCGGTCGGCCCGTTCCGGCATAAGTTTTACTCAGCCCCTGCACCTCAATCATGACTGCGGCGCGACCGGTATCACCGAGCCGTTATACTGTTTGCGGATAAATTCCGCCACCTGCGGCGAAGTCAGATCCTTCGCCAGCTGCTTGATCCGCGGATCGTTAGCCAAAGAGGGGTTGGTGACGAGGATATTGGCGTAGGGGTTATGCTCCGCGCTTTCCAGGCCCAGCGCATCTTTTGCCGGAGTCAGCCCCGCTTCCAGCGCATAGTTGCCGTTAATCACCGCCAGGTCGACGTCGTCGAGCGAGCGGGGGATTTGCGGCGATTCAATCTCAAGAATTTTGAGATGCTTAGGATTCTCCACAATATCCTTTGGCGTTGCCAGAGTGGTGGCCGGATCGGTAAATTTCGCCGCCAGCTTGATCAGCCCCTGGCTCTGCAGCAGGAACAGCGCCCGGCTCAGGTTGGTGGTGTTGTTCGGCACCGCGACGGTGGCATTCTCCGGCAGGGATTTGAAGTCTTTATGTTTACGCGAATAAATACCCAGCGGTTCAATATGTACCGTTGCCGCGACGGTAAAGGTTTTACCCAGCGCTTTCTCCTGGTCTTTCAGGTAGGGAACGTGCTGGAAATAGTTGGCATCCACGTCGCCGTTAGCCAGCAGCTCGTTAGCGTTAACGCCGCTGGTCAGCTCCACGATCTTCAGATCGAGGCTCGGATCGATTTTCTTGATGTAATTCAATATCTCCGCATGCGGAACCGGGTCAGCGGCGACGCGCAGCGCGGCGGCCTGCGCCGACGTCCATGCCAGAGAAAGAGACAGTGCTACCCCTGCCAGTTTAAAAGCGGCATTTTTCATGGTGTTTTCCTTTATTGTTATGTTTAAACGATCAGTTGTTCGGCGCGTTCGCGAAACACATCCTGGTAGTAGCGTTCGGCAACGTCCGGATGCGAGCGCAGGCGCCCCTTCAGGTAGTTCCAGCCCACCTCCCGCAGCAGCGGATTCTGCGGATCGCTATCCGGCCCGAGCGCCTCCTGCGCCAGTTCAGGCGGCAGGGTGTAGACCGGAACGACGGCATCCAGCTGCGCGCCGAGGAAGAAGGCAATCGAGAGACGCTGCTGGCTTGCCGGCGGCGACACGACGCGATGCACCGTAGCGCGCAGATAGCCATTGGTCGCCAGCTCAAGAAGTTCGCCGATATTGACGACAAAGCTGCCGGCCAGCGGGGTCGCATCGATCCAGCGGCCGGGGGAAACCTCAACCTGCAGCCCTTTTTGCTCATCCTGGAGTAAAAAGCTGAGGAACCCCGAGTCTTTGTGGGCGCCAACGCCCTGGGTGCTCTGCGTCTCCTGCTGGCCGGGGTAGCGGATCAGTTTGATATGCTCATTGGGCTGCTGGCCGTACAGGGTATCAAAGGCGTCATTGGGCAAATTCAAGGCTTCGGCAAACGCGCGCAGCACGGTAATACCGACCTGCGTCATCGCGCTTTGCCAGCTCAGCAGCGTCGGTTTCAGGTCAGGTAATGCTTCCGGCCACAGGTTAGGCCCCTGCAGGCGCTGCCAGCGCGGCGCATCGTCACTCAGCGTCAGAGCGGGGCGCTCGGCGCCAATATCGAACTGTTCGCGCCAGTCCGGCTGCCCACGGGTGAGCTCAGACGCGGCGCGGTTATAGCCGCGAAAGTGCGGAGAGTGGATCATGGCGACCGGCTGTTTTTGCTCATCGGCCAGCGCGAAGAAGCGGCGGGAGAGCTGCTGCACGCTGCGCTGCAGTTCGTCATCCACTCCATGATTGATCAGATAAAAGAAGCCGATATCGCGCGCGGCGTGGCGCAGGTCGGCGAGAAAAGCGGACTTTTCAGCGGGGTCCGCGTAGCGAGCAAGATCGAGAATCGGCAGCGTGGTTGCGTTCATTGTGTTCTCCGAAGGCGGTGTGCATATATTTTCGTGTATCCAGATTCAGGGTTCGGGGACAACAACAGCGCATAATCATTTCCTCAGTCAGGTGGTCAAACACAGCTTGCCCTAAGCGAAAATAATCAACCAATAACCTTCTTTTCTAATTTATGACCGTCGGGGGTTCAGTGCTTTTGCGAATAGTAGATAAGGGCGATAGCGCGCTAAGTCCGCCTCGCGAGTTGCGCGGGGCGAAAGGAGTCAGTATGGTGTGCGCAATTTCTCAGGTATTTCAGGACAGGACATTATGCAGCCTTCAAAAGATCCCCTGCACGGCGTAACTCTTGAGGCGTTACTCAACGCTCTGGTGGCGAAATATGGCTGGGCGGAGCTGGCAAAGCGCATCAATATTAACTGCTTTAAGAGCGATCCCAGCGTCAAATCCAGCCTCAAGTTTTTACGCCGGACGCCCTGGGCGCGTAAGGAAGTGGAAGAACTCTATATTGATAGCCTGGAAGATATTGCCGATGAACGGGAGGATATGCCCACCGACGGCCCGTGGGCAAACTGGCAAAGTAAGAAGGAACCGCGCTAGCGGCGGTTAAGGCGCCTGCCTGCGCATCTGCCGCCACTTCACGGTGTGATAAATAAAATAGCCGGCGGCTAAAGGCAGCGTCAGGGGCACTAATGCGAAGAGATACAGCGCGCCAAATCGGCCCATTCCCCCGCCGTTAATCGTTTCAAATGTGCGCTCCGACGTCAGGTGAAGAAGCGTGTCATCGGCCCCGCGTTTCGCAAAGGGGAACAGCAAAATAGAGAGCCAGCCGAGCGCAATAAGCGGCCAGCCGACCTCATCATAGAGGTCGTAAATAAGCAGGCCGAAAAGGAAAACGCCCCACGCCAGCTTACCGATAAAATCCGGACGCTTAATAAAAAGCACCGCCGGATGCACGATGCGGACCGCGCGCTGCCGCGGCCTGCGGCTTCCCGTTTTCCGCGATCGGCGGTGGCTGTTTTTTCTGCTCACTTCCTGTTAATTATCCTGCTTAGCCGGGACGCAATAGCGCATGCCCCATAGTGATATTAACCGGCGAATTGAGCAAATATAATTCAGCCGCACTGCCAAAAAACGGGAGGCGGATATTCTGCCTATATCTCTTCCCCGGGCGAAATAGCGCGCAGGGCGCCTGGCGCTTTGCCGGTAATACGCTTGAAAGCGCGGCTAAATGCGGCATGGGAGCTGTAGCCCAGCTTAAAGGCCACCTTTTCCAGAGCCTGGCCTTCATGGGAAATGTACTGAACGGCCAGACGCATGCGTAATTCGGTCAGGTAGCGCGCGGGCGTCGTGCCGGTCGCCGCCAGAAAGCGTTCGGCAAACACCGAACGCGAGGTGCCGGCCTCACGGGCCAAATCCTCAACCTTCCAGTTAACCCCCGGCTGCTGATGCATCACGTAGATAGCCCGCGCCAGCTTCGGGTCGCGCAGCACCTGCACCCAGCCGGTAGCATTGCCGCAGCCGCATTCCACCCAGCCGCGAACGATCAGCGCCGCCACCACGTCCGCCAGCCGCGCCAGGATACCCGCATAGCCCGCCTGGCGGGTGAGGGTTTCTCGCTCCATTGCCGCCAGAAGAGGCTGGATCTCAGGCCGGGTGTTCAGCAGGCTGCTCACCATCATCACCTCCGGCATCGCTTTTACCAGCGGCTGCATGCCGCCGAGCTCAAAGTCCATACAGCCGCTGAAAATAATGGCGTTGTCCTGCTCCGGCTGCGGACCCTTGTTTTTGATGCAGCACACCGTACTGCACACCGGTTCGGTGGGTAGCTGCCGGACGTTGACGATTTGCGCCTGCGCGTCGGACATCAGCACGTGGCCGTCGCCGTTGGGAATAAACAGCGCATCGCCGCTCTCCAGCCTGAGCTGCTGCCCGCTGGCCATGCGCAGCAGAACCGGGCCGCGGCTGACAAAATGGAACTGCGCCTTGCCCGGCACATAGCTGAACTCCACCCCGAACGGCCGGCCGGATTCAATGCGCCGGTAGTTGACGCCTGAAAGGCGCATGCCGCGCAGCAGTTCACTGGTGAGATCGAGGGCCTGATGAGTCATAACGCGAATCCCGGACGAATTATCAATAATGGCAGAGTATGCATCATAGATCGTCCGAAGAGAAGTTTCTAAGCTGTGTCGGATTGTTAACTGTTCTGGAGAGATGTATATGAGTTCCTGCATTGTAGCCGATGAGAGCCAGCTAAACGCAAAACCCGCATGGCGGGCCGTTTATGCGCTGGCGCTGGGCGTTTTCGGCCTGATTGTTGCAGAGTTTCTTCCCGCCAGTCTGTTAACGCCGATGGCGGCAAGCCTGGGCGTGAGTGAAGGAATGGCGGGGCAGGCGGTGACCGCCACGGCTCTGGTGGCGCTGGTTACCGGGCTGCTAATCACCCCGGCGACCAGAAATATCGACCGCCGCTGGGTGCTGATGTTTTTTTCGCTGCTGCAAATTATCTCCAGCATGATGGTCGCATTTGCGCCTTCGCTTGAGTTATTACTCCTCGGCCGTCTGCTGCTGGGGGTTGCGATCGGCGGGTTCTGGTCGATGTCCACCGCTACCGCAATGCGTCTGGTTCCCGCCGCGTATGTGCCAAAAGCGCTGGCCATCATTTTCTCCGCCGTATCGATAGCGACCGTCGTGGCCGCGCCGCTGGGCAGCTATTTAGGCGGCCTGATCGGCTGGCGCAACGTATTTATCATCTGCGCGCTGCCGAGCCTGGCGGCTCTGTTCTGGCAGCTGTGGGTTCTGCCCTCAATGCGCCCGGAAAGCGCAGGCAGCTTTGCGACGCTATTTAAGGTGCTGCGCCGGCCGGGGATGCTGGGCGGCATGCTGGCAACCATTTTGATCTTCAGCGGCCATTTCGCGTTCTTTACCTACCTGCGGCCGTTTCTGGAAACCGTCGCCCAGGCGAGCGTGGAAGGGGTTTCACTGATCCTGCTAGGCTTTGGGTTGGCGAACTTTGTCGGGACCTCCATTGCCGGGCATTTACTGGCCCGCAGCCTGCGCCTGACGCTGGCGCTGGTGCCGTTTGCGATGAGCATTCTGGCGCTGATGATGGTGACATTCGGACATCTGATGCTGCTTGATGGTCTGATGGTAGCCATGTGGGGCTTCGCCTTTGGCCTGGTGCCGGTGGGCTGGTCAACCTGGCTTGCCACCACGGTGCCGGATGAGGCCGAAAGCGCCGGCGGGCTGCTGGTTGCCTCCATACAGCTGGCCATCAGCGCCGGGGCAGCCGGCGGCGGGGCGGTGTTCGACATCACCGGCGCCAGCGGGGTCTTTACCGGCAGCGGGGTGCTGCTGCTCAGCGCGATGATCATTGTCCTGGTCGGCGTACGGGTAAAACCGGTGCCGAACGGAGAGTAAAGCAAGCGCCTGCGGGCGCTTTTTCCGTTTCGCCGTCAGCCGGCACGCTTCAGCGATCGGCCGGTCGGATCGTTTTTCCTGGCAGCCCTGGCGCCGCTTTTCCCCGCCAGCTCAACAAGACGCCTGAAGGTAGGGCACTCCATATGCGAAGGCGCCGGGCAGTCGGCAACGTGGCGAAGCGTATCGCGCAGGGCGGTTAGCTGCTGAATCTGGCGGTCAATGCGCTCGGCTTTCTGGTGCAGCTCCCCGCGCGGCAGCTCGGGCGTTCCCTGTTTGCCGAACATGCTCGCGATCTCATCGAGCGAAAAACCCGCCGCTTTGCCCATGGTGATGAGTTTAAGGTGCAAAAGCACGTCATGCGGAAACTGCCTGCGCAGCCCGTGCCGCGAAATAGAAGAAATCAGCCCGATCTCTTCGTAGTAGCGCAGCGCCGAGGGTTTGATCCCGCTCTGTGCCGAAACTTCGCCGATATCCAGAAATTTCATGCTTGACCTCAATTCGACTTGAAGTCGTAGCATGCTCCCGAACCAAATTTCCGGCAAGAGGGCAAAACAGTGGCGCAAGCAGAAATACCGATCCCGACAAACAAACCGGCGGCAGTAACGGCTGCGCTCGCGCTATGCATGCTGCTGGCCTCGCTGGGCACCAGCATCGCCAACATTGCGTTGCCCACTCTGGCGGCGGCCTTTTCCGCGCCTTTCTCGCAGGTCCAGGCCGTGGTGACCGTCTATCTGGCGGCGCTGACGATCTCGGTGCTTGTTGCCGGTCGTCTGGGCGATAAATGGGGGCTGAAGACGATGCTGATGGTCGGCCTCGGCCTGTTTATCGTGGCGTCGTTGCTCTGCGCCCTGGCCGCCAGCCTGTGGTTTTTGACCGCCGCGCGGGCGCTACAGGGAGCGGGCGCCGCTTTCCTGATGACGCTGAGTATGGCCCTTATGAGGCAGGCCGCCGGGAAGGAGCGTATCGGACGGGCGATGGGGCTGCTGGGTACCACTTCGGCGCTGGGAACGGCGCTCGGCCCCTCCTTCGGCGGGCTGCTGATAGCCTGGGCGGGATGGCGCGGCATTTTCTGGGCTCAGCTGCCGATCGCCTGCCTGGCGCTGTTGCTGATTTTTATCGTCTTACCCGCCGATTTACGCAGTCGTTCCGAGGTTCAGGTCGGCCAGCGGTCGGCGCTGGCCAGGCGTCTGGCGCCCTGGCTGCTGGTGAATCTTCTGGTGGCGGCGGTGATGATGACCACCCTGGTGGTTGGGCCGTTTTATCTGAGCATCGCGCTTGGCCTGAAGACCGCGGCAGTGGGCTTCGTGATGGCGATCGGCCCCGTGATCTCTATCTTTTGCGGCGTGCCTTCCGGCCGGTTGGTTGATGGCTGGGGCACCCGCCGCACGCTTAATATGGGACTGATCCTGTTAGCGGCAGGGGCCTTTATGCTGGCATACCTGCCGAACCAGATCGGCATTATCGGCTACGTGCTGTCCGTTATGGTTTTGACCCCCGGCTACCAGCTCTTTCAGGCCGCCAACAATACCGCCGCGCTGCTCGACGTGATGCCGGGCCAGCAGGGCACGGTATCCGGATTACTCAGCCTTGCGCGTAATATGGGGCTGATCGCGGGGGCCGCCGCGATGGGGAGCGTTTTTGCGTTTGGCGCCGGCACGGAAGACTTCGTCCATGCATCGGCGTCGGCTATCGCCGGCGCCATGCGGTACACCTTCCTGCTTGCTGGCGTAATGATGACCGGGGCGATCGCCATCGTGCTCGCCAGGCGCCTGAATGAGTGACGCTCCCGCTGCGGGTCAATCCAGGAACGGCAGCTGGCCGAGGATCTCCTGCAGATCGCGCCTTTCCTGACCGCCAAGCGTCTCGAGGGGGAACGGCAGGCACGGCGCCGGCGCGGCACCAAGGATCTCGGCCACGGTCGCAATTACCCGCAGACTCCCGTGGCGACGATAGAACGCCCACAGCGGCTCAAGGGCCGCGCTAAGCCGCTGCGCCTCGCCACTCTCTCCGCCTGAGGCCGCCTGGGTCAGGCTCCGGGAGTAGCGGGGAAACAGCCCTGCAAGGACGGAATACCAGACGTCGCAGCCGGCAATCAGGCCGGCCGCGGAGCGGGTGTCGCCGCTGATGCCGAGAGTGACCCGTTCGGCGATCCGGCCCTTCAGGGCGGCGATGCGTCGGCAGGCCGCGCTCCAGTCCGCCGGAAGGTCGCCGAGTTTTATCGACCGGACGTGGCTAAGATTCGACAGGGCGACTAACAGCTCGTCGGAAAAGACAAATCCGGTTGTTGCCGGATTGTCATAGATGCACAGCGGAACCGATAGCCCGGCGGTGACGCGCTCGTATAGGCGATACGCCTCGTCGGCGCTCAGTTTCTGATACGACAGCGGCGCCAGCAGCACGCCGCGGACGCCGGCTGTTTGCGCATCCTCCGCCAGCCTCATAACTTCGTCTGCGCTGATGCTGCTAATGCTGGTCATCACCGGGATACCCGACGCGGCGCTGACCGCCAGCGTTGTGACCCTCAGCCGCTGCTCCCGCGTCAGGTAGGCGTAACTGCCGGTAGACCCCAGCGCGCCTATCGAATCCACGCCGGCATCGACAAGGTTCTCAAGCAGTGAAACAAACGACTTTTCGTCGATCTCTGCGCCGGCCAGCGGGGTGAGAGGGAATGCGCTCAGGCCTGTAAACATCGTTGATTCCTCATAAGAAAATGGTGGCAATACGCAACGGCGATTGCGTTTTATCTGGCAAATTTTCTCGATCCGATAACGCACAGGATAACGCCCAACGTGACGAAAACCATCATCGGATTGACCGTTTCATGCAGCAGGATAGCCGACAGCGCAAGACCAAAAAATGGCTGCAGCAGCTGAAGCTGGCCGACGGCGGCAATCCCGCCGATAGCGAGCCCTTGGTACCAAAAAATAAAGCCGATCAGCATACTGAAAAGCGAAACGTACCCCAGCGCCGCCCAGGCCGACGGCCCAATGCCGCTGAAGGTCGCGGGCATGGTGATAAAGGATGCGATCAGCATCAGCGGCAGGGAGATAATCAACGCCCAGCTGATAACCTGCCAGCCTCCGATCGCCCGGGTGAGCTTTGCGCCCTCGGCGTAGCCCAGGCCGCAGACAATGACCGCGCCGAGCATCAGCAGATCGCCGGTCGGCGACGCCGAGGCGTTTTGCGAAAGCGCGAAGCCCACAACCAGCAGGCTGCCGATGACCGAGAAGATCCAGAAGGCCGTTTTCGGGCGTTCACCGCCGCGCACGACGCCGAAAATGGCCGTGGTGAGCGGCAGAAGGCCGAGAAAGACGATCGAGTGCGCGGAGGTGACATGCTGCAGCGCCAGGGCGGTCAGCAGAGGGAAACCAACGACAACGCCCAGCGCTACGACCATCAGCGGGACGATTTGCGAGGCGTGAGGGCGCCGTTGCCGTAAACAGCAAATCAGCATGCAGGCCACGATTCCGGCGATGGAGGCGCGCAGAAACGTCAGGAAGAAGGGAGGCATCTCAAGCACCGCCACGCGGGTGGCGGGTAAAGAACCGCTGAAAATAATGACGCCCAGCAGGCCGTTGAGCCAGCCAGAAATTGCGCCGGGATCGGCTTTGTGTACCGCTGAATTCTCCACTGTAACCTCATCTGTTGCTTAACGTTTGCGGACTTGAGCATTTGGTCAGCGGATGGTAGCCTCGCCAATCCGATACAATCAAATTATTGTCATGGATACATTTGATGAAAGCCCGCTACAAAGGCATTGTTGATAAATTTGCGGAGTGGATTCGAAACGGTGAGATGTCACCGGGAACCCGCCTGCCGACGCACCGCAGGCTCTCCTCGCAGGAGCATATTTCTTTGGCGACGGCAACGCGGGTCTATAGCGAGCTGGAGGCGATGGGGCTGGTCAGCGGCGAAACCGGGCGCGGCACCTTCGTCAGAGAGACATCGCTGCCCCCCGGTCATGGCGTCGATCAGCAAACGGTGGCGACGGACGTTATCGACCTGAACTTTAACTATCCGGCGTTGCCCGGGCAGGGAGAGCGGCTGCGGGACGCGCTGCGGCGGCTATCGACGGCCGGCGATATCGAGTCGCATCTGCGCTATCAGCCCCATGCCGGCAGGCTCAACGAGCGCGAGATTATGGCCGGGCATTTTTCCAGGCACGGATTTCGGCCGACGGCGGACAATCTGCTGATCGTCAACGGCACCCAGCATGGGCTGACCGTTACGGTCATGGGGCTGCTGAGACCGGGAGACGTTGTGGCCGTGGATGCGCTGACCTATTCGGGATTCAAAGCGCTGGCCGAGCTCTACCATCTTGAGCTTATCGCCATTCCATCCCTGGCCGATGGCCCCGATTTAGCGGCCCTCAGGCAGCTCTGTCAAAAAAGGCGCGTCCGGGCAGTATACGTTATGCCGACGTTGCACAATCCGCTGGGCTGGGTACTTAGCCGCGCCCAGCGCAAAGCGCTGGCAGAGATTGCCCGGGCTCACGATCTGCTGATCGTCGAAGACGGCGCCTATGCCTACCTGGCGCGTCGGCCGCCGCCGCCGATGGCGAGCTATGCGCCAGAGCGCACCGTTTATATCAGCGGATTTTCAAAAAACGTGGCGACCGGCCTGCGGGTCGGGGCGGTTATCTGCCCTGAAGCGTATCGTCCCGCGCTGGAAAGGGCGGTGCGCGCCACGACCTGGAATACCCCCTCCGTGATGACGGCCCTGGTCTGCGGCTGGATCCAGGATGGCACCGTCAGCCGCTTTGAAATGCTGAAAAGACGCGATGCGCGCCAGCGGCAGGTTCTGTTACGAGAGGCGCTAGGGGATCTCCCCTGCGTTAGCCATCCGGAATCCTATTTCGCCTGGCTTCCGCTGCCGGACGAGGCGAGGGCGGATCGGGTGGTCAAGGCGCTGATGGACAAGAATATTTCCGTTTCTACGGCGGAGCCTTTCAGTACCGCGCAAAGCGTCCCTCAGGCCATCAGGCTGGCGCTGGGGTCGGTCACGCTGGATAATTTGCGGCGCGCGCTCGTTCAGGTCCGTGAGGCGGTGGAAGCCGAACGGTACCGCTAGCGGATATCGCGACCATCAGGCGCTGCGTATGCAGGCCGCATGCATCAAGCCGCCGGCGACGCCGGCATAAACGGGCCATCCAGCCGGCTACTCAAAACAAACGCTGCGTTCCCGGCACTCGTCGCAGCTCGGTGAGCGGCAGGTGACTTCGCCCTGCTGAAGCAGGCAGCGCTGGCGATAGAAGAACTTTTTCCAGCGCATATTGTGTTCGTTCATCACCACCAGCTGCGGAAAGCAGTCGCTCATCAGCTGGCGCAGCTCGGCCCGCGACTCAAGGCCAAGATCCTCCCAGAGATGGTTATAGGCCAGAGAAACCTCGGCGACGATCTGCGCCATAGGTTCGGCCTCCTGCCGCATCCAGTCCGCCAGCCACACGCCGAGCTGCCTGCGCTCCTCTTCGCGGATGGCGTTCAGCTCTGCCATCAGGCGGCGGCGGGTTAGCGTCTCGCCGTCCAGCGGCGTTTCGACCTGAGCCAGACGCTGGCCTAATGCCTGCCAGTCGCTCTGGCTGAGCCCCATCCGCAGGGGAAAGCTGCCTTTCCCCGCGTGATACAGCAGCCACAGGCGGTTTAACCAGGCGCGCGGCGGCATCAGGCGACCCCCTGATGCGGCAGCGCGGCGGGCCAGCTGCCTCGGCGCTGCCGCCACCAGTCGGGGAGCACCTCGGAAACCGGTCGCCATGCGCCCTCGACGCAGGGCTCAATTCCCGCCTGCTCCAGCTTTTGCCACGGCGTATGGCCGATACGTACGCAGAATACGGCTTTAACGTCCGCCAGCAGCGCAAGGATCGCGGCGAACCTGGCGTCGTTATCCTGCGGTTCGCAGTCGTCGCTTCCGCGGCAATATTTCGGCGTAAACCGCTCATTGACCAGCACCATGCCGGCGGCCGACAGGCTGTAAATATAGAAACGGTCGGCGTGGCCAAAGTGGCTGTCAATGATGTCGCCGCGGCCTGACGCAACGGCAACCAGGCAGGCGTCGTCGGCCTCGGACTCGCCGCGGGTGGCGATGCTGGCATGAAGCTGGGCGCGCTGATGGAGAATGGGCAGCCAGGCCGGGAGGCTCGCCGCGGACGGCAGTTCGGTAAACTGCTGGCTGCGATCTTCCCCCAGCATACCGATAGCGTCGGCGCGGCACTGATGGCAGTGGGTCATCTGCGGCATCACTTCGCCGCAGCGGCTGCGGGTGGCGGCGAGCATTTCGGCATCCGGCTCCGGCTGGCCGTTAAGGCCGAATACCGTGCCGTGCTCCGGTCTGGCGATCAGCGGCATAATATTATGAATAAAAGCGCCGCTGGCCTGCAGCCGACGGCTGACGTCGGCCATGCCGCTGGCGTTAATCCCCGGGATCAGCACCGAATTTATCTTCACCAGCACCCCTTTGGCGGTTAGCCTGCTGACGCCCTCCAGCTGGCGGGCGATGAGGATCTCTCCGGCTTCGCGCCCGCTGTAGCGCTCGCCGTCCAGCCATAGCCAGGCATAAATTTGCGCGGCGACATCCGCATCCAGCGTATTAATGGTGACCGTGACGTGGTCAACGCCGACGTCCAGCAGGCGATCCACCGCGTCGGGCAGCATCAGGCCGTTCGTCGACAGGCAGAGCTTCAAATCCGGCAGCTGTTCACGTATCAGTTCGAGGGTACGGAAGGTGCGGGTGAGGTTGGCGAGCGGGTCGCCTGGACCGGCGATCCCGACCACTGAAAGCTGCGGGATAGCCTGGGCGACCTGGCGTACTTTGAGCACCGCTTGCTCGGGCGTCAGCAGCGTCGACGATACGCCGGGGCGGGATTCGTTGCTGCAGTCGAACTTGCGATTACAGTAGTTGCACTGCAAATTGCAGGCGGGCGCGACCGGCAGATGCATCCGCGCAAAACGGTGGTGCCCGCTGCGGGAATAGCAGGGGTGCGCGGCGACCTTATCGGCAACAAAAGACGTTAACGCGCCGTTGTCCGCAGCGTGACAGGCTTTACCGGCAGGGGAAGAGGAGCAGGAAGTCATGGTCGTACCTTCATGGTTGGGCGATACCTTCCTGCTGCAAATGCTGTACCAAACGTTTAATTGTCAAAGTACTGAAATTTAAAGATAATGTCCGGCGATAAATTGTCGCAATTCCGCCCCGGTGCTGACAATGTCCTGAACCTCACACGGCGGGTCAGATTCGCGGCATGGTGATGTCCATGATTTGGATCCGGTAAGCGACCTGGCGCGGCGTCATCCCGAGCAGGCGCGCCGCTTTAGCCTGAACCCAGCCCGCCTTTTCCAGCGCGGCAATCAGCCGCTGGCGCTCATCGAGCGTATTGTCGAGCCAGCCATCTTCTGACGGACCGCTGGCGGGCAACGCTTTCGGCATCGTGTCGTAATGATTGAACAAAATCACGTCCCGGTCGATCAGCCCGCTCTCCGACATCACCGCCGAACGTTCAAGGCAGTTTTCCAGTTCGCGCACGTTTCCCGGCCAGCTATACTCCATCAGCAGGCGGATCGCGCCGTCGCTGATCCGCAGCGTCCGGCCCTGGTTCTGGGCGATTTTGCGCACCAGAAAATGCGCCAGCTCGGCGATATCCTCCTGGCGTTCGCGCAGCGGGGGCAGGGCGATAGGCATCACGTTCAGGCGATAGTAGAGATCCTCGCGGAAATTCCCCAGCCGCACTTCCTCCTCCAGATGACGGTTGGTCGCCGCGATGATGCGCACGTTCACGCGCAGGGTTTCATCGCCGCCCACGCGCTCCATCTCTCCCTCCTGCAGGATACGCAGCAGCTTGGCCTGAAACGAGGCGCTGCTTTCGCCAATCTCATCGAGAAACAGGGTGCCGCCGTCCGCCAGCTCAAAGCGCCCCTTGCGCTGACGCACCGCCCCGGTAAACGCGCCTTTCTCATGGCCGAACAGCTCGCTCTCCAGCAGGGTGTCCGGCAGCGCCGCGCAGTTAAACTTTACGAACGCGGCGGCGGCGCGCGGCGAATTATGGTGAATGGCATTGGCAATCAGCTCTTTCCCGGTTCCGCTCTCACCGCGTACCAGTACCGTGGTATCCCAGCGGGAGACCTGACGAATAATCTCCATAATCTGGCGCATCGACGGGCTTTTGCCGACCATCGTCTCAAGGCCAAAACTGCGCGACGGCGCGCAGGTGCGCGGCCGCTCGGCCCTTGAGAGCGTCTGAGGCTGCTGCTGCCCGGGCGCCGGGAGGATCATCAGGCGAATGGTCTGGGCTATCAGGTTGGCGACGGTTTCGAGAAACCGCGTGCAGGCCGGGAGACGCTCATCCTGACGCACCATCGGCTGCGCCGACAGCACGCCGATGGGCTGAGAATTGGGCCCCATCAGCGGCACCGCGATAAACGGCAGATCGTAATCATACAGGCTGAGGCGATCGAGAAACCGCCGATCGTCGGCGACGCGCGGCAGCACCAGCGACTGGCCCCGGGCCAGCACGGTGCCGACTAATCCTTCCCCCGGCCGGTAGCGGATCTGCGTACTGCCCGGCAGCGTCTGATGCTCGGTTTGCTGTAGCGCTTCGATGCTGAGAATTTCCTGCTCGCTATCGTAAAGGCAGATCATGCCGTGCTGCATAAAAGCATCGTTGTATAACACGCTCAGCACCTCCTGGAGCGTCTTGCTGGCCTCGGTGGCGCGGCTCAGCACGACGCTGATGCGCTGCATGGCGGTGAACTGCTGAGAGAGATCAAAGCGCCTGACGGTGGTGTCTGAGTCGGGTTTGTGGGTCATAGCTCACCTCCGGTCAGGGTGTTGAAGAGGGGGAAACGCAGAACAAGACAGGTCCCCCCCTGCGGGCGGGAAGTTAGTTCGATGGCGCCACGATGATGGGCGACCAGGGTCTGGATTAACCGCAGCTCCATCCCTTTGCCGGGAGAGTTTAAGGCGTCCGGGGAGTGGGTATAGCGCACCTGCAGCAGCGGCACATTGTCATTAAGGTATAGCGAAAGCCAGCCCTCTTCTTCTTCGGCGTAGAGCTGCATCTCCAGCGCCACGGAGGGCAGCTCGGCGGCGAGCGCCAGCGTGCGGTCGAACCACAGGCTCAGGCAGGCCAGCAGCTGCGTGCGCTGGCCAAAGCCGATCAGGTGCGGGGAGGCCATATCGACCAGCAGCAGGCCGCGATCGTCGAAGCGGGTACGATAGAGCGCGCACAGATCGTCGAAGAAGGGCTGCAGCGGCCAGGCGGCGTTGCTTTCCAGCTCCAGGGAGGGCCGGCAGCGCTGCAGGCGGGCCATCGCCTCTTCACCTTCGCGCCACGCCGCCTCCAGCGCCACGTTACCGCCGCCTTCGCCGTTGAGCCGGCGGGCCGCTGCCAGCATGTTGATCGGACAGTTAAGCTGAATTAACGCCGCGTCCAGAGACTCGCGAATGGCGGCCAGCAGCTTACCGGCGGTCATCTGCTGTTTGAGCCGATCGAGGCGGCCCTGCTCCTGCTGCTGGCGCTGCTGCGAGCAGTCGGTAATGACGACCAGCGTCCGCGCCGGGGCGCTGTCGACAAAGTAGCGGCTGGCTTCTTCGCTCACGCCGGGCAGCGCCCAGCAGGTCACCGACAGCCAGCGCACCGCGCCGCGTACCGCCAGCGGCAGGATTTGCTCCGCGCCGGGCCCCATTTTACGCGGCGAAACCTGCAGTTCGACCAGCAGCTCTTTCCCGCCGCAGTCCGCGCAGAAAGTTTTGTAGGCGAGGTTATCCATCACCACCCGATCCTGCTCGTCGACCACCACCACGGCGGCGGGAATATTATTGAGCACGGCCTCCATCAGCGTCATGTGATTGCGCAGGCGCTGCTCCAGGGTGTAGCTGACGCTGATATCCCGCTGCATCGCCAGATAGTGCTCCAGCTCGCCCTGGGGATTCAGCACCGGCGTGATGTCGATATCCACCAGATACAGGCCGCCGTCGCGGCGCTGATTGATCAACTGGCCGCGCCAGGGCTGGCGCTGGAGCAGCGTTTGCCACATCTGCTGGTAGATCTCGCGCGGCGTCTGGCTGCTGGCCAGCAGCCGCGGGTTCTGGTTCAACAGCTGCGCCAGCGAATAGCCGGTCTGGCGGCAAAACGCCGGATTGGCGTAAATAATATTGGCTCTCGCATCGGTGAGTGAAATCGCCACCGACGCCTGTTCCACCATGGTAAAAAACAGCCCCGGATGTTGTTGAGTCAGCGCGCCGGCAATCGCCTCCGGCACGGCGTTATCGAGCATCATATTCAGGGTCATCGCAAACTCCTGTGTCGCAGTTATGACAATTTGTCCGACACCGCGACGCCAGCGCCGCGGTTTTATCCGCATGCGGATAACCATGCAAACCGTGCGCCCTTATCCAAACGACCTGATGAAACATTGATCCGACAGCGGGAAATCAGGCTATTTTGGCGTTTTTCAGGCCCGGACAGGCCCGGCTGCGGGCGCGAGAAGGGGCAATGAGCGATCGTTATGGGGCAGGCGTGAGCCGCGATAGTGCAAATAAACCTGGCACAGCCTTCGCAATACTCCTGGCGATAACTCGTGTTTTAAACACCTTTCCCGACAGGAGCGTAATATGGCGAACATTGGCATTTTCTTCGGCACCGATACCGGCAAAACGCGCAAAATTGCGAAGCTGATCCACAAGCAGTTGGGCGATGTAGCGGATGCCCCGGTAAACATTAACCGCGCGACGCTGGATGAGTTTATGGCCTATCCGGTACTGCTGCTGGGAACCCCGACGCTGGGCGACGGCCAGCTACCGGGCCTTGCGGCTGGCTGCGAGAGTGAATCATGGGGCGAATTTATCCATACGCTCGACGGCATCAGCCTGAGCGGTAAAACCGTGGCGCTGTTCGGCCTTGGCGATCAGCAGGGCTATCCCGACAACTTCGCCAGCGGAATGCGCCCGCTGTATGACGTCCTCGACGCCTGCGGGGCGCAGATTATCGGCAGCTGGCCGAATGAGGGATATGAATTTAGCGCCTCATCGGCGCTGGAGGGCGAGCGGTTTGTGGGACTGGTTCTCGACCAGGATAACCAGTTCGATCGCACCGAAGAGCGCCTGACTGCCTGGCTTGAAGAGATTAAACGCATCGTGCTGTGAGTTTTCGCGGGTAGCCGCAAAGGCTACCCGCACAGCCCCGGCTGGCGTGAAATCATCTGCTGCAGCCACTGGCGCTGATGGCGCTGCTGGCTTTGCTGCCACAGATAATCGCGGGCGCTCTCCAGCGCCTTATGCCGATCCATCGGCGCGGCGGGGCGAATCGCTTCACACCATAACAGGTGCCATCCCAGCTCGCTGGCGACGGGCGGGCTCAGCGCATTTTCCGCGAGCGCAAACAGCGCCGTCTCCAGCTGCGGATAGAGCAATCCCCGGCTAATCCAGCCTAAGCGCCCGCCCTCCAGCGCGCTCGGGCACTGAGAATAGCGCTGCGCCAGCGGCGCAAACGCATCGTGGGAGGCGCTGATTTGCTGGTGCAGCCCCTGGATTTGCTCATGAACCGCCTCGAGGTCGCCATCGACCGTCAGCAGCAGATGGCGGGTCAGGCGCTGTTCCGGGCGCATAAAATGCGCCTGATGGTGAAGATACCAGGCCTGCACCGTCGACGGGTCCGGCTGCGGCACCTGCTGCGCCAGTTCGGCAAACGCGATCTCCAGCCGGGTGTGATGAAGCACGATGGCCGCGCGCTCGTCGGGGGTAAAGCCTCCGTCGCTAAGCCAGATCCCGAGCGAAGCGGCAACGTTATCCCTCAGCTCCGGCGCAATATCGTGCGCGGGAACCAGGGCGACGATAGCCAGCTCGATCTCACGCTGGCGCTGCCAGGCCTGCTCAAAGGCCTGCGTATCGGCGGCATTCAATGCGGCCGGTTCACTGTTCCAGCGGCTGCGCGCCAGGCGCTGCCGGCCAAACCGTTCCCATGCGTTCATGATTATCTCTCCTCGACGAGGCTGATGGCCTGTACCGGCACGGTAAACCAGCGGCCGCTAAAGTCGACGGTATAGCTGTCGCCGCGTTCGCCCCGATCGGTTGCCTCAATGCGCCCCTGTTGGCCAACGTTAACCACCACCTCGCCGCCGACGGCCAGCGCCATCCGGCAGGTGACGGTATCTCCATACTGCAAGTTTCCGGCCAACCAGGGCTGGGCGAGGGGGATCAGCTCCTGCTCGCGGCAGCCGATGATCCGGTCGCTCTCCGGGAAGTGGATCTGGTAAATAATTTGATCCTGTAAAAAGACGCCCCAGTCGCGGACAAAGCCGGTGCTGCCGCGCCTGACCAGCAGCTCGCCGGGGGCGAAGCCCGCGAAGGTGCCATCGTTACGAATCGCGCGCACCACCCGCACCGCGTCGCTGAAGGTGAATTTTGGCCTCATCTGTCGTCCTCCTGAAACTGCTGCTGGTAGCTCTCCGCGAGCAGCCGCCGCGCCAGCAGCCACGAGGCGCGGGCGTTCTCTTCCAGCCGGTTCTGTAGCGGGACTTCGGCACGCAGCTTGCGGTGAAACGTCGCCAGCACCGGCAGGCAGCAGCGGCCAAGCCGTTCTGGCTGATAGGGCACGGAGAAAAACTGAAAGAACGATTCGGCGGAGCTAAGTTCGTCCACGCCGGGAATTTGATAAAACCACTCCATGATTATCCCCCTGCTCGCAGCGCGGCTGCGCCGCACAGCTCGTCATAAATCGCGACCAGCTCATAGTCCCGCGGGCTGCGCTTCCCGCTCTCGGCAAAGCGGCGGATGGCGGGCAGCAGTTGGTTAATTTGCGCTGAGCTGAGGTGATAGCCCATCCGATCGAAAATGCCGTTGACCGCCTGGCGCCCGGAGTGTTTTCCCAGCACCAGCCGGTAGCTGCGGCCGACCAGCGCCGGGTCGATCGCCTGATAGCTCTCGCGATCGCGCAGCAGCGCCGCCACGTGGACTCCCGATTCGTGGGTAAAGACCAGCTCGCCGACCAGCGGCTGCTGCGGGTCGATAGGGCGCTGCGCCGCCGCCGAAACTTTCTGACAGAGCGCCGGAAGCGCCGGGAAGTAAACGCCGGTCTCGACGCCGAGGCAGCGCTCCAGGCCCAGCGCCACGGTTTCCAGCGCCGCGTTGCCCGCGCGTTCGCCGAGGCCGAGGGTGGTGGTATTCACGCTGGAGGCTCCGGCGCGCACCGCCGCCAGCGTATTAGCGGCGGCGAGACCGAGATCGTTATGGGCATGCATCTCTATTTCACCAGCCCACGCTTCGCGCAGGGCCGAGATTTGCTCGAAGGTGGTAAACGGGTCGAGTATGCCGACCGTATCGGCGTAGCGCAGGCGGGACGCGCCGGACTGCTGCGCCACCCTGGCGATATCGCCCAGGTTCTGCCCGCCGGCGCGGGAGGCATCTTCGCAGCCAATGCACACCTGCAGGCCGAGGCTCCGGGCGAGCTGAATAAACGTCGCCAGCCGCTCCAGCAGCACCGCCAGCGGTTCGCGCAGCTTGTACTGCCGCAGCTTGTCCGAGGCCGGAATGGAGATATCCACCCAGTCGATGCCCAAATCGGCGCTCTGGCGAATCTCCAGCGCATTCATCCGACACCAGGTCATCAGCGTGGCCTGGGGAAGCTGGCGGCGCACCAGCTGGATCCGCGCGATCTCCTCATCCCCCATTGCCGGGGTGCCCACTTCCATCGCCGTAATCCCCGCCGCGTACAGCGCCTCGGCAATGGCCACCTTCTCGCTGGGGCGGAAGGCCACGCCGGGGCTCTGTTCGCCATCGCGCAGCGTGGTGTCGTTGATCAGCACGCGTTTCATCGTCGCCTCCGCCTTAGCCATAAACCGGGGTGAAGACGTCTGCCGCCGGATGCGGCCTGCCGTCCTGCCAGTAGGGCGACAGCGCCCGCAGCCGGTCAACGATCGGCGGCAGCATGGCAATGACGTAATCAATCTCTTTTTCCCGGGTGTAGCGCGAGAGGGAAAAACGGATGGTGCCGTGGGCCGCGGTGTAGGGAATATTCATCGCCCGCATCACGTGCGAGGGCTCCAGCGAACCTGAGGTGCAGGCGCTGCCGCTGGAGGCGGCAATCCCGACCTGATTCAGCAGCAGCAGGATCGCTTCCCCTTCAATAAACTCAAAGGCCAGATTCAGGGTGCCGGGCACGCGCGGCTGGCCGCCGCCCATCACCATGACCGCAGGGACGCAGGCCTGCAGGCGCCGTTCGAGGCGATCGCGCAGCTGGCCCGTTTGCTCCATTCCCGGCAGATGGATCTGCGCCAGCTCGCAGGCCGCGCCCATGCCGACGATCCCGGTGATGTTTTCCGTTCCGGCCCGCCGTCCGTACTCCTGATGGCCGCCGCGCAGCAGCGGGCGAAAGCGCGTTCCCCGGCGCAGATACAGGCAGCCGACGCCTTTCGGACCGTGAAACTTATGCGCCGAGCAGGAGAGCATATCGATGGCGGTCTTGCCGACCGCTATCGGCAGCTTGCCCGCCACCTGCACCGCGTCGCAGTGGAACAGCGCGCCCTGTTCATGAGCCAGCTCCGCCATCTCGACCACCGGGAAAATGACGCCGGTTTCGTTATTCGCCCACATCACGCTGACCAGCGCGACCCGCGGGCTGAGCGCCGCCCGGAACTGCGCCATATCCAGCGCGCCGTTGCCGTCTACCGCGATACGGTGGATCAGATAGCCCTGGCGCTCCAGGTGTTCGCACGCAGCCAGCGTCGCCGGATGTTCGACCGCGGTGGTTACGATCTCCCGGCGTTCCGGCAGCAGCGCCGTCGCCGAGGCGATGGCGGTGGCGGTGGCCTCGGTGGCGCAGGAGGTAAAAATTATCTCGCTGGGATACTCCGCCCCGAGCAGCGCCGCGGCCTGCTGATGAGCCCGCTCGAGGGCGGCCTGGGCCGGAATGCCAAAGTCATGGATGGACGAGGGATTGCCGTAAAAATCGGTCAAAAAGGGCATCATCGCTTCGAGGACCATCGGGTCTAAACGGGTGGTGGCGTTGTTATCGAGATAAACCTGTTTCATCTTGTCCCCCTTGGGTCAGTTAACCGCGGCCTATGCCGCCACCACTTCCATATAACAGCCGGTACGTTCCATCAGCTTCTGCTGCAGCCAGGCCAGGGTCATATCGGTCATCATGCAGCCGCTGCAGCTGCCGGAAAGGCTCACGGTGACCTGGTGGTTGGCGACGTTGAGAAGCGACATATCGCCGCCGTCGGCCTGAATATGCGGGCGCAGTTCGGCGATGGTGTCGACCACGCTCTGCCAGTGCGGATCTTTGCCGCTGGCGGCGGGAAGGGGGCTCGGCGGCTGCTGCGCGAGGATCTCCGCCAGCGCCAGCTCGATCTGCTCATGGCAGGAAGTGCAGCCGCCGCCCGCTTTGGTGTAGTTAATCACCTCTTCAAGGGTGGTCAGGCCGTTGTTGAGCACCGCGCGGCGGATATGCCCTTCATCGACGCCGAAGCATTTGCAAATCAGCCGGCCTTCTTCATGCTCCTCTTCGAGGCTCTCGCCGCGAAAGTTGGCGATAGCTGCCCGCAGCGCCTCCTGGCCCATCACCGAGCAGTGCATTTTTTGCGGCGGCAGTCCGTCGAGATAATCGGCGATCTGCTGGTTGGTAACCTCTCCGGCTTCGGTAAGCGTGCGGCCGACGATCAGCTCCGTCAGCGCGGAAGAGGAGGCGATCGCGCTGCCGCAGCCAAAGGTCTGGAATCCGGCCTCCTCGATTATTTCGCTTTGCGGGTCGACGCGCAGCATCAGGCGCAGCGCGTCGCCGCAGCTCAATGAACCCACATCGCCCACCGCGTTGGCGTTGTCCACCACGCGCGCGTTGCGGGGATTAAAAAAATGGTCTTTCACTTTCTCGGAGTAATTCCACATGCTGTCAGCTCCAGGGATGATGACGGAAAACGTCGGGGCGCGTTCCACCGCTAAAAGCGCGGTGGTGGTGATGAACAAGCAAATGCAATACCAATGCGTAAATACGTTTATTTTTAGAGGGTTAGGATTTTCCCCTGACAATACGGGCCGACAGTGTCGTTATTTGTTGTGGGGTTTGTCACAGAAACGACACGGTTAGCCGCGCGGGTCCCGCTCCTCCCGCCACTCCTGCTCCTCAAGCAGGCGGGTAAAGCGCTCAGGGTCGCGCCTGCGGGCGCTTTTGCGCTGCTCTTTGGCGTACCAGTAGAGCTGGATCTCCTGGAGTAAATCGACAATTTTGGTGTCGGCGGGCACGCGTTCGGCGCGGACGCCAACCTGCAGCAGCTGGCGAAATATCGCATCGCCGATTGCCACGCAGAACAGGGTGACGCAATCCTCAAGGGCATGGATGCGCTGACCAATCTTCTCCGCCTGATGGCCGCTTTCGACCGAGAAATCAACCACCCGGATCAGGGTGACCCGATCCTCCTTGACGCCATACACCACCAGCCGCGGCGTGGCGCCGAAGTGGCGGTCGACATGGCGATAGTCGGAGCTGGCAAAGGCGACCTTCATGGACCACTCATCGGAATGGACCATGTCAAACTGGCGGTTAATGGGCGGCATAAGCGGCTCCTGTGGTGAAGGGCGGTTCGGCATTCTGGCGCAGCGGCGAGCGGTAGAGGGCGACCTGGCGGTGACGCTCGCGCATCAGGTTTGCCAGTTCAAACAGCGTATCGCGCATACCGCCATAGCCTTGCCGCACCCGCCGGAACTCGCCGAGCCTGTCAAAGAGAGGGAAACCCGCGCGGATCAGCGGTAGCGCAAACTGTTCCGCGAGGTCGCAGGCGTGAGAATTGGCTACCAGCAGGTCGGCGGGCTGCGAGCAGAGCAGGTTTTGCAGATCCTCCAGATCCCCCGGCACGACGCGTTCGACCGGCAGCTGGCGCAGGCTGGGATGGCCGGTGGGGGCGACCAGCGGACCTGGCCGCATTCCCTGGCTGCTGGCAAAATCGCACCATGCCGCCAGCAGATCGCCTTCTGCCGCCATCGCCATGCGCTGGTCCTGGAGCCACGTGTGGCAGTCGATCATCGCATCCTGAAGCTGTCCACGCTGGCGTTCAATCCACTGCGGAACGCCGCGTCCGGAAATTTTCGCCAGCTGATGAATGAACGTATCGCAGTGCTCAAGGGTCATCAGGTGCGGAAGGGCGATCGCCTCGCCGTGGCTGCGCTGGGCCAGCAGGGACGACGCCCGACTCAGCGAGGCGCCGATGGCGAAGCTGCACAGGCTCTGCCCCATCTGCTCTATCAGGCGCAGCGGCGTCCCGCCCTGGGTCACCGGCGAAAAATCCCCTTGCGCGAGGTGCCCGTCCATCGATTGCGCCAGGTCCGGCAGGATCACCGGCTGCAGGCCAAAGGCTTCAACGTAGCGGCGCAGCAGCTCGATATCGCCGGGGGAGCAGAGGTGGCTGACCAGCAGATTGACCCGACGATTACGCTGGCCGGCGCGGGGCGTCGGCGCCACCCACTGCTCAATGACGCTCTCCAGCACGGCGCTGAAGCCGTTTTCCATAGAGCCATAAAAATCAGGGCTGTTGACCGTTAGTATCGCCACCCCTTTGTGCCGGGGATGCTCTTCGCGAAACTGGCGCACCACCCGGGACATATCGCTGCCCTGAGCCTCCGACAGCCCGGTGCTGAGCAGCACGATGGCCTGCGGAGCGTTGCGCTGGCACAGGGTATCGAGCGCGGCAAAGATATTGCCGTCCGCGCCCATAATCGTCGAGGTCGGGTCCATCGCCGTCGACTGTAAGGGCACCGGGTCGTGGAAGTGCTGAATAAAAAAGACCTTAGCGAAGGCGCTGCATCCCTGCGCGCCGTGGACCAGCGGGATGCAGTGTCCGATCCCGAGGCTGGCGAGGATTGCGCCGAGCGGTTGGCCGGTTTTGATCGGACTGACCGCCAGCGGTTTATCGGTGCGGAAAATTTCTGCCATGCTGTGCTCCTTAGTGCCAGGGGGCGCGGGAATGAGTTTGCGGCCAGATCGGGCTGTTGATGGTCTGGCAGATCTGGCGGGCGAGGGTGACGATGCCCTGATAGCCGGCGAAGGCGTGCTCGCGTTCCTGATTGATATCGAGAAACGGCAGCCGGGCCTTGTAGGCGGTGTACATATTGCGCCCGCCGGCGATCATCAGGTCGGCCTGATAGCGGTAGACCACGTCCAGCAGCGTGCGGGCGTTGCCTTCATCCAGCATGACCGCCTCTTCGCCCATCAGTTCGCGGATCCGCTGTTTATCTTCCTCGGTGGATTTGCGCGTGCCGGTCGCCACCACGCTCATCCCCAGATCCTGCAGCGCCGACACCACCGACCAGGATTTGACGCCGCCGGTGTAGAGCAGGGCTTTGCGTCCGCGAAGCTGTTCGCGCCACGGCCTGAGCGCCAGCTCCGCCGCCCGCTCTTCGCGCGCAATCAGCGCTTCGGTGCGGCGGCACAGATCGTCATCGCCCAGCAGGGCCGCCAGCTGACGCAGGGCGTCGGAGGTCGCGCGGATACCGTAAAAACTGCCTTCGAACCACGGCGTGCCGTAGCGCTGCTCCAGCGCCCTCGCGACGTTGATTAGCGCCCGCGAACAGACCAGCATATTGGCCTGCGCCCGGTGCATGGTCTGGATTTCGGCAAAGCGCCCGTCGCCGGAGAGGCTGCCGAGCACGCGGACCCCCAGCTCATCGAGCAGCGGCTGAATATGCCAGAACTCGCCGGCGATATTAAACTCGCCAATCAGGCCAACGTCATGGCGATGCTCCGGGGCGAACGGGGATGCCTCCGGCCAGGGGGCCGGTTCGCGCTGGCCGATGACCCGCTTGACCATCACCTCGCCGGCCAGCCGGTTGCCGAGGTTTTTGCTGCCGTAAAAACCGGCGGCGTCGATGGCGATAACCGGCACGCCGGTGGCGGTCTGCGCGGCCTGGCATACCGCTTCAAGATCGTCGCCCTCCATTGCCGGCACGCAAGTGTTGTAGATAAAGACCGCCGCCGGACGGTAGCGCGTAACGATATGGCGAACCGCGTGAAACAGGCGGCGCTCGCCGCGGCCCATAATCACATCCTGCTCGTTGAGATCGGTAGTGAACCCCAGCCGGTTAATGTTCGGCCCGGAGCTTATGCTGCCGCGGTTATCCCATGAGCTGCCGGCGCAGCCGATGGGGCCATGCACCAGGTGCGCCACGTCGGCGATGGGTAGCAGAGCGATCTGGGCGCCGTCGAACGCGCAGCCGCCGGCGGTGGCGCCGGGTTTTGGCGCGCTACAGCCGGACTTCTGTTTATGGTTATGTTCGCAGGCGGGCTCATCCAGCAGCGCCAGAATTTCATTTCCCTTCATAGTGACCTCGTAGAACGTGGGGGATGATGATGGAAATGCAATTCGCGCTCCACCCAGGGGCTATTGATTTTTAAAGGGAAAGCCTTGTCAGCTTTGCGACAAAGCCAACAATCGGACGGGAATATTGTGGGTTGTGGTCGGGGAAGAAAAAAGCCCGCGGGGTCAGCGGGCAACGGGCAAACAGCAGGGGGGCTAAAAGACGCGTTCCTGCAGCGGATTATCCCTGTTAAGCCGCTTCGCCAGCCACGGCGGCAAACGCCCGGCCAGCAGCGCGTTGATGGCCTCGCACTGGGCCTGAATCGCGGTGCCGGGCTGCGCTTTCATCGGATGGATCTGGTGGCGAATCAGTCGGGCGGCGGCGGGTCCGCCGATCTCCTGGCAGAACAGCAGCTGGCAATCATCAAGCAGCCGGGCGCGCGCTTCGCTGGCCTCCTGCTGGCCCGGCTCTGACGGATAGCGGCGCAGATCGTACAGCCAGCCGCCTTGCTCATCGAAGGCATAGATAAAAAACAGGCGTCCCTGGCCGAAATGGCCGTTAATGAGCAGGCCGTCCTGGGAGCAAAATGCGGCCAGCAGCTGCGGCGTCCGCTGATCGGGACGGGCAATGCGCAGATGAACGGGCAGCGCGCCCCGCAGGCTGGCCATCACCCGCGACCAGCGGGCCGGGGACATAACGGCCGTCGTTGACGGAAAGGCGGTGGCGAGCTGCGGCTGCGTTAAGGTGGCCAACCCCTCCGGGGTCAGGGTTTCGCCGCTTTCCTGCGCCAGCCAGTCTAGTATTTGCGCCGGCGGCAGATCCGGCAGCGTCTGGAATAGCGCCAGCAGGCGCCAGAAAAGGGTATCGTTGTCGGACATCTCCAGCTCCTTATATCAGCGTACTGCGGGTTGCCCGCAGGCTTATCGGGAAGGCGGGCCGCTCAGGCTGCGGGTTGACGTAGTAGCGCCCGCCGCCCTCCAGCGAAATCGCGCCACCCCAGCGGTCAACGTCGTTATGCTCAATCTGTATCACCCGTGCTTCCAGATCCTGTTTGGCGATATAGGCATACAGATCCGCGCCGCGCTCACGAAAAATCACGATAGGCATAGCCCCTCCAGGCCCCGCTTTCGCGGGGCGGCAAATGGTTAACGGACGAGGTCGAAGCTGTAATCGGTTTTGCCTAACTGGCCGGTGTCGTTATCCAGTTTCTCCAGCACGGCGTTCACCAGCGTCGTGACGATGTTCATGGCGCCTTCATAACCCCAGGTGGTCTGACGGTGCAGGTGGTGACGGTCGAACAGCGGAAAGCCGAGACGGATGAGCGGTACCTCAAAAGCTTTGCCCTTCGCCAGGGTATCGCGCTGGATAAATTTGCCGTAGGAGTTGCCTATCATAAAGTCCGGCTGGCGGGTGAACATCAGCGAACGGAAGTGCCACAAGTCGCAGTTGATGAACACTTCGCTGTCGCGACCGTAGGGCGAGGCCTCCAGCATTTTCTTCATCGCCTTCAGCCAGCGCTTGTTGGCGTTATGGCTCAGGATCACCGTCGGCTCGCAGCCGAGCTCCAGCAGGAAGCGGGTCAGCCCCATCACAAAGTCCGGGTCGCCGTACAGGCCAAATTTCTTGCCATGCAGCCAGGTGTGGGAGTCGAGCATCATGTCGACCAGCCGTCCGCGCTCAAGGGTGAGGGCGTCGGCAATCGGCCTGCCGCTGAGCTGGCTGACGGTCATCAGCAGCTCGTCGGTGGCGGCCAACCCCAGCGGGATCGCCACCTCGGTCGACGGCTGATTCCACATATCCTGCACCACTTTTTTACTTTTCAGCAGCTGCCACGGCTGCAGGAGCAGCGTATCGATGGCATCCGGGGCCTCCTTCATCTCCTGCTGGGTGGTGCCGCCCGCATACATCCGATAATGGCCGTCGGCGGGGGTATCAAGGACCTCCGACGGATCGGAGAGCAGGCTGCACGGCACCGCCATCTGCGCCATCATCCGCTTCAGCACGCGGAAGTTGCCGAGATAGGTCTCAAAGCCGGTGACCAGGTTGAGCTTTTGCAGTTTGCCCGGCTGCCCTTGATAGTCGGCGGTAAAGGTTTTGGCGAACCCTTCGAACATATTGTCCCAGCCGGTGACGTGGCTGCCGATAAAGCTTGGCGTATGGGCGTGCGGCACGGCAATGCTGCTATCGACAAAACCGTCTTTTTTGGCGTTGGCGATAAACGCCTGCAGATCGTCGCCGATAACCTCCGCCATGCAGGTGGTGGAGACCGCGATGATCTCCGGTTTGTACAGCGCGCTGGCGTTCCGCAGCCCGAGGTTCATATTGTTGTTGCCGCCGAAGACCGCCGCGTCTTCGGTCATCGAATCGGAAACGCAGGCGATCGGCTCTTTGAAATGGCGGTTAAAATAGGTACGAAAATAGGCCACGCATCCCTGGGAGCCGTGAACATAGGGCAGGGTGTTGGCAAACCCTAGCGAACATAGCACCGCGCCCAGCGGCTGGCAGGCTTTTGCCGGGTCAACGGTTAGCGCCTCGCGCTGAAAGTTCAGCGCTTCATACTCGGCGGTGGTGGTCCAGGCGAATACCTCCTGCACGCGCCGGGCGTCGTGGGCCTCTTCCAGCGTCCGCTTATTGCGGAACAGCTCCTGGTATTCATCCTGTTCAAATAGCGGATAACAGCTATTAATTTTGTCAATCGTTTGGCTCATGGTGTTCTCCTCCCGCGCCACAAATCGGTGAACAGACGGGACAATAAATGGGCAATCACGCAGACTTCAGCCACGGGGCGATCAGTTCGTTCCACGCCGGGTTGTTTAAGGTCATATCCATATCGCGGGCAAAAATGGCGAAACCATCGTAGCCGTGGTACGGGCCGGAGTAGTCCCACGAGTGCATCTGGCGGAACGGAACCCCCATTTTCTGGAAGATGTACTTTTCCTTGATCCCGGAGCCGATAAGGTCAGGCTTCAGCGCTTTGACAAACGCCTCCAGCTCATAGCTGCTGGCGTCATCGAACAGCAGGGTGCCTTCTTTCAGATCCGGCAGGGTGCGGTCGTAGTCATCGTTATGGGCAAACTCATAGCCGGCGGCGACGATCTCCATGCCGAGATCTTCATAGGCGCCGATAACGTGCCGTGGCCGCAGGCCGCCCATATAGAGCAGCACCTTGCGCCCCTCCAGCCGCGGGCGGTATTTGGCGATAATCGCCGCCGTTTGCCCCTGATATTTGGCGATCACCGCCTCGGCGTTGGCGCGAATGGCGTCGTCAAACTGGTCGGCAATTTTGCGCAGCGATTCGGCGATTTTGGTCGGACCGAAGAAGTTGTACTCCATCCACGGGATCTGATGCTTTTCTTCCATGTGCCGGGCGATGTAGTTCATCGAACGGTAGCAGTGGACCAGATTCAGCTTCACGAAAGGGGTGTTCTCCATCTCCACCAGGGTGCCGTCGCCGGACCACTGGGCGACCACCCGCAGCCCCATCTCTTCGAGCAGGATGCGCGAGGCCCAGGCATCGCCGCCGATGTTGTAATCGCCGATGATCGCCACATCGTAAGGGGTGGATACAAACGGCTGCCCCTCACGGTTATTGAGCACCCAGTCGCGAACCACGTCGTTGGCGATATGGTGCCCCAGCGACTGCGACACGCCGCGAAATCCTTCGCAACGCACCGGGATCACCGGTTTATCCAGCGCCTTGCTGCTGGCGTTGGCGACGGCGCTGATATCATCGCCGATGAGCCCGACCGGACACTCCGACTGGATGGTGATGCCCTTGGTGAGCGGGAACAATAGCTCCATCTCTTCAATCAGTTTGCTGAGCTTTTTATCACCGCCGAAGACGATGTCGCGCTCCTGAAAATCGGAGGTGAAGTTCAGGGTGCCGAAGCTGTCGACGCCGCTGACGCCGGTGAAGTAGTTGCGGCGCCCGGCGCGCGAGTACTGGCCGCAGCCGACCGGCCCGTGGGAGATATGGGCCATATCCTTAATCGGCCCGAATACCACTCCTTTGGAGCCGGCGTAGGCGCAGCCGCGCACGGTCATCACGCCGGGCTGCGATTTACGGTTCGAGATGATGCACTTGCCGACGCTCTCCATTTGCGGATCGCTGACCATCATGTGCTTTCTGCGCTCTTTACGCGCAGTTTCGGGAAAGACTTCCAGGACCTCCTGGATTAGCGCGAGATTACGCTCGCCTGTGGCGTTGGTCATGATGATTGTCCTGTGTTCAGGCCGCGTTTTCTTCGGCGGCGGTTTTACCGATGATGCTGGTGTCTTCTTCTTCCATGATGCCGAATTCCATCAGCAGCGATTCCAGCTCATCCATGGTGCAGGGCGTCGGTACCACCTTCATGGTGTTGTTGACGATCTTGGTTGCCAGAGTGCGGTACTCATTGGCCTGCTGGCAGTTCGGGTCGTACTCGATGACCGTCATCCGGCGGATTTCCGCGCGCTGGACGATGTTGTCGCGCGGCACGAAATGGATCATCTGGGTGCCGAGCTTCTCCGCCAGCGCCACGATCAGCTCATCTTCACGGTCGGTTTGACGCGAGTTACAAATCAGCCCGCCGAGACGCACCTTGCCGGATTTCGCGTATTTAACGATCCCCTTGGAGATATTGTTGGCGGCGTACATCGCCATCATCTCCCCGGAGCAGACGATATAGATCTCCTGGGCCTTATTTTCACGGATTGGCATCGCGAAGCCGCCGCAGACCACATCCCCGAGTACGTCATAGAACACGAAATCGAGATCGTCCTCGTAGGCGCCTTCCTCTTCGAGAAAGTTGATTGCGGTGATCACCCCGCGCCCCGCGCAGCCGACGCCCGGCTCCGGGCCGCCTGATTCGGCGCAGCGCACGTCGCCATAGCCGATTTGCAGGACATCTTCGAGCTCAAGGTCCTCCACCGAGCCCACTTCCGCGGCCATCTCCATAATGGTGTTCTGTGCTTTGGCGTGCAGGATCAGGCGGGTGGAGTCCGCCTTCGGATCGCAGCCGACGATCATCACTTTCTTACCCATCTCGGCCAGCGCGGCGACGAGGTTCTGCGTGGTGGTGGATTTGCCGATACCGCCTTTACCGTAGATAGCGCATTGACGCATGGTCATGGTGACTTCTCCTGTTGTTGAGTGTTTGCCACCAGAGAAGTGCAGGGAACATACCAGCCGGGCCATATCATTTAACTTGATGATAAATATGTAATTAAATTTCAACGACCGGTGCGTCCGTAAAACAAAACGGCACAATCAGGCCACCAAATGTGGGAAACAGAACAATTCTGCTCGCCAGGCCAGGAGCGACGCTTTGTCGGCAGTTCAACAGCTTGTCGCGGTCTGTGTCTTATTCCACGCAATCTCCTGGCGTCATGAGGCGCCCGCCGCTGCATAACCAGCTGAATTCACTCGAACTATTTAGCTACGCGAGAGCTGGCATGGGCTGTGCTTGAGGCACAGACAGGGTTTGCCGCCAGCCGATGCGGCGAAGATGCCTCTCACCTTCGAGGAATGAACAATGTCCGGAAAAATGAAAACAATGGATGGCAACGCCGCGGCGGCCTGGATCTCCTATGCCTTTACCGATGTCGCGGCTATCTATCCCATCACGCCTTCCACGCCGATGGCGGAAAACGTCGATGAATGGGCGGCGCAGGGGAAAAAGAATCTGTTTGGTCAGCCGGTACGCTTGATGGAGATGCAGTCAGAAGCCGGTGCGGCAGGCGCGGTACACGGCGCCCTGCAGGCCGGGGCGCTCACCACCACCTATACCGCGTCGCAGGGGCTGCTGCTGATGATCCCCAACCTCTACAAAATTGCCGGTGAACTGCTGCCGGGAGTCTTTCACGTCAGCGCCCGGGCGCTGGCGACAAACTCGCTGAATATTTTTGGCGATCATCAGGACGTGATGGCGGTGCGTCAGACCGGCTGCGCGATGCTGGTGGAGAACAACGTGCAGCAGGTGATGGACCTCTCCGCCGTGGCGCATCTGGCGGCGATAAAGGGCCGTATTCCGTTTATTAATTTCTTCGACGGCTTTCGCACCTCGCACGAAATTCAAAAAATTGAGGTGCTGGAGTATGAGCAGCTGGCAACGCTGCTGGACCGGCCCGCGCTGGACAGCTTTCGCCGTAACGCGCTGCATCCGGATCACCCGGTCATTCGCGGCACCGCGCAAAACCCGGATATCTACTTTCAGGAGCGGGAAGCGGGCAACCGCTTTTACCAGGCTCTCCCCGATCTTGTCGAAGGCTATATGGCGCAAATCAGCGCCATCACCGGACGTGAGTACCACCTGTTTAACTATACCGGCGCGGCGGATGCCGAACGGGCGATCGTCGCGATGGGGTCGGTATGCGACACCATCCAGGAGGTAGTGGAGACGCTGAATGCGGCGGGAGAGAAGGTCGGTTTGCTCAGCGTCCATCTGTTCCGCCCCTTTTCGCTGGCGCACTTCTTTGCCCGGTTGCCGAAAACCGTCCGGCGCATTGCCGTACTCGATCGCACTAAGGAGCCCGGGGCCCAGGCCGAGCCGCTGTGTCTGGACATTAAAAACGCCTTCTATCATCACGACGATCCGCCGCTGATTGTCGGCGGTCGCTACGCCCTGGGCGGGAAGGACGTTCTGCCCAACGATATCGCTGCCGTTTTTGACAATCTCAACAAGCCGCTGCCGATGGATGGATTTACGCTGGGGATTATCGATGATGTCACCTTTACCTCATTACCGCCGCGCCCGCAGACGCTGGAGGTTTCTCACGCGGGCATCACCGCCTGTAAATTCTGGGGGATGGGCTCGGACGGCACGGTAGGGGCCAATAAAAGCGCGATTAAGATTATCGGCGACAGGACCGATCTCTACGCGCAGGCCTATTTTTCCTACGACTCGAAAAAATCCGGCGGCATTACCGTTTCGCACCTGCGCTTCGGCGACCGGCCCATTACCTCGCCATACCTGATCCACCGGGCGGATTTTATCTCCTGTTCGCAGCAGTCCTATGTTGAACGCTATGAGCTGCTGGATGGGCTAAAGCCGGGAGGAACCTTTTTGCTCAACTGCAGCTGGTCCGATGCCGAACTTGAGCAGCACCTGCCCGCCGGCTTTAAGCGCTATCTGGCGCGGGAAAATATCCGCTTTTACACCCTCAACGCCGTTGATATTGCCCGCGAGCTGGGGCTTGGCGGGCGGTTTAATATGCTGATGCAGGCGGCGTTCTTTAAGCTGGCGGCGATTATCGATCCGCAGACCGCCGCGAACTATCTCAAACAGGCGGTCGAAAAAAGCTACGGCAGCAAAGGGGCCAGCGTCATTGAGATGAACCAGCGGGCGATTGACCTGGGCATGACGTCGCTGCATCAGGTGACGGTACCGCCCCATTGGGCGACGCAGGAGGAAGCCTCGCCGCAGCCTTCGCCCCTGATGCCGGATTTCATCCGCGATATCCTGCAGCCGATGAACCGCCAGCGCGGCGACCAGCTGCCGGTGAGCGCCTTTGTCGGGATGGAAGACGGTACCTTTCCTCCGGGAACCGCCGCGTGGGAGAAGCGCGGCATTGCGCTGGAAGTGCCGGTCTGGCATCCCGACGGCTGTACGCAGTGTAATCAGTGCGCGTTCATCTGCCCGCATGCGGCGATCCGCCCGGCGCTGCTGAGCCGGGACGAGCAGGATGCTGCTCCGGCCGCGCTGTTGAGCAAACCCGCGCAGGGGGCGAAGGAGTACCACTATCATCTGGCGATCTCGCCGCTGGACTGCTCCGGCTGCGGTAACTGCGTCGATAACTGTCCTTCACGCGGCAAGGCGCTGAAAATGCAGTCTCTCGATAGCCAGCGCCAGATGGCGCCGGTCTGGGACTACGCGCTGGCGCTGGCCCCGAAAAGCAATCCGTTTCGTAAAACGACGGTCAAAGGCAGCCAGTTTGAGACGCCGCTGCTGGAGTTTTCCGGCGCCTGCGCGGGCTGCGGAGAGACGCCCTATGCGCGTCTGATAACCCAGCTTTTTGGCGACCGGATGCTGATTGCCAACGCCACCGGCTGCTCCTCTATATGGGGCGCCAGCGCGCCATCAATCCCTTATACCACCAACCATCGCGGTCATGGCCCGGCGTGGGCGAACTCGCTGTTTGAAGATAATGCTGAATTTGGCCTCGGCATGATGCTGGGCGGGCAGGCGATCCGCAAACAGATCGCCGATGACATAGCCTCCGCGCTGGCGCTGCCGATAAACGAGGAGCTAAAAGAGGTGATGGGCCAGTGGTTGGCGCAGCAGGATGAGGGGGAGGGAACCCGCGATCGCGCGGACCGCTTAAGCGAACGACTGGCGCTGGAAAAAGAGGGCTCACCGCTGCTGGAGCAGCTCTGGCAGAACCGGGACTATTTTACCCGGCGCTCGCAGTGGATATTCGGCGGCGACGGCTGGGCATACGACATTGGTTTCGGCGGCCTCGATCACGTGCTGGCCAGCGGCGAGGACGTCAATATCCTGGTGTTTGATACCGAGGTCTATTCCAACACCGGCGGGCAGTCGTCGAAATCGACCCCGACGGCGGCCATCGCCAAATTTGCCGCTCAGGGCAAACGCACCGGTAAGAAAGACCTCGGGATGATGGCGATGAGCTACGGCAACGTTTATGTCGCGCAGATTGCAATGGGGGCCGATAAAGATCAGACCCTGCGGGCGATTGCGGAAGCCGAGGCCTGGCCTGGACCCTCGCTGGTGATTGCCTATGCCGCCTGCATTAACCACGGGCTGAAAGCCGGCATGAGCTGCAGCCAGCGGGAGGCGAAACGCGCGGTGGAGGCGGGATACTGGCATCTGTGGCGCTATCATCCGCAGCGCAAGGCGGAAGGCCGGACGCCGTTTGTTCTTGATTCCGAAGAGCCTGAAGAGAGCTTCCGCGACTTCCTGCTCGGCGAGGTGCGCTATGCCTCCCTGCACAAAAGCTCGCCACAGCTCGCGGACGCGCTTTTCGAAAGGACGGAGGAGGACGCCCGGGACAGGTTCAGGAAGTATCAGTCGCTGGCCGGCGACCAGTAACGCTTATTTTGCCAAGCCGCAGAGCAGGGCGGAAAGGAGAAAATGCAGAGGGATTTGCCCAATAATGACTTCACGTAGCGAATGTTGACAGGGGAACGATATGTTTACCGGTATTGTCCAGGGGATGGCGAAAGTGCTGTCCATTGAAGAAAAGAGCCATTTTCGCACCCACGCAATAGAGTTGCCCGCAGAGATGCTGGCGGGGCTCGAAGCCGGGAGTTCGGTGGCGAATAATGGCTGCTGTTTGACGGTCACGCGCATTGACGGGGCGCGGGTAAGCTTTGATTTAATGGACGAAACCCTGCGCGTCACCAACCTCGGGGCGATTAGGGCGGGTGATAGCGTCAACGTTGAGCGCGCCGCTAAATTCAATGATGAAATAGGCGGACACCTGATGTCTGGTCATATTATGACGACCGCCGAAGTGGTGCAAATCGTGGCGTCTGAGCATAACCGTCAGATGTGGTTTAAGCTGCAAAACCCGGCGGCCATGAAATATATTCTCTACAAAGGCTATATCGGCGTGGATGGGATCAGCCTGACCGTCGGTGAAGTTATGCCGCTGCGCTTTTGCGTCCATTTGATCCCGGAGACGCTGCAACGCACCACGCTTGGTGCGAAAAAGGTGGGGGACCAGGTGAATATTGAAATTGATCCGCAGACTCAGGCGACCATCGATACCGTGGAGCGCGTGCTGGCCGCCGTCGCCGAAGCGGGGCGGTAAACAGCCCCGTATGACGCCGCTAGCCCGTAATCCCCGATCGTGAAACCGGTGACGTTGTCACCTGCGCTACCGGCAGCTTCAAGGCCAGGTACCTGTTGGCGAGTTACATTCCAGCTTTAGCTTAGGTAACCCGGCCTCTTAGAATCTATTGACCGCACGGCATAACGCCAGGGAGGAGAGGCGCGCCGTGCTTTTTTTCGCCCAATGCTAAATCGCGAAGGAATATCGCGAAGGAATAATTTTTAACCATATTCTTCAATAAGATATTGCATATTCAGTGAATCTATAACCGCTCGTTGGTGGCTGACGACCATGATGATGCTGTGCGGGAGTTCGCTGCGGATCGCTCTTATCAGCTCGATGGCCGTCATATCGTCCAGGTGACTGGTTGATTCATCAAGGCAGATAAGATCCGGCTGATTCAACAGGATGCGGGCAAACGAAAGACGCTGCTGCTCGCCGCCGGAAAGGATACCGCTCCATGACTGGCGCTCATTCAGCTGCTGGCACAAATGCTGCAGCCCAACCCTCTTCAGACAGCTCTCCAGTCGTTCATTGCTGACTTTGGCTAAGCCAGGATACGTCAACGCGTGGGTCAGGAGATCGTCAGGCAGATACGGTTTTTGCGGGACGAACAGGCTTTTCCCTGTCGGGTGGTGATAGACCCCGCTACTGTAAGGCCACAGCCCGGAGAGTACCCTTAAGAAGGTGGTTTTCCCGCAGCCGCTGGCGCCGGTAATAGCAATAGCCTCGCCGTGCTGTAAGTCGAGATTTATGGGGTTAAACAGGGGCGCGCCATGAGCGTGGCGGGCGACCAGATTACGGCAGCGTAATTTTCCGGGCTGACGGAGATATTTCGCTTTCGCCGGCAGCGCGATTAGGCCTTGCTCAAACTGCCATAGCCTCTCTACCGTCGCTGACCAGGCCACTATCTGGCGGTAGGAGTCGATAAACCAGCCGAAGGCGTCAAGGACGTAGCCGAAAGCGGCGCGCGCCTGCATGACGCCGCCAAGCGAGATCTTTTTGGCGATGTACAGCGGCAGGACTGCAAAAATCGGGATCATCAGGCTCAGGCGGAAATAGGAAGTGGTGAACGTATCTAAGCGAAACTCGCGGGACATCAACAGCTGCCAGTTCCGCGCAATCGCCGAAAAATGACGGTGCACGCGGCGCAGTTCGGCACGCTCGCCGCCATAGAAGGCAATCTGTTCGGTATTTTCGCGGATACGCAGCAGGCTGGCGCGGTAGTCAGCCTCGGTTTTTTGCCGATCCATATTCAGCTGATGCAGCGGGCGGCCGATCCGGTGGGCCAGCAGGCTGCTAATGACCGCATATCCCAGCGCCACCCACACCAGATAGCCATGCAGCGTGACGTCGTGGCCAGCGACGGTAAGGCTGAGCGTGCCTGAGAGCTGCCACAGAATAAAAATGAACGATAAAAGTCCCGTGATGTTTTTTAGCAGCGATAAAAATAACCCAAGGCTCTGCTCAACCAGCAGGCGGATATCCTCGGCAATACGCTGATCGGGATTATCGGGTTCCGCATGGAGGCTCAGATGATAATGGTTGTGTCGTCGCAGCCACAGGTAGTGAAATCTCATGGTCATCTTCTGGCGCCAGCGGATGATCAATAATTTTTTCAGCCAGTTCGTACTGATAATAAACGACACAAACAGGGCGGTATATCCGGCGTAGGAGAGCGCCAGCAGGCCGATCGACGCATGCTGAAAATAGTCGGTGAGGGCATCGTAAAATTCCCGGCTCCAGTCGTTGTACTGCACGCTGACCCATACCACGCCTAACGTGAGGGCGATCAGCGTCAGCAATAAAAGCCATGAAAACCATTCGCGAGGGTGCAGCCAACAGGGGGCTATCAGCTGATAAAACCGTTTCAAACTTTGCATAAAGAAGGTCGCACAGAGTGTGTAAAAAGCGTGACAGCCGCCCTCGCGGACGGCCGTCCATTATCCTTTGCGCTTAATAAGCCCATTTCACGTTGAACATGAAGTTACGCGGATCGCCGTAGAAGTTGTTGCCCCCGCGGTGACGGTTGGAAACGCCGAGATAGTATTCTTTATCCGTCAGGTTGTTGCCGTTCAGGCTCAGGCTTATATGTTTACTGTACTGATAACCGATATTGGCGTTGAAAAGCGTGTATCCGCCCTGCGACACGTTGTAGTTGGTGGTGGTATCCGTCTGCGCCGTCAGCCCTGCGCCGACGGACCATTTATCCCATTCTCCCGGCAGGCGATAGCTGTTATACAAACGGAAAAGGTGCTGCGGCGTGTGTTTGCTGAAGTTGGTGCCTTTCTGCGTGGCGGCGGCTTCGAGATATTTGCTGTTATTAAGCGTGTACCCGGCGTAGACCTGCCAGCCCTGCGCAAGCTGCCCGGATATCTCCATTTCAATGCCCTGGCTCTGCACCTTGCCGTCAGCGACGTAGCAGTCATCGCAGTCCACCCCGCTCATGGCGTTATTGGCCTGAATAATGCGGAACAGGGCGACGGAGGCGTTCAGCCCGCCGTTAAAGAATTCCCCTTTGACGCCGGTTTCGTAGTTGCTGCCGGTGACCGGCGGCAGGAAGTTGCCGCTGGCATCCAGCGAGCTTTGCGGTTTGTAGATTTCGGCGTAGCTCAGATACCAGGTGTAGTCTTTGGCAAAATCCCACAGCAGGCCGCCGTAGGGGATGATTTTACCTTTCACCTTGTAATTGCTGTGCGCGGTCATCGCCCCGGTAGTGAGATTGGTGAAATAGGAGTCGTAGGTAAAGCTGCTGTAACGGCTTCCGAGGATCAGCTTCCAGTCGTCGGTCAGGCTCAGCCGCGTCGTGGCGTACAGGCCGCGCTGATAGACGTTGTACTGATAGCGCCGCGTGTAATCCCAGTCGGGTTCGGAGAGGCTTTCGGGGTCCCAGCTATAGATATTCACCTCGCTGGTATTGCTCAGCGAACCAAATAAATTATTGAAGTTCTCTTTCTGATAATCACCGCCGAACACCAGCTGGTGATCGCGATTCAGCAGCTGGAACGGCCCGCTCAGGTTGAGGTTAACGCCGTACTGGCTGCTGCGGTTGTGTCGTTGCAGGTAGTTGTTGAGTTTCGCGCTGCCTGAATCATCCACGCCTTGAGTGCCGTTGCCGTAAACGCCGATGAATTTTCCCTGCGCGCTGGCGGCCGTGTAGTTCAGCGAGCCTTTGGCGACCCATTCGTTATCAAAATAGTGTTCGAGCTCGGCGTAGGCGTTAGTTTTCTCGAAGGTGATGTTATTCCAGCTGGTGCCGAGAAAGCTCGAGCGGGGCAGACCCAGGCTGGAGTAGCTGGTGGACATCGGCACGCCGTAAAGATTGGGCACCGTATCGGTTTTTTGCCAGGAAATACCGGTGGTCAGCGTGGTCTGCGACGTCAAATCATAGGCCAGGGTACCGAAGAGTACCTGACGATCGCTGTGCACGTAATCGGTAAAGCTGTCTCTCTTTTGCAGTACGCCAACCGCGCGGCCGCGCAGCGAGGCATCGTCATTCAGCGGCCCGGAGATATCCATTTCGCTGCGGTAGTTATCCCAGCTGCCGGCGCTGGCGCTGATGGAAGAGCGAAAATCGTAAGTCGGCCGCTTGCGCACCATATTCACCGAGCCCCCCGGTTCGCCGCTGCCCTGAGTCAGACCTGACGCGCCGCGCAGGACTTCCAGATGATCGTAAATAGCCAGATCCGGCGATTCGGTGGACGCTTCGGCATACCCCATTCCGGCGAGGCTGTTCTGAAACGAGGAGCTGATACCGTCTTCCTGAAGGTTATCCATCGTGAAACCGCGCGACTGGTAACGGGTCTGATAGGAGCTTTCGTTGATGACGTTCACCCCTGTGACCTGGCGCATAGCGTCGTCCAGCGAGGTCATATTCTGATCGTTCATCCGCTGGCGGGTAACCACGCTGACCGACTGCGGCGTTTCCCGCGGAGAGAGATTCAGGCGAGTCGCCGCCGACATGCTGCGGGTGGTGTAAGAGCCGGTATCTTCAGTCATCGAGCCGTAGTTAATGTCACCGACCACCACCATTTCGTCCCCTTCAGGGATCTTTTTCAGGGTGTAGCTGCCGTTGGGCTGACGTTCTGCCAGCAGCCCCTGATCGGTCAACAGCCGGGAAAAGCCTTCGCTAAGGCTGTAGGTGCCGTTGAGCGCCGGAGAGGATTTCCCGGCAGTCAGCTGCGCATCGCTCGCCAGATAAATACCCGACTGCGCGGCAAACTGATTCAGCTGAGTCGCCAGCGGCGCGGCCGGGATCGCATAAACGTGCTTATCCGTCGCCGTTTCGGCGGCCTGAGCAGCCGGCGCGATGGCGGCGGCAAACGTCAGTACCGGTGCGCAGAACATCATGCGCAGGAGGGCGGCCGTCGGCGTACGACGGAAAATCCGCGGCTGGCTGGTGCGTGGTGATGATGACATAGATTCCCCTGATAATTCCCAAAAGTAAAAGTGCTGCATAGGGTTAATCGGATGAGGGCCCGTAAAGGGGAACCGATGAGGCGAATTTATTTGTTATTTATCGCGCGGGGCGACCGTCAGCCACCATGAGAAGCGGCGGTTGAGCTGCACAGGCAGCGCGTTGGTGAGCATATCCAGCGCCATATCGGTATCGTGCAGCGGGAACGTACCGGTAACGGTCAGCGCTGACACGGCCGGATCGCATCCCAGATAGCCGCGGCGATATGCCGACAGCCGTTCGATAAACTCACCGAGGGGAAGATTATCGGCCTGTAGCAACCCGAGCGGCCAGGCAGGCTCCGCATTGCGCAACGGCGAAACCGGGCCAAAGGCATCCCGCCGGAAGGTCATCGCCTGACCGGCCTGCACGATCGGTGCGTCGCTGATAGCCGCCGGGGAGACTTCCACCGCCCCCTGATACACCTGCAACACGGTGGTATCGCCGAGCGCCTGCACGCTGAAACGCGTGCCGAGGGCGCGCATTTTGCCCTGCGCGGTGACGATGGTCAGCGGGCGGCGCGGATCGGCGGCGGTTTCGATCATCACCCGGCCGTTCAGCAGCTGCAGCGCGCGCTGCGTCGGGGAGTAATCGACGTTCAGCGCGCTGTCGGTGTCAAGCCAGATCCGCGAGCCATCAGCCAGCGTGAACGACGTTATTTCGCCGTGGGGGCTGTGATAATCGGCGTGCCATGCCAGTACCTGATTGCGCAGCGGCGTATGACGCCAGCTGCCCCAGGCGAGCAGGGTGCCGACGGAAATCCAGGCCGCCATTTTCAGCACCTGGCGCCGCCCGGCGCTGTGCGTTCGCTGGGTCAGCGCGGTGAGCGCCGCCGCTTGTCGCTCACCGTTTTCCCGCAGCGGCGAAAAGCGCTGGCTGATGTTCAACACGTACTGCCACGCCAGCTGATTCTCCTGACTCTCGTCAAGCCAGCGTTGCAGTGCGGCGGGATATGTCTGCGGCGACGAGATGTCCTGGACTTCGGCGTACCAGTTTGCCGCCTGCTGCAACGCGGCGAAGCCGGGCTTATTGCTCATCGTATCTGCCCGCGGCGGGGGGTAATGCATCGAGATACTCGATTTCAAGGCTCAGGCAGTGGAGCATGGCCTGAGCCATATACTTCTTCACCATGCGCTCGGAGACGGCGAGTTCGGCGGCGATGTTCGCGTAAGTCAGGCCACCGATCTGCGACATCAAAAACGCCGCGCGGACTTTCTCCGGCAGCGCCTGCAGCATGGCATCCACCTGAAACAGGGTTTCCAGGACGATCGCGCAGTGTTCCGCTGAAACCGCGGTGGACAGCGGCTGCGCCGCTAATGTTTCCAGCCAGACGCGCTCAATTTCTTTTCTGCGCCACAGGTCGATACACATGCCATGAGCCATCGAACCGAGGTAGGCGCGCGCGCCGGCAAGAGTGTCAAAGCTTCGCGGTTTTATCAGCAACCGCAGGAATACGTCTTGCGCGAGGTCGGCGGCATCGCTGGCATTCCCAAGGCGTCGTCTGAGCAACTTTTGAAGCCAGTTATTATGCTCGGAGAACAGCAGCACCATATTTTCAGCTGAACTAAAACCAGGAGATGACATGTCGCTCTAACCGCCAGAGGAGGGTAAGTTAAGAAATATTTAGACATAAAAATTTACATGAGAATGATTTTCATTTCAACATTAGATACTAAAAAATTACCATCAGCGCATTACGCATAAAAGGGTTGTCCCCCGGAAAAGGGCCTGCTTCCGGGTAAACGCTCTCTCCGGCAATGGTCCGGTAAATTCTGCAACGGTAAAGAAAGCAGTCATCTCCGCAATTAAATATAGTGAAATTCATCCGGCAGCGGATAATTTAATGGGATGAAAACATTCCCCACCCACGCGCGAAAAAAAATAACAGGCGGATTGACGGTAAAGCTGTTAATAAATTAGTCAGGTAGTGAACGGCTTGCACCGAAAGTAACCTGCGGTATGGTGCAAGGTTAATCTCAGGCTACGTCAGATAAAAGAAAGGCAATGTCTCATTTTGGTGCTTTCCGGTATCGGTGATGCATCATGATGATCCGTGACCCATTGCGGGGGGCGCTCATTCATTCGGATATCTTATTGATAGTTAATGAATAAATTAATGGCATGCTTTGTGCTTATATCTACACACCAGCGTAAAAATCGAAAGGTATACACAGGTAAACTCAGGAACCAGCGACGATAATCTGCAGCTTGCATTATATCAGTACCGATACGACAGGCCGGCAAAGAATTTTCAATGCGGTCATTATTTAACTCGCAACCGATTTAATGTTCACGTTGACGATGATTTTCAAGGGGGCGTCCGGTACATAATATAATCCGCATTGATAAACCCAAAGTTCATGCAGAGATAACGGCATTTATTATGCTGGAATTGATTTGTGCTGCAAAAATAATACCTCCTTTGTTTTGCGAAACGAAAGGCAAGAGGCTTAGTTCTGTGAAAGTAAAGCATATACTGCCCCGATCGGCGGTTTGATAAGGATACAATGCTGATGCATAAACTCATAAAAAACTACGAAGCCGACATTTATTTCGACGAGCTAATTGACCACGAGGGCAACCCCCGCCTTTCCGCACAGCGCCTGATTCAATGCCTTGATTCTCTCCCGCCGGACGAACTGGAAAAACGTCGCCTGACCGCAGAGGCGACGGTACAGGAAATGGGAATTAGTTTTACGGTATATACCGACAAAGGAAATATCGACAGGACCTGGCCATTCGATATTATTCCTCGCACCATCGATGCCAAAGACTGGGCGATAGCGGAGACCGGCCTGAAGCAGCGACTTACCGCCCTGAACCGTTTTATCGAAGACCTGTATCATGAGCAACGCTGCATCAAAGATGGCATAATTCCTGAATATATTATTAAGGAATCAAAAAATTTCCGCCCTGAGTGTATAGGTATGTCGCCTCCCTATGGCGTATGGGCTCATATCTGCGGCACCGATTTAGTGCGTGATGAAACGGGGCAGTTCTACGTACTGGAAGATAATCTCCGGGTACCATCCGGCGTCTCCTATATGCTGGAAAACCGCGCGATTACCAAGCGTGTTCTGCCTGAATTGTTTGAAAGTGACGATATCAAGCCGATTGACGCCTATCCTGCACAACTCCTGGAAACCCTGACAGCCCTGTCGCCCCGGCAGGTTGCGCGCCCGGAAATCGTGGTGCTGACGCCGGGGATCTATAATTCCGCCTATTTCGAACACGCTTTCCTTGCCCAGCAGATGGGGGTGGAGCTTGTGGAAGGCGCCGATCTGTTTGTCGGCAGCGACGACTGCGTTTATACCAAAACGATCTACGGCCCGGAACGGGTGGACGTCATTTACCGGCGTATTGACGATCTATTTCTCGATCCGGAAGTCTTTCATCCTGAATCCGTTCTCGGGGTTCCCGGCCTGATGCGGGCGTGGAAAGCCGGAAACGTCGCGCTGGCCAATGCGCCAGGGGCAGGGGTTGCGGATGATAAAGTCGTCTATGCGTACGTTCCGGCGCTGATTCGCTACTATCTGGACGAAGAGCCGATTCTGCCTAACGTCAAAACCTACCTCTGTCAGAATGATGACGAGCGCGATTATGTCCTCCAAAATCTGGACAAGCTGGTGGTGAAACCGGCCAACGAATCTGGCGGTTACGGCATGCTGGTGGGGCCGCATTCGACCAAAAAAGAGCAGCAGCTGTTTGCCGAACTGATACAGGCTAATCCACGTAATTATATCGCTCAACCGACGCTGAAACTGTCCACCGCGCCGGCACTCATCGCTAAAGATTCTCTGGAGCCACGGCACCTTGATTTGCGCCCTTTTATTTTACAGAGCAAAGAGACGTACGTGACGACCGGAGGGTTAACGCGGGTTGCGATGAAAAAGGGCTCATTAGTGGTTAATTCATCGCAGGGCGGCGGGAGTAAGGATACCTGGATCGTGGAGAGCAAGAGATAATGAACATGCTATCAAGAGTTGCCGCGCGTCTTTACTGGAGCGCGCGTTATCTGGAGCGAGTGGAAAATATCGCGCGGTTAGTCAGCGTGTACGACGATCTGCTATACGATCTGCCACGGGATATTGCCGTTTCCTGGTATAACCTGATTGAAATTAACAGCGGGGTGGAGCTGTTTAGCCAGCGCTATAAAATTAAAGACGAACGCAATGTTCTGAAGTTTTTGCTGGCTGACGATACCAATCCCGATTCTTTACTTTCGTCATTAAAAATGGTCCGTGAAAATATCCGTACCAGCCGTGATGTTGTGCCGGGAGAGATGTGGGAACTGATTAATGAACTGGATTTATACGCGAGACAAAACATCCGCCTGGGTATTAACCGCTCTGAGCGGCATACGTATATTAATACCGTCATTGAAGGGTGCCAAAAAATTAGCGGCCTGCTTACCGGTTCTATGAGCCGCGATGCCGGCTGGCATTTTCTGAACATGGGGCGCTATCTGGAGCGCGCTGATATGAATACGCGCATTCTTGACGCGGCTAATTCGCTGATGATGCAGGCTCGCGAGGAGGAGAGCGTCAAGCTTGGGCAGGTAGTGTGGTCTAAAGTGCTGAAGTCGCAAAGCGCCTATCTAAGCTTTCGCCGGGTTATGCGCTGCTCGATTAAAGGCTCCCTGGCGGTCACTCTGCTGCTCACAGATGCTCATTTCCCCCGTTCGCAGCGCTATTGCCTGGAACAGATCAAGCTCGCCGCCGCTGAGCTGCCGCGGGCGGCGGTCGTTTCGGCGCACATCGATAGTCTGTTGCTTGCTACCCGAGGCGTCGATAATTCTCACGATCTGAATCAGGAATTTAGCCACTATTTAAATGAAATCCAGCTCAGCCTGATTGCGCTACATCATTTGATTACCGATAACTGGTTTCATTTCCTGCAAGGAGATGCTGCATGACTATCCGGGTTGCGATACAGCATAAAACTATCTATGAGTTCGATCGTGTTATTAACGTGGCGCCACATATTTTACGACTGCGGCCGGCCCCTCATTCACGCACGCATATTCATGGCTACTCCCTGAAAGTGACGCCGGAAAGTCACTTTATTAACTGGCAGCAGGACCCTTTCGGCAACTATCAGGCGCGGCTGGTTTTCCCTGAAAAAATGAACCGGCTGGAGTTTGAGGTGGAGGTGATTGCGGATATGACCGTGATCAACCCGTTTGACTTCTTTATTGAAGAGTATGCCGAGAATTTTCCATTTGTTTACGATGCCTTACTGCACGAAGAGCTTACGCCCTATCTGAAGACGTCTGAGCAGAGTCCTGAGCTGGAAGAGTGGCTGGCAACCGTTGAACGCAAAGAAAAGATGCCCATCGTGCCTTTTCTGGTGCAGTTAAATAGCCGCCTGGCGAACGAAATTGACTACGGCATTCGCCTGGAGCCCGGCGTACAGAGTTGTCAGGAAACGCTGACGTTGAAAAAAGGCTCCTGCAGGGACACCTCCTGGCTGCTGGTACAGATACTCCGGAATTTGGGCCTCGCGGCTCGCTTTGCCTCGGGTTATCTGGTGCAGCTGGCCGCCGATGTAAAAGCGATCGACGGTCCGTCTGGCCCGGAGCAGGATTTCACCGATCTGCACGCCTGGTGTGAAGTCTATCTGCCCGGTGCCGGGTGGGTGGGGCTCGACCCGACGAGTGGTTTGTTCGCGGGGGAAGGGCATATTCCTTTAGCCTGCACGGCCGACCCGCTCTCTGCCGCGCCGATTACTGGCGGAACCGACCCGTGCGAATGCGAGTTCAGCTACTCGAATATTGTTACGCGAATTCATGAAGACCCGCGGGTCACGCGCCCTTACAGCGAAGAAGAGTGGCTTAATATCAACGCCCTGGGACGCGCCGTTGATGCCGACCTGCAATCTGGCGATGTGCGCCTGACGATGGGGGGCGAGCCGACATTTGTCTCTACCACCGATATGGATTCCGCGCAGTGGAATACAGAGGCGCTGGGTAAGGATAAGCTACGGCTGGCCAAAGACCTGTTACTACGGCTAAAAGCGCAGTTCGGTCACAATGGTTTACTGCATTATGGTCAGGGTAAGTGGTATCCGGGCGAGGAAGTACCGCGCTGGGCGCTGGGCTGCTTCTGGCGCACCGATGGCGAAGCCCTGTGGCGCGATCCGTCGCTGTTTGCCCGTATCGATCGGGATTATGGCCATAGCGTCGAAGATGCCGAACGCTTTGGACAGGCGCTCTGTCGGCAATTAGGCGTTGCGCCAACCTACCTGCAGCCGGCTTATGAAGATTCACTCTACTATCTGTGGCTGGAGCGCTCGCTGCCGGAAGAGGTTGATCCGAGAACGGCGAATCTGACCGATGACCTTGAACGGCGGAGGCTGGCCAGTTTACTCAGCCGCGGTATGGAAAACGCAGCGGGCTATATCCTGCCTGTCGAATTTGATGGCATACGGTGGCAAAGTAGCCGCTGGTCAATGCGCGCCGGGCTTATTACGCTGATCCCCGGCGATAGCGCGATGGGTTATCGTCTGCCGCTGAATGCGCTGCCTCCGCTAGCCGAAGATGAGATAGCCGCCGAACGCGATCCTTTTGAACCGCGTGAACCGCTGCCTGTCTTTACTCCGGATAAATATACGCCAACGACTATCGCCCGGCAGGCGGTGCAACAACAACAGCCGGCACGAAATCGGCGCAAAAGTGTGATCCGCACCGCCCTGTGTCTTGAGCCGCGCGATGGCAAGCTACATCTGTTCCTGCCGCCGGTAACCCACCTGGAGCATTATGTTGCGCTGATTCATGCCGTCGAGGCGGCGGCCGGCGAGCTGCAATTGCCCGTGGTGATTGAAGGCTATGAACCGCCAAAAGATCATCGCTTGCAGAAGCTGCTGTTGACCCCGGACCCGGGCGTGATTGAGGTCAATATTCACCCGGCCAGCCGCTGGGATGAGTTGGTCCATAATATTGAAACCCTCTATGAACAGGCGCACCAGGCGCGGCTGGGGGCAGAGAAGTTTATGATCGATGGGCGGCATACCGGAACCGGGGGAGGCAACCACGTTACCCTGGGCGGCATCACACCTGCTGACAGTCCTCTACTGCGGCGTCCCGATCTCCTGCGTAGCCTGGTGACATACTGGCAGCACCATCCGGGGCTTTCCTACTTATTCTCAGGAATGTTTATTGGCCCAACCAGTCAGGCTCCGCGCCCGGATGAAGGTCGGGATGAAGCCCTTTATGAAATGGAGATTGCCTTCCAGAACATGCCGGAAGGGCTGGTTGATACCCCGTGGCTGGTGGACAGGCTGATGCGCAACCTGCTGGTGGATATCACCGGCAATACCCATCGCTCCGAATTTTGTATCGACAAACTCTACGCGGCGGGCAGCAGCAGCGGGCGTCTGGGGCTGCTGGAGTTTCGCGGCTTCGAAATGTCTCCTCACGCGCGCATGTCGCTGGTGCAGCTGCTGCTGCTCCGTTGTCTGGTGGCGCGTTTCTGGAAAACACCCTATCACAAGCCGCTGGTCCGCTGGGGGACACAGCTGCACGATAAATTTATGCTGCCGCATTTCGTCTGGCAGGACGTTAAAGAAGTGGTGGATGACCTGCAACAACATGGCTACCCGTTCAAGCTGGCCTGGCTGCTGCCGTTCGAGGAGTTTCGCTTCCCGCACTATGGCCGTCAGCAAATTGATGATATTGAGCTGGAGCTTCGCTGGGCGATCGAACCGTGGCATGTACTGGGCGAGGAAGTCACTCAGTCCGGGACCTCTCGCTATGTTGATTCCTCCGTCGAGCGCATGCAGGTGCGCCTGTCCGGTTTGACTGAAGGACGCTATGTGCTGGCGTGCAACGGCCGCCGCGTACCGCTGCGAGCGACCGGCAAAAAAGGGGAGATGGTAGGGGCGGTGCGCTATCGAGCCTGGGCGCCGCCATCGGCGCTGCATCCGACTCTTGGGGTGAATACCCCCCTGGTGTTTGACCTGATTGATACCTGGAACGGTCTTTCCATTGGCGGCTGCAGCTATCGCGTCAGCCACCCTGGCGGACGTCACTATGAGACGCTACCGGTCAACAGTAATGAAGCTGAGGCGAGGCGCGTCAATCGATTCTGGGATCATGGCTTCACCCAAGGCGTCCTGACCCCTCCACCGGCATTTAGCGCGTTAAGGACATTCTATGAGCATGAGCAGGTTCCACGCCCTATGGCTCCGCCGGAAGAAGAGCCCGGCGACGAATACCCGCATACTTTGGATCTTCGCAGGAAGTATACTAGGATTTAGCTTTGAGCCGGGTAATCAGAATACATGACAGCTTCTTTTTCTGAATCAATCACGCCGGCCTGTGAGCCGGCGTCTTTCTCTGTCGATCTCTCTGCGACAGACGTTTATAACGAAGCTTGCGATCCGGCGAACATCATCCGCCCGCAATGGACTGAGGTCATGAACAGCGTCAGCGAGATGGGCGTGGACGGGATGGAAAACCGTCTTCGTCAGGCCAGGCGTATTTTGCGCGATGATGGCGCAACCTATAACCTCAATGGCGATCCGCTGTCGCCGAACGTCTGGTCGCTGGACATCATTCCAAATCTGCTGGCGGAAGACGAGTGGTTAACCGTTGAACGCGGGCTGGCGCAGCGTTCGCTGCTTTTCGACCTGATGCTTAAAGATTTCTACGGCGAACAGCGGCTGCTAAAAGAGGGAATTGTCCCGTCAGAAATCGTGTTCTCTCACCCAGGCTTCCTGCGTCAGTGCCACGGTATACGTCTGCCGGGGGCGCACAATCTAATCTTCCACGCTGTCGATTTAGTTCGCAGCGGCGATGGACAGTTTGTGGCTATTGGCGATCGCACCCAGGCGCCGAGCGGCACCGGTTATGTTCTGGAAAACAGAATCGCAGTTTCTCGCGTGCTGCCGTCGCTGTTTCGCAACAGCAACGTCCGGCGGCTTTCCGGCTTCTTTCATGCACTACGACATACGTTAGCCAGCCTCGCCAGCCACAAAACCGATACCCCGCGGATCGTGGTGCTGACGCCCGGTGCGTACAGCAGCACCTATTTTGAGCATGCTTACCTCGCGAACTATCTCGGTTTTCAGCTGGTACAGGGAGGCGATCTGACCGTGCGTAACGGCAGGGTATGGTTGAAATCCCTTAATGGCCTGTCGGAAGTCGATGTGATTTTGCGCCGTATGGATGATGCTTATTGCGACCAAACGGAACTACGCTCCGACTCACGACTGGGCGTGCCGGGACTGCTGGAAGTGGTACGCAGCGGTAACGTCGTGCTGGCAAACCCTCTGGGCTCGGGGGTTCTTGAAGCGCCGGCGTTACTGGCGTTTCTCGCAGAAATTAGTCAGTGTTTGCTTGGCGAACCGCTATTGATCCCGACGGTTAAGACCTGGTGGTGCGGCCGCGCTGAGGATCGCGATTTTGTGATCCGTAACCTTGAGCATCTGATAATCAAGCCGTCCTGGCGTAGTTTTGATAGCAAAAGCATTTACGGCCATAGCCTGGATGACAGCAATCGGACGCTCATTATTCAGCAAATCATAGCCAACCCGCACAACTACGTGGCTCAGGTATATGTACCGGGCTCGCGCGTACCGGTCTGGGATAAGCAACAAATTGAGTATCGCCCCGGTATTTTCCGCGCGTTTACCGTTGCCACCCCGGAGGGCTACTGCGTAATGCCCGGAACGCTATCACGGGTGGCTGAGTCCGCTGATGAATTTATTGTCAGCGATTTATCCGGCGCCCGCAGCAAAGATACGTGGATACTGGGGGAAAAACCCGACATCGCGCAGCAGCCGCTGACGGATTCCATTCCTCGTGATGAGGGAAATCTGCCCAGCCGCGTTATAGAGAACCTGTTCTGGTTTGGCCGCTATGCGGAACGCGCTGAAATGAGCCTGCGCGTGATTCGTACTCTTTTCAAACAACTTAACGGAGTTGAGTTGTTTATGCCTGAAAGCCGCGAAGTCCTGCTGGGGGCATTATTCTCGCTCACCGGCACGTTGCCTGAAAGAGACGCTATCGGCGACCAGAGTCATGAGCTTTCTTCGCTGGTTTGCGATGGTCAACGCGTCGGGTCCATTAAATTTAATATCCAAAGCATGCTGACATGCGGCGAGCAGGTAAAAGAGATGCTCTCGGCCGATACCCGAATTATTCTCAATGAGTTACGCGATTGCATCCGGACGGTGGAGGTGGCGTATCAGGATGGGCTCCCGGAACTGCCGGAAGAGTCACTGGATAACCTGGTCACCTCTTTACTGGCATTGTCCGGGCTAAATCATGAGAGCATGCTGCGCGGAATGGACTGGCGTTTTCAGGAGATTGGCCGCCGCGCCGAACGGGCGCGTCTAACCGCCATTTTGTTAAAACACACGTTGACCCGCGCTCTTCCTGGCCTGCAGCAACAGCAAATTTTAGAATCGGTACTGATGAGCGTGGAGGCATTGATCTCTTTCCGTCGCCGCTATCGAGGACGGATGAACATCATTTCCGGTCTGGATTTATTGATGCTGGACGGTAGCAACCCGCGTTCATTGATTTATCAGATCGATCGGCTGCGTAAATATCTGCTCGATCTGCCGCGACAGGAGGGTCAGACTTCCAGCCTGACGTCCGACATGCGTCCGATAATGAAATCACTGACTGATATTCAACTGGCCGAGCTGGACATGCTGGCGCAGGTCGATGAACAAACGGAGCTGCGGGGACAACTGGATGCGCTCATGACGCAGATAATCAGCCAGCTGGAGCAATTCACGACCTTGCTGAGCGACAAGTATTTCGATCACGCAGATGGACCGCAGCAGTTGATTAACGCGCAATGGAAGACCGACTTATGAAATATCGGGTACGTCATCTTACGGAGTACCAGTACAATTCCCCCGTGACGTTATGCTACAACATGACGCATCTTCTGCCGCGCGATACGGCTAATCAACGCTGTTTGCTACGCCGAATTACAGTCACCCCGATGCCCGTTTATCAGAGCGAGGGGAGTGATTATTTCGGCAATCTGACGTTTTATTTCTCGATTCAGGTTCCGCACGATACGCTAACCATTGAGATGGAAAGCTACTTTGATATCGACGAAACAAACCACGCCGACCTGCTATATAACCACCCGCTGACCTGCGGAGAGTATCGTCGATTGCTGCATGAGTCTGGGACACCGGAGCTGCGGATGGCGAAAGAGTATGTGCTGGATTCCGATCTAATCCTCCGTTCCGAACGGCTGGCCAGCTATGCTGCCGATATTTTTCACGATAATGCCGGGGTAATTCAGGCCGCGATGGACTTTACGCATCGTATTTTTACGGAGTTCACTTTCGACCCGGTTGCGACCAGCGTCACTACGCCACCCGAGCAGGTGTTGCAGGAAAAGCGCGGCGTCTGTCAGGATTTCGCCCATCTGGCGATCGCCTGCCTGCGTTCCGTCGGGTTACCCGCGCGTTATATCAGCGGTTATATTGAAACGCTGCCGCCTGAGGGGCAGGAAAAATTAGCGGGGGCCGATGCGTCGCATGCGTGGTTTGCTATTTTTATCCCCGATTTAGGCTGGCTGGAATTTGATCCCACCAATGACCTCATGCCGCAGGGGCAGCACATCGTGACGGCATGGGGGAGAGATTACGCCGATGTCACCCCGTTACAGGGGGTTATTTTCGATGGTGGAGCAACGCTCGCCCTGCAGGTGGCGGTAGATGTGCAGCGCGAGTGCTCCCCTGATTGATCGAGATGCGATAAACGAACGCTTAAATACCCTCTCAACCTCGGCTGAGGGGTATTTAAGCTTGCGGCGTTCCTTGAGCGTTTAGTGAATAACCTGCGACAGAAACGCGCGGGTACGCTCTGATTTTGGATGGGCGAAAAACTCCTGCGGCGGGGCCTGTTCTACGATTTCGCCGCGGTCCATAAAGATAACCCGGTCAGCCACCGTGCGCGCAAAGCCCATTTCATGGGTGACGCAGAGCATCGTCATACCATCTTCCGCCAGACCAATCATGGTATCGAGCACCTCTTTTACCATCTCCGGGTCCAGCGCCGAAGTGGGTTCATCAAACAGCATGATTTTGGGTTTCATGCACAGTGAACGGGCAATGGCCACGCGCTGCTGCTGACCACCGGACAGCTGTCCCGGGAATTTATGCGCATGTTCAGCAATACGTACTCGCTGCAGATAGTGCATTGCCAGCGCTTCCGCTTCCTTCACTGGCATCTTACGCACCCAGGTCGGCGCCAACGTACAGTTCTGTAAAACGGTCAGGTGAGGGAAAAGATTAAAGTGTTGAAATACCATGCCGACTTCAGTTCGCACGCGTTCTATATTGCGAACATCATCGTTGAGATGAATACCATCAACGACGATACGCCCCTGCTGGTGTTCTTCCAGGTGGTTGATGCAACGAATTGTGGTCGATTTACCCGAGCCTGAGGGCCCGCAGAGAACAATACGTTCGCGGGGCTTCACCTGCAGGTTAATATCTTTCAATACGTGGAACTGACCGTACCATTTGTTCACATTTTCGAGCGAAATCATCATTGCGTCAGCAGAATTAGTCATCGTGTGTGTCATGTAAAACCTCAGTGCGATTTACGCCCGGTGTGAAAGCGCTTTTCCAGATACTGGCTGTAGCGCGACATGCTAAAACAGAAAATCCAGTAGACGAGAGCGGCAAAAACGTAGCCCTCTGTCGACATGCCAAGCCAGGTGGGGTCAACCGTCGCCTGTTGTACGCTACTGAAAAGATCGAACAGGCCGATGATGATCACCAGGCTGGTGTCTTTAAACAAAGCGATGATGGTGTTGACCAGTCCGGGGATGGTGAGCTTGAGCGCCTGGGGAAGAATGACCAGAAACTGTGTTTTCCAGTAGCCCAGCGCCAGCGATTCAGCCGCTTCATATTGCCCTTTGGGCAGCGCCTGCAATCCACCGCGCACCACTTCCGCGATATAGGCCGACTGGAACAGAATAACCCCGACCAGCGCACGCACCAGCTTATCGATAGTGGTTCCTTCGGCCATAAACAGCGGCAGCATCACCGATGACATAAACAGCACGGTAATCAGCGGCACGCCTCGCCAGAACTCGATAAAAATCACCGACAGAGTGCGAACGACCGGCATCGTTGAGCGGCGTCCCAGCGCCAGCAAAATCCCCAACGGCAACGCCCCGGCAATCCCGACGGAGGCGATAATCAGCGTCAGCGTCAGACCTCCCCACTGGCGGGTCTCGACGCGTTCGAGGCCCAAAAAACCGCCGTACATCAGGACCCAGACGATGATGGGATAGGCCACCGCCCAACAGGCGATATAGCGGCCTCGGCGCGGCATTGATTTGATAAACATCGGGATGATGGACAGCAGACCAATCACCAGCGCGAGGTTGATACGCCAGCGGAGTTCATGCGGATAGAGCCCATACATGAACTGGCCAAAGCGCGCATGGATAAACACCCAGCAGGCGCCTTCTTTGGTACAGTCGGCGCGGGTTGTACCCAGCCAGTTTGCCTTGAAGACCAGCCAGTTCAGCGCCGGGGGGATCACGGTCCAGATAATCCACAGACACAGCAGCGTCAGCAGCGTATTGAACCAGCTGGAGAACAGATGTTTACGTGCCCAGGCCCAGGCTTTACTCGCCGGGTTTGCTGGTGCCGGGGGTGTTTCATGTGTGGTAACAGACATAATCATTCCGTTCTCTTAACGCTCAACCAGCGCGATTTTGCGGTTGTAGATATTCATCAGCAGCGAAATAACCAGACTGATGATCAGATAGACCGCCATGGTGATAGCAATGGTCTCGATCGCCTGACCGGTCTGATTCAGCACCGTACCGGCAAACAGCGAGACCATATCCGGATAGCCGATGGCCGCCGCCAGCGAGGAGTTTTTCACGATGTTGAGATACTGGCTGGTCAGCGGTGGAATGATGACCCGCATTGCCTGGGGGATGATCACCTGCCGCATGGTCACAGGATTCGGCAAACCTAGCGAACGGGCCGCTTCACTCTGTCCATGCGGGACCGACTGGATACCGGAGCGAATCACTTCAGCAATAAACGAAGACGTGTAGATCGACAGCGCCAGCGTCAGCGAAGCCAGCTCCGGGATCATGACGAATCCGCCACGGAAGTTAAATCCGCGAAGCTGCGGGACATCCCAGTGGGTGGCGGCGCCAAACAGCGTATGGGCTATCAGCGGGAAGACGATAATCATCGCGGCGGCTGTGGGCCAGGTCCGCCGCAGCTGACCGGTCTTCAGCTGGTGCTGGCGGTTGTAATGCCGTAACCCGATGCTGCCTGCAATCGCCAGCGCCAGGGCGATAACGAATGGCCAGCTGCCTGGCGCATAGGTGGGCCACGGGATGTAAAGACCGCGGTTGCTGACAAACGCCAGATCGAATGCGCTTAATGCCTCGCGTGGGCCGGGGAGATTACGCAGAACGGCAAAATACCAAAAGAAAATCTGCAACAACGGCGGGATGTTGCGGAACGTCTCGATATAAATGGTCGAGAGCCTGCGCAGCAGCCAGTTATCAGACAGACGGGCGAGGCCGATAAAGAAACCGAGAATGGAGGCGAAAACAATGCACAGCGCGGAAACCAGCAGGGTATTGGTTAACCCCACAAGGAAGACGCGCGCGTAAGTATCGCCTTCAGTGTAATCAATCAGATGCTGGACGATGCCGAAACCGGCACCACGTTCAAGAAAACCAAAACCGGATGTAATACCGCGATTGGCCAGGTTGATCACCGTGTTGTGGATCAGATATCCCACAACAGCAAACACGGCCACAATGGCGACTATCTGGTAAAGCCAGGCGCGAACCGTGGGATTACCGAACGAAAAATCCCTTTTTACGGTTGGGCGTTGAGACATGTTGAAACCTCAATGAAAAAAGCGCATTGGGTACCGCAGGGTGCGGTACCCGACTGGAAGGCAGATTAGCGTACCGGCGGTGCGTACTGGATGCCGCCCTGGTTCCAGAGCGCATTCTGGCCGCGCGCGATTTTCAGCGCGCTGTCTTTACCGACATTGCGGTCAAAGCTCTCCTGGTAGTTACCGACCTGTTTAATAATGTTGAACGCCCATTTATTGTCGAGCTTCAGGTCTTTGCCAAAGTCGCCTTCAGAACCCAGCAGGTGAGCCATGTCCGGGTTGGAGGGTTTTGCCGCCAGCTGATCGACGTTTTTCGAACTGATCCCCATTTCTTCAGCGTTCAGCATTGCGTACAGGGACCATTTAACGATAGTGAACCAGTCGTCATCGCCGCGGCGCACAACTGGCCCCAGAGGTTCTTTCGAAATAACTTCCGGCAGAACGATGAATTCATCCGGTTTGCCCAGCTTAATACGCAGCGCGTACAGCTGAGACTGATCGGAAGCCAGGGTATCGCAGCGGCCGCTGTCGAGGGCCTTAGCCGATTCGTCAGAGCGGTCAAAGGTCACCGGCGTGTATTGCATTTTGTTGGCTTTGAAGTAATCGGCGACGTTCAGCTCGGTATCCGTACCTGCCTGGATACACACGGTGGCGCCATCCAGCTCTTTAGCGCTTTTGAGGCCAGCCTTTTGATGGGTCAGGAAGCCAATACCGTCATAATAGTTGACTCCCGCGAATAAGAACCCCATCCCGCCGTCGCGTGAAGAAGTCCAGGTGGTATTACGGGACAGAATGTCCACCTCACCTGATTGCAGGGCGGTAAAACGCTCTTTTGCCGTCAGCGGGGTGTATTTGACCTTGCTGGCATCGCCAAACACCGCCGCCGCAGTAGCGCGACAGACATCCACATCAATACCGGTGAATTTACCGTTCGCATCGGCGTAAGAGAAGCCCGGCAGACCATCACTGATACCGCATTGAACAAACCCTTTCTTCTTAATTGCATCCAAAGTGGTGCCAGCATGTGCTTGCTGCGCGACGGCGAACAGAGACGCCGCGGCGACCAGGGTGGAGAACATTATTTTTTTCATAAATCATCCTGTGTGGATAAATCGTGGTGTTATGTGGTTGTGTTGAGCACTGTACCGTGCGTTTTTTCCTGTGGCGGTCCGCCATTTCCGTTAAGGCAATTTTGATGCCATGTTTTCAGATCACTGAAATTTATAGGAAGAGTTCTTCATCATCTGAATCATCAAGAAAGTTACGGTTACTATTGAGCACTAAAAGGGAACAATACGAGTCATCGTGGGCAAAAATAGTGCAAAAGTTTCACGATAAGAAAGCAGCGGGCGTGGAGAAGAAGGGCGCATGCTGATGGGTTTGGCATTTGATGACGAAACGATTCACTCGCATACAGCCGCGGTCTCAAGGGATAGCAGGATGAGGGAAGGGGGACGAGTTGGGTAATATCCCTGACGGGAGTGTGAGATTTACCGGTAAAATCTCAAGGTATTAACTGCAACTATCGTTACCATCAAGCAGGTAACTGTTTCATTAGTTGCGAATGCAAACGTGGCAAAAGGAAACCCGTTAATGCTGAAAGCGCCAGGGTAATGTTTAATTCGTATTGGCAACGTTCAGCCCCGACTGGTAATAATACAGGTAGTGGATCGCAGGTCTCCGACAAGTGCGTGAGTTCAAAGGACGGCACTGGAATTCGGTTTGGATTGTTTAGCCTGGCGTTGGCCATCGTAATAATATGCTTTGGCCTGATAAGTATTTTTCTGTTTTTACGCACTAGCGAGGGAGTGAATCTATGCCGGTACAAGTCGGGATCTATATTTTTGATAATGTTGAAGTCCTCGATTTTGCTGGACCTTATGAAGTCTTCACCTGTGCTTCCAGGGTTCATCGGGGAGAAAAACCACTGTTTAACGTCTTTACGGTAGGCGAAACCCTGGAGACCATACGTGCGCGAGCAGGACTGAAACTTACCCCTGAAGCCACGATAGATAATCATCCACCAATAGATTGCTTGATTATTCCTGGCGGGGTTGTCGATGCGGAGCTTGCAAAGAATAATGTAATTGAATGGATATACCAGCAATCGTTAAAAACGGTGATTACCTCTTCAGTGTGTACCGGCTCTTTTTTACTCGCTAAAGCGGGTATTTTGTCCGGTAAATCCGCCACCACGCATTGGGAGGATATTCCCGATTTCCGAATGATGTTTCCACAAGTCTTCGTAAAAGAAGAATTACGCTGGGTAGATGAGGGACCAATTGTAACCTCCGCCGGGATTTCAGCGGGTATTGATATGAGTCTACATTTAGTCGAACGCTTTTCTGATAGAGCGCTTGCGGAGCTTACCGCGAAACAGCTGGCATTTGACTGGACCGGGAATAAACCCACGATTTAGTTAATTCAATGAAACAGGAGACGCGGAGGGCAGCCTGTTTAGCATCATAGTATTGCGCGAACCACAGAAGAAATAAGGGTCAGGTTAGCGCGATCGTATGGTTCAACCTTTAACTGCGGTTATTTTCTTTACCCGAAAATGGCGCGGCTCCTGACCTGCTCCCTTTTACAAGAAGGGAGCAGGGTCAACTCAGGAAAGGGCTTTAGCCCGGACGCGCTGCAGGCGGCGCAGCGTAATGGTACTGGCGCCAAGGTGGGCGTCTTTGATATGCAGAATAATCAACTCTACCGCTCGCTCCTCCAGCCGGCATTCTATAGCCTCCAGCAGTTCAGCATGCTCTTCATAGGTCTGCGCAATACGCGCCTCATACTCAAAATCGAGCCGGCGCATAATGCGGATCCTGTCAGTAATATTGGTCAGAATTGCCGTCAGTTCGCGATTGCCTGCGGCTTCCGTCAGGGCAATATGAAACTGCTCATCAAGTTCCAAAACTTTATCGCACTCTAATAGTCTCGCCTCAGGCGCGACGCACCAGACTGCTTTAAGTTCGGCGAGAACGGCCCGGTTCACTTTCGGCGAAGTTGAGTTGCACAGATGCCTGACCGTATTCGCTTCAATCAGCGCGCGCGTTTCGTACAGATCTTCATACGTATCGAAATCAATGGGAAATACTTCCCACCCGTTACGAACGCAGCGCCTGACCAGGTTTTCGTTTTGTAATATCAGCAGCGCTTCGCGCACAGGCGTACGCGAGCATCCAAGGCGACGGGCAATGTCCACCTCCGTGAACCGATCTCCTGGCAGAAGAACAAACTGGTAAATTTCCTGCCGCAGTCGAAGACAGACGCGCTCCGAATGCGGAAGAAGCTGTGTAGGTTCAGATGTCATTGCCGTTATTCCTGAAAAGTTCTGAGATTAGCTATGCTGGCGGATGAATCGTGCACGCCAGGGTTTTAAAACGCACAAGGCGAGAGCGGCGGTAACAAAATCCAGGCCAATTGCGCAACTGAAGACAACGTGCCATCCCTGAGTGTATTGATACAAGAGCGCCGCAAGCGGGCCGCCGAAAATCGAACCGATGCCTTGCGAAATGTACAGCCAGCCATAGTTTGACGCGGCATTTTCGCTGCCAAAGGTGTCAGTCAGGGTCGACGGGAAGAGTGAAAAGATCTCTCCCCAGCCAAAGAACACTACACCAGACAATAGCACAAAGAGCATTGGATCTTCTCGACACGCCAGCCATAACGTCATGGCAACGCCCTCAAGCGCGAATGCGATGAACATGGTTTGCTCGCGGCCAAAACGGTCGGAGATAAAGCCAAATAGCGGGCGGGTCAGACCGTTAGTGAAACGATCAATCGTCAGAGCCAGTGGCAAAGCTGCCATACCAAATACCACCGCCTTACTGATCCCGAAATCCTCTGCGAAAACCGCCATCTGCGAGGTAACCATCAACCCGGAGGTGGACATCATCGCCATCATGGCGAACATCAGCCAGAACAGCGGCTGGCGCAGCATTTCGCGTGAGGTGAATTGCTTGCTGCTCTGCGCCAGCTTCTGGCTGACGGGGATCGATACCGTGTTCGGCGGCAGCCTCAGCCCCTGACTTGCCAGAAAACCTATAGCGGCAAAAATGATGCCGAAAACGGTCATCGTTTGTTCAAGACCGTAGCTGCCAAGCGACATTGAGATGGGGAAAGTGGTTAATACGGCGCCCATACCGTATCCTGCGGCCACCGAGCCTGCGGCGAATCCACGGTGCTGCGGGAACCATTTCACCATCAGGCCGACAACGCCTATGTAAACAATCCCGGTACCAAGCCCGCCCATACAGCCATAGATCAACCACAGCGCGGTCAGACCATGAATATGCGCTGAAAGTACCCAGCTCATCCCGGCCATTACGGTGCCGATCGAAATCAGCAGCCTGGGGCCGAATTTTTCAACCAGCCGCCCCTGAAACGGTGAAAAGAAAGTCTGCAGTATGATTAGCAGAGAAAAGGTGACCTGCAGTTCCGGTAATCCCACGCCCAGTTTCGCGGCTAACGGCTTCGTCAGCAGCGTCCAGACATATTGCGGACTTGAAATGGCAGCCATACAGATCAAACCAAGAACGAGCTGTCCCCATTTCCCATATTTAGGTGTGATAAAGGGTTCGCTGAGAGTAGTCATAATAATCTCCGATCGCAGTGTAAAATCATTCGGTAGAGGGCGCCCGTCAGGGGATATCGCCCGCCGTTGAAAAATGTCGAATAGAAAAAATGAGCGTTACCAGATCGCCACGCCGCCGTCGCTGCGCGGATCGCTCCCCCCCTCAAGCATGCCGTTGCGGCGGCGGATGATGGCGCCGGCATGACCCATGATGTCGTCATAAGGGGGATAGATTTCGACGTCATGGCCGTAACGCCTGAGGATGTCGGTTGTCGTCGGGCTTAAGCGGCTCTCAATCTTGAGCGTGTCGCTGCTTTCGCCCCAGGTGCGGCCCAGCAGCCAGCGCGGCGCGGCTACCGCTGCCTGCGGAGACATGCCTTGATGAAGAATACGGTCGAAAACGGCGGCCATTGTCTGCGGCTGGCCGTCGCCGCCCATGCTGCCGTAAACCATCACGTCACCGTTTACCAGGCGCACCAGCGCCGGGTTGAGCGTATGGAATGGCAAACGACCTGGTTGAAGCGGGTTAGTCGCGGCGGGGTCAAGCGAAAAACTGCTGCACCGGTTCTGCCAGATAATGCCGCTGTCCGGCAGAATAACGGCGCTGCCGAATTCATGATAAATACTCTGGATATAGCTCACTGCCGTACCGGAACTATCGACGACCCCCATCCAGATCGTGTCCGCCGGACCGCGGCCACCTTCCCACGCTCGCGTTCGATCGGCCGCGATTTGTTGGCTGAGCATTTCGATGTTTTCCGGCGCGAGCAGGGATTGTGGATCGACTTTCATATGCGCCGGGTCGGTGATATGACGATCCCGCAAATCAAACGCGAGCTTGATCGCTTCCACGCACTGATGAATGAAATCAGCTTCGTCAACAATGGCGCCTTTTTTACGCTGATATTCGATGACCCCGGTGATAAGCAGCGAGACCAGGCCCTGGGACGGCGGGGGCAGGTTATAAACCGTGCCGGCATCTATTTCCAGCGCCAGCGGTTTGACCAGAGAAGCGCCGAAGCTATCCAGATCGCTGAATTGCAACAGGCAGCCGGCGGCGTTAAGTTCACTGGCAATAAGACGAGCGATATCACCGTGATAGAAATCATCCAGGCCGTTTATGGCCAGCTTTTCCAGCGTGTTGGCTAACGCAGGCTGGTGCAGCAATTCATCCGTGTTCAGCGCCTCGCCTGAGGGAGCGAATAGCGAGGTAAAGCCGGGGAATAACCGCAGCTGGTTTAGCCTGGATGCGATTTGCTGGTGCAGCCCATCACTGACCGGAACGCCATAACGAGCATAGTGAATAGCATCCTTCAGCAGACGGGATAACGGCAGGCGCGCTGGCTCAGTGAGGTTCTGTTCCGCCCATTCCAGCGCCAGGCTCCAACCTGCCACCGCCCCGGCCACGGTATTGGCGGCATGCGGACCCCGCGACGGAATTTGCTGAAAACCCGCATTTTTATAAAAAGGGATATCAGCTTTTTGTGCCGCATATCCACATGCCTGAATCGCTACCGGCTCTTTACCCGGCGCCGAGATCAACCAGAAACCATCGCCGCCAATGCCGTTCATATGCGGATAGACAACGGCGATAGTGGCTGCGGCGGCAACCATCGCTTCAATAGCGTTGCCACCGTCTCTTAAAACAGCGACAGCGCTTTCTGCTGCCATCGCGTGCGGCGCAACAGCCATCCCCTGCGTGCATTTTACTGACTTCATCTGATTCATTGCATAACACCTTGTCGACATATGTGTATACACATACCAATGCAACAAATAAGCCAATTATAAAACATGATTATAATCAACAGGTTAAACTGAAATCGAATGGAGGTGGCGGGTGGGATTTCGTCGTGCGGTGGCACTGCAAAGGTGCAAATGTCAGATCCAGGTGCGTTGCATATAAAAGAACCAGACAGGCGGGGCAGGGAAGAGGACTCCCGTTAAGTCGGGGCTCTTTTCGCCCATCCGGAGCGGTTTATCACCGCAGCCCGGCGATAGCGTGGCTGCTAAATCACTCTTTGCCTGGATTGATCGCCTTCGCTGACACTGGGTGAACCTTACCGGGCGCAGGAGTGGGATGCTAAAAAAGAATGTAAAGAATGATCCGCGGCGATAAATAGCGGATCATTCTTTTCCCCGCCTTTTATATTCTCTCAACAGTTTGAATATGCCAGTTTCAGGAAAAATGCCCTGTGTCGGAAATGTGTTTTTCAACTTTGGATATGTGTTTTTCTTGTTTGTCTTTATAGACCCCGCAGCAATATAGTTTTAGTAAAGAAATAAATGCCAGTGTTGCGCATTTATCAGGGATAGCTCGCTGCGAAAATAAAATAATGATTGCTATTGATAAGATCAGTAAAAGTTTTACTGGCGAACAAATACTAAAAGAGGTTTCGCTTTCCATTAATACAGGGGAAGTTATCTGCATTATTGGTCCAAGCGGCTCGGGGAAAACGACATTATTGCGCACCTTAAATTTTCTGGAGCCTGCCGACAGCGGGAAAATAGAAATCGATGATGCGGTTGTTGACTGCGCGAAAGCCGGAAAAAAAGAGATTGAAAAAATACGCGCGAAAACCGCGATGGTCTTTCAATCCTGGAATTTGTTTCACAATCTCACCGCATTGCAAAATATTACCGAAGGCCTGATTTATGCGCAAAAACGCCCTCGTCAGGAGGCAGTGGCTGTAGCCGAGCGTCTGCTAAAACAGGTCGGGCTGTTGCATAAAAAAGACCATTACCCGAACAGCCTTTCTGGCGGGCAGAAACAGCGTATCGGCATAGCCCGTGCGCTGGCAATTAACCCGGCAGTGCTGTTACTGGATGAACCGACATCAGCTCTGGACCCGGAAAAAGTAGGCGAAATCCTGACGCTGATTCAGAACATTGCCGCCAACGGGCAAACGATGATTATCGTGACTCATGAAATGGAGTTTGCCCGCCAGGTCGCCTCCAGGGTGGTGTTTATGGAAAACGGGGAGATCGTGGAGCAGGGGCCGCCTGAGCAAATTTTTGGCGCGGCGTTGCACACGAGGACCCAGGCGTTTCTTGCCCGATTACGTTACCACGCCTGAGGCCACGCTGATGAATCCACATCCGTTATTGAGTTCCGACGATCTGCTTTTCATTGTGCCGAAATTACTGGAAAACCTGCCGATCACGCTGGGTATTACGCTTGCATCTCTGCTTCTCGGCCTGGCGCTTGGCCTGCTGGCTGCGGTATTGCAGTTTAGCCGTTCACCGGTGTTGAGTGTGTTTGCGAAAGCGTACACCGATGTGCTGCGCGGAGCGCCGCTGGCTCTGCTGATCCTGCTCTTTTTCTTCGGCGGAAAACTGATTCTCTCAGCGCTGGAACTACCGGCGTTACTGATTAGCGATATGACCTTTGCCATATTGTCTATTTCTGTTGGCATTAGCCCCTATTTTGCCGAAATGATGCGCTCGGCATGGAATGCCGTGGATCCAGGACAAAAAGAGGCCATACGCAGCCTGAATATTCCCTGGCATATTGGGATCGCGCGCATCATTTTCCCGCAAGGACTCATTATCGCCATTCCGAATTTTGGCAATATTTTAATCAACCTCGTTAAGATGACGTCGCTGGTTAATATTATTGGCATTGTCGATATTTTTGGTCGGGCGCAGAAAATCTCGCAAAACAGCTATGGTACCAAGCAGGTTGCGGCATTTATTAGCGTTATCCTCATTTACTGGTTTCTTAACATAATTATCTTTTATCTCACTACCCGTATTGAGAAAAAGTATCAATATTTACTGGAGTAAAATACGACTATGTTTAGCATCGATTTTATCCGGGATAATTTCACCTTTATACTAAGTGCACTACCGATCACGTTGCTGATCACCATTTTATCGTTATTTTTTTCGACGCTATTAGGCGGCGTCCTGGCCTGGGTGGTCATTCGCGATGTGCCTTACGTGAAATATCTGGTTGCGGTGTTTATCTCTTTTGGGCGCTCCATCCCCATGCTGGTGATGCTCTATTTTATTTTTTATGTCTGGCCGTGGCTTGCCAGCGGGCTTTTTGGCGGTCCGCAGGAGACGCCGTTCACCTACAAGCTCTCGCCTCTGGTAGCCGCAGTAGCTGCTTTTTCAGTGGTGTTCAGCGCGTACTTCGCAGAGACGTTTCGTTCGGCGTGGAATGCGGTGGAAAAAGGGCAACGAGAAGCTGCATGGTCGATTGGCCTGACCGGTTTTACCCAGTTTCGACGCATTATTTTGCCGCAGGCGGCGGTATCCGCTTTACCTAACTACACCAGCGTCCTGATTGACCTGATCAAGGATACGTCGCTGGTTTATACCATCACCGTGATCGATGTGATGGCAAAGGCGAATATCGCGGCGGCACGTGGTTTTCATTATGTGGAGGCCTATTGCATCGTCATGATTATTTATATTGCGCTCTGTCTGGTCCTTACCCGGATATTGCGACATATCGAGGCGTATCTCAGTAACCGGTGGAAAAGCCATGCACGAAAAGTGGTTCCATCTCACTCATTTTGGGGAAAGAAGTATGTTCAAAAATAAGGTGTTAATGATCGGTTCGTTGCTGTTAGCAATGCAGGTAGCGGTGGTTCAGGCGGTCGAAAAAAGCCCGAATGCAGAAACTGTTGAAGTGGTGGTGAATGCGAACGGGTTCCCGTTTAGCTTTGTGGATGATAATAACAATATTACCGGTTACGATGGTGAGTTATTAAAAGTCATTGACCAGAAGCTCGCCAACTATAAGTTCCATTTTAATGCGGTCTCTCGTGATGCGATGATCATCGGGTTATCCACCGGCGCGTATACTCTGGCGGCTGACCATTTTTATCTGACGAAAGAGCGCGCGGCACAATACGCGTACTCTGGCCAGCCTTCGGGCATCAGCGACCTGCGTTTAATTATACGTAACAATGAAAATGATATTCATACGCTGGGAGATCTGGCGAGCGGTAAGAAAAAACTGGTGCCGATCCATACGTCTGACGCACGCTATACCGTTATTGATAACTACAACAAAAAGCACCCAGGTCAGCAAATCAATCTGCAGCCGAACGGTGAGCAATCTGCGGCGGACATTTTCAAAGCCGTCGCCTCCGGAGAGTACGATGCGGCTATATATCCGATTGGCGCATTACTGGCGTTAAACAAAGCCCTGAATCTGAACCTGAAAGCCTCCGGGTCGGTCGGTTTGTTCCCCAACGTCTATTTATACAAAAAGAATGCCGACCCGAAACTGATTGAGGCCATCGACCACGAGCTTGAAGCCCTTAAAAAAGACGGCACGCTGGCCGCACTGTCTCGCAAGTGGTATGACGAAGATGTTTACGGTCTGCCGGGTGCGGAAAGCGTCAAAGTAAACACCGACTGGGAATAGTCGTTTAAGGGGAGTGCTGTCTGATGAATACAAAACAGCCCGCTTCGGCGCACAACGCGCCGACCCTGGACGACGAGGTTACTCTTGCGCTACGGGCTATCACCGAAAAGCGCGCCGCGACGCTTGGCTATTTACTTGATGAATCCCGGCTACGCAATCAGCCCGACGATTATGCGCGCGACGCTATCCGCCGTTATGGCCGTGATATCGGGCGTTCCGTACGCGCGAAGATGCGTTGTGACAACGATTTGCAGGAATTTGCTGCTGTGTTTACCCGTGGGCTGGAATCGCAGGTTTACGAAATGGAGACCGTATCGACCAGCCCGTCAGAGTTTATTGTGCTGTTCCATTATTGCCCTTACGTCAATTGCTGGCGTCAGCAGGGACGCGATGCCCGGCAGATTGAGACGCTGTGCGACATCTGCATGGAAGGGGATCATGCGTTAACCGATGCATTCGAGGGCATGCAGTTAGCGGTTGAGACCGCGCTGGCGCGGGGGGATGCCGCCTGCCGGCTGCGTTTCTACCAGACTCAGGAGGCTTAATGACAACACTAAAATGGGATCACGCCGTTCAGTTTGTGAACCAGCCGGACGAAGCGATTGCCGCGTTTGCCGGGCAGCAGCTCAGAGCGCTTGCCGGTGGGCGTCACCCTGGCTGGGGGACCTGGAATGCGCTCAGCTATTTCGGACTGACCTATATCGAATTTCTCGCCATCTACGATCGCGCCGAGCTAGCGTCGGCGCAGGCCGATTTTTTGCTCTCCCGTGACGCGGCGCAGCTGTTGCCGGAAAACCAGGCGCTGCATCGGGTGGCGCTGCGCACGGATGATATTGACCAGACGCATGCCGACCTGCGCAGCAAGGGGCTGAATGTCTCCCCGATTGTCGACGGCCGGCGTAACGATCCGCAGGGTAATACCATTAGCTGGCGTATTTTCACTATCGATGGGGATTTTAACGGTCTGCCGTATCCCTTTATTTTGCAATGGGGAGAGGGCGATAGCGCGCGGCTGGCGCGGCTACATGCTCAGGGGCTCGACGGGCCACATCCCGCAGGCGAGGTAACGTTGCAGAGCGCTATTTTTGCGGTGCAAGACCCGCAGGCCGCGCGTGCGCACTGGCACGCGCTATTTGGGTTCAATGAACTGTCGGAGGGGCTGGCAGTGGGCCAACAGCGCTTTGTTTTTCTCCAGGGGCAGGCCAACCGCTTAGTCGAACTGGTCTTTAACGTCGCTGACCCGGCGCTGAAAGGCCAACGTTTTCGCGTAGGCAACGGCGAATATCGCTTTCAATAAGGAGTCACTGCGCATGGCAAATGTACATTTTATTGGTGCCGGACAAATGGCGGAGGCCATTATTCGAGCCTCGCTGGCGGCGGGGACGCTTCGCGCGGAAGAGATTTCGCTGGAGGATATCGATTCGGGTCGCATCGCAGCGCTCACTGAACGTTATGGCCTGGCGCAGCAGCAGCGCGAGGATGTGTTGCGCGAGGCCGCCCTGGTGGTGCTGGGGATCCGCCCACAGGACGATTTATCGAGTGTGGCAGAGCGTATTCGGCCCCATCTTTCTGCCGCAACGACGGTGATCTCCCTGATTGCCGGGGTGACGCTGCACAAACTCGAAACCGTATTGGGGACGGGAAAAACCATTGCCCGGGTTATCCCTAATACGCTTACCGATACCGGATTTGGCTACAGCGGGGTGGTTCTGAACGCGCAGGCGCTTCCCGAACAGGTGGAGCCTTTTCTGAGCGGTTTTGGCAAGGTGCTTTACCTGCCGGAACGGCTTATTGATATCTTTACCGGCTTCGGCGTCGCCGGGCCGAACTATATTTATTACTTTATCGAGTCGTTTACCGATGCGGGCGTGCTGGCCGGTCTGTCGCGCGCGCAGGCAGCTGAGGTGGTTCTGGAAAATCTGCAGGGGGCGATAGAGATGCTGCGCCTGAGCCAGAAACACCCGAGGCAGCTACTCGATATCAACAACTCCCCGGCGGGAGTCGGGATTCATGGGTTGTATGAGCTTAACAACAGCGATTTCGCTGCAGGCCTGCAACGCAGCGTGCTTGCGGCGGTGAAACGCACCCGTGAGTTGGGTGAGGCACAGTAAACGTTATCAGGAGCGATCGCTATGAAGAGAAAAAATACACTATTCCTCGCCGGACTGCTCTGCGTGATGGGGACGTTGAGCACCTCTGCGGCCTGGTCGGTCACCCCTCAATCCCCCATAGCCTGGGGGGAACGTTGGAAAAATCTGCCGCGAACACCAGCGCCTGTCGCCGCGCTGAAACCGGCGTATGCCAGCGTAAACGGAATACAGCTCTATTACGCCACCACCGGAGAGGGAACGCCGGTGGTTTTGCTCCACGGCGGGCTGGCGAATTCCGATTACTGGGGTCAACAGGTTGCAGCGCTGGCGAAGCATCATAAGGTCATTGTGGTTGATAGTCGGGGCCATGGACGCAGCACGCGTGACGAGCGCCCTTACAGCTACGACCTGATGAGTGATGATGTGGTTGCGCTGCTCGATCATCTGAACATTAAGAAAGCGGATATTGTCGGCTGGAGCGATGGGGGAATTATTGGTATCGATTTGGCTATTCGCCACCCGACCAGAGTGAACCGCATTTTCTCCTTTGCCCCCAATACGAAAACCAGCGGCGTAAAACCTGATACCGAGAAAAACCCGGTCTTTGCCAGCTATATCGAACGGGCGGGCAATGAATATCGCAAGCTTTCAAAAACTCCCGACCAGTACGATGCCTTTGTCGATCAGATAAGCCATATGTGGGCAACACAGCCCAACTGGAGCGATGACGATCTCAAGAAAATCACAACCCCGGTACTGATTGTCGATGGCGACCATGACGAGGCCATTGTGCGGGAGCATCTGGAATATATTGCCAACACCATCCCGAATGCCGGATTGTTGATTTTACCAAACACCAGCCACTTCGCGTTTATTCAGGCGCCGAAAGAGTTCAACGAGGCCATCCTGAGCTTTATCGATTACAGGTGACGAGGCATGGAGGTGCAAAAATACGGCGCAGCAAAAGCAGACAGGTTGATAAAGAAACAGTGGAGAAGGGCGTGCGAAATTCATTCTGTTTTTTTGAATAACATCCACAAATTGTTTCGATTTTAATCACTCTATGGTCGTCTTATCATTTATCACATCAGGTCAACATCGCCCAATACTGAACAAATGACTTAAGGAATACGACCATGAAATCCATCAAAACTTTAGTTGTAGTTTCTGCTTTTTCCATGATGTCTTTCGGCGCTTTTGCCCAGAGCGTGACCGCCACGGCATCAACGATTGACAGCGCTGAAGCACAGATCGCCGCACAGGCAAAACAGAGCGGTACGTCGTACAAAATTACCGAGGCCAGCTTCAATAACGGCGTTCATATGACGGCGGAACTGACCAAATAATCGAGGGAACTACCGGACTGGTCGCCGTAAGAGTAAGACCGCAGGCGTTGTTCTTAATCTTATTAAAGCCCCTGAAGGGGCTTTTTTTGTCCTCAGAGCCCGGTTTTTATCATGAGACGTCTGAGCGTTTCCTTACCAATGACAATGCCGTGATTTTCAGCCAGCTTTTCTCGCGCCAGTGTGGGGCCAAAATCTGAGTAACGTTCCAGAATGATACTCAGCGCCAGTTAGGTCAGTGATTCGGGCAACAGGCGATTGAGCGATTACCAGCGCGGCCGCGACTTTGGTTATTCATTCCAGGCGGCCCGCATTGATGGTAGCGTTGCAGCAGCCGGTTGCAATGGCGCGGCGTGATACCGGAGCATTTTCGCTGCCTGACCAGGACGTGAGCTGCGATTGATAACATCGTGAAGTGAAGGATTTTGAGGCAGTTGATTTCTTTCACGGAGAAAACCTCGGCATCAGGTATAGCCATAGAAAATGCCTCATCAGGAAAAGTGAGTCGTTGACCAGACATACAGGTTTGAAAACTATAGCCAGGTATTCCTATATAGATATAGAGAAAGAGAGTTACGCCAGTTAGCCGCAAACAGACTTAGCATTGAGCCCCTACAACTTAGGTGCGCATAATGTATATTATGTTAAATTTCCTACGAAGTTCCTTTACTTCACCATTCACATCCACACACAGATAAATCAATACGTTGTGATTTCTGACTTCTCTCCCGTTTCTTTCGTTATGTTCATAGTACATTCTCTTCATATCCATGTTAATCATAAGGTCAAAGCTGTGTATTCACTAAATCAGTTGGTTATCTCGGGTTACAAACGGCAATGGATCCTGATGGACATGGAAAGCTGTCTGCCATTGTTGTATCCCCTCAGATACCACATTGACCATCTGGCTCACCGCTCCTTGTCCACACAGTCAGCTTCGCTTCAGTCTGTGAAGTTTTTTTACGAATTCTGGAAGCAAAAGTATGGCGTCACGTTTTGCTATAGCTTCTTTTCATCTAACCACAATCCAGACATTGCTGTCGGGGAAATGCCATCATTTTTGCTGTACCTTGAAAATGGTCGGGGCGTCCAGTCAAATGTTTTGTCATTATCACGAGTCCCAGGATCCAGTTGCTCAACTCAAGCAGCCAGAGTTCGTGCAGTGATTCATTTTATTTCTTTTTTGATTAGCACTTACATATCACCCGCGTACCGGGATGACTCTCCCAAAGCGTTATCACTTTTGGCTTCACGATTACACACCCGTTTGCGGCTTTGCCGGGACAATTATCGAACGCTGACACCAAACAAATCTTCGCTACGCAGTTACAACAGCCTGGGATTTCAGAGTTTGTCTGGCCCAATGGTGGTCAGCCTGTATGGGATTATAGCCCCCTCTTCTACCCAAAAACACAACCCGCTAAACCCCTTCTCTTCCGGGCATCTTCAGTTCCGCAATTTTTTGATTATTCGACTGTTATTAAATTATGGTTTACGAATAGGTGAGTTATTGTTGTTAGAGTGCAGTTCTATTAAACCAAATATAAAAGGTGATAAGTTTAGTTTGATCGTGACAACTGTCGAAGAGGGATTCGATCCTAGAAAAAATGCGCCAGCTCTCAAAAATTCATGGGCAAATCGTGTGCTGGAACTCGATAAGCAGGATTATATTTTTCTGAGCATCTATGTAGGAAAAATCCGACCAAAAACTGTTAAGCATGATTTCATCTTTATATCGAGTCAGCGGTCAGGCAAACCATTGTCATACACATCTGTTCATTCTATTTTTTTGAAAGTTGATAAGGTCTTTACTGACAAGTACCCTGAGTACAAATCGCCCTTGTACTATGACTCGTTGCAACGATTGACACCACACACAACCCGACATACCTGGGCCTTTTTGACATTACAAAAGATATGGCATTCAAAATACTTGAGAAATCAGTTAAACAGAAAACACTTTATTGCTGGCGCACCTTCTCTCTCAGGGTTAATGGAAGAAGCTAAAGATGAGCTACGACTGATGGGAGGGTGGAGTCCGACAAGTCAAATGCCTGATCTATATGCAAAACGTTTTCTTTCTGAGCAGGCTAATTCAGCCAATATACAACGTATTACTCAAGACAATGCTGCTCTGGATGATACGTTAAATACCATAATAGATGAATATAATGATGACTTCATTTGAAAATGCGCTAAAGTCTGATGAAGAGATTTTAACTTATCCTCCCGATTTGGCTCAATCTATCCTTGCTCTTGATATTCCTGAGCGAATTTATCTGAAAACAGCAATGGAGTTTGATGATAGATACATAATTAATAAAGAAAATAAATGGGCTTTCGATTATGCAGGTAGCCGTCGGTATCTTGTTTTCAATCAAGACGATATTACAAATAAATTAAATAAATACATCTGTTTCAAATATGCTTCGACGAGGTTTCCAACACTTCTTCCATTGCTCCTGCTTGACTGGAAACATGCGATTGATTACTGCAAAAAGAATTGCATATTTTCATTTTCTATACTTCGTAGTTACCTGGAAAGCGACAGTGTCAACAGAAGAGCTTTTTATTCCGTTATGTTTGGACTTAAAATTCTTTGTGCTGAAGAATTTCCGGGTTTCAACCTCGAAGAATACGAAGATCTTGAGTTAATCCCTCGACCGTATCTCGATCATTGGGGAGTTTATCAGGAAATCGATAATGTTCTTGATCCTCTTGAAAAAAACATGATCAGCAATGGACTGTTTGAAATGGCTTCGTTGTTACGCCATGGCAAAAGTTTCGGTCAAAGCGAAGTGCGAAACGCAGCTATCCTTGGCCTGGCTTATGTAACAGGAGCGCGCCCTGTACAGCTCGCCAGGCTGGCTGTCAAAGATGTTCGTATCAATCGTGAAAGCAGTTAAAATTAATACAGTCATCCCGGTAGAACATTTTCTGGCTCCACATCTGATTACGGAGTTACACGACCAGAAAAAGAATCAATGAGCTAAGATAATTAAGAGTAGACACCATGTTCTATACGCAAAATGAGCGTGGCAACCATCAACGCCCCCTCTTCTGAATCCATTATCTCTGATGGAGGCTTCCACTGTAATGCCCTGTTTGGTTCGTTAAACCAGTTTAACGCTGCACTTTCATTGCCTTCAAAAAGTTCAGTAGCCTTTTGTATAACATCATTTTTTGTCAGCATGTTTTAAACCTGAAGACATTTTGAGTGCTTCGATAAGGTTACTTCGCTCTTCCTCTGTCATCCGGGATATGAGTAATGCAAGTTCTGCTGTTGTCTGATCATCACAAAAAAAGTAGTTCAACGGCACGTTTAACTCTGCCGCCATCCGTCGAAGTGTATCAATATCGGGGACATGGCGTCCTTTCTCATAATGATTCATACGACTGCTAGCCGATGCGGGATCAAAGCCAACAAGGAGACCCAGAGAGCGCTGTGATAATCCCGCCCTGCATCTCGCTTCCTTAAGTCGTTCTGGTATCGGATTTTTTTCAGACACTGATTCATCTTCATTTGCCTCGGGTGCTTAGATTGTCTAAGTATCTGCCATTGTTGTATACTTAGCAATCCTAAGTTAACAGCCTTGTTTTAGTCATATGAATAGTCGAGTAACCAACCCTGATTCGTACATATTTTCTGCAATCATCTATATTGGCAAAGATACCTTCACGAGTAACGATGTAGCAAAAATTCTTATCGAGCGATTTTCATTTCCGAAAACGTATTTAAAAGCTAAAGCTTTTACTTATAATCAAATTCAACATTTGGTCAGGAAAGGATTATTAAACAAGGTAAGAAAAACAGGGGTATATCAATATTTATATTCAACCACATCTGAATTCAATGTCGCAATCGAACACGTGGAGTTAATTGAGGCAACCCCCGGGACTTCCTGTCAACTTGTTTCAAGTGCTATCAACCATGAACACAGCAATGTAAACATCCAAATAAAATCTCTTATTGAAAAATACAGCAGTGAGTTGGCAAAAGTATCAGGAGCAAAGGAGATTTATGAAGAATTGATAATTGCTGTGCCGAGCAGGGAGAATGAATTCAGAAAGCTTTCTCTCGAGCAAGAGAAAAAACATATTAAGATAAATGAAAAAATAAATACGTTGATTGGAATTGTTAATAACACTATTGCAGTCAGGCAATGAGTTTTAGAAAGGATTTTAATTTTAATCGATTCATGAAAAAGAGAGGGCAAAGCCGAGTCCGCCCTCTCCCTTCATGCACTGACAAGCCTCATTAAAATGAGAATAACAGCGCGCACCACTATATGCTAGACATCATGAATATAATCTCAGTCAGTCCCAGATGCAACATTTAAAATTTCAATGCTGCAAACTAAACAATGTGTTCATCCTTACACCCTGTAGGTTGTAAAGTAATAAAACACCCTACAGGCTGTTTTTACTCAGAGTGAACTTATTTTGAAGTAATCGACATGGCCACCTACTTATGGATACTGTTTTTCCAGTTAGACTTCTTAGCCAGTTACGCCCACTTTTAATTGGTTTTCGTAAATCAAAAGGATTAACTCAAAGAGAATTATCTGCCAGGTTGGGTGTAACTCAGCAGACTTATGCTCGCCTTGAGTCAAATCCTTCAAAAGCAAGTTTTGAGCGTCTATACAAAGTGTTAAATATTTTAGGGGTGAAAATTTCGCTTAGTTCTGTACTACGTTCAACTTATACAAAGCCTGCAAATTTTGTAGAAAATGAGTTTGATTCACCGGTAAGGCGTGAAGAATGGTGATAGAAGCCAGGCTATTTGGACTGACCCCACACCCGTAGACATATCCTGTCCTCACGACGAGGCCTGTTCAAAGGCCTCCGGACTGACGCCGCCGAGATGACTATGACGCCGGGCCCGGTTGTAGAACACTTCTGTGTAATCGATGATATCAGCCCGGGCCAGATCCCGGGTTTTATAGATGCGCTTTCTGATACGCTCCTTTTTCAGTGAACTGAAGAACGACTCTGCCACAACATTATCCCAGACGTTGCCACGCTGGCTCATACTGGGAGCAAGGTTATGCGAACTCTTGGTTGAAAGTCCAGGCATGTTTTAGCGCCGTTTTAAATTCATCAGACTCTATCTTTTCGAGCTCATCTCTGAGCATTTCATTCCAGTCATCTTCGTCAAACTCTTCGAGTAGAGAATACAAATATTCGACATTAGGCATGATTGCTTGCACTGCAGTTCTGCGACTGCCAAGCAACTTTATGTCACCGTTCAGGTTAAAAACACGGATAGTTTCTTGCGCTTTTTTAAGCGCTCTCCCCGTGAGTCCGGTAGCCGGTACTACCTCTCCAGTAGTGAGAAATAGCAGGTAGTCGTCAGGGTTTTCTTCATCAGGTTTTATAAGATCATCAGCATTGTAGGCGTCAGCACTATTGTCCTTATATATACCGCAACGTGACCACCCGCCACTTTTTCTTGAATCGCCACAAGAACCAAACAGGTTATTCCAGATAAACGTCAGAGCAGGAAACTTTCCCCTTGGCCTGAAATGCTCAATATGACATCTGTTCAACCGGCACTCACAATAGGCACAAAATCCACCCTGCATTTCAGTTAATTTCGGCCATACCGCAGACTGATCTATCTCCATCCAGTCATTTTGACCGGCTGTATACTGATCCAGAATCTCCGGCCTTTCCAGCCGAGCTAACTCTTTCATTCCTATTTTCCCTTCTCGGCCCTTATCTTGTTTATTTTATTCTTCATCTTATTAATGCGAATAAGGCTGTCTGCTTTCTTCAACTCAGCACTATCGATGCCAAAGTGCTCCTTTATTTGGTCGTAAAGCACTTGAGACTGGTTATCAAGCTCTCCTGAATTATCTAAAAGCAATAGTTCAAAATTACCTAACCAATGAGATTCCGCAATACCAGGCGGTGTAGGATGTACGTTCATTACCTGCTCAAGAATTTGAGCATTCTCACTTCCCTTTGTTTGCATATCGGGAGAATCAAGGAATGATTGGTCGCCATCATTGTGGGGATCAAACTCACGAATACAGCGTTTCTCAATAGTAGAAAGAACAATGGGACTGTGTGTTGTAATAATAAATTGAATGTTAGGGAATGCACTGCGCAGGTTCAGGATAACTTCCTGCTGCCACTTAGGATGAAGGTGAAGTTCTATTTCATCAATTAAAACAATGCCACGTCCCTCTAATGGATTTTCCAGTAGGGGATTCAGCATAACCATTCTTCGCGCAAGATCGGCCACCAACGACAGAAATACACGCTGCCCGTCAGACAATTGGTCAATAGTGACATCATGACCATCATTGGTAACTTTGACTAAATCAGAACCCGTTATCATTTCAACCCATATATTGCTGATACTAGGGACAACCGAGCAGATTGCTTTCTCAACAATACTTTTTTGAACAGACTCAGTTAACATTTTCGAGGAAACCGCAGCATCATTTCTTTCTGTAGCTTCACTAAGCTTTACCTTCATCTGTTCCAGAAGTGATTTTACCGAAACCATACCGCCATCAACGGAACGCTGTAAGTCATTAACCTGTTGTTCAAGTTCTTTAATTGAACTTGAGATATCTGATACAGTACGCTTATGCAGGTAAATGTACCACTCAACGAAATGATCGAAACGACCTGCGCCACCGAGCGCTTGACTATAGGCATCAAAACGCTCTTCTCTGCGTCCGGTATTATCTTTTGTGTTGCGGTTAAAGGGTTGCGATCGCTCAACGTTGTAAAGAGCAAACGTCGGCAAGTTGATCGTCTTCACCTCATTGATGACTCGCCATATATCAGCTAAATCCCTGGCAGGTTTAACCTCGCTGTCCCGCCTTTCCGCTGTACCAAGGGCTGAGCGTGACAATCTAATCGGCACACTCTTAAGTCCTTTGCCAAAGAAGAAAGTGCTACTGACATCTGAATACCTGTCTTCAGCGTCATTTTTTATGTCAGTCAGTTCGCTTAACCTTTGTCCACTACCGCCTTCCTTCAGGATGTTCGCGACGAACCAACTCAGCGTTTTTGCGATCGCATATAAGATGCTTGTCTTCCCTTTACCATTGTTGCCAATAATGACTGTCAGATCTTCTTCGAGTTTGATTTCCAGAAGAGAGAAACGGCGAAAGTCCTTTAACGTCAGTCGGCGAAGATAGAACGCATTCTCTGGACGAAATGTTCCTGACTCATCAACATGTCCATCCTGAATGTAATCCCTGCAGATTTCGAACCACTCATCCACCAACATTTCACCCAGACCAGGCACTTCATCAGTATTATGTTGGTAAAGTTCGAATGCTGACAGTAAATTTCCACCCTTTGCTTTTCTTTGATATTGTTTGGTCATCTCTGTCCTCTCAGGCGCTCCATGAGTTCTAATGAGTATTTTTCGTTCATCCGTATGATGAACCCGGGCTCAATATGGTTGGCAAATGCTAACAGCCCGGTCAGATAAGCTTTATCCTCATTATCAAGGAGTCCATACTTATACTGGTTAATCAGATGCTTGATAAATCTTTTTCTATCGCGCCCTAGTGACAGTGTTTCTTCATTATTTATTGTTACACCAGTCACATGCCGGTTATGTGCTTTTGATGAGAAAACCGTTTTGCTGTGATTAAGTCTGAGCGCGCTTCCGAATAAATCCTTCAGTAACGCCTCAAGTATTGAAGGAACTGCTTTCAGTACATCAGGGATATTAGACGAGAACGTGAGGTCATCTGCATAGCGTGTGTATGTTATCTCCACCTTCTTACAAGCCGCATGAATTCGATTATCGAACTCATACATACAGAAATTGGATATGACTGGTGAAGAAGGCGCACCAACACTCAATATCAATTTGGTTTTGCGAAGCTTTATCGGTTGCCAGAAAAGGATCTTTTCAATAAAAAGCTTATCCTGAGGTTCAAATTGAGGTGTCTGCACAGATGACATTTCAATGCACCGCCAAAAAATTGCCGGTGTAATTGAGTTAAAAAAATTCTCCAGATCCGCCTTCAGGAGATACTGGTTGCCAGCATGTGCTGCAGCATTATCACGAATTCCCTTCCCTTTCATATAGGCCATTGAAGCATCATGAACAGGGAAGCTATAGAGCTGAACAAAGGCTCGTTGGATATCTTTTAGCCCTTTGGCTGGCTGGGCAATGACTCTAAATCCCGTCGTACGCTTAGGGATTTTGTAAACTTTGTACTTTCTCGGGGCGGTCACAAGAAAGGCGCTGATATCAGAGTCACTTTGACGTAAAACCGAAGCTAATCCACGAATAACAGACATAACAGTACCTGAAAATGGCCCGGCGCATTTGCGCCGGGCTTCACTCTTTACTAGAGGAAGCGAAAGTGTCGCAACCCGAGAGAGGAACGATCTCGGGTTGCGACACTTTCGCAACCCTTAATACGTTCAATAAGTTAGAGTCTGGCTAATCACCCGACTAGACGTAACCGTCCAACGCTAAAGAGTATTGAAAGCTTATCGCAAACAGCCATACTTAACAACTCGGCATGACCGGCCCATGAAGGAAGCTAACCGACTGTCACTTCAGAATTTATAGACAAGCAGACAGTTCCGGCAGTCACTGCGGCGGTATCGGACAGACAGAGTATGAGTCGGCGTGGAAACTGCTGGGATAACAGTCCAATGGAACGCTTCTTCCGGAGTCTGAAGAACGAATGGGTGCCAGTGATGGGTTACGTAAGCTTCAGCGATGCAACTCACGCCATAACGAACTATATCGTTGGATATTACAGCGCGCTCAGACCGCATGAATATAACGGTGGGTTACCACCAAACGAATCGGAAAACCGATACTGGAAAAACTCTAAAACTGGCCACCGTGTTAGAGTTTTTCCAGAATAGCTAGTGCTGCCGAAGATACTCAAAAGAAACATCATTTACCGTTGATCGCACGGCAACATATCATCAGTCATTCTCCCTCCAAATAATTCGGCCATTATCATAGCATTCTAATCTTCAGGTGGATAAGGGTGAACAGCTTTCTCAATATGACGAAATTTACTTTTATCACTTTGCTGATAATTTTGTGCAAATGTTTGAGTAAGCGATGTTATACGCAGTTTGCTTAGAGGGTTAGACCGTGGTGAAGGTAATGCATCATAAACATCCTCAATTATAACCGCCTTGATAGTCTTAATTCCTTTGGTGTAATAATAGAATAACCTTGCGTTCCCTTCAATCACATAATATTTATCATGGATCTTCTCTAAAATCGGTGGCGTAATAATAGAAGTCGCCCCATCGTTCAACTGGACTTTAAGTAACTCCTGAATATCAGCGCCAGATTTAGTTATATCATCCATTAGGCTTTTGATTTGTGAGACCTTATATTCCTTCACTGAATCTGACATTGTATAAATCTGGTCACTCACATCAAGCCTTTCTATCGTAAATTTAGCACGTTTATATTGGCGAACATTTCTAAGCCTGGTGAAAAACTCCATGTCTGAACATTGAGTATATGTAAGTACATTTAATTTTTTTTCTAAGTTAAGCGATAAGGAATCGATTTTTTCTCTTAAGAGATCAATTATTGGTGCATCTGAGTAATAGCTATATATCTTGACTTTTTCATCTCTATAAATATCATTGCTATCTTTGGTGGTTGTAAGAACTGCAGTACTATGCTCTTCAAATGGTGAAAAGAAAAATCCATTAAATGGTAACTTATCTAAACAAACAATCTCTACGCCTAATTTATCAAGTAAATAATGAAATCTTTCTTCTTTTTCCTCTATTTTATTTAAGGTTAAACATTTTACTTGAATACCTCTCTTAAGCGCAATGAATATAGTTGGAAATAAAAAGTCCAACCAAGAAAAAGACACCCCAGAAAATATGAAATTATCATGGCAATCTCTTATTTGTTGCATTAGCAAGAGCATCTTCTCATCAAATCCTTGAGATACAGCATTTTGATTCCCTTGTTTTATTAAAGCTCTTTCATTCGCAATGAATTCACGTACTGCATCACCTCCCGCTCGATATAGCATACTCTTTGACTCAGATGTTATTTTTGCAAAATCAGTGGAACCAATCTCACCCGTATCTATTAAAATATTGTATATTGATGTTTGTAATGTTTTTTGAACCTCAGTAGCGCCAGATACAACGGCATTTGATAATTTTTCAAAGTATTCAATTATATTATTGGGCTTTTGCTCCGAGCTACTCTCTTGTACTAATCTAAAGTTTATTATATTTGGTCTTTTGGTATATGAAGACATCCCTTCCAGCAATTTAGAAAAGACAAATGATGGTAAATTGCTGACAACACCTCCGTCAACTAATATAGAGTTTTTTTCGGAAATTGCCTGAAAAAAAAATGGGATACTGCATGAACATCTTACTGCATATGATACACTTTCCTCAGGAGTTGATTCAATAGACCAAATCTGTGGCAAACCATTGGAAAGATTCGTCGCAACTAAATGTAACGGTATTTTTAGTTCTTTAAACAAGACCTTTCCAGAAATCCCTTTTTCACGTTCAGGTTGTACTAATTCTCTTAACTTTTCTTCGACCCAATCTTGTAGTTTAGATGATGAATGTACTCCAGAATAAAAAATGATATCTTTAATTGGCTTGAACTTCTTAATTGGTATATATTTAGCTAATCCAAGCAACGTATGATTGTTTTTATAAATCGCATCAATCTCTTTGGCTGGGCTTAACAAACAGTTAAGGTCAGTTTCATTTAAAATCTTCGAGATATATTCTGGGGAGCCTCCTGCTGCTATAAGTGATGCAACAATTGATCCTGCTGAAGTTCCTGCTAGTCTTTCAAATTGCACACCTGAGTCTTTTGCAGCTTGATAAGCACCTGCATGCGCAGCGCCCCTAACGCCACCGCCTTCAAACACACCCCAACAGTGAGAGAAATAACTAGTTTCCATATGTATGCCTTATTGTTTTTTAGATAGTACAGAATCAAAAATTTTCAAAGCCTTATCTTTATACTCTGAACTACAAAATTTGATGATCCCTTTTTTAACTTCATTAATGCTTTTTTCATCCTGACAATTTGCTTTAATAAAATCACTAATTGTATTAGAAATCTCAAATCCGAATCTGGCTGAAAATATAGAAGCCCTTGCTGATTGAATTAAAGGAAATGCAACTTCGTCAGCCAAGAAATCCAATTCTTTATTATCAATAGAATTCAGACAACCGTTTTCTAAAAGATATGCAATTTTTCCATTTTGGTTTGGGTAATAAATAACCGCATTAACAGTATAATCTGAAGTAATTAATAAAGATGAAAATTCATTTGCTAATTTATTTTTTTCAATTAAATATGTTTTATCTAGCTCCCATAAATCTATATGCATGGTAGGATAATCTATAAAATAACCACCAAACATATTTTTTTGTACTAAATCGGTATCAAGCATGTTTTGGGTGAGTCTACTCTTCCCTTTGCAAACAAAATCTATGTCTTTAGATTTAATGGATTGCCCCGTTCTAAGCTCAATTATTCTATCCCTTACCCATCCGCCAAAGATAACTCCTTCGAATCCCTCGTTGAAAAGATCATGAAATATTTTATGAATGAACGGGTCTTTGTTCATAAGCTGATTGAAGCACTTAGTAACATAACGCTCAGCTTCATTGTTTTTTGAAACATCAGTCGATGCAATATGAAGCTTGGAACGATCACTAGGTAAAAACTTACTGTGGATTGACATATTATCCTTCATGTTTAATTATTAGAGACCATAAAGTCATTAAAAAACCTTCCTTATGAATCAACAATAAAAAATAATCAGTAAAGGGCAGAAATAAATAGATATTTAATTTCACTCGCTTCATTCAGGGTTCTGAACAGATAAAAAACCAAAATTTCTGTCCGGTAGATCCGGTTAAAACGCTCAATAAAGGTATCATTTGTTGTTTGTGGTTCCAGATGTGCAATAGCCTGCAAAGCACCTGACAAAACGTTTTAATTCCATGTTAAGCATGGCCAAGTTAGCAATATATTTAATGTTAATAACCACAAGCTAGACAGTTACTGTATCCGACTGAATATACAGGGTTTTCTATGATACATTCGATTACGAGTCGAACCATGGGTGACTTTAATCGAATTACGGGGCAGAAAGTGTCTCAAGAGCACCCAAAGAAACACGGATGCTCCCTGATGCGAAACCATCAGTGTCGATACTGTGGCAGTTACTGAAACAGGTAAATCAGTCTATGAATGCGGCATCTCCGTTCCCGGGCAATCAACATGGCCTGACCAAAGTGGAGCAGTAATATGAGAAGTTATTTAGTTCATCCATGATTTCTTCCTATAATAGAAAACCATGATAGAGCCCTCTTACCCGACAAATACGCCTCAGGCAGCCGAGCCAGTCGTGACAACGCTACCGCCCTCAGAAAGGGCAGTTCTGATTGGGTTTTGTGGCATATCTAAATGTTACCGTAACTCATAAATTACTCAAGAAGACAATCAGATATCCCCCTGAACATTGATGTGCTTGGTTATGCGATTAAGTTGGAAAATGGTGAAGCAGAGCAAGCTGCTAGAAAATGCTCATAAGATACGCATTTCCTTTTAGTTCATGAAGTTCTTTGGAGGTGAATTCATTTTTATATCAAAAAAACATAATTAAAACAATTGGATATGAATATTTATTTTATGAACTGGCTTTTTACTAAACATAAGTTAAATTGACTGCGAAGGTTTATGACTTCACATACAGCATGCAGGCATTGATAAATAAATACGTTGATATTTCTGACTTCCCTCTCATTTCCTCCGAGTTCATTTTCTTCATGCCGTCGTTGTATCTCCTCAGATACCATATTGATCATCTGGTCCTCTGGCAGCAAAAGCATCGGGTCACGTTTTGCCGCAGCTTCTATTCATCTGGCCACAATCTGGAATTGCTATCGGGCAAATGCCCGAATTTTCACTGTATCTTGAAAACGGCCGTGTCATTCAGCCAAACCTGTTGCTATTTACTCATGTGCAGTTAAAGCATCCCTCACCTTTTCATTGTTTAAGAAGCCGGCCATCCGCCGCTAGCGCGGCGGTTGACGACCCTTACGACAATTTGCTCGAGGCTCTGACCACCAGTTCCGGCATCTGCCCGCGGCTGCCGATCACGTTATGTCCGGCCAGCACTTCGAACAGTAGCGTGACGGCCTGACGGGCAACCTCATCAAGGTGCATGTTCACCGCCGTCAGCGGCGGCAAGGATTCCCGGGCGCGAATACCGTCATAACGGGTGGCTAAGCGCATCCGCTGCGGCATGGCGATCGCCGCATCGTGAAAAGCGCGCACGGCGCCGCTGGCAAAGGTATCAACCAGTACCAGGACGCCATTGATTTCGGGATGTTCCTGCAACATCTGACGCGCCGCCTGATAGCCAGCCGTTTCCCCTTCCTGCTCATCAAGGTAATAGATCACCGGCGCCTGCCGCCCTTCGCACCAGTGGCGATAAGCGGCCTCCGTTTCCAGCGCGGAGGTCCGCGGCGTATGCCCGACAAAGAGCGCGCAACAATCGGCGCCTTCTGTCTGCAGGTGGCTCAGCAACAGTTTCGCCGTCGCTTCCGAATGCAGATCCACCCACGGTACCGGCGTCGGTGTTCCAGGCGTGCGGCCAATAGTGATACATGGGATCCCCGCCTGTTGCAGAGCCTGCAGCTGCGGATCGTTTTCGGCGGGTTCCAGCAGAATGGCGGCATCAAAGGTCACCATGTCCAGCGGGTTCTTCCCGGGCGGGACCAGGATCAGCGCATGCTGCTTCTCCAGCGCCATAATCGCCGCCGTAAGCGCGACCTCCATCATAAAACCCAGCTTCGATGCTCCGGAAGCGATGGTCAGCGGCAAGGAAGAAAGAAGCGCAATAGTGTTAGTTTTGCCGGTACGCAGCTGGCGGGCGCGAATATTCGGCGTGTAGTTCAGTGCCTGAATCGCCTCCTCAATACGTTGCCGGGTCTCAGGTTCGACAAAACGGGTGTGATGTAACGCATTAGACACGGTGCCAGGCGATACGCCGGCAAGGCGTGCAACATCAATGAGTCTGGCGCGTTTTTTATCTTGAGCAGTCATCTGGCTGGCGTTCCCTCCCGAGAATTTACGCTCAGGGTAGCACATTTCCAGGGTATGAATTTCGGCACTATTACATAACAAAATCATATTAAAAAAGTGGCCGTTTACCGTAGCTCTCTGGCGAGCATTCCTATCTAATGTTGTTTCATTAAAACGTTTTAATGGCGTATTTTGCCAGAAAATAATCGCTTCAGGAGGCTACGTGGCACACTTATCTCAGGATCCTGCATTCACCCTCGGGCGTCGTCCGAGCGGGCTGACCTTCTCCGATATGGGGAAAAGCTTCGGCGGCTATACGCTCTTCGCCCCACAAACTGCCGAAGGCCGGGTATATCTGGTTGATGAGCGTGGAAAAGAGGCGCACCAGTGGCAGCTCCCGGTTCGTGCCGGACGCGATGCCGTGCTGCTGCCTAACGGTAACCTCGGCTATAACGGTAGCCACAGCATCTCAGCCAACCTCTATCCGGCCTGGGATCTCTGGCACGGCGGCGATTTTTATGAAGTCACTCCGGATAACGAAGTGGTCTGGCATTATGAGGATATCTTCCATCACCACGACGCGCAGTGGCTGGCGAACGGTAACCTGCTGTATACCGCGGCGGCGCCGCTGCCGGCGGAAATTGCCGCTCGCGTCACCGGCGGCGATCCGCGCCGCGATGCGCCGGACGGAGTCATACAGAGCGATATCGTCAAAGAGGTCAATCGCGACGGTGAAGTGGTATGGGAATGGCGCGCCTGGGAGCATCTGGCCCCGGAAGATTTTCCGGTTCATGAGATCTTCGACCGCCGCCACTGGCCGATGATCAACGGTCTGTCGGTCACCCGCGACGGCCTGGTGCTGATGAGCCTGCGCACCACCTCCGGGGTAATTGCCGTCAATAAAGAGACCGGCAGCAAGGTCTGGCACGTGGGGCCGGATGTCGTCGCCCAACAGCACACCCCGATTGAGATGGAAAATGGTTCGATTCTGGTGTTCGATAACGGTAACCTGCGCACCGGCGTAACCTCGCCACACTCCACGGTGCTGGAGTTCGACCCGCACACCCAGGCTATTCGCTGGCAATATCGCGATATTTTCCCGCCGGCCTTTTTCTCACCCTATATGGGCAGCGCTCAGCGCCTGGCCAACGGCAATACCTTTATCTGCGAATCCGCCTTCGGCCGCCTGTTTGAAGTGACTCCACAGGGGGAGACGGTATGGGAATACATTATTCCTTACTTCAATGAATACCCGGAGCATCTTAGCAAGGGGATCATCCCCGGTAAGCAAAACAGCGCCTTCCGCGCGCACCGCTACGCGGCCGATGCGCTACCGTGGCTGAAATAATCGCTCTTCGCCGACGCGGGTCGGCGGGGATGTTCTCACGTCTTTGGGAGGAATTTATGCCGTATTCTGACTCCGCCGTGCCGGAAAACGAAGCCTTGCCCTGGCAAACTAAGCTGCTGCTGGCCCTTCAGCATGTGCTGGTTGTGGCCGCTACGCCGATCACCGCCGTTTTTCTTATTGCCCAGGCGCTTCACTTCAGCGATGGCGTCACCACATCGCTGCTAAGCGCCACCTTTCTGATGTGCGGGCTGGGGGCCATCCTGCAAAGCCTCGGTATCGGCAGCTTCGGCGCGCGCCTGCCGTTTATTATGGTTCCGGGCGGTGCCCCTATCGCGATCTTCATCGCTATCGCTTTACAGACCAATATCCAAACGGCAATTGGTGCGGTGATCTTAACATCGCTGTTTTATTTTATTGCCCTACCCGTTTTTCGCCGTTTTCTGCACCATTTCCCGCCGTTTATTATCGGGATTATGCTGCTGCTGGTCTCCATCAACCTGATTCGCCTGTACGGCGGGCTCATTATCGGTCAGCCGGGCAGTAGCCACTTTGCGCAGCCCACGAACATTATTCTGGCGCTGGTCACCATCCTGATTACACTGATCTTCGCTCTGGCGTTCAGCGGCATCCTACGTCAGCTGTCGGTCATGTTCGGCCTGCTGGCGGGCACGCTGCTTGCAATGCTGCTGGGCAGCGCCGATTTTAGCGGCGTCAGCCACGGGCCGCTGTTCAGCCTGCCGCAGCTGTTTCCGTTCGGCTGGCCAATCTTCAATCTGTCAGCGTCGCTACCGCTGCTGATTTATGCGGTGATTTCTATGGCTGAAGCAACCGGGCAAACGATTGCCACCGCAGAGATCGTCAAATCGACACAAAACGTCCATCAGGCCATTCCCCGCACCATCCGCGGCGACGCCGTTATCTCGCTGCTGGGCGGCGTTTTCGGTACTTCGTTGATCATCACCTCCGGCGAGAATATCGGCGTGGTTCGGACCACTAACGTCAAATCACGCCACGTCACGGCGATTGCCGGATTGCTGTTAATCCTGATTGCGTTATTCTCGCCGCTGGTGCGCCTTGCCACCTGTCTGCCCGGTCCGGTGGTCTGCGGGACGGCGGTGATTGTCTTCAGCATCATCGGGGTCATCGGCATCGATATGATTGCCCGCGAGCCGCTGCACAAGCCGGGGAAAACCTATGCCTTAGCCACTGGTCTGGCGATGGGGATGCTGCCGATCCTCGTGCCTGGCCTGTACCAGAATTTCCCCGTCGGAGTGCAGATGGTGCTGGGTAACGGCATGGCGGCGGGTACCCTCACCGCGATCGTCGTCAACTCGTTATTCCTGGTGAGCGAAAAGCGGGCCGCCGTGCGCCTAAAAGGCTGAACCGATACGCCGCTTTGACCCGTTAACGGTAGTGATGTTTGTTCAGACCAAACTTTTTCATCCGCAGATAGAGTTTTTTGCGCGGGATCTGCAGATATTCGGAGACATCGTTAATTCGGCCCTGGTGGATATTCAGGGCCTCGACAATAATCTGCCGCTCGTAATCTTCGACCCGCTGGTCGAGCTGAACGGGCTCAACGGAGTGCAGCATGGGGTTCGGGATGTCGGCCAGCGGCATCACCCCGACGGCAAACAGTTTGGCGGCATTGGCCAGCTCGCGGACGTTATTCGGCCAGGGACGCGCGATCAGTTTTTTAGCCAGCGCCGCTGGAAGTTCAGGTACAGGGTTATTCAGGCGCAAACAGGCCTGTTGCAGATAGTGCATGAATAGTGGCTCGATATCGTCAAGCCGCTGCGCCAGCGGCGGGCAATACTGCTGGGTCATGGCGAAACAGTAGTAGAGATCGGGGATAATGCGGTTATTGCCGGCCATGGCAATCAGCGGCTGTAGCCCGATGCCGACCAGGCGAAATGGCAGCTCATCTTGTCCCTGCAGGTGCGCCAGCATATGCTGCTGCGCCTGGGTCAGATACTCGATATTGCGCAGGACCAGCGTCCCGCCCTGCGCCTGCGCGATCCATTCATTGAGCGGCGTGTCCTGCTCTTCGAGGATATCGCCGAAGATAATCGGCTGCGAATGACGTGAGCTAAGGCGATGCATATAGCACGCTGCCAGCGTACGCCCGGTGCCCCGTTCACCATGGAAATAGACCGCGATATCGGTTTCTGCCAGTTGCTGGAGCGTATGCCGCATCTGAATGACCCATTCGCTACGGCCGATCAGGTTGTCTTCCAGCTGCTCCTTTTGCCATTGCCGACGCACGACCTGCGTCTGGCGCTGGGCCAGCGCTTTATCGACCAGGCCTAACAGCTGCTCCGGGTTAACCGGTTTTTGCAAAAAATCCCATGCCCCTTTTTTGACGGCATCGACGGCCATCGGGACGTCACCGTGGCCGGTAATCAGCATCACCGGCAGATGGGGGTCATGTTTCAGCAGGATCTTCAGCAAATCGATACCGGAACAATGCGGCATGCAGACATCGCTCAGCACGATCCCCCCCCACTCCTCGCTCACCAGATCCTGCGCCATCAGCGGATCGCGACAGGCATACACCCGGTGTCCGGCCTCCGTCAGCAGCTGAGTGTAGGCGTCCAGCACGTCGCTGTCGTCGTCAATCAGCAGAATATTATGTTGATGAGTGAGCATGGTTGACATCCGTTGGTAAAAATTGCAAAACAACGCAGGCATGATGGCTCAGCGTCGACGCCAGCCGTAAATGCCCGCCCATCTGTCGCATCAAGGATTCGCTGATTGACAGGCCGATCCCCAGCCCCAGCTGCTTGCTGGTGACAAACGGTTTCAGCAGAGAGTCGGCCAGCTCCAGCGGCCAGCCGCAGCCGTTATCCGTGATGGTTACCGTCCAGCCTTCGGCTGACTGCACCCATGCAACTGTAATGCTGGGTGCACCCTGTGCCGCATCCAGCGCGTTGGTCAGCAGGTTGACCAGCACCTGCAGGATCCGCACCTCATCTCCCAGCACCTGCACTGCGCCAGGGGGCAGGTGCAACGAGCCGCGCAGCGGCTTATGACGCAGGGATAACAGCTCCCAGGCGGCGACAAAAGCATGGCGCAGATCGACGGGGCTGGCGGGAGCATCAACCTCCGGCCGCCGCGTAAACTGCCGCAGATTGCGGATAATGGCGTCAATGCGGCCAATCAGTCCCTCGGCTTTGCTCAGCGTCTGACCGGCGTTATCCGCTTGTCCGTTTCTGATGGCGCTACGTGCGCTGTAGAGATACATCGACAGCGCGTTGAGCGGCTGGTTTATTTCGTGCGCCAGAGTGGTCATGGTCTGCCCAACCACCGCCAGCTTGGCGGTCTGAACCAGTTCATCCTGGGTGGTGCGCAGATGCGTTTCCACCCTTTTTCGCTCAGTAATTTCCCGCTCCAACAGCTGACGCTGCTGATTTAACTGGCCGAGGGTATGGCGCAGGAGTTTACCAATGCGCCCCAGTTCATCCTCGCCGTAAACCGGAATGTCGGCGTTAACGTCGCCTAACCCGATACGGACTACCGTCTGGTTAAGCTGGTTAAAGCGTTTAACCAGCCGCGAGCGGATAAAATAGTGGTTGAGCAAATAGGCAAGGATCAATGCCAGCAGCGTGGCAATCAGAATCAGGCTACCGCTGAACCACATGGTATGTTCGAGGCGCTGATTAAAGGCGCGCATTTTGCTGTGGCTGTCGCTGAGCTGGGACTCCAGCTGGGCGCGAAAGCGGGCCAGCGTCGTTTCTTTGTCTTGCGTCACCTGCGATAGCGAGTCCTGTGCCTGAATATATTCGCGGATCGCCGCCGGCATTTTATTTTCGGCAATACCGATATCGAGTAGCTCATCAATCGTCTGGCGCAGGGTTATCGTACTGGGATAGCTTTCCAGCAGATGCATATTGTCGCCAGCGGTTTTTTTCAGATAGGCCAGATAGCGAATATGCCCTTCAATATTGCCATTGCCCTCTGTGCTGGACTGCACCTCGATCAATCGGTCGCGCAGGTCGCTGATAATCTGATTTTCAATACGCGCCAGGGTATAGACCTGCTGCTGCTCCCCCTGCACCGCACGAAGATTGGCCTGTAGTCGGGGGATGGCATTCCCCGGTTTTGCCTCCATCTGATCGAGCAGCGCGCCCTGCTGCCAGCTGAAATCCTGCACCAAAGAGTTCATCTCGGTGGTGAAATCTTCATGCAGCCAGTTAATCCGCGCGGTGGTCTCATTGACCTTCTCACGGGCGATGAACATGTTGTACAGCGAACGGTCAAGCCTCGCGAGGAGCTGGCGGCTGTCCCGCAGCGTCAGTTCAATTTGCTGGCGCTCCGGTGTGTCGAGACGCTGGCTAAGAGTGGCGATTTGATCGAGGTGCTGCAGGATCTGGTTGCGCAACTGCAGGCGTGAGGTGGTATTGGCCGCCAGCAAAAATTCGTTGAGCTGATCGACCACGGTATTCAGGTTGTTTTCAATCAGAAATGAGGTCTGTATCCGCGGAAAATAGTCATTCAGGGCATAGCGGATTTGCGAACTTTGCTCGTGCCAGGAATATAGACTGACGCCGCTGACAATCAGCGTCAGCAGCGCCCCGGTGAGAAAGGCGCCGCGCAGGCTGGCGCTGATGGTCAGGTTTTTAATAAAACCGGGGAGCCTCATTTCAGATTCTCCAGTTTCTCAATCGCTTGTCGCTGCTGCTCCTGAAAAAACAGCTGCCATTCCATCATCAACTGCTCGGCCTGATCTTTGTTATCCAACTGCTGGAGGTAGCGCCGATCCCGACTTTGCTGAGCGCTCACCGGCATGGCGGTCAGCAAGGCGCGGATCTCCGGCAGCGGCGTCTTAAGTCGGGATTCGGCATTATGCAGCGCGCGCCAGGCGTCTTTCAGCTGGGACAAGCGAAAACTGATGGCGGTGTCGAACAGCTTTTGCACCAGACGCTGACGTTGCAAAATCAGCTGATAATTGAGAGAGGGTTCGCTCAGTAGCTGATGCTGTTGCCGCGCACGCGCGCCGTTGCCAGGGGCGGGGATAATCGAATACTTCCCGGTATTGTTATCCGACAGCGCCTGCTGCCCTTCCGGGCTCAGCAGAAACTGAATAAAGCGCCGGGCTTCCGCCGGGTACGTGTTATGGCGGATCAACGCCACATAGGTTGGCGAGGCTGCCGAGTGGGGAAAATAGTGGAACGTCAGGTTCGGGTCGTCAAGCAGCAGGTTCGCGTAGTTATCGATGACCGGACCGACCGACCCCAAACCGCTTTTGATTTTATCCGCCACGCCAAAACTGCGGCTGGAAATAGTGATCAGGTTCCCTGCCACGCTCAATATGGTTTCCCACCCCCGCTGCCATCCCTCCTGTTGCAGCAGCGACTCCACCATCAGATGGTTAGTATCGGAACGGGAAGGACTGCTCATCAACAAGGTTCCCTGATAGCGCGCCTGCATCAGGTCATCCCAACTGGCGGGCAGCGGCAGGTGGCGTTCGCTGAGATTACGCTGGTTGATTAACAACCCAAAGCCGGAGATGGCCACGGCGACGGCTGTGCTGCGGATTGATTCCGGTACCAGCTGCTGGGACTGCGCTGGCGCATCCGGGTAGGCCGCCAGACGTTGATGTTCCTGCAGATGCTGCAGCAGCATCGGCGAAGAGGTCAGCACCAGATCGATATTCTCACCCCCTGCACTATCCAGCAGCTGTTCCAGCGATGCGCTGGTACGGTTGAGGGTACGGATAATCACCGACTGCGGCTGAGTTTGCCAGCGGCTGATGATATAGGCGGTGGCATCGGGCGAAAACGTTGTGGCAATCACCAGCTCACTCTTTTTGGCCTGAACAGAAAATACCGTTATCAGGCTGAGAAATAAACCGACGACCATCATACCTCGCTGCTGTTTATTTGACCGCTTATCCATGCTACGTCCTTTTCGCTGCAATTGTTTTGTGATCATTTTCATAAAACAGGAAAAATAATAAATAAAACCCCGCCCCGGTTTGTGACAAAAAAGTTCATTTATGGATAACGCCTCGATTAAACCGCGGAGTAAGTCAACATTCTGTTTAATCCCCGGAAAGAGATAATAGCTTATAACCCTCATTAAAATCATAGTGTTAAGATGATCAAGCTAACAAGCGCCGACTGTTTCCCGCAAGGATATGACGGAGCGCTGAATCCGGACCAATTATCACCGAATTATAGAGTGAAGGCAAAAATACATTTGAGTCAAAAAATAGATATCCGATTTTGTATTTGAGTCAAATCTGACTCAAATACACTGAATTGTTTTGTTGGTTTATTTTTACCACAATCTATTTCGCATGCCACACCGCCAAATTTGCACGCCATGATTCACTACCGATAACATAATATAGGTACTTAAACATGTTTTCATTATTAAAACAAAAAGTCGCCGCAGCTGCGGTTCCTGCGCAACAAATAAGACCCACTTACCAACGCTATCGTCTCCAGGCGTTATTAAGCGTATTTCTCGGCTACCTCGCCTACTACATTGTGCGCAATAACTTCACCCTGTCGACGCCGTATCTGAAAGAGCAGCTCGATCTCAGCGCCACCCAGATAGGGATGCTCAGCAGCTGTATGCTGATTGCCTACGGTATCAGCAAAGGCGTGATGAGCAGCCTGGCAGACAAGGCCAGCCCAAAGGTCTTTATGGCCTTTGGCCTGGTCATGTGCGCCATTGTTAACGTCGGTCTGGGTTTCAGCAGCGCGTTCTGGATTTTTGTGGTGCTGGTCGTGATCAACGGGCTGTTTCAGGGGATGGGCGTAGGGCCCTCATTCATTACCATCGCCAACTGGTTTCCACGCCGCGAACGCGGCCGTGTAGGCGCGTTCTGGAATATCTCGCATAACGTCGGCGGCGGAATTGTCGCCCCTATCGTCGGCACCGCGTTTGCGCTACTGGGTTCAGAACACTGGCAAACCGCCAGCTATATCGTACCTGCGGCGGTGGCGGTACTGTTTGCGCTCGTGGTGCTGGTTCTCGGTAAAGGCTCACCGCGCAGCGAAGGCTTGCCGGCACTGGACGAAATGTTGCCAGAAGAGAAAGTGCTGCTGAATACCGGTAATATCGACAAAGCGCCGGAAAACATGAGCGCATGGCAGATTTTTTGTACCTACGTGCTAAGGAATAAAAACGCCTGGTATGTATCGATGGTCGATGTCTTCGTCTATATGGTGCGCTTTGGCATGATCAGCTGGCTGCCAATCTACTTATTGTCGGTGAAACACTTCTCCAAAGAGGAGATGGGCGTCGCGTTTCTGTTTTTTGAATGGGCGGCCATTCCGTCTACCCTGCTGGCCGGCTGGTTGTCGGATAAGGTATTTAAGGGCCACAGGATGCCGCTCGCAATGATTTGCATGACGCTGATCTTCTTCTGTTTGATTGGTTACTGGAAAAGCGACTCACTGTTTATGGTCACGGTTTTTGCCGCCATCGTCGGCTGCCTGATTTACGTGCCGCAATTTTTGGCTTCGGTACAGACCATGGAGATTGTTCCGAGCTTCGCGGTCGGCTCCGCCGTAGGTCTACGCGGTTTTATGAGCTATATCTTCGGCGCCTCGCTGGGCACCAGTCTGTTCGGGGTAATGGTGGATAATCTGGGCTGGCACGGCGGTTTCTATCTGTTAATGGGCGGCGTCATTTGCTGCATCCTGTTCTGCTATCTGTCGCATCGCGGCGCGCTGGATCTGGAACGCAAGCGTCAGCAGGCGGCCAAAGAGCAGGAGCTGGCGCTGGCATAATCATTCATCAAGCAGGCCCCGACGACGGCGATAGCGGGTCGTCGGGGAAGCGATGCCCAGCGGTTCCAGCAGCATACCAATATCTTCTCCTGGCTTGTCGTTTCGCATTGAGCGCGGCTAGCGTCTTGAACATTACAGCTGCCTGATCGGCATGACTTAACACGTACGGCTGATTTTTATTTAACAATAAGATTATTAGCCCAACGGCTTACTACATCACGGTGGTAAATATTAATACCATACGCATATTCACGTCATTCAATCAGGAGCTGACGGCTCAGCATGATTTTTATGCGCGATTAATCCTTCTGAAATAAAACAGCAATGTTACTTAATAATAATCTGGCGTGCAGATCGCTTTAAAAGCATATGTGGGCGTGATTTTAAAAAGGTAACTTATGAGTGATAACAGCGCTATTCAATCTAAAATGGAAACCGCCAGCGGCCTTCCTAAAATACATCAGAAGAACAGCAGGTTAGCTGTTCTTTTTTTTGTTTTATTATTAGTTATAGGCATAGCATTTGCAGGGATAAATTTATTTAATGATGTACATGACGCCGGCGCAGTATATACAAGTTATATTCCTTTCCTGTTGCTCGGATTAGCGCTCCTGATTGCATTAGGCTTTGAATTTGTTAACGGTTTTCACGACACGGCTAACGCAGTGGCGACCGTAATTTATACCCACTCGCTGTCGCCAATGGTGGCGGTGGTCTGGTCCGGCTTCTTTAACTTTCTCGGCGTGCTGCTGTCCAGCGGTGTGGTGGCCTTCGGCATCATCTCGCTGCTGCCGGTTGAGTTGATCCTGCAGGCCGGTACCGGCAACGGCTTCGCGATGGTGTATGCCCTGCTGTTCTCCGCCATCATCTGGAACCTCGGCACCTGGTGGCTCGGGCTACCCGCCTCCTCATCGCACACGCTGATTGGCTCGATTATTGGCGTCGGCGTGGCGAATGCCCTGATCCACGGCCGTACCGGCACCAGCGGCGTTGACTGGGGGCAGGCAATAAAGGTGGGCTATGCGCTGTTGCTATCGCCTGTGATCGGCTTTGTGTTCGCCGCCCTGCTGCTGCTGGTGCTGAAAGCGTTCGTTAAGAACCGTCAGTTGTACACCGCCCCTAAAGGGAATATGCCGCCTCCCCTGTGGATCCGCGGCCTGTTGATCCTCACCTGCACTGGCGTTTCCTTCGCTCACGGGTCCAACGACGGCCAGAAAGGCATGGGGCTCATCATGCTGATCCTGGTGGGCACCATGCCGATTGCCTATGCCCTGAACCGTTCGATGCCTCCGGAGCAAATTCCGCGGGTGGCGGCACTGGCAGAAGTCACCAAAAACGATTTGCTGCAGCAATTTCCGGCGGTCGGCCAGCAGCCTCCACGCGAGGTACTGACCAGCTACGTGCGTACCAGGGAGCTAACCCCGGAAGTGGTGCCGGCCCTGGCCCAGCTGACCGGCGCTATCGGCGATCAGATCCGCCAGTACGGCTCGGTCGATAAGATCCCCGCGCAGTCGGTATCCAACACCCGTAACGATATGTATCTGGCGTCGGAAACCATCAAACATCTTAAATCTGAAAACCAGCTGCAGATTTCCACTAATTCACAGCACAACCTCGACGCGCTCAAGGGCGAGCTGGACAGCGCCACCCGCTTTATCCCGTTCTGGGTAAAAGTGGTGGTGGCTATCGCCCTGGGCCTCGGCACCATGGTCGGTTGGCGGCGGATCGTCGTGACCGTTGGTGAGAAAATCGGTAAATCCCACCTGACCTATGCCCAGGGCGCCAGCGCCGAGCTGGTCGCCATGACTACCATCGGCGCGGCGGACGCCTTCGGTCTACCGGTTTCAACCACCCACGTGCTCTCCTCTGGCATCGCCGGCACCATGGCAGCCAACCGCTCCGGCTTGCAGATGTCCACGTTACGCAACCTGTTGATGGCCTGGGTGCTCACCTTGCCGGTCTCAATATTGCTGTCGGCAACGCTTTACTGGGTCTTCACCAATTTCTAAAAAGACTAAGACGGAAAACGATTATGTCTATGCATGAATTTGACCGCGACGAAACCTTCAACCAGCGCCTGCTGCAGGAGTTCTACGACAGCTATGATGAAGAGCTGGAGATGGAACTGGACGATTTGCGTTTTAACAACGCCGAAGTCGACAGCGATCAGAAAAAGGCCTGGCGCAAGCAATACTTCCGCGAATTGCTGCGTCTGCAGGGCGAACTGGTAAAATTGCAGGACTGGGTCATGCGCACCGGTCACCGACTGGTGATTGTCTTCGAAGGGCGCGACGCCGCCGGCAAAGGCGGCGTGATCAAGCGTATAACTCAGCGCCTGAACCCTCGCACCTGCCGCGTGGCGGCATTGCCGGCACCGAACGATCGCGAACGCACGCAGTGGTATTTCCAGCGCTATATCGCCCACCTACCGGCGGCCGGCGAGATGGTACTGTTCGACCGCAGCTGGTACAACCGTGCCGGAGTGGAGCGGGTGATGGGCTTTTGCAGCGATGAAGAGTACGAAGAGTTCTTCCGTAGCGTACCGGAGTTCGAAAAAATGCTGACCCGCAGCGGCATTCAGATCGTCAAATATTGGTTTTCAATCACCGATGACGAACAGGAGCTGCGTTTCCTCAGCCGCATTCACGATCCGCTCAAACAGTGGAAGCTTAGCCCTATGGATTTAGAGAGCCGCTGCCGCTGGGAGGACTATACCGAGGCGAAAGAGGTGATGTTAGAACGCACTAACATTCCAGAGGCGCCCTGGTGGGTGGTCCAGGGCGTTGACAAGAAAAAGGCGCGACTGAACTGCATCAGCCATCTTCTGCAGCAAATTCCTTACACGGAAGGCGATGGCAGCGTTATCACCCTGCCACAGCGTAAGCGCAACCCGGAATACCACCGTAACCCGGTTCCGGATAATATGATTGTTCCCGAAATATATTAAATAAACAGGGGCTTATGAAAAAATAAGCCCCTGCGTTTCCCTCCTGCGATCTCCGTCAGTCCCATCAATGTATTTCCCGTCGCGCCGGGCCCCCGGCGCGACGGGATTGTGAATGCGGGCTTAGAGTTGGGTTTTGTCGATATACCAGATCTTTTGCGCGTACTCGCGCACGGTGCGATCCGAAGAGAAGTAGCCCATGTTGGTAATGTTGAGCATCGCTTTTGCGGTCCACTCTTCCGGGGTTCGGTAGAGCGCATCCACCTTGTCCTGACAGTCAATATAGCTGCGGTAATCGGCCAGAACCTGATAGTGGTCGCCAAAGTTAATCAGCGAATCCAGCAGACCACGATAGCGGCCCGGCTCCTGTGGGCTGAACGCCCCGGTCCCCATCTGGGTCAGCGCCTGGCGCAACTCTTCATCCTGCTCGTAGTAATCGCGCGGCTGATAGCCGTTGCTGCGCAGCGCCTCGACCTCTGCAGCGGTATTACCAAAGATAAAGATGTTCTCCTCGCCCACGTGCTCCAGCATCTCAACGTTGGCGCCGTCCAGGGTGCCAATAGTCAGCGCGCCGTTCAGGGCAAATTTCATATTGCTGGTCCCGGAGGCTTCGGTCCCTGCCAGCGAAATCTGTTCAGAAAGGTCCGCGGCCGGAATGATCATCTGCGCCAGACTGACGCTGTAGTTGGGAATAAACACCACTTTTAGCCTGTCGCCAATCTGCGGATCGCCGTTGATGACTTTGGCCACGTCGTTAATCAGATGGATGATCTGTTTTGCCGTGTGGTAAGCGGACGCGGCTTTGCCGGCGAAAATCACCACTCGCGGCACCCATTCGGCCTGCGGGTCCGCCTTGATGCGGTTATAGCGGGTGATCACGTGCAGGACGTTCATCAGCTGGCGCTTGTATTCATGAATACGCTTAATTTGCACATCAAACAGCGCCTTCGGGTTGACCACCACGCCCAGCTGACGGGCGATATAATCGGCCAGCCGCTGCTTATTCGCCAGTTTGGCTTCGCTGACGGCCTGGTTAACCAGCGGATAATCCTGATACTCACCCAGTTCGCTCAGCTGGCTTAAATCCGTACGCCAGGTCTGGCCGATATAACGGTCCAGTACCCCGGAAAGCGCCGGATTCGCGGCGGCCAGCCAGCGGCGAGGCGTGACGCCGTTAGTCACGTTGGTGAAGCGGCGCGGAAAGATTTTGGCGAAATCGGCAAACAGCGACTCCACCATCAGCCGGGAGTGCAGTTCCGACACGCCGTTAACCTTGTGACTGACCACCACCGCCAGCCAGGCCATCCGCACGCGGCGGCCGTTGGATTCATCGATAATCGAGGTCCGGCTCAGCAAGGCAATATCATCGGGATAGTGCTCCTGCATGGTTTTCAGAAAATAGTCATTAATCTCGAAGATAATCTGCAAATGGCGCGGCAGGATTTTCCCCAGCATATCGACCGGCCAGGTCTCCAGCGCTTCGCTCATCAGGGTATGGTTGGTATAGGAGAAGACCTGGCAGGTCACCTCAAAAGCGTCATCCCAGATGAAGCTGTGTTCGTCGATCAGCAGGCGCATCAGCTCCGGGATCGACAGCACCGGATGGGTGTCGTTGAGGTGGATAGCAATTTTATCCGCCAGGTTGTCATAGGTTTGATACAGCTGGTAATGGCGGGTGAGAATGTCCTGCACCGTCGCCGAGACGAGGAAATACTCCTGACGCAGACGCAGTTCGCGCCCGGAATAGGTCGAGTCGTCCGGGTAGAGCACCCGGGAAACGTTCTCGGAATGGTTCTTATCCTCCACGGCGGCGAAATAGTCCCCCTGATTAAATTTACCGAGGTTAATTTCGCTGCTGGCCTGGGCGCTCCACAAACGCAGGGTGTTGGTCGCATCGGTTTCATAACCCGGGATAATCTGATCGTAGGCCACCGCAATAATCTCTTCGGTTTCCAGCCAGCGCGAGTTTTTGCCCTCATGCTGAATGCGCCCGCCAAAGCGGACGGTATAGCGGGTTTTATGGCGCTCGAACTCCCACGGGTTACCGTATTCCAGCCAGTAGTCCGGTGACTCCATCTGCCGGCCGTCGATGATGTTTTGCTTAAACATGCCGTAGTCGTAGCGGATGCCGTAGCCGCGTCCTGGCAACCCCAGCGTGGCGAGGGAGTCGAGAAAACAGGCCGCCAGACGACCGAGACCGCCGTTGCCCAAGCCCGGATCGTTCTCCTCATCAATCAGCTCTTCCAGATCCAGCCCCATTCCTGCCAGCGCCGTTTTCACATCCTCATAGATGCCCAGCGACAGTAAGGCATTAGAGAGGGTACGACCGATGAGAAACTCCATCGACAGATAATAAACCTGCCTTGCCTGCTGCGAGATCCGTGCCCGATGCGCCCGTAGCCAGCGCTCTACCAGCCGATCGCGCACGGCGAACAGCGTGGCGTTGAGCCACTCATGTTTATTGGCAAGTGAAGGGTCTTTACCAAGGATAAACATGAGCTTATAAGCGATAGCATGCTGCAGCGCTTCTTCATTCAGCCTGGGTGAAATATAACTTACGCGTGGTTCCATTTTTCTTATCCGTAGTAATTAAATAATGCGCTGATACAGCTGGTGGAAAGACTTTGCGGCAATCTGCCAGCTAAAATCCATGCTCATTGCCTGACGTTGCACGTACCGCCACAGCGATGGACGGGACCACAGAACAAAGGCCCGGCGGATGGCACGTAATAACGACGCTGTCTCGCTGTCGGTAAACACAAATCCGGTCGCGAGGCCGTCAGCAAGGTTTTCGAGAGAACAATCGGCGACGGTATCGGCCAGTCCGCCGGTGCGGCGAACCAGCGGCAATGTGCCGTAGCGCAGGCCATAAAGCTGGGTCAGGCCGCAGGGTTCAAAACGGCTGGGAACCAGGATGACGTCGGCGCCGCCGATCATCTGATGCGACAGCGCCTCGTCGTAGCCGATCCGGATACTCACCTGCCCGGGATATTGCGCCGCGGCGGCAAGAAAACGGGCCTGCAAATCAGGGTCCCCGGAGCCCAGTAGCGCCAGCTGCCCTCCCTGCTCAACTAACCCCGGCAGCGCGTCAAGGAGCAGATCCAGCCCCTTCTGGCTGGTCAGGCGACTGACTACCGTGAACAACAGCGCCCGAGCGTCCTCCTCCAGCCCCAGCGTCGTTTGCAGCAGTTGCTTGTTCTTCGCCTTCTCAGCCAGCGAGGCCGGGTCGTAATGCGCCGCCAGCAATGAATCGCTGCGCGGATCCCAGATGCTTTCATCGACCCCGTTAAGGATCCCCGACAGCCGCCCTTCTCGCTGACGCTGCCGCAGCAGCTCTTCCAGACCGAACGCATACTGCGGTTCGGTTATTTCACGGGCATAGGTCGGGCTGACGGTAGTGATATGGTCAGCGAAATAGAGGCCCGCCTTGAGGAAGGAGATCTGCCCTTTAAACTCCACTCCGTGCATCTGGAAGAATGCCCCCGGTAAAGCGATCTCCGCCATATGCCGGGCCTGGAACAGCCCCTGATAGGCAATGTTGTGCACCGTAAACACCGATTTGGCCGGGTTGCCGCGGGCGGCCAGATACGCCGGCGTGAGGCCCGCGTGCCAGTCATGGGCGTGGATGATTTCAGGTCGCCAGAACGGGTCCAGACCGCCGGCAAGCTCGGCTCCGACCCAGCTCAGCAATGCGAAACGCAGTACGTTATCGGGATAATCCTGCATCTGTTGGTCATGATAAGGATTACCCGGTCGGTCATAGAGATGCGGGGCATCAATCAGATAGATGCCCACGCCGTTAAAGTCGCCGAACAGCAGCGTCATCGGCCCGGCGAATGTCTCCCTGCTGGCTACCACCTGCGGCTCCTGTATCCCGTTGCGGATCGCCGGAAACCCTGGCAGCAGCACGCGGGTATCCAGCCCATCGGCAATTTGCGCCGCCGGGAGCGCGCCGGTGACGTCGGCCAGTCCGCCCGTTTTTAACAGCGGGAACATCTCTGCTCCTACATGTAAAACTTGCATGTATGCTCCTTATTATTCAGCCACAGAGACGACCCGCGACAGGGCAATATTGTCCCTGCCGCCGGACGCGCTTTTTCCGCAAATGGGCTCATACTTCAAGTCTTTCCAGCATTTCTTTGGTAACCAGAACGATACCCTCTTCCGAACGATAAAAGCGCCGCGCATCTTCAACGGCATTTTCGCCAATGACCATTCCCTCCGGGATCACGCAGCCGCGATCGATCACGCAGCGCCTTATCCGGCAAGAGCGGCCAATCCACACGCCCGGCAATACAACCGACGAATCTATATTACAGAACGAGTTAATCCGAACTTTGGAAAATAGAACCGACTGCACCACCACCGAGCCAGAAATAATACAGCCGCCGGAGACCAGAGAATTCATGGTCATGCCGTGGCTGCCGGAACGGTCCTGAACAAATTTGGCGCTGGGCAGCGATTCGACATAAGTACGGATCGGCCAGTTACGGTCATAAACATCCAGCTCAGGCACCACGGAGGCTAAATCAAGATTTGCTTTCCAGTACGCTTCAAGGGTTCCGACATCCCGCCAGTAGGGCTCGGCATTATTATCTGACTGGACGCAGGAGCGCGGGAACGGATGCGCATAGGCTTCACCTGCCGCCGTAATTCTGGGAATAATATCTTTGCCAAAATCATGGGTGGAGTGTTCATCCCGATCGTCTTCTGCCAGCAGCTGGTAGAGATATTCCGCGTCAAATATATAAATGCCCATACTGGCAAGCGAGCGGGTTTCATCGCCAGGCATGGTGGGCGGATGAGCCGGTTTTTCAACAAATTCAATGATCCTGTCATTCTCATCAACCGCCATGACGCCAAACGCTGTCGCCTCTTCTACCGGCACCGGCAGGCAGGCTACGGTGCAGCGCGCGCCTTTTTCGACATGATCGAGCAGCATCCGCGAGTAATCTTGTTTATAGATATGGTCACCGGCCAGGATAACGACATATTCAGCATCATAGCGGCGGATAATATCCAGGTTCTGCGTCACGGCATCCGCCGTACCTCGATACCAGTTCTCACCATGCACCCGCTGCTGCGCCGGTAATAGATCCACGAACTCATTCATTTCTTCATTAAAGAATGCCCAGCCCCGTTGAATATGCTGAACCAGTGAGTGCGACTGATATTGCGTAATAACCCCAATACGTCTTATGCCTGAGTTAATACAATTCGATAAGGCAAAATCAATAATTCTGAATTTACCGCCGAAATGCACCGCAGGTTTTGCGCGAATAGTAGTCAGGTCTTTTAATCGTGTGCCACGTCCTCCGGCGAGGATCAGGGCCACGGATTTAAGCGGTAACTGGCGCGACAGCATTAAGTTGTCAGTATATTCAATTTTACTCATAATTATGTCCTGCGATTAATGAAAAGCCATCAAAGAAAATAATGAAGAAAAAGCATTACTCTTCTGTAAATAAATGCAGAAGTGATCTCCTCGGGTAATAACTGGATTGCAGTAAATCAGCGCTCTGTTTTATTCGCCTTCAGATTCCCGTACCAGCCAGATGGTTGCCAGCGGCGGCAGGGTAAGCGAGAGCGAGTTCTCGCGGCCGTGGCTGGCGATCGCGTCGCTTGCCACCACTCCCCCGTTGCCGGTATTGCTGCCGTGGTAGTGCATCGAGTCGGTATTCAGCTCTTCGCGCCAGCGACCCGGCTGGTTAATCCCGAAGCGATACCCGTGACGAGGCACCGGCGTGAAGTTGCTGGCGACGATAATCTCATTCCCGGCCTTATCGCGACGGACGAAGACAAACACCGAGCGCTCATGATCGTCCACGACCAGCCATTCAAAGCCGTAGCGGTCAAAATCAAGCTCGTGCAGCGCCTTGTGGCGGCGATAGGTATGGTTCAGATCGCGAACCAGACGCTGGACGCCGTGGTGCCAGTTGTCGCCGCCGTCCAGCAGATGCCAGTCGAGGCTGGCGTCGTGGTTCCACTCCCGCCCCTGGGCAAACTCGTTGCCCATAAACAGCAGCTTTTTACCGGGGAAGGCAAACAGCCAGCCGTAGTAGGCGCGCAGGTTGGCAAACTTCTGCCACGCATCGCCGGGCATGCGGTCGAGAATCGACTTTTTGCCATGCACGACCTCATCGTGGGACAGCGGCAGGACGAAGTTCTCGGTGTAGTTGTAGAGCATGCCGAACGTCATCTTGTCATGGTGATGACGGCGGTGAACCGGATCGAGCTTCATGTAGTCGAGGGTGTCGTGCATCCAGCCGAGGTTCCATTTGAACCAGAAGCCGAGCCCCCCCGTCGAGGAGGGACGCGACACCCCGGCAAAGTCGGTGGACTCTTCGGCCATCGTTACCGCGCCAGGGGTCTGTTCGCCGAGAACGCGGTTGGTATTACGCAGAAACTCAATCGCTTCCAGGTTTTCCCGCCCGCCGTACTCATTCGGCACCCACTCGCCCTCTTTACGGCTGTAGTCGCGATAGATCATCGACGCCACCGCATCGACGCGCAGGGCGTCAATGCCGAAGCGCTCAATCCAGTACAGCGCGTTGCCTACCAGGAAGTTGCTGACCTCCCGGCGACCGTAGTTGTAGATCAGCGTATTCCAGTCCTGGTGATAGCCTTCGCGCGGGTCGCTGTGCTCATACAGCGAGGTCCCGTCAAATGCGGCGAGGGCAAAATCATCGGAGGGAAAGTGGCCCGGCACCCAGT
>NZ_WQRE01000007.1:0-495 GCF_009758445.1 Klebsiella sp. 10-1
CATCAGGCTTGCGCCCATTGTGCAATATTCCCCACTGCTGCCTCCCGTAGGAGTCTGGACCGTGTCTCAGTTCCAGTGTGGCTGGTCATCCTCTCAGACCAGCTAGGGATCGTCGCCTAGGTGAGCCGTTACCTCACCTACAAGCTAATCCCATCTGGGCACATCTGATGGCATGAGGCCCGAAGGTCCCCCACTTTGGTCTTGCGACGTTATGCGGTATTAGCTACCGTTTCCAGTAGTTATCCCCCTCCATCAGGCAGTTTCCCAGACATTACTCACCCGTCCGCCGCTCGTCACCCGAGAGCAAGCTCTCTGTGCTACCGCTCGACTTGCATGTGTTAGGCCTGCCGCCAGCGTTCAATCTGAGCCATGATCAAACTCTTCAATTTAAGTTTGATGCTCATGAATTAAACTTCGTAATGAATTACGTATGTTCACTCACTGAGACTTGGTATTCATTTTTCGTCCGAGGACGTTAAGAATCCATGTCACTTT
>NZ_WQRE01000007.1:539-350126 GCF_009758445.1 Klebsiella sp. 10-1
AACGCGGCTTTCGCTCAGCGTTGCGAGGTGGCGTATATTACGCTTTCCTCTTTCAGAGTCAACCCTTAATTTCAGGATTCTTTTCTCTTCAACCGAACCGGCCATCTGGTGTGAAGTGATTCACATCCGCCGTGTCGATGGAGGCGCATTATAGGGAGCCCGCCGGGAATGACAAGCGGAAAAATACAATTTTATTTCAACCGCTCATCTTTTATACGCAACGCTTATTTTTGCTGCTTTTTGATGGCTGCCGGCAGGTCTGCCAGGCTATTAAGCACCCAGTCAGCGGCATTTTCCGCATCCGCCGTGACCGGCTTGCCGGTACGCACCAGCACTTTCGTGCCAATATCCGCCGCCAGAGCTGCCTGCATATCTTCAACTTTGTCGCCTACCATATAAGAAGCGGCCATATCTATATTAAGGTAGTCACGCGCGGAGATGAGCATCCCCGGATGCGGCTTACGGCAATCACAGGTCTGACGGTATTCTTCAACGGTGCCCTGCGGGTGATGCGGACAATAGTAGATACCGTCCAGATCGACGCCGCGGTCGGCCAGCGACCAGTCCATCCATTCGGTCAGCGTTTCAAACTGCGCTTCGCTAAACTTACCGCGAGCGATACCGGACTGGTTGGTGACCACCACCAGCGCGAAGCCCATCTCCTTTAATTGACGCATCGCGTCAATTACGCCATCGATAAACTCAAAATTATCGATTTCGTGGACATAGCCGTGATCGACATTAATAGTGCCATCACGGTCGAGAAAAATTGCGGGTACTGACTTTGCCACCGGTTTACTCCTGATAAAGGCTAGTCTGATTAGTATCGCATGTTTCCTGATGCAAGAAAGTGCTCATTATACAGAGTCAGATTGATTTAGACGTCTGGATGCCTTAACATCCATTTCATTGACAGGCATCGCCTGGACACGGCAGAAGAAAATGCCACGGCAAACGGCTAAACGATAATAAATAACTGATGATTAAACTTTCGAATATCACCAAAGTGTTCCAGCAGGGGAACCACACCATACAGGCGCTGAACGACGTCAGCCTGCATGTTCCTGCCGGGCAGATTTATGGCGTTATCGGCGCATCCGGCGCCGGTAAGAGTACGCTGATTCGTTGCGTAAACCTGCTTGAGCGCCCCTCTCAGGGCAGCGTACAGGTTGGAGGGCAGGAGCTTACCGCACTTTCTGAAAAGGAACTGACCCGCGCGCGCCGCCAGATTGGCATGATTTTCCAGCACTTTAACCTGCTGTCTTCGCGTACCGTTTTCGGCAACGTGGCGCTCCCTCTCGAGCTCGACAATACCCCGCAGGCGGAAATTAAACGCCGCGTGACCGAGCTGCTGGATCTTGTCGGCCTGGCCGATAAGCATGATAGCTACCCGGCTAACCTCTCGGGCGGACAGAAGCAGCGCGTGGCGATTGCCCGCGCTCTGGCCAGTAACCCGAAGGTTCTGCTGTGTGACGAAGCCACCAGCGCCCTTGATCCGGCGACCACCCGCTCCATTCTGGAGCTGCTGAAGGATATCAACCGCCGCCTCGGCCTGACGATTCTGCTGATCACTCACGAAATGGACGTCGTCAAACGCATCTGTGATTGCGTCGCGGTCATCAGCAACGGGCAGCTAATCGAGCAGGATACGGTGAGCGAAGTCTTCTCTCATCCGAAAACCCCACTGGCACAGCAGTTTATTCAATCAACGCTGCATCTGGATATTCCGGATGACTATCAGGCGCGCCTCAAGCCAACCGCACTCCCGGATAGCGTACCAATGCTACGCATGGAGTTTACCGGCCACTCCGTCGATGCTCCGCTGCTCTCTGAAACCGCCCGTCGCTTTAATGTGAATAACAACATTATCAGCGCGCAGATGGATTACGCCGGCGGCGTGAAGTTCGGCATTATGCTGACCGAGATGCACGGCACGCAGGAAGATACCCAGGCGGCAATCGCCTGGCTGCAGGAAAACCATGTAAAAATAGAGGTACTGGGATATGTCTGAGGCAATGATCTGGCTGCTGTTGCGCGGCGTGTGGGAAACGCTGGCAATGACCTTTGTCTCCGGCTTTTTCGGTTTTGTCCTCGGTCTGCCGGTGGGCGTGCTGCTGTACGTCACCCGCCCAGGACAGATTGCCGCGAACGCGAAGCTCTACCGGACCCTGTCGGCGCTGGTTAATATCTTCCGCTCGATACCTTTTATTATCCTGCTGGTGTGGATGATTCCATTTACCCGCGTGATTGTCGGTACGTCCATCGGCCTGCAGGCAGCCATTGTGCCGCTGACGGTTGGCGCCGCTCCGTTTATCGCCCGCATGGTGGAGAACGCGCTGCTTGAGATCCCAACGGGTCTGATTGAAGCGTCCCGCGCGATGGGGGCCACGCCGATGCAGATCGTACGTAAGGTCCTGCTGCCTGAAGCGCTGCCGGGTCTGGTAAACGCCGCGACGATTACGCTCATTACCCTGGTCGGCTATTCCGCCATGGGCGGCGCGGTCGGCGCCGGTGGTCTGGGGCAGATTGGCTATCAGTACGGCTACATCGGCTACAACGCCACGGTAATGAATACCGTGCTGGTATTACTGGTTATTCTGGTTTATTTAATTCAATTCTCTGGCGACCGTATCGTCCGGGCTGTGACTCACAAATAACATTATCGACACAACATCGTTCAGGGCGCTTCAGCGCAGCCTGAACGACGCGTGTACACACAGACTCTTACAGGAAGGAAATAGCATGGCCTTTAATTTTAAAACCTTTGCGGCAGTAGGTGCGTTGATCGGCTCTCTGGCTCTGGTGGGCTGCGGCCAGGATGAAAAAGATCCGAACCATATTAAAGTCGGCGTCATTGTGGGTGCTGAACAGCAGGTTGCTGAAGTCGCGCAGAAAGTCGCTAAAGAGAAATATGGTCTCGACGTTGAGCTGGTGACTTTCAACGATTACGTTCTGCCGAACGAAGCGCTGAGCAAAGGCGATATCGACGTTAACGCCTTCCAGCACAAACCTTACCTCGATCAGCAAATTAAGGACCGTGGCTACAAGCTGGTTGCCGTCGGTAACTCCTTTGTTTATCCGATTGCCGGCTACTCCAAGAAAATTAAAACCCTCGACGAACTGCAGCCGGGTTCCCAGATTGCCATTCCTAACGACCCGACTAACCTCGGTCGCTCCCTGCTGCTGCTGCAGCAAGCGGGCCTGATCAAGCTGAAAGAAGGCGTTGGCCTGCTGCCGACCGCTCTGGATATTATTGATAACCCGAAAAACCTGAAGATTGTTGAGCTGGAAGCACCGCAGCTGCCGCGCTCCCTCGACGATGCGCAGATTGCCCTGGCGGTTATCAATACCACCTATGCGAGCCAGATTGGCCTGACCCCGGCAAAAGACGGTATTTTTGTCGAAGATAAAGATTCTCCGTACGTAAACCTGATTGTTGCTCGCGAAGACAACAAAGACGCGGAAAATGTTAAGAAATTTGTTCAGGCTTACCAGAGCGATGAAGTTTACGAAGCCGCGAATAAAATCTTTAACGGCGGTGCAGTGAAAGGCTGGTAATCTTTTTTCACCGTAATATCATTCAGGACGGGCTTTATGCCCGTCTTGTCATTTATGCAGGCACCTGATTCAATAGCGCCCTGTTTTATTATTCATTGAGGAAATACTATGCGTGCTTTACCGGTCTGTTTGTTAGCACTCATGTTAAGCGGTTGCTCTATGCTAAGCAGATCTCCCGTCGAACCTGTACAAAGCACGGCAACGGCACCTGTCAAATCGGAACCGGCAAAACCCAAAGCCGTGCGCCCGGCACCGGTAAGAATCTATACCGATGCGTCAGCGCTGGTCGGCAAGCCTTTCCGCGATCTGGGTGAAGTCACCGGTGAGTCATGCCAGGCCTCAAATCAGGATTCGCCGCCGAACATCCCTACCGCGCGTAAGCGTCTGCAAATTAATGCCGCGAAAATGAAAGCTAACGCGGTCCTGCTGCACAGCTGCGAAGTCACCAGCGGCACGCCAGGATGCTATCGCCAGGCCGTTTGCCTTGGCTCTGCGCTTAACGTTTCGGCGCAATGAGTTCTTTTCAGTTTGCGCAGATAGGTGTTATTCGCTCGCCGTATAAAGAAAAATTTGCCGTACCTCGCCAGCCGGGTCTGGTCAAAAACGGCGGCGGCGAACTGCATCTGCTGCCCCCCTATAACCAGGCCGACGCCGTGCGCGGCCTGGAAAACTTCAGCCATCTGTGGGTATTGTTTGTTTTTCATCAAACCATGGCCGGCGGCTGGCGGCCTACCGTGCGCCCTCCCCGCCTTGGCGGCAATGCGCGAATGGGCGTTTTCGCCACGCGCTCAACCTTCCGGCCAAACCCAATCGGCATGTCGCTGGTCGAGCTCAAGGGCGTTAGCTGCCAGAAAGATCGGGTGATACTCCAGCTCGGCAGCCTCGACCTGGTGGACGGTACGCCGGTCGTTGATATCAAACCCTATCTCCCGTTTGCCGAAGCGCTCCCGGATGCCAGCGCCAGCTACGCCCAGCAGGCACCGCTGGCTGAAATGACGGTTAGCTTTACGCCTGAGATAGACGCGCAGCTTGCGCTGCTGGAAAAACGCTATCCGCAGCTTAAAGCGTTTATTCGCGAAGTTCTGGCGCAGGACCCGCGCCCGGCCTATCGTAAAGAGGAAGAAGCAGGAAAAACTTATGCCGTCTGGCTGCTCGATTTTAATGTGCGCTGGCGCGTGATTGCGTCTGGTTTTGAAGTCTTTTCTCTGGAACCACGCTAATTTTATTTTCCTCTCTTTTGGCATCTTTGCCACACTGGTAAACTAAACCACTTTTTTTGTTTCAGGCTGGCCCTCCAGCCTGTTCCGATCGTCCAAATGGAACCGTAACAACATGCGTACTAGCCAATATCTGCTCTCCACACAAAAGGAGACACCTGCCGACGCCGAAGTCATCAGCCATCAGCTGATGCTGCGCGCCGGGATGATCCGCAAGCTGGCCTCCGGATTATACATCTGGCTGCCAACCGGCCTGCGCGTTCTGAAAAAAGTCGAAAACATCGTGCGTGAAGAGATGAACAACGCCGGTGCTATCGAGGTGTCTATGCCGGTCGTTCAGCCGGCAGACCTGTGGCAGGAGAGCGGACGCTGGGAGCAATACGGTCCGGAGCTGCTGCGCTTCGTCGATCGCGGCGATCGTCCGTTCGTCCTCGGCCCAACGCATGAAGAGGTGATCACCGACCTGATCCGCAACGAGCTGAACTCTTATAAACAGCTGCCGCTTAACTTCTTCCAGATTCAGACCAAATTCCGCGATGAAGTTCGCCCGCGCTTCGGCGTGATGCGTTCGCGCGAGTTCCTGATGAAAGACGCCTACTCTTTCCATACGACTCAGGAATCGCTGCAGGAAACCTACGATGCGATGTATGCCGCCTACAGCAAAATCTTCTCCCGCATGGGTCTCGATTTCCGCGCGGTACAGGCTGACACCGGCTCAATCGGCGGTAGCGCATCGCACGAGTTCCAGGTTCTGGCGCAGAGCGGCGAAGATGACGTGATCTTCTCCGACAGCTCTGACTTTGCCGCCAATATCGAATTTGCCGAAGCCATTGCGCCGAAAGAGCCGCGCGCTGCCGCCGCTCAGGAAATGACGCTGGTCGATACGCCAAACGCAAAAACCATCGCCGAGCTGGTTGAACAGTTCAATCTGCCGGTTGAGAAGACCGTGAAAACGCTGTTGGTTAAAGCGGCGGAAGGCAGCGCTTATCCGCTGGTTGCCCTGCTGGTTCGCGGCGACCACGAGCTGAACGAAGTCAAAGCTGAGAAACTGCCGCAGGTTGCCAGCCCGCTGACTTTCGCCAGCGAAGAAGAGATCCGCGCGATCGTCAAAGCGGGCCCCGGCTCCCTGGGTCCGGTCAACATGCCGGTTCCGGTCGTTATCGACCGTACCGTTGCGGTCATGAGCGATTTCGCCGCTGGCGCTAACGTTGACGGCAAACACTACTTCGGCATCAACTGGGATCGCGATGTCGCCACCCCGGAAGTTGCCGACATCCGTAACGTTGTCGCCGGTGACCCGAGCCCGGATGGTCAGGGTACGCTGCTGATCAAACGCGGCATTGAAGTCGGCCACATCTTCCAGCTGGGCACCAAGTACTCGCAGGCGCTGAACGCGTCGGTGCAGGGTGAAGATGGCCGCAACCAGGTGCTGACGATGGGCTGTTACGGCATCGGGGTAACCCGCGTGGTTGCCGCGGCTATCGAGCAGAACTTTGACGATCGCGGCATCATCTGGCCGGAAGCTATCGCGCCTTTCCAGGTGGCGATTCTGCCGATGAACATGCACAAATCCTACCGCGTGCAGGAGCTGGCTGAGAAGCTGTATAGCGAACTGCGCGCCCAGGGTATTGAAGTCCTGATGGACGACCGTAAAGAGCGTCCGGGCGTGATGTTTGCCGATATGGAGCTGATCGGTATTCCGCACACCATCGTGCTGGGCGACCGCAACCTCGATAACGACGATATCGAATATAAGCATCGTCGCGTCGGTGAAAAACAGCTGATTAAAACTGGCGATATCGTCAATTACCTGGTTAACGCCATTAAAGGTTAATTCCGCGCCTGAATGCAAAAAGGCCTCGCATCTGCGAGGCCTTTTTTTATCGGAGCGATTCTTTTACTGGCTGCAATCTTTGCCGGGAATAAATTTCACGTCCTTATCCGCCATCAGCGTTTTCACCATTTCACCGCTGTCAGGATTAGGCTCGAGGGTAAAGTGCCCTTCCACCACCAGCAGCACCGGACGCGTATCCGTTCCGCGCGCGGCGGCATAATCACGCTCAAGCTGGGCGTTATTGGCAACCGCAATGCGTTTGCCGGTGGCGCAATCGGTAAAGGTCGCCGCATCCGCCATATAGAAATACATCCCGCGCATCGCCATCGGCGTGGTCGGCAGGCTGGCTTTCACCGACTCGAGGGTATAGTTCAGCGTTGACTCAATCGGATTGCCTTCGCGATCGAGCATCTCCAGCTTGTCCCCTTTCGCCCGATAGTAGGATTTCTCCCCTTTGCTATCGGTCAATACCAGCTTATCTGCGGTTCGGGCCCAGGTACCGTACGACGCGAACGATGACGGCTCGCGGGTCACGCCCTGATAGCGTTCATTCATCACCCAGCTGCCGTCTTTTTCGAGAAACAGCGAGGTTTCGATACCTTCGCAATCGGCACACGGCAATATCCCGCGCCAGCTCTGCTGCATCGGCTTCAGCTCCGTCATCGCCGCCGGCTGCAGCGTCTCAACTTCTGCCCGATGATTGCAGCCAAACAGCGCAAAGAGCGAACAGGCCGCCGCCACTGAGAATATGATTTTCTTCACTGTAAATTCCTTATAATCCATGCCACCCGTTCGTCGCATCGCCTACTGACGAACTTTCCCACGCAGCGCTTTGACCGATGACTTTTGCGACTTAGAAGCAAGCCGACGCTCTTTTGATGCTCGGGTCGGTCGCGTTTCCCGGCGACTTTTTTGCGCTACGGTTAATTCTTTTATAAGCGCAATCAGGCGAGCAATCGCGGCTTCGCGATTCATCTCCTGGCTACGGTATTCCTGAGCCTTAATGATAACCACACCGTCGGCAGAAATTAAGTGGTGGCTGGCACTGAGCAAACGCTCCTTGTAGTACTCAGGCAGGCTTGAAGCCTTAATATCAAAACGCAGGTGGATCGCGGTTGACGCTTTATTCACGTGCTGACCGCCCGCGCCCTGCGCGCGGATCCCCGTGAGGGAGATTTCATCATCCGCAATAGAGACGCTGCGGCTAAGGGTAATCATGCCGACGGCTGCCAGGCCGTTAAATGAATTTCCAGATTATTCTTAGCGTCGGATAACCAGATGCTGCCGTCCTGAATTGTCGCCTGCAATATCATCGTGCGATCGGCAAATGCGCTAAGCTGCGCGAGCTGCGCATCGTCCAGATACCAGACCGTCAGTTTGCTGAACTGCGCCATTTTACTCTTATTCTGCTGCCACCAAACCTCGGCCGCCCGGCTATTGTAGGCAAATAACGCCACTTCCTGCGAACGCGAGCAGGCTTTTTTAATCCGCTTGTCGTCCGGTAATCCGAGCTCAATCCACAGATCGACGCCCAGATGATCGTTGAGCAGCCACAGCTCTGCCTCGTCATCCGAGGAGAGACCGCGGGTAAACTGCAGCCGCTCATCGGCATATTTAATCCATGCCAGCAGGCGCAGCATCATGCGCTCCTGGGTTTCAGACGGATGCTGCGCCAGCGTCAGGCTGGCATCAATAAACCGGTTGCGATCCAAATCGGCTACATTTACCGTCGCTTTATAAATCGTCGCTTTCAGCGCCATGAAAAAACTCCTGAAAAAAATGGCGTACATTGTAGCGAAACTGGCGACAAAAGGCTGTCGACAATCGAGGGGTCCCTTTTCATCCTGCTGATATTGCTTAAATGACTATGGTATAGTCACCTTGCTAAACAGAGTTTATCTTCGTAGGCTTAAACTTGCATCCCACGGTTGAGTCAGAATACTGACAGGAGGGCATGTGGACCAATATTGTGAGTTAATACGCAAGCGGTATGCGGAAATAGCCAGCGGAGACCTGGGGTATATCCCGAATGCGCTGGGTTGCGTGTTGAAAGTATTGAATGAAATTGCGGCGGATGAGGCCCTTTCGGAGTCAGTCAGGGAAAAGGCCGCCTATGCGGCAGCAAACTTACTGGTGAGCGATTATGTCAATGAATGATACTTATCAACCCATCAACTGCGATGATTATGACAATCTCGAACTTGCCTGCCAGCATCATCTGGTGCTGGCGCTGGCGCTCAAAGATGGTGAGCAGCTGCAGGCGAAGGCAAACGATCTTATCTCGCGCAAAAATATCGAGTATCTGGTGGTGGAACTTGGCGAAAATAGTCGCGAGCTACGCCTGGATACCATCGCCAGCTTCAGCCATCCGGAAATTGGTACCGTGGTGGTGAGCGAGTCCTGAATAAAAACGGGTGGCTTAGCCGCCCGTTTTCCTCCATGCCAGCCGTACGCCCTCGCTATCCTGCGCTTCTCCATCACGGGTTATAAACAGCAAATCCGCGGCGGCAATTAGCTTTTCGCCGTAAAACAGCAGCGGCGTGGTATCCCGGCGCCAGGGCGCAACCCCCAGCTCTTGCCAGATTTTCTTCAGCTTGCGCCCGCCGTGGCGCCCGACGATATGCAGATTCCCGCTGGCGCGAAAGCGCACCGTCACCGCTTCGCCGGCGAGGGGAGCGCGCAGCGGCCCTCCGGCAAGCAGCGCCAGCTCCCCCATCCCCTCCGGCAGCCGCAGCGGCTGCCGGCTATCGGGCCATGACAGCACCGCCTCCGCCTGGCCGGGAAGATATTTCACCCACCACAGCCGCTGCCGGTAGCGCCGCACGGTAAAATCGCCGAGACGCAGGCAGGGAAACGCATCCTCCCGCGCCTGAGCAACCTCACGCCAGATCCGTTCCGGCATCTCGCGCGATGGCATCGGCGCGTTGTGCCAAGCCAGCCAGCGGCGCAGCAGAGCGGCGCGGCGCCCGGCGCTCACTTCAGCCAGGGGGTCAATCGCTAAGGTACCCTCATCCGCCATCAGCGACGCCAGCTCTTCTGCCAGCATCTCATCCAGCAGGCTCTCCTGCTCAGCGCAGAGGTCCGCGCTGCGGGCTACCGCCTCGGCGAAGTGGGGCCAGCGGGCGCTAAGTCGAGGAATAATCTGCAAGCGCAAAAAGTTGCGATCGTAGGCATCGTCCTGGTTGCTCTCATCTTCAATCCAGCTGAGCTGATGACGAAGCGCCCACTGGCGTAACGCTTCCCGGCGGGTATTGAGCAGCGGGCGCAGCAGCAGGGTATCAGCAAAGGCGGAACAGGCGGCCATCGCCGACAGCCCGGTCGGGCCGCTGCCGCGCTTGAGCGCCAGCAGGAAGGTTTCACACTGATCGTCGAGATGCTGGGCCGTCACCAGCACCTCCCCCGGCTCAAGCGCCGTTCGGAAGGCCTGGTAGCGCGCCTGCCTGGCGTGCGCTTCGACCCCCAGGCCGGCATCCGCCAGCACCACGCGCTCGACCACCAGCGGAACCTGCCACTGCTGGCACAGCTGCTGGCAGTGCGCCACCCAATCGTCGGCATTCGCGCTCAGGCCATGATGAATATGGATAGCACGCAGCCTTAACGTCGGCTCCCGCTCGCGCCAGCAGACCAGCTGGTGTAGCAGAACCGTTGAATCGAGGCCACCGCTGAAGGCCACTAAAAACTGGCGGTGCGGCTGAAGGTTTTGCGCAATATCTGGGGTCATCTTCATGATAATGCTGGCTGAGGAGAGATAGCCCGGCACGTTACCGGCCAGGGCCATCTCTGGCAAGGGTTACTGCTGATAAATTTCCAGCGGCAGGCCGTCCGGGTCGTTAAAGAAGGTAAAACGCTTATCGGTGAAGGGATCGATACGTATCGCTTCACACTTCACGCCGTGGGCCTCAAGGTGGGCCACCGACGCGTCAATATCATCCACGCTGAAGGCCAGGTGACGAAGGCCGCAGGCCTCGGGCCGCGACGGGCGGGACGGAGGAAAAGGGAAGGAGAACAGTTCAATGACGTACTCCCCGTTCAGCGCCAGATCGCCCTTCCACGAGTCGCGCTCTTCGCGGTAGAACTCGCTCTGCAGCGTAAACCCGAGAATATCGCAGTAGAAGGCTTTGCTCTGCGCGTAGCTGCTCGCAATAATCGCAATATGGTGAACCCGTTTTAGACCCAGCATAGTAAACATCCTCGTATTGATATCAGCCAGGTTACCCGCACCGCCCGCCGCAGCGCAAGCACCTAATCATTTTTTAAGACCCGTACCCGATATACGCCATCCTCGTCACGTTTCGCTCCGTGAATGTCGGTTTCAAAGCCCGGATAATGGCGCCCGATGGAGCACAGCATCAGCAGGAAATCGAGCACCGCGCGGCTCTCCTCGGTAATCATCTCCCCGGGCATCAGCAGCGGCACGCCCGGCGGATACGGCAGGATCATGTTAGCGGATATGCGTCCGACCAGATTTTCCAGCTCAATGGTTTCCACCTCACCTTTGATTTGCCGCTGCCAGGCCTGGTGCGGCGTCATCTTCATTTCCGGCAGGACATCGAAGGCGCTCAGCATCAGCTGCGAAAGCTGGTGCTGACGAATCAGGCGATGGATCCCCTGAGCCAGATCCTGAATCCGCATATTGCGGTAGAAATCCGGGTCTTCGGCATAGAGATCCGGGAGCATGTTTTTCACCCGCAGATTAAGATCGTAGGCGCGCTTGAACTCCGTCAGGCCGCGCAGCAGGCCCATCGCCCGGGTCTTGTCGATGCCGATGCTGAAAAGAAACAGCAGGTTGTAGGGCCCGGTTTTTTCCACCACCACGCCGCGCTCATCGAGGAATTTCGCCACCAGCGCGGCCGGGATGCCTTCGTCATCCATATTGCCCTGCTCATCCATACCCGGCGTCAGGATCGTCACCTTAACCGGATCGAGGAACATATGGTCGTCATCGGCATCCTGAAAACCGTGCCAATCCTCGCCGGCGGCGACCGGCCAGCATCGGGTCTCGGCGATATCTTCCGGCTGCCAGATATCAAAGAACCAGCCGTCCGCCTCTTCGCGCAGGCGCTGTACCTCTTTGCGGAAATCCAGCGCCCGCTCTACCGATCGCTGGATCAGACGCTTGCCTGAGTTCCCGCGCAGCATTGCCGCGGCGGTTTCAATCGAGGCGACGATGGGATAGCTCGGCGAGGTAGAGGTATGCATCATAAAGGCTTCATTAAAGGTCTCTTCGTCATAGCTGCCTTTAATATGAATCAGCGAAGCCTGCGACAGCGCCGCCAGCATCTTGTGCGTTGACTGGGTCTCAAAGATAACCTTGCCCGGGACGCGATCGCCGCTCATTCCGCTCTTCCCCTGATAGATCGGGTGGAAATGGGTATAGGGCACCCACGCGGAGTCAAAGTGGATAGAGGGCACGTCGAGCGTCTCTTTTATCCAGGTGGTGTTGTACAGCAGCCCGTCGTAGGTGGAGTTGGTGATCACCGCATGTACCGGCCACTGCGCCCCGCCCGTCGTGCTCACCTTCTGCTGAATGCTGTCGCGGGTAAATTCACGCTTCGGGATGCCGCCGAGGATCCCCAGCGCATTACGCGTCGGCTTCAGCCACAGAGGGACGACGTCGCTCATCATCAGCAGATGCGCCAGCGACTTATGGCAGTTGCGATCGATAAGCAGCGTGCTCCCCGCCGGGGCGGAGTACATGCCGACAATTTTGTTCGACGTTGAGGTGCCGTTAGTCACCATGTAGCTCTGTTCCGCCCCAAAGGCGCGGGCGATATACTCTTCGGCCTCCAGGTGCGGGCCGGAGTGATCGAGCAGCGAGCCCAGCTCCGTCACGGAAATGGAGACGTCGGCCTTGAGCGTATTGCCGCCAAAGAAATCATAAAACAGGCAGCCGACCGGGCTTTTCTGGTATGCGCTCCCGCCCATATGCCCCGGCGTGCAGAAGGTATATTTTCCCTCCTGCACATAGTTGAACAGCGCTTTGGTAAACGGCGGCGTGATGTTGTCCAGATACTCGCGGGTGTACTGGCCGATGCGGGTGGCAATCTCCTGCGCCAGGCCGAGAGCATACTCGAAGAACCACAGCGTCATGCGCAGATCCTGGCTGCTGACGTCCATCGTCGAATGCGCGTTGATAAATGCGTACAGCGGCAGATATTCGTTGAGCTGATTAATATCGCTACACAGATCGACGTTATACTCATCCCAGTCAAAAATGACGCCGCAGATGCGCGGGTTGTGTTCGATAAACTGCAGCAGGTCGGCGCTATTTTGCGGCCAGATGGTCTGAAAGCCTTGCTGTTGCAGAGCGACTTCCAGTTCTTTGATCGGTTCGTCTTTGTGATAGACGCCGTGGGGACCCATGATGGCAATGATATTCACGCTTTCCTCCTGGAATTAACCTAAGGCAGGCATCATAGCAATCGCGCCAGCGTATCGCACATAAAAAAGGGCCGGAAAATCCGGCCCTTTTTACGGCATAACGTAAGGAATAATCAGGCGTAGCCGTAGTTCATCAGACGCTGATAACGACGGTTCAACAGCTCTTCTTTGCTCAGGATATCGAGGTCCGCCAGATCGGCCAGCAGCTGCGCTTTCAGGCTTGCGGCGATGGCTTCCGGATTGCGATGCGCGCCGCCCAGCGGCTCCGGAATAATGGAGTCGATAAGCTTCAGCTCTTTCAGGCGCGGGGCAACGATCCCCATAGCTTCAGCCGCCAGCGGGGCTTTGTCCGCGCTTTTCCACAGAATGGACGCGCAGCCTTCCGGCGAAATAACGGAATAGGTGCTGTACTGCAGCATATTCACTTTGTCGCCGACGCCAATCGCCAGCGCGCCGCCGGAACCGCCTTCGCCGATAACGGTACAGATGACCGGAACGCTCAGACGCGACATTTCACGCAGGTTACGGGCAATCGCTTCCGACTGGCCGCGCTCTTCCGCGCCCACGCCCGGGTAGGCACCAGGGGTGTCGATAAAGGTGATGATCGGCATTTTAAAGCGCTCGGCCATCTCCATCAGACGCAGCGCCTTACGGTAGCCTTCCGGTGCCGGCATGCCAAAGTTGCGACGAATTTTTTCTTTCGTCTCGCGCCCTTTCTGGTGGCCGATAATCATCACCGGACGCCCGTCCAGACGCGCAATACCGCCGACGATAGCTTTATCATCAGCGTAAGCGCGGTCGCCGGCCAGTTCGTCAAACTCGTCGAACGCCAGGCGGACATAATCCAGGGTGTATGGGCGACGTGGATGGCGTGCCAGCTGAGCAACCTGCCATGCGCCGAGATCGGCGAAGATTTTACGCGTCAGCTCTACGCTTTTTTCACGCAGACGATGCACTTCTTCATCGATGTTAATATCGAGTTTCTCATCCTGACGGCTTACTGCAGTCAGGGAATCGATTTTCGCTTCCAGCTCTGCAATCGGCTGTTCAAAATCAAGGAAATTCAGACTCATAGTATTCCTGTATTAGTCAAACTCCAGTTCCACCTGCTCCGAGCCGATAAGGCCACGCAGATCGTTGAGTAAACGATCGCTCGGAGAGACGCGCCATGTTGCGCCGAAGCGCAGCCGCGCGCGCGCATCCGCCCTCTGATAATAGAGGTGCACTGGAATAGTTCCCGAACGGTGGGGTTCCAGAGACTGACGGAGTCGGTTTAAAAGCTGGTCATCAATTTGCCTGTCCGTCAGCGAGATAGCAAGCCCGCGAGCATATTTTTCCCGGGCTTCGTCAATGTCCATCACTTCGCGGGCGGTCATTTTAAGCCCCCCGCTGAAGTCATCAAAGCTGACCTGTCCGCTGACGATAAGTATGCGGTCTTTTTCCAGCAATTGCTGATATTTATCCAGGGCGTCGGTGAATAACATCACCTCCAGACGCCCGGAACGGTCATCCAGAGTACAGATGCCGATACGATTGCCGCGCTTGGTGACCATTACCCGCGCAGCAATAACGAGCCCCGCCGCCGTGGTCACTTTACCACGATCGGTCGGATGCATGTCTTTGAGCCTTACGCCGCCTACGTAGCGCTCGATCTCTTTCAAATACTGGTTGATCGGGTGACCGGTCAGATACAGCCCCAGGGTCTCCCTTTCGCCATCAAGCACCACCTGCTCCGGCCACGGCTGGCAGTTAGCATAGGATTGCTCAATTTGCTCCGGCTCTTCCGCCAGCACGCCGAACATGTCAGCCTGGCCAATGGCCTCGGCTTTGGCGTGCTGATCGGCGGCCTTCAGCGCATCGCCCAGCGAATTCATCAGCGCCGCGCGATGCGGCCCGAGGCGGTCAAACGCCCCGGACATAATCAGTTTTTCCAGCACCCGGCGATTAAGCTTTTTGGTATCGGTACGGGCACAAAGGTCGAAGAGCTCGCGGAAATAGCCGCCTTCGTTACGCGCTTCGATAATCGCTTCGATCGGGCCTTCGCCGACGCCTTTTATTGCCCCGATGCCGTAGACGATTTCGCCATCGTCATTAACGTGGAAATGGTACAGGCCGGAGTTAATGTCCGGCGGCAGGATTTTCAGCCCCATCCGCCAGCACTCATCCACCAGCCCGACAACCTTCTCGGTGTTGTCCATATCCGCCGTCATCACCGCGGCCATAAACTCTGCCGGGTAGTGCGCCTTCAGCCACAGCGTCTGGTAGGAAACCAGCGCATAGGCCGCGGAGTGCGATTTGTTAAATCCGTAACCGGCGAATTTCTCCACCAGGTCGAAGATTTTCATCGCCAGCTCGCCATCAACGCCGTTTTTCTTTGCCCCTTCCTCGAAGGTGCCGCGCTGCTTGGCCATCTCCTCCGGCTTTTTCTTACCCATCGCACGACGCAGCATGTCCGCGCCGCCGAGCGTATAGCCAGAAAGCTCCTGCGCGATCTGCATGACCTGTTCCTGGTACAGGATGATGCCGTAGGTCGGCTCAAGTACCGGTTTCAGACACTCATGCTGCCACTGCACGTCCGGATAGGAAATCTCCTCCCGGCCGTGCTTACGGTCGATAAAGTTATCAACCATCCCCGATTGCAGCGGGCCCGGACGGAACAGCGCCACGAGAGCGATCATATCTTCGAAGCAGTCCGGCTGCAGACGTTTGATCAGGTCTTTCATGCCGCGCGATTCAAGCTGGAAAACCGCGGTGGTTTCCGAGCGCTGCAGCATATCAAAGCTTTTCTTATCTTCCAGCGGAATGGCGGCGATATCCAGCGGCTCTTCGCCGTTCTTCTCGCGCCGCTTGTTGATCATCTCCAGCGCCCAGTTGATGATCGTCAGCGTACGCAGGCCGAGGAAGTCAAACTTCACCAGACCCGCGTATTCCACGTCGTTCTTATCAAACTGGGTCACCGGATGCTGCCCGGCCTCATCGCAGTATAGCGGGGCAAAATCGGTGATTTTGGTCGGGGCGATAACCACCCCGCCCGCGTGCTTGCCGGCGTTACGCGTGACGCCTTCCAGCTTGCGCGCCATATCGATCAGCGCCTTGACCTCTTCGTCAGCTTCGTAGATCTCCGGCAGCTGCGGTTCGGCTTCAAACGCTTTCGCCAGGGTCATACCCGGATCCGGCGGGACCAGCTTTGAGATGCGATCGACAAAGCCATACGGATGGCCCAGCACGCGGCCGACGTCGCGGATAACCGCTTTCGCCGCCATCGTACCGAAGGTAATAATCTGCGATACCGCATCGCGACCGTACATGTCCGCGACGTGTTCGATAACCTGATCGCGCTTCTCCATACAGAAGTCGACGTCAAAGTCGGGCATCGACACGCGCTCCGGGTTCAGGAAGCGTTCGAACAGCAGATCGAACTCCAGCGGATCGAGATCGGTAATTTTCAGCGCATACGCAACCAGCGAGCCGGCGCCGGAGCCGCGGCCTGGGCCGACCGGCACGCCGTTATCCTTCGACCACTGGATAAATTCCATTACGATCAGGAAGTAGCCAGGGAAGCCCATCTGGTTGATAACCTGCAGCTCGATATCCAGACGTTCATCATATTCCGGGCGCTTCTCTTTGCGCTCGGCTTCGTCCGGGAACAGGAACGCCAGGCGCTCTTCCAGACCTTCTTTCGATTTCAATACCAGGAAATCTTCAGTCGTCATTTCACCGGTCGGGAACTGCGGCAGGAAGTATTCACCAAGACGCACGGTGACGTTACAGCGTTTGGCTATTTCTACGCTATTTTCCAGCGCCTCGGGGAGATCGGAGAACAGCTCGCACATCTCATCTTCGCTGCGCATATACTGCTGCGGCGAATAGTTACGCGGGCGCTTCGGATCGTCGAGGGTAAAACCGTCATGGATCGCCACGCGGATTTCATGCGCGTCGAAGTCGCCGGTTTCCAGGAAGCGCACGTCGTTCGTCGCCACCACCGGCAGCCCGCGCTCTTCCGCCAGCTGTACGGCGGCGTGCAGATAGGTCTCTTCATCCGCCCGACCGGTGCGGATCAGTTCAAGATAGTAGCGATTGGCGAAATGCTCTTCGTAGAAGGCGACGCACTGTTCAACCAGCGCCGCATTCCCGCGCGTCATGCAGACGCCGACGTCGCCTTTGCGCGCGCCGGAGAGCAGAATCAGCCCTTCCTGATGCTCAACCAGCCAGTCTCTATCGATCCACGGCCCGAGAGCGCCGTAGCCGCGCTGATAGGCGCGGGAAATCAGCAGGGTGAGGTTCTGATAGCCGGCGTTATCGGCCGCCAGTACGGTTAGTTCTGTCAGCTCATCGCCTAGCAGATCGCTCTGGACATGAAAATCGGCGCCGACGATCGGTTTGATCCCGGCCCCGTGTCCCGCTCCGTAGAACTTCACCAGCCCGCACAGGTTGGTAAAATCGGTGATCGCCAGCGCCGGCATGCCTAACGCGGCCGCCTTTTTCACCAGCGGCCCGGTTTTCGCCAGCCCATCGATCATGGAATAGTCGCTATGCACCCTGAGGTGTACGAAACGTGGTTCAGCCATCTTCAGATTCCGCGTTACTTGATTGCGTATTGATTCAGGACGCGAGGCCCAGCGCGCGTTTTACCGGGCCGAAACTGCGCCGATGATGCTCTGTTGCGCCATGCTCTATCAGCTTTTCCAGATGGAAAGCGGTGGGATAGCCTTTATGCTGCGCAAAGCCGTATTGAGGAAATTCCAGATCCAGCGTAACCATCTCGGCATCGCGCGTGACTTTAGCCAGAATAGACGCTGCGCTGATTTCCGCCACCCGGCTATCGCCTTTAACAACCGCCAGCGAGGGAACCGGCAGCGACGGACAGCGGTTACCGTCAATCAGCACGAACTCCGGCGCAATGTGTAAACCGGCGACCGCACGCTGCATTGCCAGCATCGTTGCGTGCAGGATATTCAGCTCGTCAATCTCGTGCGGTTCCGCGCGGCCAAGGCTCCAGGACAGGGCCTTCTCTTTGATTTCAGCGAACAGCGCCAGGCGACGCTTTTCGCTTAATTTTTTGGAATCATTCAGGCCAGTAATCGGCTTTGCCGGATCGAGGATCACCGCCGCGGTGACGACCGCGCCAACCAGCGGCCCGCGTCCAACTTCATCAACGCCGGCAACGAGGTGGGTATGCGGATAGACAAACTCAATCATTTTACTAACTCCAGTACCGCGTCCGCCGCCTGCTCATCAGCATTACAGCGAATTTGTTGATGCAGCGCGCGGAAGGTGTCGTGCATTTCATGGCTGGTTTTCCCGTCAGCCAGCAGCGGTCGCAGCGCATCGGCAAGCAGCTGCGGCTGACACTCATCCTGCAACAGCTCTTTAACCAGCTCGCGCCCGGCCAGCAGGTTAGGTAGCGAGACGTAATCGGTTTTCACCAGCCGCTTCGCCAGCCAGAAGGTAAACGGCTTCATGCGGTAGCCAACGACCATCGGGCACTTGGCCAGCATGCACTCCAGCGCCGCCGTCCCGGAGGCGAGCAGCGCGGCATCGCTGGCAATCATCGCATCACGCGCCTGACCATCCAGCAGATGAACCGGGAGATCCGGCGCCGTTTCGGCTTTAATGCGTTCAAACTGTTCGCGCCTTTTGGCGTTCACCAGCGGGACTAATACTTCCAGGCCGGGATAGTGGCCACGCAAAATCTGCGCGGTTTTGAGGAAGTCTGCGCTGAGCATTTCAACCTCTGCCCCGCGGCTCCCCGGCAGCAGCGCCAGGCAGTGCGCGTCCCGGGCGATGCCCAGACGATCGCGCGCGGCGCCTTTATCCGGATCCAGCGGCATCGCATCCGCCATAGTGTGGCCGATAAAACGGCAGGGAACGTTAAATTTATCGTAAAACGCTTTTTCGAAAGGCAGAAATGCCAGCACCAGATCGGTCGATCTGCCAATTTTGAAAACACGTTTTTGTCGCCACGCCCAAACGGATGGGCTGACGTAATGAATCGTCCTGATGCCCTGCTTCTTGAGATTGCCTTCAAGGGTGATATTGAAGTCCGGCGCGTCGATGCCGACAAAAACATCGGGACGCAGCTCGCCGAAGCGGCGGGTGAGATCGGCGCGAATATGCAGCAGGCGGCGCAAACGGCCGAGCACCTCAACAATGCCCATCACCGCCAGCTCTTCCATTTCATACCAGGCTTCGCAGCCCTCTGCCTGCATTAGCGGCCCCGCCACGCCAACAAAGCGCGCATCGGGAATACGAGCCTTAAGCGCGCGGATCAGACCTGCACCAAGAATATCGCCGGAGGTTTCTCCGGCGACCAGGGCAATCGTCAGGGGACGCTGTGCAGCCATTAACGAATCAGGCCGCGGGTTGAGCGGGCAAAGAAGTCGGAAAACGGCTGAACTTCAGGATACTGAACCGCCAGCTCGGCGATTTCCGGCTTGGCTTCGTCCAGCGTTTTGCCGCTGCGGTACAGCAGCTTATAGGCGTTACGAATTGCGGTGATCGCTTCGCGGCTGAAGCCGCGGCGTTTCAGCCCTTCGATATTGACGCCGTACGGCGTCGCGTGGTTGCCCTGGGCAATAACGAACGGCGGTACGTCCTGCGCAACGCCGGAGCAGCCGCCAACCATTACGTGGGCACCGATGATGCAGAACTGATGCACTGCGGTCATACCGCCGATGATAACGTAATCATCCAGCGAGACGTGCCCGGCAAGGGTCGCGTTATTGGCCAGAATACAGCGGTCACCGACCGTACAATCATGCGCCACGTGGGCGTTGATCATCAGCAGGTTATCGCTGCCCACCTTCGTTAATCCACCGCCCTGTACTGTACCGCGATGAATGGTGACGCTTTCGCGGATGCGGTTGCGATCGCCAATTTCCACGCGAGTCGGTTCACCAGCATATTTCAGATCCTGGTTAACTTCGCCGATGGAAGCGAACTGATAGATCTCATTATCGCGGCCAATCGTAGTATGACCGTTAACCACAACATGAGATTTCAGTACGGTACCTTCGCCAATCTCGACGTTAGCACCAACAATACAAAACGGACCAATGTGGGCGTTAGCACCGATCACGGCGCCATCTTCCACAATGGCTGAAGGATGAATAAAGGCGGTTTTATCAATCACGTATCAGGCCTCCCGGCTACGCGCACACATCATCGTTGCTTCGCAAACCACTTTTCCGTCCACCAGCGCGACGCCTTTAAAACGGGTCAGGCCGCGGCGGGTTTTCTCAAAAGTGACTTCCATAATCATCTGATCGCCTGGCACTACCGGACGTTTGAAACGCGCTTCATCAATCCCGGCAAAATAGTACAGTTCGCCCGGCTCGAGCTTGCCCACGCTTTTGAATGCCAGAATGCCGGTGGCCTGCGCCATGGCTTCCAGAATCAATACGCCGGGTAAAATCGGTTTACCAGGGAAATGCCCCTGGAAAAACGGCTCGTTAACAGAAACATTTTTTACTGCGCGCAGAAAACGACCTTCTTCAAAATCCAGCACGCGGTCTACCAGCAGGAACGGGTAACGGTGAGGCAGAAGTTCCAGAATCTCTTCAATGTGCAGAGTATGAGTGTCAGTAGTCAAAATACTCTTCCTGTCTAAATATACTAAAAGGCAATAATAACACGGCCTGCGGCAATCTTATGAATGCAACAGGCCGAAAATTTTAACGCGCTATCCGCCAGGCGGCCGCTTTATCAGCTACGTGGCATGATTTCGCGTCTGGCTGGGTGCGCTAATCTTGCTGATTAACCTTGCGCTCAACTGCTTTGAGGCGCTTGCTTATATCATCAATATTCATCACCAGCGCGGCTGTTTTACGCCAAACCTTATTCGGTTGCAGCGGGATACCTGAAGAGTACACGCCAGGTTCTGTAATAGGACGCATAACCATCCCCATCCCCGTGACGGTAACTTTGTCGCAGATTTCCATATGACCGTTGATAACGCTGGCGCCGCCAATCATACAGTAGCGGCCGATTTTCAGGCTACCCGCCATGATCACACCGCCAGCAACGGCGGTATTGTCGCCAATCACGACGTTGTGCGCAATCTGGCACTGGTTGTCGATAATGACGCCATTGCCAATCGAGGTGTCATCCAGCGCACCGCGGTCGATAGTGGTACAGGCGCCGATCTCCACGCGATCGCCGATAATGACGCGACCTAGCTGCGGGATCTTCACCCAGTTACCGCGATCGTTGGCGTAACCGAAACCGTCTGCACCAATCACGGTGCCGGACTGGATCAGGCAATTTTCGCCGATCTCAATCTCGTGATAAACGGTGACGTTGGCCCATAAACGCGAGCCTGCGCCAATTTTGGTCTTTTTACCAACGAAGCATCCGGCGCCGATAACCACGTTATCGCCGAGCTCTACGTCGGATTCGATAACGGCGTTAGGGCCGATCGCTACGTTATTACCCAGCTTCGCCGTGGCATCGATGACCGCGCTGGGCGCGACATTCTGCGCCGGCTGCGGCGTGGTATCAAGTATTTGAGCCATGCGCGCGTAGGTCAGGTAGGGATTACGCACTACCAGCGCGGCGCCGTGGGCAAAAGGTAAATCATCCTGCGTCATGACAACGGCAGAAGCCTGGCAAGCGGCCAGGTGATCACGGTATTTAGGATTTACCATGAACGTAATATGGCCCGCTTTTGCAGTCTGCATGGATGCAACGCCGGTGATGACGATATCGCCATCACCGTGTAATTCTGCATCCAACTGCTGCGCAAGATCAGCCAGTCGAATTGAAGGCATTACTTAGTTAACCTGTTTCAGCACATCAGCGGTGATGTCTTTTACATCGCTGCTGTTGTATGCAACGGCATTAGAATCTACGACCAGATCGATGCTCTGGCTGTTCGCTACGCTTTTCACAGCGGTCTGGATACGGGTAACCAGCTTGCCACGTTCTTCGTTAGAACGACGTGCACGATCCTGCTCAAAAGACTGCGCCTTCTGAGAGAAAGTCTGGCGCTGAGCCATTACGTCTTTTTCCAGCTTGGTACGGTCGGCGCCCGGCTTCATGGACTGCAGACGCTGCATTTTAGACTGCAGGTCACCTTCCATACGCTGCAGCTCGCTCGCGCGGCCTTTGAACTCGTTTTCCAGCGTATTAGAAACGCCTGTTTTCTGGGCAACCTGTTGGAACAGGCTGTTCATGTTTACCATTGCAATTTTATCTGCCGCCTGTGCGGAAGTTACCATTGCTAAACCCAGACCTGCAGCTAATAACCACTTTTTCACAATTAACTCCTTACCATCCCATGAGTACCCAGGGGTACCGTTATTTGCGTGGCCAGGCGACAACCGAGGTTATCGCCTAAAGTCAGCGCGATACTGCACTTACATTCCTTTGTCGCCCTACAGTTACCAGGTTTTACCAATGTTAAACTGGAACTGCTCGGCCTTGTCTCCCTCGTACTTTTTAAACGGTTGGGCGTAGGAGAATACCAACGGCCCCAACGGCGACATCCACTGTACCGCAATACCTGCGGACATACGGATGTTGCTCGGATCGCCATAATCCGGATAGCCACCGTACGCGCTCGAATCCCAGTGCGTATCCCACACGGTACCCATATCCCAGAAGAAGGAGGTACGGACCGAGTTAGCATACTTATCGCTGATAAACGGCGTCGGCGTAATCATCTCCAGGCTGGCGACCGCCATGGCGTTACCGCCCACTGCATCATCAGATTCGCATGGCGCGGATGCGGTGCTCTTACAGTCGTTAGTGTAGCCGCTGTCATCATCATGACGGCTGCTGGCCGGGAAATAGACCGCTTTCGGACCAATGGTGTTCGACTGGAACCCGCGCACGGTGCTTGAACCACCGGCGTAGAAGTTCTCGTAGAACGGCATCTCTTTGCCGCCCAGACCATCGCCGTAGCCAAAGCGGGTACGTCCCAGAACCACCCACTTGTGATCGTCATCGATCGGCACGTAGGTCGCCGTATCCAGCGTGGCTTTGTAATATTCGTTATCTGAGCCCGGAATGGTCACTTTACCATTCAGGTTAACGCGCGAGCCTTCCGTCGGGAAGAAACCGCGGTCCAGCTTGTTGTACGTCCAACCGTAGTTGAAAGTGAAGTCGTTAGCGCTAAAGCCGTTGCTATCGTTCGTCGTACTTGGGTACTGCCCCAGAGAGTTCAGATAACGCCACATCGCTACCTGCGGCTTCATGCTGGACAAGGAGTTATGTACATACCCCAGCCCCGCTCGCAACGTGTTGTATTCATTAACCGGGAAGCCCAGCGTCACGTCCGAACCATAGCTTTTATTGGTATAGTCGGACAGATCCGCATCGCTTGCATCGAAGTCGTTATAGAAGAGACGACCACCGAGGCTGACGCCATCAACGGTGAAATACGGGTTAGTGACCGACAGTTCAGTATAGGTCTGGTAATCGTTTTTGGTGCCGCTAATTCCGACGGAATAGCCGGTACCCAACCAGTTGTCCTGCTGAACGCCCGCCTGGAAGCTCACGCCGCTTTCAGTACCGTAGCCGATACCAAAGTTGAAGCTGCCGGTGTTACGCTCTTTGACCTTATAGACCACGTCTACCTGGTCCGGGCTGCCCGGAACGCGCTGCGTATCGGTATCAACGGTTTCGAAATAGCCTAAACGGTTCAGACGATCTTTACCCTGGTCAACCAGGTCGCTGCCCAGCCACGCCCCTTCCATCTGGCGCATTTCGCGACGCAGAACGGAATCTTTAGAGGTGTCGTTGCCTTCAAAGCGAATTTTACGGACGTAGTAACGGTTCCCCGCATCGACGTTGACGTGCAGCTTCACGGTCTTGTCGGAATCGTTGATTTCCGGCTGCGACTGAACGCGCGGATAGGCGTAACCGTAGCGACCGAGGAGTTTCTTAATGTCATTCTCCATTTTGGTCACTTTGGCGCCGTTATACAGCTCGCCCGGCTCGACTTTGGTCAGCGCTTCGATTTCCGCCGAGTGCCCCGCCAGATCGCCCGTCACCTGCACACCCGATAGCTTGTACTGATCGCCTTCGGTAATGTTCACGGTGATATAGATGCCTTTTTTATCCGGCGTCAGGCTCACCTGGGTGGAGTCGATGTTGAAACGCGCGTAGCCGCGATCCAGGTAGTAGCTGCGCAGAGTTTCGAGATCCCCTGCCAGTTTCTGCTTCTGGTATTTGCGATCGCCGACCACGTTCCACCACGGCACTTCGTCGCGCAGCTGGAAGGTTGAAATCAGTTCATCGGTGCTGAATGCATGGTTACCGACAATGTTGATCTGCTGGATTTTCGCCGAGACGCCTTCCTGGAACACCAGCTTCAGGTCGACGCGGTTACGCGGCAGCGGCGTGACGACAGCTTTTACGCTGGCGCTGTACTTACCGACGCTATAGTAGAAATCTTCCAGCCCTTTTTCGATATCAGCGAGCGTCGTGCGGTCAAGGGACTCCCCAACGCGTACGCCGGATGCCTCAAGGTTTTGCTTGAGCATGTCATCCTTCACCGACTTGTTACCGGAGAAAGTGATGCTGGCAATCGTTGGGCGCTCTTTCACCTGCACCAGCAGGGTATCACCATCGCGCAGGACGCGAACGTCCTCAAAGTTGCCGGTGGCAAACAGAGCACGAATGGTGTTACTGATATCATCATCGGTCACCGTATCGCCAGGACGCACTGGCATACTGAGGAGGGCCGCACCAACAGCGACACGCTGCAAGCCTTCGAAATGAATGTCCTTCACCACGAACCCTTCAGCACCGTATACGGTTGCGCTGCTAAACAGCAGCGACGCTATGAGCAACTTTTTCATCGCCATCGTTATTATGCGTTCTTCCTAACAAACTCTCTTACAACCGAGAGAAATCATTGAAAAGTGCAAGCCCCATTAACAACACCAGCAGTATTGAGCCAATGCGATAACTAAAGTCTTGAACTCGCTCGGATACCGGCCCGCCTTTTAGCTTTTCAATCGCTAAAAACAGCAGGTGCCCCCCGTCCAGGACGGGAAGCGGGAACAGGTTGATTATCCCGAGGTTCACGCTTATCAGCGCAAGGAACATCAGATAGTAAATCAACCCAAACTCCGCTGACATTCCAGCCCCCTGGGCGATAGAGATCGGCCCGCTGAGGTTGTTCAGTTTGACATCACCGGTTATCAATTTACCCAGCATCCTGACCGTTAACGACATCAGTTGCCAGGTTTTATCCGTGGCTTCAGCGATGGCGGCAAACGGCCCGTACTGACGAACTGTCTTATATTCATCGGGCAGCGGGATGACCTTAGGCACAACCCCTGCAAATCCCTCAGCCTGACCTTTACTACCGGACTTCGAATCTGGTGTCAGCGTCACGGACAGAGGACTCCCCTGTCGTTCGATGTCCAGAACCAGCGCCTTACCGGGATTATCACGCACCAGATTAACAAACGTCATCCACTGCGTTAACGGTTGACCATCGACTTTAACGATCCTGTCGCCCGCTTGCAAACCCGCCTTCCGCGCTGCCGAATTCGATTGTACTTCTGCCAGAGCGGTATCAACCTGCGCGCTCCGGGGCTGAATGCCCAGCGATGTCACCGGATCCTGCTTGTCCGGCTCGAACGCCCAGTGGCGTAAATCGAGGATTTTATCCTGGCGTTGGCTTGTCCCGAAAGGGGCGACCGAAACTATTGTTTGCTGGTCTCCAATCTTCGTTACCAGCGCCATACGCACAGCATCCCAATCAGGCGTTTCGATGCCATCTATCGCTTTAAGTTCCGTTCCTTTTGCAATTTGTGCGTGTGCGGCAATCGAATCGGGTACTATTTCGCCAACAACCGGACGAACGCCAGGGACGCCGATGATAAACACCAGCCAGTAGGCAAAAATGGCAAAAATAAAGTTCGCGATCGGTCCCGCGGCGATTATCGCGGCACGCTGACCGACGGTTTTGTTATTGAAAGCGCAGTGGCGAATCTCAGGCGCCACCGGCTCGACGCGTTCATCGAGCATCTTGACGTAACCGCCGAGTGGGATAAGGGCGATAACAAATTCCGTCCCCTGCTTGTCAAAGCGCCGCCATAGCGCTTTGCCAAAGCCGATGGAGAAGCGTTCAACGCGAACGCCGCAGCGACGAGCCACCCAGAAATGGCCAAATTCATGCACGGTGATCAATACGCCCAGCGCAATGATAAAGGCGGCCAAATTCCAGAGAACGCTTAGCATAAAACCTTCCGTCAAATCGTCCTGAAGACCAACAATAGCAGACACGCGAATACCGGTACCGCCGCCGTCAGGCTATCGATACGATCCAGAATTCCACCGTGTCCGGGAATCAGATGCCCGCTATCCTTGATGCCGGCCTCTCGCTTAAACATACTTTCCGTCAGGTCGCCGAGCACCGAAGCCAGCGCCGCAACGATAGAGCAAATGAGCAGTACCGCCGGCGTAACATCGAGATTCGCCCACAGGCCGTATGCCCAGGAAATAACCGCTGCGGTGACCAGTCCGCCAAAAAAGCCCTGCCAGGTTTTGCCCGGTGAAACCTTCGGCGCCAGCTTATGCTTACCGAACATTTTGCCAAACATATAGGCACCGGAGTCCGCGCCCCAAACCAGAATCATCACGTACAGTAACCACAGCGCGCCGCTGTAATGGTTATCCGCGTAGTGCCAGGCGCGCAGCGTCAGCATGCCCCAGAAGAACGGAATAATGGTCAGAATGCCAAAAACCAGGCGCAGCGTTTTAGAGTTCCGCCAGAAGGCAGCAGAAGCCGGGTAGGAAAGCACCAGCAGCAGAGCCGCAATCCACCAGCCCAGCGATGCCCATAGCGACCCCTCAACCACCGGCTGATGGACGTCGTAGTGATACTCAGGCATCAGGAAAAGCATCAACGCCAGCAGCAGGCCGCAGAGCAGCGCCAGCCAGACGCGTTGGGTCGTTGAAGTGAAGCCGCTTAGCTGCCCCCACTCCCACGCGGCGAGCATACAAACGACCAGCGTGACGATGGCAAAACCCGCAGGCGGCAACAGGAAAAGCGCCGCAATCACCACGGGGATTAAAACAAAAGCCGATATCAGGCGATACTTCAGCAAAAGCAACCCCCATCAGGCATTGCTGCCACCCGGCTCAGTGCCGCCGAAACGACGCTCTCGATTAACAAAGGCATGGAGTGCACCTTCAAAGTCCTGTTCAGCAAAATCGGGCCAAAGAACATCGGTAAAGTAAAGTTCGGCATAGGCAATTTGCCAAATCAAAAAATTACTGATTCGATGCTCTCCCCCGGTCCTAATAACTAAATCTACAGGTGCCAGTTCATGCATACAGACCTGCTGACTTAGCATGTCTTCCGTGATCTGTTCGGGCTGAAGTAACCCGTTTTTTACCTGTTCGGCCAGATTGCGGACGCCCTGAACGATATCCCAGCGTCCACCGTAGTTAGCCGCAATATTCAGCGTTAAGCCCGTGTTGTTCTCAGTGAGCGCTTCCGCTTTGCGGATCCGCTCCTGCAGGCGAGCATTAAAACGCGTGGTTTCGCCGATGATACGCAGGCGAACGTTATGCCGGTGCAGGCTTTTGACTTCGCTATCCAGCGCCCAGACGAACAGCTCCATCAGCGCGCTGACTTCCTGCGCCGGACGGTTCCAGTTCTCGCTGCTGAATGCGTATAACGTCAACGCTTCAATACCATTGTTCGCCGCGAAGGAAACTGCGCGACGGACTGACTTCGCTCCGGCTTTATGGCCGAATGCGCGAATTTTCCCTTGCTGTTTCGCCCAGCGTCCGTTGCCATCCATAATGATGGCGACATGACGGCAGCCATGTACAGGTGATATTTCGCTGACAGTTTGATTAGCAGACAACATAACGCGTTTTAAGTCCATAATAAGGATTAGCCACGCCACTAAACGCAAGCAACCGGTCAGCGCTATATACGCATTTTTATCCAGTGCCGAAGCTGCGGCTAATCGCAGAGAACAACCAAAAGCTTTACGCAAAAAAGCCGTGTCATGCCACGGCCACCGCAATCTTAGACAACGATCGGGTGGCGCAGACTATATCACTGAAGCCCAGCGCCCACAAATATCACAACGTATTGCGTCGGTCAGCCCCGCGCCGCCAGATGTTTCAGCTGCTGATGAGCAGCAACTCTCGCCTGAGCATCGATAATCAGAACTTCTTCAATGCTTTGCGGCTCATCCAGCGCCAGTTGCTCCAGCACACCCAGGTTAACCGCCGCAATATCGGTGAAGCGGATCTCCTCGGCGAGGAACGCGGCTACCGAAATTTCATTGGCGGCATTCAGCGCCGTCGTCGCCGCCTGACCGACATCAAATGCCTCCATCGCCAGCTTCAGGCACGGATAGCGTCCGTAATCCGGAGCGGCAAAGCTCAGATTGCTCAGGCGGCAGAAATCCAGCGCTTCAGCCCCGGAGTTCAGACGCTGCGGCCATCCCATGGTGTGGGCGATCGGCGTACGCATATCCGGCTCACCGAGCTGTGCGAGAACGCTGCCATCGCGATAGCGCACCATTGAATGGATAACGGATTGTGGGTGGATCAGCACTTCCATCTGTTGGGCCGAGGCGTTGAACAGCCAGCGGGCTTCGATATACTCCAGTCCCTTATTCATCATAGTGGCGGAATCGACAGAAATTTTGCGTCCCATTGACCAGTTAGGATGGCGGCAGGCCTGATCCGGCGTCATCGCCGCCAGCTCAGAGATTGCTGTTTCCCGGAAAGGACCACCGGAACCGGTCAGCAGAATCGACGAGACGCCGTTCTGCGTTAAGTCAGCGTATCCCAGATTGTGTTGAATTGTTTCCGGCATACTCTGAAAAATAGCGTTATGTTCACTATCAACGGGTAACAAGCGCGCGCCAGACTGCTGCACGGCGTCCATAAACAGACGACCGCAGGTCACCAGCGCCTCTTTGTTGGCCAGCAGCACCGTTTTGCCGGCGCGAATGGCCGCGAGCGTAGGAACCAGACCTGCGGCACCGACAATCGCCGCCATAACCTGGTCAACGTCATCCAGCGCGGCAACTTCCGCCGCGGCTTGCTGGCCGCTCAGGACTTCGGTACGGCTCGCGCTTTCGCGCAGCGCGATACGCAGAGATTCGGCGCTTTTCGCATCATCCATGACCGCGTAGCGGGGGGTGAATTCCAGACATTGTTCAACCATACGGTCGACATTTTTCCCCGCGACCAGCGCGGCGACGGAAAAGCGATCGGGGTTATGGCGCACGACATCCAACGTGCTGCAGCCAATTGAACCGGTCGAACCGAGAACGGTTAAGTGCTTCATGAGGCGTCCAGAAGAAATAAGACAGGATAAAAAGAAAAACGCCGCCAGCAAGCCCTCGCACATCAACAATCAGGAGGCGGGTAGGCGGTATATAGCCTTCAACAAGAGTGCCAAAGGCTACAGAGCCGACCTTTCCAACGCAATCCCTGGAGCTGAGCGTTCGGTCTTCTGTACGGCGTTTCAGACTGTACGCCCGTCCCGTTCATCAAACGGCAATTGAGGACGGACATAACGGCAGGAAATCAGAACTGCATCAGTTCCGCTTCTTTATCTGCCAGCGCCGCATCCACTTTCTTGATGGCGGCGTCAGTCATTTTCTGCACGTCGTCCTGAGAGCGGCGATCGTCATCTTCGCTGATCTCTTTGTCTTTCAGCAGCGCTTTTACTTTGTCGTTAGCATCGCGACGAACGTTACGTACCGACACGCGAGCCTGTTCGGCTTCTGCGCGCACGATCTTGGTCAGATCTTTACGACGTTCTTCGGTCAGCGGAGGCAGCGGAACGCGGATATCGCTACCCGCAGAGCTTGGGTTCAGACCGAGGTCGGAAGCCATGATCGCTTTTTCAACGGCCGGGCTCAGGGAGCGGTCGAACACGTTGATTTTCAGAGTACGGGAGTCTTCTACCGTTACGCTTGCCAGCTGACGCAGCGGCGTAGGCGTGCCGTAATATTGCACGACGATGCCATCCAGCAGGCTGGGGGAAGCACGACCCGTGCGTATTTTGCTGATTTGGTTTTTGAACGCTTCAACGCATTTTTCCATGCGTACTTCAGCATCTTTTCTGATGTCGTTAATCACGTTACTAATCCTTGGAAACTTGTCTCAGGCAGACTAAACGCCGCACAGCTGCTATCAGGTGAGCTAAGTATAGTCCCGTTTAATTCATGACGACGCCCTGGGCGCGTCTGAGTAAAAAACCGCTACTAAGGTAGAGCGGAATCTTACCTGCATTTCTACACAAAATCATTCAAGTTGTATCAAGGCGACAGCTGGGCAAATTCCCCGGCGGCTTACTGAAGTCAGCGGCTGGGGTGAGCAAAGGCAGCCAACGCAGAGACAGCCTGAAAAATGAAGCGTATTACGGAAATTACTCCGTAATTAACGTCCCTTCTTTTTCGCCCATCACCACGCGGCGCAGCGCGCCGGGTTTGTTCATGTTGAATACGCGAATCGGCAATTTATGGTCACGCGCCAGGGTAAAGGCTGCCAGATCCATAACTTTCAGCTCTTTATCGAGCACTTCGCTGTAGCTCAGCTGATCGTACATGGTTGCAGACGGATCTTTAGCCGGGTCGGCGGTAAATACGCCGTCGACTTTGGTCGCTTTCAGCACCACGTCAGCTTCAATTTCAATACCGCGCAGGCAGGCTGCGGAGTCGGTCGTGAAGAACGGGTTGCCGGTGCCGGCAGCCAGAATAACGACGCGATTATTACGCAGCAGGCTGATCGCCTCTGCCCAGCTGTAGTTATCACAAACGCCGTTCAGCGGAATCGCTGACATCAAGCGAGCGTTCACATAGGCGCGATGGAGGGAGTCACGCATTGCAAGGCCGTTCATAACCGTTGCCAGCATGCCCATGTGGTCGCCCACGACGCGGTTCATACCCGCTTTCGCCAGACCAGCACCACGGAACAGGTTACCGCCACCAATCACTACGCCAACCTGAATACCCAGTTCAACCAGTTCTTTGATTTCCTGAGCCATACGGTCAAGTATGCTTGCATCAATACCGAAGCCTTCCGAACCCTGCAGAGCTTCGCCACTTAACTTAAGCAGAATACGTTTGTAGACGGGTTTTGCATTGGTAGCCATGTTTCTTTCCTGAGACTGTCAACGAGTGAGATGAGTTAATTCTGGCGACATTGTATGTCGCTTTTCAGCGCAGCCACTATAAGTGGTTGGCTGAATTTACAAAATGGGCACAAAAAGAAGCCGCCCTCAGGCGGCTCCTTTTAAAAAATTAAGACTGCTTGGACATCGCAGCAACTTCTGCTGCAAAGTCAGTCTCAACTTTTTCGATGCCTTCGCCCACTTCAAAGCGGATGAAGCCAGTCACATCTGCGTTGTGCTCTTTCAGCAGCTGAGCAACAGATTTGCTTGGGTCCATAACGAAAGGCTGGCCAGTCAGAGAAACTTCGCCGGTGAATTTCTTCATGCGGCCTTCAACCATTTTCTCTGCGATTTCTTTCGGCTTACCGGACTGCATCGCGATGTCCAGCTGAACCTGGTACTCTTTCTCTACCACTTCAGCAGAAACGTCTTCCGGCTTAACGAATTCTGGCTTGCTTGCAGCGATGTGCATAGCCAGCTGTTTAACCAGCTCCTGGTCTGCGCCTTTAGCGGCAACCAGAACGCCGATACGTGCGCCGTGCTGGTATGAACCCAGAACTTCGCCTTCCAGGGCAGCAACGCGACGGATGTTGATGTTTTCACCGATTTTAGCAACCAGCGCAACGCGCTCTTCTTCGAACTGTGCTTTCAGCACTTCAACATCAGTGATTTTGCCAGCAACCGCTGCGTCCAGTACTTTGTTAGCAAAAGCCTGGAAACCGCCATCTTTCGCTACGAAGTCAGTCTGGCAGTTAACTTCCAGAATGATGCCGTAGGTACCGTCGATCTTGGTGATGATCACGCCGTCAGCAGCAACGTTACCTGCTTTTTTCGCCGCTTTGATCGCGCCGGATTTACGCATGTTTTCGATTGCCAGCTCGATGTCGCCGTTAGCTTCAGTCAGTGCTTTTTTGCAATCCATCATGCCTGCGCCAGTACGTTCGCGCAGCTCTTTTACCAGGGATGCGGTAATTTCAGCCATTCTTTAATCCTCGGGAGAGATATGACCTGCCTGGTTCCAGGAACCAAACAGGTTTAAAAGTGAAAAAGGGGCCAAATATAGGCCCCTATTTATACACGGTACTAAATAAGGGCTAGACCTTATTATTCAGCTTCTACGAAGCTTTCTTCCGCTTGAGAAGCCAGATCCTGAGAACGACCTTCACGCACGGTTGCAGCTACTGCACCCAGGTACAGGCTAACAGCGCGGATTGCATCGTCGTTACCCGGGATAACGAAATCTACGCCGTCCGGATCGGAGTTAGTATCAACGATAGCAAATACCGGGATACCCAGGTTGTTTGCTTCTTTGATAGCGATGTGTTCGTGGTCTGCATCGATAACAAACAGTGCGTCCGGCAGGCCGCCCATGTCTTTGATACCGCCCAGGCTGTTTTCCAGCTTGGCCAGTTCACGAGTACGCATCAGCGCTTCTTTCTTGGTCAGCTTCTCGAAAGTACCGTCCTGGGACTGAGTTTCCAGGTCTTTCAGACGTTTGATGGACTGACGAACGGTTTTCCAGTTAGTCAGCATGCCGCCCAACCAGCGATGGTTCACGAAGAACTGATCGCAGCTGTTAGCAGCGTCTTTTACCGCTTCGCTTGCAGCGCGTTTAGTACCAACGATCAGGATCTTGCCTTTACGAGCAGAGATCTTGTTCAGTTCAGCCAGAGCTTCGTTGAACATCGGTACAGTTTTCTCAAGGTTGATGATGTGAACTTTGTTACGCGCGCCGAAGATGAAAGGCTTCATTTTCGGGTTCCAGTAACGGGTCTGGTGACCAAAGTGAACACCAGCCTTGAGCATGTCGCGCATGGAAACAGTTGCCATGTTTAAAAACCTCTATAGATAAAGTTGGGGTTATGCCTCCACGTATCCCATATTACCGACCCCAAAGGGCACCCCGGAATATGTGTCGATACGTGTGTGTTATATACACAAAGTGAGATTTGTCGCTTCAGTCCATCCTGTGTAGTACGAAATGGAACGGAAGTCCGGCGCGCTTTATACCACAAAACAGGACTGGACACCAACTCTTGTTGACGCTGAGTGCTGTTAATGATTCTCAATTTGGCACCAGGTCGCCCGGACTGTTAACATTGGCGGGACTTACTCTATTATTGTCGAAAAAACCGACACAGCTGGACACAATCCATGGCTATTTCTATCAAGACATCTGAAGACATCGAAAAAATGCGCGTCGCGGGCCGCCTGGCCGCCGAAGTGCTCGAAATGATTGAACCCTATGTAAAACCGGGCGTCAGCACCGGCGAGCTGGACCGCATCTGCAACGATTACATCGTCAATGAACAGAAAGCGATCTCCGCCTGCCTCGGCTACCACGGCTTCCCTAAATCGGTGTGTATCTCGATTAACGAAGTGGTGTGCCACGGTATCCCGGACGATGAAAAACTGCTGAAAGACGGCGATATCGTCAACGTTGACGTCACGGTCATTAAGGATGAGTTCCACGGCGACACCTCCAAAATGTTTATCGTCGGCAAACCGACGATCCTCGGCGAGCGTCTGTGCCGCGTTACTCAGGAAAGCCTCTATCTGGCGCTGAAGATGGTCAAACCCGGCATCAACCTGCGGGCAATCGGTGCGGCCATCCAGAAATTTGTCGAAGCGGAAGGTTTTTCCGTGGTGCGTGAATACTGCGGCCACGGCATTGGCCGCGGCTTCCATGAAGAGCCGCAGGTGCTGCACTACGACTCGGCGGAGACCAACGTGGTGCTCAAGCCGGGCATGACCTTTACCATCGAGCCGATGGTCAACGCCGGTAAGAAAGAGATCCGCAGCATGAAAGACGGCTGGACGGTGAAAACTAAAGACCGGAGCTTGTCTGCCCAGTACGAGCATACTATTGTAGTGACGGATAACGGCTGCGAAATTCTGACGTTACGCAAGGATGACACCATCCCGGCGATAATCTCGCACAGCGAATAACGAAAAGCCGGCGCCCGCCGGCTTTTTTATGACGGGCATCCTGCGGGCCGCCGCGGGCGACGTTAAAAATCGCTCCCGGCGATTTTTTATGGGCGATAGTCTTTTCTTATGGTGACGCGATGAGCAACTCTTTACCTGACACTGTCCCCCCTGCCCTCTCGGGCCAACCTGAGAATCCGGGCGCCTGGCCGCAGGATGATTTGAACTGCGCGGCGATTAAGACCCATCTCGAGCTTTTCCAGCGCTGGCTGGGTGAGGCTTTCGATGCCGGCACTGCCGCTGAGCGGCTGATTGAAGCCCGTACCGAGTTTATCGACCAGCTGCTGCAGCGCCTGTGGGTGGACTACGGCTTCGGGTCGGTTTGCGACATGGCTCTGGTGGCGGTAGGCGGATACGGTCGCGGTGAACTGCACCCGCTCTCCGACGTCGACCTGCTGATCCTAAGCCGAAAAAAACTCTCCGATGAACAGGCGCAGAAGGTAGGCGAGCTGCTGACGCTGCTGTGGGACGTCAAGCTGGAGGTCGGGCACAGCGTTCGCACCCTCGAAGAGTGCCTGCTGGAAGGATTGTCCGATCTTACCGTCGCCACCAACCTGATCGAATCGCGCCTGCTGATTGGCGACGTTGCGCTGTTTCTTGAGCTGCAAAAACACATTTTTAGCGACGGCTTCTGGCCGTCGGAGAAATTCTTTGCCGCCAAGGTAGAGGAACAGAACGAACGCCATCAGCGCTATCACGGCACCAGCTATAACCTTGAGCCGGATGTCAAAAGCAGCCCCGGCGGCCTGCGGGATATTCATACCCTGCAGTGGGTCGCGCGTCGCCACTTCGGCGCCACCTCGATGGATGAAATGGTTGGTTTCGGTTTCCTGACGGAGGCGGAACGCAACGAACTCAACGAATGCCTGCATCAGCTGTGGCGAATTCGGTTCGCGCTGCACCTGGAGCTAACCCGCTACGATAACCGATTACTCTTCGACCGCCAGCTCAGCGTCGCCCGTCGCTTAGGCTATGAAGGCGAAAGAAATCAGCCCATCGAGCACATGATGAAGGATTTCTTCCGCGTCACCCGCCGGGTAAGCGAGCTGAACCACATGCTGCTGCAGCTGTTTGATGAAGCCATCCTTGCGCTGACCGAAGATGAAAAGCCGCGGCCGATTGACGATGATTTTCAGCTGCGCGGCACGCTGATCGATCTGCGCGACGATACGCTGTTCATCCGCGAGCCGCAGGCTATTCTGCGCATGTTCTATATTATGGTGCGCAACAGCAGCATCACCGGCATCTACTCCACGACGCTGCGCCACCTGCGCCACGCGCGCCGCCATCTGACGCAGCCGCTGTGCTATATCCCGGAAGCGCGAACCATTTTTCTCAGCATGCTGCGCCACCAGGGTGCGGTAAGCCGCGGGCTGCTGCCGATGCATCGCCACAGCGTGCTGTGGGCATACATGCCGCAGTGGTCGCATATCGTCGGCCAGATGCAGTTCGATCTGTTCCACGCCTACACGGTGGACGAGCACACAATCCGCGTGCTGCTGAAGCTGGAGAGTTTTGCCAAAGAGGAAACCCGCAGCCGCCACCCGCTGTGCGTTGAGCTGTGGCCGCGCCTGACCCATCCTGAGCTGATTCTGATTGCCGCCCTGTTCCACGACATTGCTAAAGGCCGCGGCGGCGATCACTCGGTGCTGGGTGCCCAGGACGTCCTGAAGTTTGCCGAACTGCACGGCCTGAACTCACGAGAAACTCAGATGGTCGCCTGGCTGGTTCGCCATCATCTGTTAATGTCCGTCACCGCCCAGCGCCGTGATATTCAGGATCCCGAGGTCATCAAGCAGTTCGCGGAAGAAGTGCAGACGGAAAACCGCCTGCGCTATCTGGTCTGCCTGACCGTAGCCGACATCTGCGCCACCAACGAAACCTTGTGGAACAGCTGGAAGCAGAGCCTGCTGCGTGAGCTCTATTTTGCGACCGAAAAACAGCTGCGTCGTGGAATGCAAAGCACGCCGGATATGCGCGAACGGGTTCGCCATCATCAGCTGCAGGCGCTGGCGCTGCTGCGGATGGAAAACATTAATGAAGAGGCCCTGCATCAAATCTGGAACCGCTGCCGGGCCAACTACTTCGTGCGCCACACGCCAAATCAGCTCGCCTGGCATGCGCGTAATTTGCTCCGGCACGATCTCAATAAACCGATGATCCTGCTCAGCTCGCAGGCCACGCGCGGCGGCACCGAAATCTTTATCTGGAGCCCGGATCGACCGTATCTGTTCGCCGCCGTCTGCGGTGAACTTGACCGCCGAAATCTGAGCGTTCACGACGCCCAGGTCTTTACCACCCGCGACGGGATGGCGATGGACACCTTTATTGTGCTCGAACCGGACGGCAGCCCGCTGTCCGCCGATCGCCATGAGATGATCCGTCTTGGGCTGGAGCAGACCATTACTCAGCGCAGCTGGCAGCCGCCGGCCCCGCGTCGGCAGGCGGCAAAATTACGCCATTTTTCCGTCGCCACCGAGGTCAATTTCCTGCCCACGCATACCGACCGAAAATCGTTTCTTGAGCTAATTGCGCTCGATCAGCCTGGCCTGCTGGCCCGGGTCGGCCAGGTCTTCGCCGACCTCAATATTTCCCTTCACGGGGCCAGAATTACGACAATTGGTGAGCGAGTAGAAGATTTATTTATAATCGCCACGGCAGACCGGCGTGCGCTTAATAATGCGCTGCAACAAGAAGTACAACAACGGTTGACAGAGGCCCTCAATCCAAACGATAAAGGGTAACGAACTTTTATGGGTAATAGAGAAAGAGTAAACAATGCAGCAATTACAGAATGTTATTGAGTCCGCCTTTGAGCGTCGCGCCGACATCACGCCGGCAAATGTGGATACCGTAACCCGCGAAGCGGTTAACCAGGTCATTTCCCTGCTTGATTCCGGCGCTCTGCGTGTCGCTGAAAAGATCGATGGCCAGTGGGTCACCCACCAGTGGCTGAAGAAAGCGGTTCTGCTCTCTTTCCGTATTAACGATAACCAGGTTATCGACGGTGCGGAAAGCCGCTACTTCGATAAAGTACCGATGAAATTCGCCGACTACGATGAAGCGCGTTTCCAGAAAGAGGGCTTCCGCGTGGTTCCGCCGGCAGCCGTTCGCCAGGGCGCGTTCATTGCCCGCAACACCGTGCTGATGCCGTCCTACGTCAACATCGGCGCCTACGTTGACGAAGGCAGCATGGTTGATACCTGGGCTACCGTCGGCTCCTGCGCGCAGATCGGTAAAAACGTTCACCTCTCCGGCGGCGTGGGTATCGGCGGCGTGCTGGAACCGCTGCAGGCTAACCCAACCATCATCGAAGATAACTGCTTTATCGGCGCGCGTTCTGAAGTTGTCGAAGGCGTTATCGTCGAAGAGGGCTCCGTTATCTCCATGGGCGTGTACCTGGGCCAGAGCACCAAAATCTACGACCGCGAAACCGGCGAAGTGTTCTATGGCCGCGTACCGGCTGGCTCGGTGGTGGTTTCAGGCAACCTGCCGTCGAAAGATGGCAAGTACAGCCTGTACTGCGCGGTGATCGTGAAGAAGGTTGATGCGAAAACTCGCGGCAAGGTCGGCATTAACGAACTGCTGCGTACCATCGACTAAGCAGTATAAAAAGCGGGAGATATCCCGCTTTTTTTATATTTGACGCTGGCGAAGATTGGTTTTTTCGTTAATTATTCAAAGGTTATGATGATATCAAAGGTACCGTTATGTACGATAATCTGAAAAGTCTTGGCATTACCAATCCTGATGAGATCGATCGCTATAGCCTGCGCCAGGAAGCTAACAACGACATTCTGAAAATCTATTTTCAGAAGGACAAAGGCGAGTTCTTCGCCAAAAGCGTTAAGTTTAAGTATCCGCGTCAGCGTAAGACCGTTGTCGCCGATGGCGTAGGCCAGGGCTATAAGGAAGTGCAGGAGATCAGTCCAAACCTGCGCTACGTTATCGATGAACTCGATCAGATCTGCCAGCGCGATCGCACTGAAGTCGATCTGAAGCGTAAGATCCTTGACGATCTGCGTCATCTGGAAAGCGTCGTCACCCATAAGATCAGCGAAATTGAAGCCGATCTGGAAAAACTGACCCGCAACAAGTAAGTCTGCCCCCTTCCCTGGCCGGCGATGCCCGTCGGGGCTATGTGTACAGCCGCCCGGATAAGGCGCTCGCGCCACGATCCGGGATTATTCCCTATCTCTGTTCATCCAGCTGCAGCGCAATATACAGCAGCAGCCGATCGTCAAAACTGCCCAGATCCAGCCCCGTCAGCTCTGAAATACGATTCAGCCGATACTCCAGCGTATTACGATGAATAAACAGCGCCTTCGAGGTCGCCAGCGGCTGAACGTTATGGCGAAACCAGGCCTGCAGCGTGCGCCGCAGCAGGCCGTTATTGTCCATCGCCTTCAGGCGAACCAGCGGACGGGCCAGCTCGTTGGCCTGCCAGCCGCCGCGCAGGCTATCGAGCAGCACCGGCAGCATCAAATCCTGATAAAAATAGCTCCGGCTCTCCGGCATGCGCTCCTTGCCGACCATCATGGTGGTGCGAGCGGTACGGTACGAGCGCGCAATGCTGCCGGGCCCGGTAAAGAAGTTGCCTAACGCCACGCGGAACCGCAGCTGGCCGTTTTCCTTCATTCTGGCGATAAGCTGGTCGACCCGTTTGCAGTGGTCTTCCGCATCCCAGCGGCCAAAGGCGTTCAGCGCGGGCTTAAGAACCACCATCTCAGTTAATGAGACAATCGCCACCAGGTTATTACGGTCGGGGGTGGTCAGAGCCGCCTGCAGCTGCTGCAGTTCCGCCATAGCGCTATCCACGCCCAGCTGGCCGCTGTCGACTTCAATCATGGCCACCACCCGCGGCTGATTCAGGTCGATTCCCAGGCGCTGCGCCCATTCGGTTAGCGCCGGGGTGTTCTCTTCCGCCTGAATCAAATTCATCACCAGCTCTTCACGCAGGCGGCTATCCTGAGCCAGCAGGTGCATCAGCCGGGACTGTTCCAGCATCATTTCTGCGGTCATGCACACCAGCTCGCCATACTTGCGCAGCGTTTCTGGCTCTCCGGTCAAGCCGATGACGCCGACGATTTCCCCTTCCAGGCGCAGGGGCAGGTTGATCCCCTGACGTACGCCGTGCAGGTGACGGGCTACCGCATCATCGATATCGACAATACGTCCCTGCGAGAGAACCAGCAGCGCGCCTTCGTGCAATTCACCAATACGCTCGCGATCGCCGCTGCCGATAATGCGCCCACGGGCATCCATTACGTTGATATTGGTATCAATGATGCGCATGGTACGCGCCACAATATCCTGCGCCATTTTGGTATCAAGATGCCAGCCAGCCATGTAACCCTCCCCTGAGCAGGGCATCAGCATAAAAGAGTTAGGTTAGTCGCGCATTGTGCGTATGCACAAAGCACGGGAGAGAAGTATGGAGTTGTGGAAGGAATCACAGAATGAAAGATCGGGCCCGGTGCAGGGTAAAAAAAAGCCCCTTCCCTCAGGCGAGGAGAAGGGGCCGGTTTAGCCGACAGAGATTACTGCATCAACAGGTAGATAGTGCTATCACCGCGCTGAATATTCAGCGCCAGCACCGATGGTTTAGCGTCAAAGATTTTGCGCAGGTCGGCAATATTTTTCACCGGCTGCTGGTTAGCGCCGACGATAATATCGCCTTTCTTCAGGCCAATCTGCGCCGCAGGAGTCCCGGCCTTGACGTTATTGACCGTCACGCCTTTATCCTGGCCCTTGTTGCTCATTTCAGCCCCTTCGATACCGTTGAAGATGGTGCTGGAATCAACCTGAGTCTGGTTGCTCTGCTGCAGTTCGACGGTCGCGGTTACCGGTTTGCCATCGCGCACCAGGCCAAGCTCGACCTTGCTGCCGATAGGCATCGTTCCGACCTGCGCGCGCAGTGCGGCAAAGCTGCTGATCGGTTTACCGTTCAGCGAGGTGATCACGTCCCCGGCTTTGATTCCGGCCTTCGCCGCGGCAGAACCCGGCATCACCTGGCTAACGAAGGCGCCGCGCTGGGCATCGACCTTCATCGCTTTTGCCAGCTCGGAGTTCAGTTCGGTCCCCATGATCCCCAGCTCACCGCGTTTCACCTGGCCATATTTGACCATCTGCTCGGTCAGGTTTTTCACCATATTGCTCGGGATGGCAAAGCCGATGCCGATGTTGCCGCCGTCCGGCGCCAAGATCGCGGTATTGATACCAATCAGCTCGCCGTTCAGGTTCACCAGCGCGCCGCCGGAGTTACCGCGGTTAATCGCCGCATCCGTCTGGATAAAGTTTTCGTAGTTTTCCACGTTCAGGCCGCTGCGGCCGAGAGCGGAAACAATACCGGAAGTCACGGTTTCACCCAGGCCAAACGGGTTGCCAATCGCCACGGTGTAGTCGCCTACGCGCAGGGCATCAGAATCAGCCAGCTTGATTGCCGACAGGTTTTTCGGATCCTGAATCTGAATCAGCGCAATATCGGAACGCGGGTCTTTACCCACCACTTTGGCGTCAAACTTGCGGCCGTCGCTGAGCTGAACTTTGATGGTCGTCGCATTGTCCACTACGTGGTTGTTGGTGACGACATAGCCTTTCACCGCATCAATAATCACCCCGGAGCCCAGCGCCATGAATTTCTGCTGCTGGCCGCCGTCAGCCGGCGCGCCGCCGCCCTGCCCGCCGCCTTGACAGAACGGAGAGCTCTGGAACGGAGAACCGTCCTGGCAGAACGGCGAATTGTCGCCGAAGAACTGCTGGAAGTTGCGCGGCATCCGCGGAGTATTCACGGTCGTGCTGCCTTCAACGTTAATGCTGACGACCGACGGCATGACTTTTTCCAGCATCGGGGCCAGACTTGGCATCTGCTGCGCATTGGTCGCCGAAGAAGCTGTTTCTGCCGCGCTCGCAGAGAGCGGGGATAACGCCAGACCTAAACTCAGAGCCAGTGCACTCATTGCTAACGTGGTTTTTTTCATATGTCTCAATCTCGATTTTAGATAACGCAGAATTGCTATGTAAGTGACTATCAGAGTCATTTTATCGCGCTAAGTTCCGGAATTAAGCACTGCCAAAAAGTAAAAAATTATTGTCCGTCTTTACAAAACCTGTACCTATTCTACCGCCATCAGCCGCCGATATTCATCCCATGCATACAGGTCCGTCATCCCGCTAATATAGTCCTGGATCAGGCGGCAGCGATAATAGTATTCCATCAGCGGAAACTCTGCGGAATCTCCCGGAATTTTGTTTACCGCCTCAACGTAGGCCAGCCGATGTCGTGTTGAAAGTTTCTGAAATAGTCGCGAAGCGATAGGCAAACTTCTCACTCTCTCTTTTTCTACTAATAAGCTGAATTCCTCCAGCGACAATTTCAGCAGCGGCTGATAGATATCTAACAGGCCGCTGATAACGCGATAGCCCTGCAATTCCAGCTGCTCAACATCCGGATGGCTAAACACATGTTTTATCGCCACGTTTTTATATAGCTCCAGCAGCTGACTGCAGTCGCTATCATCCTCAAGCAGCGCGTGATTAAAATCACCGCTAAAAATCTTCGCGATGTTATCTATAAAACGCCGGGCCGCATATGGCACCAGTTTATTCAGCGTATTCACCCGCAAATACATAAAGAACTGATCTTCCGTGCTCCGGCTTAGAGAATTAGAACGCGATTTTTCCCACGCATTTTCTACGACCTGAGAAAATAGCGAACCTTTTTCATGCTGCCCCCACGCATCGTAAAGGTGCTGATATAGTTGCTCCACGCTGAAAATTCTCTTTTCTACCGCATCTTCCAGATCGGCAACACAATATGAGATATCGTCCGCCGCTTCCATAATCCATGTTAAAGGGAAGCGATTGTAAGGAGCCAGATCAAGTTCTTTACGTAACCTCGCAATATAGCCTTCTTCGGCTAAATAATAACCAGGTTTCTTCATTAAATAGCTGTGGCTGGCGGGCGTTTCACCGCGCCACCAGGCCGGGCGGGTATATTTAAGAATACAGCCAACCTGCGCCCAGGTAAGATTCATTCGCATTAACGTATGTACTAAACGAATACCCTGGGCGTTTCCCTCAAACCAGCACAGATCCTGGCGGATCTTGCTGCGCAGCGCGTTCAGCGACTCCTCGCCCGGCCGCAGGCGCAGCACCTCCACCGTGCAGGCATCGTTGAACAGCGGTTCGTTAGCCGCATCGTCGGGCGCCAGGCGCTGGCTGAACCAGTCATTAATTGCCGCTTCGCCAAAATGGCCGAACGGCGGGTTGCCGATGTCGTGCATCAGGCACGCCATCTCGACGATGCTCTCAAACGGTCCGCCGAGTTCATCCAGGCCGTAGGCCGTCAGCAGTTTCTGCTCTTTCAGCCGGCTGAGGACCTCTTTTGCTATGTAGCGCCCGACCTGCTGCACTTCGAGGGAATGGGTTAGCCGGGTACGCACCGCCGCGTTGCGTTCCAGCGGAAAGACCTGGGTTTTCTGCTGTAAACGGCGAATGGCCGGGGAGTTAATAATGCGCCCGCGGTCGCTTTCGAAAATACGCAGGATTTCACGTTCCGTTTCGACGCCCTGCGGCGAGCGATAGCGTCGGTGCCAGTTAATCTTGTTGCGAAAATCAATCTTTGCCATAGCCTCTCCCGCTCGCGAGCAATAACGTTTCCCTTTGAGTGCATGATAGACTATGCAACTAAACCTGACACATCGCGAGTAAATCTATGAAAATCGGCATTATTGGCGCTATGGAAGAAGAAGTTACCCTTCTGCGCGACAAAATCGAAAACCGCCAGACTATCACCCTCGGCGGCAGCGAAATCTACACCGGCCAGCTTCACGGTACCGACATCGCCCTGTTGAAATCGGGGATCGGCAAAGTTGCCGCGGCAATGGGCGCGGCGCTGCTGCTGGAAATCTGCAAGCCGGACGTGATTATCAACACCGGTTCCGCGGGCGGTCTCGAGCCAACGCTAAAAGTCGGCGATATCGTGATCTCCGACGAAACGCGCTACCACGACGCCGATGTGACCGCATTCGGCTACGAATACGGCCAGCTGCCGGGCTGCCCGGCAGGCTTCAAAGCCGACGACAAGCTGATTGCCGCCGCGCAAACCAGCATCGAAGCGCTGAATCTTAACGCGGTACGCGGTCTGATCGTCAGCGGCGACGCTTTCATCAACGGCTCCGTCGGGCTGGCGAAAATCCGCCATAACTTCCCGCAGGCCGTGGCGGTCGAAATGGAAGCCACCGCCATTGCGCACGTTTGCCATAACTTTGGCGTTCCGTTCGTGGTGGTTCGCGCCATCTCCGACGTTGCCGATCAGCAGTCCCATCTGAGCTTCGACGAGTTCCTCGCCGTCGCCGCCAGGCAGTCCACTCTGATGGTGGAAAATCTGGTGCAGAACCTGACGCGTGGCTAAATCGCTAAAACAGGCGCTTGCCGCCCTGCTGCTGCTGGCCCCGGCGTGGCTGTTTGCCGCGCCGCGGGTGATTACGCTATCCCCGGCCAATACCGAGCTGGCGTTTGCGGCCGGCATCACGCCGGTGGGCGTCAGCAGCTATTCCGACTACCCGCCGGAAGCCGCCGGCATCGAGCAGGTTTCCAGCTGGCAGGGGATGAATCTGGAACGCATTGTCGCCCTCAAGCCCGACCTGGTCCTGGCGTGGCGCGGAGGCAACGCCGAGCGCCAGGTTAATCAGCTGAGCGCCCTCGGTATCAAGGTCATCTGGGTCGATACCGCCACCATCGAAGAGATTATCACCACCCTGCGGCAGCTGGCGCAGTGGAGCCCTCAGCCGGAAAAGGCCCGTCAGGCGGCGCAGCAGATGCTGGACGACTATAGTGCGCTGAAAGCCCGCTACGCTCACCTCCCGAAGAAGCGCGTCTTTCTCCAGTTTGGCAGCAACCCTCTTTTTACCAGCAGTCAGGGATCGATTCAGGATCAGGTGCTGACGCTGTGCGGCGGTGAGAATATTTTCGCTGCCAGTAAAGCGCCCTGGCCCCAGGTCAGCCGCGAGCAGGTTCTCGCCAGGCAGCCGCAGGCCATTGTCATTACCGGCGATGCCCGCAAAATTCCCGAAGTCGAACGCTACTGGCATAATCAGTTAAAAATTTCACTGATTGCGTTGCATAGCGACTGGTTTGAACGCGCGAGCCCACGTATTATCCTCGCCGCAAAACAACTCTGTACTGCGCTCGAGCAGGTAAAATAATCGCCTGTTAAGCAGGCGCTAAGCGGGAACTGACGATGCTAGTCTATTGGCTGGATATTATTGGCACAGCCGTATTTGCGATCTCCGGCGTGTTGCTGGCCGGCAAACTGCGTATGGACCCTTTCGGCGTGCTGGTGCTGGGGGTCGTTACCGCCGTGGGCGGCGGGACGATCCGCGATATGGCGCTCGCCAACGGCCCGGTGTTCTGGGTTAAAGACCCAACGGACCTGGTGGTGGCAATGGTGACCAGCATGCTGACGATCCTGCTGGTACGCCAACCGCGCCGGCTGCCTAAATGGATACTGCCGGTGCTCGACGCCGTCGGCCTGGCGGTATTTGTCGGCATCGGCGTCAATAAGGCCTTTATCGCCCACAGCGGTCCGCTGGTTGCGGTCTGCATGGGGGTAGTTACCGGCGTCGGCGGCGGCATTATTCGCGACGTGCTGGCGCGTGAAATCCCGATGATTTTACGTACCGAAATCTATGCGACGGCCTGCATTGTCGGCGGTATCGTGCACGCAACGGCCTACGATACTTTTCACGTGTCGCTGCAAAATTCGGCGATGATGGGCATGGCCGTGACGCTGCTCATTCGGCTGGCGGCAATCCGCTGGCACCTGAAGCTGCCGACGTTTGCGCTGGATGATAACGGGCGTTAGAAAGCGGCTTCATGGCGTAAACCGGCGTCCTGCAGGCCGCAGTCGGGCAAGTTGCGCCGGCTGCGCGGCCCGTCCCTGGGCCTTACTTCGGCGGGATAAATCAGACGCTGAATGAAGATCCGCAGCCGCAGGTGCTTTTCGCATTCGGGTTGGTCACGATAAAACGTGAGCCTTCGAGGCCTTCAGTATAATCGACGGCGCCGCCGACCAGATACTGCAGGCTCATTGGATCAACCACCAGGCCTACGCCCTGTTTCTCGATGGTCATATCCCCTTCGTTAACCTGATCGTCGAAGGTGAAGCCGTACTGGAAACCGCTGCAGCCGCCGCCGGTGATATAAACGCGCAGCTTCAGGTTCGGATTGTCTTCATCAGCAATCAGGAATTTTACTTTTTTGGCTGCGGCTTCGGTAAACTCCAGCGGCAACACGACATCATCACTCATTTTATGCTCCCATTGATACTGCCGATCCGGTTAAAGAATAACCGGACCTTTTGAGCCATTATCTAATACCCTGGTAAATCGTTCAAGTATTCTCCCCGGCAACCGCACGCGCTTTTGCCGCCTGTTCAGCGGCCTGTTTCGCCAGAGTTCGTTCAAGGATAGTTGAATACAAGGGCTTACCCCCCAGAAATTGAGCCAGTAGTGTTGCGCCGAGGCAGGTAATAATCATTGGCAAAATGAGCTGATAGTTATCGGTCATCTCCAGCACCAGCACAATTCCGGTCAGCGGCGCGCGCACCGACGCGGCAAGGAGAGCCCCCATTCCGGCGATGGCAAAGGTGCCGGGATCCAGATGATAGGCCGGAAACAGCGGCGTCGCCGCCATACCGAATGCCGTTCCCAGCAAGGTTCCCAGCGCCAGCATGGGCGCAAAAATCCCGCCAGGCGCGCCGGAAGAGAAGCACAGCAGCGTGGTTATCACCCTGGCGATAAAAATAAACAGCAGCAGGCCAACGGAGAAGTTACCCGCCGCGGCAATCGGAATGAGGTTAAACCCGCCTCCCGCCGCCGCGGGCTGGAGCAGCCCGAGAATACCGCAGCCGCCGCCGATTAGGCCGCCAATCAGCACCCATTTTTTGAGATCGCCGCCGTGGAGACGCTGGAACATATCCTGCGTACGCAGCACCAGGGTGTTAAACAGCGGGCCAATCGCGCCGAAAATCATCCCCAGAATCAGATACAGCCACAGGGTATTGACCGGCGCATTGCTCAGCTTACCGACCTCGATAATCGCCCCTTCACCGTTAAAAATGCGAAATACGATGCTCGACATAATCACGCCGGTAAAAACGGCTTTAATGGAGATCAGGTTGTAGCGAAACTGCGGGCGCATCTCTTCAATAATAAACAGGATCCCCGCCAGCGGCGCGTTGAACGCGGCGGAGAGGCCCGCGGCGGCGCCGGTTGCCAGCAGCGTATGGCGCGCTTCGGGGCTGCGCATGCGGAAAACATCCACCACCATGCGCCCAAGATTCCCGCCGAGCTGCACCATCGGCCCTTCCCGGCCCAGCACCATGCCGGCCCCCAGCGTCCCCATCCCGCCGATAAACTTCACCGGCAGCACCCGCCACCAGCGAACCGGGCGCAGCTCTTCCAGCGCCCCTTCTATTTCCGGGATCCCTGAGCCGCCCGCTTCCGGCGCAAACCGACGCACCAGAAAGTAGCCGACCATCGCCAGCAGCGCGGAGGTGATAAAGGCCAGCGGCCAGACCAGCAGCTCGTGGTCCGCCACCTGCGCCAGGGTTTCGATGCGCAGGTTCTGCACCCAATTGACGCTCTTTTCAAAAGCGACCCCCACCAGCCCGGCCAGGGTTCCGACGACGGCGGCCATTAGCAGCACTGCCAGCGGCGTTTTGTCTCGCTGAACTAAGCGGCGAACCACGTCGCCGCGACGCAAGCGCACGATTTGTTTTGCTTCAAAAGAGGAGGCTTCTGCTTTCATACTCTCGTCGGTTAATAGTCATACAAATAGCACCAAGGGCATTTTAACTGCCAGCCAGCCCCCCGTCGCGGAAAATATTCACCGTTCGCGCTTTGTTTCAATTGGGCAAAACTTTCATAACTATCCTGGAATAACTTAGAATAACCAGCAAAACATTTTTCACGAACCAGGAACCAGGCAATGAGCAAATCTGAAACTCTCTTTAGCGCCGCGCGTGAACTTATCCCCGGCGGCGTTAACTCGCCGGTACGAGCCTTCAGCGGCGTTGGCGGCACGCCGCTGTTTATCGAACGTGCGGACGGCGCCTATCTGTACGACGTCGACGGTAAAGCCTATATCGATTATGTCGGTTCCTGGGGCCCAATGGTACTCGGTCATAACCACCCGGCCATTCGCAATGCGGTGATTGAAGCGGCGCAGCGCGGCCTGAGCTTTGGCGCGCCGACGGAAATGGAAGTGAAAATGGCGGCGCTGGTGACGGAGCTGGTACCGACGATGGATATGGTGCGGATGGTTAACTCCGGCACCGAGGCCACCATGAGCGCCATTCGCCTGGCGCGCGGTTTTACCGGCCGTGACAAAATCATCAAATTTGAAGGCTGCTACCACGGCCACGCCGACTGTCTGCTGGTCAAAGCGGGCTCCGGCGCCCTGACCCTCGGCCAGCCGAATTCTCCGGGCGTGCCGGCCGATTTCGCCAAACACACGCTGACCTGCACCTATAATGACCTGGCTTCGGTCCGCGCCGCGTTCGAGCTGTATCCGCACGACGTTGCCTGCATTATCGTTGAACCGGTGGCCGGAAATATGAACTGCATCCCGCCGCAGCCGGAGTTCCTGCCGGGCCTGCGCGCGCTGTGCGACGAATTTGGCGCCCTGCTGATTATTGATGAAGTGATGACCGGCTTCCGCGTTGCCCTGGCCGGAGCCCAGTCCTACTACGATGTGGTCCCTGACCTGACCTGTCTGGGCAAAATCATCGGCGGCGGCATGCCGGTGGGCGCCTTCGGCGGCCGTCGCGAAGTGATGGATGCGCTGGCGCCGACCGGCCCGGTCTATCAGGCGGGCACCCTGTCCGGCAACCCGATCGCCATGGCGGCGGGCTTCGCCTGCTTAAGCGAAGTGGCGCAGCCGGGAGTTCACGAGACGCTGACGGATTTAACCAACCAGCTGGCCCAGGGGCTGCTGGACGCCGCGCGCGACGCGGGCGTTCCGCTGGTAGTGAATAACGTTGGCGGCATGTTCGGCATCTTCTTTACCGACGCCGAAACCGTCACCTGCTATCAGGACGTGGTGAAGTGCGACGTTGAGCGCTTTAAGCGCTTCTTCCACCTGATGCTGGAAGAGGGCGTTTATCTGGCGCCTTCAGCGTTTGAAGCCGGATTTATGTCCGTTGCCCACAGCGAAGAAGATATCAACCATACCATCGCCGCCGCGCGCAGCGCGTTCGCCAAACTGTAGTCCACGCGCTCCCGGGCGAGCATCACGCCTCGCCCGGAATAACGGCCCATCGCCGCGATAGCCTAGCGGCTCTGCTTCCTCAGCAAATAGATAAAGTACGGTGCGCCGATAAAGGTCGACAGCAGGCCCGCCGGGATCTGATACGGGAACATAATCATTCGCCCGCACCAGTCGGCAAAGACCAGCAGCAGGCCGCCAATCAGCCCGGACATCACCATATGCGGTATCGTACGGCGGAAGCCCATCATGCGCGCAATATGCGGCGCCATCAGACCGACAAAGCTTAACGGGCCGATGGTCAACGTTGCCGTGGCCGTCAGGCAGGCGGCCAGCAGCAGCAGGCCGATGCGCGACGGCGTCAGCGCAACGCCTACCGCACGAGCAGCCTCGCCGCCGAGCGGCAGGATCGTCAGCCAGCGGCGGCACAGCGGCGCCAGGGCCAACAGCACCAGCATCACGCTGCCGCTATACGCCACCATCTCCGGCGTCGCGCCGTAGGTCGACCCGGAGATCCACGTCAGAATCTGCGCCATCCGCGGATCGCCGCTGGCCTGCAGCATCATCAGCAGCATGGTAAACGCGGTGCTCAAGGCCATGCCCGCCAGCAGCATCCGGTGCGGCGAAAAGCCGCCGCGTCCGGCAGCAACCAGAATCACCAGCAGCGTCGCCGCCGCGCCCAGGCTGCCGGCTGGCAGCAGCCAGCCAAAGGCGTTGCCGGGGACGAAGAACAGCATCACAACCACGCCAAACGCCGCGCCGGAGCTGATCCCCAGCACTTCCGGGCTGGCCATCGGGTTGCCGGTCAGGCGCTGAATAATACAGCCCGCCACCGCCAGCATCACCCCGGCGAACAGCGCCGCCAGAATCCGCGGCCAGCGCCACGGCATCAGCTGATCCAGCAGCGTACCGCTGGCCCAGTGCCAGCTCTGGGCGTCGCGGCCAAAGGCCAGCGCCGCCGTCAGCGCCAGCAGCAGAATCAGTAAACCGCCGAGCGCAAACCACTGCACGTTGTGTCGCTCAGCCGGCACCTTATCGCCCGCGTTCATCACCGGAGCGCTAATACTGCGCAGGCGCGGCAGCAGCCACAGCAGCAGCGGCGCGCCGACCAGCGCCGTCACCGATCCGGTTGACACCTCCATCCAGACGCGGGCAAGCCACAGAATGATTTGATCGGAGAGCCAGAGGATCAGCGCGCCAATCAGCGCCGCCAGCAGCAGGCGCGAGAGCAGGCGGCGGGCGCCGAGCATTTTTGCCAGCAGCGGGGCAAACAGGCCGATAAAGCCGATAATCCCCACCGCATTCACCAGCATCGCGCTGAGAACAATAGCCAGCGTCAGCGCCCCAAGACGCGCCAGGGAGAGCGCCAGGCCGAGGTTGCGCGCAACGCCGTCGTCCAGCCCCATCAGGGTGAGAGGTCGCAGCAGCAGCAGCGTCAGCATCGCCCCGCCGAGCAGCTGCGGCCACAGCCGCTGCGCCACGCTCCAGTCGGTTTGCGTCAGGGTGCCGGTACTCCACAGGAACATGCTCTGCAGCTGGTCGTGATGGAAAATGACCATCAGCTGATTAAGCGCCCCGCAGTAAAGGCTGACCACCAGGCCGGCGAGAATCAAGGTCACCGGCGAGAGTCGTTTACCCCAGGAGACGCCAAACACCAGCGCGCCCACCAGGCACGCGCCCGCCAGGGCGGCAAACTGCGATGCCAGCACGCCGGGGATCGCCCACAGCACGGTGACCGTCATCCCCAGCTGGGCGCCGGTCGCGACGCCAAGGGTCGTCGGTTCCGCCAGCGGGTTGCGCAGCACCTGCTGAAACAGAACGCCGACCAGCCCCAGGCCAGCGCCCACCAGCAGCGACACCGCCAGCCTCGGCAGCAGGCTGTAGTGAAACAGCATCTGGGCGATATTATCGATATCCGGCTGCCACAGCGCCTGACGCCACTCGTTCTGCGGCAGCGCGATCCGGAGATTGAAAAGGCTGAGCGCGAAGGCGGCAATCAGCAGTATGGCCAGCAGCAGAGCCGCCAGAGGGGAAATTCGCGATCTCACGCCGGACCTCCCTGAGCGTCGGCCAGCACGCGGGCAAAGTGCATCGCCGATAGCGTAGCACCGTAAAACCACACCGCCGGAACGCGCTGGAAGCGCCCTTCGCGGACAAACGGCATTGCCCGCCACAGCGGGGTGTTCATCAGCTGCGCCATTTCGCTATCGTTGCCGTGGTCAAAGCAGATCACGTCCACATCCCTGTAGGCCGCCAGCCGGTCAATACCGACGGTCACGCTGCCCCAGAAGGTGCTCTCACCGCGCCAGGCATTTTTGATATCAAAGCGTTCGAGGATTTCCTGAAACAGGCAGTTATTACCAAAAACCAGGACGTGACGCGGGTCAAGCAGGCTAATCATCAGCAGCGGCCGATCGTCTCGGCGGGCGAAACGCGGGCGCAGTTCGTCCATCAGCGCATCGAACTCCGCCAGATGGCGCTTCGCGGCCTGCTGCTTGCCGATAAGCTCGGCCATCTCATTCAGCGATTGTTGCGCCATCATCAGCGGCCGCTTGCCGTCGCTGAAGGTAAATCCGCGTCCCGGAGCAATACGCGCCAGCTTCTCTGACGACGGGCCGTAGCCTGCCGACCAGACGATATATGAAGGGTTCATCTGCGTCAGCAGTTCAAGATTGGGTTCCGTGCGCAGCCCGACGTCAATGACCGAGTCCGGCAGCGCCGGTTCATTCACCCACAGGCGATAGTTCGGGATATCAGCGACGCCATACGGCACGACGCCCAGCGCCAGCAGAAGCTCTACCGGCAGCCACTCCAGCGCCACGATGCGCTGCGGATCGACGGCCGCCGCCCGCGCGCCGCGCATCTGCCACAGCAGCGGCGATAGCGCCATCGCCGTCAGTAAACGCCGACGGGTGATCACGTTGTTTTTATCCATTAATAGACGAAGCTTACCGGCGCACTGCCCGCCGGATGCGGCAGAATTCCCATCGGGATACCGTAAATTTGTTCCAGCGTTTCGCTACGCATCAGCTCAGCCGACGTGCCCTGAGCAATCATCTCGCCGCCGCGAAGGGCCACCAGATAGTCGCAGTAGCGGGCCGCCATATTGATATCATGCAGCACGGCAATCACCGTCAGGCCGCGCTGCTGGCTCAGGCGATGCACCAGCGCCAGCACGTCAACCTGGTGGGCGATATCCAGCGCCGAGGTTGGCTCATCCAGCAGCAGACAGCGGCTGTCCTGGGCCACCAGCATGGCAATCCACGCGCGCTGGCGCTCGCCGCCGGAGAGGCTATCGACCAGCCGATGCGCCAAGGGTTTAAGTCCGACCAGCGCAATGGCCTCCTCGACCTTCTGTCGATCCGTTGCGCCAAAGCGCCCCAGCGCCCCGTGCCACGGATAGCGTCCAATCGCCACCAGCTCACGCACCGTCATCCCCTCTGCCGCGGGCAGCTGCTGCGGCAGATAGGCCACTTTGCGGGCAAACGCCTTGCTGCTCCAGCTATCGAGAGGCTGACCGTCGAGCAGCACCTCGCCGTCTGACGGCGGCTGATGGCGACCGAGCATTTTCAGCAGCGTCGATTTACCGGAACCGTTATGACCAATCAGGCCTGTCACTTTTCCAGCCGGGAAGGTTAACGAAAGCGGATGCAGCAGCGTACGGCCAGGCACGCGAAAGGTAACGCGATTCAACGAAAACGTGGTATCGGATTGCGGAGTGTTTTCCTGCATAGCGGCCAACTTGTTTAACGGCGCGGCGAACCGCGCCCATTGAGTGATTAGAAACGGAAGGTTCCGGTCGCAATGACCTGACGCCCTGCGCCCCAGTAGCACGCATATTCGCTATAGCAGCTGGAAACGTACTCGCGATCGAACAGATTATTGACGTTGATACCCACCGACGAGCCCGGTAAACCAAAGCGCGCCAGATCGTATTTCACCGTCGCATCCATCAACGCGTAGCCCGCTACGCCGAAGGAATCATTTTGCTTCGCATCGGCGGTATCGTTTTTGTAGTAGCTAACCGTAGAGCCAACGTAGCGCGCACCGGCGCCTACCGTCAGGCCGCTCAGCGCGGTTTCGTGCAAGGTGTAATCTGCCCACAGCGACGCCATATTACGCGGAACTTCCGCCGGACGTTTGCCGTTAAATATGGTGTCGTGCTGGTACTCAGCATCGGTGTAGGTATAGGCTGCGGTAAGGTTGATATTGGCGTTCACCGCCGCTTTCGCTTCCAGCTCCACGCCGCGAGCGCGGATCTCGCCGGTTTGAATGCTAAACGTCGTATTACGCGGATCTGCCGTCAGGTTTTTATCCTTGGTCAGCTGGTACACCGCCGCCGTGACCACCACCGGCATATCTTTCGGTACGTATTTCACGCCCGCTTCATACTGCTCGCCGCGCGACGGATCGAACGGTTTGCCGTCCAGGCCCGATCCTGAAACCGGCTCAAACGATTGGCTGTAGCTGAAGTATGGAGAAATACCGTTGTCGAACAGGTAGTTAATACCACCGCGCCAGGTAAACTGCTGGTCGTGATTTTCGGCCAGGGTGTTAGTGGAGCGCGTCAGCGTAGAGGTCGTGGCGTAGTCATAGCGTCCGCCCAGCGTCATCACCCACTTATCCCATTCCATCTGATCCTGGGCATAGAGGCCGGTCTGCTCCATCCGGTTAAGCACCGCGTACGGGAAGTACACCGAGACGTTTGGATTACCGTACTGCGGATTGGACATCCCGATCGGGTCTGCAGAACCATAGTCGGCATTGACGTCGTTACGCATACGCGAATAGTCCACGCCGGTCAGCAGCTTATGGTCGACCGCGCCGGTGGCAAAGTCGGACTGCAGCTGGGTATCAACGGTGAACGTGTTGAGATGTTCATCAGAGCGCACGTAGGCGCGGTTGATTTGTCCCGGCGCCGTGTAACCGTTGCCGTAAACGGAGCGATACAGCGTATTGACGTCGGCGTAGCGCAGGTTCTGGCGAACGGTGAAGGTATCGTCAAACTGGTGTGAGAAGCTGTAGCCCACCATCTGCTGACGGCGCGACATCTTATTGTCCGGCTCACCTTCGTTGAAATCGGTCGGCAGCTTATGTGCCTTGCCGTTGGCGTCATAGTACGGCACCACGGTCCCTTCACGCGGGAGCCAGCCGTAGTAACCCGCATAAGGATCGCTCTGGAAGTTGCTCAGGAAGGTGAAATCGGTTTTATCATCCGGGCGCCAGCTAAAGGACGGCGCCACCGCGTAGCGGGTCGATTTCGCCATCTGCTGCTGCGCGTCCTGGCTGCGGCCCAGGCCGGTCAGGCGATAGGACCATACGCCGCTATCATCAATTGCATCGCTAAAATCAAAACCAGTCTGCCACAGGTTATCGGTACCCATTTTGAACTGAATTTCTCTCAGCGGCTCGGTCGTCGGGCGCTTGCTGACCATGCTGACGATGCCGCCGGGGTTGCTGTTGCCATACAGCACGGAGGTTGGCCCGCGCATCACTTCCACACGCTCCAGGAAGTAAGGGTCCATCGACACTTCAGAGTAGTTATTCCCCTGCAGCTTCATGCCATCCAGATACTGGTTGGTATTGACCGTTGTCGACGTCGTAAAGCCGCGAATCGTCACCACGTCATAGGTCGTCGAGCTGCCGCGAGTGGAGAAAACGCCCGGCGTATAGGCCAGCGCTTCTTTCACCGTTGTCGGCTGCTTCATCTCCATTTCCTGGCGGGTAACCACGGAAATCGACTGCGGCGTTTTTTCAATAGGGGTATCGGTTTTGGTGGCAGTTGCGGAGCGCTTTGCCGCGATAGTCGGGGCCGGTCCCCAGGCATTTTCCTGGCTGACGGGAGCCGCAGTCACGGTAATGGTTTCTTCTTTTTTCGGTTCAACTGCCGCCTGTGCATAGACAGACATGCCGCTAACCGCCGTGGCTACTACGACTGCAATTTTACGCAGTGAGTGATTTGGCTGAGCAGTTTTTAGACGCGCCATTGGTAGATCTCTGATAAAGGTGAATGATAACGTAAACGAGAATTATTATTATGACGGCTGACATAATAGGCGAAACGCGAAATGCAAGGCAAGCGATATGCCATCGCGAAGATATCAAAGGCTGAATAAATAACCAGACGGTAATTGTGGGGTTAAGTGGCTGTTAAGTAATCTACATAAATGAAAAAGCCCCCTGATACTGAAGTATCAGAGGGCCAGTGTTGCAACAACCTGTTCGCACCACCATGCAAGCTGCAGCGAGGCGGCTTGAAGAATCAAGCGGATAGTTAATTGCTGCCGAACATATCCTTAATCCAGCCCGCTACGCCGTCACTTTTTTCCTGCTTCGGCGGCTGCTGCTGAGTCGCTGGCTGCTGCTGCTGAGGCTGCTGGCCGGACTGATTAAACGGATTGTTCTGCTGCTGTTGCTCCAGCTGCTGCTGCTGCATCTGTTCACCCTGGCGACAGAGCGCATCCGGCGCGGTGGTCCATACCGGTAGCGTGCGCATCCCTCCGCTACAGACGAAGTTGCCGCTGCTGTCTACGCCCATGTCCACCACATCTTCCGGCGCCGTCAGCACCAGCGGCGTTGGCGTCTGGTTGGCCAGATAGCGCTGATAAATAGACATCGCGCCGCTGGCACCGTACAGCTTCGTCGGCTGGTTGTTATCGCGACCAACCCAGGTAATCGTCACCTGGCTTCCGTCAATACCGGCGAACCATGTATCAACGTTGTTGTTGGTGGTCCCGGTTTTACCCGCCAGATGCAGGCCAGGATATTTCGCCCCAAGCTGACGACCGGTCCCGCGCTGCACAACCTGCTGCATGGTCCACAGCGTCATGTATGCGGCCTGCGCAGGAACCGCCCGCTCCGCCTGCGGATAGCTCTGATACAGAACGGTGCCATCTTCGGCGATCACCGAACGCAGCGCCGACAGCGTGGCGCGGTTACCGCCGCTGGCGATGGTCTGGAACGCCTGCGCCACTTCAATCGGCGTCAGGTTCAACGCCCCGAGGATCATCGCCGGTACCGGACTGAGCTGGTCTTTCGGCGCCCCCAGTTTGACCCAGGTATCGATGACCGCCGGCAGGCCCAGCGCCATCCCGAGGTTGACGGTCGGCACGTTCATCGAACGCGTCAGCGCGTCAACCAGCATCACCTGGCCGCTAAAGCGACGATCGTCGTTCTGCGGGGACCAGGTCTGGCCGTTGGAGAGGCGAATCGTCACCGGCGCATCGGCAATGGCGGTATTCAGGCGGTACTGGTTCGGCTGGCTTAACGCAGTCAGATAGGTCGCCGGCTTGGCCAGAGAACCAATCGAACGGCGGGCCTGCATCGCGCGGTTATAGCCCGCAAACTGCGGCTCCGCGCCGCCGACCATGGCCCGCACCTCGCCGGTATAGCGGTCAACCACCACCATCGCGGTTTCCAGATCCGCCAGCTTACGCTGCTTCTTCAGCGCCGGGATCCCTTCGGTGGCCGCCTTTTCCGCCGCGTCCTGCGCCACGGAATCGAAGGTCGTAAAGATCTTCACGCCGGAGAGATCTTTCACCTTATCGCCCAGCTTCGCCTGCAGCTCCTGACGCACCATCTGCATAAACGCCGGCTGCGGAGAAATGACGCCGCCGCGCGGCTGCACGCCCAGAGGACGGGCGCTCAGCATGTCGTACAGTTCCTGGTCGATAACGTTCTGCTGCTGCAGCAGGCGCAGAACCAGGTTACGACGCTCCAGCGACAGCTTCGGATTACGCCACGGGTTGTAAATCGATGCGCCTTTTACCATCCCCACCAGCAGAGCCTGCTGGTCAAGGCTCAGCTCTTCCACCGGACGGCCAAAGTAGTAAAGGCTGGCCAGCGGGAAGCCGCGAATTTCGTTATCGCCGCTCTGGCCGAGGTACACCTCGTTCATATACAGCTCGAGGATCCGATCCTTGCTGTAACGGGCGTCAACGATCAGCGCCATATAGGCTTCGTTGGCCTTACGCCAGTACGAGCGCTCGCTGGAGAGGAACAGGTTTTTCACCAGCTGCTGGGTCAGGGTACTGGCGCCCTGCACCGTGCGCCCCGCCGTCAGGTTTGCCAGCACCGCACGACCAATCGAGTACAGGCTGATACCGTCATGCTCGTAGAAGTGGCGGTCTTCGGTCGCCAGCAGGGTATCAACCAGCAGATCCGGGAAGCCGCTGCGCTTAACAAACAGGCGCTGCTCGCCGTTTGCCGACTGCAGCATGGTGATCAGCCGCGGATCGAGGCGGAAGAAGCCAAACTGGCGGTTATTCTCCATGTTCTCGATCGTTTCCAGGCGATCGCCATCAAAGGTCAGACGCGCGCGCACCTGCCCTTCTTTACTATCCGGGAAATCAAACGGACGGCGGATCATCTCAATGCTGTTGGCCTGCACGGTATATTCGCCCGGGCGCGTCATCGCGCTCACCTGACGATACTGCGTGGCGTTCAGCAGGCGCACCATTTCGTTTTTGCTGACCTGCATATCGGGTTCGAGGTTGACCATCCGGCCATATACCGCCGCCGGAAGCTCCCAAACCTTGCCGTCAATGCGGCTGCGGATCTTCTGATCGAGGTAGACGCCGTAAGCGGCAACCAGCACCGCGACAACAATCCCCAGCTTGACTAACAGCCACAGCCAGGTACGTTTACGCCGGGGCTTCTTACCTTTGCCATTCGCTTTCTTCGGCATCGGCTCTTCGTCCTCATAATCGTCGTCGTAATCATCGTCGTAGTCCTCGTCCCGAACCCGACGACGAGTCACTTTTTGTTTAGCCGGACGCGAGGGTTTACCCTTACGTCCGATAGGCTCGCGGTCATCTCCCGCCATGCTCTTTCTCCGCAACTTTCAGGCGTAAAAGCCTGATTCTCAATGCTTCCCCCTGCCAGAGGAAGAAGATATCTCTCAAATTCACGCCCGTGGGGTCTTATCCTGCAGGCGACCATCTATTGTCTGTACTTCGCGCGCTCAGCGTCTCAGGGCGCAGTTATGATCGATTTGCTCATGAGTTTAGTTAAAAAAATCATAAAACAAATCATAATCTTACATACTTCACCTGCAGAGAATTTTGGGACATAGCACTAATAGTCCAGGGAACACAGGATAGCACTAAACCAGGATATGCTTAACCAGCATTTTACTCCCTCGAGGCGTAACAAAAGGGAAAATATTATGTTTTTTAATAACATAAAAAATGTTCACCGCGTCTCCGTGCGCTTCAGAATTTTCGCCCCCCGCGCCGACGATAAAAACTAAAACTTCCCGGCACATGAAATATTATATTCGGACTGTGACAATAAATATTTTTCCGGAAGTAAAGATAAACCTTAAACCATCCGCAGATAAAAGTGGGAGCCGCTTAACAATTATATATAATAATATTTACTGATGACACCGTGGAAATATTTGTTAAACTACCCTTCAGTTAACCATTCCAGCTTAATATTATGCGAACTTTCGTTATATTTCCGCTTATCATGATTGCCGCTCTTGCAGGGTGCCAGCAGAATCGCTCCTCAACCTTAAGCCCTGCCGTCAGCAGCGAGGCGCAGCTTGAGCAGCTCTCATCCGTGGCCGCAGGCGCCCGCTATCTGAAGAACAGATGCAATCGCAGCGATCTGCCCGCAGACGAAGCCCTTACCCAGGCCGCGTGGAATGTCGGGAAAAAAAGAGGATGGGGAAATATCGATTACGCTACCCTGGCTCAGCGCAGCGCGCAGATGTATCAACAGCTGCAGCAGGACAGTACTCCGGAAACAACCAAATGCAGTCAGTTTAATCGCCAGCTGGCGCCATTTATTGCTGGCTTAGGTCGTCAATAAAATGTCGCAGCCGGTTATTTTGCGTTTTATTGCCGCGCAATTTATTGCCCCTGCGGACTATCCGCAATAATACCTCCCGGCCAGTCATCCAGCGCCGCCAGAGTAAACGTATTGCCCTTAAAGCTAAACACGGTTAAATCCTGCTGAATCTGCTCAATCACCAGATTCGGCAGCGGTGATTGCCCTTCCTGCCAGGACTGGCCGTTGATAACAATAGTGCGCTTATCCTCGCGCGAGGCGTAGATATGCGCGCTGTAGCGCAGTGCCGGTAAATAATCCTCCTCTGAACTCTCCTCCTCCACGCTGGCCTGCCCCTTTTCCTTTGTCGGAGCCTTTGCCGGAGCCGGAGTGGGGGCCGATGCAGAATGGCTAAGCGGCACCAGCGCCGCGTGCGCCACCGGCACCATCGACGTTTGCGCGACCGGCGCATTTCGCCACTGCTCGCCGCTAAACCAGCCCAGCGCGATAAATAGCGCGGCGTAGAGCGGGACGGTCAGCCAGGGAACCTGCACCATTCCGCCGACCATCACCGGCGCTCCCGCATCCCGGATGTCCGCCGCGGGCGTCGGGCACTCTTCATCATGGCGAATCATCACACCCTCTCTCCTGATACCGGAAAAACCGCAGCCCGGCTCTGAGCGCCGGGCTGCCTGACCCCTTTCATGCGGGTCAGCTAAAGAGACGCTTTACTTACTGCTTACCGGCAGGCCCGCGCCCTGCGCGTCGCCCTGCGGTTTTTCCAGCACCGCAACGGACCAGGCAGGCAGCGTAATCGCGCCGTCGGCAGCGATCTCGACGCCGTTCGCCAGCGACCCCTCTCCCGCCGCCTGCTGAACGGAACTCAACTGCAGGTTTTCACCATTGAAATCATGGAGGGTCCGGCTCTCAGGCGCCGCGTTGATCGCCACGACCAGGCCGTCCACCCGGCCGTCGAGGCTCGCTCCCGCCTGGACGCCATCATCGATGGTCATGATCAGCAGGCCAGCCAGCGCGTCGGCTCCGGTATTGCGGAAATCGACGCGCTTCATCACCGCGCTGCCGTCACCTAAGGTGAAGAGCGGGGATGATTTGCGCAGCTGGGTCAGCTCCTGATAGAACGCGGTCATCTGCTGCAGCTCCGGCTCGCCGGGAGTCGCCACCATCTCCTTAACGCGGGAAATCAGATCGTAATTGCTGCCGTCATCGCTACTGCGCGGCATCCCGACGTTAAAGTTATTGTCCTGCATGGCGTAGTCGACGCGGTTAAACCAGTCGCCGGAGTCATAGGAGTCGCGGGTGAAGGATTTAGAGCGCAGCAGCTCCGAACCCTGCTGATCGAAGGCGATCCCCTGACCCAGCATCACCGTCGCCAGCGATACCGCCTGCATCCGCACGCGGGTATTGAGATCGGCCTCCTGCGCGGCTTTGTAGCTAATCATGTCCCACAGCGTTTGGTTATCGTGCTTCGAGACGTAGTTAACAACCTCCGTCGGGTCAGCCGCATAGCCGCCCGGCGCGCCGTTGTAGTCAATCTCGCTGCCTTTTTTCACCGCGCCGTCTTTATCAACCATCACAAAGTCGGCCAGGTTTCCGGCCATTCCCAGACGCGTCAGATCGGCAAGATGGCGCACCGTATCTTCGTTCTGGCTGGCGATCTCGTTAGGCAATACCCCGGCACCGCTGCCGATCCCCTGGTTCTGACGCAGCGCATCGCCGGAGTCAAACGGACCGCCGCCGCGCACCGAGTCACGCAAACGATCGGAGAACGTCCCGATACCGCTGCCTTTGAGATTGATCTGCGAAGCGATTTCGAAACGGTCGCTCTGCCCGGAATCCCAGCCTTCACCGAAGAAGTAGATATCCGGATTTAGGGCCTTCACCCGCTCCCACGCCGACAGGATCTGCGCTTTCGGGTGATAGCCCATCAGGTCGAAACGGAAGGCGTCAATTTTGTAATCGGTGGTCCATACCGCCAGCGAGTCGGCGATAAGCTTGGCGAACATCCGATGCTCCGGCGCGGAGTCCGAGCAGCAGGTCGCCGATTCAACGCTTCCGGTAGTTTCGTTCAGACGCTGATAGTACCAGGGGACGATTTTATCCAGCACCGAAGTCCGGTCAGTTGGCCCGGCGGCATTGGTGTGGTTGTACACCACGTCCATGATCACGTTCATTCCCAGATCCTGCTTAATCGCCTGGATCATGGTACGGAACTCTTTGATCCGCGCGGTCCCTTCCGGGTTGGTGGCGTAAGAGCCTTCCGGCACCGTGTAGTGGAACGGATCGTAGCCCCAGTTATAGGAATCGGTCTGCGCGACCAGGCTGTTCAGCGCCTGAACCTGCGGATTATCCTGGCTATCGCTTTGCTTCAGCTGATTAAGCACCTCTTCCACCGTCGACCCGCTGGCGCAATAAGCGGCAAATTCGCTGCTCTTCACCGCGCTGTTGACTTCGCAGAGGCGGCTGAACGGCTGCTGGATGTCGGCCACTTTGTCGCTGAACTCGTTGACCGTCGCCAGATCGAAGACCGGCAGCAGCTCAACGTGGGTCACTCCGGAGGCGGAGAGCTTTTTCAGATGCTGCACCATGTTGCTGTCCTGAGCGGTGAGCGCCAGATATTTACCGCGCAGCTCGGCCGGAACGGTGCTGTCCCAGGCAGAAAGATCGCGAATATGCGATTCATGAATCGTCATCTTCGCCAGATCGGCTTTGGTTTTCTGCGCATGAGGCATCGCCAGGCTATCCCAGCCGTCGGGCTTGAGCGCGCTGTCGTTCAGATCGACAACCTGGCTGTACTCCGAATTGGTGGAGAGGCTATGGGCGTAAGGGTCGGTCACCTCGTACTGTTCAATCTTGCGCGACTGCGGGTGATAAACCGTCAGCGCATAGCGATAGAAGGCCCCCTTCAGGTCGCTTCCGCCCTGCCATGCCCAGGCGCCCGAGGCCGCGTCGCGGGTCATCGGATGGCTGGCAAGCACCTTTTTATCGGCGCTATACAGCACCAGATCGACCTGCTGCGCGGTCGGCGCCCACAGGCGGAAATTAACCCCGCCATCGCTCACCTGCGCCCCGTAGCTGAGGGCCTCCGCCGGCGGCGCGTAGACGTCGTCCAGCACGCCCGCCGTCTGCACCTGGGTGGCGGAGATCAGAATGCCGTCCTTCTCGGCGGCGATCGCCACCGTTTCGCCCTGCAGCAGCTCGTCAACCGGCGCATTATCCGGAAGCTTAAAGGCGGCGTAGCTGGAGAGCTGCGGGAAGCGCATGCTCACCTGCTGGCTGACGGTGGTGGGAGTCAGGTTCAGATAGCGATCGGTAAATTTCCCTTCGCTATCGGCGGCCACTTTACTGCTGTGGCTGTAGTAAAGGCGGACGATTGGTTTGTCCTGTCCGCCCGGCCACAGCAGAGTGGTCTTGTCAACCCAGTGGGCCTCGGCAAGCGCCACGCCAAACGCGGCGCGAAACGCATCCGCGCGGGTATCATATAGCGAGCCGCTGCCGGCGATAACCGAGACCGTGCGGTCGGTAAAGTCGCCGAACGACACGCGCAGATCGCTATCGATCAGCTTGTTGGTGCCATCTCTGACGATGACGTTAATACAGCCGCTCTCTTTATTGAGCGGAATCACCCAGTACGGGCCGTATTTATCGCTGCCGCTCGGGGTGGTGCTGACGTCATTCCAGTCCGCCACCGGCGCGCTTAACGCATCGCAGGTTTCATTATTCCAGAGATAGAGGTTCCGGGTGCTGTAATCCGCGGCGGTGGTGCCGGTAATGCCAGCAATATCAACCAGATGAATGACCGCCTGCTGAGAGGAAGCCGTGGCAGCTTCACCGGGAACCGCCACATCGGGTAAACGAACAACGACATCCTGATTATCGGGAGTGTCAGGTGAGCCAGAGGAAGAAGATGAAGAACTATTATCGCAGCCGCTAAGTAAAACCAACGAGCCAAGGAATAGGGCATTACAGGTATATCTGAGCATTCGATAGTCCCTAATATGCTTAATAAATTATGAAAGGTAAGAGAAGATGTTTATCTGTAAAGCGCCGGCAATTAGATATTTTTGCTTTCAGCGATTCAATCATCCATTAACAATTAATGGGGGGGCGTAGGCGGCCGGGGGAGTAAAAATAAAAAGGGAATGACGACCCGGATAGCGAAACTCATTATGCTTTGCGGCGACTAATCAAGAATTTCGCAATAAAAGATCTAAATATAAAAAGCCACCCACCAATACAGGTAGGGAAGCGATGCCGCCCCGGGGAAAACAGGATGAGAAAAAGAATTAAAATACCTTTTTCTGTGATGAGGTTAACACTAACAAATAAAACAATAATTAACAATACTCCTCATATTGTGATGTTCGTCATATTATTACTTATCGCTCAGCAGCTCGCCAAATTAAGCTGGCGGATTATATTCCCTGTAGATCCTGCGGCTATGGCGATTAACGCCGCGACGGTTTTCGCTCCCCCGATCGCTATTCGACAAACGGAATTAGCGCCGTTTACGCTATTTGGCAGCGCGGAAAAAACGCCTCCGGCATCGGGCGTATCCACCGACGGTAAGAGCCTGGCCCAGGCGCCGCTTTCCGCCCTGAAGCTGCGGATCACCGGCCTGCTCGTCAGCAGCGATGCCGCGCGGTCGATTGCCATCGTGGCAAAAGGGAATCAACAGGTTAGCCTGGGCGTTGGCGACAGCACGCCGGGTAACGAAGCCAAAATAGTCGCTATTCTCAACGATCGCCTGATCGTTAACTACCGGGGCAGAAACGAAGCGATACCGCTCTTTGACGACGCCGCCGCGGGCGTGAAACCCGCCCTGACGCCGCCCGCGAAAGCGTGGGTTAAACAGCTGCGCGAACAGCCGCAAAATATTCTCAACTATCTCAATATTTCCCCGATTATGGTTAATGAGCAGCTCAGCGGATATCGACTCAATCCGGGAAAAGACCCCACTCTTTTTCGTCAGTCCGGCTTACATGAAAACGATCTGGCGGTCGCCATGAATGGCCTCGATCTTCGCGATCGGCAGCAGGCTCAGCAAGCATTAAAACAGCTCCCCGAGCTCAGCGAAATAACGCTGACCGTCGAACGCGATGGTCAGCGGCAGGATATCTATTTAGCCTTGAGGGATGAATAATTGCGCAGAACCATAAATTTCCGTCTGCTTTTCACGCTGCTGATGATATTCAGCACGCTGTTATTCAAACCCGCCGGCGCAGAAGAATTCTCCGCCAGCTTCAAGGGCACCGATATTCAGGAATTTATTAATACCGTCAGCAAAAACCTCAATAAGACGGTCATTATCGACCCCAGCGTACGCGGCACAATTACCGTTCGCAGCTACGATATGCTCAATGAAGAACAATATTATCAGTTCTTCCTCAGCGTCCTCGACGTCTACGGTTTTGCGGTTATCAATATGAATAATGGCGTACTGAAGGTCGTGCGTTCAAAAGATGCCAAAACCGCGGCGGTCCCGGTCGCCAGCGACGCCTCGCCGGGCGAGGGCGATGAGGTGGTTACCCGGGTGGTACCGCTGACCAACGTGGCCGCCCGCGATCTCGCGCCGCTGCTGCGACAGCTCAATGACAACGCCGGGGCCGGCAGCGTGGTGCACTACGAGCCGTCCAACGTGCTGCTGATGACCGGACGCGCGGCGGTGATTAAGCGCCTGCTGACCATCGTCGAGCGCGTTGATAACGCCGGCGATCGCAGCGTGGTGACGGTCCCGCTCTCCTGGGCCTCCGCCGCCGACGTGGTCAAGCTGGTGAATGAGCTGAACAAAGACACCAGCAAATCCGCGCTCCCCGGTTCGATGGTGGCGAACGTGGTCGCCGACGAGCGGACCAATTCGGTGCTGGTGAGCGGCGAACCGAACTCCCGCCAGCGCATCATCACCATGATCAGGCAGCTCGACCGCCAGCAGGCGGTACAGGGAAACACCAAGGTTATCTACCTCAAGTATGCCAAAGCCGCCGATCTGGTGGAGGTGCTAACCGGCATCAGCAGCAGCATGCAGAGCGAAAAGCAGAGCGCGAAGCCGGTGGCGGCGCTGGATAAAAACATCATCATCAAAGCCCACGGCCAGACCAACGCGCTGATCGTGACCGCCGCCCCGGACGTCATGAACGACCTCGAGCGGGTCATCGCTCAGCTGGATATTCGCCGTCCGCAGGTGCTGGTTGAAGCCATTATTGCCGAGGTTCAGGACGCCGACGGCCTCAATCTGGGCGTACAGTGGGCCAACAAAAACGCCGGCATGACCCAGTTCAACAACAGCGGGCTGCCGATCTCAACGGCCATTGCCGGCGCCAACCAGTACAACAAAGACGGCACGGTCACCAGCTCGCTCGCCAGCGCGCTAAGCTCCTTTAACGGCATCGCCGCCGGGTTCTATCAGGGGAACTGGGCGATGCTGCTCACCGCCCTCTCCAGCAGCAGCAAAAACGATATTCTCGCCACCCCCAGCATCGTCACCCTCGACAACATGGAGGCGACCTTTAACGTCGGCCAGGAGGTTCCGGTGCTCAGCGGCTCGCAGACCACCTCCGGCGATAACATCTTCAATACCGTCGAACGAAAAACCGTCGGCATCAAGCTGAAGGTCAAGCCGCAGATTAACGAAGGGGACTCGGTGCTGCTGGAAATTGAGCAGGAGGTTTCCAGCGTCGCCGACTCCGCCTCCAGCACCAGCTCGGATTTAGGCGCGACCTTCAACACCCGCACGGTTAACAACGCGGTGCTGGTCGGCAGCGGCGAAACCGTCGTCGTGGGCGGGCTGCTGGACAAAAGCGTCACCGACTCCGCCGACAAGGTCCCGCTGCTCGGCGATATTCCGCTGATTGGCGCCCTGTTCCGCTCCACCAGCAAAAAGGTTTCCAAACGCAACCTGATGCTGTTTATCCGGCCGACCATTATTCGCGATCGCGATGGCTACCGGCAGGCCTCCTCGGGCCAGTACGCCGCCTTTAACGACGCGCAAACCAAACAGCGCGGCAAAGACGGCACGGAAGCGTCGCTGAACGATGACCTGCTGCATATCTACCCCCAGCAGGATACCGCCGCGTTTCGTCGGATCGGCGCCGCCATCGATGCCTTCAACCTGGGAGGCAAACCATGACGCCAGCGGCGGAACGCCGCCCGCTGCTGCCTTTCGTCTATGCCCGCGCCCACGGCATTATCCTGCTGAGCGATGGCGCGACCTGCGCCGTCCGCTGCCTCGCCGACGCCCCGACGGCGGCGCTGCTTGAGGCGCGCCGGGTGGCGGATATGCCGATCGAGGTCCAGCGGCTGGCCGCCGATGAGTTCGAGAAGCTGCTGGTGCTCAGCTATCAGCGTGATTCGGCGGAAGCCCGGCGCATGATGGCCGATATCGGCAATGAGCTGGATTTATACACCCTCGCCGACGAGCTGCCCGACACCGACGATCTGCTGGATAGCGAGGACGATGCGCCCATTATCCGCCTGATCAACGCCATGCTGACGGAGGCCATCAAAGAAAAGGCCTCGGATATTCATATCGAAACCTACGAGCGCCACCTGCAGATCCGCTTTCGCGTTGATGGCGTCCTGCGGGAGATCCTCCGCCCACAGCGTCGGCTTGCGGCCCTGCTTATTTCGCGCATTAAGGTGATGGCCAACCTCGATATCGCGGAAAAGCGCATTCCGCAGGATGGCCGCATGGCGCTGCGTATCGGCGGACGCGCCGTTGACGTGCGCGTCTCGACGCTGCCCTCCGGCCACGGCGAGCGCGTGGTGCTGCGCCTGCTGGATAAAAACAGCGTCAACCTCGACCTGCTGACCCTCGGCATGCCGCCCGCGCTCCTGCAGCAGGTCGATGAACTGATGGCCCGCCCGCACGGCATCATTCTGGTCACCGGCCCTACCGGTTCGGGCAAAAGCACCACCCTGTACGCCGCCCTCAGCCGCCTCGACGCTCGCGAGCGCAATATTATGACTATTGAAGATCCCGTCGAATACGAGCTGGAGGGCATCGGCCAGACGCAGGTCAACGCCAGGGTGGAGATGACCTTCGCCCGCGGGCTGCGCGCCATTTTGCGTCAGGACCCTGACGTGGTGCTGGTGGGCGAGATCCGCGACAGCGAGACGGCGCAGATTGCCGTCCAGGCCTCCCTGACCGGGCACCTGGTGCTCTCCACGCTGCATACCAACAGCGCGCTGGGGGCGATCTCGCGCCTGCAGGATATGGGCGTGGAGCCATTTCTGCTGTCAACCTCGCTGCTGGCGGTGATGTCGCAGCGCCTGGTGCGCCGGCTCTGCCCGCACTGCCGTCGACCGGGGCAGGCGGATGCGCAAACGGCGAAACGGATGGGCGTCCCGACCGGTACCGCCATGTGGCACGCCGAGGGCTGCGGGGAGTGCGGCTTCACCGGCTATCGCGGGCGCACCGGGATCCACGAGCTGCTGCGGGTCGACGATCGGGTGCGGATGGCAATCCACCGCGGAGAAAACGAATTAACGCTGGGCCAGCGGCTGGGGACGGACTATATCACCCTCCGCCACGCCGGGCTGGAGAAGGTGCTGAGCGGCATCACCAGCTGGGAAGAGGTGGTCAGGGTGACCGAGCAGCAAACGGCACAGGGGGAGCAGGATGGCCATTTTTCGCTACCAGGCGCTCGATGAACGCGGCAGGACGCAGCGCGGCGTACAGCAGGCGGACTCCGCCCGCCACGCCCGCCAGCTGCTGCGGGAAAAGGGCTGGCTGCCCGTTGAGATCAAGGCCGCTGAAGGCCCCGCGCGCGGCGGCGGGCGTTCGCTGCTGACGCGACGCACCGGCGCCGGCGACCTCGCCCTGCTCACCCGGCAGCTGGCGACGCTGGTAGCGGCGGCAATCCCGTTGGAAAAAGCGCTGGATGCCGTGGCGCAGCAGTGCGAAAAAGCGCACCTGAAAACCCTGATGGCCGGGGTGCGCGGCAAGGTGCTGGAAGGACATACCCTGGCGGAGGCCATGCGCGGCTATCCGGCCTGCTTCGATCGGCTGTATTGCGCGATGGTCGCCGCGGGCGAAACCTCCGGGCACCTTGCCGGCGTGCTTAACCGGCTGGCGGACTATACCGAACAGCGCCAGCAGCTTCGCGCCCGCCTGCTGCAGGCCATGATCTACCCCATCGTTCTGACCCTGGTCGCCATCAGCGTGATCGCCATTTTGCTCTCCACGGTGGTGCCGAAGGTCGTCGATCAGTTCGTCCATCTCAAGCAGGCCCTGCCGTTTTCCACCCGCCTGCTGATGACCATGAGCGATATCGTCAGAGGCGCCGGGCCCTGGCTACTGCTGGCGCTGCTGGCGGGCGGGCTGCTGCTTCATTACGCCCTGCGCCAGCCCGCGCGGCGGCTCATCTGGCATAGACAGCTGCTGCGCCTGCCGCTGATTGGCCGGGTGGCCCGCAGCATCAACAGCGCTCGCTACGCCCGCACCCTCAGCATTCTTAACGCCAGCGCCGTCCCGCTGCTGCCGTCGATGCGCATCAGCGCGGAGGTGTTAAGCAACACCTGGGCGCGCCGCCAGCTGGAAACCGCCGCGGAGTCGGTGCGCGAAGGGAGCAGCCTGCACCGCGCCCTCGAAACCACCGCCCTTTTCCCGCCGATGATGCGCTACATGGTTGCCAGCGGCGAACAGAGCGGCGAGCTCAACGGCATGCTCGAACGCGCCGCCGATAACCAGGACCGCGAGCTGAGCGCGCAAATTCAGATGGCGCTCAGCCTGTTTGAGCCGCTGCTGGTGGTGGCGATGGCCGGCATGGTGCTGTTTATCGTGCTGGCCATTCTGCAGCCGATCCTGCAGCTCAACACCCTTATGAGTATGTAATTGTCTTAATGGAGAAAAATATGCAACGACAGCGTGGATTCACCCTACTGGAAATTATGGTGGTGATTGTCATCCTCGGTATTCTTGCCAGCCTGGTGGTACCTAACCTGATGGGCAATAAAGAAAAAGCGGACCGGCAAAAGGTGGTCAGCGATCTGGTGGCGCTGGAAGGCGCGCTGGATATGTACAAGCTGGATAACAGCCGCTATCCCAACACCGAGCAGGGGCTCGCGGCGCTGGTCAGCCGTCCCACCGCCGAGCCGCTGGCGCGTAACTATCCGGAAGGCGGCTATATCCGCCGTCTGCCGCAGGACCCGTGGGGCAACGACTATCAGCTGCTCAGCCCCGGCCAGCACGGCCAGGTCGACGTCTTTAGCGTTGGGCCGGACGGCATGCCGGACACCAACGACGATCTCGGCAACTGGAATATCGGGAAAAAATAGTGCAACAGCGCGGCTTCACGCTACTGGAGATGATGCTCATTTTGCTGCTGATGGGCGTTAGCGCGGGCATGGTGATGCTGGCGTTTCCGCCATCGCGCGAGGATGACGCGGCGCAGACCCGCGATCGCTTTGAGACGCAGCTGCGCTTTATCCGCGATCGCGGGCTGCAAACCGGCCAGTTCTTCGGTATCTCGATTCACCCCGACCGCTGGCAGTTTATGCGGCTGCAGTCCGCAGACGAGAACGGCAGAGCCGGAGAAGCGGACGGCGGCGAGGAGAGTCCCCGCTGGCAGCCGCTGCAGATCGCTCGCCTCGCCACCTCGGGCAGCGCCGCCCCGGAACCGCTGGCGCTGAGCTTTCCCGATGGCGCCGCCTGGACGCCGGGCGAACAGCCCGACGTTCTGCTGTTCCCCGGCGGGGAAGTGACGCCCTTTCAGCTGCGCATCGGCAGCGGGCAGGCGCTGAACGTTGATGCTCGCGGCGACATTCAGCCGGCGCAGCGGGAGGAGAGTCCATGAAATCACAATCCGGGATGACGCTTATCGAAGTCATGGTCGCGCTGGTGGTCTTCGCCCTCGCCGGGCTGTCCGTGATGCAGGCAACGCTGCAGCAGACCCGCCACCTCGGGCGAATGGAGGAGAAAACCCTCGCCGGGTGGCTTGCCGACAATCAGCTAATCCAGCTGAAGCTGGAAAACCGCTGGCCGGCGCTGAGCCCCTCGGAAACGACGGTCCAGGCGGCAGGCGGCAGCTGGCACATCCGCTGGCAGGGCGTCGAAACGGAGCTCCCGCAGCTGCGGGCGCTGGACGTCGAGGTCCGCCATGATAAAAGCGATAAGGCTCCGGTCTCTTCGCTGCGCACCTGGGTGACCCGGCCATGAAGAATGGCACCATGCGCGGCTTTACCCTCGTTGAAATGCTGCTGGCGCTGGCGATCCTCGCCGCGCTGAGCGTGGCGGCGATCGGCGTACTGCAAAACGTCATTCGCGCGGATACGCTCACCAAAGAAAAAGCGCAGCAGATCCAGGCGCTGCAGCAGACCTTTAGCCAGATGGCCGCCGACTTCAACCAGATCGTTCCCCGCCGCGGGCGCAACGACGACGCCCTGTTCTCTGCCGGGCGCTTCCTGCTGGGCAGCGACGACTGGGCGATAGCCTTTAGCCGCAGCGGCTGGCCAAACCCGATGGGCATTTTGCCGCGCTCAGAGATCCAGAGCGTCAGCTACCGCCTGCGCCAGCAGCAGCTGGAGCGTCTGAGCTATGACCAGCAGGACCCGCTCACCGGCAGCCGGCCGACGACCTGGGTCCTGCAGCGCGACGTCCAGGCGTTCCGCCTGCGCTTTTACGCCAGCGGCCGCTGGCAGGATCGCTGGGAGTCCGCGCAAAATCTGCCGCAGGCGCTTGAAGTCACCTTAACGCTGAAGGGCTACGGCGACATCACGCGCCTGTTTTTGCTTGCCCCCGGAGACCAGCCGTGAACGGCCGACAGCGCGGCGTCGCGCTGCTGATGGTGCTGCTGATCCTCGCCCTGATGATGGTGCTGGCGAGCGCCATTACCGAAAGAACGGCGCGGATGTACCAGCAAACGGCCACCACCCTCGATAACCTGCAGGCCAAATGGTACGCGCTGGGCGCGGAGACGATGGTCGCCGCCCTGCTGCAGCGCGACGCGCTTGATTCGCCGAATCAAACCCATCTGGCGCAAAACTGGGCCCAGCAGGGACGCCGCTTTACGCTCGCCGACGGTGAGATTTACGCCACTATTACCGACGACCAGGCCTGTTTCAATCTGAACGCCATCAACCGCACCGCCGCCGATGAAAGCGAAGCGATCCCCGCCGCGGCGCGCGCCTTTACCCGTCTGCTGGAAAAGCTCGGCGCGGAGCCGCTGCGCGCCCTGCAGCTCACCGCCGCCCTGCGCGACTGGATCGATGCGGATAGTCAGCCGCTGCTTAACGGCGCGGAAGACGAGGTCTATATGGCGCAGTCCCCGGGCTACCTGACCGGCAACCAGAGTATCCAGGACCTCAGCGAGCTGCGCCTGCTCGCCGGGATGGACCCGGCGCTGTACCAGCGTCTGCTGCCCTACGTCTGCGCCCAGCCGAACGACGCCCTGCAGATCAATATCAATACCCTGAAGCCGGCGCAGGCCGCTCTGCTGGCGGCGCTGTTTCCCGCCGATCTGAGCATTCAGCAGGCGCGCCAGCTGCTGAGCGCCCGTCCGGCAAGCGGCTGGAACAGCGTTGCCGCGTTTTTAGCCCAGCAGGCGCTGCAGGACACCGACACCACCGCCGTACGCCCCTGGCTGACGGTCCATAGTGAACGCTTTGTCGCATCGTTCACCGTGGTCATGGGCAGCGCGCGCTATCAGCAGCGCAACCTCCTGCAGCTGGAGGGGCGCAGCTTCCGCGTTATCCAGCGACGTTATGGACTTTACAGAGTGGCCGATGAATAACGATAAAACGCCGCCGCGCGCGGCGCTCATTTTGCGCCTTGGCGCCCCTGACCGGCCGATAGCCTGGCGCCTGCTCTCGCCCGGACAGCCGGAGAGAGCCGGCGCATGGTCTCCCGGTGACGATGACCCGACGCTGCGCGAGCTGGCGGCGCGCTATCCCGCCTGGGTATTGGTTCCCGCCAGCGACTGCGCTTTTCACCGCGTGACGCTGCCCGCCGGCCTGCGCCAGCGCCCGCAGCAGATCCTGCCCTTCCTGCTCGAAGAGCAGCTGGCAACTGACGTCGAAGAGGTCCATTTTGCGCTGCTCCACCGGCAGAAAAATATCTGCCATGTCGCCGCCCTGCAGCGGCAAAAAATGCGCGAGTGGCTCGCCCGCTGCGACGAGCTGGGGCTGGAGGTCCTCGCCCTGACGCCGGATGTGCTGGCCCTCCCCTTCACCCCGGCCCGCTGGAGCGCGCTGCAGGTCGGCGAACAGTGGCTGATTCGCCACCAGGCCTGGGGCGGGATGGCGGCGGAAGCCGGCTGGCTGGCTGAGCTGCTTTCCCCCGGCGAGGAGCAGCCGCCGATCGACAGCTACTCTCCGCCCCCGCCGATCCCGGCGCCGTGGCGCGAACAGGCGGCGCAGGATTTACTCCAGCTGGCGGCGGCGGATCCGACGGCGCAGCGCATCTGCTTACGTCAGGGAGACTTTGCGCCGAAACGCCGCTGGCAGCCCGCCGGGCTGCGCTGGCGTCCGGCGATGGCCGCTGCCGCCGCGCTGGCGCTGCTGTGGGGCACCAACGCCGTGCTCGATCATCTGGCGCTCGGCCAGCGGGCAGCCGCGGCTCAGCAGGCCAGCCAGGGGTTTTATCGCCAGTGGTTTAAAACGGAGACCCGGGTGATTAATCCGCGCCTGCAGATGCAGCAGCATCTGCGCCAGCTTGAGCAGACGGCGGCGCACCCGCCGGCAGTCGTCACCATCGGCCTGGTGCAAAAAATCGTGGCCGAGACCCCGGGAGTTCGCCTGCGGGCATTGGCCTATGATGGCGCGCGCAACGCCCTGCAGCTCGACGTTTCGGCGGTATCGCCGCGGGCGCTGGAGCAGTTCACTCTCCGGGCGCAGCCCCATTTTCGCGTACGAACCGGCGAAATGAAGCCGCGCGCGGATGGCATTGAAGGGCGTCTCTCCCTGGAGGGTAACGATGGATAGCCTGCGTATTTTATGGCAGCAGCGCTCGCAGCGGGAGCAGCGCCTGCTGATGGCGATGGCCATCGCGCTGTTCGTCGGTATCGCGTATTACGCCTTCTGGCAGCCGTGGCTCAACCGCGAACAGCAGTGGCGGCAAACCCTCGTCAAAGAGCAGGCCAGCCTGCGCTGGATGCGGCAGCAGACTCCGCTGCTACAGCAGCTAAGCCGCCAGCAGCCGGGCCCTGCGGCCAGCGGCGAGGAGCCTTCGGCGGTCATCATGCGCGAGGCGGCCCGTCAGGAACTGGCGATCGTCCGACTGCAGCCGCAGGGGATGCGGGTGAGCGTCACCCTCGAAGCCTGCACCTTTCAGGCTCTGATGTCATGGCTGGACGCGCTGGGCCGAGGGGGAATTCACGCCGCCTCGCTGGCCGTCACCGCGCATCCCCAGCGTCCCGGCTGGGTGACGGTGAATACTCTGATCCTCGAGCGTCAGCATGAGAAGTAAAGCCGCCATCGGACTTCTGCTCGGCGCCTGGCTGCTGTGGATGCTGCTCACCGCCCCCGCCAGGCTGCTGACCGCCGCGCTGCCGGCCGGGATCGGCGTCGGCGAGCTTGCCGGCACCGTCTGGCGAGGCGAGGCCAGAGATATTGCCTGGCGCGGAGCCAGCCTCGCCCACCTGCGCTGGCAGCTGGCTTTCTCCGGCGCGCTTCCGGGCTGGCGTATTTCGTTCAGCGATCCCAGCGGGCTGCGCGGCCAGGTCTGGCTCCAGGGGCTGAGCGCGCTGACCCTGCGCGATGGCCGCTTTATCGTCCCCGCCAGTATTGCCGGCCGCGGGCTGGCGCAGGCAGGGGCGGTTGACGCCGGCGGCCTGATTACGGTGGAAATCGCCGAGGCTCGCTTCAGCCATGCCGGCTGCCAGCAGATATCCGAGGGGCGCGCGCGCTGGCAGGATGCGACGCTGAGCTCGCCCGCCGGCTCCCTGACGCTGGCCAGCGTCAGCGGCAAATTCAGCTGTACGCCTGCGGGCGCGCTGACGATGAACATCAGCCAGGACTCGCATCAGCTAAGCCTAAGCGGACAGGGCACCCTCGCGCCTGACGGCGGCTACGCCTTTCGCGGCACGCTGCAGAGCCGACAGTCAACGCCGACGCTGCTCGCGGCGCTTATCGCCCAGGGCGGCCGCCAGGATGAACATGGACGCACGCCCTGGCAGCTGCAGGGCAAATGGTCGCCACGGGAGAAACCATGACCCTATTTACCGCATTTTCCCAGCAGTTCCCCCTGATATGGGGCTGCTTTTTGTTTATTTTCGGCCTGTGCTTCGGCAGCTTTTTTAACGTCGTGATCTACCGGCTGCCGCTGATGTTAATGGCCGAGAAGGGGCAGGAGCGGCTCAATCTCAGCTTTCCGCCGTCGTTCTGCCCGCAGTGTCGGCAGCCCGTTGCCTGGCGGGATAACGTCCCGCTGTTCAGCTTCCTGCTGCTGAAAGGCCGCTCCCGCTGCTGCGCGCGGCCGATTTCACGCCGCTATCCGCTGACCGAGCTATTCTGCGGGCTGCTGTTTGTTCTCGCCGGGTATCTGCTGACTCCCGGTTTACCGCTGCTGGGCGGGCTGGGGCTGCTTTCCACCCTGCTGGTGCTGGCCATCATCGACGACAGGACGCAGCTGCTCCCCGATTGCCTGACGCTACCGCTGCTGTGGGCCGGGCTGCTGTTTAATCTCAACGCCGCGTTTGTGCCGCTGACGGATGCGGTTATCGGCGCGGTGGCGGGCTACGTGTCGCTCTGGGCGGTGTACTGGGTATTTCGGCTGCTGACCGGCAAGGAGGCGCTGGGATATGGCGATTTTAAGCTGCTGGCGGCGCTCGGCGCGTGGTCCGGCTGGCAGGCGCTGCCGCATACGCTGCTGCTGGCCTCAGCCAGCGGGCTGATCTGGACCTTACTGCAGCGGCGGCTGACCCGCCAGGCGCTGGATCAGCCGCTGGCCTTCGGCCCCTGGCTGGCGCTGGCCGGCGGCGGCCTGTTTTTATGGGTCCAGGCGTCATAGGCTGGGCTCAGCGCGAACCCGGCGACGAATACTTTTTGGTGCGGCGGGTCGCCGCGGCGTTTGCCGGATCGTCCGGCCAGACGTGTTTGGGGTAGCGCCCCTTCATCTCTTTTTGCACTTCCCGATAGGCTCCCTGCCAGAATGCGCTGAGATCGCGGGTAATTTGCAGCGGGCGCTGGGCGGGCGACAGCAGCTCCAGCACCAGCGCCATGCGGCCCTGGGCAATCATCGGAGTCGTCGCTTCGCCAAACATCTCCTGCATGCGTACCGCCAGAGCCGGCGGGTTTTCCTCATGGTAACGAATGGCGATCCGGCTGCCCGTCGGCACGACGTAGTGCGTTGGCAGCTCGCTATCGAGCTTCTGGCGCAGCGGCCACGGCAGCCAGTTTTGCAGCGCCTGGCGAATATCCAGCGCCCTGAACGCGCGCAGCGAGTGCACTCCGCTCATTTGCGGCAGCAGCCACTCCTCCAGCGTAGCCAGCAGCGAAGCCTCATCAACCGCCGGCCACGCCTCCTCCGGCAGCCACTGCGCCGCGCAGTGCAGGCGCAGACGGAGCTGCTCCGCCTCCGCCGTCCAGTTCAGCACGCTGAGGCCTTTATCGCGAATGCCGTTGAGCATCGCCCGGTGCAGCTCCTCTTCCGACGGTTTTGCCAGCGGCTGAGTTTTGATCACCAGCTGCCCGATACAGGTGCGTCGCCAGGCCTTCAGCGTTCCCTGCGCCTCATCCCACTCCACGGTATCGGAGCGCTGCGCCAGATCCGGCAGCTGCTCGAGCAGCGCGGTAATATCCAGCGGTTGCGCAAGTAAAATGCGCGCATCCGGCGATGAGCTTCCCTGCAGCAGCAGAGGCGCAATCAGCCACTCATGGCGTCCGAACGCGTCATCGGCGTTAAGCATCGCCCCCATGCCGTTTGCCAGCTGATAGCGCCCCTCCTGGCCGCGTCGGCGGGCAATCCGGTCGGCAAAGGCCGGCGCCAGCAGCAGCGCCGCGCGCTGCGCGTCCGGATAGCCTCCGCGGCTGCCGAGGCGCTTCAGCAGCTGCTGCGCCCGCTGCTGCCAGCCAGGCTGCTGGCGGGCAAACGCCGAGCCAAGATCGCTATTGCCGCCGCGCGGCGGTTCTTCGAGGATCGCCGCCAGCTTAGCCGCCGTTGCCGCCGCATCGGGAGAGTCCGCCGCAGTCAGCATGGCCGCAAGGCGCGGATCGTTGCCCAGCGCGGCCATTTTACGCCCGCGCGCCGACAGCCTGCCGCCCTCCAGCGCCGAGAGCGCCGTCAGCAGGCGCCGGGCCGCCGCCAGGTTGGCTTCCGGCGGCAGATCCAGCCAGCGGAGTTCGGCGGGATCGTGACATCCCCACTGCAGCAGCTCCAGCAGCAGCGACGACAGATCGCTTTGCAGGATCTCCGGGTCGCTCTGCGCCGCCGCGCGTTCCGCCTGCTCTTTGGCGATCAGATGCAGGCAAATACCGGGCTCCAGACGCCCGGCGCGACCGGCGCGCTGGGTCATGGATGCCTGGCTGATACGCTGAGTTATCAGGCGGGTTAAGCCGGTGCGGGGGTCAAAGCGGGCAACCCGCTCCTGGGCGCTATCCACCACCAGACGGATCCCCTCAATGGTCAGGCTGGTTTCGGCGATATTGGTCGCCAGCACCACCTTGCGCGTTCCCTTCGCCGCCGGCAGAATCGCCTTACGCTGCTCGCTCAGCGGCAGCGCCCCGTACAAGGGGCAGATAGCCACATCGTCGGCAACCCGCCCGGCCAGTTGCTCCTGCACCCGCTGAATTTCGCCGACGCCGGGGAGAAACAGCAGCATCGACCCGCTCTCCTGGCGCAGCAGCTCGGCGGCGGCTATCGCCACCGCCTCATCAAAGCGCTGGTGTGCGGCGAGCGCCTGATAGCGCTTCTCCACCGGGAAAGCCCGGCCTGCGGAGGTAATCACCGGCGCCTGCGGCAGCAGCCGCTGCAGGCGATCGTTGTCCAGCGTCGCCGACATAATCAGCAGCTTAAGATCGTCACGCAGGCCCTGCTGCACGTCAAGCAGCAGGGCGAGGGCCAGATCCGCCTGCAGGCTGCGTTCGTGGAACTCATCGAGGATCACCAGCCCAACGCCCGTCAGCTCGGGATCGTGCTGGAGCGTGCGCGTCAGGATCCCCTCGGTGACCACTTCGATTCGGGTATTCGGCCCGACGCAGGTTTCCGCACGCATCCGGTAGCCCACGGTATCGCCCGGCTTCTCGCCCAGCAGTTCGGCCAGGCGCTGCGCCACGTTGCGCGCCGCCAGCCGGCGCGGTTCCAGCAGGATAATGCGCCCGTCGATATGGCCCGCCGCGAGGATTTGCAGCGGCAGCCAGGTCGATTTACCGGCGCCGGTTGGCGCATTGAGCAACACCTGCGGCGCCTGCTGCAGAGCGGAGAGAAGTTCGGGGAGGACGGCGGCAACCGGCAATGAGGACACGAAAGGCTCCAGGGCTTAACATTCAAGGGCAGGCATTGTAGCATCACGCCAGACTTGTCGTCTTTCGCGTTGCAGATCCGCTGCAGGTTGACATTCATCGCACTGAAATGATTAGCGGGTATTTATCATGTCCGAGCCGAAAAGGCTGTTTTTCGCCCTTGAACTGCCTGAAGAGGTGCAGCGACAGATCGTCGACTGGCGCGCCCTGAGCTTCCCGGATGACGCCGGCAGGCCGGTGGCAAAAGATAATCTGCACCTGACGCTGGCGTTTCTTGGCGAGGTCAGCGCGGATAAGCAGCGCGCGCTGGCGGCGCTGGCGGGACGCATTCGCCAGCCCGGCTTTACGCTGACCCTCGACGATGCCGGACAGTGGCTGCGTTCGCGCGTGGTGTGGCTCGGTACGCGCCAGCCGCCGCGCGGCGTGCTGCAGCTGGCCAGCATGCTGCGCGCGCAGGCGGCCCGCAGCGGCTGCTATCAAAGCCCGCAGCCGTTCCACCCGCATATCACCCTGCTGCGCGACGCCCGCAGCGCGGTCCCCATTCCGCCGCCCGGCTTCAGCTGGACGTTTGCGGTCCGTGAATTTGTACTTTATGAATCCAGCTTTGCCCGCGGACGTACCCGCTATACCGCGCTGGAACGTTATCCCTTCAACAAGGAAAGCTGATGCAGTTCAACCCACCGCTCCAGTCCGCCGTTCTGATTAAACGTTACAAACGATTTCTGGCCGACGTTGTGACTCCCGACGGGCGGGAGCTGACCCTGCACTGCCCGAACACCGGGGCGATGACCGGCTGCGCTACCCCCGGCGATACCGTCTGGTATTCGACCTCTGACAACGTGAAGCGCAAGTATGCCCATACCTGGGAATTAACCGAAACCCAGCAGGGCGCGACAATTTGCGTGAATACTTTACGCGCCAATACGCTGGCGAAAGAGGCGATACTGGCGGGAAATATTCGCGAACTTTCTGGCTATAATACGTTGAAAAGTGAAGTGAAATATGGTGGTGAGAATAGCCGCATCGATATTATGTTACAGGCAGAAGATCGACAAAACTGCTATATTGAAGTGAAATCGGTTACCTTAGCGGAAAAAGAGAGCGGTTATTTCCCCGATGCGGTCACCGAGCGCGGCCAGAAGCACCTGCGGGAGCTGATGGGCGTGGCGGCAGCGGGAGATCGGGCGGTTATTTTGTTCGCCGTGCTGCATTCGGCGATCGACCGTTTTTCTCCCGCTCACCACATTGATGCCAGATACGCACAGCTATTGATTGAAGCGCAAACCAAGGGGGTTGAAATTCTCGCATATAAAGCGGAACTTTCTACCGAGATGATGACTCTGAATAAGCCGATTACCGTGGTGTTAACTCCCGGTAAACAAACGGCTAAATAGTGTCCGGGTCGCGAGCGCAAATACGCTTTTCTTCACAGGGTTGTCAAGTGTAACGTTTAGATAATTGCTATCCGGAAAAGCATCTGCTATTTATAGCGGCCTGATTTTTCCCCCACCATGGGGATCGATAGTGCGTGTTAAGGAGAAGCAACATGCAAGAAGGGCAAAACCGTAAAACATCGTCCCTGAGTATTCTCGCCATCGCTGGGGTGGAGCCGTACCAAGAGAAACCGGGCGAAGAGTATATGAATGAAGCCCAGCTAGCGCACTTCAAGCGTATTCTTGAAGCATGGCGTAATCAACTCAGGGATGAAGTGGATCGCACCGTATCACACATGCAGGATGAAGCAGCTAACTTCCCGGACCCGGTAGATCGTGCCGCTCAGGAAGAAGAATTCAGCCTGGAACTGCGTAACCGCGATCGCGAACGTAAACTCATCAAAAAGATCGAGAAAACACTGAAGAAAGTCGAAGACGAAGATTTCGGCTTTTGTGAATCCTGTGGCGTTGAGATCGGCATTCGCCGTCTGGAAGCGCGTCCGACCGCAGATCTGTGCATCGATTGCAAAACTCTGGCGGAAATTCGCGAAAAACAGATGGCTGGCTAATCCACTTCGCTATCGTATCTCCGGCGGGAGTTTCTCCCGCCTACATGCTCTATAGACCATGAATGACTCACGCTATACAGGCCGCTTTGCCCCCTCACCTTCCGGCGAACTCCATTTCGGTTCCTTGATTGCCGCACTCGGCAGCTATCTACAGGCTCGGGCAAAAAACGGGATCTGGCGCGTACGCATTGAGGATATCGACCCGCCGCGGGAAGTTCCCGGCGCTGCCGATACCATTCTGCGCCAGCTTGAGCACTACGGACTGCACTGGGATGGCGAAGTGCTGTGGCAGTCGCAGCGTCATGAAGCCTACCGCGAGCACCTTGCCTGGCTGCATGAGCAGGGGCTTTGCTATTACTGCACCTGCACCCGCGCGCGTATTCACTCCGTCGGCGGCGTCTATGACGGCCACTGCCGCGACCTGCGGCTGCCGGCTCAGAACGCCGCTCTGCGCATACGCCAAACCCGTCCGGTTCTCGCGTTTTATGACCAGCTGCGCGGCACCATCGTTGCCGACGAGCCGCTGGCGCGCGAAGATTTTATTATCCACCGCCGCGACGGCCTGTTCGCCTATAATCTTGCGGTAGTGGTGGACGATCGTTTCCAGGGAGTGAGCGAGATAGTCCGCGGCGCCGATCTTATTGAGCCCACGGTGCGGCAGATTTCGCTCTACCAGCACTTCGGCTGGCAGGCGCCGGATTATATGCATCTGCCGCTGGCGCTGAACGCCGAGGGGAATAAACTCTCCAAACAAAATCACGCCCCGGCGCTGCCGGAAGGCGATCCGCGTCCCGAAATTATACGGGCGCTAATGTTTCTTAATCAGGATGTTGAGCAGGAATGGCGAGCGTTGAGTATCGATGATTTACTCAAACAGGCGGTAGCGAACTGGAAACCGGAAAAAATCCAGCATTCTCAAATGGCTCCCGCTGAGCTATGATTAGCCGCAATTTTTACTCATCGCCTTACGCATTGCCGCTGCGATAGCCGCATTTGTCCGCCCAGGTGACATAGTTCGCTATGCAACCGGGAGCCCACAAGCCTGTCGCCGTGCTGCAATCTGAAGTCCATAGAGTAGCTTTTTGGTCCTGAAGTCAGTCTGACACTACGAGGTGCAACATTTTTACCCGAGTCGCTAATTTTTGCCGTAAGGTGCTAAGCCGTGAGGAACGCGAGGCAGAAGCCGCCGTCGAACAAACGCATATGACGGTTATCCCGCGTGAACAGCATGCAATTTCCCGCAAAGATATCAGTGATAATGCCCTCAAGGTGCTCTATCGACTGAACAAGGCGGGCTACGAAGCCTATCTCGTCGGCGGTGGCGTACGCGACCTCCTGCTTGGCAAGAAACCGAAAGATTTCGACGTCACCACCAGCGCTACCCCGGATCAGGTACGTAAACTGTTCCGCAACTGCCGCCTGGTCGGTCGCCGTTTCCGTCTGGCTCACGTCATGTTCGGGCCGGAGATTATCGAAGTCGCCACCTTCCGTGGTCACCACGAAGGGCATACGACCGATCGCGTAACCTCGCAGCTCGGCCAGAACGGCATGCTGCTGCGCGATAACATCTTCGGCTCCATCGAAGAAGATGCCCAGCGCCGCGATTTCACCATTAACAGCCTTTACTACAGCGTTGCCGACTTTACCGTGCGCGATTACGTTGGCGGCATGAGGGATCTGCAGGAAGGCGTTATCCGCCTGATTGGCGATCCGGAAACCCGCTACCGCGAAGATCCGGTACGCATGCTGCGCGCGGTGCGCTTTGCCGCCAAGCTCAATATGAGCATCAGCGCAGAAAGCGCCGAGCCGATCCCGCGCCTTGCGGCGCTGCTTCACGACGTCCCTCCGGCGCGTCTGTTTGAAGAAGTGCTGAAGCTGCTGCAGGCGGGCTACGGTTTTGATACCTATATGCTGCTGCGCGAATACAACCTGTTCCAGCCGCTGTTCCCGACCATCACCCGCTACTTTACCGAGCACGGCGATAGCCCGATGGAGCACATCATCACCCAGGTTCTGAAGAACACGGATAACCGCATCCATAACGATATGCGCGTTAATCCGGCGTTCCTGTTTGCGGTGATGTTCTGGTATCCGCTGCTGGAAATGGCGCAGAAAATTACCCAGGAAAGCGGCCTGGCGTACAACGACGCCTTCCTGCTGGCGATGAACGACGTGCTGGACGAAGCCTGCCGTACGCTGGCGATTCCGAAGCGCATCACCACCCTGGTTCGCGATATCTGGCAGCTGCAGCTGCGGATGTCCCGCCGCCAGGGCAAACGCGCGTGGAAGCTGATGGAGCATCCAAAATTCCGCGCCGCGTACGATCTGCTTGAGCTGCGCGCCGGCGCCGAAAAGAACGGCGAGCTGCTGCGCCTGACCAAATGGTGGGGCGAGTTCCAGGTAGCCCCGCCGCCAGATCAAAAAGATATGCTGAACGAACTCGATGAAGAGCCGGCACCGCGCCGCCGTCATCGTCGTCCACGCAAACGCGCCCCGCGCCCGGGCGGCGCATGACGCTCGCCTTTATCGCCCTCGGCAGCAATCTGGCCGCTCCTCTGGAGCAGGTTAATGCTGCCGTCGCTGCGCTGGCGGAGATCCCCAACAGCCGGATCGTCGCCGTCTCCTCTTTCTACCGCACGCCGCCGCTGGGACCGCAGGATCAGCCTGACTACCTTAACGCCGCCGTCGCGCTGGAGACCGGGCTTGCCGCAGAAGAGTTGCTGAATCATACCCAGCGCATCGAGCTGCAGCAGGGTCGCGAACGCAAGGCCGAACGCTGGGGCCCGCGCACGCTCGATCTTGATATCATGCTGTTTGGCGAGCAGGTTATTGACAGCGAACGCCTGACGGTGCCGCATTACGACATGAAAAACCGCGGCTTTATGCTGTGGCCGCTGTTTGAGATTGCCCCTGAACTCCATTTTCCTGACGGCGTCGCGTTACGCACCGTACTGACCCGGCTCGCTGCCGATAAACCCGCCCTCTGGTAGTCCCCGCGGCTTTAAGCAATTACGGCAATCGTGGTCATCGGTTGCCTAAAACCGTTGCCCCCTCCAATGCTGCTGTTAGAATGCCGGTTAATATGACTTTCATCATCAGGAAACGTTATGAAACCGACCACTATCGCCCTGCTGCAGAAATGCAAACAGGAGAAGAAGCGCTTCGCCACGATCACCGCCTACGACTATAGCTTCGCCAGGCTGTTTGCCGATGAAGGCATCAACGTGATGCTGGTTGGCGACTCGCTGGGCATGACGGTACAGGGCCACGACTCCACGCTGCCGGTGACGGTCGAAGACATTGCCTACCACACCCAGGCAGTACGTCGCGGCGCTCCGGCCTGCCTGCTGCTCGCCGACCTGCCGTTTATGGCCTACGCCACGCCGGAACAGACCTTTGCCAATGCCGCCGTGGTGATGCGCGCGGGGGCGAATATGGTCAAAATCGAAGGCGGCGCGTGGCTGGCTGAGACCGTAAAAATGCTGACGAAACGGGCGGTGCCGGTTTGTGGTCACCTTGGCCTGACGCCGCAGTCGGTTAACGTTTTTGGCGGCTATAAGGTTCAGGGACGCGGCGATGCGGCCCAAACGCTGCTTGACGACGCGCTGGCGCTGGAAGCCGCAGGCGCGCAGCTGCTGGTGCTGGAGTGCGTGCCGGTCGCGCTGGCCCAGCGCGTTACCGACGCGTTGACCATCCCGGTGATCGGCATCGGCGCGGGCAACGTTACCGACGGGCAAATCCTCGTTATGCATGACGCCTTCGGCATCACCGGCGGCCATATCCCTAAATTCGCTAAAAATTTCCTCGCCGCAGCAGGCGACATACGCGCGGCGGTACGGCAGTATATTGCCGAAGTGGAGTCCGGCGTCTATCCGGGCGAAGAACACAGTTTCCATTAAGGAGTCTTGTTGTGCTGATTATTGAATCCCTGCCGCTGCTGCGTCAGCATATCCGCCGTTTACGTCAGGAAGGCAAGCGCATTGCGCTGGTCCCCACCATGGGCAACCTGCATGACGGTCATATGAAGCTGGTTGATGAAGCGAAAGCCAGCGCTGACGTCGTGGTGGTCAGCATTTTCGTTAACCCGATGCAGTTCGACCGCCCTGACGATTTGACGCGCTACCCGCGCACGCTGCAGGACGATTGCGAGAAGCTGAACAAACGCAAAGTGGACTTCGTATTCGCACCGGCTCCGGCGGAAATCTATCCGCACGGTACCGAAGGTCAGACCTACGTCGATGTTCCAGGCCTGTCGACCATGCTTGAAGGGGCCAGCCGTCCGGGCCACTTCCGCGGCGTCTCCACCATCGTCAGCAAACTGTTCAACCTGGTGCAGCCGGACGTTGCCTGCTTTGGCGAGAAGGATTTCCAGCAGCTGGCGCTGATCCGCAAGATGGTTGCCGACATGGGTTACGATATCGAGATTATCGGCGTACCGATTATCCGCGCCAAAGATGGCTTAGCGCTCAGTTCACGCAACGGCTACCTTACCGCTGACCAGCGCAAGATCGCCCCAGGGCTGTATAAAGTGCTGAATAGCGTGGCGGAAAAGCTGGCGGCCGGCGATCGTAATCTGGATGAAATGATTACCCTTGCCGGGCAGGAGCTGGACGAAAAGGGCTTCCGCTCCGACGATATTCAGATCCGCGATGCGGATACGCTGCTGGAGCTGACGGAAACCAGCCAACGGGCGGTGATCCTGATGGCAGCATGGCTCGGCCAGGCGCGTCTTATCGACAATAAAATCGTCGAGCTCGGCCTGTAGACAAAGGTTAAAAACCGGGCAATACTGCCCGGCATTTGCTCAAGCGGATGCGACATCCGCTTCGTTTTCGTCAGGTAGATACCCGCAATAGTTCGAGTGCAGCCAGCCTGTATGCCGCTTGAAGTATGACGGGAATAAAGGTAGACACTATGATTCGTAATATGCTGCAGGGCAAACTCCACCGCGTAAAAGTCACTCAGGCCGATCTGCACTATGAAGGCTCCTGCGCTATTGACCAGGATTTCCTTGATGCGTCCGGGATCCTCGAAAATGAGGCGATCCATCTCTGGAACGTGACTAACGGTAACCGCTTCACCACCTACGCCATCGCCGCCGAGCGCGGCTCCAGAATCATTTCCGTTAACGGCGCGGCGGCGCACTGCGCCAGCGTCGGCGATATTCTGATCATCGCCAGCTTTGTCACCATGAGCGATGAAGAAGCCCGCAGCTGGCGGCCAAAGGTCGCCTATTTTGAAGGCGACAACGAAATGAAGCGCCAGGCCAAAGCCATTCCGGTCCAGGTTGCCTGATAGCTCATCGCTGACGGCGCGCCGCGCAGGCGGAGCGCCGTTCAGTCGGCCCCGTAAAAACCTATAGCTAATTAGTCTCTGGTACGCTGAGGATTAACGCTTTTAATTAAAGCCGTTATATAAACGACTATTGATACAATCAATAGTGACGTGAGACAAACAGACAGAAAATAATACTTATCCCATGTAAAATCGGACATAAACCCCGTAAGGTCCGTAATCAGTCTGTACATTTTAACTTCAGGTATCAGCACGTAGAGCAGGACGAATGTAACGGTAAAGAGTAATGCTTCCCCGAACCATAATAGTACGTATTGTATTGGCTTCATTAGTAGACCTGTACGGTACCGAAAGCGGTTAATGACGCAGTTATCTGTATTGTGGGCGTATTCAGCAACGCATCACGCAACAGCATGAAGTCAGATAATCGGGGTAGCGTAATACAACCTTCACTTACACCTTTATAACCAGCAGGATGAAGTCTGAAGTTTCCCCTTCGAACATGGCCAATAAATGTATGATCATTAATCTGCGAATCGTATCGATACAGGGCAAACCATATCGACCGATCCGACCCAGAAATAAACGACGCTACAGAATCACTTACCATCGTAACTATCCCCCCGGTACCACGCGTAACGATGTAGTACAGACCCGGCGGCAATGGTCCGATAGAAGGTATAGCTACATCATCAGGATTGTTACGTGATGCTCCTGTACCAGAATAGGCAGGAAAAAATCCTATACCAGGACAACTGAGATTACTTAGCTGATTCCCGTTCAGATAGAAGGTACCTTGAATCATCGTTCATTCCATGAATCCGAGAAAATAATATTACCATCACAATGTTTCCATGTGATTTTCTCATAGCGTAATGAAACAGCCTCTAAGTGATTATGTTTCTCTGTCGCGGGGTTTTTACAATCGTGCATCACTGGACAAATAGAGATTACCTTTACGTTTTCAAGTAACATATTAAAGTATTCTTCTTCCTGACCTGAGTAGTTAATTTTGTACCATTTAATCTCTACACTTTTCAGAGTTTGCCCTTGCGCCACGGCCTTATAGATATATGGACTTGATGAATCAAATTATTTTTGAAAAGTTAACGGTGCATGTAAACGCGTGCCGGTGATCTTTCCCGTACTGTTATCAGTCGGAAGATGTAACCTATGACTAAAACCGAGAACCTCAATACTCCCCTCGCGTTTTATAACATCAACCGCCCCTTTGATATCAGCCCCACCATCATCTTTCATCCATAAATAAGCCGGAATTGCCATTTCTGTACATCCTTTTACTGTTATTACGCTGAATAACCATAAATAAAGGATGGATTTTATGCAAGAACGTAAACTCTGAAAATAAATAGAGTCATTCGTCAATTTTATACAATTAAAATCCCGTCAGGTGGCTAACCAACGGAATGGGCCGGTAAAGCATAACAGGCAATGAAAGTGCCGTTCAGACTGCTATTGTTGAGCGCTGTGAGTACCTTCAGACCGTACCCTGTGCCTGCATTCCCAGTGCCCCTTTCTAACTTTTCGATATTGATGACCAGGACGGCCCAACCTACCCCTGCGGCTGGTTGCTGATCAGCCGCGACATCGTCTCCAGCGAATCCGTGCGCAGAATATAGAGCCGCTTCAATAAGAACGGATTATCCCCGGGTTTCACCTTCCCTCTCACCGTGGTCACCGCCATATGAAAACCGGCATCGTTCGCGGCTTTGACCGCCGTGGCGTTATAGCCGCCAAACGGATAGGAGAGATACAGCACGTGCGGATTAAACTGCGTCAAGGCGCGGCGCGAGTGCTCAAAATCAAACAGGATGTTGTGGTAGCTGCGGCTCAGCAGAATCGGATGATGCCAGGCATCAACCCGATGCAGAAAATGGGTATGCGACTGCACGTCAAAGACGTCCTGAATCTGCTTCAGCTCAGAAATACTCATAAACTGCAGCGATTTAGGCGCCCATTTCTGCGGATGGCGCTTAATGCGCGAGGAGATAATAAACGCCGTGGCGTGAAAGCCATACTGCCTGAGGATCGGCCAGGCGTAGCGGTTGACCGATTTCAGGCCGTCATCAAAGGTGATCGCCACCGCACGCGCCGGCAGGTTGATCTTATTGCGCACGTAGCCTTCCAGCTGGTACATGTTCAGGGTGGTGTAGCCCTGGTCGCGCAGCCAGGTCATCTGGTTGCTGAAGGCGCGTACGGAGGTGGTGGTCGAGGTATGGCGAAAGCGGGTGTTCTCTTCATCACGCAGGATATGATGATAGGTGAGGATCGGAATGCCGTTATCCTGCTGGGCGTCCAGGCTACTGACCCACGCCAGGCGATTGCCGATACGAATTTGAAACCAGGTCTGATTCAGCCGATCTTTCAGCTTACTGATTATCGGATAGCGCAAATTATTGGCCAGCGTGCCGAACGGCGCGCTGCCGCTGGATGGCGCGTCGTAAACCGGGGTATCTTTCCAGGTGAGCAGGTTTTGATTACTCAGCGACTTATGCAAATCGCCAAGGCTGTCCTCCACCCGCTGCTTACCCTGCACCGGCTGCAGATGGCCTTTATCGATAAAACCGGTACCAAAGCCGAAGCTGAATTCATAATAATCGGCGGCCGTCGGCACGACGGCAATAATTTGCCCGGCCCGGATATTACCGACGCTGACCACCTGATTGCCGATCTGCGCCCAGATAACCGCGTCTTCAGCGGTTTGCATATAGCGAGCAGGAACGCCCTGTTGGCTTAACAGGCTGGCAGAGGCGCTGAGCGACGTCAGCAGGAGGAGCAGAGCAAAGATTCGGGCAAACATCGACGTCTAACCGCTGGAAAGAAACTGCCGCCATTGTAACAAAAGCGGCATCAATACCAACGCCTAATTGCCGAACGCTTCATGCAGCAGGCGGAAAGGCGGATTCTTTTGCTGCTGGTGCCAGAGGCTGCTGACTACCGGGCCTCCGGCGCTGACTATCGCCTCGCGAAACGCTTCGCTGCTCAGGCTCTCCCGCAGAAGATACATTCTCTCTAACAATGGATAGTCGATTCCGGAGATCACTTCGCAGTGGGTATGCTTATGGCTCATTAGCGCCGCGACCCGATACGGCGCCGCGCCGGTTTCATCGGTCAGAAAGATCGCGCCATCGCCGCTATCGGTTGCGTGCAGCGCGTCGCACATCATCCGGCTCAGCATATTGCTGCTGAGATTACGCCAGTAGTTCACCGCCCGACACTGCGTCAACGGGCCATATTTTTTTTCCAGACGGTCCAGCAGTTCCTGCGCTTTATCGTCATGACAAGCAATTACCCAACCTAACATCGCCTACCTCCTTAGCAGGAGGCTAATTTAACAAGGGGAATGATTGATGTCGGTGATGGCAGTCAAGATTAGCGGATAGCGCTTCGCCTAATCGGTCAGCGAAGCGCCAAATATCGCCCGCTAGCTGCGCAGACCGCGTCCGCGCTGGATCAGAGACCAGCACAGCAGATAGAACGCGACGATAAATACCACCAGTACGCCAAAGGTGGTAATCAGCGGAACATCGTTGATGCCGAGGAAGCCGTAGCGGAAGCCGCTGATCATGTAGACGATCGGGTTAAGATGCGACAGCGCCTGCCAGAACGGCGGCAGCAGGGTCAGAGAATAGAAGACCCCGCCGAGATAGGTCAGCGGCGTCAGCACGAAGGTCGGGATCAGGCTGATATCGTCGAAGGTTTTGGCAAATACCGCATTCAGTAGACCCGCCAGCGAGAAGAGGATGGCAGTCAGGATCAACGTCAGCCCAACGAACAGCCAGGAGTGAACCTGGAACGGGACGAAGAACAGCGAGATCGCGGTGACGAGGATCCCCACAAACAGCCCGCGCGCCACGCCGCCGCCAACGTAGCCGATGATAACCACGTGCGTCGGCACCGGCGCCACCAGCAGCTCCTCAATATTACGCTGGAATTTAGCGCTGAAAAAAGAGGAGGCCACGTTGGCGTAGGCGTTAGTGATCACCGCCATCATAATCAGGCCCGGCACGATAAACTGCATATAGGTGAAGCCGTGCATTTCGCCGATGCGCGAGCCGATCAGGTTGCCAAAAATGACGAAATAGAGCGTCATGGTGATCACCGGCGGCACCAGCGTCTGGATCCAGATACGCATAAAACGGTGGATCTCTTTGGCCCAGATGCTTTTCAGCGCGACCCAGTACAGCTGCATCATGCTGATTCTCCTTTCCTGTCATGTACCAGCGTGACAAACAGCTCTTCCAGGCGGTTGGCTTTGTTACGCATGCTTAATACCTGAACGCCCTGCGCGCTCAGCTGAGAAAATACGCTGTTGATCCCCTGCTCGCGCAGCACCTCAACTTCCAGGGTTGAGGTGTCCACCAGGCGATAATGATAGCCTTCGAGCACCGGCAGCGGGCTTTTCGGCGCCAGATCGAGAATAAAGGTTTCAGATTTAAGCTTCGCGAGCAGCGCTTTCATAGAAGTATTCTCCACCAGCTCCCCGCGCTGAATAATGCCGATATTGCGGCACAGCATCTCCGCCTCTTCCAGGTAGTGGGTGGTCAGGATAATGGTGGTGCCTTTATCGTTCAAATCCTTGAGGAAACCCCACATCGAGCGGCGAAGTTCGATATCCACGCCCGCCGTCGGCTCATCGAGGATCAGCAATTTCGGCTCGTGCATCAGCGCGCGGGCGATCATCAGCCGGCGCTTCATGCCGCCGGATAGCATCCGCGCACGCTCGCCGCGCTTTTCCCATAAATCGAGCTGTTTCAGGTATTTTTCACTGCGTATAACCGCTTCTTTACGCTCAACGCCGTAGTAGCCCGCCTGATTGACGACGATCTGCTGCACGGTTTCGAAGGGGTTAAAGTTAAATTCCTGCGGCACCAGGCCGAGCTGGCGCTTGGCGTTAACCACATCCTTCTGCAGGTCGTAGCCAAAGACGTTGACCTGACCTGAGGTTTTATTTACCAACGAGCTGATAATGCCAATCGTGGTGGATTTACCCGCGCCGTTAGGCCCCAGCAGCGCATAAAAGTCGCCTGCCTCAACCTGCAGATCGATCCCCCGCAGCGCCTGAACCCCGCCGGGGTAGGTTTTTGTAAGCTGTTTTAATTCCAGAGCAATGGTCATTAAATATCTCTTCTCGTGTCGTGACACGCGATGGGTTGTTTTAAAAAACGTGAGGTTAACCTATATTAGCGCAACGCACTTACCTGGTTATAGGCCGTGAACGTCCATGAACGATATAGATACACTCATCAGCAATAATGCACTATGGTCAAAAATGCTGGTGGAAGAAGATCCCGGTTTTTTTGCAACCTTGTCTCAGGCGCAAAAACCGCGCTTTCTGTGGATTGGATGTTCTGATAGCCGCGTACCCGCTGAACGGTTAACTGGCCTGGAGCCTGGCGAACTGTTTGTGCACCGCAACGTTGCCAATCTGGTGATTCACACCGACCTGAACTGTCTTTCAGTGGTGCAGTACGCCGTTGATGTGCTGGAGGTCGAACATATCATCATCTGCGGCCACTACGGCTGCGGCGGCGTGCAGGCGGCGATTGAAAACACCGAGCTGGGCCTGATCGACAACTGGCTGCTGCATATTCGCGATATCTGGTTTAAACACAGTTCGCTGCTGGGCGAGATGCCCGAAGAGCGTCGCCTTGATACGCTGTGCGAGCTGAACGTGATGGAGCAGGTCTATAACCTGGGTCACTCAACGATTATGCGCTCGGCGTGGAAACGCGGGCAGAAGGTGACGATCCACGGCTGGGCCTACGGTATCCACGATGGCCTGCTGCGCGATCTCGACGTTACCGCCGTCAGTCGCGAAACTCTCGAACAGCGCTACCGTCACGGAATTTCCAACCTCAAAATTAAGCACGTCAATCACAAGTAACTGACGCGCTTTCCGTATCCGGGCAGGCAGCCTGCACTGGACCGGATAAACCCGGCGGCACGCTGCTTAGCCGGGCACCGCAATATTGCTCACCTGCGCCCTACTCGTCCAGCAGCACCACTTTGCCCACGTACGGCAGATGGCGATAGCGCTGGGCGTAATCAATACCGTAACCGACAACGAACTCGTCCGGGATAGCGAAGCCGACAAACTCAACCGGTACGCTCACTTCGCGACGGCTCGGCTTATCCAGCAGCGTACAGATGGCCAGCGATTTCGGCTCGCGCAGGCTGAGGATCTCACGCACCTTGGAGAGCGTGTTGCCGGAGTCGATGATGTCTTCCACGATCAGGACATCTTTACCGCGAATGTCTTCATCCAGATCCTTGAGGATTTTAACGTCGCGGGTCGTGGACATGCCGCTGCCGTAGCTGGAAGCGGTCATAAAATCGACTTCATGCGGCACCTGAACTTCGCGGCACAGGTCGGCCATAAACATAAATGAGCCGCGCAGCAGCCCCACCAGCACCATTTCGCTGCCGCTGTCTTTGTAGCATTCGTTGATTTGACGACCCAGTTCGGCGATACGTGCTTTGATCTCGGCTTCCGGGATCATCACTTCTACAGTATGTTTCATAAAACTAACCATTTGATTCTTAAGATAAATCATCAAGGCCGCTGCTCTCACATCGACGTTGACCGGCAAGCTGACCAGTATACCAGTAAAAAGAAATCTGCGGTGCAGGGAATAATAAAAGCCATTTTGTGATTCCGATCACACTTGTTAAATCCTATAATTAATTGCATCTAAAAAATTAACAAACAAAACGAGTAACCTTCTATGGCAGAAACAAAATCTCAACAATCACGGCGACTCGTGACGCTGACTGCTCTCTTTGCAGCGTTCTGTGGTCTCTATCTTTTAGTTGGCGGGGTATGGCTGGCGGCCATCGGCGGCTCCTGGTACTACCCGATTGCCGGTCTGGTTATGCTCGCCGTCACCGTTATGCTGCTGCGCGGTAAGCGTTCAGCGCTTTGGCTGTACGCCGCGCTGCTTCTCGCCACGATGATTTGGGGAGTCTGGGAGGTCGGCTTTGACTTCTGGGCGCTCACCCCGCGTAGCGATATCCTGGTATTCTTCGGCATCTGGCTGATTTTGCCCTTTGTCTGGCGCCGTCTGCCCGTCCCTTCCGCCGGTGCGGTCGCCGGGCTGGTTATCGCCCTGCTGATCAGCGGCGGGATCCTGACCTGGGCCGGATTTAACGATCCGCAGGAAGTGAACGGCACCCTGAGCGCCGACGCCACGCCTGCGGCCCCGATCTCCGCCGTTGCCGACGGCGACTGGCCGGCATATGGCCGTAACCAGGAGGGTCAACGCTATTCGCCGCTGAAGCAAATCAACGCCGATAACGTGAAGAACCTTAAGGAAGCCTGGGTGTTCCGCACCGGCGACCTGAAGCAGCCGAACGATCCGGGTGAGATCACTAACGAAGTGACGCCGATTAAAGTCGGCAACATGCTCTACCTGTGTACCGCCCACCAGCGTTTGTTCGCCCTGGACGCGGCGACCGGGAAAGAGAAGTGGCACTTCGATCCGCAGCTGAACGCGGACCCGTCCTTCCAGCACGTGACCTGCCGCGGCGTCTCTTACCACGAAGCCAAAGCCGACAGCGCGCCGGCTGACGTGGTCGCCAACTGTCCGCGCCGCATCATCCTGCCGGTCAACGATGGTCGCCTGTTCGCCATTAACGCCGACAACGGTCAACTGTGCGAATCCTTTGCCAATAAAGGGATCCTCAACCTGCAGACCAATATGCCGGTGACCACTCCGGGAATGTACGAACCGACATCCCCGCCGATCGTCACCGATACCACGATTATCATTGCCGGCGCGGTGACCGATAACTTCTCCACCCGCGAGCCGTCGGGCGTCATTCGTGGTTTCGATGTCAATACCGGTAAGCTGCAGTGGGTGTTCGATCCGGGCGCCAAAGACCCGAACGCGATTCCCGATGACCAGCACCACTTTACGCTGAACTCACCTAACTCGTGGGCGCCTGCGGCCTATGACGCGAAGCTGGATTTAATCTATCTGCCGATGGGCGTCACCACTCCGGATATTTGGGGCGGTAACCGTACGCCGGAGCAGGAGCGCTTCGCCAGCTCTATCGTCGCGCTGAACGCGACCACCGGTAAACTGGCATGGAGCTACCAGACCGTTCATCACGATCTGTGGGATATGGATATGCCGTCGCAGCCAACCCTCGCAGATATTGACGTCAACGGTAAGACCGTACCGGTTATCTACGCGCCGGCCAAAACCGGCAACATCTTCGTTCTGGACCGTCGTAACGGCGAGCTGGTTGTCCCGGCGCCGGAAAAACCGGTTCCGCAGGGCGCGGCGAAAGGCGATTACGTTACGAAAACGCAGCCGTTCTCCGACCTGAGCTTCCGTCCGAAGAAAGATTTGACCGGTGCGGATATGTGGGGCGCCACCATGTTCGACCAGCTGGTGTGCCGCGTTATCTTCCACCAGCTGCGCTATGAAGGCATCTTCACCCCGCCGTCTGAGCAAGGTACGCTGGTATTCCCGGGTAACCTCGGGATGTTCGAATGGGGCGGTATCTCCGTCGATCCGAACCGTCAGGTGGCGATTGCCAACCCGATGGCGCTGCCGTTCGTCTCTAAGCTGATCCCACGCGGCCCGGGCAACCCAATGGAGCCGCCAAAAGATGCTAAAGGTTCCGGTACCGAGTCCGGCGTTCAGCCGCAGTATGGCGTGCCGTTTGGCGTAACCCTTAACGCGTTCCTGTCACCGTTTGGCCTGCCGTGCAAACAGCCGGCCTGGGGCTATATCTCCGCGCTGGATCTGAAGACCAACGAAGTGGTGTGGAAAAAGCGCATCGGGACGCCGCAGGACAGCCTGCCGTTCCCGATGCCTGTCCAGCTGCCGTTTAATCTCGGGATGCCAATGCTGGGCGGCCCAATCTCCACGGCGGGTAACGTGCTGTTTATTGGCGCCACCGCGGATAACTACCTGCGCGCATACAATATGAGCAACGGTGAGAAGCTGTGGCAGGCCCGCCTGCCGGCGGGTGGCCAGGCGACGCCGATGACCTACGAGGTTGATGGCAAGCAGTATGTTGTCATCTCCGCCGGCGGTCACGGTTCGTTCGGGACCAAAATGGGCGACTACATCGTCGCTTACGCCCTGCCGGATGAGGCGAAATAACCGGTGAAGTCAAAGAGCAAAAGGCCCGGTGAGAACCGGGCCTTTTCTTTTGCGGTTTTGCAGGATAGCCTGCGGAGCCAGGCCCTGCGGCCGGGCTAGACCGTAAAGCCGAGCATCATGCCGGTATCCTCATGCTCCAGCAGATGGCAGTGCGCCATATAGGCAAACTCCTTCGGCGCGTCGTGCTCGAACTTCACCAGCACCTCGCTGACGCCGCCATCGACCCGCACGGTATCTTTCCATCCCGTTCGATGCGCGGCGGGCGGCTGGCCGTTTTCCGACAGAATACGGAACTGGGTTCCGTGGATATGGAACGGGTGCAGCATCATGTCGCCTTTGCCGGAAATCACCCAGCGTTCATACTGCCCCTTCGCCGCGGCGAACATCGGCACGTCCATGTCAAAAGCTTTGCCATTGATACGATTGGCGTTATGGAAGTCGAACGCGTTGCCGCCGTGGTTCATCTGCCCCATACCCGCGTGGTCCATTTTACCCATCTCGCCGTGGTTCATATTTCCCATGCCGCCGCTATCCATCATGCTGCCGTGGTGCATGCCTGACATCGCCCCATCGCCGTACTTTTTCGTCAGCGCCTGCATTCCCATCATATCCAGCATCGGGTCCATCGACAGCTGCAGCGTGCGTTGGGTCAGGCCTGCCAGCGGCGGCAGCCCGGGCAGCGCCGCCAGCGCATCCGGCAGCTGGCCGGATGCCTGAATCGTCAACGGCTGGACGTGCAGCACCGGCTGCGGCTTATCGAACGGCGCAATCGCCATTCCCATCTGGCTGACCGGCAGCGTGATCAGATCGAAGGCTTTACCGTCGCTGGTATCCACCAGCACTTCAAAGCGTTCCCCCATCAATATCGGCAGCTCGCTCACTTTGACCGGCTCGGCAAGCAGCCCGCCGTCGCTGGCCACCACGTACATCGGCCGGCCATCGCTGGCGGCGAAATTCAGCGAGCGGGCGTTGCAGCCGTTAAGCAGGCGCAGACGCAGCCAGCCGCGCGGGGCGGCGTGCTCGGGATAGAGCGCCCCGTTGGTCAGCAGCGTATCGCCAAACCAGCCGACGGCGGCGCTGATGATATCAAGCTGATAGTCAATTTCGCCGGCGGCGGTGAAGCGCTTATCCTGCACGATCACCGGCACATCATCGATCCCCCACTGCTTCGGCAGCAGCAGGCGCTCGCTCTCCTCATCGGAAATCAGCACCAGACCCGCCAGGCCCATCGCAACCTGGCGTCCGGTTTTACCATGCTGATGCGGGTGGAACCAGCAGGTGGCGGCCCGCTGCGTCGGCGTGAAGCTCACGCTGCGGGAAGCCCCCGGCGCAATAACTCCCTGCGGCCCGCCGTCAACCTCGCCGGGGACCTCCAGCCCGTGCCAGTGCACGGTGGTCTCTTCGGTCAGGCGGTTATGAATATCAACGGTTACCGCCTGCCCTTTTTTGAGGCGCAGCGCAGGGCCCAGCAGATTGCCGTTATAGCCCCAGGTGGTCGCGCTGTGAGGACCAAACTGCGTTTTCCCGGCCTGGATGGTTAACGTGATGCGATTACGCGCGTCGGCGGCGAGCAGGTCTGGTATCGGCAATGCCGGACGAGCGGCGGCAAACGCCGGGCGGCTCCAGAGCGGAAGCGCGCTGAATGCGCCAAGCGCGGCGGTTAATTTGATAAATTCACGACGTTGCATTTCACATCCTTTTATTCTGCTGGTGAACTTTTGAGCTTAAACCCTCCAGCAACGGGAAGGTCAAGCATAAGAGTAAGAATAAAGCTCGGCGTCATGTAAAGAAGTATGCTAACTTTGTTCGTCCGTGATTCAATGGTAAACAAAATGAAGACGCTTTGCAGAACACTAGTGCTCGGCAGCCTGCTTGCACTATCCGCCAATAGCTACGCGTTAAGCGAGTCGGAAGCGGAAGATATGGCTGATTTAACAGCGGTATTTGTTTTTCTGAAAAACGACTGCGGTTACCAGAACCTGCCTAATACCCAGATCCGTCGCGCGCTGGTCTTCTTTGCTCAACAGAATCAATGGGATCTGAGCAACTACGACAGCTTTAATATGAAAGCGCTCGGCGAAGACAGCTACCGCGATCTCAGCGGCATCAAGATTTCGACCCCAAAAAAATGTAAGGCGCTGGCGCGCGATTCCCTAAGCCTGCTGGCTTACGTTAAATAACGTCGTTAAATAAGCCCGCCGCCAAAAAATATCCGCCCGCTATCGCCTCTATTTTCAGGCGTATTTGCCCGCGCGCGCATGGCTGAAATATCCGCCGTGCATCCTCATCTATAGTTGGCTATGATGTTGCGCTCGTTTTTTACGGGTGTAACAGATGTTAACAAAGGAGGAATCAACCCGTGGCCGATAGCAACCTGTGGCATGAAACACTGCACGACCATTTTGGTCAGTATTTTACCGTTGATAACGTGCTGTATCACGAGAAGACCGATCATCAGGATTTGATCATTTTTGAGAACGCCGCTTTTGGCCGCGTGATGGCGCTGGACGGCGTGGTGCAAACCACCGAGCGCGATGAGTTTATCTATCATGAAATGATGACCCACGTGCCGCTGCTGGCCCACGGCCAGGCGAAGCACGTACTGATTATCGGCGGCGGCGATGGCGCAATGCTGCGCGAAGTCTCCCGTCATCCCCACATCGAAACTATCACGATGGTTGAGATAGACGCGGGCGTAGTCTCTTTCTGCCGCCAGTACCTGCCAAACCACAATGCCGGCGCCTACGACGATCCGCGCTTTACGCTGGTTATTGATGACGGCGTCAATTTTGTTAACCAGACGACGCAAACGTTTGACGTCATCATCTCCGACTGCACCGACCCAATTGGTCCCGGCGAAAGCCTGTTCACCTCAGCGTTCTATGCGGGCTGTAAGCGCTGCCTGAACCCCGGCGGAATTTTCGTCGCCCAGAACGGCGTGAGCTTTCTGCAGCAGGACGAAGCCGTCGACAGCCACCGCAAGCTGAGCCACTATTTCAGCGACGTTAGCTTCTATCAGGCGGCGGTACCCACCTATTACGGCGGCATTATGACCTTCGCCTGGGCGACGGATAACGACGCGCTGCGCCATCTTTCCGGCGAAATTATCCAGGCACGCTTTCACAAAGCAAACCTGAAGTGCCGTTATTACAACCCGGCAATTCATACGGCGGCATTCGCCCTACCGCAATATCTGCAGGATGCGCTGTCTGTCAGCGATCTTAAGTAAGGGGGTGAACTAAATTGAAAAAACTGAAGCTGCACGGCTTTAACAACCTGACCAAGAGCCTGAGTTTTTGCATTTACGATATCTGCTATGCCAAAACGGCGGCAGAGCGCGACGGCTATATCGCCTATATCGATGAACTCTATAACGCCAACCGCCTGACCGAGATTTTGTCCGAGACGTGCTCGATAATCGGCGCCAACATCCTGAATATCGCGCGCCAGGATTATGAGCCGCAGGGCGCCAGCGTCACCATTCTGGTCAGCGAAGAACCGATTGACCCGCAGCTTATCGATCAAAGCGAGCATCCGGGCCCGCTGCCGGAAACCGTGGTCGCCCATCTCGATAAAAGCCATATCTGCGTCCACACCTACCCGGAAAGCCATCCCGAGGGCGGGCTCTGTACCTTCCGCGCTGATATTGAAGTTTCAACCTGCGGCGTCATTTCGCCGCTGAAGGCGCTGAACTACCTTATTCACCAGCTGGAGTCCGATATCGTCACCATTGATTACCGCGTTCGCGGCTTTACGCGCGATATCAACGGTATGAAGCACTTTATCGATCACGAGATTAACTCAATACAGAACTTTATGTCCGACGACATCAAGGCGCTGTATGACATGGTGGACGTCAACGTGTACCAGGAAAATATCTTCCACAGCAAGATGCTGCTGAAGGAGTTCGACCTGAAGCACTACATGTTCCATACCCGGCCGGAAGATTTAAGCGAAGAGGAGCGCAGGGTCATTACCGACCTGCTGTGGAAAGAGATGCGCGAGATTTACTACGCCCGCAACATTCCGCATATCTAAGAGACGCAGGCAGGGCCGCGGCGGCGGCGCTGCCTGGTTATGCCAGGTGAAGCTGGCACGGCAGGTTGGCGAGCGCCTCCTGTGCCTGGGTCGCCAGGCCGCGATCGGTGACGATATCCGTCAGGCTGGCAAGCGGGGTGACACAAAACAGCGACCAGGAGCCATACTTGCTGCTGTCCGCTAACAGCACCCGGCGGCTCGCATTCAGCGCCAGATCCTGCTTGAGCCCGGCCTTCTCTTCCGTGGGAGTGGTAATTCCCTTCTCCAGGCTCCACGAATTACAGCTAATAAATGCGATATCCGGGTAGATACCGCGCAGCAGCTTACGACCGTGATCGCCAATGCACGACTGGCTGCTGTCATCGATGCGACCGCCGATAATGGTCACCTCTATCTGCTTAAACTCCGAGAGAAACAGGGCGATGCGTAAATCGGATGTAATCACGCGCAGCGGCAGCGAAGTCAGGTTACGCGCCAGCTCCAGCATCGTCGTCCCGGCATCCAGCACGACCGAATCTCCGGCTTTAATCATCGACAGGGCGAGCTGGGCAATCGCGCTCTTTTCCTGGGGATGCAGCAGCTGCTTTTCATTCGTCGTCGGCTGAGCAGGGATAAAGCGGTTAAGCGCCACGCCGCCGTGGCTGCGATTAATCACGCCCTGCTCATCCAGCTTAATCAGATCGCGTCGTATGGTCGCGGGGGAAGCGTCAATAGCGCTAACCAGTTGTTCAACGGTGACCAGATTATGGCCTTTCAGATAGTCCAGAATCTGGTCTAATCGATTTTGTGACTTCATATACCTTTCATCTTTCACGTTGCGAGCCGATAGCCACGCCAGCGCTTAACCGGCGCGGGTAACCGCCTCAGGCACCGCGGACTGCCGCCTTGTGCAACCTGAATGAATCCGGATAACGATCTATAAATTAAGCAAGCTGACTGGCTAGCTGGATAGAGATCGCCATGCTCTCAGACTTAGCTTTACCTGTCCAGGCAATATCAAACGCGGTGCCGTGATCCGCTGAGGTGCGGATAAACGGCAGCCCGGCCGTGATATTGACGCCATCATAGAAGCCAAGCAGCTTCAACGGAATATGCCCCTGATCGTGGTACATCGCCACCACCATATCGTACTGCCCTTCCCAGGCCTGCAGAAAGACGGTATCCGGCGGGCAAGGGCCATAAACGGCCACTCCCCGCTGCTGCATCTGCGCTATCGCCGGGCCGACAATATTAATCTCCTCATCGCCAAAAAGACCGTTTTCACCGGCATGAGGATTAACGCCGGCTACCGCGATACGCGGAGAGCTGAACCCCACGCGCCTTAGGAAAGTGTCGGCGAGCGAGATCACCGTTTTGATACGCTCGCCGTTCAGGGTATCGAGGAATTTACGCAGCGCAATATGCGTCGAAACGTGTATGACCTTCAGCTTGTCGGTATACAGCACCATCGCATAATCGCGACTGTCCGTCAGCCGGGCCAGCAGCTCCGTATGGCCCGGATACATGTGCCCCGCCAGATGAAGCGCCTCTTTATTCAGCGGCGCGGTCGCGATGGCGGAGACCTCTCCCGCCAGCGCCATTTCGGTGGCCCGCTTAACGCAGCGGTAAGCCAGGTCGCCGGCCTGCGCCTGCACTTTTCCCGGTATGAGCATGGCAGGCTCTTTCAGGGGTTCGTCAATGACGTTAACGATCCCCGGCGCAAAGCGCGCCTGGGAAACCTGCTTTATCGGGCGTAATTCTACGGGCGGGGTGACGCCGGACGCCTGCAGACGCTGTAGCGTCTGTAAACATCCCACCACGACTGCCGGCGTGCCGGAAAGCTCGCCTTCGGCCAGAGATTTGATAATGATTTCGGGCCCGATGCCTGCCGGGTCGCCCATCGTGACGGCAATTACGTTATTTGTCACTGTACATCTCCTCAATAAAATAAAGTGCATCCCGAAGCGTGGCTTCACCGCCAAATCCGCCGGCTTTGGTGATCACCGGCAGATCGTCAATTTCGCTGTTAACCAGCGTTCCGCAGGGCACGCAGGGCGCAACCTCGCTGTCGATGCGATACCCCTCAGCGCCGAGCGCTCTCGCCACGGCGATAGCAATATCTCCGCCCGTGAGGAACAGCCCCCCGATTTGCGCTCGGTTGATGATGGCGAGCGTGATATCGCCTAGCGCTGAGCTAATGCTGTCTCCTAGCTGCTGGCGTGAAAGCTGGTAGCGTTCGCACAGCGTCTCAATCATCCCGCGCGCATCGGCGTCGCGGCTGGTTCTCAGCACACAATGCTGGCGATCGCGCAAAACAGCAGTGGACTGGTGGACGATCTTTTCCTTCATGCTATCGCTGTCCGTTTGCAGCAGCGCCTCGACATCAATATCCACAATCCCCAGCGCTCTCTCTTTCGCCGCAAACACAATTTGCTGCCGGGTCGCTTCACTCATCGAACCGGCGACTACCAGCACCGGCAGCTGCTGCCGTGGGCTGAGATAGCAGCCTGCCGGCAGCGCGTTAGCAAAACCCGCCGCGCCAACGAGCAGGTAACGGTCGTGGAGCCCGGCCACCGCCTGGGCCAGCAGGGCTAAATCGCCATCATTTTCGGCATCAACGACCACAATCCCACCATCGCTCTCGCCTAAGCGCTGGAGTTCGGCGCCTGAGCCACCGCCACGTACCGTCGCCAGATCCAGCTCATAAACCGGGCAGGCGGTCTGCAATTCAAGCAATGTCTTGATATGAGAAGAAATAATCGGTGTTTTTGGATCGCTGGCAAATTCTGTTTCGACGAGCGGTACGCCGTGTACCAGACACTGTCCGTTCATCGTCACCCTACCCGCCGCAGGGATCGCTGCCGCCACGATGGCCAGCCTGGCCCCGCAGGCCTGCATTGCCGCTTCGACCTCCGCGCCGACGTTACCGCGGAACGTCGAGTCTATCTTTTTGTATACCAGCGGCGGGTTATCCCGCTCGCGAAACCAGGGCGCGACGGCCGCCCTCACCTTCTCTGCCGCCTCAGCCGGCGCCAACGCCCTGCTTTCGGTATTTATCACCAGGACATCAGCCTTACGTGACGCTTGCTGTCGTTCATCGAGCATGACCTCAGTGCGCGCGCCCTTTTTGGCCAACTGGACCCCTGTATCATTTGCTCCGGTAAAATCATCTGCGATAACAATCATCTTCATTGCGGTTTCTCCCCGAGGGCGATCTTCGCCTGCTGCTGGTTACGCTTCGCCACCCACGACGTCAGCGCTGGCGTTAAGAGGGCGGTCACAATCACCGACGTGGCCACCAGCGGCGTCGCCACCGCCACGATCGCGCCCAGCGCAGGGTCCGCCTGTGCAATCGCCATCGGCGTGGCGACGGCGTTACCAGCGGTGCTGGAAGCCGCTGCGCCGGCAATACCGGTCCCGCCCAGCAGGCGATCGACTTTAATATTGAAGAAACCGCCCACCAGGGTGGTCAGCGCGCCCAGCAGGATCCCGGCAAGCCCGCCCTTCAACAGCATGGACAGGTCGATTCCGGCGCCTAGCGCAAAAGCAAAGAATGGGATCAGCAGCGGGCCGCCTTTAGTGAGGAATTCGCGCATCTGCGCATCCAGATTGCCGAGCAGCATGCCGATAAGCATGGGGATCAGCACCACCACGATCGACATCAGCGGAATATTAGCCATACCCGCCGCGCCCAGAGCGATCATCGTCAGTATCGGGCCGTCGCTCAGAGACATCAGCGGCGTTGCCCCCACCTCATTCTCGCTGCCAAACTCGCCGGCCAGAGCGGCGTACAGGCCGCCGTTAGTGTTGCTCATCGCGGCAATAATGGCGACGGAGGAGAGTCCCCACAGACCGTCGACGCCAAAAAACGTCTCGACGGTAAATCCAAGCGCTACCGCCACAACGAACTTAGTGAAGGTAATACCGCCGCCAATCAACAGAGATTTAGGGGCGGCTTTTATATGGATACCCGCCCCCATGCAGAGTAAAAACGCCCCGATAAGCGGCGCGGCGCCGTTCTTAAATAATGCCGTGGTAAAGCCCCCCACCTGCAGCGCCTCGGGGGCGAAGGTATTGAGCATAGCCCCCAGCACAAGCGGGACGACCATCATCCCTCCGGGGATTTTTTCTATTGTCGCTTTAATTTTCATACCGCCCTCCGAATTGATTTAATATAATCACATATGATTATATTAAATCAATAAAAAGAAAAATAAGGGTCAGATCGCAGTTCCGGGTCAACGTTAAGCCGTTTAATGATTATTTGATTAAATGTAATCAAGGAGGAGAGTGCGGGCAGCGCCAAAAAGAGCGCTGCCGGGGGGGTTAGCGGTCTTGTAAGAAGCGACGGTAGGCGGCAACGACCTGCAAAAAGTCTTCGACGCCGCAGAGGGAGAAGCTCTCCTCGTCGTAGTAGCTCATCCCTTCTTCAATTTCATCGCCGGAGATTTCCAGCTGGTTAGCGCGGATCATCACCTCTTCGCCGTCTAACCATAACGTGTACTCATGCCCGGCACGCTGCCAGGAGCGCTCGCTGCCTTTTACGGTACGCGCGGCCTGTTCCACTTCGTCCAGCAGGGCGAGATTATCCTTCACCTCTTCATTAAACCAGTGCCCCACCACCTCGTGGCCCATCGCCATCCGCACCTTTACCACTCCGGTAATATCGCGCAGAAATTCGTAATCCATAGTCTCTTCCTCTGCAAGGGCAATGCGTCACGCTGCACTGTACCCATAGCGTAATTATCGCAGTACCGGGGAAGAAAAAAAGCCGGGCGGATGAAGGATTGGAAATAAAAATGCCCGGTGATGCAATGTTCACCGGGCACTGGAGAGTTTACAGGCAATTCGTCAGGCGGGCTGACGCGTCACCTTACACCGCCGTCTGGAAAATAACCCCATCCGCTTTATCAGTGTACTGATCCAGCTGGTTGAAGTTCAGGTAGCGGTAGGTATCCGCCGCCGTCTGATCGACCTGCGCAACGAAGGTCTGGTACTCTTCCGGCGTCGGCAGCTTGCCGAGCAGTGAAGCCACGGCCGCCAGCTCAGCAGAAGCCAGGTAGACGTTCGCGCCGGTCCCCAAACGGTTCGGGAAGTTACGGGTTGAGGTAGAAACCACCGTCGCACCGTCGGCTACGCGCGCCTGGTTACCCATGCACAGGGAGCAGCCCGGGATTTCGATACGCGCGCCGCTCTTACCAAATACGCTGTAGTAACCTTCTTCGGTCAGCTGAGCCGCATCCATGCGGGTTGGCGGAGCCACCCACAGGCGGGTCGGCAGCTGGCCTTTATGGCTATCCAGCAGCTTACCTGCCGCGCGGAAGTGGCCGATGTTGGTCATACAGGAGCCGATAAAGACTTCGTCGATCTTCTCCCCCTGAACGTCGGACAGCAGACGAGCATCGTCCGGATCGTTCGGCGCGCAGAGGATCGGCTCTTTGATATCCGCCAGGTCGATGTCGATAACCGCGGCATATTCCGCATCCGCATCGGCTTCAAGCAGCTGAGGGTCCGCCAGCCATTTTTCCATCCCCTGAACGCGACGCTCCAGGGTACGGCGATCGCCGTAACCTTCGGCAATCATCCACTTCAGCAGAACGATGTTGGAGTTCAGATACTCAACGATCGGCTCCTGGCTCAGCTTGATGGTACAGCCGGCTGCAGAACGCTCAGCGGAGGCATCGGTCAGCTCAAACGCCTGCTCAACCTTCAGGTCCGGCAGGCCTTCGATTTCCAGAATGCGTCCGGAGAAGATGTTTTTCTTACCTTTCTTCTCAACGGTCAGCAGGCCCTGCTTGATAGCGTACAGCGGGATGGCGTGAACCAGATCGCGCAGGGTGATCCCCGGCTGCATTTTACCTTTGAAGCGGACCAGTACGGATTCCGGCATATCCAGCGGCATCACGCCGGTTGCGGCGGCAAACGCCACCAGACCAGAGCCCGCCGGGAAGGAGATACCGATCGGGAAACGGGTGTGGGAGTCACCGCCGGTACCGACGGTATCCGGCAGCAGCATACGGTTCAGCCAGGAGTGGATAACGCCATCACCCGGACGCAGGGAGACGCCGCCGCGGTTCATAATGAAGTCCGGCAGAGTATGGTGCGTGGTCACGTCGACCGGCTTCGGATAGGCCGCGGTATGGCAGAAGGACTGCATCACCAGGTCGGCGGAGAAGCCGAGGCACGCCAGGTCTTTCAGCTCATCGCGGGTCATCGGACCGGTGGTATCCTGGGAGCCAACGGAGGTCATCTTCGGCTCGCAGTAGGCGCCGGGACGAACACCGGCTACGCCGCAGGCGCGGCCAACCATTTTTTGCGCCAGCGAGAAGCCGCTGGTGCTTTCGGCAACGTCTTTCGCGTGACGGAAAACGTCGCTATGCGGCAGGTCCAGCGCATCACGCGCGCGGGTAGTCAGGCCACGGCCGATAATCAGCGGAATACGGCCACCGGCGCGGACTTCATCGATCAGCACGTCGGTCTTCAGCTCGAAGGTCGCCAGCAGTTCGTTGGTTTCGTGATGACGCACTTCACCTTTGAACGGATAAACGTCGATAACGTCGCCCATGTTCAGGTCGTTGACGTCAACTTCAATCGGCAGCGCGCCCGCATCTTCCATAGTGTTGAAGAAAATAGGGGCGATTTTTCCGCCGAGAACCAGGCCACCGCCGCGCTTGTTCGGCACGTTCGGGATATCGTCGCCCATAAACCACAGCACCGAGTTGGTGGCGGATTTACGCGAAGAGCCGGTACCGACAACGTCGCCAACGTAGGCCAGCGGGAAACCTTTTTTCTGCAGCGCTTCAATTTGCTTGATCGGGCCAACCGAGCCCGGCTGATCCGGTTCGATACCTTCACGGGCGTTTTTCAGCATCGCCAGCGCGTGCAGCGGGATATCCGGGCGGGACCAGGCGTCCGGCGCCGGGGAGAGGTCATCGGTGTTGGTTTCACCGGTAACTTTGAAAACGGTCACGGTGATTTTTTCCGCCAGCGGCGGGCGGCTCAGGAACCACTCGCCGTCGGCCCAGGATTGCATCACCTGTTTAGCGTATTCGTTACCTGCTTTCGCTTTCTCTTCTACATCATAGAAGTTATCAAACATCAGCAGCGTATGGGACAGCGCTTTCGCGGCAATCGGAGCCAGTTTAGCATCGTCCAGCGCGTCAATCAGCGGATGAATGTTGTAACCGCCCTGCATGGTGCCCAGCAGTTCGACGGCTTTTTCAGGGCTAACCAGTGGGGAGGTCGCTTCACCTTTGGTGATGGCGGCAAGGAATCCGGCTTTAACGTAGGCGGCTTCGTCGACGCCCGGCGGTACGCGGTTAATTAACAGGTCTAACAGGAATTCTTCTTCACCCGCTGGCGGGTTTTTCAGCAGTTCTACCAGCGCGGCCATTTGGGTTGCATCTAAGGGTTTGGCAACAATCCCAACGGCTGCACGCTCAGCTACGTGCTTACGGTATTCTTCTAGCACGACGGTTCTCCTCGCTCTCATTGTAAAATGCGGCAGGCGATTCTCTTCACGCTCCTGTGAGACAGCAGTTTGTAGGGTAAATGCCCGATACCGCGTCGGCAGCATAGCAGGATTTTAGGGAGGTGTTAATCTGTTTACAAAAAAGCAACATTAAAAATTAGCTGAATCGTTAAGGGCAGGATTTTGCAGTCTTTACACCGGTTTCCCGGTATATAAATTTCACGCCGCTGCCGCCGGCTGGGCAATATTCCGGCAAAATCAGCCGCCTCATCCCGTCGTGCGGCTGGCGCGCCATTTCAGGGGAAAAGGCATAAAACATGCCCGGCGCCTCATCCTGTGCCGGGCATCTGAGAAGCTGAAGCGATTTTAGCCCTGATGCGGCATCAGCTGCGGATAGCCGCTAAATGCCGGCTTAGTGCTGCTCAACGCGGCTTCATCACTCTGGATGCTGCCCGAGTTCGCCGCCCATACGCCTTCACTCGTTTTGCTGATCTGCTGGTGCTGCGTATTCAGGTTCTGCCCCATAGCGGCGATATGCGTATTTTCCGTGCCGCCGCTGTTGTCAGCCCACGGAATGGAAGGATCGGCGGCACAGGCCATACCGGATGCCAGCGTTGCGGCTAACAACGTCGTTGTTAAAAAGCGTTTCATAACCCACCCCACTAATAATTAACCAGCTATAAGTTTACTTAGTAAGTATTGTCAAAGTATCTATAACCTGTAGCAGGTTATGAACGCAGACACAGTTCTAAACATCAGGCATAAAAAAAGCGGCTCACAGAGCCGCTTATGCTTTTTGCCGGAAAGAAAAACTTACTTTTTCTTCGCTTTCGCGTTCGGCAGGTCGGTGATGCTACCTTCGAAGACTTCTGCCGCCAGGCCAACGGACTCGTGCAGAGTCGGGTGCGCGTGGATGGTCAGAGCGATGTCTTCTGCGTCACAGCCCATTTCGATAGCCAGACCGATCTCACCCAGCAGCTCGCCGCCGTTGGTGCCGACAATCGCGCCGCCGATAACACGGTGGGTCTCTTTGTCGAAGATCAGTTTAGTCATACCGTCTGCACAATCGGAAGCGATCGCACGGCCGGATGCTGCCCACGGGAAGGTGGCGGTTTCGTAGCTGATGCCTTTTTCTTTCGCTTCTTTCTCGGTCAGACCAACCCAGGCAACTTCTGGTTCGGTATAGGCGATTGACGGGATCACTTTCGGGTCGAAGTAGTGCTTCAGGCCAGAAATAACTTCTGCGGCAACGTGACCTTCGTGAACGCCTTTGTGCGCCAGCATCGGCTGACCCACGATATCGCCGATAGCGAAGATGTGCGGTACGTTGGTACGCAGCTGCTTATCAACGCGGATAAAGCCGCGGTCGTCAACTTCAACGCCGGCTTTGCCTGCATCGAGGTTTTTACCGTTCGGCACGCGGCCGATAGCCACCAGCACGGCGTCGTAACGCTGCGCTTCAGCCGGCGCTTTTTTGCCTTCCATAGAAACATAGATACCGTCTTCTTTTGCTTCAACGGCGGTCACTTTCGTTTCCAGCATCAGGTTGAACTTCTTGCTGATGCGTTTAGTGAAGACTTTCACCACGTCTTTATCGGCAGCCGGGATAACCTGGTCGAACATTTCAACCACGTCAATCTCTGAACCCAGCGCATGGTAAACGGTACCCATTTCCAGACCGATGATACCGCCACCCATAACCAGCAGGCGTTTCGGTACGGATTTCAGTTCGAGGGCGTCGGTGGAGTCCCATACGCGCGGATCTTCATGCGGAATGAACGGCAGTTCGATCGGACGGGAACCCGCCGCGATGATCGCGTTGTCGAAGTTGATCACGGTTTTGCCGTTTTCGCCTTCAACTTCCAGGGTGTTAGCCCCGGTAAATTTACCCAGACCGTTTACCACTTTCACTTTACGGCCTTTGGCCATACCGGCCAGACCGCCGGTCAGTTGGGTGATAACTTTCTCTTTCCAGGTACGAATTTTGTCGATATCGGTTTTCGGCTCGCCGAAAACAATGCCGTGTTCGGCCAGAGCTTTCGCTTCTTCGATAACTTTAGCGACGTGCAGCAGTGCTTTAGAAGGGATACAGCCGACGTTCAGACAAACACCGCCCAGGGTGCTGTAACGTTCGACGATGACGGTTTCCAGACCTAAGTCAGCGCAACGGAAGGCAGCAGAATAACCTGCGGGACCAGCCCCAAGTACCACGACCTGAGTTTTGATTTCAGTACTCATCATGACCTCTGTAGTTAGTATCCGGCGGTCATACCCGTCGTCTTTCAGGCCGCAACGGCGTTAGCTTCACGCCTTCACCCCAGTCACTTACTTGAGTAAGCTCCTGGGGACTCTGGCGCTTGCTGCCTTGCTGCATCCAGAAATCCATAGGGCATGTATATTAATACCCTTATATCCACCGGGACGTTCTATCCGCCTGCATTTTACAAAATTGTTAACAATTTTGAAACAACAAACGGCAAACGATTTTGTCCTTTATTGCCGATAACCTCAAAACGCACGGGAGGTTACCAGAAAAAAGCCGGCCGTCAGGCCGGCTTTTCGCTTACATCACCAGGCGGCGAATATCGCTCAGGGTGTTGTTGATGATGGTAATAAAGCGAGCACCATCAGCACCGTCGATTACGCGGTGGTCGAAGGACAGAGAGATCGGCATCATCAGACGCGGAACGAACTCTTTACCATTCCACACCGGTTCCATCGCGGATTTGGACACACCGAGGATAGCCACTTCCGGCGCGTTCACAATCGGCGCAAAGTGGGTAGTACCCAGGCCGCCGATGCTGGAGATGGTAAAGCAACCGCCCTGCATTTCGCCAGCCGTCAGCTTACCGTCACGCGCTTTCTTAGAGATCACAGTCAGTTCACGGGACAGCTCGGTAATGCTCTTCTTGTTCACGTCTTTGAAGACCGGAACAACCAGACCATTAGGCGTATCAACCGCAACACCGATGTTGATGTACTTTTTCAGCGTCAGACGCTGCGCATCTTCGGACAGGGAGCTGTTGAAGCGAGGCATCTGCTCAAGCGCAGCGGCAACCGCTTTCATGATGAAGACCACCGGGGTGAATTTCACGTCCAGCTTACGCTTCTCAGCTTCCGCGTTCTGCTGCTTACGGAACGCTTCGAGGTCAGTGATGTCGGTTTTGTCGAAGTGCGTAACGTGCGGGATCATCACCCAGTTACGGCTCAGGTTAGCACCAGAGATTTTCTGGATACGGCCCAGCTCAACTTCTTCAACTTCACCAAACTTGCTGAAGTCCACTTTCGGCCACGGCAGCATGCCCGGGATACCGCCGCCGGTAGCGGCAGCAGGCGCAGACTCAGCGCGCTTAACGGCATCTTTCACGTAGGCCTGGACGTCTTCGCGCAGGATGCGGCCTTTACGACCGGAGCCTTTCACTTTCGCCAGGTTCACGCCAAATTCGCGCGCCAGGCGGCGGATCAGCGGAGTAGCGTGCACGTAGGCGTCGTTCTCAGCGAACTCAGATTTGCCTTCAGCTTTCGCCGCCGGCGCCGCCGCTTTCGCAGCCGGAGCAGGTGCAGCCGCCGCAGGTGCCGGAGCAGCTGCCGCCGGAGCCGCAGCAGGCGCCGCGCCTTCAACTTCGAAGACCATAATCAGCGAGCCGGTGGAAACTTTATCGCCGGTGCTGATTTTGATCTCTTTCACGGTGCCCGCGAACGGTGCCGGAACTTCCATCGAGGCTTTGTCACCCTCTACGGTGATCAGTGACTGTTCAGCGGCAACTTTGTCGCCCACTTTAACCATCACTTCGGTCACTTCAACTTCGTCGCCGCCGATATCAGGTACATTCACTTCTTTAGAACCGGAAGCCGCTGGTGCAGCCGCCGCTGCCGGAGCAGCAGCCTGCGCCGGTGCCGCAGCAGGTGCCGCACCCGCCACTTCGAAGACCATAATCAGCGAGCCGGTGGAGACTTTGTCGCCGGCGTTGATTTTGATCTCTTTCACGGTACCCGCGAACGGTGCCGGGACTTCCATCGACGCTTTGTCGCCTTCAACGGTAATCAGGGACTGTTCAGCCGTGACGGTGTCGCCCACTTTAACCATGATCTCGGTGACTTCAACTTCGTCGCCGCCGATATCAGGCACGTGCACGTCTTTCGCCGCGGCCGCAGCCGGTGCAGCGGCCGGAGCTGGCGCTGCTGCTTTCTCTTCCTGCGCAGGTGCAGCGGCTGCTGCACCATCGGCGGAATCGAAAATCATGATAAGTTTACCGGTCTCGGTTTTGTCGCCAACGGAGACTTTGATCTCTTTAACAACGCCAGCCTGCGGAGACGGGACTTCCATAGAGGCTTTGTCGCCCTCTACGGTGATCAGCGATTGTTCAGCTTCAACTTTGTCGCCAACTTTGACCAGGATTTCGGTGATTTCAACTTCATCAGCCCCGATGTCCGGTACATTGATTTCGATAGCCATTATTCTCTTACCTCTTACGCCAGACGCGGGTTAACTTTATCTGCATCGATGTTAAATTTGGCGATTGCTTCAGCCACAACTTTCTTATCGATTTCACCACGTTTAGCCAGTTCGCCCAGCGCCGCAACAACCACGTAGGAAGCATCTACTTCGAAGTGGTGACGCAGGTTTTCACGGCTGTCAGAGCGACCGAAGCCGTCGGTACCCAGTACGCGGTAATCATCAGCCGGTACATAGGTACGAACCTGCTCGGCGAACAGTTTCATATAGTCGGTAGAAGCCACGGCTGGTGCGTCGTTCATCACCTGAGCGATGTACGGTACACGCGGGGTTTCCAGCGGGTGCAGCATGTTCCAACGCTCACAGTCCTGACCATCGCGCGCCAGCTCAGTGAAGGAAGTTACGCTGTATACGTCAGAACCTACGCCGTAGTCTTTCGCCAGAATCTCTGCTGCTTCACGCACGTGACGCAGGATAGAACCGGAACCCAGCAGCTGAACTTTACCTTTGCTACCTTCGAGAGTGTCGAGTTTGTAGATACCTTTACGGATACCTTCCTCAGCACCTTCCGGCATTGCCGGCATGTGGTAGTTTTCGTTCAGCGTGGTGATGTAGTAGTAAACGTTCTCTTGTTTCTCACCGTACATACGCTCCAGGCCATCGTGCATGATGACGGCAACTTCGTACGCGTAAGACGGATCGTAAGAGATACAGTTCGGGATAGTCAGAGACTGAATATGGCTGTGACCATCTTCGTGCTGCAGACCTTCGCCGTTCAGCGTGGTACGACCGGAAGTCCCACCTACCAGGAAGCCGCGAGCCTGCTGGTCGCCTGCCTGCCAGCACAGGTCGCCGATACGCTGGAACCCGAACATGGAGTAGTAGATGTAGAACGGGATCATCGGCAGGTTGTTGGTGCTGTAAGAGGTCGCAGCAGCCAGCCAGGATGCGCCGGCACCCAGTTCGTTGATACCTTCCTGCAGGATCTGACCTTTCTCGTCTTCTTTATAGTAAGCAACCTGCTCACGGTCCTGCGGGGTGTACTGCTGGCCGTTCGGGCTGTAGATACCAATTTGACGGAACAGGCCTTCCATACCAAAGGTACGCGCTTCATCGGCGATGATCGGCACCAGACGGTCTTTAATGGACTTGTTCTTCAGCATCACGTTCAGGGCGCGAACGAAGGCGATGGTGGTAGAAATTTCTTTGTTCTGCTCTTCCAGCAGCGGACCGAAATCTTCCAGGGTCGGCAGCTCCAGCTTCTCATCGAAGTTAGGCTGACGGCTCGGCAGGTAGCCGTGGAGTTTCTCACGCTGAGCGTGCAGATAGGTATGCTCTTCGGAACCTTCCGGGAAGGTAACGTACGGCAGTTTTTCGATATCAGCATCGGCAACCGGCACGTTGAAACGATCGCGGACGTAGCGTACGCCGTCCATGTTCATTTTCTTAACCTGGTGAGCGATGTTTTTACCTTCAGCGGTATCACCCATGCCGTAACCTTTGATGGTATGGGCCAGGATGACGGTGGCTTTGCCAGTTGTTTCCTGCGCTTTTTTCAGTGCAGCGAAGACTTTCTTCGGATCGTGACCACCGCGGTTCAGGGCCCAGATCTGCTCGTCAGTCCAGTCGGCAACCAGCGCTGCGGTTTCCGGATATTTACCGAAGAAGTGCTCGCGAACGTAGGCACCGTCTTTGGATTTGAAGGTCTGGTAGTCGCCATCAACGGTTTCGTTCATCAGCTGAATCAGCTTACCGCTGGTGTCTTTACGCAGCAGCTCATCCCAGCGACCGCCCCAGATAACCTTGATAACGTTCCAGCCAGCACCGGCAAAAATGCCTTCCAGTTCGTTAATGATTTTGCCGTTACCGGTGACCGGACCGTCCAGACGCTGCAGGTTGCAGTTGATGACGAAGACCAGGTTATCCAGTTTTTCACGGGTCGCGATGGTGATGGCGCCTTTAGATTCCGGCTCGTCCATCTCGCCGTCGCCCAGGAAAGCGTAAACGGTTTGTTTGGAGGTATCTTTCAGGCCACGGTGTTCCAGATATTTCAGGAATTTAGCCTGGTAGATTGCACCGATTGGGCCCAGACCCATTGATACGGTCGGGAACTGCCAGAAGGTCGGCATCAGTTTCGGGTGCGGGTAGGAAGAGAGGCCTTTGCCATGAACTTCCTGACGGAAGTTGTTCATCTGCTCTTCAGTCAGACGACCTTCCAGGAACGCACGTGCGTATACGCCCGGGGAGATGTGGCCCTGGAAGTAAACCAGGTCGCCGCCATCCTGCTCGTTGCGCGCACGGAAGAAGTGGTTGAAGCACACTTCATAGAAGGTCGCGGAGGACTGGAAGGAAGCCATGTGGCCGCCCAGCTCAAGATCCTTTTTCGATGCGCGCAGAACGGTCATGATGGCGTTCCAGCGAATCGCAGAACGAATTCGACGTTCCAGATCCAGATTCCCCGGGTATTCCGGTTCATCTTCAACGGCAATAGTGTTGACGTAACTGCCAGTAGATGTGCCAGCAGCAACCTTCACCCCGCCTTTGCGGGCTTCAGAAAGGAGTTGGTCAATCAGATACTGAGCGCGCTCAACACCTTCTTCACGGATGACCGATTCGATCGCCTGTAGCCAGTCGCGAGTTTCGATCGGATCCACGTCATTTGGTAAACGTTCTGACATGGGGGGTATTCCTTATCTATCTAATCGTTGATTAATCTGGAACCTGTCCCATTGCACTCTTTGTTCTTCATATTTCAGGTTATCTCTTTGTTGGCTGCGCTTCCTCACCCCGGTCACATAGTTAGCTATGCTCCCGGGGATTCACGCGCTTGCCGCCGCGATATAACCCGAACTATTTGAACAACCAAAAGCACAATAAGACAGGTTCTGCGTTTAGTTGCCGCGCTCTAAAAAATGGCGCTTAAGAACCGGAGTTCTCATCCTTCCGTTGCTGTAAACGACGCAGTGAGCGTTCTCGACGACTCTCCTCACGGCTACGATCCAGCAAAATTTCCTCAATGAACGCCAGGTGTCGATGCGACGCTTCACGCGCCTGCTCCGGCTCCCCGGCGATTATCGCCTCGAAAATACGAGTGCGATGATTGCTGACCTGCGGGAGCATTTCCCGACGGGCGTACAACAATTCAAAGTTCTGGCGAACGTTTTGCTCCAGCATCGGCTCCATGCAGCGTAGCAGATGCAGCAGCACAACATTATGCGCCGCTTCGGTGACGGCAATTTGATACTGGACGACGGCATCGGATTCGGCGTCAAGATCGCCGGACTGCTGGGCCCGCTCAATGGCCTGATGCAGCTCGCGAATGCGTTCGCGGTCAGCATCATTGCTGCGCAGCGCCGCGTAATAAGCCGCGATGCCTTCAAGCGCGTGACGGGTTTCCAGCAGGTCGAATTGGGATTCAGGGTGATCGGACAGGAGCTCTACCAGCGGGTCGCTGAAGCTCTGCCACAGGCTGCTCTGTACAAAAGTTCCACCGCCCTGGCGACGAAGCAACAGGCCCTTGGCTTCGAGGCGTTGAATCGCCTCACGCAGCGAGGGACGGGAAACGTCGAACTGTTTAGCCAGTTCGCGTTCAGGCGGGAGTTTTTCACCGGGGCGCAACGTCCCCTCAAGGATTAAAAACTCAAGCTGCTGCTCTATCACATCAGATAGTTTTGGTTGGCGGATTTTGCTGTAGGCCATATTCCCTGTCTCTGCCATTAGCCCGTAGTCAATTGGTCTTACCAATTCGCAGTTCGTAGCGGTAAAGTAACAAAGTATTCACCTTCTGTCCATACAGGTTTTGATTGAAATCAGTAAAGCAGGCACATTTTAACAACCTTACAGAAATAACATTTCAGAATTGTAACTTCTCACAAATGATGTCTTTACCACGTTGGAGGTAGCGTTAACTTTTATGAAACGAAAAATACGCCATCTGAACCGATTCAACAGTCAAAAAATCGTTTTTAAATTCACTTTTACTGCGTAATTAGTCATTAAGGGTTAAAGAGGCTAATTGCCGCCCTGTTTACAAATGGTTTCTTTTTGTTCGCTTCGTCATCACCCCTTCATAAAGCAGGTGCATTCGCCCGCACTTATCACTATTCTCCATGATACAAAAGGCCTTTTAGTGATTTTATATTCCGCCTTGCGTAAAGAAATTAATACAGAAACGGAATTTCATAATTACACAACACAATAATGTCGACGCTGAATCACGCAGAACAAGGCTGGTCTTAAACTCTCTGGAATAGAGATAGCTATGCTATCTGGCAGGGACCGACAATAAAGCAACAGCCTGAAGGATGAAGCGTAAACGCAAAATAACCACACACGAGGTTTCATGATGGAAGGTCAACAGCAAGGCGATCGGCTAAAGCGCGGCCTGAAAAACCGCCATATACAGCTTATTGCTCTGGGCGGCGCTATCGGTACCGGCCTGTTTCTGGGCAGCGCATCCGTTATCCAGTCGGCAGGTCCCGGCATTATCCTTGGCTATGCCATCGCCGGTTTTATTGCTTTTCTGATTATGCGCCAGCTCGGTGAGATGGTTGTAGAAGAGCCGGTGGCAGGTTCATTCAGTCATTTCGCCTACAAGTACTGGGGCGGGTTTGCCGGCTTTGCCTCCGGCTGGAACTACTGGGTGCTGTACGTTCTGGTCGCGATGGCCGAGCTGACAGCGGTCGGAAAATACGTCCAGTTCTGGTGGCCGGAGATCCCGACCTGGGTCTCTGCGGCGATCTTCTTCGTTGCCATTAACGCCATCAACCTCACCAACGTGAAGGTATTCGGCGAGATGGAGTTCTGGTTCGCCATTATTAAAGTCGTTGCCGTTGTGGCGATGATTCTGTTCGGCGGCTGGCTGCTGTTCAGCGGCAACGGCGGCCCGCAGGCAACCGTCCGCAACCTGTGGGATCAGGGCGGCTTCCTGCCGCACGGCTTCACCGGGCTGGTCATGATGATGGCCATCATCATGTTCTCGTTTGGCGGCCTGGAGCTGGTCGGGATCACCGCGGCAGAAGCGGATAACCCGGAGCAGAGCATTCCCAAAGCCACCAATCAGGTTATCTACCGTATTCTGATTTTCTACGTGGGCTCGCTGGCGGTACTGCTCTCCCTGCTGCCGTGGACGCGCGTAACCGCAGACACCAGCCCGTTTGTGCTGATCTTCCACGAACTGGGAGATACCTTCGTTGCTAACGCGCTCAACGTGGTGGTGCTGACCGCCGCGCTGTCGGTGTATAACAGCTGCGTTTACTGCAACAGCCGAATGCTGTTTGGTCTTGCCCAGCAGGGTAACGCGCCGAAAGCGCTGATGAACGTCGACAAGCGCGGCGTGCCGGTGAACACCATTCTGGTTTCCGCCGTGGTGACCGCGCTGTGCGTGCTGATTAACTATCTCGCGCCGGAATCGGCGTTTGGTCTGCTGATGGCGCTGGTTGTTTCTGCCCTCGTCATTAACTGGGCAATGATCAGCCTGGCGCACATTAAGTTCCGTCGGGCAAAACAGCAGCAGGGCGTGGTTACCCGCTTCCCGGCGCTGTTCTATCCGCTCGGTAACTGGATCTGCCTGCTGTTCATGGTCGCGGTACTGGTCATTATGCTGATCACCCCGGGCATGGCCATCTCCGTCTACCTGATCCCGGTGTGGATTGCCGTTCTCGGCGTCGGCTACCTGTTCAAACAGAGAAGCGCCAGCGCCGTAAAAGCACATTAATACATCGTTAAACTCTGTGCCCGCCGCATCTTAGCGGGCGCAGAGCCCTGTTACCCGCCTCCCCCTTCCCCCCTAATCAGTCGTTTTTCCATATCGCCAACCGATACCGCAACGCATTTCACAACACGCTGACCCCACCATGGGCGCGTCTCGCTGCGCAGGGAATGTTCCAGCGCCGCATATTCGCGCTTGCATGCGATAGCCGCTAACCGGCAGGTGGAGAGAAAAAGGGAAGACGTACTGGCGTATCGCGCGGAACGCCACCGAACCCGCGGTACGATCCTAACGGCTGAAGCGCATCGCCTGGCAAGAAAACGGGATGCCTGATTTCGACATCCCGCCTGCGCCGCGCCCGCCGACGGGCGGGGGGCTTAAATCAGCGTTCCGTAAATCGTCAGCAGGGCCATAATCACCACCACTACCAGCGACGTTTTCTTGGCCATTGAAACGGCCGCCTTCGGCGTCTCGACCTTATCGACATGCGGCTCACGGGCGAGCGAGAACTGCGCCAGACGCGTCAGTACCTGATACTGCGACGAATGGCGATCGCCCAGCGAGGCGAACCACGCGGGGAGCGCCTTCTCGCCGTGACCAACCAGCGCGTAAACCACGCCTACCAGCCGCACCGGCACCCAGTCCACGACGTGCAAAATGCCATCAATCCCTGACTGCAAACGATGGTGCGGCGTTTGATAGCGGGCCAGCCACGACTGCCATGCACGCAGGACGCTATAGCCAATCAGCGTGATCGGGCCCCACGGCCCGCCGACCACAAACCAGAACAGCGGCGCAAGGTAATAGCGGTAGTTGATCCACAGCAGCGCATTCTGCAGTTCGCTGAGGTATTCACGGTTGTCGCAGCCCGGCGGGACGCCGTGGATAAGCGTCAGCTCGCTGGCCATCGCATCGCAGGCATGCTTATCATTGCGGGAAGCGGCCTTCAGGTAGGCGTGATAGTGCAGGCGGACTTTGCCGGCGCCAATGCACAGCAGACCAAGCAGGATCCAGAACACCAGCAGCGGGACGTTAAACAGCACGCCGTGCAGCAGGCTCTGAATAATGTACACCGCAACCATCGCCACCGCCGCCATCAGCAGCGTGCCGAACAGCGAGAAGTGCTTCACGCGACGGAACAGAACCTCAAGGCGATGATCGAGCTGCCAGTGCTCGCCCAGCTTAAACAGGCGTTCGGCGATGAGAACCAGCAGCGTAGAAAATAACGTCATGGCATCTCCTTATCTGACGAAGCGGTCAACAGACCGCGAAATTTTGCCCAGTCAAACGCCGGGCCGGGATCCGTTTTACGCACCGGCGCGATATCGCTATGGCCGGTCATGTTTTCAGCGATAGCCGGATACAGCGCGGTCAGCTGCCGCGTAACCGCGGCCAGCTGCTGATACTGCGCATCGGTATAAGCCAGCGTATCCGTTCCTTCCAGCTCAATACCAATAGAGAAGTCGTTGCAGCGCTCACGCCCCTGATAGCAGGATACGCCGGCATGCCACGCGCGCTTATCGAAAGGCACATACTGCACGATTTCACCGTCGCGGCGAATCAGACAATGTGCCGAAACCCGTAGCTGAGCGATCCCGGCAAAAAAAGGGTGCGCGTTGGGATCGAGCGTGCCGCTGAACAGAGCGTCAATCCACGGACCGCCAAATTCACCCGGCGGCAGGCTAATATTATGCACCACCAGCAGGGAGGGGGTTTCATCATCCGGGCGGCAATCATGGTGCGGCGAAGGAACCCGACGCGCGCCCACCAGCCATCCTCCGTTCAACTGCATTGCGGAGTCTCCTTTCACTAACGCATGCTCCCGGGCCGCCCATGGCCCAAGGATGCCGATTATCATACACAAATTCGTTCGGGGCCGATCGCCGCGCCTCCACCTCTACAACGCAGGCACGCCAACGAGGCAATAGCCTGAAGGATGAAGAGTATATGGTGTAGAAACGCCGTTCAGGTTAGCATGTTTCCCACTTCTGAATCTTATCTATCTGGAGCTTTATCATGTCGCCTCGTCGCTACAACCCCGACCGCCGCCGTGACGCGCTGCTGGAACGCATTAACCTCGATATTACCGATGCAGTAGCCCAGTCCCTGCGCGAAGATTTAGGCGGCGAAGTTGACGCTAACAACGATATTAGCGCGCAATTATTGCCGGAAAGCGCACGCTCGCACGCGGTTGTCATTACCCGCGAAGACGGCGTGTTCTGCGGCAAACGCTGGGTGGAAGAGGTCTTTATTCAGCTGGCCGGCGACGACGTCAGCGTCACCTGGCTGGTTGAAGATGGCGACGCGGTCAAGGCGGATCAGCCGCTGTTTGAGCTGCAGGGCCCTTCCCGCCTTCTTCTGACCGGCGAGCGCACCGCGCTGAACTTCGTGCAGACCCTATCCGGGGTCGCCAGCGAGGTGCGCCGCTACGTGGATCTGCTGGCGGGCACCAAAACCCAGCTGCTCGATACCCGTAAAACGCTGCCCGGCCTGCGCACCGCGCTGAAATACGCCGTACTGTGCGGAGGCGGCGCAAACCATCGCCTGGGGCTGTTCGATGCCTTCCTGATCAAAGAGAACCACATTATTGCCTCCGGCTCCGTGCGCCAGGCCATCGAGAAGGCCTTCTGGCTGCATCCGGACGTGCCGGTAGAAGTTGAGGTTGAATCCCTTGATGAGCTGGATGAAGCCCTGAAAGCCGGAGCTGATATCATCATGCTCGATAACTTCACCCCAGACCTGATGCGCGAAGCGGTGAAGCGTACCAACGGCCAGGCCGCGCTGGAAGTTTCCGGCAACGTCACCTTCGATACTATCCGTGAATTTGCCGAAACCGGCGTCGATTACATCTCCGTTGGCGCCCTGACCAAAAACGTCCGCGCGCTCGACCTGTCAATGCGTTTCCGCTAACGCTCCGCCCCGGCATGGATCGCCTGCCGGGGCGCACGCTTTGCGAGGGCGATCTCAGCGTTTTGCTCTCGCCCTGTAACGCGTAAAGAAAGCCTGGGAAGCCGTTTCCTGAGCGCTCATTTATCGCTCGTCATCCTCCCCGCAGACCGCCACAGTGCTCCCGACGATAACAAGGAGCAATCGATGGACAGACAACGTGGCTTTACCCTTATCGAACTCATGGTGGTGATTGGCATTATCGCCATTCTGAGCGCCATCGGTATTCCCGCCTACCAGAACTATCTGCGCAAGGCGGCGCTGACCGATGTCCTGCAAACCTTTATTCCCTACCGCACGGCGGTTGAGCTATGCGCCCTTGAGCACGGCGGCCTGACAAGCTGCGATGGCGGTAGCAACGGCATTCCCTCTCCCGCCACCACGCGCTACGTTTCCGCAATGACCGTGGCTAAAGGCGTCGTCACCCTTAGCGGGCAAGAAAGCCTGAACGGGCTACGCGTCACCATGACGCCCGGCTGGGATACCGCAAATGGTATTACCGGCTGGCAGAGAGAGTGCGACATCGCCAGCGGCAGCGCCCTCAAGCAGGCGTGTGAAGACGTATTCCGCTTTAACTGAGGCCATCGCGATGAAAGCCGAAAAATTGATCGCCCTCTGCCAGCGCTACCACGCCCTGCTGCTTAACAGCGATGAGCAAACCCTCTCCATCGCGGTGGTAGACTCTCCGCCGCCTGAGCTAATGGAAGCGCTGCGCTTCGCCACGCAAAAGCGGATCGATATCGAGTGCTGGAGCCAGGATAAAATGAATCAGCGCCAGCAATCGTCCGGACAGTCTGGACCATCTCCTGCCAGCGGTGAGGCGCCGACGGGCGTCATCGAACAGGTCAATCAGATTCTGGAGCAGGCGCTGCGCCAGCGCGCATCTGATATCCACGTCGAGCCTGGCGAAAATAACCTGCGCATACGTCTGCGGGTCGATGGGGTGCTCCATCCGCTTGCGCCGCTTGCCGCCGAACTGGCACTGCCGATAACGGCGCGACTTAAGGTGCTCGGGAACCTGGATATTGCCGAACACCGCCTGCCGCAGGACGGCCAGTTTACGCAGACTCTCTCGGGACAATCGGTGTCATTTCGCATCGCCACTCTGCCCTGCCGTTACGGTGAGAAGATCGTCCTGCGCCTGCTGCATCAGGTGGAACAGGCGCTGGACCTCGAGGCGCTCGGCCTCTCCTCAGAGCAGCTTGCCGCCTTTGGCTCCGCGCTCAATCAGCCGCAGGGGCTGCTGCTGGTCACCGGCCCAACCGGCAGCGGTAAGACCATCACGCTCTACAGCGCCCTGCAGAAGAGAAACCGCGATGAGGTTAATATTTGCAGCGTAGAGGACCCGCTGGAAATTCCCATCGCCGGCATGAATCAAACGCAGATCAACCCGCGATCCGGATTAACCTTTAACAGCGTCCTGCGCGCGCTGCTGCGCCAGGACCCGGACATTGTTATGGTTGGCGAAATACGCGATGCGGAAACGGCAGAAATCGCGATCAAAGCGGCGCAAACCGGGCACCTCGTGCTCTCGACGCTGCACACTAACTCGACCAGCGAAACGCTTATTCGCCTGCAGCAAATGGGAATTGCCTGCTGGATGCTCTCATCCGCGCTATCGCTGGTCATTGCTCAGCGCCTGGTGCGCAGGCTCTGCCCACGCTGCCGTCGGGAAGGTGCAGGCGGCATTGACGTGCCGCACAGCCTGTGGCCGCGTCGGCTTCCCCGCTGGCAGGCTACGGGCTGTCGGCACTGCTATCACGGCTACTATGGGCGCCTGGCGCTATTTGAGGTGCTCCCGATAGGCGCCGCGCTGCAGCAGGCTATTTCCCAGGGGCTGAGCGCGGTGGAGATTGAATCTCTGGCGCGTGAAGCCGGAATGATGACGCTGTTTGAAAGCGGCTGCCTGGCCATTGAGCAGGGGCTGACCTGTTTTGAAGAGGTGGTCCGCGTGCTGGGGCTCCCCCATGGCGACTGAACGCCTTTGGCGCTGGCGCGGGCTTGATCCCGAAGGATCGCCCTGCCAGGGATCGCTGTGGAAAAGCTCCCGCCTGGAGGTTATTCAGGCGCTGCAGCATGAACGGATTATCCCCCTCGCGCTCCGCCGCTGCGCGGTACGCAGCTCGCTGTGGCACCCGCGCTACAGCGGCCAGATTATCCATCAGTTGGCGACCCTCCTGCAGGCGGGGCTGCCTCTGGCCGAGGGGTTAGAGCTGCTGGCACAGCAGCAGCAGGGCGCGCAGTGGCAGGCGCTTCTGCGAACGCTGGCTCGGGACCTTGCGCAGGGCATCCCGCTTTCCAGCGCGCTGGAAAGATGGCCGCAGGCGTTTCCTCCGCTCTATCTGGCCATGATCCGCACCGGTGAGCTTACCGGTAAACTGGATCTTTGCTGCTTTCATCTGGCTCGCCAGCAGCGGGAGCAGCTGCAGCTGAGCGAAAAGGTCAAAAAGGCGCTGCGCTATCCGCTGGTCATTCTGCTGCTGGCGCTGCTGGTGGTGATGGGCATGCTCACCTTTGTCCTGCCGGAGTTTGCCGCTATCTACCAGACGTTCAACACGCCGCTCCCTCTGTTGACCAAAGTAGTGATAAGCGCCGGAGAAAGCCTCAGCAACCGTTGGCCGCTGCTGCTGTTGATGGCGATATTGCCGTTTCTCCTCAACCAGCTGGCCCAACGTCGCCCTTCCTGGCTACTACGGCGGCAAAAGCTGCTTCACGCTTTGCCGGTAGTCGGAAAGCTGATAGGGGGACAGCGGCTCAGCCAGATATTTACCGTTTTAACCCTCACGCAGAGCGCCGGCATCAGCTTTATGCAGGGCCTGGAAAGCGTAGAAGAGACGTTAAGCTGCCCGCTTTGGCGCCAGAGGATCCATCAGGTTAATACTCAGATTGCCCACGGGACCGCCATCTGGCAGGCGCTGGCGAACAGTGGAGGATTTACCCCGCTATGCCTGCAGCTCATCCGCACCGGGGAGGCTTCAGGATCGCTGGATATCATGCTGGAGAACCTTGCCCGCCATCATAGCGAACGCACGCACCGTCAGGCAGAAGGCTTGGCCACGCTGCTTGAACCGATGCTGCTGCTGATAACCGGCGCCGTTGTTGGCGTACTGGTGGTGGCGATGTATTTACCCATTTTTCATCTGGGCGACGCCATTAGCGGAATGGGGGGATAGCGGCTGGCGCAGGAGGTGCGCCAGCAAAACGGCATTACAGGCTGTTGAACACGCGGTTCTCTTGTTCCTGTACGCGAATAAAGGTTGTGCGTTTGGTCAGCTCTTTCAGACGAGATGCGCCGACATAGGTACAGGCGGAACGTAGGCCGCCGAGGATATCGCGGGCGGTATTATCAACCGGGCCGCGCAGGGGCAGCTTAACGGTTTTACCTTCCGCAGCGCGGTACTGCGCAACGCCGCCCACATGACGGGTCATGGCGGATTCAGAGCTCATACCGTAGAACAGCATAAACTTCTCGCCGTTCTCTTCAACAACGGTGCCGCCGCTCTCTTCGTGGCCTGCCAGCATACCGCCCAGCATGACGAAATCAGCGCCGCCGCCGAAGGCCTTCGCTACGTCGCCTGGCGTGGTGCATCCGCCATCGCTGACGATCTGACCGCCAAGGCCATGAGCCGCATCGGCGCATTCGATAACCGCAGAGAGCTGCGGGTAGCCAACGCCGGTTTTCACGCGGGTAGTACAAACGGAACCCGGACCGATGCCGACCTTCACGATATCCGCGCCGGACAGAATCAGCTCTTCGCACATTTCGCCGGTCACGACGTTACCCGCACAGATCGTTTTCAGCGGCCAGGCTTCGCGCGCTTTCGCCACGAACTGCACGAAATGCTCGGAATAACCGTTTGCCACGTCAATGCAAACGAAGCCGAGCTGCGGGTTCTGCGTCAGGATCTGTTTGGTTTTTTCGAAGTCGACATCCGAGGTACCGGTAGAAACCATGACGTACTTCAGCACATCGGCAGGAGTGGTCTGCACAAAGTTCCGCCACTCTTCTACGGTGTAGTGCTTATGTACGGCAGTGAGGATCCCGAAAGAAGCCAGCGCTTTTGCCATACTAAACGTACCGACGGTGTCCATATTCGCTGCGATGATCGGCACGCCGGACCAGGAGAGGCCAGAATGTTTAAAAGTGAATTCGCGTTCCAGTTCAACATCAGAACGACTTTTGAGGGTAGAGCGCTTGGGGCGGATAAGAACGTCTTTAAAGCCAAGCTTCAGATCTTCTTCAATACGCATGTGCGAATTCCTGGGGTTAATTGCATTATTGTGAGAGCACAACTCCAGTGACGTTATCATACTCACGAATCATGACTGCGCAAGACTGCGATTTTCACTTTTTTTACGCTACAATCGTACAAATTTACCTGGTGGATTGAGAAAAGCGCGAACGCGATAATCAACGGCCAGAGCGTCATTTTTAACCATTTGATTTATATGTACAAAGCAATCCAGTATCCGTCGTAAAAGTCTCTTTCCGGCTTGAAGCAGCCTGACGGGACACCCACCGCAGAGTCACGGCTCGTGAAGCGCGGGCGCTGCTGAAAAGTCAATGTGTATATGATCAGTTTCAGGAACGGGGTATATGAGGTATACGGTAGCGTTAACGGGCGGCATCGGTAGCGGCAAAAGCACCGTAGCCGATGCATTTTCTCACCTTGGTGTTAACGTTATTGACGCCGACGTTATCGCCCGTCAGGTGGTAGAACCTGGAACTCCCGCGCTACTGGCGATTGCCGCTCGCTTTGGCCAACAAATGATTAACGATGACGGCACGCTGAACCGCCGCAGCCTGCGGGAACACATTTTCGCTCACGCCGAGGATAAAACCTGGCTTAACGCGCTGCTGCACCCGCTCATTCAGCAGGAAACCCGCCGTCAAATGCAGGCGGCGTCCTCTTCTTATGTTCTCTGGGTCGTTCCCCTGCTGGTCGAAAACAACCTCGCTGCCAACGCTGACCGCGTGCTGGTCGTCGATGTCCCAAAAGAGACGCAAATACAGCGAACCATACTGCGCGATCGGGTCAGCCGTGAGCACGCAGAACGTATTCTTGCCGCCCAGGCGACGCGTGAGCAACGCCTCGCCGCTGCGGATGATGTCATTGAAAATATGGGCCCTCCGGATGCCATCGCATCGGATGTCGCCCGCCTGCATGAAAAGTATCTAATGCTGGCATCGCAGGCCGCCTCACAGGAAAAATCGTAATGCATACCCCTGTTCTATTTGAACATCCCCTCAATGAGAAAATGCGCACCTGGCTGCGTATTGAGTTTTTGATTCAACAGCTGTCCGTGCATCCGACGCTCGCCACCTACGCGGACGCGCTCCACTTTTTCCGCAATACGGGCGATCTCCTGGATGTCCTCGAACGCGGCGAGGTGCGCACAGATCTGCTCAAAGAGCTCGAGCGGCAGCAGCGTAAACTGCAGTCCTGGGCAGAAGTGCCAGGCGTCGACCGCGGGCGTATTGACGAATTGCGCCAACAGCTGAAGCAGTCCGGCAGCGCGTTAATGTCTGCCCCGCGCATCGGCCAGTTCCTGCGTGAAGATCGTTTAATTGCGCTGGTTCGCCAGCGTCTGAGCATTCCCGGCGGCTGCTGTAGTTTCGATCTGCCCACGCTGCATATCTGGCTGCATATGCCTCAGGAGTATCGCGACGAGCAGGTTGGCAGATGGTTAGTGAGCCTTCAGCCGCTCACCCAGGCGCTGGTGCTGATCCTCGATTTGATTCGCAACTCCGCGCCCTTTCGCAAGCAGACCAGCCTCAACGGTTTTTATCAGGATAATGGCGATGATGCCGATCTGCTGCGTTTACGCCTCGATCTTGCCAGCCAGCTGTATCCGCAAATTTCTGGCCATAAAAGTCGCTTTGCCATTCGCTTTCTCCCGCTGGACAGCGAACTCGGTATCGTCCCCGAGCGTTTTGATTTTGAACTGGCCTGTTGTTAAGGAGAAAACATGTCGAAAGAGACAATCGTCAACTGCCCGACCTGCGGTAAAAACGTGGTCTGGAATGAGCACAGCCCGTTTCGGCCATTTTGCTCAAAACGCTGTCAGCTCATTGACTTAGGTGAATGGGCGGCGGAAGAAAAACGCATTCCTAGCGCGGGCGACCTGTCCGATACCGATGACTGGAGCGAACAGCAGCAGTAGCGCCTGGCGGCAGAGAAAATCCCGGAGATGACGTTGCGTCTTGTCCGGGCTATTTTCTCAGCGGGCGGACTGCACTAATTTGCTGATAATCGGTTCGTTAGCCGGCGGAAACTCCTCGGCCAGCAGCGCACGCTGGGCAATCCAGCGCCCCGGCTGCCCTTCTTTACCCCAGGGCTCGCCTTCCCAGTCATCAACCAGCCAGAACCATAGCGTGATATGCCGATCGGGGAACTGATACTCCAGCTTATCAAACAGAGTGGACGCGCGTACCGTAATGCCAACCTCTTCCTGCAGCTCACGCGCTAACGCCTGCTCGGCAGATTCTCCCGCTTCAATTTTCCCACCGGGAAACTCGAGCTTATTTGCCATATGCGCATCGGCAGCGCGCTGGGTAATAAAGATTTCACCCTGCGGGTTACGGATGATGCCAACTGAGATTTGCAGTATTTTCATTGTGTTAATTCCATAAAAAAGGCGCAGATATCTGCGCCTTCATTTTTATTCTCTGAGCTTAACTCAGGCGACCATGGCACTGCTTATATTTCTTACCGGAACCACACGGGCAAGGATCGTTCCGGCCAACCTTACGCTCGCCGGTTTCCTCAGCCAGTGCGGCTGCGGCTACCGTGTCGTCATCCTGATGGCTCAGCTGCTGCATCTGCGCGAGGCGCTCCGCCTCTTCGCGGCGCTGCTGTTCCATCGCTTCAACTTCTTCCGGCATCCGCACCTGAACCTTGCTCAGGGTGCTGATCACTTCATACTTCAGGGATTCAAGCATCGCCGCAAACATCGAGAACGATTCACGCTTGTATTCCTGCTTAGGATCTTTCTGCGCGTAGCCGCGCAGATGGATGCCCTGACGCAGGTAGTCCATTGCCGCCAGATGCTCTTTCCACAGGGAGTCCAGCGTCTGCAGCATTACGCCTTTTTCGAAATGACGCATCATTTCGGTACCCACGACTTCTTCTTTACGCTGATAGGTTTCTACCGCGTTCTGCAGAATACGCTCACGCAGAGTTTCTTCATGCAGTTCAGGCTCTTTGTCCAACCACTCCTTGAGCGGCAGATCGAGATCGAAGTCGTTTTTCAGACGTTCCTGCAGGCCTTCGACATCCCACATTTCCTCCAGAGACTGCGGCGGAATGTGCGCATCGATAGTTGTTTTGAAAACGTCTTCGCGAATGCTGTTGATGGTTTCGCTAACATCAGATACGTCCAGCAGTTCGTTACGCTGGCTGTAGATGGCGCGACGCTGATCGTTAGCCACGTCATCATATTCCAGCAGCTGCTTACGAATATCAAAGTTACGGCTTTCAACCTTGCGCTGCGCGTTGGCGATAGCTTTGGTGACCCACGGGTGCTCAATCGCTTCGCCCGGCTTCATCCCCAGCTTACGCATCATGCCGGACACGCGGTCAGAGGCAAAAATGCGCATCAGGGCATCTTCCATCGACAGATAGAAACGAGAAGAACCGGCATCGCCCTGACGACCTGAACGACCGCGCAGCTGGTTATCGATACGGCGAGATTCATGGCGCTCGGTACCGATAATGTGTAAACCACCGGAGGCCAGCACCGCTTCGTGACGCACCTGCCAGTCGGCTTTGATTTGAGCGATCTGCTCTGGAGTCGGATCTTCCAGCGCGGCGACTTCCGCCTGCCAGCTGCCGCCCAGCACGATATCCGTACCACGACCGGCCATGTTGGTGGCGATGGTCACCGCGGCCGGGTAGCCGGCTTGAGCCACGATATCCGCTTCACTGGCGTGGAACTTCGCGTTCAGGACATTGTGTTTGATGCCCGCTTTGGTCAGCTCTTGCGAAACCACTTCGGATTTTTCGATAGAAATCGTACCTACCAGAACCGGCTGGCCGGCGGCAGTACGCTCTCTGATATCTTCGATAATCGCCTGAATTTTTTCTGCTTCGGTCATATAGACCAGATCCGCCATATCCTTACGGATCATCGGACGGTTGGTCGGTACGACTACGGTATCCAGCTTATAGATAGAGCTGAATTCGAAAGCTTCGGTATCCGCAGTACCGGTCATCCCCGCCAGCTTCTCGTACAGACGGAAGTAGTTCTGGAAGGTGATGGACGCCAGCGTCTGGTTCTCGTTCTGGATATCAACGCCTTCTTTGGCTTCGACGGCCTGGTGCAGACCGTCTGACCAGCGACGACCCTGCATGGTACGACCGGTATGCTCATCGACAATAATGACTTCGCCATCTTTTACGATGTAGTCAACGTCGCGGGTGAACAGCACGTGCGCACGCAGCGCCGCGGTCACGTGGTGCATCAGCATAATGTTAGTCGGTGAATACAGAGATTCGCCTTCGTCCATAATGCCTTCGTTCACCAACAGCTCTTCAATCAGGACCAGCCCGCGTTCGGTCAGGTTCACCTGACGCGCTTTCTCATCTACCGAGAAGTGGCCTTCACCGGTAAAGGTATCGGAGTCCTCTTTTTCCTGGCGCACCAGATGAGGAATGATCTTGTTCACTTTCTTGTACATTTCCGAGCTGTCTTCAGCCGGGCCGGAAATGATCAGCGGCGTACGCGCTTCATCGATGAGGATGGAGTCCACCTCATCCACCAGCGCATAGTGCAGCTTACGCTGTACGCGCTCTTCCGGACTGAACGCCATGTTATCGCGCAGATAGTCGAAGCCGTATTCGTTGTTGGTGCCGTAGGTGATATCGGCGGCGTAAGCTTCACGCTTGGCCGGAGCAGGCAGGCCCGACATATTGATACCAACGGTCATACCGAGGAACTCAAACAGCGGACGGTTGTTTTCAGCATCACGCTGCGCCAGGTAGTCGTTGACGGTCACGACGTGAACGCCTTTACCTGACAGCGCGTTCAGATAGGCCGGGAGGGTAGCGGTCAGCGTTTTACCTTCACCGGTACGCATTTCTGCAATGCAGCGCTCATTGAGCACCATGCCGCCCAGCAGCTGTACGTCAAAGTGACGCATACCGAATACGCGCTTACTGGCTTCACGTACCACGGCAAAGGCTTCCGGGATCAGGCTTTCTACGCTTTCGCCCTTCGCCAGACGCGCGCGGAACTCTTCTGTTTTAGCCTTCAGCTGATCATCAGAGAGCTTCTCCATGTCAGGTTCCATGGAATTAATCAGCGTCACAGCTTTGCGCATGCGGCGCAGTGTACGATCGTTACGGCTACCGAAAACTTTAGTTAATAATTTGATTAGCATAATAAAATCTCAAACGCCCCGCGATGCGGAGTCACAAAAAATAGAATGATCCGTTTTTAGTTCAGCTGAGGCGTTGCGGCCCGGCGCGTATCCCGGTGACCTGGCTAATCCAGACGGAGACGCAAAAGGCGCGATGGGAGGGGTTGTATGCCGCCTGACGCACAATGACCGGCGGCTTGCTTTCCTGCGTCAGCAGCGCGCTGAGCGTATCGAGCAGGGCCAGATGCTGCGCCTGTAATGGCGAAGATTCTTCCGCAACCGGCAGCGCCTGAGGCGCCATGGCAAATGACAGATGACGAATAACCGTGCGGATGGCGTGCTGATGCCAGTAATCGACGGTAAAGTTTGGCCGGCGGCTGGCATCCAGAAGCGCCAGCTGGGAGAAATTAACTTTATTCGGCGTGTGGCTGCTGGCCGCTGCTTTCGCAGGCGATGCCGTTTCGTGACTATTGCTTAACGCAGGCAGGCCAAAGCTAGCCGCGACCATCCCCAACAGGAGATGCGGCCAGAAATACCGTCTGCCAAACTGTCGCCAGCGCGTCAGCAATCCACTCACGTCCATTACCTTTAGTTGAAGCAACCCCAGGAAATAATTTTGCGCCCAAATATTACCATTAATACCGCGTCACGGCAGCAGGAATGAAAGCTTTGCGGAGGTAAAAGCGGTCAATTAAGCAGCGAACGCGCGGTGTCAGCGATCGTTGAATCGGGGTGAAATAAGAACCGGAAGGTAAAAAAGAAAAACGACTGGCTCCCTGGCCGGAGAGAGTACCAGGTTACCAGTCGATTTTACTGAATGGTCAGGCTTACGCCATAACCATTGATGGTGCCCGGAATGCCAGCGGCATTTCCGCTTCGTCTTCGAAGGTCACGTACTCCCAGGCTTCCTGTTTTGCCAGAACAGCCTGCAGCAGTTTGTTGTTCAACGCGTGACCTGATTTGAACGCCGTAAATGCGCCAATGATATTGTGACCACACATAAACAGGTCACCAATCGCATCCAGCATTTTGTGGCGGACAAACTCATCTTCAAAGCGTAAGCCGTCTTCGTTCAATACGCGATAATCGTCAACAACGATGGCACAATCGAAGCTGCCTCCCAGGCACAGGCCGCGGGACTGCAGATATTCGATATCACGCATAAAACCGAAGGTACGCGCACGGCTAATCTGGCGCATAAATGCATCAGCAGAGAAGTTCATCGCATAGCGCTGGTTGCTTGAGTCAATCGCCGGATGGTTAAAATCGATGGTGAAGTCCAACGAAAAACCATTGTACGGCTTAAACTCAGCCCACTTATCGCCATCTTCGACGCGAACGGCCTCTTTAATGCGCACAAATTTCTTGGCGCAGTTCAGCTCATCGATGCCGGCATCCAGCAGCAGATAAACGAACGGAGCAGCACTGCCGTCCATAATCGGGATTTCCGGCGCATCGACTTCAATAACTATGTTGTCAATGCCCAGGCCAGCCAGTGCGGCATTCAGGTGCTCGACTGTTGAAATCCGCACGTCATGCTCGTTCACCAGGCAAGTACAGAGCATGGTATCACGCACAGATTTGGCATCAGCCGGAAAATCAACCGGTGGATTCAAGTCGGTGCGACGATAGATGACCCCGGTATTTGCCGGCGCAGGTCGTAACGTCAGTGTGACTTTCTTGCCGGTATGCAAACCGACGCCAGTCGCCTGAACGATACGTTTAAGAGTCCTTTGTTTGATCATCGTATAATCTCGCCAAGTTACCTATCCAACCGAAGTGTATAACACTTTCGGACGGGCAGTTTAGCACAAAGAGCGCTGATGCCCAACTTCCAGCCAATTCTTAATCAGCTTGCTTGCGCAGGAAGGCCGGGATATCCAGATAATCCGGCTCTTTCGCGGTTTGCGGCGTATTGTCGTTCACCACTTTCGCTGCCGGTTTCTGCTCCTGATTCAATGGCGCCATACCGTGCTGCTGGTAGCGATCCATTACCGGCTGCTGAACCTGCTTGTTGGTTACCAGGGTAATTTCCGGACGTTTGTCCATGCCAATACCGGTAGCAACAACGGTCACGCGCAGCTCATCGTTCATATCCGGATCCAGAGAAGTACCGATAACCACGGTCGCGTTATCCGAGGCGAAAGCACGGATAGTGTTACCTACGGTTTCGAACTCATCCAGACGCAGGTCGAAGCCAGCGGTGATGTTGACCAGAACGCCGCGCGCGCCGGACAGATCGATATCTTCCAGCAGCGGAGAAGAAATCGCCATTTCAGCCGCTTCTTCCGCACGGTCTTCACCGCTCGCCACGCCGGATCCCATCATCGCATAGCCCATTTCGGACATCACGGTGCGCACATCCGCAAAGTCGACGTTCATCAGACCCGGACGGGTAATCAGCTCGGCGATCCCCTGCACTGCGCCTTTCAGCACGTCGTTTGCTGCGCCGAAGGCGTCCAGCAGCGAAATGCCGCGGCCGAGAACTTTCAGCAGCTTGTCGTTCGGGATAGTGATCAGTGAATCCACGTGCTTGGAGAGCTCGGTGATCCCCTGTTCGGCGAAAGCCATACGCTTCTTGCCTTCAAAATTGAAGGGCTTAGTCACAACCGCGACGGTCAGGATACCCAGATCCTTCGCCACTTCTGCTACCACAGGCGCCGCACCGGTACCGGTACCGCCGCCCATACCAGCCGCGATAAACACCATGTCTGCGCCGTCGAGAGCAGCACGCAGCGCTTCACGGTCTTCATCCGCCGCATTGCGGCCGACTTCCGGGTTGGCGCCTGCGCCCAGCCCCTTGGTAATACCGCTACCAATCTGAATAGTCTGGCCAACAGCCGTTTTACGCAGCGCCTGCGCATCGGTGTTCACCGCGAAGAATTCAACACCTTCAATGCGCTCGCGCACCATGTGCTCTACGGCATTACCGCCGCCGCCACCGACGCCGATGACTTTAATCACCGCGTCGTTGGTTAATTCCATTGGTTCAAACATAGTTTCTCTCCGTCTTGTGCCTGTCGCCTGAGAACGCTAATTTTCTGCGTTCTCTTAAAAAATTAAAACTCTTTTCGCAGCCAGCTATTTAGTCGCTTAATCCACGAGCCAACTGATGCAGTTACGCGTTTTTCCACTTCTGCTTCACCACTAAGATGAGACTCCTTCCCGTAGTGCAGCAACCCAACCGCCGTTGAATAATACGGCTCCTGGGCATAATCCGTTAAACCGGTAATGTTCAGCGGGGCACCGATACGCACCTGCGTATGGAATACCCGCTGCGCACAGGCGGCAAGGCCTTCAATTTGCGCCGCGCCGCCGGTTAAAACAATCCCCGCAGCCAGATGGTGCTTAACGCCCTGCTGGCGGAGCTGTTCCTGCAGCTGCAGGATCTCTTCATTGACCAGGTTGAGCAGTTCGGTATAACGCGGCTCAATGACCTCTGCCAGCGTCTGACGCTGCAGGCTGCGCGGCGGGCGTCCGCCTACGCTCGGGACTTCGACGTTTTCGTCTTTACCGACGATTGAGCCCAGCGCGCAACCGTGGCGCACCTTGATCGCTTCGGCATCGCTCGGCGGCGTGCCGAAGGCATAGGCGATATCGCTGGTTACCACGTTGCCCGCGTACGGGATCACTTTGGTATGACGCAGCGCGCCGCCGGTATACACGGCGATATCCATTGTACCACCGCCGATGTCCACAACGCAGACACCAAGCTCACGTTCATCTTCCGTCAACACGGAATAACTGGCCGCTAAACCGGCAAAAATGAGCTGGTCCACTTTCAGACCGCAGCGCTCCACCGCTTTAACAATATTTTTTGCCATATCGTTATGGCAGGTAATCAAATGCACTTTTGCCTGCATACGAACGCCAGACAGGCCAACCGGGTTTTTAATCCCCTCCTGGTAGTCAATGGCGTACTCCTGCGGGATGACGTGCAGCACGCGATGCTCATCGCGTACGCGGACCGACTTGGCGGTATGCACCACGTTCTCAACGTCGTCCAGCGTCACCTCTTCTTCTGAAATCGGCACCATCCCAATTTCATTTTGACAGCTAATATGTTTACCTGAAAGCGCCAGGTACACTGACGAAATCTGGCAATCAGCCATCAGTTCGGCCTGGTCAATGGCGCGCTGTACGCATTTCACCACGGATTCCAGGTCGTTAACCCCGCCTTTATCCATACCACGCGATGGGCAACTGCCCACGCCAATGATATTGACCACGCCGTCGGGCAGAACTTCCCCTACTAAAGCGGCAACCTTCGCGGTGCCAATCTCCAGTCCAACTACCAGCTTTCTGTCCGTCGCCTTGATCATTGTTGTTCTGCCTGTGCCTGATTCTGTTGTTGATTAGTTTCCTCAGCGGGAGCAGGCACCCAGCCTACCGCCGCGCCCGAGTCATAGCGCAAATCAACGTAGCTTATCCGTTTGCCATCGGTCTGCGCCTGCTGCTGAAGAACCGGGTAAAGTTCCATAAAGCGCTGAAGACGTTTCATGGTGTCGCCGCGGCCAAGGTTGAGCTTAATATCGTTATTAAGCGTCAGCTGCCAGGAGCGACGCGCGGTCATCGCCGCCACTTTCAACGTGAATTTATCCTTTGCCAGCACCTGCCCCATGTCGCGATATCCTTGCAACACTTCGTTCTCGCTGCCTTCCGGGCCATACAACATCGGTAAATTCTGTTTATTGGTGCGATCCGCCGGGACGCTGAAAGAATTACCTTCTACGTCTACCATATGCTGATCATTCCAACGCGCAATCGGCACATATTCAACCAGATGAATCTTCAATTCGTCCGGCCACTGCTTTCTGACGCTCGCCTGTTTAATCCACGGCAGGCGCTCAATCTGACTTTGGATAATATTCACATCCTGAGTCATAAAGGTTCCAGGAGAACCCAGCGCCAGAATTGCCTGGCGAATATCGTCATTACGCGTGTAGTGACGCTCACCGGTTACCACCATCTTGGACAGCGGTAAACGCTGTGCGTCTTCCATCCAGCCCAGAACCATCCACCCGCTGACCAATACGGTACACAGCACCGCCAGCAGGAAGAAAATCCCCGCCAGACGAGTTCCATTACTTCGGCGCGAAGAAGACGTTTCCTCTTCTTCTTCGTGGTTCCGCGTATTCAGCGCAGCCTGCGACATATCACCCCGCCAGGTCCAAAATTCGAACAACAAGCTGTGAGAAGCTCATCCCCGCCTGACGCGCCGCCATCGGCACCAGGCTATGGCTGGTCATGCCAGGGGAAGTATTCGCTTCCAACAGATAAAACTGGCCATCGCTGTCCAGCATCACGTCAATCCGTCCCCAGCCGCTACAGCCAAGAACATTCCAGGCTTTCAGTACCAGGGCCTGAATTTCTGACTCGCGGGCAGGTTCCTCACAACCAGGACAGAAATATTGCGTCTCATCAGAGAGATACTTCGCCTCATAATCATAGAAGGTTCCAGCCACATGGATACGAATTGACGGTAAAATTTCTTCACCGACGATTGCAACGGTGAATTCTGGTCCACTGAGCCATTTCTCAATCAGAACTTCATCATCATGCTGAAAAGCCAGCGCCAATGCATTGTGTAATTCACAACTTTCGCTTACTTTCGACATGCCGACGCTTGAACCTTCACGACTCGGCTTAATAATGAGCGGCAGGCCAAGCGCCGTAATCTGCTGCGCGGCCTCTGCGGTAAGGCCCGCGTTGAACTGTGAACGGGTCAGCGCCACCCACGGAGCAACGGGTAAGCCCGCGCCCTGCCACAGTAATTTACTGCGCACTTTATCCATTGAGATTGCCGAAGCCATCACGCCGCTGCCGGTATAAGGCAGTTGAATCAGCTCAAGCAGCCCCTGCAACGTTCCATCTTCCCCACCGCGGCCGTGCAAAGCAATAAACGCTTTCTTAAAACCCAGCTGCTTCAGCTGAGTAATATCGACATCGCGAGGGTCGACGGGATGGGCGTCAACGCCGCCCTCACGCAGGCCGGCAAGCACCGCCGCGCCGGAGTTGAGCGATACCTCTCGCTCGGCGGAGGTCCCGCCGAAAAGAACCGCGATTTTATCAGCCACGGCGCTCCTCCCCCGCTTTTTGCGGCATGAGTTTGATTTCAGCCAGGTGGCGGGCGATTTTCCCTATATTTCCAGCGCCCTGCACCAGCACCAGGTCGTTCCCGGTAAGCACCGAAGCCAGCATCTCTGCCGCCTGGGCCGGGTCGGAAAGCAGAATCGGGTCCACCTTGCCGCGACCGCGAATAGTGCGGCACAGGGAGCGGCTATCCGCCCCCGGGATCGGCGCTTCGCCAGCGGAGTAGACGTCCAGCATCAGTAGCGCATCGACCTGAGTCAGCACGTTGGCAAAATCGTCGTACAGATCGCGCGTACGGGTAAAGCGGTGCGGCTGGAACAGCATCACCAGATTTTTATCCGGCCAGCCGGCGCGAGCCGCTTTAATGGTCGCATCCACTTCCGTCGGGTGATGACCGTAATCATCAATCAGCATCGCGCTGCCGCTTTTACCGTTGACCTCAGCCAGCGGATATTCGCCAAGGAAATCAAAGCGACGGCCGGTTCCCTGGAACGCTTCCAGCGCCCGCAGAATCGCGTCGTCTTCAATGCCCTCTTCCGTCGCTACCGCCACGGCAGCCGCCGCATTCAGCGCATTATGGCGGCCCGGCGCGTTTAGCGTGACCTGGATAACCTCTTTGTCCTGGCGCACGAGGCGGAAATGGCCCTGCGCGCCAAGCTGGCGATAGTCTTCAATACGCACGTCGGCATCATCGCTAAAGCCGTAGGTCGTCGTCTGGCGGCCAACGCGCGGCAGCAGCTCACGAATGACCGGGTCGTCCACGCACATCACCGCGCGTCCGTAGAACGGCAGGTTGTGCAGGAAGTTAACGAACGTCTGCTTTAAGTTTTCAAAATCACCGTGGTAGGTATCCATGTGATCGGCTTCGATATTGGTCACAATGGCAACCATCGGCTGCAGATGCAGGAACGAAGCGTCGCTCTCATCCGCTTCCGCAATCAGATAACGGCTATGCCCAAGACGGGCATGAACGCCGGCCGCTTTGACCAACCCACCGTTGACGAAGGTAGGATCGAGGCCAGCCTCGGCATAAATACTGGAGACCATCGCGGTGGTCGTGGTCTTACCGTGCGTGCCGGCGATAGCGATGCCGTGGCGAAAACGCATCAGCTCCGCCAGCATCTCCGCGCGGCGGATAACCGGAATACGCGCTTCATGCGCGGCAACAATCTCCGGATTGTCCGCAGAGATTGCGCTGGAAACCACCACCACGCTGGCATCACGCACGTTTTCAGGGCGATGGTTGAAATAGATCGTGGCGCCAAGTTTAGCCAGCTGTTGCGTAACCGGATTCGGCGCCAGGTCGGAGCCGGAAATCTGGTAGCCTTCGTTGGCCAGAACTTCGGCAATACCGCCCATACCGGCACCGCCAATGCCAACAAAGTGAATGTGCCGGACGCGACGCATCTCGGGCACTATGGAACGCAGTTTTGCCAAATCTTGTGTATTCATTCTTTACGCCATCAACTTCTCTATTCGGGCGGTGGGATTCACCGCGATTAGCGCGCCAGTGCTGCAGCGCTCACTTCTTCCGCTACCCGCTCGGTAGCATCCGGAATCGAGACTCTACGCGCTCGTTCCGCCATATCCAGCAGCGTTTCCCGATCCCAGCCGGCCAGGGTTTGCGCCACGGCGTCAACCGTGAACTGGGGCTGTTCGAGAATTTTCGCGGCTCCCGCTTTCTCCAGCGGCAGCGCGTTCCAGTACTGCTGGCGATCCTTGTGCTGAAACGGCACAAACAGCGCCGGTAATCCTGCGGCGGCAATTTCGCTCACCGTCAGCGCACCGGAGCGACATACCACCACATCGGCCCAGGCATACGCCGCCGCCATATCATCAATAAATTCGGTCACCTTGTGCTGCGGCTGCCCGGCATCGGCGTAAGCCTGCTGTACCGTCTGCTGGCCGCCTTTACCGCTCTGATGCCAGATGGTCACCGCGCCGCCCAGCTTCCCGGCCACCAGCGGCATGGTCTGGTTCAATACGCGCGCGCCCTGCGAACCGCCAACCACTAAAACGCGGGTCGGCCCCTGACGCCCAAACAGCCGCTGCTCCGGCAGAGGCAGCGCGAGCACATCGGTACGTACCGGGTTGCCCACCACGTCAGCGTGGGGGAACGCGCCGGGAAACGCCTGCATCACTTTCTTCGCAATTTTTGCCAGCCATTTATTGGTCAGGCCGGCAATACCATTCTGTTCGTGCAGCACCACCGGAATACCCAGCGACCACGCCGCCAGCCCGCCGGGGCCGGACACGTATCCGCCCATCCCCAGCACGACGTCCGGCTGGAAACGTTGCATAATCGCGCGCGCCTGACGCCAGGCGTTGAAAATACGTACCGGCGCCAGCAGCTGCGCCTTCAGGCCTTTGCCGCGCAGGCCGGAGATGCGGATAAAATCTATCTCAATACCGTGCTTTGGCACTAAGTCCGCTTCCATACGATCGGCGGTACCCAGCCAGCGAACCTGCCAGCCCTGGTCCATTAAATGGTGCGCGACCGCCAGCCCCGGGAACACATGCCCGCCGGTACCGCCCGCCATCACCATTAACCGCTTTTCCTGACCGCTCATCGAACACCCCGTGTAAACGCCTGCGCTTTTTCCAGACGCGTTTCATAATCAATACGCAACAGCAACATGATGGCCGTCGACATAATCAGCAAGCTGGAACCACCGTAGCTGATAAGCGGCAGCGTCAGGCCCTTGGTCGGCAGCATGCCCGCAGCCGCGCCGACGTTAACCAGCGCCTGGAAGCTAAACCAGATACCGATCGCACAGGCCAGAAAGCCGGAGAAACGGTGGTCAATCTCCAGCGCTTTGCGGCCAATGGACATGGCGCGAAAAGCGACGAAGAATACCATTAAAAGGGCCAGTACCACACCGATATAACCGAGTTCTTCGCCGATGATGGCGAAGATGAAGTCAGTGTGCGCCTCCGGCAAATACTCCAGCTTTTGTACCGAGTTGCCTAAGCCCTGCCCCCACATTTCGCCGCGACCAAAGGCCATCAGCGACTGGGTTAGCTGGTAGCCGCTGCCAAACGGATCCTCCCACGGGTTCCAGAAGGAGGTTACGCGGCGAATACGATACGGTTCGGCGAGGATCAGCAGCACCACCGCCGAGATCCCCATGCCGATAATGGCAATGAACTGCCACAGCTTAGCGCCGGCGAGAAACAGCATCGCCAGGGTCGTGACAAACAGCACAACCACCGTTCCGAGGTCCGGCTGCGCCAGCAGCAGAATCGCCAGCACGAAAATCACGCCCATCGGTTTCAGGAAGCCGCGCAGGTTATTGCGCACCTCATCGCCTTTACGTACCAGGTAGTTAGCGATGTAGCAGAACAGCGACAGCTTGGTAAACTCCGCAGGCTGAATACGCAGCGGGCCCAGCGCAATCCACCGCGATGCCCCGTTTACCGAACTCCCGACCACCAGCACGATCAGCAGCATCACGATCGAGGCGATCAGCATCGCGGTGCTGTGCCGCTGCCAAAACACCATCGGCAGGCGCAGGGTCACCAGCGCGAGCCCCAGCGCCAGCAGAATGTAGAGTCCGTCGCGCTTGGCAAACAGAAACGGATCGTTCGCCAGACGCTGACCAACCGGCATCGAGGCCGAGGTCACCATGATGAAGCCGACCGCCGCCAGGCCAAACGTCAGCCACAGCAGCATCCGGTCATACATCACCAGGCTGTCGTTATCTTTCTGCCGCGAGCCCATCACCCAGCCCTTCAGCGCGGCAAACAGCCAGGAGAAGATACGCATTCCCGGCAAACGCGGCAGCGTCAGTCGGGGCATTCTCAGGCGCGGGAGGGATAGACGCATCAGCCTAACTCCTTCGCCAGGCGGGTAAAGATATCCCCCCGTTGTTCGAAGTTTTTAAACTGATCGAGGCTGGCGCAGGCCGGTGACAGCAGCACCATATCGCCCGGCTTCAGCAGCGGCGCAATCTGACGCATCGCCTGCTCCATGGTTTCCGTCTGCGTCGCCGCCTCAGGGCGCAGCGCTGCCAGCTGCTCGCCGTCGCGACCGAAGCAGTAGAGGCGGATATTGTCGCCGGCCAGATAACGCTTCAGCGGGTCAAAATCAGCGGATTTGCCGTCACCGCCGAGCAGCAGATATAGCGTACCGTCCAGATGCAGACCGTTCAGCGCCGCTTCGGTGCTGCCAACGTTGGTGGCTTTGGAATCGTTAATCCAGCGCACGCCGTTATGATCCAGCGCCAGCTGGAAGCGGTGCGCCAGACCGGTAAACGTAGTCAGCGCCTTGAGGCTGCTGGCCCGCGGCAGGCCTGCGGCATCCGCCAGCGCCAGCGCCGCCAGGGCATTGCTGTAGTTATGCTGGCCGGTGATGTTCATCTCTTTGACGTTCAGGACTTTCTCACCTTTCACCCGCAGCCAGGTTTCTCCCTGCTGGCGGTTGAGGTGGTAGTCGCCGACGTCCACGCCAAAGCTGATGCAGCGGTCATCGGCGCCGCGCACCGGCATCGTCAATCCGTCATCAGCATTCACGATGCAGCTCTTCGCATTTTCATAAACGCGCAGTTTGGCCGCCCGATACTGCTGCAGGCCTAGCGGATAGCGGTCCATATGATCTTCGGTCACGTTGAGGATCGTCGCGGCAACCGCCCGCAGGCTGGAGGTGGTTTCCAGCTGGAAGCTGGAAAGTTCCAGAACATACAGTTCGCGTTCAGGGTCCAGCAGCATCAGGGCCGGCAGGCCAATATTGCCGCCGACGCCGACGTTTACGCCGGCCGCTTTCGCCATCTCACCCACAAGGGTGGTGACGGTGCTTTTACCGTTTGAGCCGGTAATGGCCACAACCGGCGCCTGCGCCTCGCGGCAGAACAGCTCGATATCGCCAACGATTTCCACGCCGGCATCCGCCGCCGCGCTCAGAGAGGGATGCGCCAGGGCGATACCAGGGCTTGCCACGATCAGATCGGCCGCCAGCAGCCAATCTTCGTTCAGGCCGCCAACGTAGCGCTCCACTCCTTCCGGCAGCTTATCCAGGCCTGAAGGCGCAGCGCGAGTATCCATGACGCGCGGCGTCACGCCGCGGGCCATGAAAAAGTCCACGCAAGACAGGCCGGTCATACCCAGCCCAATAATGACGACTTTCTTACCCTGATAATCTGCCATGATTAACGTACCTTCAGCGTCGCCAGGCCAATCAGCACCAGCATCAGCGAAATAATCCAGAAGCGCACGATCACGCGCGGTTCCGGCCAGCCTTTCAGTTCATAGTGGTGATGAATCGGCGCCATTCGGAAGATGCGCTGGCCGCGCAGCTTGAAGGAGCCGACCTGCAGAATGACCGACAGGGTCTCAACAACAAAAACGCCACCCATAATAACCAGCAGGAATTCCTGACGCAGCAGCACGGCAATGATGCCCAGCGCGCCGCCGAGGGCCAACGAACCCACGTCGCCCATAAAGACCTGAGCCGGATAGGTGTTAAACCACAGGAAGCCAAGGCCCGCGCCAACAATTGCCGTACAGACGATAACCAGTTCGCCGGCATGACGCAGATAGGGAATATGCAGGTAGTTGGCGAAGTTCATGTTGCCCGACGCCCACGCCACCAGCGCGAAACCGGCGGCAACAAATACGGTGGGCATAATCGCCAGACCGTCGAGGCCATCGGTGAGGTTAACCGCGTTGCCGGTACCGACAATCACAAAGTAGGCCAGCAGAATGTACAGCAGCCCCAGCTGCGGCATGATGTCTTTGAAGAACGGCACCACCAGCTGGGTGGCCGGCGTGTCTTTCCCGGCCATATACAGCGCAAAGGCAACCCCCAGCGCAATCACCGACATCCAGAAGTATTTCCAGCGGGCAATCAGGCCCTTGGTGTCTTTGCGTACCACCTTGCGATAGTCATCAACGAAGCCAATGATGCCGTAACCTATCAGCACCGTCAGAACGCACCAGACGTACGGGTTAGAGGGGTAAGCCCACAGCAGGACCGATACCACAATCGCGGTAAGGATCATGATCCCGCCCATGGTCGGCGTACCGCGTTTGCTGAAGTGAGATTGCGGACCGTCGTTGCGGACAACCTGGCCGAAAGCGAGTTTTTGCAGACGAGCGATCATACGCGGGCCCATCCACAAAGAGATGAACAGCGCGGTCAGCAGGCTGACGATGGCGCGAAACGTCAGGTAGGAAAAGACGTTAAAGCCTGAATAATATTTGACCAAATGTTCGGCCAGCCATACTAACATGTTCCATTCTCCTGTAATGCGCGTACTACCTCTTCCATGGCGGCACTACGTGAACCCTTCACTAAAATGGTCAAAATTTTATGCTCTGCGATAAGCTCGCGCAGACGAGTCACCAGCGCGGATTTCTCGCTAAAGTGCTCGCCCACGCCGCTGGCGGAGCTGATATCAGCGCTCAGCGCGCCGACGCTCAGTACCCGATCGAGTCCTGCAATCTTCGCCGCTTCGCCAACCTGACGATGGCAGGCGGCGCTTTCCGCGCCGAGCTCGGCCATATCGCCGACCACCAGCACCCGGTAGCCCGGCATTTCAGCCAGTACCTGCACCGCGGCGGTCATCGACCCGACGTTGGCGTTATAGGAATCATCAAGCAGCAGCTGATTTTCCGTAAGCCGGATCGGGAACAGGCGCCCAGGCACCGCGGTAAGCTGAGCCAGCCCGGCTTTCACCGCGGCTAAATCAGCGCCGACCGCCATTGCCAGCGAGGCTGCGGCCAGCGCGTTGGCGATATTATGGCGGCCCGGCAGCGGCAGCAGAACATCCACGCTCCCCGTTGGGGTTTGCAGGGTAAATTCCGTACCGTGGCTGGTGACATGAATATTGGTCGCCGTAAAGTCGCTGTTCGCGGCGTTTGGCGAGAAGCGCCAAACCTTACGATCGCCAATGACGCTCTGCCAGTTCAGCCAGTCGTTATTGTCGGCGTTGAGAATGGCGATGCCGTTTGCCGGCAGGCCGGTAAAGATTTCGCCTTTCGCTTTCGCCACGCCCGCCAGCGAGCCGAAACCCTCAAGATGCGCGGCGGCCAGGTTGTTCACCAGCGCGGCTTTCGGACGCGTCAGATTAACGGTCCAGGCAATTTCGCCCTGGTGGTTGGCGCCCAGCTCAATCACCGCATACCGGTGCTCATGAGTCAGACGCAGCAGCGTCATCGGCACGCCAATATCGTTATTCAGGTTGCCGGCGGTATACAGCGTGGTGCCGCACTGTCCGAGGATCGCCGCGGTCATCTCTTTCACCGAGGTTTTTCCGGAGGAGCCGGTCAGCGCGACCACGCGCGCCGGTACCTGCTGGCGAACCCACGCGGCCAGCTCACCGAAAGCCAGGCGAGTATCTTTCACCACCACCTGGGGTAAATCGCACTCCAGCCTGCGGCTGACCAGCAGCGCGCCGGCACCCGCCTGTTTTGCCTGCGCAGCAAAGTCGTGAGCGTCGAAGCGCTCGCCTTTGAGGGCTACAAACAGGCAGCCCGCCGTTATTTTGCGGGTATCCGATGTGACCTCATCAATGGCCAGATCGCTACCGTGCAGTTCGCCGCTGGCGATGTCGGCAAGCTGAGTGAGCGTAAAGCGAATCATGCTACCGTCCCCAGTAAGCGCGCGACGGTAACGCGATCGGAGTAGTCCAGGCGGCGGTTGCCGACAATCTGGTAATCCTCGTGGCCTTTACCCGCGACCAGCACCACGTCGCCCTCTTTCGCCTGCATAACGGCATTGGTCACCGCTTCCGCCCGACCTTCCATCACCTTCGCGTACCCGGCATCAAGCATGCCGGCCAGGATATCGTTGATAATGGCGCGAGGCTCTTCGGTACGCGGGTTATCATCAGTGACAACGGCGATATCGGCGAACTCTTCGGCGATAGCGCCCATCAGCGGACGTTTGCCCTTATCGCGATCGCCGCCGCAGCCAAATACGCACCACAGCTTGCCGTTGCAGTGCAGACGCGCGGCCTGCAGCGCTTTTTCAAGCGCATCAGGCGTATGAGCGTAATCCACCACCACGGTCGCTTTACCCGGCGCGCTAAAGACTTCCATGCGCCCGCAAACCGGCTGCAGACGAGAGGCCGTTTTCAGCAGCTCGGCCAGCGGATAGCCCAGCGCCAGCAGCGTAGCCAGCGCCAGCAGCAGATTGCTGACGTTAAAGGCGCCCATCAGGCGACTTTCGACTTCGCCCTTGCCCCAGCTGGAGTCAAACTGAATGGTCGCCCCGCTGTCGTGATAGCTCACCGCGGTTGCCTTCAGCCAGCGGCCGTGGCAGTTCGGATTAATATGGTCTTCCATCGATACCGCAACCGCATCCGGCAGCTTCGCCAGCCAGCGGCGGCCCACTTCATCATCGGCGTTGACGATCGCCTGACCGCAGTGGTGGGTGGAGTAGAGCAGCCATTTTGCCGCTTCGTAATGCGCCATATCACCGTGATAGTCCAGGTGATCGCGGCTCAGGTTGGTAAAGACCGAGGCGGCAAACTGCAGCGCGGCTACGCGGTGCTGCACCAGGCCGTGAGAAGAAACTTCCATCGCCGCCAGCGTCGCCCCCTGCCCTGCCAGACCGGACAGCACGTGCTGGACGTCTACCGCAGAGCCGGTGGTGTTTTCCGTCGGGATAACCTTGTCCAGCAGGCCGTTGCCTACCGTACCCATGACCGCGCTGGTTTCGCCGAGCAGCTTGCCCCACTGCGCCAGTAGCTGAGTGGTGGTGGTTTTGCCGTTGGTCCCGGTTACGCCGATCAGGCGCAGCTGCTGCGAAGGCTGATGGTAAAAACGCCCGGCCAGCGCCGACAGGCGCTCGTTGAGCTGGCTAAGATAAATGACCGGCACGCCGTGCATTTCACGGATTTCACCGTCGCCAGCCTCATCTTTGGCCTCAGCTATAATGGCAGCAACACCTTGCGCTATCGCCTGCGGGATATAACGACGCCCGTCCGCCTGATGACCTAATACCGCGATAAAGAGATCCCCGGAAGCAGCCACCCGGCTGTCCAGCGTCATCTCTCGCAGAATTCGCTCCGGCGCATTTGGCACCCACGGAGCGAGAAGGTCGCGCAAATTACGATCTGCCACCTGTTCCCTCGCCTTGATTAATCACAAATTCACTTTTTTCGCCCGTTGCCAGCGCATCCGGTTCGATGTTCATGGTGCGCAGAACGCCGCCCATGATGGCACCGAAGACCGGCGCGGAAACGGCGCCGCCGTAGTATTTACCCGCCTGCGGGTCGTTGATCACCACCACCAGCGCGAAACGCGGGTGGCTGGCGGGCGCAACGCCTGCGGTGTAAGCAATATATTTATTGATGTAGCGGCCGTCCGGCCCTACTTTTTTCGCCGTACCGGTTTTGATCGCGATGCGATAGCCCTTAATCGCCGCCTTCACGCCGCCGCCGCCCGGCAGCGCCACGCTTTCCATCATGTGCACCACGGTACGAACGAGAGGTTCCGGGAAGACTCGCTCGCCCGGAACCGGTGGATCAACTTTAGTAATCGACAGCGGGCGATAAACGCCGTAGCTGCCGATCGTTGCGTAGACTCGCGCTAACTGTAACGGAGTTACCATTAGCCCATAGCCGAAAGAAAAGGTGGCCCTCTCTATGTCAGACCACCGTTGTTTTTGAGGGTATAAGCCACTGCGTTCTCCGACCAACCCCAAATTGGTCGCTTTTCCGAGCCCAAAACGTGAGTAAGTATCTACTAACGCTGAGGACGGCATCGCTAACGCCAGCTTGGAAACACCGACGTTACTCGACTTCTGTAGTACCCCGGTCAGGGTCAATTCGCTATAGCGCGCCACGTCTTTAATTTCGTGGCCGTTAATACGGTAAGGAATGGTGTTCAGCACGGTATTTTCATTGACGATCCCGCGCTGTAGCGCCGTCATCACCACCATCGGCTTCACCGTTGAACCCGGTTCGAAGACGTCGGTGATGGCGCGGTTACGCATGATATCTTTTGCCGTGCCGGAGAAATTATTCGGGTTGTAGGACGGGCTGTTGGCCATCGCCAGCACTTCGCCGGTGCTGACATCAACCAGCACCGCGCTTCCCGACTCCGCCTTGTTAAACGCCACCGCATTGTTGAGTTCGCGATAAACCAGCGCCTGCAGGCGCTCGTCGATGCTCAGCGCGAGGTTATGCGCGGCCTGGCTGTCGGTGGAAGAGATATCCTCGATGACGCGGCCATAGCGGTCTTTACGCACGATACGCTCGCCGGGCTGGCCGGTAAGCCACTTGTCAAAGCTCTTCTCAACGCCCTCAATACCCTGGCTATCGACGTTGGTAAAACCGATAAGGTGAGAGGTGACTTCGCCTGACGGGTAGTAACGGCGCGACTCTTCGCGCAGGTGGATCCCCGGCAGCTTAAGCTTCCTGATGTAATCGGCCATATCAGGATTGACCTGGCGAGCCAGATAGATAAAGCGCATCCGCGGGTTGGTATTGATGCGCGACGCCAGCTGATCCAGCGGCATATTCAGCGCGTCCGCCAGCGCTTTCCAGCGATTGTCGAGAGTGACGCCGCCGGCATCGTGCAGCTCTTTCGGATCGGCCCAGATAGCCTTCACCGGCACGCTCACCGCCAGCGGGCGGCCCGAGCGGTCGGTAATCATCCCGCGCGCGGTAGACACTTCCTGTACGCGCAGGGAGCGCATATCGCCCTGACGCACCAGCATGTCCGGACTGATAACCTGGAGCCACGCCACGCGGCCCAGCAGGAAAGTCAGAGCCAGCAGAATACAGCCGCACAGCAACGCAAAACGCCAACTGATAAAGTTGGCCTGTTCTTCCTGACGTTTTGGTCTTGGCGTTTTCGGCGCTGCTTTCATGCGTCGCAATAATCCTTATTTTTGTACAACGATATTTTCTTGTGATGGATCGACATGTTGCATCTGCAACTTCTCGGTCGCGATCCGCTCAACCCGACTGTGATCGCCCAAGGCGTTCTCTTCGAGGATCAGGTTGCGCCATTCAATATCCAGCGCATCACGTTCCAGAACCAGCTGTTCGCGCTGGGCGGTTAACAAACGGGTATGGTGCGCCGTCGTGACCACCGTAATTGCCGTAATGATGATGCAAATGAACAGACAGAGTGGCAGCTTCCCAAACCGCAGAAGATCGTCCCCGATAACGCCAGGCAAGGCATGGCGCTCGTTGCTTCCTAACGATCCTTTAACTTTGCTTAAGGCTTCTGTCACTCTGCCGATCATGCGTTCGTCCTCTCTGCAATGCGCAGAACTGAACTACGGGCGCGTGGATTCTCTGCCACCTCTTCTTCGCCCGGCATCAACTTGCCTAATGCTCGCAGCTCACGGCCGCCCAGTTTACTAAGCTGCTCTTCAGTCATCGGTAGCCCTGCCGGAACCTGCGGACCGCGGCTTTGCTCACGCATAAAGCGCTTCACAATACGGTCTTCCAGCGAGTGGAAACTGATGATAGAAAGCCGCCCGCCCGGGGCCAGCACGCTGAGCGAGCTTTTTAGCGCCTGCTCTATCTCCTCCAGTTCACTGTTCACCCAAATGCGCACCGCCTGGAAGGTACGGGTCGCGGGATGTTTGAATTTATCCTTCACCGGAGTCGCCGCCGTCACCACTTCCGCCAGCTCTTTCGTGCGGGTCATGGGCTCAACGCGGTTGCGCTCAACGATGGCGCGCGCGATGCGCTTACCGAAGCGCTCTTCGCCAAAGGTTTTAATAACCCAGGCGATATCGGCCTCTTCGGCCGTCTGCAGCCATTCGGCGGCCGACTGGCCGCGCGTCGGATCCATGCGCATATCCAGCGGGCCGTCGCGCATAAACGAGAAGCCGCGTTCCGCGTCATCAAGCTGAGGTGACGAGACGCCAAGATCGAGAAGAATACCGTCGATCTTGCCCGTCAGTTCGCGCTCACTAACATAATCTGCAAGCGCAGAAAAAGGTCCATGTACGATGGAAAAACGGGGGTCATCGATGGTCTTCGCCACGGCGATCGCCTGCGGATCGCGATCGATTGCCAGCAGGCGGCCTTCCGCTCCCAGCCGGGAGAGGATCAGGCGCGAGTGACCACCGCGACCAAAAGTGCCATCAATGTAGATACCATCCGGGCGAATATTCAGGCCGTTAACGGCTTCATCCAGAAGTACCGAAGTATGTTTAAAATTTTCCATCATTTTATAAAGACAAATCCTGCAGTCGCTCCGGCAGTTCCCCGGTTGCGGACTGCTCAGCGTCGATATCTTCCTTGACCCGTTGATACCAGGTCGTTTCATCCCACAGCTCAAACTTATTGAACTGCCCGACCAGCATCACTTCTTTTGTCAGCCCGGCATGCTGCCGTAACACCGGTGCGATCAATAGCCGCCCGGCATTATCCATCTGACATTCGCTGGCATGTCCCAGAAGCAGACGCTGTACGCGCCGCTCAGCGGGATTCATGCTCGATAAACGCGACAATTTTTGCTCGATGATTTCCCATTCAGGCAAGGGGTAAAGCAGCAGGCACGGGTGATGAATGTCAATGGTGCAAACCAATTGACCGGAAGCGCTCTCAATCAGCCCGTCGCGGTAACGCGTCGGTACGGCCAGACGGCCTTTGCTGTCGAGATTGACTAACGTTGCCCCACGGAACATGCCAGCCTCACCCCTTTTCGCCACTTTACCCCACAAATTCCCACCAGAAGGAGTTTACGGAGCGGAGGAAAAGCTTGTCAAGCCAGCACGAATACCAACGAAGCTTAAAAACCCATTATTTGCAGCCGATATTAGGCCTGATGATAAAATCATCAACAAACGAGGCAAATTAACGTCATGAATACGTGTAAGAAAACAACCAACAAATTCGTAACAGTTAAAAGCAACAAAATATCTTCGGCGGGAAAATATAAAGTGTCAGTTTGCGACGCGAGCGGCATTTTAGGCGATTCTGATGCCCGTTAACAGTGCCGGTTGTCACCGGAGAGGCTCTCTTGTCGCGGGGTGGAGAAGATTGTGGGTATTGTTTGCGATAAAATGAGTGTTAATTCAGCGATTAACTTAGTGAATGTAACAAAATAATACAAATATCGGCGGGGACATCTTTTCTTATACCCAGCAGATGCAAGAAAGGCCCTGCTCCAGAATAAAACAAAATAATACGTAAAGAAGTTTAGGGATTTGTCTGAAAGATATTCAGTTTTGCATTTTTAAGGCAATTTGTATGGATTATCGCCAGACGCGCGTCCGTCTGGCGAGCGGTAGAATTATCCCGGCAGCCTCCTGCCGGAAATATTCAACGACGGTTCAGGCTCCCGCGGCGATACAAATTCCGGCGAATCCGGCTTAGGCCAGGCTTTGGCTTGCGCGGTTCGTCGAGGCTGGCGAGGACAATCTCCAGCACGCGTTCGGCAACATCGCGGTGGCGTTGGGCCACTGCCAGCACCGGACACTGGAGGAAATCCAGCAGTTCGTTATCGCCGAAAGTCGCAATCGCCAGCTCGGATGGCAGCTTGCCTTCACGACGCAACGTCACGTCCATCACGCCCTGCAGCAGCGGGAACGAGGTGGTAAACAGCGCCTGCGGCATCGGATTCGTTTCCAGCCACTTCTCGAACAGCTGAGCCGCCGCTTCGCGCTCGTAGCTGTTAGCGTAGAGGTACTGCACCTCACGCGGATCGTCCTGCCACGCGGTCCGGAAGCCCTGCTCGCGCAGGAAGCTCACCGACAGCTCCGGCAGAGCGCCAAGATACAGCACGCTGTCGCCAGGGAATTTACGCAGCTCGGCGCCCAGCATTTCCGCATCGTCCCGATCGGCGCCCACGACGCTGGTGAAGTGTTCACGATCGAGCGCGCGATCGAGCGCAACAATCGGGAAAGGATCGTTGGCCCAGCGCTGATAGAACGGGTGCTCAGGCGGTAATGAGGTCGAAACGATAATGGCATCGACCTGGCGCTGCAGCAGATGCTCAATGCAGCGCATCTCGTTATCTGGCTGATCTTCCGAACAGGCGATCAGCAGCTGATAGCCGCGCTGACGCGCCTGACGCTCCAGGTAGTTAGCAATGCGGGTATAGCTGGTGTTTTCCAGATCCGGAATGACCAGACCAATAGAACGCGTGCGTCCTGCACGCAGGCCGGCAGCGACCGCATTCGGGTGATAGTTGTGTTCACGAACCACAGCCATCACCTTTTCGACCGTTTTATCACTCACGCGGTACTGCTTCGCTTTACCGTTAATCACATAGCTAGCGGTGGTTCGCGAGACACCGGCCAGCCGGGCGATTTCATCCAGTTTCACAATTGCCCCTTGGGTAATTTAGTACAGAACATAACCTTTCTTCAGGTATGGATTCATTTTCATAACATCTAAACGCAGAACAGTTAGCACAGCAACCGGTTTTATCTCCAGTTCCTACCGATTTCGCAAAAAAATAGCCCGACAGTTTGTGCCGGGCTATTTTTACGTCATTTTCAGCGACTCAGCGCATTATTTTATCGCCGCGCGACAGGCCAACGACGCCAGAGCGAGCAACTTCAACTATTCTCGCGACGTCACGCAGCGAGGCGATGAATGCATCCAGCTTATCGCTGGTGCCAACCAGCTGAACGGTGTAGATAGACGGGGTGACATCAATAATCTGCCCGCGGAAGATCTCGGTGTTGCGCTTGACCTCTTCGCGGCCAAAGCCGCTGGCCTGCACCTTCACCAGCATAATCTCGCGCTCAACGTGCGAGTTTTGTCCAAGCTCGCTGACCCGCAGCACGTCCACCAGCTTATGCAGCTGCTTCTCGATCTGCTCAATCGCTTTCTCATCACCCACGGTCTGAATCGTCATCCGCGAGAGCGTCGGGTCGTCTGTAGGTGCCACCGTCAGGCTTTCAATGTTATACCCACGCTGCGCAAAGAGACCAATAACGCGCGATAAGGCGCCCGATTCGTTTTCCAGTAATACCGATAATATCCGGCGCATAATCAGGTTCTCTCCGTTTTGCTCAACCACATCTCGTCCATCCCGCCGCCGCGGATCTGCATCGGATACACGTGCTCGCTGCCGTCGACAGTTACATCGACGAAGACCAGACGATTATTACGCACCTGTTCCAGCGCTTCAGCCAGCTTCGGCTCAAGCTCCTGCGGCTCGTTGATGCGAATCCCTACGTGACCATACGCTTCTGCCAGGCGGACAAAATCCGGAAGTGACTCCATGTACGACTGCGAGTGACGGCCGGAGTAAATCATGTCCTGCCACTGCTTCACCATCCCGAGATAGCGGTTATTGAGGTTCAGCACCAGAACCGGCAGTTCATACTGCAGCGCGGTGGACAGCTCCTGGATATTCATCTGAATACTGCCGTCGCCGGTGACGCAAACAACGGTCTCCTCCGGCAGCGCCATCTTCACGCCGAGCGCCGCAGGCAGGCCGAAGCCCATCGTGCCCAGGCCGCCGGAGTTGATCCAGCGTCTTGGCTTATCAAAGGGATAATAGAGCGCGGCGAACATCTGATGCTGGCCAACGTCGGAGGTGACGTAGGCATCCCCGTTGGTCAGACGCCAGATGGTCTCGATTACCGCCTGCGGTTTGATCTTGCCGCTTTGCGTATCGTATTGCAGGCAGTGACGCGCGCGCCACTGCTCGATCTGCCGCCACCAGTCGCGGAGCTCATCCAGCGGCTGCTGCGCCTCTTCCTGCTCCAGCAGATCCAGCATCTGCTCCAGCACCTGACGAGCATCGCCAACGATCGGCACGTCCGCCGGCACCGTTTTCGAAATTGACGTCGGATCGATGTCGATATGCAGCACCGTGGCATTCGGGCAATATTTTGCCAGATTGTTGGTCGTGCGATCGTCAAAGCGGACGCCAACGGCAAAAATCACGTCGGAATTATGCATCGTCATGTTGGCTTCGTAGGTGCCGTGCATACCCAGCATGCCCAGCGCCTGCTGGTGCGTAGCCGGGAAAGCCCCCAGCCCCATCAGCGACGAAACGACCGGCAGATTAAGTTTTTCCACCAGACGATACAGCTGCTCTTCGCATTGGGCGTTAATCGCCCCGCCGCCCACGTACACCACCGGGTGTTTGGCCGCGATCAGCGTCTGCAGAGCGCGTTTAATCTGTCCTTTATGCCCGCTGGTCGTCGGATTATAGGAGCGCATGCTGACCGCATCCGGCCATACGTACGGCAGCTTGTTCGCCGGGTTGAGGATATCTTTCGGCAGATCGACGACAACCGGGCCAGGACGGCCGCTGGCCGCCAGCCAGAAGGCTTTCTTCAGGACGCCGGGGATATCTTCAGTTTGCTTAACCAGGAAGCTGTGCTTTACCACCGGCCGGGAAATACCGACCATGTCGCACTCCTGGAAAGCGTCGTAGCCAATCAGGGAAGTCGCCACCTGCCCGGAGAGGATCACCAGAGGGATAGAGTCCATGTAAGCCGTCGCAATACCGGTAATGGCGTTCGTTGCGCCGGGCCCGGAAGTCACCAGCACGACGCCGACTTCCCCCGTGGCGCGGGCGAGGCCGTCCGCCATATGTACCGCGGCCTGCTCGTGGCGGACCAAAATATGATCGATACCGCCGAGGGTATGTAACGCATCATAGATATCGAGGACCGCCCCCCCGGGATAACCGAATACCTGCTTGACGCCCTGATCGACAAGCGACTGGACGACCATCTCGGCTCCTGACAACATCTCCATGGTTTGCCTCCCGGCTTATTGTTTTTAACGACAGCGGAATTCAATTTCCGCGCGTTCGCACAAATGCGCAGAATCTCGTCTTCGCATTGAGGTGAATTGACTGCCTGCCTTTACCATAACTGGTCGCTAACGGGCAGGCAATTAGCCGCCGCGGGTACGCGAGAAGTATTAAAAGAATAAAAAAGAGGATTTAATAAAAAATCAGGTGGAAAACTTCACCGACAGTAAATGGCGCAAATCATTACTCGGACAAATCGCCGTGCCGCAGGAAATCATCCATTTTTCATCTGAATCTGCGGATAGCCGAGTCCGCCAAACAGAATAAAATTCTGCCTTACTACCCATTAACAGATAAAATCATTCGAAACGAGCCGCCGCGCTAGCCTCGGTCAACGGCAGGCCAGAATATCCCCTTTACCCGCTCACAAAGCAGGAGCCGCGGCTCCCGTTTGTGGTTATGCAGAGACAGGTTAGCGCCGGCAAATACTGACCAGCAGTTCTTCCATCCACTGGTGGCCTTTATCGCGACCAGCGGCTTCGTGCCATGAAAGATAGCAGGTTCGGCTATTAACCTGCATCGGCAGAGTAACCAGCCGCAGGTTAAGCTTATCCGCGAATTCAGCCGCCAGCCAACGCGGCGCAATAGCCACCATTTGTGTTTGCGAAACCACGTTTAATACGCTGACCATCGCATTTCCCTGATAAGCAATTCGCGCCTGTTTATCGAGATTGTCATACCAGGGCTGGCTGAATGAAGCATAGCGATCCAGGGCCACAACCGCATGCTCTTCCCGATAAATGTCGTCTTCCGCCAGCAATTCGCTAATACGCGGATGTTGACGACTGGCGACTAATACCATCTCATCGTTAAACAGCGGTACGCAGGCAAATTCAGGGCGGCGAAACTCTTCATAGCCAACCACAAATTCAATTTCCTGATAACGTAATTGATGGTCAGTATTTTGATTCAGCGCCGATTTAAAAATCAAATGAATATTTGGCGCGGCGGCGCTAACTTTATTGAGGATCGTTGCCGTCAAATAGTTATCCAGCGGGCTGCAAACGCACAGATTAAACACCCGATCGCTGCTTATTGGCTCAAAGCCGGAGCCCGGCAGTTCGTTCTGCACCAGCTGCAAAGCCTGACGCACCGAGCCAAACAGCTGGAACGCACGCGCCGTTGGCTGAATCCCGCGGCCATAGCGAACGAACAGCTCGTCATTAAACATCACCTTCAGGCGCGATACGGCGTTGCTGACCGCCGGCTGCGACATCCCCAGAGACTGTGCCGCCCGGGTGATATTTTGCTCCTGCATCACCGCATCAAAGACGGTGAGCAGATTGAGATCGACCATTCGTAGCTGAGGTTTTGTCACTTCCACCGCAGGGGCTGTTTGATATTCAATACTTTCAATTATCATATCTAATTTCACCATCAGGCTAAATTCCCTTTGCACAAGTACAGTAATTAATGCCGAAAATATCATTTAGCACGCATATGAAATTTGCAAAAGGGTAAAAATGAATTTTAGGAATATATCAAAGTTATGATTTCGACAAAAATAAGCATGATGAGAAAATGGCCGACTCATTTTAACTATATCGATTACTTGATGGTGTTAAGTTTACTCATAACTTATAAAGATAAACAACGGCAGGAATAGTTAAATTAAATTGAAGCAGCATTAAACTATCGATTAAATATACTATTAAAATTAACATGCCGTTATCATAGATAATTAACCTGAACTCATTTTAATATATTCACAGGGTAAATATCCTCAGTCTTTTCATTAAGATGCCAGCCATTACCGCCCCGGTAACGTGACGCCTTGAATGAAAAGAAATTTATGCGAATGTTTTAAATGGTCTCGCCCCTGCCGCGGCGCCAAAAACGATTGTCGGCAAAAAAGCGCGATCTTCAGCACAATTAGCTAATTCAGTGACAAGGTAAAAAGGCGATTTTCCCCCTCAGGGGTTGACATCAAAAGGCGTATCCAGTAACTCTAAAGGCATATCGATTTCATCTGGAGCATGACGCAATGATTCGCAGCACTCGTTTCACCAGCCTACTACTACTAAACGCATCCAATTTGCGCGGTAGGCTGCTGGGCGACGTTAAGCGTTAGTCATCTTCCAGTAAGACTATAAAACCCGCGCCATTGCGCGGGTTTTTTTATGCTCGTCAGCAAGGCGCCCAGGACACCGATTAAGGATTTAACCATGAGCCAGCAAGTCATTATTTTCGATACTACCTTACGCGACGGGGAACAAGCGTTACAGGCCAGCCTGAGCGTTAAAGAGAAGCTGCAGATTGCCCTGGCCCTTGAGCGTATGGGCGTAGACGTGATGGAAGTCGGCTTCCCTGTCTCATCTCCGGGCGATTTTGAATCCGTACAGACCATCGCGCGTACCATCAAAAACAGCCGCGTTTGCGCCCTGGCTCGCTGCGTAGAGAAAGATATCGATGTCGCGGCCGAGTCATTAAAAATCGCCGAAGCGTTCCGTATTCATACTTTTATCGCCACCTCGCCGATGCACATCGCCACCAAGCTGCGCAGCACCCTCGATGAGGTGATTGAGCGCGCGGTGTATATGATCAAGCGCGCACGCAACTATACCGACGACGTCGAATTCTCCTGTGAAGATGCCGGGCGTACGCCAATTGCTGACCTGTCTCGCGTCGTGGAAGCCGCCATCCGCGCCGGCGCCACCACCATTAACATCCCGGATACCGTCGGCTATACCATGCCGTTCGAATTCTCCAACATCATTACCGGCCTGTACGATCACGTCCCGAACATCGACAAAGCGATCATTTCCGTTCACACCCATGACGATTTGGGCTTAGCCGTCGGCAACGCCATTGCCGCCGTCCACGCCGGCGCGCGCCAGGTTGAAGGCGCCATGAACGGTATCGGCGAACGTGCGGGCAACTGTTCGCTGGAAGAAGTCATCATGGCCATCAAGGTGCGTAAAGACATTATGGACGTACGCACCCGCATTAATCACAGCGAAATCTGGCGCACCAGCCAGACCGTCAGCCAGATTTGCAACATGCCGATCCCGGCGAACAAAGCCATCGTCGGCACCGGCGCTTTCGCCCACTCTTCCGGTATTCACCAGGACGGCGTGCTGAAGAACCGCGAAAACTACGAAATCATGACCCCGGAATCCATCGGCCTGAATCAGGTACAGCTGAACCTGACCTCCCGCTCCGGCCGCGCGGCGGTGAAACACCGCATGGAAGAGATGGGCTACAAGGAAAGCGACTACAACATGGACCACCTGTACGACGCGTTCCTGAAGCTGGCAGACAAAAAAGGTCAGGTCTTCGACTACGACCTGGAAGCGCTGGCCTTTATTAACAAGCAGCAGGAAGAGCCTGAGCATTTCCGCCTGGACTACTTCAGCGTTCAATCCGGTTCCAACGCTATCGCCACCGCCTCCGTCAAGCTGGCCTGCGGCGACGAAGTGAAGTCCGAAGCGGCTAACGGCAACGGCCCGGTCGATGCCGTATATCAGGCAATCAACCGCGTCACGGCGTATGACATCGAGCTGGTTAAGTATGGTTTAAGCGCCAAAGGCCACGGCAAAGATGCGCTGGGCCAGGTTGATATCGTCGTTAACTACAACGGCCGCCGCTTCCACGGCGTCGGGCTGGCGACGGATATCGTAGAGTCCTCGGCGAAGGCGATGGTTCACGTTCTGAACAACATCTGGCGCGCCGCTGAAGTCGAAAAAGAGTTGCAACGCAAAGCTCAAAATAACGAGAACAAGAAGGAAACTGTGTAATGTCGAAGAATTATCATATTGCTGTTTTGCCAGGTGATGGCATTGGCCCGGAAGTCATGAACCAGGCGATGAAAGTACTGGAAGCTGTCCGTAACCGTTTTGATATGCGCATTACCACCAGCCAGTATGACGTTGGCGGCATCGCCATCGACCGCCAGGGCACCCCGCTGCCGCAGGCAACCGTGGACGGCTGCGAGCAGGCGGACGCCATTCTGTTCGGCTCCGTCGGTGGCCCAAAATGGGAGCACCTGCCGCCCGCAGAGCAGCCGGAGCGCGGCGCGCTGCTGCCGCTGCGTAAACATTTCAAGCTGTTCAGCAACCTGCGTCCGGCAAAGCTGTACCAGGGGCTGGAAGAGTTTTGCCCACTGCGCGCGGATATCGCCGCCAACGGCTTCGACATTCTGTGCGTCCGTGAACTGACCGGCGGCATCTACTTCGGCCAGCCGAAGGGTCGCGAAGGCAGCGGCCATCACGAAAAAGCATTTGATACCGAGGTTTACCACCGCTTTGAAATCGAGCGCATTGCGCACATCGCGTTTGAATCGGCCCGCAAGCGCCGGAGCAAAGTGACCTCTATCGACAAAGCCAACGTGCTGCAGTCCTCCATTTTGTGGCGGGAAATCGTCGGCGAAATCGCCAAAGAGTACCCGGACGTTGAGCTGGCGCACATGTACATCGACAACGCCACCATGCAGCTGATTAAAGACCCGTCCCAGTTTGACGTGCTGCTGTGCTCCAACCTGTTCGGCGACATCCTGTCCGACGAATGCGCGATGATCACTGGCTCAATGGGCATGCTGCCGTCCGCCAGCCTCAATGAACAGGGTTTTGGCCTGTACGAGCCGGCAGGCGGCTCGGCGCCGGATATCGCCGGCAAGAACATCGCCAACCCGATCGCCCAGATCCTGTCGCTGGCGCTGCTGCTGCGCTACAGCCTCGATGCGGACGCTGCGGCAACGGCGATCGAAAGCGCGATCAACCGCGCATTAGAAGAAGGCATCCGTACCGGCGATTTAGCGCGCGGTGCGGCGGCGGTCAGTACCGATGAAATGGGCGATATTATTGCCCGCTACGTCGCTGAAGGGGTGTAATCATGGCGAAGACGTTGTATGAAAAATTGTTTGATGCTCACGTGGTTTATGAAGCGCAAAACGAAACCCCGCTGCTGTACATCGACCGTCATCTGGTACACGAAGTAACCTCCCCGCAGGCGTTTGACGGCCTGCGCGCGCACAACCGCCAGGTACGCCAGCCGGGAAAAACCTTCGCCACCATGGATCATAACGTTTCGACTCAGACCAAAGACATCAACGCGTCCGGCGAAATGGCGCGTATTCAGATGCAGGAGCTGATTAAGAACTGTAACGAATTCGGCGTTGAGCTGTATGACCTGAACCACCCGTATCAGGGTATCGTCCACGTGATGGGCCCTGAGCAAGGCGTGACCCTGCCGGGGATGACCATCGTCTGCGGCGATTCCCATACCGCGACCCACGGCGCGTTCGGCGCGCTGGCTTTCGGCATCGGGACCTCCGAAGTCGAGCACGTGCTGGCAACTCAGACCCTGAAGCAGGGCCGCGCCAAAACGATGAAGATTGAAGTTCAGGGCCAGGCGGCCCCCGGCATCACCGCTAAAGATATCGTGCTGGCGATCATCGGCAAAACCGGCAGCGCCGGCGGTACGGGCCACGTGGTCGAATTCTGCGGCGAAGCCATTCGCAACCTGAGCATGGAAGGCCGCATGACCCTGTGCAATATGGCCATCGAGATGGGCGCTAAAGCGGGCCTGGTGGCGCCGGACGCGACCACCTTTGATTACGTGAAGGGCCGTCTGCACGCGCCTAAAGGCGAGGACTTTAGCGAAGCGGTCGCTTACTGGGAAACCCTGACCACGGACGCCGATGCCACCTTTGACACCGTCGTCATCTTACAGGCCGCAGAGATTGCTCCGCAGGTCACCTGGGGAACCAACCCAGGCCAGGTTATCTCCGTCACCGACATGATCCCCGATCCGGCCTCTTTCGCCGATCCGTTAGAGCGCGCGAGCGCGGAAAAAGCGCTGGCCTATATGGGCCTGAAGCCGGGCATCCCGCTGACCGAAGTCGCAATTGATAAAGTCTTTATCGGCTCCTGTACCAACTCGCGCATTGAAGACTTACGCGCGGCGGCGGAGATCGCCAAAGGACGTAAAGTGGCGCCAGGCGTGCAGGCATTAGTGGTGCCTGGCTCAGGCCCGGTGAAAGCCCAGGCGGAAGCAGAAGGCCTGGATAAAATCTTTATCGAAGCCGGTTTTGAATGGCGCCTGCCGGGCTGCTCCATGTGTCTGGCGATGAACAACGACCGCCTGAACCCGGGCGAACGCTGCGCATCCACCAGCAACCGTAACTTTGAAGGCCGTCAGGGCCGCGGCGGACGTACCCACTTAGTCAGCCCGGCAATGGCCGCAGCGGCGGCCGTTAGCGGCCATTTTGCCGACATCCGCGACATCAAATAAGGAGACCATCATGGCAGAGAAATTTACCCAACATACGGGCCTGGTGGTGCCGCTGGATGCCGCAAACGTCGATACCGATGCGATCATTCCCAAGCAGTTCCTGCAGAAAGTCACCCGCACCGGTTTTGGCGCGCATCTGTTCAACGACTGGCGCTTCCTCGATGATCAGGGACAGCAGCCGAATCCGGAATTCGTCCTCAACTTCCCGGAGTACAAGGGCGCCTCGATTCTGCTGGCGCGGGAAAACTTCGGCTGCGGCTCCTCGCGTGAACATGCGCCGTGGGCATTGACCGATTACGGCTTTAAAGTGGTTATCGCCCCCAGCTTTGCCGATATCTTCTACGGCAACAGCTTTAACAACCAGCTGCTGCCGGTCACGCTGAGCGACGAGCAGGTCGACGAGATGTTTAAGCTGGTGCAGGCCAACCCGGGCATTAAGTTCGAGGTGGATCTGGAAGCCGAAGTGGTTAAAGCGGGCGACAGGTCGTACAGCTTTAAAATCGACGCCTTCCGCCGCCACTGCATGCTTAACGGCCTCGATAGCATCGGCCTGACGCTGCAGCACGAAGAGGCGATCTCCGCCTACGAGAATAAGCAGCCGGCCTTTATGAACTAAAGCCGCCAGCGGCTCCCCTGCCCGGTCCACTGACCGGGCATTTTTTTATGCCTTCTCAGCGACAGAAGGCCTCAGGAAATACGCACAGGCGCTGATATGACGACAACCGTTACGGTGAAGAACATCACCTTCCAGGAAGGTTCAACCCACATTTGCGTTCCGCTGATGGGCCAAACCCTCGATGAGCTGAAGGCCCGTGCCCGGGCGCTGGCGGAGGTCGACGCCGATATTATCGAATGGCGTGCCGACGGCTTTGCGCAGGTTGGCGAAAGCGAGCAGGTAATGCTGGCGCTGGCTGACATTCGCCAGCTCCTCGCCGATACGCCGCTGCTGTTCACCTTCCGTAGCCAAAAAGAGGGCGGCGAGGCGCAGCTCGACGAGGCGGACTATTTTGCGCTTAACCGTCAGGTCGCGCTCAGCGGGCTGGTCGAGGTGATTGATATTGAGCTCTTCAACGATGAATCGCAGATCCGATCGCTGATCGACGATGCCCATGCCGCCGGCGTTAAGGCGATCGTCAGCAATCATGATTTCCAGAAGACGCCGCCCGAGGAAGAGATTATTCGCCGCCTCTGCCGCATGCAGGAGCTGGGCGCCGACCTGCCGAAAATAGCGGTCATGCCGCAATCTCCGCAGGATGTGCTGACGCTACTCTCCGCCACGCTGGCCATGAAAGAGAAGTACGCTACCCGCCCGATCATCACCATGTCGATGGGGAAAATGGGCGGCATCAGCCGGGTTACCGGGCGACTGTTTGGCTCAGCGATGACGTTCGGCAGCGCGGGCCAGGCCTCCGCGCCGGGGCAAATCGCCATCCGGCAGCTGCGGGAAACGATCGATATCCTCTCCTGAATCCTGCCGCCCGCGGCGTTCCGCGAGCGGGTAACGGGCTAGATATCTTTAACTTTGCAGGTCAAAAACAGGGTGACCAGCGAAATCGCCGCAATCGCCCAGTAAACGCTGGCGTGGCCGTAGCTTTGCGACAGCGCCCCCTGCAGCACGCCGGCCAGGATTACGCCGGTGGAAATACTGTTGGTAAACAGCGTGGTGGCCGCTCCCGCGCGTCCCGGCATCAGGTCCTGAAACCACAGCATGCCAATCCCGGCGACAATACCGATAAAAATCGCGTTAAACAGCTGCAGCGCCAGCAGCGCCGTGCGGTCGTGGAACAGGATCAGCCCGGCGTAGAACAACACCCCGGCGGCCACGGCGGCGACCATCATGCTACGCTTGCCCCAGCGTTTGACATAGTAGCCCGCAAGGATCATCGCCGGGATCTCCAGCCCGGCCGCGGTGCCCATTAAGATCCCGGCCAGGCTATCCGGCAGGCCGAGATCGCTGCTGATCCACAGCGGCATATCGATGATGTACATGGTGTTGCAGGTCCACATCAGCGTCGAGGCGATAAACAGCATACGCACGTTTTTATCCTGCCAGCCGCCGGCCTGCGCCACCGCGCCTGCCGCCTCCGAAGGCTGCTCCACCCGCGCCACCGACGGCAGCTTACAGGCGATCAGCGCCAGGCTAATCACAAAAATAGCGGCTGCAATGGAGAACATGGTGGTAAAGCCGTAGTTCAGCGCCAGCATAAAGGCCAGCGGCGGGCCGATAACCCACGCCAGCGACAGCTGGGCGCGCATGATTGAACTGAACATCACCACTTCCCGCGCCGAGCTGTCGGCATACTCCCGCGCCAGGGCGAACAGCTGCGGCATCGCGGCATTGGCGATGGATGCCAGCATTACGCCGCAGGTAATCAGGGTTAAGTAGTGGCGATTAAACGCAAACAGCAGCGCGTTGCCCACGGCCATCAGACAGCAGAACATAATCAGCCGGCGGCGGTCGCCCTGGCTATCGGATCGCTTCGCCAGCGCCAGGCTGACCGCGATCCCGGCAATGGCGTTAACGGTATAAAACAGCCCGACCCAGAAAGGCTGCGCACCTACTTCGCGGCTGAGAAACAGGCTGAGCGTCGGGGCCTGCAGCGCGCCGGCAATCCCCATCATAAAAGCGACCAGCATAAAAGCCGCGTAGACGCCGTTAAGCCGCCGCCCCATTGTCATTAACCACAGCATGTCATGTCCTTAGCACGCGAAGAAAACGAAAAAAGCCAGCAGAAGTCATCTGCTGGCGGGTGATTTTATACTCAATCGATTTCAGGTTACAGGCAGGCGGCCATTATGAGCGGACCGCGGCAACGCCGGGAACGTGAAAGACGACAGGTACGCACCAATACTCAGTCACACATGATGTCTGCAAGTTAACGCTCAGAGGTCGGTGACGTAACTCCCCACTGCATCAGCTCGCCGAGTATTTCCTGCTGTCGTCCTGCCATCAGGCGGGCTAGCCATGACGCATCCTGCGTCGCAGAAAAGTAGCGTTGGTAGAACTGCTTAGCGGTTGACCTCATCATATTCATCTCCTCGCTTCATCGGAATCTATTATTGGCCTAATATAGGGATTAATAAATTGCTGAGTTTTCATCAGGAGTTCCCCTTTTATGTCTTCCGCCCGTCTGCAACAACAGTTCATCCGCTTATGGCAATGCTGCGAAGGCAGGTCGCAGGAGACGACGCTCAACGAGCTGGCGGAGATGCTAAGCTGTTCGCGCCGCCATATGAGAACCCTGCTGAACATGATGGAAGAGCGCGGCTGGCTAACCTGGGAGGCGGAAGCGGGACGCGGTAAGCGATCGAAGCTGGCCTTCCTTTACACCGGCCTGGCGCTGCAGCAGCAGCGGGCGGAAGATCTGCTGGAGCAGGATCGCATCGATCAGCTGGTGCAGCTGGTCGGCGATAAGGCCGCCGTGCGCCAGATGCTGGTCTCTCATCTCGGACGGAGCTTTCGCCAGGGGCGGCATATTCTGCGCGTGCTCTACTACCGGCCGATGAAAAATCTGCTCCCCGGCAGCGCTCTGCGCCGTTCGGAAAACCATATCGCCCGGCAAATCTTCAGCGCCCTGACGCGGGTAAATGAGGAAAATGGGGAACTGGAAGCCGATATTGCCCACCACTGGCAGCAGCTATCTCCCACCCACTGGCGCTTCTTTTTGCGTCCCGGCATCCACTTTCACCACGGACGCGAACTGGAAATGGAGGATGTGATCGCCTCTTTGCAGCGCAGCAACGCCCTGCCGCTCTACTCCCATATTGAGCGCATCGTCTCGCCTACCGCCTGGACGCTGGATATCCATCTGACCCAGCCGGATCGCTGGCTGCCGTGGCTGCTGGGCCAGGTTTCCGCGGTGATACTGCCGCGCGAATGGCAGTCGATGGAGAACTACTCCGCGATGCCGATCGGTACCGGGCCCTATGCGGTGGCGCGCAATAACCAAAATCAGCTAAAGATCCATGCCTTCGACGACTACTTCGGCTATCGGGCATTAATTGACGAGGTCAACGTCTGGGTGCTGCCGGAGATTGGCGAAGAGTCGAACGGCGGCTTAACCCTGCAGGGCACCACGCAGAGCGAGAAAGCCGTCGAAAGTCGTCTGGAAGAAGGCTGCTACTACCTGCTGTTTGATTCCCGCAGCCCGCTTGGCGCCAATGCAGCCGTACGCCAGTGGCTGAGCTATCTGTTCCAGCCGGCGAACCTGCTCTATCACGCGGGCGAACATTACCAGGGCAACTGGTTCCCGGCCTACGGCCTGCTGCCGCGCTGGCACCACGCGCGCAGCCACGCCTGCGAGAAGCCCGCGGGCCTGGAGTCGGTGACGCTGACCTATTACCAGGACCATATTGAGCATCGCGCGATCGGCGGCATTATGGCGACGCTGTTAGCCGAACATCAGGTCAGGCTGGAGATTCGGGAGCTGGAATACGCGGAGTGGCATCGCGGCGAGGTTGTCAGCGATATCTGGCTAAACAGCGCCAACTTTACCCTGCCGATCGACTTTTCCCTGTTCGCCTGGCTTTATGAAGTTCCGCTCATTCGCCACTGCATCCCGATTGACTGGCAGGAGGATGCCGGCCGCTGGCATGCGGGCGAGTTAAACCCCGCAACCTGGAGTCAGCAGCTGCTGGCTAATCAAACGATCGTGCCACTGATCCACCACTGGCTGATGATCCAGGGCCAGCGCAGCATGCGCGGCGTGAGGATGAACACCCTCGGCTGGTTTGATTTTAAATCGGCGTGGTTTGCGCCGCCGGAACCGTAGAGCCTTGCCACCTGACGCTGAAGCACTTTCGGTCCGCTAACAAAATCATTACACTGGTCGCCGTTCTCAACGGGGTGCTAATAAACATACGCCGCTTCATTCAGGTTGCATTGAGACAGCCTGCAGGATGAAGCGTATGGGCTGAGAAAATACCCGTCGAACCTGATCCGGATAACGCCGGCGAAGGGATTTGAGGCTCACTCAAAATCCTTTGCCACCCCTTTTTTGTGAGGTGCAAAGTGTTGAAAAAATTACTCCCGCTGCTGGTGCTGGTCGCCGCTCCCGCGTTGGCTAAACCCGTTCTCACCGTTTATACCTACGACTCCTTTTCTGCGGACTGGGGCCCAGGCCCGGCCGTCAAAAAGGCTTTTGAAGCCGACTGCGGCTGCGAGCTGAAGTTCGTGGCGCTGGAAGATGGCGTCTCGCTGCTGAATCGCCTGCGCATGGAAGGCAAAAACAGCAAAGCCGACGTGGTCCTCGGACTGGACAACAACCTGCTGGAAGCGGCGGCGCAAAGCAAGCTGTTCGCCAAAAGCAACGTGCCGACCGACGCGCTTACGGTCCCTGGCGGCTGGAACAACGATACCTTCGTACCCTTTGATTACGGCTATTTCGCCTTCGTCTACGATAAAAACAAGCTCAAAAATCCGCCAAAAAGCCTGAAAGAGCTGGTTGAGAGCGATCGGAAATGGCGGGTGATCTACGAAGATCCGCGCACCAGCACGCCGGGCCTCGGCCTGCTGCTGTGGATGCAGAAAGTGTACGGCGACAAATCCCCTCAGGCCTGGGAGAAGCTGGCGGCGAAAACCGTCACCGTGACCAAGGGCTGGAGCGAGGCCTACGGCCTGTTCCTGAAGGGGGAAAGCGATCTGGTGCTGAGCTATACCACCTCTCCGGCTTATCACATTATCGAAGAGAAAAAAGATAACTACGCGGCGGCCGCTTTCAGCGAAGGCCACTACCTGCAGGTCGAAGTGGCGGCCCGCACCGCGGCCAGCAAGCAGCCGGAGCTGGCGGAGAAGTTCCTTAAGTTTATGGTCTCTCCGGGTTTCCAGAATGCGATTCCGGCGGGCAACTGGATGTACCCGGTCACCCAGGTGACGCTCCCTGCCGGCTTTGACGCGCTGGTCAAACCGCAGACCACGCTGGAGTTCACTCCGCAGCAGGTCGCTGGCGAACGACAGAACTGGATTAACGCATGGCAACGCGCCGTCAGCCGCTAACTATCGGCTGGCTGCTGCCGGGCCTGACGGCCGCCGCCGTGCTGGTCGTGGTGGCGCTGGCCGCTTTTCTGGCGCTCTGGAGCAGCGCGCCGGAGGCGGCCTGGCTGGCGATCGTTCGCGACAGCTATCTCTGGCACGTCGTCCGCTTCTCCTTCTGGCAGGCGTTTCTCTCGGCGCTGCTTTCGGTGGTGCCGGCTATTTTTCTTGCCCGCGCCCTTTACCGGCGCCGCTTTCCCGGCCGCACGCTGCTGCTGCGCCTGTGCGCGATGACTCTTATCCTGCCGGTGCTGGTGGCGGTATTCGGCATCCTCAGCGTTTACGGCCGTCAGGGCTGGCTGGCGGCGGCTTTTAGCGCGCTGGGATGGCGGTGGGATTTCTCCCCTTACGGGCTGCAGGGAATTCTGCTGGCGCACGTCTTCTTCAATATGCCGATGGCGACCCGCCTGCTGCTGCAGGCGCTGGAGAATATTCCCGGCGAACAGCGGCAAATTGCGGCCCAGCTTGGCATGCGCGGCTTTCACTTTTTCCGCTTCGTGGAGTGGCCGTGGCTGCGGCGGCAAATTCCTCCGGTGGCGGCGCTTATCTTTATGCTCTGCTTCGCCAGCTTCGCTACCGTCCTCTCCCTTGGCGGCGGCCCTCGGGCCACTACCATCGAGCTGGCGATCTACCAGGCGCTGAGCTTTGATTACGACCCGGCTCGCGCGGCGATGCTGGCGCTGATCCAGATGAGCTGCTGCCTCGGGCTGGTGCTGCTCAGCCAGCGCCTGAGCAAGGCCTTGGCGATCGGCGTGACCCACGTTCGCGGCTGGCGCGACCCTGACGATCGCCTGCACAGCCGCCTGACCGATTTCGTGCTCATCGCGATCGCGCTGCTGCTGCTGCTGCCGCCGCTGCTGGCGGTCGTCATCGATGGCCTGAATAACAATCTGCCGCGGGTGCTGTCCCAGCCTGCGCTATGGCAAGCCTTATCGACCTCCCTGCGCATCGCGCTGGCCGCCGGCATACTCAGCGTTATTCTGACGATGATGCTGCTGTGGAGCAGCCGCGAGCTGCGCATCCGCCGCCGCCCGCTGGCCGGCCAGGCGCTGGAGCTCAGCGGGATGCTGATCCTCGCCATGCCGGGAATTGTGCTCGCGACCGGCTTCTTTTTACTGCTCAATAATAGCGTTGGCCTGCCCGACTCCGCCGACGGCATCGTTATCTTCACCAATGCGCTGATGGCGATCCCCTATGCGCTGAAGGTGCTGGAAAACCCGATGCGCGACGTCGCCGTGCGCTACGGCATGCTCTGCCAATCGCTGGGGATGAGCGGCTTTACCCGCCTGCGGGTCGTAGAGCTTCGCGCCCTGAAGCGCCCGCTGGCCCAGGCGCTGGCCTTTGCCTGCGTGCTTTCGATCGGTGATTTCGGCGTGGTGGCGCTGTTCGGCAACGACGATTTCCGCACCCTACCGTTCTATCTGTATCAGCAGATTGGCGCCTATCGTAGCCAGGACGGTGCCGTTACCGCCCTGCTGCTGCTGGCGCTGTGCTTTGTCCTCTTTACCGTGATTGAGAAGCTACCGGGGCGTGATGTTAAAACTGAATGATGTAACCTGGCTGTACCAGCACCTGCCGATGCGTTTCACCCTCTCCGTACAGCGCGGCGAACGCATTGCGGTACTCGGCCCCAGCGGGGCGGGGAAAAGCACGCTGCTGAATCTGATCGCCGGCTTTTTGCCGCCGGCGAGCGGCAGCATCGTCATCGACGGTCAGCCGCATACCGATACGCCGCCCGCCCGTCGCCCGGTATCAATGCTGTTTCAGGAAAATAACCTCTTTAACCATCTCACCATCCGCCAGAACATCGGCCTTGGCATGCACCCCGGGCTTAAGCTGAGCGCCGGGCAAAACGCCAGTCTGCAGGCTATTGCCGAACAGATGGGCCTTGATTCCCTGCTGGAGAGGCTTCCCGACGAGCTATCCGGCGGTCAGCGGCAGCGGGCGGCGCTGGCGCGCTGTCTGGTGCGCGAGCAGCCGGTACTGCTGCTGGATGAGCCGTTTTCCGCGCTCGATCCGGCGCTGCGCCAGGAGATGCTGATTTTGGTCGCAGAGGTTTGCCAGCGCCGGAATTTGACGCTGCTGATGGTGTCGCATAGCGTGGAGGATGCGGCCCGCATCGCCCCGCGATCGCTGGTGGTGGCCGACGGGCGTATCGCCTGGGATGGCGCCACCGATGCGCTCTTAAGCGGCAACAGCAGAGCCTCCCATCTGTTAGGGATCAGCGCGCGATAACCTGGTGCAGAATATTGAGATAGACTGGCATCAGAGGGTGGCGAATCGCCACGGTTAACGCCACGCCCGCCAGCGCCAGCGCCAGCGGCGTCAGCCACAGCAGACGTGTACGCGGCAGCAGTCGGGTCAGACGATCGCTTGTTTTCGCGCTACGCCACAGTCGCCAGCATAGCCAACCGGCCAGCCACGCCAGCAGCGCGGCGCTCAGCAGCAGCCACTTAAAGCTGGCGCTGTTCTCATCGGCGGGAATATCAATGGCCGCGCCGGCAAGAATGCCTGGTAAAAAGTAGAGCGGCGGCCACAGCAGACAGCCAATAATATTCGGCAGAATAAACTTCGCCACCGGCAGGTCAAGCATTCCGGCAACCATCGGCACCAGCGGTCTCGTCGGCCCGACGAAGCGCCCGATCAGGATCGTGACCATGCTGTGCTGGTGCAGCGCGTGCTCGGTCTTATCAAGCAGCGCTTTGTTTTTCTTCATAAACGACCAGCGATGCAGCGGTTTTTTAAACCGCCAGCCGAGCCAGAATGAAATCCAGTCACCGAATAAACAGCCGACGATCCCCGCCAGCCACGCCTGCCAGAAGTTAACCTCACCGCTGCCGATCAGCGCGCCCAGTCCGGCCATCATCACCGTACCCGGCAGTATCAGCCCCACCAGCGCCAGCGATTCAAGAAAGGCGACCAGCATCACGGCTATCAGGGAGTAGACCGTGGATTGGGTGATAAAATGTTCCAGCAATGCTTGCATAGTGTGCCCGGTTTAAAAACGAAGCACGGATTCTCCAGAGCCGTCGCGCCTTCGTCAAGCCATCAATTGTCTGAATAGTTTACCGGTTGTGACAATTTTCCGGGGCATCATTTCACTTTATTTACGTTTTATTCACATCCTGCGCGGAATTCGCTCGGGCTGGCGCCGGTGCATTTTTTAAATACCCGCGAGAAATAGAGCTGATCTTCAAAGCCAACGTTGCGTCCCACCGTGGCGATGGGCATTCGCGTGGTGCTCAGCAGCAGCTTGGCCTGGCTGATGCGCTGATCTTCCCGCCACCCCAGCACGCTGATGCCCAGCTGCTGGCGGAACAGGTGCGACAGCCGCGACGGCGACAGACACACGTGCTGGGCGACGCTGGCGATATCAAAATGGCTGTCCGCCAGGTGATCGCTAATGTACTGGCAGGCGTCGCGGACCCGGTTATCCAGCGGCGGGTACAGGGATTCGTTAATGGCCTCCATGCGCCGCAGCAGCAGCTGTTCCAGCAGATTGATCGCCAGCAGCTCAGAGTAGCGCCCGGCCCCCTGTCCGGCGTCGACGATCTGGCCGAAAAGCTCGCCAAAGCGCGCCTGCCACTGCTCATCGGGACGGAAAAATCCAGTGTGGGCGAAAATCGTCGGCCAGTTCAGCCATTCGTGCCAGTAGGCCCGCGGGCGGAAGTAGACCCACTGGTGATACCACTCGCGGGCATCAGGGTGGCGGCCGTAGTGATGAATTTCCCCCGGCGGGAAGAGTAAAATATCGCCAGGCCGGCAGACAAACTGTTCGTCCTGGTTGTTGATCACCCCTTCACCGCGAATCGTCAGATTAAGAATAAAACCTTTCATGCCGAGCGGGCGGTCAATAAAGAAATCCAGATAGCTATCCGCATCAATCGGCGTCAGCCCCGTAACCAGGTGGGCGTTAAAAGAGTAGCCCGGTAGCAAAGGATCGTTTTGTGTTTCAGCCATAAACTCAGCTCTCCCGGAGAGGCTCTGGACACCAATTGTCCATATTCGTTATTTTATCCCTAAGCGCGCTTCCCGTAATGGGATGCGGGTTGAAATTCGAATTAAAACCCGCCTGATTTCAGCAAAAATCGACGACACCGCTCAATGTAAGCCATTCCAACGCATAACAAAAGTGTCTATAAATACGGCAGGAAAGTCCACATTGAATATTTGCACGGCGTCACACTTTGCGATGACATAGCAATATAGTCCATAAGATTAGCGAATACGGCCTGACGGTTTTTCCCGAGGATATCTACTGTTTCACCATGAATGGTTTTTAGCATGGAGTAACAGCATGGCAATTGCGATTGGCCTCGATTTTGGTAGTGACTCAGTTCGCGCTCTGGCAGTGGAATGCGCCACCGGCGAAGAGCTCGCCTCCAGCGTAGAGTGGTACCCACGCTGGCAGGAGGGGCTATTTTGCGACGCCCCGAATAATCAGTTCCGCCACCACCCGCGTGATTACATTGAATCAATGGAAGCCGCGCTGAAAAGCGTGCTGGCGCTGCTGAGCCCCGGGCAGCGCGCCGCCGTCGTCGGTATCGGCGTTGACAGCACCGGCTCGACGCCGGCGCCTGTCGATGCCGACGGCAACGTGCTGGCCCTGCGGGAAGAGTTCGCCAACAACCCGAATGCGATGTTCGTGCTGTGGAAAGACCATACCGCGGTAGAAGAGGCGGAAGCCATCACCCGCCTGTGCCACCAGCCGGGCAAAGAGGACTACTCCCGCTACATCGGCGGCATCTACTCCAGCGAATGGTTCTGGGCCAAGATCCTCCATGTCACCCGTCAGGATAGCGCCGTTGCGCAGGCCGCGGCCTCATGGATTGAGCTGTGCGACTGGGTTCCGGCGCTGCTCTCCGCGACCACCCGCCCGCAGGATATTCGTCGCGGCCGCTGCAGCGCCGGGCATAAATCGCTGTGGCACGCCGACTGGGGCGGTCTGCCGCCGGCCAGCTTCTTCGACGAGCTCGACCCCATTATCAATCAGCACCTCAGCTGGCCGCTGTTTAGCGAGACCTGGACCGCCGACGCGGCGGTCGGCACCCTCTGCGCCGAATGGGCCCAGCGCCTGGGTCTGCCGGAAACGGTCACCATCTCCGGCGGCGCCTTCGACTGCCATATGGGGGCGGTAGGCGCCGGCGCGCAGCCTAATACGCTGGTTAAAGTCATCGGCACCTCCACCTGCGACATTCTGATCGCCGATAAGCAGAGCGTTGGCGCCCGCACGGTGAAAGGCATCTGCGGCCAGGTCGACGGCAGCGTGGTGCCCGATTTTATCGGTCTGGAGGCCGGGCAGTCGGCCTTTGGCGATATCTACGCCTGGTTTGGCCGCATTCTCGGCTGGCCGCTGGAGCAGCTGGCGCTTGCCCATCCGGAGCTGAAAGAGCAGATCCGCGCCAGCCAGAAACAGCTGCTGCCGGCGCTGACCGAAGCCTGGGCGAAAAATCCCTCGCTCGACCATCTGCCGGTGGTGCTGGACTGGTTCAACGGACGGCGCACCCCAAACGCTAACCAGCGCCTGAAAGGCGTAATAACCGATCTGAATCTCGCCACCGATGCGCCGGCGCTGTTTGGCGGCCTGGTTGCGGCAACCGCCTTCGGCGCCCGCGCCATTATGGAGTGCTTCACCGACCAGGGGATCCCGGTCATCAACGTGATGGCGCTGGGCGGCATCGCGCGCAAAAACCCGGTCATCATGCAGGCCTGCTGCGACGTGCTGAACCGGCCGCTGCAAATTGTCGCCTCCGATCAATGCTGCGCGCTGGGTGCGGCCATCTTTGCCGCCGTCTCCGCCGGCGTATATAGCGATATTCCAACGGCCCAGCAGCATATGGCAAGCCGGGTGGAAAGCACCCTGCAGCCGCGTCCGGCCCAGGCGCAGCGCTTCGAACAGCTCTATCAGCGCTACCGGCAATGGTCAGTCAGCGCTGAACAACAGTATCTCCCTTCGGCTGCACAGGCGGAAAAGGCCTCGCAATCTCAGCCAGCTCTCACCCATTAAGGACACCAAAATGACGATTTTTGATAACTATGAAGTCTGGTTCGTGATTGGCAGCCAGCATCTGTACGGCGCGGAAGCGCTGCGTCAGGTCACAAAGCATGCCGAGCACGTGGTGAACAGCCTGAACGCCGAGGCAAAACTGCCGTGCCGGCTGGTATTAAAGCCGCTGGGCACCACGCCGGACGAAATCACCCATATCTGCCGCGACGCTAACTATGATGATAAATGCGCCGGCATGGTGGTGTGGCTGCACACCTTCTCTCCGGCCAAGATGTGGATTAACGGCCTGACCATCCTCAATAAACCGCTGCTGCAGTTCCACACCCAGTACAACGCGTCGCTGCCGTGGGACAGCATCGATATGGACTTTATGAACCTCAACCAGACCGCGCACGGCGGCCGCGAGTTCGGCTTTATTGGCGCCCGTATGCGCCAGCAGCATAGCGTGGTGACCGGCCACTGGCAGGATCGGGACGCCCATCAGCGCATCGGCTCATGGATGCGCCAGGCGGTCTCGAAACAGGATACCCGTCATCTGAAAGTCTGCCGCTTTGGCGATAACATGCGCGAAGTCGCGGTCACCGATGGCGATAAGGTCGCCGCGCAGATCAAATTCGGCTTCTCGGTCAATACCTGGCCGGTGGGCGATCTGGTGCAGGTGGTCAACGACGTCAGCGAAGGCGATATCAGCGCCCTGGTAGATGAGTATGAAAGCAGCTACCGGCTGACTGCGGCAGCGCAGGTCCGCGGCGATAAGCGGCAGAACGTTCTCGATGCCGCGCGTATCGAGCTGGGAATGCAGCGCTTCCTGCAGCAGGGCGGCTTCCACGCCTTCACCACCACCTTTGAAGATTTACACGGCCTGAAGCAGCTTCCGGGTCTCGCCGTGCAGCGTCTGATGCAGCAGGGCTACGGCTTTGCGGGCGAAGGCGACTGGAAAACCGCCGCCCTGCTTCGCATCATGAAGGTGATGTCAACCGGTCTGCAGGGCGGCACCTCCTTTATGGAGGATTACACCTACCACTTCGACAACGGCAACGATCTGGTACTCGGCTCGCATATGCTGGAGGTCTGCCCAACCATCTCCACGGCGGAAAAACCGATCCTCGACGTTCAGCCGCTGGGCATTGGCGGTAAAGCCGACCCTGCGCGCCTGATCTTCAACACCCAAACCGGCCCGGCGATCGTCGCCAGCCTGATCGATCTCGGCGATCGCTATCGCCTGCTGGTTAACACCATTGAAACGGTGCCTACCCCGCACGCTCTGCCGAAGCTGCCGGTAGCCAACGCGCTGTGGAAAGCGCAGCCGGATCTCCGCACCGCGTCCGAAGCCTGGATCATTGCCGGCGGCGCGCATCATACCGTCTTCAGCCACGCCCTGACTCTCGAAGATATGCGCCAGTTTGCGGAGCTGCAGGATATCGAGCTGACCGTCATTGATAACGAAACCCGCCTGCCTTCCTTCAAAGATGCGCTGCGCTGGAACGAAGTTTATTACGCCGGCAAACGTTAAGAGGTCGCCCCCTCTTCTCCCTCTCCGCCGCTAAGGAGAGGAGAAGAGGGGAAACCGTGCTGACCCGCTATTCGGAGTACACAATGTTAGAAGATCTGAAACGTCAGGTTCTGGAAGCCAATCTCGCGCTGCCCAGGCACAACCTGGTGACCTTAACCTGGGGCAACGTCAGCGCCGTCGACCGCGAGCGGGGCCTGCTGGTGATCAAGCCTTCGGGCGTCGACTACAGCGCGATGAGCGCTGAGGATATGGTGGTGGTGAGCCTGGAAACCGGCGAAGTGGTGGAAGGGAAAAAGAAACCCTCGTCGGATACCCCAACCCATCGCCTGCTGTATCAGGCCTTCCCGACCCTCGGCGGTATCGTCCATACCCATTCACGCCATGCGACCATCTGGGCGCAGGCGGGCCAGTCAATCCCGGCGACCGGCACCACCCACGCCGATTACTTCTACGGCGCGGTTCCCTGCACCCGCCTGATGACCGACAGCGAAATCAACGGAGAATATGAGTGGGAAACCGGGCGCGTTATCGTCGAGACCTTCCGCGAGAACGCCATCGACCCGGCGCAAATGCCCGGCGTGCTGGTGCATTCCCACGGCCCGTTTGCCTGGGGGAAGAACGCGGAAGATGCGGTGCATAACGCGATTGTGCTGGAAGAGATCGCCTATATGGGTATTTTCTGCCGGCAGCTGGCGCCGCAGCTGCCGGATATGCAGCAAACCCTGCTGGATAAGCACTATTTACGCAAGCACGGCGCGAAGGCCTATTACGGGCAGTAGCGCCGCCGGGATGGGTCAAAATACCTGTATAAAACCCCAGCATCGCGCCGTGAACCAGGCTATACTCAGGCCTGGTTTGACTTGATGAGAGCACGGCGTGACTCAGCCACGAGAAGGTTTCTTACTGACCCGTCACTGGCGGGATACCCCGCAGGGCACGGAGCTGACCTTTTGGCTGGCGACCGACGACGGCCCCCTTCAGGTCACCCTGCCGCCGCAGGAGTCCGTGGCATTTATCCCCGAAGCGCAGCGTGCCCAGGCTGAACGCCTGCTGCTGGGCGAAAATGGCCTGCGCCTCGCCCCCCTCAGCCTAAAAGACTTTCACCGCCAGCCGGTTTTTGGCCTTTACTGCCGCGCCCATCGCCAGCTGATGCGCCTCGAAAAGAAGCTGCGCGAACAGGGCGTTACCGTCTACGAAGGCGATATCCGCCCGCCGGAGCGCTATCTGATGGAGCGCTTTATTACCGCGCCGGTTTGGGTCGAGGGCGAAAAACGAGGAGCGCAGCTGCTCAACGCCCGCATGAAGGCCAGCCCGCACTACCGGCCGCCGCTGAAATGGGTATCGCTGGATATCGAAACCAGCCGCCACGGCGAGCTGTACTGCATCGGCCTGGAAGGCTGCGGCCAGCGGGTCGTCTACATGCTCGGGCCAGAGCCGGCGGCCTCTCCCGCCGTCGATTTTCAGCTGGAGTACGTAGCCAGCCGCCCGCAGCTGCTGGAAAAGCTCAACGCCTGGTTTGCCGCCCATGACCCGGACATTCTGATCGGCTGGAACGTGGTGCAGTTCGACCTGCGCGTGCTGCAAAAACACGCCGAGCGCTACCGTATTCCGCTGCTGCTCGGCCGCGACAACAGCGAGCTGGAGTGGCGCGAGCACGGTTTTAAAAATGGCGTATTCTTCGCCCAGGCCAGCGGGCGGCTGATTATCGACGGCATTGAGGCGCTGAAATCCGCGTTCTGGAGCTTCCCCTCTTTTTCACTTGAGGCGGTAGCGCGCGAGCTGCTGGGTGAAGGCAAAGCCATCGATAATCCCTGGGATCGGATGGACGAAATCGACCGCCGCTTCAGCGAGGATAAGCCGGCGCTGGCAACCTACAATTTGCAGGACTGCGAGCTGGTGACGCGCATCTTCCAGAAAACGGAGATCGTGCCGTTTCTGCTGGAGCGCGCCACGGTTAACGGCCTGCCCGCCGACCGCCACGGCGGGTCGGTGGCCGCCTTCAGCCACCTCTATTTTCCACGCATGCACCGGCTGGGCTACGTTGCGCCCAACCTCGGCGAAGTTCCGCCGCAGGCCAGCCCCGGCGGCTACGTGATGGACTCCCGCCCCGGCCTGTACGATTCGGTGCTGGTGCTGGACTACAAAAGCCTGTATCCCTCGATTATTCGCACCTTCCTGATCGACCCGGTGGGGCTCGTCGAAGGCGGCGCCCTGCCCGATGACGAGCACAGCACCGAAGGCTTTCTCGGCGCGCGCTTCTCCCGCGAGAAGCACTGTCTGCCGGGTATCGTCGGCCAGATTTGGCACGGCCGCGACGACGCCAAGCGGCATAAAAACAAGCCGCTGTCTCAGGCGTTGAAGATCATTATGAACGCCTTTTATGGCGTGCTCGGCACCAGCGCCTGCCGCTTTTTCGACCCGCGGCTGGCCTCGTCAATCACCATGCGCGGCCACGCCATCATGCGCCAGACCAAAGCGCTGATTGAGTCGCAGGGCTATGACGTTATCTATGGCGACACCGATTCCACCTTTGTCTGGCTCAGGCGCGCCCATGATGAACAAGAGGCGGCGAAAATCGGCCGTTCGCTGGTGGCCTATGTCAACGACTGGTGGGCCGCCGAGCTGGGGAAAGCGCGCCTTACCAGCACCCTGGAGCTGGAGTTTGAAACCCACTTCTGCCGTTTTTTAATGCCGACCATCCGCGGGGCCGATACCGGCAGCAAAAAGCGCTACGCCGGAATGATTCAGGAGGCGCAGGAGCAGAGAATGGTCTTTAAAGGGCTGGAGACGGTGCGAACCGACTGGACGCCGCTGGCCCAGCAGTTTCAGCAGGAGCTGTACCTGCGCATTTTCCGCAACCAGCCCTATCGTGACTACGTCCTGGAGACGATTCGTCAGCTGATGAACGGCGAGCTCGACGATCGGCTGATCTACCGTAAGCGGCTGCGCCGACCGCTGGCGGAATATCAGCGCAACGTTCCGCCGCACGTCCGCGCGGCAAGGCTTGCCGACGAGCACAACGTCAGGCTGGGCAGGCCGCAGCAGTACCAGCAACGCGGCAGCATCAAATATGTCTGGACCACCGGCGGGCCGGAGCCGGTCGATTATCAGCAGTCGCCGCTCGATTACGAGCACTATTTGTCGAAACAATTACAGCCGGTCGCGGAAGGAATACTTCCCTTTGTCGACGATGATTTTGCTACAATAGTGACAGGGCAGCTGGGGCTATTTTGACAGGTGACTATCACCGCAGCATCCAGTACCATAGCGCCCTTTCCACTCCTGGACCCAATTTTGATCTCTCTCCAGCCTATTCGGAGATGATCAACTATTGCCTGCAATTTAAGAACTAAAGAGCCGAACACATATGCCTTTTACACTTGGTCAACGCTGGATTAGCGACACAGAGAGCGAACTGGGATTAGGGACGGTAGTAGCGCTGGATGCGCGCATGGTTACCCTTCTTTTCCCCGCCATCGGTGAAAATCGTCTGTACGCACGCAACGACTCCCCGATCACCCGCGTGATGTTTAATCCGGGCGACACCATCACCAGCCACGAAGGCTGGCAGCTCCAGGTTGACGAAGTTAATGAAGAAAACGGCCTGCTGGCCTATACCGGGACCCGTCTGGATACCGAGGAAGCCAACGTGGTTCTGCGTGAAGTGCTGCTCGACAGCAAGCTGGTTTTCAGCAAGCCGCAGGACCGCCTGTTCGCCGGGCAGATCGACCGTATGGACCGCTTTGCGCTGCGCTACCGCGCGCGTAAATATCAGAGCGAGCAGTACCGGATGCCGTGGAGCGGCCTGCGCGGCCAGCGTACCAGCCTGATCCCGCACCAGCTGCACATCGCCCACGACGTTGGCCGTCGCCACGCCCCGCGCGTGCTGCTGGCGGATGAGGTCGGGCTCGGTAAAACCATCGAAGCCGGGATGATCCTGCATCAGCAGCTGCTGGCCGGCGCCGCCGAGCGCGTGCTGATCGTCGTTCCGGAAACCCTGCAGCACCAGTGGCTGGTCGAAATGCTGCGCCGCTTCAACCTGCGCTTCTCGCTGTTTGACGACGAGCGCTACGCCGAAGCGCAGCACGACGCTTATAATCCGTTTGAAACCGAGCAGCTGGTAATCTGCTCCCTGGATTTTGTTCGCCGCAGCAAGCAGCGCCTTGAGCACCTGTGTGACGCCGAATGGGATCTGATGATCGTCGATGAGGCACACCACCTGGTGTGGAGCGAAGATGCGCCGAGCCGTGAATACCAGGCGATTGAACAGCTGGCCGAGCGCGTGCCGGGGATCCTGCTGCTGACCGCCACGCCGGAGCAGCTGGGAATGGAGAGCCATTTCGCCCGTCTGCGCCTGCTGGACCCAAACCGTTTCCACGACTTCGCCCAGTTCGTTGAAGAGCAGCAGAACTACCGCCCGGTGGCCGACGCCGTCGCCCTGCTGCTGGCAGGCAACAGGCTGAGCGATGCCGATCTGAATATGCTCGGCGAGCTAATCGGCGAGCAGGATATCGAGCCGCTGCTGCAGACCGCCAACAGCGATCGCGACGGGGCGCAGTCCGCGCGCCAGGAGCTGGTCTCCATGCTCATGGACCGCCACGGCACCAGCCGCGTTCTGTTCCGTAACACCCGTAACGGCGTGAAAGGCTTCCCGAAACGCGAACTACACACCATTCGCCTGCCGCTGCCGATGCAGTACCAGACGGCCATCAAGGTCTCCGGCATTATGGGCGCGCGTAAAACCGCCGAAGAGCGCGCTCGCGACATGCTCTATCCGGAGCAGATCTATCAGGAGTTTGAAGGCGATAGCGGAACCTGGTGGAACTTCGACCCGCGCGTCGAGTGGCTGATGGGCCACCTGACCAGCCACCGTTCGCAGAAGGTGCTGGTGATCTGCGCGAAAGCCGCCACCGCGCTGCAGCTGGAACAGGTGCTGCGCGAGCGCGAAGGTATTCGCGCCGCGGTCTTCCACGAAGGGATGTCGATCATCGAACGCGACCGCGCCGCCGCGTGGTTTGCCGAAGAGGACACCGGCGCGCAGGTGCTGCTGTGTTCTGAAATCGGCTCCGAAGGCCGTAACTTCCAGTTCGCCAGCAACCTGGTGATGTTCGATCTGCCGTTCAACCCGGACCTGCTGGAGCAGCGTATTGGCCGTCTGGACCGTATCGGCCAGGCGCACGATATTCAGATCCACGTACCGTATCTGGAAAAAACCGCCCAGTCGGTGCTGGTCCGCTGGTATCACGAAGGCCTTGATGCCTTCGAGCACACCTGCCCGACCGGCCGTACCGTTTACGATAGCGTCCATGACGAGCTGATTAACTATCTTGCCGCGCCGGAGACGACCGACGGCTTCGACGCGCTGATTAAATCCTGCCGCCAGCAGCACGACGCGCTGAAAGCGCAGCTGGAGCAGGGCCGCGACCGCCTGCTGGAGATTCACTCCAACGGCGGCGAAGGGGCGCAGGCGCTCGCCGAAAGCATTGAAGAACAGGATGACGATACCAGCCTGATCGCCTTTGCCATGAACCTGTTTGATATCGTCGGTATCAACCAGGACGATCGCGGCGAGAACCTGATTGTGCTGACTCCGTCCGATCATATGCTGGTTCCGGACTTCCCGGGCCTGCCGGAAGACGGCTGCACCATCACCTTTGAGCGCGACGTCGCGCTCTCCCGCGAAGACGCGCAGTTCGTCACCTGGGAGCATCCGCTGATTATCAACGGCCTGGACCTGATCCTTTCCGGCGATACCGGCAGCAGCACTATCTCGCTGCTGAAGAACAAGGCGCTGCCGGTCGGGACGCTGCTGCTCGAGCTGATTTACGTCGTCGAAGCGCAGGCGCCGAAGCAGCTGCAGCTTAATCGCTTCCTGCCGGCCACGCCGGTACGCATGCTGCTGGATAAGAACGGCAACAACCTCGCCGGCCAGGTGGAGTTCGAGAGCTTCAACCGCCAGCTGAGCGCCGTTAACCGCCATACCGGCAGCAAGCTGGTCAACGCGGTACAGCAGGACGTTCACGCGATCCTGCAGCTCGGCGAAGCCCAGGTCGCGAAGGCCGCTCAGGCGCTGATCGCAGCGGCGCGCGATGAGGCTAACGACAAGCTGTCGGCGGAGCTGTCGCGTCTGGAAGCCCTTAAAGCGGTTAACCCGAACATCCGCGATGACGAACTGTCGGCAATTGAGAGCAACCGTCAGCAGGTGATGGATGCGCTGGCCCAGGCCGGCTGGCGTCTTGATGCGCTGCGTTTAATCGTCGTCACTCACCAGTAACGGAACGCGAATATGGCGATGGAAAACTACAATCCGCCGCAGGCCCCCTGGCTGGTTATCCTCTATCAGGATGAGCACATTATGGTGGTCAACAAGCCGAGCGGCCTGTTGTCCGTGCCGGGGCGGCTGGAGGATCATAAAGACAGCGTGATGACGCGCGTGCAGCGCGACTTTCCGCAGGCCGAGTCGGTTCACCGGCTGGATATGGCCACCAGCGGCGTGATTGTGGTGGCGCTGACCAAAGCGGCAGAGCGCGAGCTGAAGCGTCAGTTTCGCGAGCGTGAGCCGAAGAAGCAGTACGTCGCCCGCGTGTGGGGTCACCCGCAGAAAGCAGAAGGCCTGGTGGATTTGCCGCTGATTTGCGACTGGCCGAACCGGCCAAAGCAGAAGGTGTGCTACGAAACCGGCAAGGCGGCGCAAACCGAGTATGAGGTGCTGGAGTACGCGGATGATAACAGCGCCCGCGTGCGCCTGAAGCCGATTACCGGGCGTTCGCACCAGCTGCGCGTGCATATGCTGGCCCTCGGCCACCCGATTCTCGGCGACCGCTTTTATGCGACACCGGAAGCGCTGGCTATGGCCCCGCGCCTGCTGCTGCACGCGGAGATGCTGACCATCACCCATCCCGCTTTCGGCAACGCAATGACCTTCCGCGCGCCGGTCGACTTCTGACCGCTGATTCCCCGGGCTATGGCGTAAGCGCCTTACCCGGGCTACCCCGCCCCTCCGCTAAGCGCGGCGAGAGCGGGGTTCCTCACGCTATCATCCGTTAGTCGCGGGCAAACCAGGCGTCAATCATCTGCTCTACGTGAGCGGCCGACTGCTGCGGGTGGCGATCGTTGCTCTCGGCAGCAGACGGGCGGCTCTGCAGGCCGTCCGCCGGGCAAATCACTTCGATATTCCATAAACGCCCCAGCGGATGGGATTGCGTCAGCTCCGTGCAAAGCGCGTTAATTTCACTGGCAGAGTGCTCAACGCACCACAGCGCTTCCGGCCCGGTTGGCAGCCACTGCACCTGGCGGTCCAGCGTTTGCCAGCGGTGTTTCCACAGCAACTGATCGAAAGCCTGCAGCGCCACGCCCATCATATTGCGATAGCGGATGCTGTCTTTCTCCGCGCCCGGCGTCACCAGGGTGAGCGAAATAACCGGCTGCTGATAATGGGTTAACAACTCGCTCTGACGAGCTTCACGCTGCGCTTTCACCGCCAGCTGGGTTTCTACGCTGGCGCCCGCACGGGCGGGAGTATCCACGGACATTAATTCCTCTCCTTCACTGAATAAAATAACGGCGGCAGGGCTGCCGTCGCGATAACGGATTTCGCTGCTGATTGTATCGCTAAATGAACAGAATTTAGGATACAGGACAAAGAAATTTTCTTCGTCCTGTGGAGGGAAATAGCAGTTTTTCCTGTTAGCACAGAACTAAATCACGCCATAAAGTGACTCAGAAACAGCAGGCCCAGAGAGACATTGATCGCTCCACCGATGCGGGTGGCGATTTGGGCGAACGGCATCAGGTTCATTCGGTTGCCGGAGGTCAGAATCGCCACATCGCCGGTTCCTCCCTGGCCGCTCTGGCAGCAGGAGACGATCGCCACATCGATCGGATGCATGCCAATTTTTTTACCGACAAAGAACCCGGTCGCCACCAGCGCGGAGACGGTGCTGATAATCACCAGCAGATTAGTGATAGTAAAGGCGTTAACCAGCTCCTGCCACGGCGTAATGGCGACGCCAACGGCGAACAAAATCGGATAGGTCACCGCCGTGCGGAAGAACTTATACACCACCTGAGAGCCCTCCTGCAGGCGCGGCGATACGCCGTTAGCCAGCTTCAGCAGCACCGCCAGGAACAGCATCCCCACCGGCGCCGGCAGGCCAATCATCTTTTGGCCCAGCATCCCCAGCATATACAGCAGCACCGCCAGCAGCGCCCCGGACGCCAGCGTCGCCACGTCCGTTTTGCCGCCGAAGCTTTCGTCACCGGCGGTTTCACGATGCGTTTCATTGCTGCGGTTCGGCATCAGCTGGCCTTCGCCAGTCAGATGCGGGAAGCGCTTGCCCAGCTGGTTCAGGCTGCCGGAGATGACAATCGCCGTCAGGCTGCCCAGCATAACCATCGGCAGAACGCGGCCTAACGCGACGCCCTGATCCATATGCAGCAGCGCGGCATAGCCAATCGACAGCGGTATCGCCCCTTCCCCTACGCCGCCGGCCATAATCGGCAGGACGATAAAGAAAAATACCTGGAACGGCTCCAGGCCTAATGCCGTCCCGACGCCAACGCCGACCAGCATGCCGACAATTTCACCGCACACCATCGGAAAGAAAATGCGCAGGAATCCCTGAATCAGCGTGGTGCGGTTCATGCTCATTATGCTGCCGACGATAATGCAGCAGATGTAGAGATAGAGAATATTGGTCGACTTGTAGAATTTGGTGGTGGATTCAACCACCACGTCCGGCAGCAGGCCGTAATGGACCAGCGCCGAGGGAATAAAGGTCGCACAGATCGCCGCCGCGCCGAGCTTGCCGAGCACCGGCAGGCGCTTGCCAAACTCGCCGCAGGCAAAGCCAAAAAACGCCAGCGTCGCCACCATCACCACAATGTCGCTCGGCAGCTTGCCGCCCAGACAGTCAAGGGCAATTAAGCCGCCGGCCAGCAGGAACAGAGGCAGCGGGATAATCCCGACTTTTCGGTTATCCATAACGTGCCACCAGCGCTGTTTCAGCGTGGCCTTTGGGGTGTCGATGGGGTCGAGGGTCGCAGAGAATGCATTGTCTGTGGTGCTCATAGGTTTAGCCCTTTAGTTATTATTCATCTTCAGACTAGGGGGGAATAAGCCGACTTAATGTGAGGATCGCCAGATTAAAAATGAAGTTTTAATGGGCACTATGGTTTTTATGGTTTCTATTCCCGGCGTGATATATCTCTGATTTATTAGCGTGGTTTTTATGGTTTTTTGTCGCAAGCGCTATAGATCATTTATAAATAGGCTTCGCGGATCGATCCTGTTCCCTGACCCCGGCGTAAGCGGCCGCTCGTTTCTTACCCGCCTTACTGAGACTCCGTACAAGGCCTATGAAAGTTTCCTTTCAATTTAAGCTGTTTATTTCCCTGGTGGCGTTTTTCTCGATCCTGTTTGCCCTGCTGGGCGTTTATTACTATTTCGATGCCAGCCATCAGCTTTATCAGGAGATGAGCACCCGCGCCAAAATACAGGCCGAAGAGATCGCCCTGATGCCCAATTTACGTCAGCAGGTTGCCCGCAAGGACCCGCAGGCGATCAAAACCTTTATGCAGGAAATAGCCGCCCGCAGCGACGCCAGCTTTATCGTTGTTGGCGACGCGCGGGGCGTGCATCTGTTCCACTCCGTGCACCCGGAATGGGTCGGTACCCGGCTGGTTGGCGGCGATAATCAGGCGGTGCTGGAAGGGCAAACCATTACCACTATCCGCAAAGGCGGGCTCGGGATTTCGCTGCGCAGCAAGGCGCCGGTGCGTAACGAGGCGGGCCAGGTGGTGGGCATCGTTTCCGTCGGCTATCTGACCAGCTACCTCGACAGCATCACGCTGCAAAAAGTCATCAATATCTTCGTCGCCGCCGTGCTGCTGCTGGTTGCGCTATTTATCTTCTCCTGGTACTTCACCCGCAGCATCAAAAAGCAGATCTTCTCCCTGGAGCCGCGGGAAATCGGCCTGCTGGTGCGCCAGCAAAAGGCGATGATGGAATCGATTTATGAAGGGGTCATCGTTATCGATCATACCCGCCGCATCAAGGTCATTAACCGCGCGGCCCGCAGCCTGCTCGGCCTTAGCCAGCCCGCGTACCGGCTGCGCGGGCAGTCCATTGATAGCGTCATCGTTCCGCAGCCGTTTTTCGCCAGCGGCGAGATGCTGGAAAGCGACACTCACGATGAGCTATGCCGCTTCAACCAGCTCACCGTACTTGCCAGCCGGGTGCGCATCATGCTGGAGAATTCGCTGCAGGGCTGGGTGATCACCTTCCGCGATCGCGATGAAATCAACTCGCTTAGCGCCCAGCTCAGCCAGGTGAAACGCTATGTGGATAACCTGCGCATCATGCGCCATGAGCAGCTCAACCGCATGACCACGCTTTCCGGCCTGCTGCATATGGGCCACTACGACGAGGCCATTCGCTATATTCAGGCGCAGTCGGAGCATGCCCAGGAGCTGCTGGACTTTATTTCATCCCGCTTTAGCTCGCCGACGCTCTGCGGCCTGCTGCTGGGCAAGGCCGCCCGGGCGAGCGAGAAAGGCGTCGAGCTGAGCTTCGATCCCGCCTGCCACATCGACCGCCCGCTGCCGTCATTAATCGAATCGGAGCTTATCTCTATCATCGGCAATCTGCTGGATAACGCCATTGAGGCCACCCAGCGCGCCGAATTGCCGCACGAGCCGGTTGAAGTGCTGATCCAGCTCAACGCCCGGGAGCTGATGATTGAAGTGGCCGATCGCGGCGTCGGTATTCGCCCGGAGATCCGCGATCGAATCTTTGAACGCGGCGTCACCACTAAAACCCGTGGCGATCACGGCATCGGACTGTATCTTATTGAACATTATGTCACTCAGGCTGGCGGCACCATCGAGGTCGCCGATAACTCGCCGCGCGGGGCCATCTTTACGCTATTTATTCCCGCCGACGGTCCGGCCCACCCGCCACAAGGGGCAAACTATGCATCATGACCTGGTCGATGTGCTGATCGTCGAAGATGAGAGCGAGCTGGCGCGGCTGCACGCCGAGCTGATTCAAAAACACCCGCGCATGCGGCTGGCGGGAATGGCCGCCTCGCTCACCCAGGCGCGGCAGATGCTCAACGCCAGCCCGCCGCAGCTGGTGCTGCTCGACAACTATTTACCCGACGGAAAGGGGGTGACGCTGATCACCGACCCGCTGCTGGCGAGCGCCAACTGTTCGGTTATTTTTATTACCGCCGCCAGCGATATGGAAACCTGCAGCCTGGCCATTCGCAACGGGGCCTTCGACTACATCCTTAAGCCGGTCTCCTGGAAACGGTTGAGCCAGTCTCTCGAGCGCTTCGTTCAGTTTTACGACCAGCAGCGGGAGTGGAAGATTGTCGATCAGCAAAACGTTGATTCGCTATATCAGCTGCAGGCGAAAAACTATCGCGCCGATAGCGGCAGTAAAGGGATTGAGGAAAAAACGCTGGCGCTGGTGCAGAACCTGTTTACCGGGCGGGAAGAACACTGCTTTTCGGTCGATGAGGTGGTGAACGACGCCGGCCTGAGTAAAACGACCGCCCGCCGCTATCTGGAGCACTGCGTGGAAACGGGCTTTCTGGAAGTGGAAATGCTGTACGGTAAAATTGGCCATCCGCGGCGGATGTACCGCCGCGCCAGGAGCCCGTCCTGATGCCTCACCCCGGCGGGAGAGGCCGGCAAATCAGAAACCGCGCTGCTCTTTGACCAGCTCCCAGGCCTTCTGAATATCCTGAGCCTTCTGCTTCGCCATCTCCATCATTTCCGGCGGCAGGCCCTTCGCCACCAGCTTATCCGGATGGTGCTCGCTCATCAGCTTGCGGTAGGCGCGCTTGACGGTCGCCGCGTCATCGGTCGGCTTCACGCCCAGCACGTTGCAGGCGTCCTCAAGGGTCGGTCCGCGCTGCGCCTGCTGCCAGCCGGCCTGGCCGCGGCCCTGGTTCCCGGAGTGCTGCTGCGAACCGCCGCCGAACTGAGCTCCGCCCTGCATCATCCGCAGGAACTGTTCAAACTGGGCGCGGGAGATCCCCAGCTCGTCGGCAATGACGAACAGAACCTCGCGTTCATTAGGGTGCAATTCGCCGTCGGCGAAGGCCGTCTGCAGCTGAATTTCCAGAAACATCCGAATCAAATCAAAGCGGCCGAAACAGACGCTGCGCAGCTGACGCATTTTCTCGCGCAGCGGATAATCATCTGATTTCCCTACGCGAAAGGCCTGCTGTGCCGCCGTACGCGACTCGCCATGCAAATTCATGCGATCCATCAGGATGCTGGCGACATGAATATCGGCTTCGGTAACGCGACCTTTGGATTTGGTCAGATGGCCCATCACCTCAAAGGTGGTGGAAAAGAACAGCGACTGCCGCTCCTGCTGGTTAGCAAAAACGTTAATCCGCCGACGGCGCGCGCGATCGAATATATGACCGACCAGTAAGCCCAGCACCACGCCCCAGAAACCCGCGCCCATCATCAGCGCAACCGCAACCCCAATTATTTTTCCCAAATACTGCATAGACTCCCCAATCTTTATGCCGCCAGTTAAGCTATATATGACCGCACGTTACAAAGCACTGACGCTTCGGTCAATTGTGGGACATAGCCTATAATTTGCTTTATCATACTCGTCATTCTACACGGTGCCTAACGCTCGGGATTGAAACGGGCAGGATTAACACTAGCGCGATGAAGATGAGTACGTTAGGCTCTGACCGTTTGCAAGCCGCTGCCACAAGATGACGGAACAACAAATACAACGTATGAAAAAACGTATTCCCAGCCTCCTGGCCACCATGATCGCCAGCGCCTTGTATAGCCAACAGGGCATCGCCGCCGATCTCGCCACGCAGTGTATGCTTGGCGTCCCAAGCTATAATCGTCCCCTCGTTGAAGGTAAAACTAACGAGCTGCCGGTGACGATCGATGCCGATCATGCGAAGGGCAACTATCCGGATAATGCCACATTCACCGGTAACGTCGATATTAATCAGGGGAATAGCCGTCTTCAGGCGGATGAGGTTCAGCTTCATCAGCAGCAGGCAGCGGGCCAGCCTCAACCCGTGCGCACGGTCGATGCGCTGGGCAACGTTCACTATGACGATAATCAGGTCATCCTGAAAGGCCCGAAAGGCTGGTCAAACCTGAACACCAAAGATACCAATATCTGGGAAGGTGATTACCAGATGGTCGGCCGTCAGGGCCGCGGCAAGGCCGATCTGATGAAACAGCGCGGTGAAAACCGCTACACCATTCTGGAAAACGGCAGCTTTACCTCCTGTCTGCCGGGTTCTGACACCTGGAGCGTCGTCGGAAGCGAAGTTATTCACGACCGCGAAGAGCAGGTTGCGGAAATCTGGAACGCGCGCTTTAAGCTCGGCTCAGTGCCTATTTTCTACAGTCCTTACCTGCAGCTGCCGGTAGGCGATAAGCGTCGTTCCGGCTTCCTGATCCCTAACGCCAAATACAGCACGAAAAATGGCGTGGAGTTCTCTCTTCCTTACTACTGGAATATCGCACCTAACTTCGACGCCACCCTGACGCCGCACTATATGAGCAAGCGCGGCGGCGTGATGTGGGAAAACGAATTCCGCTATCTGACCAAAGCCGGCGCGGGGCTGTTCGAGTTTGACTACCTGCCGTCCGATAAGATCTACCAGGACGATCACTCCAGCGACAGCAACAGCCGCCGCTGGCTGTTCTACTGGAACCACTCCGGGGTCATCGACCAGGTATGGCGCCTTAACGCCGACTATACCAAGGTCAGCGATCCGGACTACTTTAACGATTTCAGCTCTAAATACGGTTCCAGTACCGACGGTTACGCCACGCAGAAATTCAGCGCCGGCTACGTAAACCAGAACTTCGACGCCACCGTGTCGACCAAACAGTTCCAGGTCTTTAACCGCGATTCGAGCAACTCCTATGCCGCTCAGCCGCAGCTGGACGTTAACTACTACCAGAACGATGTCGGTCCGTTTGATACCCATCTGTACGGACAGGCGGTGCACTTCGTCAATACCAACGGCAACATGCCGGAAGCGACCCGCGTCCACTTCGAGCCGACGATCAATCTGCCGCTGTCTAACGGCTGGGGCAGCATCAATACCGAAACCAAGCTGCTGGCGACCCACTACCAGCAGAGCAACCTCGACGACTACAACGCGGCTAACAATGCGGACTACAAAGAGTCCGTTAACCGCGTGATGCCGCAGTTCAAAATCGACGGCAAAATGGTCTTCGAGCGCGATATGCAGGAGAGCTTTACCCAGACTCTGGAACCGCGCGTGCAGTATCTGTACATCCCGTATCGCGACCAGAGCCATATCGGTTCTTACGACTCCACCCTGCTGCAATCGGACTACAGCGGCCTGTTCCGCGACCGCTCCTACAGCGGCCTGGACCGTATTGCATCCGCAAACCAGGTTACCACCGGCGTCACGTCTCGCGTATATGATGCAGCCGCCGTTGAACGTTTTAATATTTCCGTTGGTCAAATCTATTATTTCACCGAGTCACGTACCGGTGATGACAACATCAACTGGGAGAATAACGACACAAGGGGTTCACTGGTATGGGCCGGAGATACTTACTGGCGCATCGCCGATGACTGGGGTTTACGCGGGGGAATTCAGTACGATACGCGTCTGGATAACGTCGCAACCGGTAACGGCACCGTTGAATACCGTCGCGACGAAAACCGCTTAATCCAACTTAACTATCGTTATGCCAGCCCGGAATACATTCAGGCAACGCTGCCTTCGTATTCAACCGCTGAGCAGTACAAAAACGGTATTTCTCAGGTGGGTATGACCGCCAGCTGGCCGGTTGTCGATCGCTGGTCCGTTGTCGGCGCATACTACTTTGATACCAATACCAAAAAGAGCGCCAACCAGATGTTAGGGGTCCAGTATAACTCCTGCTGCTACGCTATTCGCCTCGGCTATGAACGCAAGATCAACGGCTGGGATAACAACGGCAACGGCGAGAGCAAATACGACAATACCTTTGGCATCAACATTGAGCTACGCGGCCTGAGCTCCAACTACGGTCTCGGCACCCAGCAGATGCTGCGTTCGAACATTCTACCGTACCAGAACTCCCTGTGATGTGGCTGGTTTAAAACGTAATCCGCATTTGCGGTTAATTGAAATGGAAAAAGTATGAAGAACTGGAAAACGCTGCTTCTCGGTATCGCCATGATCGCGAATACCAGTTTCGCTGCCCCACAGGTTGTCGATAAAGTAGCGGCTGTCGTCAATAATGGCGTTGTTCTTGAAAGCGACGTCAATGGCCTGATGCAATCGGTTAAGCTTAACGCCGGCCAGGCCGGTCAGCAGCTGCCGGATGATGCCACCCTACGTCATCAGATCCTCGAAAGACTGATTATGGACCAGATTGTTTTGCAGATGGGCCAGAAGATGGGCGTGAAAATCTCTGACGACCAGGTCGATCAGGCGATTGCCAACATCGCGAAGCAGAACAATATGAGCATGGATCAGATGCGTAGCCGTCTGGCCTATGATGGTCTGAACTACGCCACCTACCGCAATCAGATCCGCAAAGAGATGCTGATTTCAGAAGTGCGTAATAACGAAGTGCGCCGTCGCATTACCGTGCTGCCGCAGGAAGTTGAATCTCTGGCGAAACAGATTGGCGATCAGAACGATGCCAGCACCGAGCTAAACCTGAGCCACATCCTGATTCCGCTGCCGGAAAACCCAACCTCCGACCAGGTTGCCGCCGCGCAGGATCAGGCGAACGCTATCGTTGAGCAGGCCCGCAGCGGTGCCGACTTCGGCAAGCTGGCTATCAGCTACTCTGCCGACCAGCAGGCGCTGAAAGGCGGCCAGATGGGCTGGGGTCGTATTCAGGAGCTGCCGGGGATCTTCGCCCAGGCGCTGAGTACCGCGAAGAAAGGCGACATCGTCGGCCCGATCCGTTCTGGCGTTGGCTTCCATATCCTGAAAATCAACGATATGCGCGGCGAAAGCAAGAATATCTCCGTTACCGAAGTCCACGCCCGCCACATTCTGCTGAAGTCGTCGCCAATCATGAACGATGCCCAGGCTAAGGCCAAGCTGGAGCAGATTGCAGCCGACATTAAGAGCGGAAAAACCACCTTCGCTAAAGCAGCGAAAGAGTTTTCTGAAGATCCCGGCTCAGCTAACCAGGGCGGCGATTTAGGTTGGGCAACCACCGATATCTTCGATCCGGCGTTCCGCGATGCGCTGATGCACATGAGTAAAGGCCAGACCAGCGCTCCGGTGCACTCCTCCTTCGGCTGGCACCTGATTGAGCTGCTGGACACCCGCCAGGTTGACAGAACCGACGCGGCGCAGAAAGATCGCGCCTACCGGATGCTGATGAACCGTAAGTTCTCGGAAGAAGCGGCGACCTGGATGCAGGAACAGCGCGCCAGCGCTTACGTCAAAGTTCTGAGTAACTAATTTACCGCCCGATACGCCAGCCGTTCCACGCGTATCGGGCGGCAAGCGCATAGCGCCCCCAGGCTGACCGATGAGCCGCCGGGGCGATGCCGCTGACCGTAACGTTGCCTGCGACGGCCCAAAACGGGCGAAGCTCATGGATGAACCGCTAACGGCGTAGCCAACCAGGAAATAGCCTGAAGGATGAAGCGTATGAATCGTGTTGTCATCACTCCCGGGGAACCTGCCGGGATTGGCCCTGACCTCGTCGCGCAGCTTGCGCAGAGAGACTGGCCGGTTGAGCTGGTGGTTTGCGCCGATGGCGCACTGTTATCTGACCGAGCCCAACGGCTCGGTCTTCCTTTATTGCTTCAGCCCTACGATCCGTCCCGCCCCGCCGCCCCGCAGCGCGCCGGCACCCTGACCCTGCTTCCCGTCACGCTAAACGCCCCGGTAACGCCCGGCGTGCTGGACGTGCGCAACGGCAGCTACGTGGTGGAAACCCTGGCGCGCGCCTGCGACGGCTGCCTGAACGGCGAGTTTGCGGCATTAATCACCGGGCCGGTCCATAAAGGCAATATCAACGACGCCGGGATCGCCTTCACCGGGCATACCGAATTCTTCGAAGAGCGCTCGCAGGCCAGTAAAGTGGTGATGATGCTGGCCACGGAAGAGCTTCGCGTCGCGCTGGCGACCACCCATCTGCCGCTGAAAGCGATCAGTGACGCCATTACCCCCGACCTGCTGCGTGAAGTCATCACCATCCTTGACCACGATCTGCGGCACAAGTTTGGTATTGCCCACCCGCATGTGCTGGTGTGCGGTCTGAACCCGCACGCGGGAGAAGGCGGCCATATGGGTACGGAAGAGATCGATACCATCATTCCGGTGCTGGAAGAGATGCGCGCTCGGGGGATGAATCTCAGCGGGCCGCTGCCTGCTGATACCCTTTTTCAGCCCAAATATCTCGACCATGCCGACGCGGTGCTCGCGATGTACCACGATCAGGGCCTTCCCGTGCTAAAATACCAGGGCTTCGGCCGTGGCGTGAACATTACGCTCGGTTTACCTTTTATTCGAACCTCCGTTGACCACGGTACCGCGCTAGAACTGGCGGGCCAGGGGAAAGCGGATGTCGGCAGTTTTATCACGGCGCTTAATCTCGCCATTAAAATGATTGTTAATACGCAATGAATAATCGAGTCCATCAGGGCCACTTAGCCCGTAAACGCTTCGGGCAAAACTTTCTCAACGATCGATTCGTGATCGACAGTATTGTCTCAGCCATTAACCCACAGAAAGGTCAGGCGATTGTCGAAATCGGCCCGGGCCTGGCAGCGCTGACCGAACCGGTTGGTGAACGTCTGGACGAGCTCACCGTTATCGAGCTGGACCGCGACCTGGCCGCCCGCCTGAAAACGCACCCGTTCTTAGGGCCAAAGCTGACCATTTATCAGCAGGATGCCATGGCCATGAACTTCGGCGAGCTGTCGCAGAACATGGGTCAGCCGCTACGCGTGTTCGGCAACCTGCCTTACAACATCTCCACGCCGCTGATGTTCCATCTGTTCAGCTATACTGATGCCATTGCCGACATGCACTTTATGCTGCAAAAAGAGGTCGTCAATCGCCTGGTTGCCGGTCCGAACAGTAAGGCGTATGGTCGACTGAGCGTGATGGCGCAATATTACTGCCAGATCATTCCGGTGCTTGAAGTCCCGCCGACCGCCTTTACGCCGCCGCCTAAAGTCGATTCCGCCGTGGTTCGCCTGGTGCCCTATCGCACGCTGCCGCATCCGGTCAAAGAGGTTCGCGTACTGAGCCGAATCACCACCGAAGCGTTCAACCAGCGCCGGAAAACGATTCGCAATAGCCTCGGCAATCTGTTCAGCGTTGAAGTGCTGACCGAGCTGGGCATCGACCCGGCGAAACGCGCAGAGAATATTTCCGTGGCGCAGTATTGTCAGCTAGCTAACTGGTTAACTGAAAACTCGCCCACCAAGGAGAGCTAACCATGATCAATTCGCCCCGAGTTTGTGTACAGGTACAGAGCGTCTATATCGAATCGCAGTCTTCTCCGGAAAACGATCGTTACGTCTTCGCTTATACCGTCACCATCCGCAATCTGGGGCGGAGTCAGGTTCAGCTTCTTGGCCGCTACTGGCTTATCACCAACGGTCACGGTCGTGAGACTGAGGTTCAGGGTGAAGGGGTTGTCGGCGAGCAGCCGCATATTCCCGCTGGCGGGGAGTTTCAATACACCAGCGGCGCGGTTATTGAAACGCCGCTGGGCACCATGCAGGGACATTACGCCATGATCGACGTGAACGGTGCGCCGTTCTCCGTCGACATCCCTGTTTTCCGTCTCGCAGTACCAACGCTCATTCACTAAAACCATGTCTACATACCTTATTGGCGACGTTCACGGTTGCTACGATGAACTGATCGCATTATTAAAGCAGGTTGCGTTTACCCCTGGCAGCGATACGCTATGGCTTACCGGTGATTTAGTCGCCCGCGGCCCGGGCTCGCTGGAGGTTTTACGCTACGTAAAATCCCTTGGCGATAGCGTGCGTATTGTCCTTGGCAATCACGATCTCCATCTGCTGGCCGTCTTCGCCGGCATTAGCCGCAACAAGCCAAAAGATCGCCTGAAGTCACTGCTGGAAGCGCCGGATGCCGATGAGCTTCTCAACTGGCTGCGTCGCCAGCCGCTGATGCAGATTGATGAAGAGAAAAAGCTGGTGATGGCCCATGCCGGCATCACGCCGCAGTGGGATCTGCCAACGGCGCAGCAGTGCGCGCGCGATGTTGAAGCGGTGCTCTCCAGCGACTCCTATCCGTTCTTCCTCGACGCCATGTATGGCGACATGCCCAACAACTGGAGCAGCGAGCTGAGCGGCCTTGCGCGACTGCGCTTTATCTCCAACGCCTTTACCCGCATGCGCTACTGCTTCCCGAACGGGCAGCTGGATATGTATGCCAAAGAAGCGCCGGAGGACGCCCCGGCGCCCCTGAAGCCGTGGTTTACCATCCCCGGTCCGGTGGCGAACGAGTACAGCATTGCTTTTGGCCACTGGGCTTCGCTGGAGGGACGCGGAACGCCTGAAGGCATTTATGCCCTGGATACCGGCTGCTGCTGGGGGGGAGATCTCACCTGCCTGCGCTGGGAAGACAAGGCGTACTTTACCCAGCCGTCGAACCGGCAGAAGGATCTGCATGAAGGTGAGGCGGTCGCCTCCTGAGAAAGATCCCGGATAGCTGCGCGTTATCCGGGTTATCTGAGAAGCCCTGTTCCCGGAAGCTTAGCGGCGTTCCAGAACTTCGAAGCAGTAGCTATGCGAGTTCTGCGCATCGGCGTCGTGGAATTCGCTGAATACCGACTCCCACTGGTCCGGATCGTAATCCGGGAAGTGGGTGTCGCCTTCCACTTCAGCATCAATATGCGTCAAATAGAGCTTATGGGCTTTCGGCAGGAACTGCTCGTACACGCGGCCGCCGCCGATCACCATCATCTCTTCAACGTCGCCGCAGGCGGCAATCGCTTCATCAACCGATTTAACCCACTGCACGCGATCGTCACTCCCGGGCTGGCTGCTGATCACGATATTTTTACGTCCAGGCAGCGGACGACCAATAGATTCCCAGGTCAGACGCCCCATAATCACCGGCTTGTTTAACGTATTACGTTTAAACCAGGCGAGATCGGCAGGCAGGTTCCATGGCATGGCGTTTTCCATACCAATGACGCGATCCACCGCTAACGCCGCAATCAGACTGATCATTGAATATTTCCCAAATACAAAAAATTGCCGCCACTATACGGAAAGCATAATACTTCGTCGACTGGACGGAGAGTAAAGAATACGAAAATTTTCGGATTTGCTGGCGAGCCCACGTCAGCCTCGTGAGCCGCCAGATGAGAACGGCGCGCGATGCCTTAAGCTGAAGGCTTATTCTCCGGCTCGTCGGCAATATCCCCCGTATGCCTGCCCTCTTCCGTACCCTGCCAGCCGTGGCGCTGGACCAGCGACAGATGGGTGCGGTCTTCGTTGATGATGCCGGTCAGCATATCGCTGGTGCGCTTAAAGACCGCCACGCGGGAAGCCGGGTCGTTTTCCGCCATCTCCACCATCTCTTCCACCATTTTGATATTGAAACGGCGGAACAGATCGGCGCGCTCGCGCGCCTCATAGGCGCCCAGGCCCAGCGCCTCCAGCGCCATGCGCCCGGACTTCAGCGCCGCTTCAAAGGTTTCACGCTCGGGCGCCTCGACCCCGGCCTGGCGCAGCTGAATATAGTGATCGATATCGCGGGCCCGCGAGATAATTTGCAGATGCGGGAAGTGCTCTTTCGCCAGCTCAACCAGCTGCAGGCTGGCCTGCGGATCGTCGATAGCGTTTATCAGCACTTCCGCTTTTCCCGCTCCCGCCGACTCCAGCAGATCGGCCCGCGTCGCGTCGCCGTAGAACACCTTCATATCAAATTTACGCAGCGCCTCAACGTGGTCAGGATCGTGGTCGAGGATGACCATCTTCACCCCGCCGGAGAGCAGCACGCGGCCGGCGATCTGCCCGTAGCGGCCAAAACCGGCGACAATCACCCGCGGCTGCTCTTCATCAATCTCATCGGCCTCGCGCGCCTGTCCGGAGGATGATTTTTCCAGCCGGGTCAGCAGCACCAGCAGGATCGGCGTCGCCGCCATCGACAGCGCCACCGCCAGGGTCAGCGCCCTGGCCCACTCGCTATCCAGCACCTCGGCCATTTGCGCGGCGCCGAATACCACAAAGGCAAACTCGCTCCCCTGCCCCAACAGCACCGCAAACCAGCGGCGCTGGGCGCGCGGTACGCCGAGTGGTTTCGCAATCAGCCACAGCATGACGCCTTTGATGACCAGGAACCCGGCCAGCAGAATCAAAATGCGCAGCGGATGAGTCACCAGGGTGCCAAAATCCACCGACATCCCGACGCCAATAAAGAACAGCCCCAGCAGCAGCCCCTTGAACGGTTCAATATCGCTTTCCAGCGCGTGGCGGTACTCCGAGCTGGCCAACAGCACCCCGGCAAGGAAGGCGCCCATCGCCATCGATAGCCCGACTTCTTCCAGCAGCAGCCCAAAACCAAAGACCAGGAACAGGGCCACGGCGCTGAACACCTCCCGCAGGCCGGAGCGGGCAACGAAGCGCAGCACCGGCCGGGTCAGGTAGCGACCGAGCACCACTACCAGCGCCAGCGCGCCCGCCACCTTCAGCGCCGACAGGGCAAACGCCCACAGCGTGGTGGAGCCGCCGCTGCTGGCCAGCAGCGGGATCATCGCCACCAGCGGGATGGCCGCGATATCCTGAAACAGCAGCACCGCAAAGGCGCTACGCCCCATTTGCGAAACCGTCAGGTTGCGTTCATTCATGGCCTGCATCGCGATCGCCGTAGACGACAGCGCCAGCGTCATGCCGATAAGCTCAGCCACCTGCCAGCGCATTCCCAGCAGCATGCAGAACAGGCCAATCAGCGCCCCGCAGGCCACCATCTGCAGCGCACCGCCGCCAAATACCGAGGCCCGCAGCTTCCACAGGCGCTGCGGGTCGAGCTCAAGGCCGATCACGAACAGCATCAGCACCACGCCGATTTCGGCGAAGTGGAGGATCGTCCCGGCGTCGGTCACCAGCTTCAGCCCCCACGGACCGATAATACAGCCGGCGATCAAATACCCCAGCACCGAGCCGAGGCCAAGGCGGACGGCAATCGGTACGATCAGCGCGGCGGACCCGAGATAGATCAGCGCCTGTATCAGCGTATGGCTATCCATTGTGCGCCTCCTGCCATTCGATTAAGCGTTGTCGATAGCGGCGCGCCTGCGCCTGGAGGGTTTCGTCGTCGCAGATAAAGGTGCAGTGCATCGCAAACGGCGGCAGCCACTTCATCCCGCAGTACAGTCCGGTAGCCTGCAGCGGCTGGGCCAGCACGTCAAAACCGGGGAAGGAGCCAATATCGAAGTGGCTTTCGCCGCCGCCGGTGGTGACCGCCCACATCAGCGATTTACCGTGCAGGGCGATGCCGTTATGGCCGTAGGCCCAGCCGTGCGACAGCACCTTGTCCAGCCACAGCTTCAGCAGAGGCGGAACGCTGTACCACTGTAAGGGATGCTGCCAGATAACCAGATCCGCGCGGGCCAGCGCCGCCTGTTCGGCGGCGACGTCGATATTAAAATCGGGGTAAAGTTGATAAAGGGAGCGTATCTCTACGCCATCCAGCGTCCCTGCCTGCTCAAGCATCCGCTTATTCGCATGCGAGTGATGCGGATAGGGATGGGCATAAATTATCAGAATCATTGATTAGCCTGCGTTAACTCTTGTTGTAATCAGCAAGAGTGTAGTCAGTTAATCGAAGCGCTTACAATGATAACTGTGATTTATGTCGCCTTATCCTACGCGTTCCGCGGCTGCTTGCTGACGCTGACATCGGGCTCGCTGCCCGCAAGGTCGCAGCGTTTCGGCAGCAGGAAGGTCATGGTTCCGGCAATGATTAACGATCCGGCAAGCGCGCAGACCGCCACGTTTTGTCCGTACAGATAGATCATCACGCCTACCAGATAGGGGCCGCAGAAACCGCCGAGATTCCCGAGGCCGTTAATCACCCCGCGCGCGCTGCCGGCCACTTCCGCTGAGGCAATCCGCCCCGGCATCGACCAGAACGGACTGGTTGCCGATTTCAGGAAGAAGCCGCAAATCACCAGCGCAATATAGGCCGCCACCACGTGTTCGCGCAGCACCACCGACGCTACCAGCGCGGCGGCAAAGCTGTAGAGCGAGAAGCGGACCCACAGCCGACGCTTGCCGCTGCGATCGCTAAATAATGAAATTACGTAGATCCCGGCGAGGGTAGCGACGAACGGCAGCACCGCCAGCAGGCCAACGCTTGCCATGTTGCCGCCGGTCAGTCCTTTAAGAATGGTCGGCAGCCACAGGGTATAGCCGTAATCGCCGGTCTGGTAAAAGAAGTTGAGGATCACCAGCTTCATCAGCCCGGAATTGCGGAAGACATCTTTTACCGGCGCGTTGCTCACCGCATCTTCCGCCAGTTTGGCCGCCCGCTCCGCGGCGAGGGTGGTGACCAGATAGTTGCGCTCCTTCTCCGGCAGCCAGCGGGCCTCTTCCGGGCGGTCGCTAATCATGTACCACCACACCGCCAGCACCACCAGCGACAGCAGCCCTTCGATAATAAACAGCCAGCGCCAGTCGAGCGCGGCGATAATGGCACCGGAGACCGGGGCGGTCAGCATGCCGCCCAGCGGGGCAAACATCATGACAAAGGCGTTGGCCCGGCCCAGCTCTTTTTCCGGGAACCAGTTGCTGACCATCGTCAGGACCACCGGCAGCATCCCACCTTCGGAAACGCCGAGAATAAAGCGCAGAACCAGCAGCTGATATTCGTGGGTCACAAAGCCGGTCGCCACCGATACTATCGCCCAGGCTACCAGCGACCAGGCAATAAAACGTTTTCCGCTGCCGTTTACCGCAATCCGCCCACCGGGGATTTGCAGAAATAAATAGCCAATAAAAAATATACCGCTGGCAACACCAGCCATCTGGCTGGTAATACCTAAATCCTCTTCCATGCCACCGGGTAAAGCAAAACTAATATTAACCCGATCCATAAACGAAATAATACAGGCGATCAGCACCGGCGTAATAATACGCAGCCAGCGGGTGCCGGGAATTTTATCATTCATATTTCGCACTCTCTATGCAGAGGTTATCGTTGTAATTTAAGAACCTGTCCCACCAGGTTCTCATTGGCGCTGGGTACAGAAATAAGAGCGGTAATTAATTAATAGCGTTGGGCAGCGGGTTCCCGGAAAAATAAGCGGCGACGTTAGCAAACACCACATCACTCATTTTCTGTCGGGTTTCATGGGTTGCGCTGGCAACGTGCGGTTGCAGGACCACATTATCGAGCGCAATCATCTCGGCGGGAACCCGCGGTTCGTCTTCAAAGACGTCGAGAGCGGCCCCGGCGATAACACCGTTTTGTAACGCCTGAATCAGAGCCTTTTCGTCGACCAGCGACCCGCGGGCGATGTTGATAAGCCACGCCTGTTTTGGCATCACGTTAAAGACGGAAGCATCGATCAGCCCGCGGTTGGCTTCACCGCCGGAGGCGGCAATCACCAAAAAATCGCTTTCATGGGCCAGGGTATGCAGATCGGCGCACCACTGATAATCGAGCCCGGCCACCTGCTTACGGTCGGTATAGAGCACCTGCATATCAAAGCCACGGGCGCGGCGGGCGATGGCCTGGCCAATATTGCCCATCCCCAGCAGGCCGATGCGCTTGCCGCTGACCTGAGTTGCCAGCGGCAGGCCGCCGTTCAGCCAGCGGCCTTCCCGCACAAAGCGGTCGCCCTGACACAGCTGGCGCGAACCGGCCAGCAGCAGCCCCATCGCCAGGTCAGCGACATCGTTGGTCAACACGCCGGAAGTGATGGAGACGGCGATCTGCCGGGAGCGGGCATACTCTAAATCCACCGCATCAGTACCGACGCCGAAGATAGCGATCAGGCCAGCGTGCGGCAGCAGCTCCAGCACGCTGTTCTGCACGCCGACGTCTCCACGGGTCACGACGGCCGCAACGTTCTCTCCCTGCTCGCGCAAAAAGGCGATCGGATCGTCCTGCTCGTACAGGCGCAATAGCGGGAATTCGGCGGCCAGCTGCTCCTGTAAGGTCTCAATAACGGGGGCCACTAAAAGGACGGCTCGGGTAATAGCACTATTCATCGGATCACCTGTTTGAAGTTTCATAACGACTGTAGCCACTATCAAACGGTTTTTTGTCGCGGCGTTTTGCGATCTGCATCACGCTGAATCGTGTTAAAAATAGCTGTTACACCGTCCGTGATCGATAAGACAAAACCCGCGGATTGCGGGCCTGGGGCGGATCGTACCTTAACCTTCTGCTAACACGGCGCTATCGTCACGCCAGCGGCGCTATATGGTTTCCCCCATCGACAGGCGATAGTGCAGATCGACCTTTTCAATGGTTGGCAGTCCTTTGATTTTTTTAATTAATATCTCTGTTGCAACCTTGCCCATTTCAAAGCGTGGCGTCAGGACGCTCGCCAGGCGCGGCGAGATAATCTGGCCGATTTCCAGGCCATGAAAACCGGCTATAGCCAGCTCTTCAGGCACGCTGATACCAGATGCCAGGCACTCCTGTAACACGCCAACCGCCAGATCGTCATTGGTGCACAGAATGCCGTCCATGCGGGCATACATCTGGCGCGCCAGGGTCATCATCCCGGTACCGATCGATACCGACGACACCTTGTTCGGCGCGATACGTCCCACCGCCAGCCCGGCATTTTCCATCGCCTGGCAGTAGCCGGCGTAGCGCTGCTCGTCGCGCACGTCGGACATCGCGCCAAAATAGACGATCTGCCGTTTACCGCTCGCCAGCAGCATATTGGTCATATCGAAACCGGCTTTGAAGTTGTCAAAGCCCACGTTGATACGCCCCGGATTCTCCGCCAGCCCCATCACCTCCGCGACGGGGATTTTCGCCGCATTGAGGTACTTATCGGCCCGCAGGGTGTGGGCAGATTCGGTCAGCAGCAGGCCTTTGACATTAAAGGCCAGCACGGCGGCAATCTGCTCCTCTTCGCGCTGGCGGTCATAATCATAGTTCACCACCAGCGTCTGATAGCCGTGGGCGGCGGTAACCGATTCGATACCGGCCAGCAGGTCGGCAAAGATTTGGTTATGAAAGGAGGGGATCAGTACGCCAATGCGCGGCACGACGACGCCGATCATCGCCGGATTATCGGGATCGGGCTCATAGCCAATTTCCGCAATCACGCTGGCGATGCGCTCTGCCGTCTCCGGTTTGACTTTATCCGGCGTACGTAAATAGCGGCTGACGGTCATTTTGGTTACGCCAGCCAGCGCTGCAATATCATTGAGCGTTATGCGTTGTGCTTTCATCTACCTGCCCGTCAAATACGTCCACTGCATCAGGTTATTATGCCTGCCGATGAACAAAAAGAGAATCGAACCTCACTATCGTTAACCCCTTGAGTAACGGTAATTTACGCCCGGCTTCACGTTTAATGTAACCCCTTTTCGTAACACCGTTTTGAGTGATCTCCATCACGGTTTTACCCGGCAAAAATCCGTGAGATAGAGCACAGGTTCTTCCGCTTCACCTTTTTGTGGATCAGGAATAAAAGCGCACACCGTCATTTATATTCAGCCGTTAATCAGGATATCAAGATGAAAGATCTTTTCAGCTTACAAGGCAAACGCATTTTAATTACTGGCGCCGGGCAAGGTATTGGTTTTGTCATGGCGCAGGGCCTTGCACAATATGGCGCAGAAATTATTATCAACGATATTTCTGCCAGCCGTGCAGATGATGCGGTCATGAAATTACGTGACGAAGGCGCCATCGCTCATGCGGCGGTATTTAATGTTACCGATGCTGATTCCGTCGAGCAGGCAATTAGTCACATCGAAGAGGAAATTGGTGCCATCGACGTATTATTTAATAATGCGGGCATTCAGCGTCGCCATCCGTTTACCGAATTTCCGGTACAGGAATGGAACGATGTTATTTCCGTGAACCAAACCGCGGTATTCCTCGTCTCCCAGGCCGTGGCGAAACGAATGGTCGCTCGCCAGCGCGGAAAAATCGTCAATATCTGTTCAATGCAGAGCGAGCTTGGCCGCGACACCATTACGCCGTACGCCGCCGCCAAAGGCGCGGTAAAAATGCTGACCCGCGGCATGTGCGTCGAGCTGGCCCGCTATAACATCCAGGTCAACGGCATCGCGCCGGGCTACTTTAAAACCGCCATGACCCAGGCGCTGGTTGATGATAAAGCCTTCACCGACTGGCTGTGCAAGCGCACGCCGGCCGCCCGCTGGGGCGATCCGCAGGAGCTGGTTGGCGCAGCGGTGTTCCTGTCGTCTAAAGCCTCTGATTTCGTCAACGGTCATCTGCTGTTCGTCGACGGCGGCATGCTGGTTGCTGTCTAAGTAAGGAGCGCATTATGGCAGGGCAATGCATTATTTTGATGGGTGTCTCAGGCACCGGAAAGACCACCGTCGGCCAGGCGTTAGCCCAGGCGCTCGGCGCGAAATTTATCGATGGAGACGATCTTCATCCACGGCAGAACATCGTCAAAATGGCCGCCAGCCAGCCGCTCAATGACGAAGATCGCGGACCGTGGCTGGAACGGATTGCGGACGTGATTTTTAGCCTTGAGCAGAAGAATGAGTCGGGCGTGCTGGTGTGCTCGGCGCTGAAGAAGCGCTACCGCGATCGGCTGCGCGAGGGCAGCGGCAATCTGCGCTTTCTGTGGCTGACCGGCGAGTACGAATGCATTCTGCAGCGGATGCAGCAGCGTAAGGGGCATTTTATGCCGGAGGCGCTGCTGCGCAGCCAGTTTGCCGCGCTGGAGACGCCGGACGCCAGCGAGAGCGATATTTTAGCCGTTGATATTGCCCCCGACGTCGCCAGCATCGTGGCGCAGTCATTACATTTACTAGAGCATCAATCACTACAGGGAATGCCGGCATGATTATTGATACCTTAACCGCTGCGGCAAAAAATACGTTCTATCCGTCGGTTATTCGTCAGGCGCTGCAGGCTGTCGTCCAGCAGGACCCGCACTCGCTGCCGCCGGGGAAATATACGGTCGATGGCGATAACCTGTTTTTCACCGTGGTCGAAGGCCAGACGCGCCCGCTGGCGGAACAGCGTCCGGAGTACCATCGTCAGTACATTGATATTCATATCGTGCTGGCAGGGACTGAGATTATTGGCGCCGGAAATAAAGGGCTGACAATCACCGCGGACGGGCCGTTTAAGGACGCCCATGATATTGGCTTTTGCACAGAAATTAGCAGCGAAACGCTGATTCACTTACATCCTGAGGAGCTGGCGATTCTGTTTCCCGGCGAGCTTCATCGGCCGATGGGCGCCACGGATGCCGGCGCGCCGCTGCGTAAAATTATCGTCAAAATAGATCACGCCCTGCTGTAAAACCGGTAACGATAACCGGCCCCGCATTCACCCTCGCGGGGCCCTGGATAACGATTAGTTATCCAGCTCGTCCATCGATTTCACCTGATCGCGATTGATCTGCTCGGTGCGGCCGGTTGCGGCATTTTTGTAAGAGACCATGCCGGTATCGCTATCCACCTGCGGCTTGCCGTCCGTCACGATGGTTCTGCCATCGGTGGTTTTCAGCGACTGATTTGATGAGCACCCCGCCACAAACAACACTGCCGTCGCTGCCAGCGCGGATGCCACCAGAATTTTGTTCCGCATTGTATCCTCCTGTTTTTTCGTCAATGAGTATTGTTATCGTGCTAATTATAGTTAGCCCGAGCAGGGGGGAAGTTAAAAGCAGAACTCTCCGAAGATGACCAACATAAAAAAACGGGCCGACGATAACGTCAGCCCGTTTGGTTCCGCAGCCGGCAGCGCCGGAACGGCTTATTTTTTGATTTGCGCGTGCATTTCCTGAACCGAGGTCACCTTCTCCATAGCGTTGGCGTTCAGCGCCATAGCCGTGGCGAAGCCGCCGTTCAGGGTAGTGTCGTAATGCACCTTGTACTGCAGGGCGCTGCGGCGAATCAGCTTGGAGTCTTCAATCGCCTGGCGGCCTTCGGTGGTGTTGATGATGTAGGTGTATTCGCCATTCTTGATACGGTCCTGAATATGCGGACGACCTTCATGCACCTTGTTCACCAGGCGCGGATTGATACCGGCTTCGCCGAGAACAATCGCGGTACCGTGGGTGGCATCCAGCTCGAAGCCGAACTTCAGCAGCTTAGCCGCGAGGTCCACCACGCGCTCTTTGTCGCCTTCACGCACGGAGAGCAGCGCGCGGCCATGTTTTTTCATCGTCGAGCTGCTGCCCAGCTGCGCCTTGGCGAAGGCTTCCGCAAAGGTGCGGCCGACGCCCATCACTTCCCCGGTAGAGCGCATTTCAGGCCCTAACAGCGGGTCAACGCCCGGGAACTTGTTGAACGGCAGCACCACTTCTTTTACCGAGTAATACGGCGGGATAATCTCTTTGGTCACGCCCTGCTGCGCCAGCGTTTGGCCGGCCATGACGCGTGCCGCCACTTTAGCCAGCGGAACGCCGGTGGCTTTGGAGACAAACGGTACGGTACGCGCGGCGCGCGGGTTCACTTCAATCAAATACACTTCGTTGTTTTTGACCGCGAACTGCACGTTCATCAACCCGCGTACCTGCAGCTCGAAGGCCAGCTTCTGCACCTGCTCGCGCATCACGTTCTGAATGTCCTGGCTCAGGGTGTAGGCTGGCAGAGAGCACGCGGAGTCGCCGGAGTGAACGCCGGCCTGCTCGATGTGCTCCATAATGCCGCCAATCAGCACCATCTCGCCGTCGCAGATAGCGTCAACGTCGACTTCTACCGCATCGTCAAGGAAACGGTCCAGCAGCACCGGCGCGTCGTTAGAGACGCTTACCGCGGTCTGGAAGTAGCGACGCAGGTCAACCTCGTCGTAGACGATTTCCATCGCCCGACCGCCGAGAACGTAGGACGGACGCACCACCAGCGGGTAGCCAATCTCTTTGGCCTTCTCAACGGCCATCTCAATCGCGGTCACGGTGGCGTTCGCCGGCTGTTTCAGCTTCAGACGGTCAACCGCCTGCTGGAAACGCTCGCGGTCTTCCGCACGGTCAATCGCGTCCGGGCTGGTGCCGATAACCGGCACGCCGGCCGCTTCCAGCGCGCGCGCCAGCTTCAGCGGAGTCTGGCCGCCGTACTGAACGATAACGCCCTTCGGCTTCTCGATACGCACGATTTCCAGCACGTCTTCGAGGGTGACCGGCTCAAAGTACAGGCGGTCGGAGGTGTCGTAGTCGGTGGACACGGTTTCCGGGTTACAGTTAACCATAATGGTTTCGTAACCATCTTCGCGCAGCGCCAGCGAGGCGTGCACGCAGCAGTAATCGAATTCGATACCCTGACCGATACGGTTCGGGCCGCCGCCAAGCACCATAATTTTATCGCGGTCAACCGACGGGTTCGCTTCACACTCGTCTTCATAGGTTGAGTACATGTAGGCGGTATCCGTTGCGAACTCCGCCGCGCAGGTATCCACGCGCTTGTAGACCGGGTGCAGGTTGTACTGGTCGCGCAGCTTGCGGATTTCCGCCTCGCGAACGCCCGCCAGCTTAGCCAGACGCGCGTCGGCAAAGCCTTTACGCTTAAGCATCCGCAGGAAGTCAGCGTCAAGGCCGTTGATGCCGGCCTCCTCCACTTTCTCTTCCAGGCGCACCAGCTCTTCAATCTGCACCAGGAACCAGCGATCGATGTTGGTCAGGTTGAAGACGCCGTCAACGGACAGGCCCGCGCGGAAGGCGTCGGCGATGTACCAGATACGCTCGGCGCCGGCGTCTTTCAGCTCGCGGCGAATTTTGGTCAGCGCTTCCGGGTCGTCGAGGCTCACTTTAGGGTCAAAGCCGGTTGCGCCCACTTCCAGGCCGCGCAGCGCTTTCTGCAGCGACTCCTGCTGGGTGCGGCCAATCGCCATCACTTCGCCGACCGATTTCATCTGCGTGGTCAGGCGGTCGTTAGCGCCGACGAACTTCTCGAAGTTGAAGCGCGGGATCTTGGTGACGACGTAGTCGATAGAGGGTTCGAACGATGCCGGGGTACGGCCGCCGGTAATGTCGTTCATCAGCTCGTCAAGGGTGTAGCCCACCGCCAGCTTCGCCGCCACTTTGGCAATCGGGAAGCCGGTCGCTTTCGAAGCCAGCGCCGAAGAGCGTGATACGCGCGGGTTCATTTCGATAACAATCAGGCGACCGTCTTTCGGGTTCACCGAGAACTGGACGTTGGAACCGCCGGTTTCAACGCCGATTTCGCGCAGCACCGCCATCGAGGCGTTACGCATCACCTGGTACTCTTTATCGGTCAGGGTTTGCGCCGGGGCCACGGTGATGGAGTCACCGGTATGGATGCCCATCGCGTCGAAGTTTTCGATGGAGCAGACGATGATGCAGTTGTCGTTCTTATCGCGCACCACTTCCATCTCGTACTCTTTCCAGCCGATCAGCGATTCATCGATCAGCAGTTCGTTGGTCGGAGAGAGATCCAAGCCGCGGGTACAAATTTCTTCAAACTCTTCGCGGTTATAGGCAATACCGCCGCCGGTTCCGCCCATGGTGAAGGAGGGACGGATGATGCACGGATAGCCCACGTCAGCGGCAACCGCCAGCGCTTCTTCCATCGTGTGCGCGATACCGGAACGTGCGGTGTCGAGGCCAATTTTCTTCATCGCCACGTCGAAGCGACGACGGTCTTCCGCTTTATCAATCGCGTCGGCGGTGGCGCCAATCATGGTGACGCCAAACTCTTCCAGCACGCCCTGACGTTCCAGCTCCAGCGCGCAGTTCAGCGCCGTCTGGCCGCCCATGGTCGGCAGTACCGCATCCGGACGCTCTTTTTCGATGATTTTGCGTACCACTTCCCAGTGGATCGGCTCAATATAGGTGGCATCGGCCATTTCCGGGTCGGTCATGATGGTGGCTGGGTTAGAGTTCACCAGAATGACGCGGTAACCCTCTTCGCGCAGGGCTTTACAGGCCTGGGCGCCAGAGTAGTCAAATTCACAAGCCTGGCCGATAACGATCGGGCCAGCGCCAAGAATCAGGATGCTTTTTATATCTGTACGTTTTGGCATGGCTTTTTTCTCCTGATTATTTCGCGGACTGGCGGTACTGCTCAATTAACTCGATGAAATGGTCGAACAACGGCGCGGCATCGTGCGGGCCTGGGCTCGCCTCCGGGTGTCCCTGGAAGCTGAAGGCCGGCTTATCGGTGCGGTGAATGCCCTGCAGCGTACCGTCGAACAGGGACTTGTGGGTCACCCGCAGGTTAGCCGGCATGGAGGCTTCGTCTACCGCAAAACCGTGGTTCTGCGCGGTAATCATCACCACGTTATTATCAATATCTTTAACCGGGTGGTTGCCGCCGTGGTGGCCGAACTTCATCTTAACGGTCTTCGCTCCGCTCGCCAGCGCCAGCAGCTGATGGCCGAGGCAGATGCCGAATACCGGAATATCGGTGGTGAGGAATTTCTCAATTGCCTCAATCGCATAGTCGCACGGCGCCGGGTCGCCTGGGCCGTTGGAGAGGAAGATGCCGTCTGGATTCAGTTTCAGAACCTCTTCTGCAGAGGTTTTTGCCGGCACGACCGTCAGGCGGCAGCCACGATCCACCAGCATGCGCAGGATGTTGCGCTTAGCGCCGAAATCGTAGGCCACCACGTGGAACGGCAGCTCGCTTTCCGCCTTCGCTTCCGGCAGGTCGCCCTCCAGAGTCCAGCTCCCCTGCGTCCAGCTGTAGGTTTCTGAGGTGGTGACTTCCTTCGCCAGGTCCATCCCGTTGAGGCCTGGGAATGCTTTTGCCTTTTCCAGCGCCAGCTGCGCGTCGAGGCTATCGCCAACGATGATGCAGCCGTTCTGCGCGCCTTTTTCACGCAGCAGGCGGGTCAGCTTACGGGTATCGATATCGGCAATCGCCACGATGTTATGGCGCTTGAGGTAAGAAGAGAGGTCTTCGGTATTACGGAAGTTGCTGGCAATCAGCGGCAGGTCGCGAATAACCAGACCCTGAGCATGCACCTGGGAAGACTCTTCGTCGGCGGCGTTGGTGCCGACATTACCGATATGGGGATAAGTAAGGGTGACAATTTGGCGAGAATAGGAAGGATCAGTGAGGATTTCTTGATAACCGGTCATTGAAGTATTGAAAACGACTTCCCCAACCGCCGTGCCCGTTGCCCCGATGGCCCGACCGTGAAACTGGGTTCCGTCTTCCAGAACCAATAGCGCTGACTTAATCAAAACACCCTCCAGAGAATATTCACTCACTTTATTTGCATATTAATGCATTCGCGTAGCATGAATCAATGCAAATTTGCTTACCTATGGATTTCTGGCAAACGGCGGCATTCTGGAGAGATGTCGGGGAAAAGTCAACTTAAAGCGCATATTTTTAATATCATTTTACGCCACTGGCTCATTAGCGCTGCTTTAGCGGCTAAAAAGATCAACAAACTAGCCTTAGAAAACGCTTGCGCAGCGTCTGGATTGTAAAACATTGCCCATCAACATGAAAAAGTAGACCAGATGGTCAAAATTCACATAAAAGTAACAGTTAAAGGCAGGATAATCGCAGATTATAGCGATCTTAATCAAAAAGACAGAAAAATCCGTAAAAAATAAAAAGGGCAATAAAACATTGCCCTCTGCAATCAATTACTTATTGAATGCCATAACCACATCACGATGGGTAATAAACCTTATAAAGAGTTCAGTTCAAGGACGTCACGCATATCAAAGAGACCGCTTTTCTTGCCTTTCATCCATAATGCCGAGCGAACCGCGCCGTTGGCAAAGGTCATCCGGCTTGATGCCTTATGGCTGATCTCAATACGTTCGCCAATATCGGCGAACATCGCCGTATGTTCGCCGACGATATCCCCCGCGCGCACCGTGGCAAAGCCGATCGTTCCCGGAACGCGTTCGCCGGTGTAGCCTTCACGACTGTAGACCGCGCAATCTTTCAGATCTTTGTTCAGCGCACCGGCAATCGCCTCGCCCATCGCCAGCGCGGTCCCCGACGGGGCATCCACTTTATGCCGATGGTGCGCTTCAATAATTTCAATATCAGTGTAGTCGCCCATCACCTTCGCCGCCTTTTCCAGCAGCTTGAGCAGTACGTTGACGCCGACGCTGAAATTGGCCGCAAAGACGATAGCAATCTCCTGCGCCGCATCGCGAATGGCCTGTTTCCCCGCGTCATCAAAACCGGTGGTGCCGATCACCATCCCTTTACCGTGCTCGCGGCAGAATGCGAGGTGGGTCAGCGTCCCTTCCGGGCGGGTGAAATCGATCAGCACATCAAAATCATCTTTGACCGCCGTCAGGCTGCTTTGCACCGTGACGCCCATGTTGCCTGCGCCCGCCAGTTCGCCGGCGTCGCTGCCGATCAGGGAGGAGCCATCGCGCTCCAGCGCCGCGCCAAGCGCCACGCCGTCCATCTGCTGTACCGCCTGAATTAACTGGCGTCCCATCCGGCCGCCCGCGCCCGCGATGGCCACGCGGATTTGTGCATCATGCATAGCTATTCTCTTTTGTTAACTTTACGTAAATTGTTTTCAGAGTAACCAGCCCATCGATGGGCCGCTACTCAAAAACGCCGATAATTAGAAATTTATGACAAACCGCGGTCGATATCAGTAAAAACTATATGTTTGTCATCGTACGAAGGAGAGATATCGTCGCGCTAAAGCGCCGCTTCGCCAGCAGATAGCGCGCGAAACACGCCGCTAACGGCCTGATATCGCTGACTCTTCCCGGCGAAATCCGCATGATTCACGGATGACCAGCGCCGGCGGCAGGATAATCCGTTTCGGCGGCTCATCATTACCCTGAATACGGCTATACAACAGCTCCCCCGCTTTACGGCCGATCTCTTTCGCCGCCACCGATACGGTGGTCAGCGCCGGCTGTACCAGCGCCGCTTCGGTAATATCATCGAAGCCCACCAGCGCGAAATCCCGCCCCGGTTCACGGCCCGTTTTGCGCAGAGCCTGCATCACCCCCAGCGCCACGATATCCTGATAGCAGACCGCCGCCGTAATCTCCGGATAGCGGGACAGCAGATCCTCCGCCACCTTCGCACCCTCAATCTGGCTGGCCTGCGCGGTAACAATCCACTGCGGATTGGGCGAGATCCCGCTTTCCAGCAGCGTGCTGGTAAAGCCGCCAATGCGCTGCGCCCGGGTGCCTGAACTCGGGCTACCGCCGATAAAGGCAATATTCTGGTGGCCCATTTTTAGCAAATGCCGCGTCGCCATCTGGGTGCCAAGGAAGTTGTCGGTGCCGACGAAATCAAAATCCGGATCGTTGAGCGGGCGAACCACCATAATGGCCGGAATATTGCGCCGTTTCAGGGCTTCAAAAAATGAGGTCGGCGTCTCCCGCGCGGCGCACAGCACCATGCCGCAGGCGTTATTACGCATCAGCGAATCGACAAATTTTTGCTGGCGTTCCCCCGACTCTTCGCTGTTAGCCAGAAACAGCAGCAGATCGTGCCGCTCCATTTCATGGCTCAGGCCCGCCGTCATCTCGCCATAAAAGGGGTTAGTAATATCGTGCAGCAGCAGCCCGACCTGATTACTGCTGCGGTTGCGTAGATTGGCGGCGGTCTGGTTGTAGACATAACCCGCGTCATCCAGCGCCTTGAGTACCCTTTCGCGCGTGGCCTGTGAAATCCGCCCCCGGTTACGCAGCACCATCGAAACGGTCGCCGTCGATACCCCTGCTCTTTCCGCCACCTGCGCCAGCGTCACTGTCGTCATCACCCCTCCCGTTTATTCGCCACAGGTTAATCGAATAACCTGTATTTTGTATTTTTCCCTGTGACTGCCTTCACATTAAAGGCCATTTCGCCCCCTGACTTGTCGATTATGGCGGGTTAATCGCGTTAACCACACTGCCAAAACAAGGTTAATCGATTAATCTTCATTTAGCCAATATGGAGAGTGAAAATGCAAACGACCTATAACAAATACCCTGAGGTTGCGATTCGGGGCTATGACGACCACGCCTGGCAGGGCTGGGAGTCCATCCGTACCGCGCTTAGCGCCAGGACGTCGGCGGCCGCGAGAACCGTGCTGGTTGTCGATTGCTATCCGGGCGTGCGGCTGGAAGAGCTGGAACAGCATCTGCTGCCGGGGCTCGGCGGCGCGCTGACGCTTAACGTAGAGTCCGCTCGCCGCGACGAGCAGGCAATCCACGCCCTGCTGGCGCGCAATCTTACCGACGACCGCGTGTTCGGCGTGCTTTCCTGTCACCATCTTGACGAATTTTTTGCCCCCGAAAAGCTGAATAGCCTGCGCCAGCAGATCGCGGCCGTCAGCGAGGGCGTCGTGGTCATCTATGGGCCCGGCGCGGCGCTGGTTCATCCCGGCGATCTGCTGGTGTACGCCGACATGCCGCGCTGGGAGATCCAGCAGCGCATGCGCCATAGCGGCCTGGGGAACTGGGGGGCGGATAATCAGGATGAAGATATCCTCCGCCGCTACAAGCGCGCCTTTTTCATTGAATGGCGCGTCTTCGATCGGCATAAGGTGCCGCTGCTCAAACGCGCCGATTTTTTGCTTGATACCACGGTAAAAAATGCCCCGGCTCTGGTCAGCGGCGAAGCGCTGCGCGCCGGGCTACAGCAGACCACCACCCAGCCGTTCCGCGTCGCCCCTTTCTTCGATCCCGGCGTCTGGGGCGGGCAGTGGATGAAGCAACGATTCGATCTCGATCCTACGGCCGCCAACTACGCGTGGTGTTTTGATTGCGTGCCCGAGGAAAACAGCCTGTTACTGCGTTTTGGTGACGTACGGATCGAGATCCCCTCCCAGGACCTGGTGCTGCTGCACCCACGCGCGCTGCTGGGTGAAAAGGTACACGCCCGCTTCGGCGCCGAGTTCCCGATCCGGTTTGATTTTCTCGACACCATCGGCGGGCAAAACCTGAGTTTCCAGGTTCATCCGATAACCGAATATATCCAGCAGCAGTTTGGTATGCACTACACCCAGGATGAGAGCTACTACATCCTCGAGGCGGAGCCGGAAGCCGTCGTCTACCTGGGGACTCAGACGGGGATCAAACCGCAGGAAATGCTTGCCGATCTGCAGGCCGCCGGCCGCGGCGAAAAGGCCTTCGACGATCGGCGCTTCGTTAACCAAATCCCGGCGCGTAAGCACGATCACTTTCTTATCCCTGCCGGTACGGTGCACTGTTCAGGACGCGGCACAATGGTGCTCGAAATCAGCGCGACGCCGTATATTTTCACCTTCAAGCTCTGGGACTGGGGGCGTTTAGGTTTAGACGGATTGCCTCGCCCGGTGCATCTGCAGCACGGCGAACAGGTTATTGACTGGCAGCGCGATACGCAGTGGGTCAACGACAACCTGGTTAACCGCATTGAGCCCATTGCCGAAGGTGAAGGCTGGCGGGAGGAGCGGACGGGAATGCACGAGCGCGAGTTTATCGAAACCCGCCGCCACTGGTTCCGCGCGCCGGTCACGCACCATACCCACGGCGGGGTTAACGTTCTGAACCTGGTAGAGGGAGCAGAAGCCGTGGTCGACAGCCCGAGCGGCGCCTTTGCCCCCTTCACCGTGCACTACGCCGAGACCTTTATCATTCCGGCCGCCGTCGGGGAGTACCGTATTTCGCCGGCGGGTCAAGGCAGCGGACAGCAGATAGCCACCATCAAAGCCTGGGTAAGAGGATAAGGTCATGATTAACGTTATTGTTGCCACTCACGGCCCGCTGGCTGACGCCCTGCTGGCCAGCGGGCGGATGGTTTACGGCGAGCTGCCGTATATCTCAACCGTCACCCTCGACGAGCAGGCGGGCATCGAAGGCTTTAAGCAGGATTTTGCCCGCGCGCTGGACGGCGCCGGGCAGCAGGCCGACGGCGTACTGGTGCTGTGCGATATGCAAAGCGGAACGCCGTGGAACGTCGCCTGCCTGCACGCTTTCTCTGCGCAGACAACGCCCCCCGTCGCCGTACTGGCGGGGGTGAATTTCCCGATGCTGCTGCAGTGTGAAGAGATTCGCCACCTGACGGATGTCCACGCCGCTGCCGAACGGCTGCTGGCGTTAACCGTACCAACCCTGATTAAAGCCTCCCCGGTTTTAGCCGTTCAGCCAGATGATTTTTAGAGGAAAACGCTTATGAGTATCTCTTTTGTACGTATTGACGACCGGGTGATCCATGGGCAGCTCGTGACGCGCTGGGCCAAAGAGCTGCCCTGCGACGGTATCGTGGCGATTGACGACGCCGTCGCGGCCGACCCGCTCCTCTCATCGGTGATGAAAGGCGCCGTGCAGGACCTCAAGGTCTGGCTGTTCGACACCGCCACGGCCATTGAAAAGTTACCCAAAGTCATCGCCAGCGAGAAACGCTATTTCGTGATAGGCAAATCCCCGGTCACCTTACAGCGCCTGGAAGCGGCGGGGATCAGCCTGAAAAATGCCAACGGTAAAATCAACGTTGGCCCGATGAGCGCCCGCGCCGATACCACCACCATTGGGCCGAATCAGTCGGTTAACGCCGCCGAGATCGCCGCCTTTGACTGGCTGGTGCAGCGCGGGCATCACGTTGAATTCCGTCTGGTGCCGGATGCCAGCTGCTACAGCTGGCAGGACGCGCGGCAGAAGCTGAAATAAGGAGCGGATGATGATTATCGAAGCTACGCTGATTGGCATTCTTTGCTATCTGGGGGCCCTCAGCAGCCCCTGGCTTTTAGGCCTGACCGGCGGCTGGTATCTGATTACCCGGCCGCTGGTCTCCGGCATGCTGGTCGGCCTGATTTTAGGCGACCTGAAGACCGGGATCGTGATAGGCGTTGCGGTCCAGGCGGTGTATATCGCCATGGTGACGCCGGGCGGCTCAATGCCCGCCGACCTCAACTTCGTCGCCTGGCCGGCGATTGCGCTGGGTATTTTGTCGGGTAAAGGACCGGAAGTCGCGGTGGCGCTGGCGGCGACTATCGGTATCGCCGGCACGATTTTGTTCAATGCGATGATGGTGCTGAACTCCTTCTGGAACCACCGCGCCGACGTGGCGCTGGAGCGCGGCGATGAGCGCGGTATTTATCTGAACAGCGCGATCTGGCCGCAGGTCAGTAACTTCATTCTGCGTTTTGTTCCCACCTTTATTGCGGTCTATTTTGGCGCCCAGTACATCAGCGGCTTTATGGACAGCCTGCCGAAAATCGTGCTCGCGACGATGAACGTGCTGGGCGGCATTCTGCCGGCGGTGGGGATCGCGATTCTGCTTAAACAGATCATCAAGAACTACACCATGCTGATCTATTTTCTCGTCGGGTTCGTCTGCATCGTCTTTTTAAAGCTCAACATGGTCGCGCTGGTGATCGTGGGCTCGCTGCTGGCGCTGATCCACTACAACTATAAGCCGGAACCGCAGCAGGCCGCGGGCAGCAAGCCGGCCGTCGATGATGAGGATGAATTCTGATGGAAGAACGTACCCTGAACCGTAAAGATCTTCGCCGCTGCTGGCGGGCGTGGATGATGCACAACCTCTCGTCGATGAGCTTTGAGCGCCTGGAGTCGTTCGGCTTCTGCCTGAGCATGCTGCCGGTGGCGAAAAAGCTCTATCCGGACGCGGCCCAGCGCACTGAAATGCTGCGCCGCCACGCCTCCTTCTACAATACCGAGCCGCAGATCGGCGCGATCGTTAACGGGATGGTGCTCGGACTGGAAGAGAAAAAAGCCAATGGCGAGCCCATCGACGGTGAGACGATCAACACCCTGAAGGTTGGCCTGATGGGGCCGATCGCCGGGATCGGCGACTCGATGATCCCGGGAATGCTGATCCCTATTCTGCTGAGTATCGGCATGGCGCTGGCGGCGGGCGGCAACGTCCTCGGGCCGCTGTTTTATATCGTCGCCTGGCTGGCGATTATTATCCCCGGCTCGTGGTTCCTGTTTTTAAAAGGCTACAAAATGGGCTCCGGCTCGGTGGAGATGCTGGTCAGCAGCCGCTCCACCCGCCTGCGCGAGGCCCTGTCGCTGCTCGGCGTCTTCGTGATGGGCGGCGTCGCGGCGAGCTACGTGAAGCTGGGAACCGGGCTGGAGTTCATTACCCGCGATGGCGTCAATATCCACGTGCAGCAGATGCTGGACGGCATATTCCCGCAGCTCCTGCCGCTGGTAGTGGTGCTGGGGACCTGGTATTTAATGGCGAAGCGCGGCGTTTCGCCGGTGAAGGCGATGGTCATGCTGCTGGTGCTGGCTGCGGCAGGCGTCGCCAGCGGTCTGTTTGCCGGCTAGCCGCGAACGCGACCCCGGTTTGCAGGCCGGGGTCGCCGCCTGTAGCGCCAATATCTGAACCGGGGCATCGTGCCCCGGTTTTTTATGGATGAAAGTTGTGCCACAGCTCCGCCGTCCTGTCGGGACTGGAGATAAACTGCAGGCGGGCGGGATCGTCGATAAATTGCTGATAAATCGGCGCTGAGGTGATGCCAAACTCCACGTACCGGCGCGGCGTAATCGCCTGCAGGCGGCCGGGAAGATAGCGTGAATTATGCTGCCAGATAACGTGGTTATCCTGCAGCAGCGGGTACCACGCCAGCCCCTTATGCGCCCGCACGGCATCATATTCAAAGCCGTACTCCCGATCGCACCAGGCGCCGAAGGTCAGCGGCACCTCGGGATCGGCGGAAATTGTCGCGTGCCCCCACCCCGGCGGCACCAGCACCTTATCACCGGGTTCGGCAATCACCGCAAAGCAGCGGCCCGGGTCGTCCTCCACCCGCTCCTGCATATAGATAATCGCCCTCCCCTGCCAGATTTCATACAGCTCCGGCGGCGACCAGCCGCTGTGCTGGCTGACACGATGAATATGGCCCTGGCTGCGCACCGGCTCTTCCCCCAGCCTTCCGGCGGCGTAGGTCACGACGCCAAACAGCAGCATGCGCTTTTTCAGCTCATCGCGATCCTGCATGCGCGCCACGTCCATCGTGATCGCATAGACCTCATCCGGCCCTTCACAGTGCGGATCGCGCAGCGAGGCGCGGATCTCATCGAGGCGACGGATCTCCGGCATCGGCCCGGTCACGTCATTGCCGTAGCTAAAACCAGGAGGGTTCTGGTGAATCGTCATATCCAGGCCCCAGGCGCGGGCGGAGTCAGCCATTCTGCACCTCCTTTGCCTGAATCGTCTGGTTCTCCTCCACGACCCGCAGCCTGAAGCCGCTGCCCAACGCCGCGTAGTCATGCCCCGCTGCGGAAGGCCAGACCGCCAGCGCCGACAGAATATCGCTGCCGGTGTTAATTAACCGGTGGGCGGTATAGCCGGGGATAACGTGCACCGAGCCGGCGAATACCTTCTCCAGACGGGTTTCCCGGCGCTCGTTTTGCAGCAGCAGCAGGCCGCCGCCGCGCAGGCCGAAGTAGACTTCGCCCTGCTCGCGGCGGGCGTGAAAGTGCCCGCGGGTCATAAAAAATTCATCCCCGACTTTGCCGGGTTGGAGATGGGTTACGCCGGTATAGAGCTCGCCCGGTGCGGAGGAGGTCTCCAGCATTTCGACTTCGTACACCACGAGATCGCCCGCCATCGTCAGACGGGTTCGCTCATCGGCAAAAACGCCGACCAGATCCTGAATACGCGTCGACTTGCGCAGCATCGGGCCGTCGGAAAACAGGCCGCTGGCCCACGCCACCTGCGGTGGCTGGAAAAAGAAAGGATTCATATTTGTCTCCGGCCCAAGGAGAACAGCACAATCAGCTTAGCAGATTAATCGATTAACCCAAGGGCGAGCGGATGACTTTGTAGCGGATGTCACAGCCGGCACCGCAAATGTACCTTCACGCCAGCATGTAGCTCACGATCAGCTGGCCCTTTTTCATTTTCACCTGAGTTATCACCACCTCGCCCAGCTCAGAGAGGCTGGCAACGTGGGTACCGCCGCAGGGATAGGCAGGCAGTGAACCAAACCCCACCCTGCGCAGCCCGTCGGCCACGGAGATATGGCGCGGCAGGTTTTCCGCCCGCCAGCCGGCAACCTTTGCCTGCAGAGCGCCGGCCTCCGGCAGGGCCGCGTTAGCGCCTGAAGTGAAGGTAATCCGCCCCTCTCCGGGCCAGTGATGGGCTTTCGTCGGCTGCCAGCCGCACTGCTCTCCCGCCAGGCCAATCAGGTGGCCTGCGGAGTGCAGGCGGGCATGCTGATGCCGCGCTGCGGCATCAATCCGCATCGCCACCTCGCCCAGGGCCAGCGGCTGCGGGACAAGGTGCAGAATGCTGTCGCCAAACGCCGTCACGCCGTCAACGGCGATATCCGCTATCCAGCCGCGATCCGCCGGCTGCCCGCCGCCCTGCGGATGAAACAGCGTCCGGTCCAGCTCGATTGCGTAGCGGCCATCGGCCTGCGCCGCGCAGCTCACCACCCGTGCGCGCCCTTCGGTGGCATCGCTGGTGTAATAAAGACGTTCAGTCATGGTTGTTCTCCTCTCTTTGCGCACAGTATATTGATAATACGCACAGAGATAATCCCGTCATCCGTCAATGCACCTTTGCTTAGAGGGCACAAATGAATTTAAGCTTACTTCCCGATTTAGCCCTCTTCGTGCAAATCGTCGAGCAGGGCAGCTTTTCCGCGGTCGCCCGGCTTTCGGGAACCACGCCCTCCGCGGTCAGCCGCAGCGTCTCGCGCCTTGAACAGGAGATGGGCAGCAAGCTGCTGCACCGCTCCACGCGCAAACTCCGCCTGAGCGATGCCGGAAAGACGGTTTACGCCCATGCGCTGGAGATGCTGGAAGCCGCGCGCCTGGCGATGGATGCCGCCGGCAGCACTCAGCAGGTGGCGCAAGGCAAGCTGACGCTCAGCGTGCCGAAGGCCGTCGGGCGGTTTGTTATCCATCCGCTGATGACGGAGTTTCTGACCCGCTTTCCGCAGGTCGATGTCTGCCTGCGTCTCGAAGATCGCTATCTTGACCTGATTGATGATGGTATCGATCTGGCGCTGCGTATCACCCATTCTCCTTCGCCGGGGCTCCACGGCAAGCCGCTGATGCCGGTCAGCCACGTGATCTGCGCCACCCCGCACTATTTACAGCAGCACGGCGCGCCGCAAAATCCGCAGGATCTGCGCGCCCATAGCTGCATCAGCCTCGGCGAAACGCCCGCCGATGCGCGCTGGAAATTTCGTCGTGAAGGAAAAACAGAGACCGTTCAGACCCGAGGACGCTACGCCGCCAACCACACCGCCGTGCGGCTGGATGCGGTGAAGCAGAATTTAGGCATTGGCAGCCTGCCGCTGTTTACCGCCCGCGAAGCGCTGGAGCGCGGGGAGATCGTGCAGGTGCTGGCTGAGTGGGAGTTTATCAGCAGCTATTCCGGCCAGCTTTGGCTGCTGTGGGCGGGCAATAAGCATATGCCCGCCAGAATGCGGGCCATGATTGACTATCTCAGCGAGAAAATTTATCGCCGCTAAACGGCTATGGCGCCAGCGCCAGAACTTCTGCTACCCAGCGCTGGAAGCCTGCCACGTCCAGATCCAGCGCCACGCTGGCGTTAGCCGGCTGGCCAAGGCGGCCTTCGATATCAACGACCGTGGTGCCCGCCGTCCAGCTCCCCTGCGTTTCGACCGCCACAAAGCACGATTTAAGGGTAAACAGCTCGGGGCGAACCAGCCAGGCGATGGCGCACAGGTCATGCATGCGCAGCCCGCTCTCCATGCTGCCGCTGCGGTAGTGGCTGAACAGCGCGTGGAGCATTTTCCCGGTCCTGTTCAGCGTCGGCAGCGTGGCGAGGTACTCCGGCGCGAGCATGGCCTGATTCGTGACGTCCAGTCCGCACATCACAATCTCCAGCCCGCTCTGAAACACTTTGGCCGCGGCTTCCGGATCGATGGCAATGTTGAACTCCGCATTGGGGGTGAAGTTACCTCGCCCGGCGGACCCGCCCATAATGACCAGACGACGAATGTTAAACCGACACTCCGGATACTGCGTCAGCAGCAGCGCAATGTTGGTCAGCGGGCCAATGGCCACCAGCGTCATCGGCTCCGGGGCATGCATCAGCGCATCGCGAATGGCCTGAAACGCCGGTTTCGGCAGCGGCTGGCAGCGATGCTCGACAAACTCATACCCCTCCATCCCCGACTCACCGTGCACGGAGGCCGCATCGCGCAGCGGGCGCAGCAGGGGCATTGAGGCTCCCTGGGCCAGCGGTACGTCGGCGTTCCAGAAATGCAGCAGCTGCAGCGCATTGCGGGTGGTTTTTTCTACCGACACGTTGCCGGCCACCGTGGTCATCAGCTGCAGATCCAGCTCGGGCGCGAACAGCGCGGCGGCGATCGCCGCCGCATCATCAATGCCGGGATCGGTATCAAGAACGATCGGTAAGCGCATAAACTCTCCAAAAAAAATGCCAGACGTTAAGTCTGGCATCTTCGCATACTGACGGCGCAAAGAACTTATTCTACTTCACGGACATCGACCCGCAGCTCTTTGGGAACTTCAAATACGATATTCTCTTCGCGTCCTTCCAGCGGCACCGCTTCGCCGCCGCCCAGCTCCTGCAGGCGAGCGATCACGTTCTGTACCAGGACATCCGGCGCCGATGCGCCGGCGGTCACGCCTACGCATTTGGCCGCTTTGACCCACGGCTCCTGGATATCGGTCGCATCATCGATCAGATACGCCGCTTTCCCCATGCGCTGTGCGAGTTCGGCCAGACGGTTGGAGTTGGAGGAGTTCTTCGACCCCACCACCAGCACCACGTCCGCCTGCTCCGCCAGCGCGCGTACCGCTTCCTGGCGATTGGTGGTGGCGTAGCAAATATCATCTTTACGCGGCCCGACAATTTTCGGGAAGCGCTCGCGCAGGGCGTCAATGACGTCAGAGGTGTCATCAACGGAGAGCGTGGTCTGGGTCATGAACGACAGCCTGGCGTCGTTTTTCACCTCCAGCGTCCAGACGTCGTCCGGCGACTCCACCAGATACATGCCCCCCTGCGGGTTGCTGTACTGGCCCATCGTCCCCTCAACTTCCGGGTGGCCGGCGTGACCGATCAGAATCGACTCTTCGCCGCGGCGGCTGGCGCGAGCCACTTCCATATGGACCTTAGTCACCAGCGGACAGGTGGCATCGAAAACCGTCAGATCGCGGTTTTTCGCTTCGTTGCGTACCACCTGCGAGACGCCGTGAGCGGAGAAAATCAGGATCGCGCCGTCCGGCACTTCACCGATTTGCTCGATAAAAATAGCGCCGCGCTTGCGCAGGCTATCGACCACATAGCGGTTATGCACCACCTCATGACGAACATAGATCGGCGCGCCGTACAGCGTCAGCGCGTTTTCGACAATGCTGATAGCGCGGTCAACGCCGGCGCAGAAGCCGCGCGGGTTAGCCAACAGGATCTGCATTTTACTCCTCCAGCGCCGGATCGACTTCCAGCACTTCAATATCAAAATGAACGGTGCGCCCGGCCAGCGGATGGTTGAAATCAACGGTGATGGAATCGCCGTTAACTTCCCGAATCACGCCGGGCATTTCGCTGCCATCCATTGCGGTAAAGAGCATAATTGCGCCGATTTCCGGTTCGCCCGCATCGATAAATTCGCGGCGGGAGAAGTACTGAATCAGGTCCGGGCTGGGTACGCCAAACGCGGCATCAGGCTCAAGGGAGAAGTTGGTTTTATCCCCCGCCTTCAGCCCCAGAAGGTGCTGTTCGAGCCCCTCGGAGAGCGAAGCATCGCCGAGACGGAACAGCGCCGGCTTGCCGTTATTGCGCGTAGATTCCGCGGTGGAGCCATCATCAAGTTTCAGCGTGAAGTGCACCAGCACTCCGCTGTTGCTCTGTACAGAGTTTGACATGCAGGTTTGCTCTAAGTTGGTTCTGTGTGTACCCCGCCGGCAAGACAGCTGGCGGGGTACGCTTATAATGTAGGCCGGGCCGGCGTAAACGCCACCCGGCAAGGATTACGCGGTTTTCTTCGCAGCGCCGGGCAAAAAGCCCTCCAGCACAATCAGCGCCGCGCCGATACAAATGGCGGTATCGGCCAGGTTGAAGGTGGCGAAATGCCACTCACCGACGTAGAAATCAATCATATCGACGACAAAACCATGCCACAGCCGGTCAAACAGGTTGCCTAACGCCCCGCCAATAATCAGCGCGTAGGCGATGTTATTCAGCTTCTGCGTCGCCTTCGAGCGGTACATCAGCACCGTCAGAATCACGCAGATGCCGAGGGCGATCCCCGCAAAGAACCAGCGCTGCCAGCCGCCGCTATCGGCGAGGAAGCTAAAGGCCGCGCCGTAGTTGCGCGCATAGTGCAGGTTCAGCGATGGGAACAGCGCTACCGTATCCCCCAGAGCGAAGTTCTGGAGGATCAGGAATTTGCTGCCCAGATCGATAATCAGCACGGCTACGACGACCCAAAGCCAGCGTAGCCCGGTCGAACAAACAGATTTACTCATCAGGCAAACTTACGTTGTTCGCCGTCACCGGCGACGTTGCTGACACAGCGACCGCAGATTTCCGCGTGTTCCGCCACCTTGCCGACGTCGCTGGTGTAGTGCCAGCAGCGTGGGCACTTATCGCCTTCCGCTTTGCTCAGCACAACCTTCAGCCCCTTCAGCAGCTCGCTCTGCCAGGCATCAGCCGGCGCCTGCGCATAGTCGGCAACGTTCGCCCCGGAGGTTAACAGGACAAAGCGTAATTCATCGCTCAGCGCATTCAGCTTCGCCGCCAGCTCGCTATCCGCATACAGCGTGACCGCCGCCTCAAGAGAGCCGCCCACCAGCTTGTCTGCACGAGCCTGCTCGATAACCTTGTTGACTTCGCCGCGCACTTTCAGCAGTTCGTCCCAGAAGCCATCGTTCATCGCTTCGTCGTCAGCCAGGCCAAACAGGCCTTCATACCACTCGCCGGTGAAGACGTATTTCTCGCGGGAACCCGGCAGGTAGCCCCAGATTTCGTCGGCGGTGAAGGACATGATCGGCGCCATCCAGCGCACCAGCGCTTCCACGATGTGGAACAGCGCGGTCTGGCAGCTGCGACGCGCCACGCTGTCCGCTTTCGCGGTGTACTGGCGGTCTTTGATGATGTCGAGGTAGAACGAACCCATCTCGATGGAGCAGAAGCGCATCAGGCGCTGCACCACTTCGTGGAAATCGTAGGACTCGTAGGCTTTGAGGATATCTTCCTGCGCCGCTTTCGCGCAGCTCACCGCCCAGCGATCCAGAACCACCATCTCTTCCGGTTTCACCATGTCGGTCAGCGGGTCGAAGCCATTAAGGTTCGCCAGCAGGAAGCGCGCGGTGTTACGGATACGACGATAGCTGTCGGCGGCGCGTTTGAGGATCTCATCGGAGACCGCCATTTCGCCGGTATAGTCGGTGGAAGCCACCCACAGACGCAGGATATCCGCGCCCAGCTTGTTCATCACGTCCTGCGGAGAGACGGTATTGCCGATGGATTTGGACATCTTGCGGCCCTGGCCATCAACGGTAAAGCCGTGGGTCAGCACCTGACGATACGGCGCTTTGCCCTTCATCGCCGTGGAGATCATCAGCGAGGACATAAACCAGCCGCGGTGCTGGTCGGAACCTTCCAGATACATATCGGCGGCGTGACCGGAAAACTCCGGACGCACGTCAACCACCGAGGAGTGGGTAGAGCCGGAGTCGAACCACACGTCGAGGGTATCCGGCACTTTCTCGTAGCTGTCGGCATCGGCACCGAGGATGTCGCGGGAGTCGAGATCCCACCACGCCTGAATACCGTCAACCTCAACGCGCTTCGCCACTTCTTCCATCAGCTCCAGGGTGCGCGGATGCAGCTCCTGGGTCTCTTTATGCACAAACAGGGACATCGGCACGCCCCAGGTACGCTGACGAGAAATACACCAGTCAGGACGGTTGGCAACCATCGATTCGATACGCGCCTGGCCCCAGTCCGGGATCCACTGCACGCCTTTAATCTCTTTCAGCGACTGCGCGCGCAGGCCTTTCTGATCCATGCTGACGAACCACTGCGGCGTGGCGCGGAAGATGATCGGCGACTTGTGGCGCCAGCAGCACGGATAGCTGTGCTGCATTTTTTCAACGTGCAGCAGCGCGCCGCTGTCACGCAGCAGCTCAACGATGATGTCGTTAGCTTTGAAGACGTTGATACCGTCCAGCGACGGATAGGTTCCTGGCAGGTAGGCGCCGTCCGGACCCACCGGATTGGCGATTTCCAGACCATATTTCTGGCTGATGGTGTAGTCGTCAGGGCCGTGGCCGCCGGCGGTATGCACCGCGCCGGTACCCGCATCGAGGGTAACGTGGTCGCCGAGGATCGCCGGAACGTCGAAGTCGAGGAACGGATGCTTAAAGCGCATCAGCTCCAGCTCAGCGCCGTTGATCACCGCAAGGATGGTGTAATCCGCGATGCCCGTACGCTTCATCACGCTTTCAACCAGGTCTTTCGCCAGGATCAGCGCCTGGCCTTCAACCTGCACCAGCGCATAGTCGAATTCCGGCGACAGGGAGATGGCGCGGTTAGCCGGCAGGGTCCACGGCGTGGTGGTCCAGATAACCAGGGAAACCGGGCCGCTGACGTCGGCAACGCCGAATTTCGCCAGCACCGCCGCTTTATCGACCGCGTGGAACGCCACGTCGATAGACGGGGAGGTTTTGTCGTAATACTCAACTTCCGCTTCCGCCAGCGCGGAACGGCAGTCTACGCACCAGTGCACCGGCTTCGCGCCTTTGTGCAGGTGGCCGTTGCCGATGATTTTACCCAGCGCGCGGATGATATTGGCTTCAGTTTTGAAATCCATGGTCAGATACGGACGCGACCAGTCGCCCAGCACGCCAAGACGGATAAAGTCTTTACGCTGGCCGTCAACCTGGGTCGCGGCGTATTCGCGGCACTTAGCGCGGAACTCGGCAGCGGTGAACTTCTCGCCCGGTTTGCCGTATTCCTGCTCCACTTTCAGCTCGATCGGCAGACCGTGGCAGTCCCAACCCGGAACGTAGGGAGAATCATAGCCCGTCAGCCCTTTGGACTTAACGATAATGTCTTTCAGAATCTTGTTAACCGAGTGACCAATATGAATGCTGCCATTCGCATAAGGAGGGCCATCATGCAGAATGAAGGTTTTTTTGCCTTTTTTCGCCGCACGGATGATGCCGTACAGATCATCATCGGTCCAACGCGCCAGCATTCCCGGTTCGCGTTTGGCGAGATCGCCACGCATCGGGAACCCTGTTTCCGGCAAATTCAGGGTGGATTTATAGTCACTCATCAGATTCTCGGTTCCGTATTTCGGTTTGATAAACACCAACAGGTTTATGCCTGGCTGGTCAGCCCAAAAAGCTCGCGGGCCGTTAACTCATCACGTGCAATTTGCGCCTTCAGCTCATCGAGCGACGCAAACCGCTGTTCGTTACGTATTTTTTTACGCAGTATTACATCTATATGGCGACCGTAGAGGTCCATTACAACGTCCAACAGATGTACTTCCAGCTGTTGACGCACGCCGGCGACCGTTGGGCGAGTGCCAATATTGGCGACACCCGGCAAAGGTTTGTCGCCAAGCCCCGTCACTTCTACCGCATAGACCCCTTTAACCGGGGAAACCTGACGACGCAGCGGTAAATTCGCCGTCGGGAAGCCAATGGTGCGCCCCAGCTCATCGCCGTGCACCACGCGCCCGGAGATGGTAAACGGATGGCCCAGCAGGGTTTCTGCCAGGGCAAGATCGTCATCCGCCAGCGCCTGCCGCACCGCGGTGCTGCTGATGCGTACGCCGCCTTCACAGAAAGTCTGGGTGCTGGTTATGTCAAACCCAAACTCCACTCCGGCTTTCTGTAATAACAAGAAATCCCCCTGACGACCAGCGCCAAAGCGGAAATCATCGCCCACGGCAAGGAACTGCACGCCCAGGCGGCGGACCAGCAGTTCGCTGATAAAGTCCTGAGCGGTCAGGGCGGCAAAGCGTCGGTCGAACCGCACGCACAGCACGTAGTCGACGCCGCTTTCAGCCAAATAGCGCAGCTTTTCACGCAGGCGCGTCAGGCGCGCGGGCGCCTTATCGGCGGCAAACAGCTCCAGCGGCTGCGGTTCGAAAATCATCACCACCACCGGTAAGCCACGCTGGCGGCCCTCTGCGCGCAAGCGCTGCAGCAGCGCCTGATGCCCGCGATGCACACCGTCAAAATTACCAATGGTCAGCACGCACCCGCGCGGGGCCTGGCTGAGATTATGTATGCCGCGTATCAGCTTCATGTCTGGCTCAAAACAGTGAAAATCGTCCGAGTATACCTTGTACAACTGGCGACGTTAACCAGCGATTGCACCTCTTCGTTGAAAGATCCCGAGAATTCATCAACTCAGCGCTGGAACGCGGGGAAAACTACGCGCGCCCGTCGATTTTTATGGTGGAAAGGCTGTATTCGCCCGCAACAAGCTGGTAGAATCTTGCGCCATCACTACGTAATAAAGCGTCGTTGTTTTAAGCGCCGCTTATTTGCACAAATCCATTGACAAAAGAAGGCTAAACGGGCATTCTCCTCGGCCTTTGAATTGTCCATATAGAACACATTTGGGAGTTGGACCTTGGCTAATATCAAATCAGCTAAGAAGCGCGCCGTTCAGTCTGAAAAGGCCCGCAAGCACAACGCTAGCCGTCGCTCTATGATGCGTACTTTCATCAAGAAAGTATACGCAGCCATCGAAGCTGGCGACAAAGCTACTGCACTGAAAGCATTTAACGAAATGCAACCAATCGTGGACCGTCAGGCTGCTAAAGGTCTGATCCACAAAAACAAAGCTGCGCGTCATAAAGCAAACCTGACCGCTCAGATCAACAAACTGGCTTAATAGCCTGCTTGTTATCGCTTTGTAGAAAAACCCGCGAAAGCGGGTTTTTTTATGCCTGAAATCTGCCGACCGTCAGCGCTGCGGCGAGGTAAAGAGCGCCGAGTAGTCGCGGTTGCAGATACGCTGTACCGCCGGATGCTGGATCATGCGCTCGGCAAAGATGGCGTGATACTCCTCCATCACGTTCTCCATCCGGCCAATCTCAATGATCGACTCGTCATGGTAGAAATCATGCGCGTAGAGCGTCGGGGCGACAAAAATCGCATTGTGCGCCGCACCGAACGCCTTCATCAGCGCCGCGTCATCAAACTCCCCGAGGATCTCAACCTTGAGCCCCTGCGAATTAAACCAGTTCAGCAGCTTGCGGCCTAGCATCGAACGTCTGCCGGGGATCAGCAGGCGACGCTCCTCAAGGCAGGCGGGAAACGGTTTCTCCGGCGGCGGATTCATACACCAGAAGCTCACGCTGCATTCGCCGATGCGCACCGAAAACAGCCCCTCCTGCTGGGTTGAGTCGATGGGGCAGTCGGAGATAATCATATCGAGCTTATGCTGGCTCAGCTGCTCCAGCAGCATCTCGTGGGTCGATTCAAAGCAGCGCAGGTGGATCTGCTCATCCTCAACCACCGCGGCATCCAGCACGCCGCTCACCAGCCGCTTCGAGAGCGCATCCGCCACGCCGACGTCGAACAGCAGATTGGACTCCTTGCGATAGTTGACGATATCCAGCATCTCCTGGCTTAGCGTAAACATGCGGTCGGCATAGCGGAACACCAGTTCACCCAGCTCGCTCGGCTCCAGCCCCCTGCCCTTACGCTTAAACAGCTTGCCCTGCAGGCGTTCTTCAAGCGCTTTAATTTGTCCGGTGATGGTCTGCGGCGTCAGAAATAGCGCTTCCGCCGCCCCGACAACGGAGCCTTCCTTGTACACGTGCCAGAAGTAGTACAGATGGTTGTAATTAATATGCGACATGCTTCTCTCCCTGATAATGTCCTGGAGAGCCTCTGCGGGCTCTCCGAAAGTGTTACGCCGCTATGCGCTTACGCAGCAGCATATATCCGCTGACGGCCGATAGTACCGAGCCGGTCAGAATGCCAAGCTTGGCCCAGTTGATTAATCCGGGGTCAGTGCTGGCAAACGCCAGGCTGGCGATAAAAATCGACATGGTAAAGCCAATCCCGCAGAGCACGCCGACCGCCATAATCTGCTGGAAGCTGGCCCCTTTCGGCAGCGAAGCCCACTTCAGCTTCAGCGCCAGCCAGCAGAACAGGCCGATCCCCAGCGGCTTGCCAATAAACAGCCCGGCAATAATCCCCAGCGGCAGCAGCGACGTCAGCCCCTCAAGCGTCACTTCTTGCAGCGAGACGCCCGCATTAGCAAAGGCAAAAAGCGGCAGGATAAGCCAGGCAACCCACGGGTGCAGAACGTGCTCAAGCTGCTGCGCCGGCGATTTTCCATCCTGCTCCTTCAGCGGGATCATAAAGCCGACAATGACTCCCGCTAAGGTGGCGTGAACTCCGGATTTCAGCACCGCGGTCCACAGCACCGCCCCGACCAGAATATAGATACCGGTGCGCCGCACCCCGCTCAGGTTCAGCAGCGCCAGCACGCCAATGGCTCCCGCCGCCACGGCGAGCGACAGCATGGAAAGGTCGCTGGTGTAGAACAGCGCGATAATGACGATCGCCCCCAGGTCATCGATAATGGCCAGCGCCATCAGGAAAATCTTCAGCGCCACAGGCACGCGGCTGCCCAGTAGCGCCAGCACGCCCAGCGCAAACGCAATATCGGTTGCCGCCGGGATCGCCCAGCCCCCTCTGGCAATCGGGTCCTGAGCGTTAAACGCAAGGTAGATCAGCGCCGGGACGATCATCCCACCTAAGGCGGCCAGCACCGGGAATACCGCCTGACGACGGCTGGCCAGCGCCCCCTGCATCATCTCGCGCTTTACTTCGAGGCCAATCAGCAGGAAGAAGACGGCCATCAGCGCATCGTTAATCCACAGCAGCATGTTCTTGTTGATTTCTAACGCACCGACGCGCAGCTGAACCGGCATTGTCAAAAAGGCGTGATACAGGCCGCTGGTGGCGTCGGTATTTGCCAACAGCATCGCCAGCGCGGCGGCAAAAATGAGGATTATGCCCCCGGAAGCATCGCTACTTAAAAAACGCTGCAGATGTTTCACTTTTTATTCTCTCTATCAGGATTATTCATCGTTTAAACTATTTTAATCGCCATAACAGATCGAAAAAATAAGATTATTATTGCCCTTTCAATCGGTTTTTACGAACTAAAAAGAGAAGGATCAGAAAGATGTCCGATCGAGAGGTTCAGACATCATTAACGGATAGACGGCGAGAAATAAAAAAGCCACTTTGCGATAAAGTGGCTTTTTACACGGCACGATGATTAGCGCGTCAAATCATCGAAGAATTTCTTCACGCCGTCAAAGAAGCTTTTGGAGCGCGGGCTGTTGTTCTCACCCGTCGGGCCGCCGAAGCTTTCCTGAAGTTCTTTCAACAGCTGCCGCTGCCTGTCGTTGAGGCCAACCGGCGTTTCAACAACCACACGGCACAGCAGATCGCCCTGCGCGCCGCCGCGTACGGACTTCACGCCTTTACCGCGCATGCGGAACAGCTTGCCGGTCTGCGTTTCGCCAGGCACCTTCAGGTTCACGCGGCCGTCCAGCGTCGGGACTTCGATCTCGCCGCCCAGCGCCGCCATGGTGAAGTTAATCGGCACTTCGCAGTACAGGTTGTTACCTTCACGCTCAAAGATGGCGTGCTGCTTCACCTGGACCTGAACGTACAGATCGCCGGCTGGAGCACCGTGCTCGCCGGCTTCACCTTCGCCAGACAGACGAATGCGATCGCCGGTATCTACGCCTGCCGGGATTTTAACCGACAGCGTTTTGGTTTTCTCTACGCGACCGTGACCGTGACATTTATTGCACGGGTCTTTAATCAGCGTTCCGCGGCCCTGACAGTGCGGACAGGTCTGCTGAACGGCGAAGAAGCCCTGGCGCATCTGCACCTGGCCGGCACCGTGACAGGTCGGACAGGTCTGCGGCTTGCTGCCCGATTTAGCGCCGCTGCCGTGGCAAACGTCGCACTCTTCCAGCGTCGGGATACGGATCTCTTTCGTTACGCCGCGAACCGCTTCTTCCAGCGTCAGATCCATGTTGTAGCGCAGGTCAGCCCCGCGCGACGCGCGCTGACGACCGCGGCCACCGCCGAAGATGTCGCCGAAAACATCGCCAAAGATATCGCTGAAATCCGCGCCACCGCCGAAACCACCGCCGCCGCCGCCCATGCCGCCCTGCTCAAACGCGGCGTGGCCGTACTGATCGTAGGCCGCACGCTTCTGGTCATCCGTCAGGATTTCGTAGGCTTCTTTGATTTCTTTAAATTTAGCTTCGGCCTCTTTATCACCCTGGTTGCGGTCCGGGTGATATTTCATGGCCAGGCGCTTGTACGCCTTTTTGATTTCACGCTCTTCCGCTGTTTTGGAAACGCCTAAAATCTCGTAATAATCTTGCTTTGCCATTGGTGTTTTTCAGCCCCTTAACATGCGTGCACGGGCGGAGAGGAAACCTCTTCGCCCGTGCCAGTGTTTTACCCGTTCAAAGGGCGATTATTTTTTGTCTTTCACTTCTTCAAACTCAGCGTCAACGACATCATCGTCTTTCGCATTGCTTTCGGAAGCTTCAGCGCCGCCAGCCTGCTGCTGAGCATGCTGCTGCTGGGCAATTTCCATCAGCTTCTGAGAAGCCTGAGCCAGCGCCTGCATTTTCGCTTCGATATCGGCTTTGTCTTCACCTTTCAGGGAAGTTTCCAGCGCGGTCAGCGCAGACTCGATAGCGGTTTTGTCGTCAGCCGGCAGCTTGTCGCCCGCTTCTTCAACCTGCTTACGCGTGCTGTGCAGCAGATGGTCGCCCTGGTTGCGAGTCTGAACCAGCTCTTCGAACTTACGGTCAGATTCCGCGTTCGCTTCTGCTTCACGGACCATTTTGGCGATTTCTTCTTCGTTCAGGCCGGAAGACGCTTTAATGGTAATTTTCTGCTCTTTACCGCTGTTCTTATCTTTCGCGGAGACGTGCAGGATACCATCGGCATCGATATCGAAGGTCACTTCGATCTGCGGCATGCCGCGCGGCGCCGGGTTGATGCCGTCGAGGTTGAACTGACCCAGTGATTTGTTATCGGAAGCGCGTTTACGCTCGCCCTGAATCACGTGGATAGTTACCGCAGACTGATTATCTTCCGCAGTCGAGAACACCTGGCTGTGCTTGGTCGGGATAGTGGTGTTCTTGTTGATCAGCGCAGTCATCACGCCGCCCATAGTTTCGATACCCAGCGACAGCGGGGTAACGTCCAGCAGCAGAACGTCTTTAACTTCGCCAGTCAGTACGCCGCCCTGTACCGCTGCGCCGATAGCAACAGCTTCATCCGGGTTAACGTCTTTACGCGGCTCTTTACCAAAGAACTCGGCAACTTTCTTCTGCACCATCGGCATACGAGTCTGACCACCGACCAGGATAACGTCCTGGACGTCGGATACGGACAGGCCAGCATCCTGCAGCGCAACTTTCAGCGGCTCGATAGAACGGTTAACCAGGTCTTCCACCAGGCTTTCCAGTTTCGCACGGGTCACTTTAATGTTCATGTGTTTCGGACCGGTCGCATCTGCGGTGATGTACGGCAGATTCACGTCGGTCTGCTGAGCGGAAGAAAGCTCGATTTTCGCTTTTTCTGCCGCTTCTTTCAGGCGCTGCATTGCCAGAGGGTCGTTACGCAGGTCAATGCCCTGATCTTTCTTAAACTCGTCAACGAGGTAGTTGATCATACGGCTATCAAAGTCTTCGCCGCCCAGGTGGGTATCACCGTTGGTTGCCAGAACTTCAAAGGTTTTCTCGCCGTCAACTTCGTCGATTTCGATAATAGAGATATCGAAGGTACCGCCACCCAGGTCGTAAACCGCGATAGTACGGTTGCCGACTTCTTTATCCAGACCGTAGGCCAGCGCAGCGGCGGTTGGTTCGTTGATGATACGCTTAACTTCCAGACCCGCGATACGACCGGCGTCTTTCGTAGCCTGACGCTGAGCATCGTTGAAGTATGCAGGTACGGTGATAACGGCTTCAGTTACCGGCTCACCCAGGTAATCTTCAGCAGTTTTCTTCATTTTTTTCAGCACTTCAGCAGAAATCTGCGGCGGTGCGGTGCGGGTACCTTTCACATCAAGCCATGCGTCGCCATTGTCTGCGGCAACAATTTTGTACGGCATGATAGAAACGTCACGCTGAACTTCTTCATCCTGGAAGCGGCGACCAATCAGGCGTTTAATCGCAAACAGGGTGTTTTGCGGGTTTGTCACTGCCTGACGTTTAGCCGGCTGACCAACCAGAGTTTCACCATCCTGGGTATAAGCAATGATAGAAGGCGTGGTGCGATCGCCTTCGGCGTTTTCCAGCACGCGAGCAGTAGTGCCGTCCATAATCGCTACACAAGAGTTGGTAGTACCCAGGTCGATACCAATAATTTTACCCATCTAAACGTCTCCACTAAAAATTCGATCAACATGTGGTTGTGAACCTGTAATAAGGGCGAAACGTGCGGTTTCAACTGCCCAACATCTTTTTTTTTCAGGTTCATTCACTGCGGTTGACTACAAGATGGGGTCGTCCACCGCTTCATCAAGGGGGGAGGCAAAAAAATTTTTATCTTCATCGCCCCACGAAGCCGGGCAGCGACGAGGAGGTTTCCCCGATATGGCGCGAAAAAGCGCGCTTCATATCGTTCATCCGCGATGGCCCCTTAAATGAATGATGATTAAAGCCATACGCTTGCTGCAGAGGGTTCGCCCCGACTTTGAGGGGCCTGAAGCCACACGGATCATAGCCTTACGACCATCATCCCCCGGCCGGCTTCAGGCAAATGCCCGGCATCGTTCGGCCAGAGTGTAAAATTGGTGAAAAATACCTCGCCAGATCATAGACAGCCTGCCGACTCCTCATTATTATGCCGCGCCCCACCGCTGCGTGGCGGGGTAATGCTTCCCTTTCTAATCATTATTCTGAGGAATTATGGGCAACACTAAGTTGGCTAATCCGGCACCGCTGGGCCTTATGGGCTTCGGCATGACCACTGTTCTGCTTAACCTGGCGAATAGCGGCCTGTTCGCGTTTGATGTAGCTATCCTGGCGATGGGCATTTTTTACGGCGGCATTGCGCAAATTTTCGCAGGCCTGCTGGAATTCAAAAAAGGTAACACCTTTGGTTTAACCGCTTTTACGTCCTACGGCGCCTTCTGGCTGACGTTGGTCGCCATTCTTCTCATGCCGAAAATGGGCCTGGCGGAGGCGCCAAATGCGCACTTCCTGGGCATGTATCTCGGACTGTGGGGAGTTTTCACGCTGTTTATGTTCTTCGGTACCCTGAAAGCCGCACGAATGCTGCAGTTCGTTTTCCTCAGCCTGACAGTACTGTTTGCCCTGCTGGCAATTGGTCACCTGGCCGACAACGAAGGCATCGTTAAAATCGCGGGCTGGATTGGCTTAGTCTGCGGCGGCAGCGCCATTTATCTGGCGATGGGTGAAGTGCTCAACGAGCAGTTTGGTCGCACCATTCTGCCGATCGGCGCGCCTCATTGATAGACAATACCCTCGCCTGACGGCGAGGGTATTCAGCAGCCACGCTATGGCAGGCGCTGCAGTTCGCCCCTCGCGGCGGCGGTATACTCCCCCAGCCCCTGACGCAGCCAAATTCCCAGCCCCAGCCCCATCAGCGAAAGCGCCAGCACGTACCACGCCGGAGCCATCGGCGATACGCCCATCAGCATAGTGACGGCAATCGGCGTCAGGCCGCCGAAAATAGCGTAGGACACGTTGTACGAGAATGAAATTCCGGTAAAACGCACCTCCGCCGGAAAGGCGCGGACCATCACATAAGGCACCGCCCCGACCACGCCAACGCACAGCCCTACGGTGCCGTACAGCAGGAAAAGCTGTTCAGGCGAGGTGCCGGAAAGGTGATAGAACGCCCAGCTGGACACCGCCAGCAGAAGGCTGCCGACAATAAAAGTCCGGCTGGCGCCAAAGCGATCTGCCGCCAGGCCTGCCAGCAGGCAGCCGACACACAGCATAATCGTCGCAATGCTGTTCGCCTGCAGAGTCACCGCCGGAGCAAAGCCGTAATGCTTTTGCAGCCATACCGGCGACATCAAAATGACCACCACCACGCCTGCAGATAATAGCCAGGTCAGCAGCATTGAGATCACCACGGCCTTCTGATGCTTCAGCACCACGGCTTTAACCGGCAGCTCCTGGGCTAATGCTTTACGCTGCTGCATCTCAAGGAATATTGGCGTTTCCTGCAGCCAGCGGCGCAAATACATCGCCACCAGGCCGAACACGCCGCCCAGCAGGAAAGGAATACGCCAGCCGCCGTCATGGATGCCCTGCGGCGTCAGGCTGGTATTAATCAGCGTCGCCACCACCGATCCCAGCAGGATCCCCACCGTTAAGCCCGCCGTCAGCGTGCCGCAGGCGATACCGATTTTTTTCTCCGGCACGTGCTCCGCAACAAAGACCCAGGCGCCGGGAACTTCACCACCAATCGCCGCGCCCTGCAGCACGCGCATCAGCAGCAGCAGCAGCGGTGCGACGATCCCCATCGATTCATAGGTCGGCAGCAGGCCTATTGCCAGCGTCGGCAGCGCCATCAGCAAAATGCTCAAGGTAAACATTTTCTTGCGCCCGACCAGATCGCCAAAGTGGGCCATGATAATGCCGCCGAGCGGGCGCGCCAGATAGCCGGCGGCGAAAATGCCGAAGGTCTGCACCTGGCGCAGCCATTCCGGAATATCCGCCGGGAAGAACAGCTCGCCGACGACGGCGGCAAAGAAGACGAAGATAATGAAGTCGTAAAACTCCAGCGCCCCGCCAAGGGCAGCCAGCGTCAGAGTTTTATAGTCTTGTCGATTCAGAGATCGGGTATGTTGTGACATAACGAGCTATTCATCCAGAGGTATGTAGGTGTTATCACGCAGTGTGTAAAGTAAAAAACACTATATCGTAAATAAAACGGCACACCACCAACATTGCAGGTTATGTCAGGAAAGCATCAAATTCAGGATAAACTTTCGCGCCTCGCGCTTTTTGGGCGAAAAGCCGCTACCACTTCCGGCGCAGTCTCAACATAAGGCCCTTCAAGCAGCTGTATACAATACGGTACACTTGCAAAGACGCCGTGCACCAGCACCTGACCATCGGCATCTTTGACCCCTTCAAGGGTTTCCTGAATAGCCTTCGGCTGGCCGGGCAGATTGAGGATCAGCGCCTGTTTGCGGATCACGCCAACCTGGCGGGAAAGAATAGCCGTCGGGACGAAGTGCAGGCTCACCTGACGCATCTGCTCGCCAAAGCCCGGCATAACGCGATCGGCAATCGCCAGCGTCGCATCCGGCGTCACGTCTCGTCTCGCGGGGCCGGTACCGCCGGTAGTTAACACCAGATGGCACCCCATTTCGTCAACCAGCTCGCACAGCGTTTGCTCGATAATCACCTGTTCATCGGGGATCAAGCGGGTCTGGAGCTCAAAAGGGGTCGTCAGCGCACGCGCCAGCCACTCTTCAAGTGCCGGGATGCCTTTATCCTGATAAACGCCGCTGGAGGCGCGATCGGAGATGGAAACTAAGCCGATTCGTAAGGTATTCATCGTTATTCCGTTCAAATAGTGCAATTAGACGGAATGATACACGCTGGAGGGAAATACAGACAGGGTTCAAAAGAAGTAGCGTGACCGGGAGCCCGGCCACGCGCAATGATTACAGCAGGTCGCCGATCATTTTTTCCAGTTTTTCCTGGTCGATAGCAAACTTACGGATACCTTCCGCCAGTTTGTCTACCGCCATCGGGTCCTGGTTATGCTGCCACAGGAACTGAGATTCGGTGATGCGTTCCGGGCGGGCTTTAACTTCGCCGCTGAAGGTCAGCTTACGTTCGATAGCGCCTTCGCTTTCCGCCAGCTCTTTCAGCAGCGTCGGAGCAATGGTCAGACGGTCGCAGCCGGCCAGCTCGAGGATTTCACCGACGTTACGGAAGCTTGCGCCCATCACCACGGTTTCATAACCGTGCTGCTTGTAGTACTCGTAGATTTCGCTAACGGAAACCACGCCCGGATCTTCCGCCGGCGCATACTCTTTCTTATCAGTGTTCGCTTTGTACCAGTCGAGAATACGGCCTACGAACGGAGAGATCAGGAATACGCCCGCTTCCGCACAAGCGCGAGCCTGAGCGAAGGAGAACAGCAGGGTCAGGTTACAGTTGATGCCTTCTTTTTCCAGCTGCTCGGCGGCGCAGATGCCCTGCCAGGTAGAAGCCAGTTTGATCAGAATGCGATCGTTGCCGATGCCCGCATCGTTGTACAGCTTGATGATGCGTTTAGCTTTAGCGATGGATGCCGTGGTGTCATAGGAGAGACGTGCATCAACTTCAGTAGAAATACGGCCAGGAATCAACTTAAGGATTTCGAGACCAATATTCACCGCCAGCTTATCGGAAGCGTCGATAATCTGCTGCGCGCGATCGCTGCTCTGAGCGCGGGCCCAGACGATAGCGTCATCAATCAGCTTACGGTACTCAGGGATCTGAGCCGCGCCAAGAATCAAAGAAGGGTTAGTCGTGGCATCCTGAGGCTGATACAGCTTCATTGCCGCAATATCTCCGGTATCAGCTACGACAGTGGTGTACTGACGCAGAGAAGTCAATTTATCCGTCATGATAGTGTTCTCTTAAACAGCAGTTAAGGGGATGTAACCGGTCTGCCAAGATGATAACACGCTGCATGGTCAGCGCAACTGCGGACCATGCAAGACCGCAGAGTGTGATAAACTGAGCGAATTAATTCTCTGAATGTTAAAGGATTGTCACTAAAATGGTAACGCTTACACGAGCTTACCAACATGGACAAGAGGATGCTTAATGCCTGACTTTTTCTCATTTATCAATGAAATACTCTGGGGCTCGGTAATGATCTATCTGTTACTGGGTGCCGGCGTATGGTTTACCTGGCGGACGAAATGTATTCAGTTCCGTTATGTTCGCCAGTTTGGAAAAAGTTTGCGCAAAAGCCTTCTGCCCCAGCCCGACGGCTTAACCTCTTTTCAGGCCCTGTGCACCAGCCTGGCCGCCCGCATCGGTAGCGGTAACCTGGCCGGCGTGGCGCTGGCTATCACCGCCGGCGGGCCGGGCGCCATATTCTGGATGTGGGTCTCTGCGCTGCTCGGTATGGCCAGCAGCTTCGCCGAATGCTCCCTTGCCCAGCTCTACAAAGAACGCGATGCGCAGGGGCAATTTCGCGGCGGCCCGGCGTGGTATATGACCCGAGGCTTAGGGATGCGCTGGATGGGCGTGCTGTTTTCAATCCTGCTGCTGCTCGCCTATGGCGTCATTTTTAACACCGTTCAGGCCAACTCGGTGGCGCATGCGATGGCCTATGCGTTCGATCTGCCCGGCGTTATCACCGGCGGCGTGCTGGCCGTGATCACCCTGCTGGTTATCGTTCGCGGCTTGCGCAACGTGGCAAAGATCCTGCAATGGTTCGTCCCGCTGATGGCCGTGCTGTGGGTCGCCGCCAGCCTGCTAATCGGCCTGTGGCACATCACCGCCCTGCCGGCAATTTTTAATACCATTTTCCGCTGCGCATTCGGCTGGCAGGAAGCCGCCGCCGGCGCGGTGGGTTATACCATCAGCCAGGCATTGACCAGCGGTTTTCAGCGCGGGATGTTCTCTAACGAAGCGGGAATGGGCTCAACGCCTAACGCCGCCGCAGCCGCCGCCTCCTGGCCTCCTCACCCGGCGGCTCAGGGGATAGTCCAGATGCTTGGCGTTTTTATCGATACCGTGGTTATCTGCACCGCCAGCGCGGTGATTATCATGCTGGCGCCGCGCGGAGGCGGAGAGGACGCCGCTAACGGTATCCAGGCCATTCAGTATGCGATGAACGGGCTCGTCGGCGGCTGGGGCGCCAGCTTTGTCGCCGTCATCGTGCTGCTTTTTGCCTTTAGCTCCATCGTGGCAAACTACATTTACGCTGAAAATAACCTTATTTTTCTGCGTTTTAATAGCCCAACCTGCATCTGGGCGCTGCGGACTATCACCATCCTGATGGTCTTAACGGGAACGATGATGAGCCTCCCCGTCGTCTGGCGACTGGCGGATATTATTATGGCGCTGATGGCCATTACCAACCTGACGGCAATCCTCCTGCTGTCGCCCACTGTGCGGATCCTTGCCAGCGACTATCTCCACCAGCGGCGGCTGGGAGTGCAGCCCACGTTCGATGCCGCACGCTACCCGGAAATTCGTCAGCAGCTGGCGCCGGGAACCTGGGACGGACCGCCGCGCGAATAGCGCAGCAATCGCAGCCATCGATCCCTCCGCGGTCTTTTTTTGCTAAAATCGCGGAAAATCTCCTGCAAGGACTGGATATGCTGATTCTGATTTCACCTGCTAAAACGCTCGATTATCAAAGCCCGCTGGCGACGACGCGCTACACCCAGCCTGAGCTGCTGGAGTATTCTCAACAGCTTATCGGCGTGGCGCGCCAGCTTTCGGCGCCGCAGATAGGCAAGCTGATGGGCATCAGCGATAAGCTGGCGGATCTGAACGCAACCCGTTTTCACGACTGGCATCCCGAGTTCACGCCGAAAAATGCCCGCCAGGCAATTCTGGCCTTTAAGGGTGACGTCTACACCGGGCTGCAGGCGGAAACCTTCGGCGAGGCGGATTTCGATTTCGCTCAGCAGCATTTGCGCATGCTCTCCGGCCTGTACGGCGTGCTGCGCCCGCTGGATCTGATGCAGCCCTATCGTCTGGAGATGGGAATTAAGCTGGAAAACGCCAAAGGCAAGGATCTCTATCAGTTCTGGGGGGAGACGATTACCGATACGCTGAATCAGGCGCTGAAGGCGCAGGGTGACGATGTGGTGATTAACCTTGCCTCCGACGAATACTTCCGGTCGGTCAAAACAAAACGGCTGCAGGGTCAGATTATTAAGCCGGTGTTCCTCGATGAGAAAAACGGCCAGTTTAAGGTGATCAGCTTCTACGCCAAGAAAGCGCGCGGCTTGATGAGCCGCTATATCATTGAGAACCGCTTAACCCAGCCGGAGCAGCTCGCGCGTTTCGACAGCGATGGGTACTTCTTTGACGCCGACGCTTCCGATAAAGGCGAGATGGTCTTTAAACGTCACGAGCGCTAACCCGCTTCCCGGCCGCCAGCCTGCCGGCCGGGAACGTCGCTTAGCGGTGGTGCCAGTCGCGATCCGGACCGTGGTCGCGATCGTCGCGATCGCGTTCGCGCTGGTGATAACGGCGATCGTCATGCGGATGCCAGCGATCGTCGCGCCAGTCGTAATGGCGTCCCCACCACTCACGATCGCGCCAGTGGCCACCGTCCCAATAGTTGCCGGAGTTATCGCGATCGCCGATCTGCAGTTTTACGGCCGGAATCAGCGTAATTTCAGCGGCGTGGACGGCCGCAGGAGCCACCAGCAGCATCGAAAGCGCAAGGATCACAGATTTCAGCTTTGACATAGGTTTCCCCTTTGTTAACAGTGCCCGTGATGGGTCGATAGCCAAAGGTTAACCCTGCGCAACGGCGCTTGTTATTCTCCGCAATCCTATTCTTCAGCCCCCGGCATTTATTGATAATTCATGCATAATTTCTCCTTTTTTGGCCATAAAAAAACCGGGCGCCCTGGCCCGGTTTGAGAAATAAACAACGTCTGTAGCCGCCGTTACGCTTTCGCCATCATCAGCTCGCGCAGCGCCGCATAGTCCGCAGGCAGGTTATGCGACAGCAGCGGCAGGTCGGCGCGATCGGCCAGCTCTTTCGGCAGCGGCAGCGTCTCCTGCAGGATCTCTTCAACGCTCTCCTTGAACTTCGCCGGATGCGCGGTACCGAGGAACAGGCCGTATTCGCCCGGCTGCAGCTGGTCGCGCAGCGCGCGCCAGGCGATAGCCGCATGCGGCTCCGAGGTGTAGCCGATGGCTTTCAGCTCGCGCATCGCCTCTTTGGTCGTCTCGTCGTCCACGGTCGCGTATCCCAGCTCGTTCAGACGCCAGGTTTTACGGCGGAACAGCTCTTCCACACGCGGCCAGTTGTTTGGCTGGCTGACGTCCATAGCGTTGGACAGCGTCGCCTGAGTGACCTTCGGCGCCCAGTTGCCATCCTGCAGGAAGCGAGGAACGGTATCGTTGGCGTTGGTGGCCGCGATAAAGCGCTTAACCGGCAGGCCCAAAGACTTCGCCAGCAGGCCGGCGGTCAGGTCGCCGAAGTTGCCGCTGGGGACCGAAATCACCAGCTGATTACGCGCTTCCTGAGGCAGCTGCGCGATCGCTTCGAAGTAGTAGCAAATCTGCGCCAGAAGACGGCTGATGTTAATCGAGTTGGCGGAGTTCAGGCCCAGCGCAGCTTTCAGCTCTTCGTCGTCAAAGGCCTGTTTAACCAGCGCCTGGCAGGCGTCAAAGTCGCCGTCGATGGCCACGGTTTCAATGTTGCCGCCCAGGGTGCAGAACAGCTTCTCCTGCAGCGGGCTAATCTTGCCGCGCGGATAGAGAATCACCACCTTCACGTTTGGCAGACCGTAGAACGCGTGGGCTACCGCCGCGCCGGTATCGCCGGACGTCGCCGTCAGGATAGTCACCGGTTTGTCGCCTGCGATATGGGTCAGCATCTGGGCCATGAAACGGCCGCCGAAGTCTTTAAACGCCAGCGTCGGGCCGTGGAACAGCTCGAGGCAGCCGATGTCATCCTGCACCTTGCTGACCGGCGCCGGAAAGGTGAAGGCCGCGCCGATACGCTCCTGCAGGACCGCCTGCGGGATCTCATCGGCAATAAATGCCGACAGGATCTTAGCGCTGCGGGTGACAAAATCCAGCGCCAGCATGTCATCGATTTCCGTCAGGCTAAATTCCGGCAGATCGTGCGGGAAGAACAGCCCCTGATGCTTGCCAAGCCCCTGCGTTACGGCCTGCGCAAAGCTGACCTGTTCGTTATGATCTTTTAAGTTATAGAGTTTCATTGGTTATCCCACTACTCGTGCGCCCGCCGTGTCCAGCCGGCAAATATGAACAAAGCCTTCGTGATTCTGCAGATAATGCGTACCCAGCCAGTCGGCGACGCGCTGCGCGGTTTCCGGCTTATCGCACAACGCAAACAGCGTCGGACCAGAGCCGGAGATCCCACAGGCCTGCGCGCCAATCTCCATTGCCGCCTGCCGCGCTTCGCTGAAGCCCGGCAGCAGTTTGGTGCGATAGGGTTCGGCAATCACATCTTTCATCAGTTTCGCTGCCAGCTGCGGCTGGCGGGTATAGCAGGCGTGAATAAAGCCCGCCAGATGACGGCCGTGAGCAATACAGTCCTGCCGGCGATACTGGGCCGGCAGGATGGCGCGCGCTTCCGCCGTCGAGACTTTAATGCCAGGGTAGGCCAGTACCCACAGCCACTCGTCAAAACCGGGCACCTGCTGGCTGATGATGTCGTTTTCTTCGATCATCAGCTGCATTCCGCCCAGATAGCACGGCGCGACGTTGTCATAGTGAATGCTGCCGGAGATGCGCCCTTCCATCTCACCCATTAGCGCCAGCATCCGCGTTTCGTTCAGCGGCTTGCCGCAGAATTCATTCATCGCCACCAGCGCCGCCACCACCGAACAGGCGCTGGAGCCGAGGCCGGAGCCAATCGGCATATTTTTTTCCAGCACCATCGCCACCGGAACCTTCCGGCCAATTTCTTCGCAGAAACGCTCCCAGCACTGATAAACGATATTTTCCTGCGCCGCCGCCGGCAGTTTGCTGGCAAAGCGACCCACGTTTTGCAGGCTGAAGCTTGCGGCAGCCTCAACCGAGACGTTGTCCCCCAGCAGCGTACCGTCAACCGGCGTGACCGCCGCGCCCAGGACATCAAACCCGACGCTCATATTGGCACTGGAAGCCGGGGCATATACTTTGACCATCTTAAACTCCTAACTTCCATGACAGGGTACGCAGCAGGTCGGCAAATACGCCGGCAGCCGTCACATCGTTACCCGCGCCATAGCCGCGCAGCACCAGTGGCAGCGGCTGATAATAGTGGCTGTAAAAAGCCAGCGCGTTCTCACCGTTTTTCACTTTAAACAGCGGATCGTTCCCGTCAACCGCGGCGATTTTCACGCGGCAGGTTCCATCCTCTTCGATATTGCCGACGTAACGCAAGACTTTACCTTCATCGCGCGCTTTCGCCACCCGGGAAGCAAATTCGTTATCCAGCGTTGGCAGACGCGCCATAAAGCTCTCAACGTCGCCGCTGGCATCAAACCCTTCAGGCAGAGCCGACTCAACGATAATGTCCGACAGCTCCAGCTCACGTCCGGTCTCACGGGCCAGGATCAGCAGCTTGCGGGCAACGTCGACGCCGGAGAGATCGTCGCGAGGATCCGGTTCGGTATAGCCCATATCCCGCGCCAGCGTCGTCGCCGCAGAGAGCGTCATCCCCTCGTCCAGCTTGCCGAAGATAAACGACAGCGAACCGGAGAGGATGCCGGAGAAGTGCAGCAGTTCGTCGCCGGCATTGAGCAGGTTCTGCAGGTTCTCGATAACCGGCAGGCCGGCGCCGACGTTGGTGTCGTAGAGGAATTTACGTCTTGAGCTGCTCGCCGCGTGGCGCAGCTGGTGATAGTAATCCAGCGACGAGGTGTTCGCCTTTTTATTCGGCGTCACCACGTGGAAACCTTCGCGCAGGAAATCGGCATACTGATCGGCGACCGCCTGGCTGGAGGTACAGTCAACGATCACCGGGTTCAGCAGATGATACTCTTTCACCAGGCGGATCAGGCGGCCCAGGTTAAGCGACTCTTTCGCTTCGGCCAGCTCAGCGCGCCAGTTTTCCAGATTCAGACCGTGCACGTTGGTCAGCAGAGCCTGGGAATTTGCGACGCCGCACACCCGCAGGTCGATATGCTTGTTCTTCAGCCAGCCCTGCTGACGCTTGATTTGCTCGATCAGCGCGCCGCCAACGCCGCCAACGCCGATAACGAACACCTCGATGACCTGGTCGGTGTTGAACAGCATCTGGTGGGTTACGCGTACCCCGGTGGTGGCATCGTCATTGCTGACCACCACGGAAATGGAGCGTTCGGAAGAGCCCTGGGCAATCGCCACGATATTGATATTGGCGCGAGCCAGCGCCGCGAAGAACTTGGCTGAAATACCGCGCAGGGTGCGCATACCGTCGCCGACAACGGAAATGATAGCCAGGCGATCCATGATCGACAGCGGCTCCAGCTGCCCCTCTTTCAGCTCCAGATAAAACTCCTCCTCCATCACCCGTTTTGCCCGGGCGCAGTCGCTTTGCGGCACGCAGAAGCTGATGCTGTACTCGGAAGAGGACTGGGTGATCAGGACCACCGAAATGCCGGCGCGTGACATGGTGGCGAAGACGCGGGCGGCCATGCCGACCATCCCCTTCATCCCCGGACCGGAGACGTTGAACATCGCCATATTATTAAGGTTAGAGATCCCCTTAACCGGCAGGCCGTCTTCATCAAGGCTGGCGCCGATAAGCGTACCCGGCGCCTGCGGATTGCCGGTATTTTTAATCAGGCAGGGGATCTGGAACTGAGCGATAGGCGCAATGGTGCGCGGGTGCAGAACCTTGGCGCCGAAGTAGGAGAGCTCCATCGCTTCCTGATAAGACATCGACTTCAGCAGGCGAGCATCCGGTACCTGGCGCGGATCGCAGGTGTAAACGCCGTCGACGTCGGTCCAGATTTCACAACAGTCGGCGCGCAGGCAGGCGGCGAGTACGGCGGCAGAATAGTCGGAGCCGTTACGGCCGAGAACCACCAGCTCGCCCTTTTCGTTACCGGCAGTAAAACCGGCCATCAGCACCATATGGTCTGCAGGAATCTGGCTGGCGGTAATGCGGCGGGTAGATTCGGCGATATCGACGGTGGATTCCAGATAATGACCCACGGCCAGCAGTTTTTCGACGGGATTAATCACGCTGACCTTATGACCACGCGCTTCGAGAAGGCCGGCCATAATCGCGATGGAGAGCTTTTCTCCGCGGCAAATCAGCGCAGCGTTGACGCTATCCGGGCACTGGCCAAGCAGGCTGATGCCGTGCAGCACGTGCTTTATCTGGGCAAACTCCTGCTCGACGAAGGTTTTCAACTGCGCCAGCGCAAAACCCGGCTGAGCATCGGCGAGACCCTGCAGCAGTTCGGCAAAAATGCGTTCAGCATCAGCGATATTGGTGAGCGCGTCCTGACCGCCGATGGTTTTTTCAATCATCGCGACCAGATGGTTGGTAATTTTCGCCGGGGCAGACAGTACGGTCGCTACCTGCCCCTGCCTGGCATTGCTCTCCAGAATATCGGCAACACGCAGAAAACGTTCTGCATTTGCCACTGATGTACCGCCGAACTTCAACACGCGCATGGTTGTTACCCCTAGATTTTTTGTCGAAAAAAAAGCCCGCACTGTTCAGGTGCGGGCTTTTTTCTGTGTTTCCTGTACGCGTCAGCCCGCACCGTTACCTGTGGTAATAGTGGTGGTGATAATCGTTGTAATCATGCCGATGCGTTTCATGGATGTTGTGTACTCTGTAATTTTTATCTGTCTGTGTCCTGTGCCTATATTGGTTAAAGTATCTGCCGGCTTAAGTCAATGAATTTCTGCTTTTCGCCGGTTTTGACGCACCTGGACAATGCGCCAAAATGCACCGGTCATTCATCCCTGTTCGCACAGTCTCGCGCCTTCAATCAGCAGAAAAAACCATACCTAAAACTTATGACAGAACTTTACTCCGGAAGGTTTTTTTCAATATCGTGCAGCAAACGATGGAGCATCGCCGTATCACGCTGCTGCAAAAGTCCAATCCGCTGCTGTAGCCAATCGGTGAGTTTTACGTCTTCTGCAACGCCAAGTCGGGTCAACAGATCCAGGGTCCGCAATCGCAGCGCCTGCAGCTGGTTTTCATCGACGCTCGCGCAAACGGCGGACGCCTGCTGAACCAGGGAGGTCAGCTGATAGCAGTAGACCATCACCGACTGGCCGAGATTGAGCGACGGGTAGTCGGCGACCATCGGCACGCCGGTCAAAACGTCGGCAAGGGCCAGCTCCTCGTTGGTCAAGCCGGAATCTTCCCGGCCAAACACCAGCGCCGCGTGGTTCATCCACTGCGCCTTTTCCTCCATCAGCGGCAGGAGCTGCTGCGGGGTGGCGTAGTAATGGAAGCGCGCCCGGCTGCGGGCCGTGGTGGCGACCGTAAAATCGACATCGTGCAGCGCCTGCTCCAGCGTTGAATAAGTGCTTATATTATCGAGAATATCTCCTGAACCATGGGCGACCCAGCGCGCCGCAGGCTGCAAATGGGCATCGCTTTCAACGATCCGCATATCGCTAAAACCCATCGTTTTCATCGCTCGCGCGGCCGCGCCAACGTTCTCTGCCCGAGCCGGGGATACTAATACAATAGATACGCGCATTGTGCTTCTCTTCTACTCTCTCAGGGGGCGAAAATGAAAGCTACCCTTCATTTTACGCGGCGAAAATTTACAAATTTGCAACAAATATCACTAAAATTGCGTTCGATCACCCATAAAAAAAACTAAACTATTTCCAACCAACCGCGACACGAGGTATGTTAACAGAACGCTTTTATCCATATGTTTGCCAATGATATTTCGCGTCGGATACCGTTTCAGGCATTGGATTCAGCATATTTATCAGTTTCTCCACGCAACCATTTGAGCTGTGTAAGATTTGTAACTATAAATAGCATTTCAATACGATGATTTCACAAGACTGTTAACGTGCTACAATTGAACTTGATATATGTCAACGAAGCGTAGTTTTATTGGGTGTTCAGCCTCTCTTAGCCTGTTATATTGCTGTTAAAATGGTTAGGATGACAGCCGTTTTTGACACCGTCGGGTCCAGAGGGAAAGTACCCACGACCAAGCTAATGATGTTGTTGACGTTGATGGAAAGTGCATCAAGAACGCAATTACGTACTTTAGTCATGTTACGCCGGACATGTTAATTTGCGACATGTACCAGGCAGGTCAGGGACTTTGGTACTTCCTGTTTCGATTTAGTTGGCAATTTAGGTAGCAAACATGCAGACCCCGCACATTCTTATCGTTGAAGACGAGTTGGTAACACGCAACACGTTAAAAAGTATTTTCGAAGCAGAAGGTTATGATGTGTTCGAAGCGACCGATGGCGCGGAAATGCATCAGATCCTGTCTGAAAATGATATCAACCTGGTAATCATGGATATTAACCTGCCGGGTAAAAATGGTCTCCTGCTGGCGCGTGAACTGCGCGAACAGGCGGACGTCGCGCTGATGTTCCTTACCGGCCGCGATAATGAAGTTGATAAGATTTTGGGCCTCGAAATTGGCGCAGATGACTATATCACCAAGCCATTCAACCCACGTGAACTGACTATTCGCGCGCGCAACCTGCTCTCCCGTACCATGAATCTGGGTACCGTAAGCGAAGAACGTCGCAGCGTAGAAAGCTACAAGTTCAACGGCTGGGAACTGGATATCAACAGCCGTTCTCTGGTTAGCCCGAACGGTGAGCAGTACAAGCTGCCGCGCAGTGAATTCCGCGCAATGCTGCACTTCTGCGAAAACCCGGGCAAAATCCAGTCGCGTGCTGAACTGCTGAAGAAAATGACCGGCCGTGAGCTTAAGCCGCACGACCGTACCGTAGACGTGACCATCCGTCGCATTCGTAAGCACTTTGAATCTACTCCGGATACGCCGGAAATCATCGCTACCATTCACGGTGAAGGTTACCGCTTCTGTGGCGATCTGCAGGAATAATTAAGTATTCCCGCAGCAATAACGTAAAACGGCGCTCAAGGCGCCGTTTTTTTATTTCCAGATCCTGAGATTATCGTCACTCTCACCGTCCGGTTGCTCCGCTTTTTTCGGCTTCTGAGACGATAGCGCCTACCGGTCAAGGCGGCGGGCCAGGAGCATCAACGCACTTCACGCCAGCAGCAATGCTGCATCTTCCATCAGCGAAATACGCGTCCAGGCTAGTGCAGCAGCGTGTTGATTCATCGCGAAGGCTAACGGCGCCATGTAGCCAGTGCCTTCCCTGCTATTTATTCCACGGCATGATCGGCACGGCGCTGAGCGCATTCTTCGGCGATCCGTCGACGACCTTATCCGAATAGCTCATGTAGATCAGGGCATTGCGCTTGCTATCGTAAAAACGGACAACCTGCAGTTTTTTAAACACCAGCGAGGTGCGTTTCTGGAACACGACTTCGCCCTGAGACTTGCCGTTTTTGATTTTATCGGTCAGTTCAATCGGCCCGACCTGCTGGCAGGAGATCGCCGCGTCAGAGGTGTCTTCAGCAAGCCCCAGACCGCCCTTAATGCCGCCGGTTTTCGCCCGGCTGATATAGCAGGTGACGTTCTGCACGTCCGGATCGTCGAAGGCTTCAACGACGATCTTATGGTCCGGGCCAAAGAATTTGAAGACGGTATCCACCGAACCAATCTGTTCCGCCTGAGCCGCCTGGCAGCCGGCCAGTAAAAGCAGTCCGATCATTAACTTCTTGTATTTCATATTGTTACCATTTTTTAGATTTTCCCCGAGCGATGATTATTGGCTCAATGGAAAAGGTTTATAGATCACAGCTTTACAAAAATAGCAGGAGTGTTCGCTGACACATCGCATTTAAAGGCAAAAAAAACACTGAATGCTAAAACATCAAAAAATGCTATTATCCGCTACCTTAGTAGCAGGCACCTAAGTTTAAGGATGAGGACATTTTATGGATCAAGCAGGGATTATTCGCGATCTCCTTAGCTGGCTGGAAGGTCACCTGGATCAGCCGCTGTCATTGGACAATGTGGCTGCGAAGGCCGGTTATTCCAAGTGGCATTTGCAAAGAATGTTCAAAGACGTGACCGGCCATGCTATAGGTGCCTATATCCGCGCGCGCCGTTTATCAAAATCGGCGGTGGCGCTGCGCCTGACCGCGCGTCCGATCCTCGACATCGCGTTACAGTACCGCTTCGACTCCCAGCAGACGTTTACCCGAGCGTTTAAAAAACAGTTCTCTGTGACGCCTGCGCTCTACCGCCGCTCCCCTGACTGGAGCGCTTACGGTATGCGTCCTCCGCTGCGTCTGGGCGAATTCACCATGCCGCAGCATGAGTTTATCACCCTGAGCAATACGCCGCTGATTGGCGTGACCCAGAGCTATACCTGTAAGCTGGAGGAGATCTCTGACTTCCGTAACCAGATGCGCGTGCAGTTCTGGCGAGACTTCCTCGGCAACTCGCCGTCGATTCCGCCCACGCTCTACGGCCTGCATGAACCGCGTCCAAGTCTTGAGAAAGATGACGAGCAGGAGGTCTTCTATACCACCGCCGTGACGCCGGAGATGGCCAACGGTCACCTGCATAATTCGCATCCAATCGCCCTGGAAGGCGGTGAATATGTGATGTTCACCTATGAAGGATTAGGGACCGGGCTGCAGGAGTTTATCCTGACGGTTTACGGCACCTGCATGCCGATGCTGAACCTCACCCGCCGCAAGGGCCTGGATATCGAACGCTTCTTCCCTGAGGATGAAAGCCGGGATCAGGATACGCCGATTCAGCTACGCTGCGAGTACCTGATCCCAATCCGCCGCTAGCGCTGCAGCTCATCCATCGCGGGGGCATCAAGATGCGAAATATCCCCCGCGGTTTCAACCACCCAGCCTGAAGCCAGCCACGGGCTTTGCTGATAATCAACGCGCGAAATTGAACAGTTACGCAGGCGCAGCCGCCGCTCGGCGTGCGCAGGCAGGCCAAGAATCGTGCTGACCAGACAGCCCAACGCCATGCCGTGACTCACCAGCAGCGGACGGCTCCCTTCAGGCAGCTCCAGGCAGGATGCCAGGGCCGCGTGCATACGCTGGCTAAGCTCCTCCATCGACTCGCCTTGCGGAATACGCCCGTCCGGGGTGCCGTTAACCAGCTGACGACGCCAGTCCTCCTCCTCCGCGCTCAGCGAATCGATATGGCGTTTCTCAAGAACCCCCATATCCAGCTCGCGCAGGCGTGAATCAAGGATGACGCTACAGCCGCAGGCTTCCGCGATAATTTCTGCCGTTCGGCGCGTACGCCCTAAATCGCTGGCAATAATATGCGTAATGTCCAGCGTTCTGGCGCGTTCGCCAACCTGCCAGGCCTGACGCTCACCGTGGGCGGTTAGCGGACTGTCGGACTGGCCCTGAATACGTCGCTCGGCGTTCCACTGCGTTTCACCGTGGCGAACAAGGTGTACCTGTAACATGCTTTTTATCCGTTCTGTGCTCTTCACAATTTCGGCTACCGGGCCGGTGCCCTGCAGCGAAAACGATTTGGAGTATACTGCGATGACGTTAATTTATTCTGAGTTGTTTGATTATGCACCATGTTGTCTCAGCTACCACTAATCCCGCCAAAATTCAGGCAATTCTGCAGGCTTTTAACGAGATCTTCGGCGAAGGATCCTGCCACATTGAGTCCGTCTCCGTCGAGAGCGGCGTGCCGGAACAGCCGTTTGGTAACGACGAAACGCGCGCTGGCGCACGAAATCGGGTCACGAATGCGCGGGCTGCGCGCCCGGATGCCGATTTCTGGGTCGCCATCGAGGCTGGAATCGATGACGGCAGTACGTTTAGCTGGGTCGTCATCGAAAATAGCCTGCAGCGCGGTGAAGCGCGATCGGCCACTCTGCCGCTGCCGGCGGCGATCCTCGAACAGGTCCGCGCCGGCGCAGCCTTAGGGCCGGTGATGTCACAGCATACCGGCATCGATGAAATTGGCCGCAAGGAGGGGGCTATCGGCATCTTTACCGCCGGTAAACTTACGCGCAGCAGCGTTTATCATCAGGCGGTAGTGCTGGCGCTTAGTCCGTTTCATAACGCTATTTATCGTTAACGTTCAGCAGCGCCTGTTCCAGCCACTGTCGCAGCTCGGCGGGCGCAGATTTCAGGCTGTTAGAGCCGCGGGTGATGGTGGCAATCCCGGCGCCGAGCTCGCTTTTCAGCTCGCGCTGGCTCATCTCCCCGCGCAAAAGCTCTTCAATAATCCGCACGCGGGTGCCCAGCGCTTCGCGCTCGTCGGGCGTCAGCATCAGCTGCAGCAGCGGCAGGTGCAGATCGTCGGCGTACGCCTGCTGAAGTAAGGCCACGAAGCGAAGCCACTCCTGATGACGTTGTTCGGCCACCGCCGCTGAATAAGGGGATTGTTGGGTCATGTTGCGCCGCCATGTTAAGGCCGGCGGCCCGAGCCGCCGATCGTTTGTACTCATTAACGAGTACAAAGCATAGCATACTCCGGTCAATACTCTATGGATTTCGGGCGGCATAGCAAAATGCTATGTCGCCCGCAGACCGCTCGCGTTAGTAACGCTGCTGCCACTCCGCATCGCTGAGCATTCCCGCTTTCTCTCCCATGAAGTAGCGATAGTAAGCGTCATAGGAGAGCACGTTCTTCACGTAGCCGCGCGTTTCCGAGAACGGGATGCTCTCGATAAACGCCACCGCGTCGATCCGCCCGGCGCTATTGCTCCGCCAGGTGCGCACCCGTCCAGGCCCGGCGTTATAGGCGGCGGAAGCGTAAATACGGTTATTGCCGAACTGCTGATAAACGTACTGCAGATAGCTGGTGCCAATATTGATATTGGTTTCCGGATCCAGCAGCTGCGATGGGCCGCCGTAGCCGGCAATATTAAACATCCCAACCGTATGGGTGGCGGTGCCCGGCATAATCTGCATCAGGCCGCTGGCGCCAACCGGCGAGCGGACCTTCGGGTTCCAGGCGCTCTCCTGACGGGCAATCGCCATGGCGTAGCTTTGCGTAATATCCTTGCCGCTGATATAGCGGGAGAAAAGATCGTTGTAGGCCAACGGGAAGCGCTCTTCCAGCTGATCCCACAGCTTCCCGGCGATCGTCGCCTGGACGCTAAGATCCCACCAGTGCTGGTTGAAGGCATAGCGCGCCAGCTGGGCCTGCTGATCTTTGGTCCGGCTGGTCACCAGGTTGGCCCACTCGCTGCGCGCGGTGTTGTCCATATTCCAGTACATCAGCTCGCGTACCCTGGCCATTTCCGGCCCCGAGGTCAGCGCCGAATCGAGGGTTGCGGGCGCCTTATCGATCCGGAAGGTGAACTCTTCGCCCAGCCGCTGGGCGGCAATCATCGGGTAGAAACCGCGCTGCTGCATCAGCGAACGGAGGATGGCTTTCGCTTCATCATCACGCCCGCGCTCCAGCAGCAAATCCGCCTGCCAGTAGCGCCACTCGTCTTTCTCTTTGGCCTCCATCGGCAGGCGCGCCAGCCAGGTGTTCAGGCCGTGGCGATCGCCGGTTCCCAGCGCCATGCGCACGCGTCGCTCCACCAGCGGCGTGGACTGAGAACGCATAATTGCGTCATCACGCCAGACCGCCTGCTCGTCGGTAACGTCGGTGCCCATCAGGCGCCAGGCCACGATATCCCGCAGCGCCTGGGTTTGATCGTCATTGAGCTGCTGTGCCTGGACCAACGACGGGATCATCAGCCGGGCGTTTTCGACGTCCTGACGCGCCACGCTCTCAAAGGCCACCGCCGCCATCTGACGGGTGAAATCGGTAGCCCCGGTGGTGCGGGCAAAATTCATCACGGTATTCGGATCGTTGGCCAGCGCCACAATCGCGGAAGAGATGGTCTGATACTCAGGCGGCATCTGCTGCGCCAGCGATCGCACCAGGCTGGTGTTGCCCGCCTTCATCGCCAGACGGATGCGTTCGAGCCAGGCCAGCGGGTCCTGCTGGCCGGAAGCGCGCCAGGCGCTAAACAGCGCATCGCACGCGTTGGGCTGACTTTTACCGGTGAGCCACAGCGTTTTTGCGCCGTCCCAGGCCTCCTGCGCCTGACCCACGCTCAGCTTCGCATAGTAATAATTACACTGCGCTTCGGTGCTGGTCGGCTTGTCGGGGCTAAACGCCAGCAGCCCTTGCCAGTCGCTGCGACGGGCCAGTTCATTGACGAAGCGCGATTTCAGGGAGCGGGCGGGCGGAAGCGTGGGGTTAGCCTCAATAAAATTTTTCACCACCAGCGCCGGCTGGTTCATCAGATCATCGGTTATCTGCCGGTACTGGAGGTACGGGTATAACGGATAGGTCGACAGCGTGGGCATCAGCTCATCGACGACCGACATCTGCCGGCCGTCCCACGCCTGCTTAATTTGGGCATAGCGGCTGCGCTGTTCATCCAGTGAATCCGCATGCGCCAGCTGGCTAAGCGTCAGCAGACTTACGCCGGCAGCCAGAAGGCGCCACGCCGTAGTTTTGGCCTTTTCCACAAGCTATTCCCCTATTTAAGTCCATCAGAGCAGCATCGTGCCGCTTTTAAAATATTCCGGTATCGCTTTAGATATGCTAACCAGACAACGCCAAACGCGCCACGTCCTGAACATTTTTTTACTCTTCTGTGAATCCCATCGCCTCTCTGGGATTAAAGCGCGAAAAAGGCTACACTTCGCCTTTGAAAACTATTCACTACCCTACTCAAAATCATTCCGGCTGAGGCAGCCTGAAGGGTGAAGAGTATATAAAAGAGGCGAAGTCCAACGTGGCTCAATTCGTTTATACCATGCATCGTGTCGGCAAAGTGGTTCCGCCGAAACGTCATATTTTGAAAAATATCTCCCTGAGCTTCTTCCCTGGGGCGAAGATCGGCGTTCTCGGCCTGAACGGCGCCGGTAAGTCCACCCTGCTGCGCATTATGGCCGGTATCGATACCGATATCGAAGGCGAAGCCCGCCCGCAGCCGGGCCTTAAGATTGGCTACCTGCCGCAGGAGCCGAAGCTTAACCCGGAGCAGACCGTTCGCGAGTCCGTGGAAGAAGCGGTTGCCGAAGTGGTTAACGCGCTGAAAGGCCTCGATGAGGTGTACGCTAAGTACGCTGAGCCGGATGCCGACTTCGATAAACTCGCCGCCCAGCAGGGCAAGTTTGAGGAGATTATCCAGGCGCACGACGGCCACAACCTGAACGTGCAGCTCGAGCGTGCGGCCGACGCCCTGCGCCTGCCGGACTGGGATGCCAAAATCGCTAACCTGTCCGGTGGTGAACGCCGCCGCGTGGCTCTGTGCCGCCTGCTGCTGGAAAAGCCGGACATGCTGCTGCTCGACGAACCGACCAACCACCTGGATGCCGAATCCGTGGCCTGGCTGGAACGCTTCCTGCACGACTTCGAAGGAACCGTTGTGGCCATTACCCACGACCGTTACTTCCTTGATAACGTTGCCGGCTGGATCCTCGAGCTCGACCGCGGTGAAGGCATTCCGTGGGAAGGCAACTACTCCTCCTGGCTGGAGCAGAAAGATCAGCGCCTGGCCCAGGAAGCCTCTCAGGAAGCGGCGCGCCGCAAGTCCATTGAGAAAGAGCTGGAGTGGGTCCGCCAGGGCGCGAAAGGCCGTCAGTCTAAGGGCAAAGCCCGTCTGGCGCGCTTCGAAGAGCTTAACAGCGTTGAATACCAGAAACGTAACGAAACTAACGAACTGTTTATTCCGCCTGGAGCACGTCTGGGGGATAAAGTCGTTGAAGTCACCAACCTGCGTAAATCCTACGGCGATCGCCTGCTGATTGACGACCTGAACTTCTCGGTACCGAAAGGAGCCATCGTCGGGATCATCGGGCCAAACGGCGCGGGTAAATCCACCCTGTTCCGCATGATGTCGGGTCAGGAACAGCCTGATGCCGGTTCTATCACCCTGGGTGATACCGTTAAGCTGGCCTCCGTCGATCAGTTCCGTGACGCTATGGATAACAGCAAAACCGTTTGGGAAGAGGTTTCCGGCGGGCTGGATATCATGAAGATCGGCAACACCGAGATGCCGAGCCGCGCCTACGTTGGCCGCTTTAACTTCAAAGGTGTCGATCAGGGCAAACGCGTCGGCGAGCTGTCCGGCGGTGAGCGCGGTCGTCTGCACCTGGCGAAACTGCTGCAGGTTGGCGGTAACGTTCTGCTGCTCGATGAACCAACCAACGACCTGGATATCGAAACCCTGCGCGCGTTAGAAAACGCCCTGCTGGAGTTCCCGGGCTGCGCGATGGTTATCTCGCACGACCGCTGGTTCCTTGACCGCGTAGCGACCCACATTCTGGACTACCAGGATGAAGGTAAGGTGGAGTTCTTCGAAGGTAACTTTACCGAATACGAAGAGTACAAGAAGCGCACCCTCGGCGCCGATGCGCTGGAACCGAAGCGCATCAAGTACAAACGTATCGCCAAGTAATAAGAACAGGTAATAAAAAACGGGTGGCCAGGCCACCCGTTTTTCTATCCCACGCCATCGCGGTCGTTAGCCCGGCTCGCCCATCAGCTGTTTCACCAGCTCGACGCAGCGCAGAAAGCGCGTATCGTAGTCCGCCTCTTTCACGTGCACGAAGTTTATTTCGTTCTCTTTAAGCAACGACACCAGCAGGGTCTGGAACTCCGTACGATCCACCGAGCTTCCCAGACTGCGTAAACCGTCGGCCACCCACGGCGTATTGTTCTCCAGCAGGATAACCAGGTCGAAACGGTACTCGTCGATCAGCGCCTGGACGAAGGGATGCTCGCGGCCTTCATACTTCAGACAAAATGCCTGGGTACTGACGAAATCGGTATCGATGAACGCCACTTTATTGGCATATTTCACAGCGAAATCAATGTACTGAGCGTGTCCGAGCGCAATTTTATCATAGTCAGAATACTGCAGCGCCATCTCGTCGCCGCCCAGATGCGAGAAGACGTAGTCCCGACCGTACTCCCAGGCGCTGGTGGTATTGAAGATGTTGGCCAGCTTATTGACCAGCGTCGATTTACCGCTCGATTCGCCGCCGAGGATCGCCACCGTGCGCACGAAGAACGGCTTCACTTCGGTGGGGATATATTCCCAGTAGCGGAACGGGTTTTCACGAATCTGCCCGCCGCTGATGTTCATAAAGGTTCGCTTAGGATCGATCAGTACCGTTTCGATCCCCAGCTGCTCCAGATACTGCGGCGCGTCGGACTCTTCTGAGGAATAGATCCAGTTTGGCTGAATGCCCTTCTCGTCCATAAAGGCGCGGATCCCTCGGCTCCAGACGTCCCAGCCGTGCGGATAAGGCTCCATCCCCTCTTCATTAAAGGCGTGAATGCGGATGTTTTTCTGATACTTGAACGTTTGCAGCAGCCAGCGCAGACGGTCGGGCACCGTCGGCTGCTGCGACATGGCGCTCTCTTCAAACAGCTGGCGGTCGCGGGTATCGTCATAGCCCATGATGATATGCAGCTCGTCTACCTGACTGCAGGCGCGCTGGATCAAATAGATATGGCCGGTATGCAGCGGGTAAAACTTACCAAACACCACGCCGACGCTTTTCTGCCGACGCGGGAACTCAAGGCCGAGAAAGCGGTGCAGAGCTTCCAGCTTCTGCGCGCTCGGGCTTTTAATTTTCGCATTCAGCAACTGGCTCAGATAGCCTTTGGTCATCCCGCTGGCTTCAGCCACCTGCTGCAGCGTGCAGCCTTTTTGCTTAATCGCGGTTTTGAGATAGTCGAACGATGACACAAGAGCCTCCTGCTTTAGCAATACTGAAAAAATATCCTGTGGGTTTCTGGTGGCAGGAAGGCGGCAAGCGAACGCCGCCAACACACCTGCCGCCGGAAAGACGACGGATATTTAATTATAAGTCGTCAAAAACGCTTAGCGCATCCGCAAGCTTTTTCACGCCAAAGATTTGCATCCCTTCCGGTACTTTTTTCGGCACGTTGGCGGCCGGGACGATGGCGCGGCGGAACCCGTGCTTGGCCGCCTCGGAGATGCGCTCCTGGCCGCTGGGCACCGGGCGGATCTCGCCGGACAGGCCCACTTCGCCAAACACCACCAGATCGTGCGGCAGCGGACGATCCCGCAGGCTCGACACCATCGCCAGCAGCAGCGCGAGGTCCGCGCTGGTTTCCGCCACCTTCACCCCGCCAACGACGTTGACGAAGACGTCCTGGTCGGACATCTGCAGGCCGCCGTGACGGTGCAGCACCGCCAGCAGTATCGCCAGCCGGTTCTGCTCCAGCCCCACGGCCACCCGGCGCGGGTTGGACATCATCGAGTGATCGACCAGCGCCTGAATCTCCACCAGCAGCGGACGGGTGCCTTCCCAGACCACCATCACCGAACTACCGGAAGTGACCTCATCGCCGCGGCTGAGGAAAATAGCCGAAGGGTTGCTGATTTCGCGCAGCCCCTGCTCGGTCATCGCGAAGACCCCCAGCTCATTCACCGCACCGAAGCGGTTTTTATGGCTGCGCAGGGTGCGAAAGCGGGAATCGGCGTCGCCATCCAGCAGTACCGAGCAGTCAATACAGTGTTCGAGCACCTTCGGCCCGGCCAGCGAGCCGTCTTTGGTGACGTGACCCACCATAACAATCGCCACGTCGCGGGTTTTCGCAAACCGCGTCAGGTAAGCGGCGGTCTCACGCACCTGGGCCACGCTGCCCGGCGAGGACTGGACGTCGGCCATATGCATCACCTGGATGGAGTCGATAACCATCAGCTGCGGCTTTTCTTCGTCGGCGATCTGGCAAATTTGCTCAATGCTGGTTTCGGAGAGCATGTTGAGATTGGCCGTTGGCAGCCCCAGACGATGCGCGCGCATCGCCACCTGCTGCAGCGACTCTTCCCCGGTGACGTACAGCGTTTTCATTCCTTCCGCCAGCCGGCACAGCGTCTGGAGCAGCAGCGTCGATTTCCCCGCACCCGGGCTGCCGCCAATCAGAATCGCGCTCCCCGGCACCACGCCGCCGCCAAGCACGCGGTCAAACTCTTTAAAGCCGGTGGAAAAGCGCGGCAGCGCCTCAAGGCTGATCTCCGACAGCTTTTGCACCTTCGACACGCCGGCATTACCGGCATAGCCCGTCAGGCGTTCGTTTCTCGCCACCTGCGGCGAAGCGGCAATACGCACCTCGGTGATGGTATTCCAGGCATGGCAGGCGCTGCACTGCCCCTGCCAGCGGGGGTAATCCGCACCACATTCATTACAGACAAATGCGCGTTTTGGAGCTTTCGCCACGTTAACCTCTTACTTTTGGTTCATGCTGCCCGAGAGAATACAGAATACCCCCATCAGGTCAGCGTGGCGGATCGTTACTTCCGCCAGCTCGTTCACTTTCGGTTTCGCATGATAGGCGATACCGAGGCCCGCGGCCTTGATCATCGGCAGATCGTTGGCGCCGTCGCCGATCGCCACGGTTTGCGCCGGCGGAATTTCATATTTTTCCGCCAGCTTGCGCAGCGTCGCGGCTTTGTATTTAGCATCGACGATATCACCAATCACGTTGCCGGTTAGCCTGCCGTCCATGATTTCCAGCTCATTAGCGAACACGGCGTCAAGATGCAGCTTGTCGCGCAGGTATTCCGCAAAGAACGTGAAGCCGCCGGAGGCGATAGCCACCTTCCAGCCCAGCGCTTCCAGCTTCAGCACCAGCTGAGTCAGCCCCGGCATCAGCGGCAGCGCTTCACGCACCTGCAGCAAAATATTGGCATCGGCATCTTTCAGCGTCGCCACCCGCTGGCGCAGGCTGGCGGTAAAGTCCAGCTCACCGCGCATCGCGCGTTCGGTCACTTCCGATACCAGCTCGCCGGTTCCCGCGAGCTTCGCAATTTCATCGATACACTCAATCTGAATGGCGGTGGAGTCCATATCCATCACCAGCAGCCCCGGCGAGCGCAGGTGCGGGATCTTACCCAGCGGCGCGACGTCCAGCCCGGCTTCGTGCGCCAGTCGGGTCGCGCGCAGGGTCAGAGAGCCGGCCAGACGAATAACCTGATAGTCTTCAACGACCCAGGAGGCGACGATAACCAGCGCCGCGCCCAGCTCACGCTGCCAGTCCGTTAAACGGCGCTTATCAAGGCCCCGGCCGTAGAGCAGCCAGCCGCTGCGTCCGGCATGATAATCCAGCGGCATGACCTCATCACCGCTCAGCGAAAGCGGTAATCCAGGCCACAGGGAAACATCTTCGGGCAGATCGCACCAGGTCAAACTGTTTGGCATTACGGCTCCAGATTTCTTCATTCAGGCGAGGAAAATAACGCATGAGGCTACCTTGTAACCAGCGCTTCTGGCAACATTAAGCTGCAAATATTAAAGGTGGAATATGGTACGCGCAAAACTGAAATTCCGACTGCATCGCGCCGTCATCGTTCTGATCTGTCTGGCGCTTCTCGTCGCCCTGATGCAGGGAGCCTCGTGGTTCAGCCAGAACAGCCAAAAACAGCGTAACCCGCAGCTGGAAGAACTGGCACGCACGCTTGCCCAGCAGGTTTCGCTAAATCTTGCGCCGATGATGCGCAGCGAAACGCCCGATGAGAAGCGCATCAGTCAGCTGCTGGAGCAGCTTACGCAACGCAGCCGCATCCTGGATGCCGGCGTCTATGACGACCAGGGCGACCTGGTGGCGCGCTCCGGCGAAGGCGTCAACGTCCGCGACAGGCTCGCCCTCGACGGTAAAAAGGCCGGCGGCTACTTTAATCAGCAAATCGTCGAACCTATCCAGGGGAAAAACGGTCCGCTCGGCTACCTGCGCCTGACGCTGGATACCCATACGTTAGCGACCGAGGCAAAACAGGTGGATAATACCACCAATATTCTCCGCCTGATGCTGCTGCTGTCGCTGGCTATTGGCGTCGTGCTGACCCGCACCCTGCTGCAGGGTAAACGCACCCGCTGGCAGCAGTCGCCATTCCTGCTTACCGCCAATAAGCCGGTGGAAGATGAAGAAGAAGATAAAAAAGGAACCCCCTGATGCCGACGCTACGCCTGCTGCTCTCCGACTCCTACGATCCGTGGTTCAACCTCGCGGTTGAGGAGTCTATTTTCCGCCAGATGCCGGCAACCCAGAGAGTGCTGTTCCTGTGGCGCAACGCCGATACGGTGGTTATTGGCCGGGCGCAAAACCCGTGGAAAGAGTGCAACACCCGCCGGATGGAGGAGGACAACGTGCGTCTGGCCCGCCGCAGCAGCGGCGGCGGCGCCGTTTTTCACGATCTGGGCAACACCTGCTTTACCTTTATGGCGGGCAAGCCCGAGTACGATAAAACCGTCTCCACGCGTATCGTCCTCGAGGCGCTTAACGCGCTGGGCGTCGCGGCGGAAGCCTCCGGGCGCAACGATCTGGTGGTGAAAACCGCCGAAGGCGATCGCAAGGTCTCCGGCTCCGCCTACCGTGAAACGATGGATCGCGGCTTTCATCACGGCACGCTGCTGCTGAACGCCGATTTAAGCCGTCTCGCCAACTACCTCAATCCGGACCAAAAAAAGCTGCAGGCCAAGGGGATAACCTCGGTACGCGGCCGGGTTGCCAATCTGGTGGAGCTGCTGCCTGGCATTACGCACCGTCAGGTTTGCGCCGCCATTGAAGAGGCTTTTTTCAAACATTACGGCGAGCGCGTGGAAGCCGAAGTCATTTCGCCGGATAAAACCCCCGATCTGCCGAACTTTGCCGAAACCTTCGCTCGCCAGAGCAGCTGGGAGTGGAATTTTGGCCAGGCGCCGGCCTTCTCTCACCTGCTGGATGAGCGCTTTCGCTGGGGAGGCGTCGAGCTGCATTTTGACGTCGAGAAGGGGCATATCACCCGCACGCAGGTGTTTACCGACAGCCTGAACCCGGCGCCGCTGGAAGCGCTGGCCGCGCGGCTGCAGGGCTGTGCGTATCGCGCCGAGGCGCTGCAGCAGGCGTGCGAGGCGTTACGGGTCGATTTCCCCGAGCAGGAACAGGAGCTAGGTGAGCTGTCCGCATGGATAGCGGGTGCGGTGCGCTAATGGCCGGAGGTTGGCATCCGGCCGCGGCGTTCGTGCCTTAGCCGGAAACTGCGGCCCTCCCCGCATCGGGGGAGAGCCGCTCATCTTACTCTTGATCGCCCAGCAGAACGGATTCCAGCGCGATTTTGATCATATCGTTGAAGGTGGTCTGACGCTCGGCAGCGGTGGTCTGCTCGTGCGTACGGATATGATCGGACACGGTACAGATGGTCAGCGCTTTTGCACCGAACTCCGCCGCCACGCCGTAGATACCGGCCGCTTCCATTTCCACGCCCAGAATGCCGTATTTTTCCATCACGTCAAACATGGACGGGTCCGGCGTATAGAACAGATCGGCGGAGAAGATGTTACCGACGCGCGCGTCAACGCCCAGCGCTTTCGCGGCATCAACGGCGTTGCGCACCATGCCGAAGTCAGCAATAGCGGCAAAGTCATGGTCTTTAAAACGCAGACGGTTCACTTTGGAATCGGTGCAGGCGCCCATACCGATAACCACGTCACGCAGCTTCACGTCAGCGCGTACCGCGCCGCAGGAACCGACGCGAATGATTTTCTTCACGCCGAAATCGGTGATCAGCTCTTTGGTATAGATGGAGCAGGATGGGATACCCATACCGTGGCCCATAACGGAGATTTTGCGGCCTTTGTAGGTCCCGGTGAAGCCCAGCATGCCGCGCACGTTGTTAACTTCACGCACATCTTCAAGGAAGGTTTCCGCAATGTGCTTCGCGCGCAGCGGGTCGCCCGGCATCAGAACAACATCAGCGAAATCACCCATCTCGGCGTTAATATGTGGAGTTGCCATCATTTTATCCTTTTATATTTAAATGCATGAAGGGCGGGAAGTTCCCGCCCAAATCCATCAGAACATAGCTTTGCCGTAGTCCATCGCGGAAGTGCCGAAGTAGCTCGCCAGCGTTTGGCCGATATCCGCGAAGGTTTCGCGGTGGCCAAGCGAACCTGGTTTAACCTTCGGACCGTAAACCAGTACCGGAATATGTTCCCGGGTATGGTCGGTGCCCTGCCAGCTTGGGTCACAGCCGTGGTCGGCGGTCAGGATCAGAATGTCATCTTCCCCGACCAGCGCCATCAGTTCAGGCAGACGGCGGTCGAACAGCTCCAGACCCGCGGCGTAGCCGGCGATATCGCGACGGTGGCCCCATGAAGAGTCGAAATCGACGAAGTTGGTGAAGACGATTGTCTTGTCGCCCGCTTCTTTCATCTCTTTGATGGTCGCGTCAAACAGCGCGTCCAGGCCGGTCGCCTTCACTTTTTTAGTGATCCCGCAGTTCGCATAGATGTCGGCGATTTTACCCACCGACACCACGTGGCCGTCTTTCTCATCCACCAGCTTCTGCAACACGGTGGCGGCAGGCGGCTCAACGGCGAGGTCATGACGGTTACCGGTGCGCTGGAAGCTACCCGCCTTGTCGCCGATAAACGGACGCGCAATCACGCGGCCGATGTTGTAACCGCCTTCAGTCAGCTCTTCGCGCGCGATTTCGCACAGCTCATACAGCTTATCGAGACCATAGGTTTCTTCATGACAGGCAATCTGGAACACCGAGTCAGCGGAGGTATAGAAAATCGGCTTGCCGGTTTTCATATGCTCTTCGCCGAGCTGATCCAGAATGACGGTACCGGAAGAGTGGCAGTTGCCGAGGTAGCCCGGCAGGTTTGCGCGTTTAACCAGCTTGTCCAGCAGCTCCTGCGGGAAGCTGTTCTCGTGTTCCGGGAAGTAGCCCCAGTCGAACAGCACCGGCACGCCGGCGATTTCCCAGTGGCCTGACGGCGTATCTTTACCGGAAGAGAGTTCGTGCGCCCACGCATAGGCGCCGACAACTTCCGCATTTCCATCCATTCCTGCCGCGATGGAACCCGTAGAACCTTCATGCGCTTTTACCAGACCGAGACGGGTCAGGTTTGGCAAATTCAGCGGGCCTTTGCGGCCGGTGTCGGCTTCCCCGTTTGCGCACGCTTGCGCAATGTGTCCGAGGGTGTCTGCGCCAACGTCGCCAAAGCGAGCAGCATCTTCAGTCGCACCGATGCCGAAGGAGTCCAGCACCATAATAAATGCACGTTTCATATTATTCTCCGTACCTTTTGCGCTGCAAAAAAGCGATCAGATCAGTATACAGCTATTCAGTAATGCGACGATAGACCGTCGGCGTTTCTTTCGGTGCGGTATCGTCCAGTTTAATTGCCGCTTTCACGGCTTTGGCGGCGTCCTGCCAGCTGGATTCATCTTTCGCATGAATCACCGCCAGCGGCCGCTGCCCGTCAACGCTATCGCCCAGGCGAGCCATATCGGTAAAGCCGACGCTATAGTCAATCGGGTCGGATGCCTGGCGACGGCCGCCGCCCATCGACACCACCGCCATACCCAGCGCCCGGGTGTCCATTTCAGCGACAAAGCCTTCGCCATCAGCGTAGACCGCTTTGCTCAACATCGCGGTCGGCAGATATTTATCATAGTTTTCAACGAAATCGTTCGGGCCTTTCTGCGCAGCTACCATTCGGCCAAAGACCTCGGCCGCTTTACCGTTATCCAGCACCGCCTGCAGCTTCGCCCGCGCGTCGGCGTCGTCCTGGGCCAGCTTGCCGGAAATCAGCATTTCGACGCACAGCGCCATCGTCACGTCAAACAGACGCGGATTGCGGTATTCGCCGGTCAGGAACTGCACCGCTTCGCGGACCTCCACGGCGTTACCGGCGCTGGAAGCCAGCACCTGATTCATATCGGTCAGCAGCGCGGTGGTACGCACGCCCGCGCCGTTGGAGACACCAACGATCGCTTCGGCCAGCGCCGCAGAGAGCTCGTAGGTAGGCATAAAGGCGCCGCTGCCGACTTTCACGTCCATCACCAGCGCATCCAGGCCTTCAGCCAGCTTTTTCGCCAGAATAGAGGCGGTGATCAGCGGAATCGAGTCCACCGTAGCGGTAATATCGCGGGTGGCGTAGAAGCGCTTGTCGGCAGGCGCCAGCGAGCTGGTCTGTCCGATGATAGCCACGCCGACATCCTTAATGATGTCGCGGAAACGGCCGTCATCCGGGAAAATATCGAAGCCTGGGATCGCTTCCAGCTTGTCGAGCGTTCCGCCGGTATGCCCCAGTCCACGACCGGAGATCATCGGCACATAGCCGCCGCATGCGGCGACCATCGGGCCAAGCATCAGCGACGTGACGTCGCCCACGCCGCCGGTGGAGTGCTTATCCACGATCGGCCCGTTAAGATTGAGGCTTTTCCAGTTCAGTACGGTTCCTGAATCCCGCATCGCCATCGTCAGCGAAACGCGTTCTGGCATAGTCATATCGTGGAAAAAAATGGTCATCGCCAGCGCGGCTATCTGCCCTTCGGAAACGGTATTATCGCGAATACCGTTGATGAAAAAGCGAATTTCATCATCGCTCAGCGCGTGACCATCACGTTTTTTACGAATAATTTCTTGTGCGAGAAACAAGGTAACCCCCTGAGGAATAAGGTCAAACACGACGGGCGGCGTTATCTGCGCCCGTGCTAAAATCCTGAAGCCCGGCCGCACCTCGCGGCGCCGGGGATCTCCCGGCGTCGGCGCTGCCGCGCCTCGTCCGGGATACGGTTATGTCACCGTTACGTCTTAGTAGCTGCTGGCGCTCTTACCGTCGCCGTGACCCAGCGCTTTCAGCAGGCTAGCCAGCAGGCTTGACGCGCCAAAACGGTAGTGACGCGAGTCAGCCCACTGTGCGCCGAACAGCTTATCGGCAATCGCCAGGAACTGCTGTGCGTCTTCCGCGCTGCGTACGCCGCCCGCTGGCTTAAAGCCTACGGTTTCCTGTACGCCCATATCGCGGATAACTTCCAGCATGATGCGCGCGCTTTCAGGCGTGGCGTTTACCGGCACTTTCCCCGTCGAGGTTTTGATGAAATCCGCGCCCGCTTTGATCGCGATTTCGGAGGCTTTGCGGATCAGCGCTTCTTCTTTCAGCTCGCCGGTTTCGATGATCACTTTGAGCAGAACGTTAGCCGCCGCACAGGCCTCTTTGCAGGCTTTAACCAGGTCGAATCCAACCTGCTCATTGCCGGCAATCAGCGCCCGGTACGGGAATACCACGTCAACTTCATCGGCGCCGTAGGCGATCGCGGCGCGGGTTTCCGCCAGGGCGATATCGATATCGTCATTACCGTGCGGGAAGTTGGTCACCGTGGCGATATGGATATCCGGAGTGCCTTGCTCTTTCAAGGTTTTACGAGCAATCGGAATAAAGCGAGGGTAGATGCAGATAGCGGCCGTGTTACCTACCGGCGTTTTTGCCTGATGACACAGCGCAATCACCTTCTCATTGGTGTCGTCGTCATTCAGGGTGGTCAGGTCCATCAGTTTCAATGCGCGCAGGCTGCTTGCAGATAAATCAGTCATTTCATACTCCGACGGCTTATTGCCGGTTGAATAGTTTGTCACCTTGCGAGTCTGTTACTATTGTAACATCACCTCGCCGCTACACTTCGACATCCATCACAGTTAATGAAAACTAATTACTAACTTGCATAACCATAATGAGATGTAAATCACATAAAAATGCCAGTACTCACCATCTCAGCGACAAGTTTTCTTTAAGCATAATCAGAATTCCTCATCGTGCGATAATGTTATTATTATAACATATCAGCGCTGAATAACTCGACCGCAGCGCGCACATATTGTGCTCAAGAAAGGTGAATTTATAGTTATCCATTGAAAAATAGATACTTTATTTAACGTTAGGGAATGATGGAATTTTCACAAAAAAGGGGCGGTAGCGTACGTTTTGCCACGGCGGCGGCGGAGAGGACAGGTTTAGGCTGTTTAGCGAGGATTTACAGCGTGCCGAACAACGCTTTGGTGTTGCTCAGAAGAGCGTGCGCGATAACATCAGCCGGCTCCTGGCGCAGCTCGCACAGCGTGGCAAAAACCCGAGCCGCCTGCTCCGGGCGATTTGGCTGTCCCTGAAAACCGTTTAGCGGCATATCCGGGGCATCCGTTTCCAGCAGCAGCGCCGATAGCGGCAGACGCGACATGACCTCGCGCGTTTTGCTGGCGCGGGGATAGGTGATGGTTCCGCCAACGCCAATTTTGTATCCTGACTGCACGAAACGCTCCGCCTGCTGAAGGCTGCCGGCAAAACCATGCACCACGCCGGTACGCGCCAGAGCATGCTTTTTCAGCAGCATCGCCAGCTTATCGTGCGTGCGTCGCGAATGGAGGATCACCGGCAAATCATAGCGTTTTGCCAGCCGCAGCTGCGCCTCAAGCAGCGCCTGCTGCCGATCAAACTGCGGGTCCTCGCGATAGAGATCGAGGCCAATTTCACCAATTGCCACCACCTTCGCGCTGCGCTGCTGCAGGCAGGCTTCAAGCCGCTGAAGGCTGCTCTCGTCATGACGCTCAATAACTATCGGATGCAAGCCCAGCGCGGCATACAGCGCATCATGCTGCGAGGCCAGGGCCAGCACGCGGGGAAAATTATCCGCCTCGGTGGCGGGGACAATAATCTGCGTCACGCCTTCACGCGCGGCCCGGGCAATGCTCTCCACTTCATCATGCGCAAACGGTGGAAAATCGAAATGACAGTGGGTATCAATAAATTGCAGCATCACGCCAGGTCCTCATTATCGAAGCTGGCATCGTTGGCCTGGGCGGCGTCGATCAGGGTTGCCTGATGCGCATCGTTGGCAACGGAAGCCGGCGGCACCACCACCGGCGCAGGCACCGCGAGACGCGGCATATGGCGCAGCAGCGGCGGACGATCGGCCAGCAGCCTGCCCACCGTTGCCAGAAAATAGCGGCCGCACTGGCGCCCGGTTTTATAGTCCTCCAGCAGCGCCGGCAGCCGGCTCCCCAGGGCCATACTTTTTAACGGCTTCTGCGGGAAAATTTCGAGGATCCGCAGCTTACCCGGCGGCTTCTCAATAAACTGCTGGGTCGCGCGGTAGGTGGCCTCATGGTGCTGGACCAGATTCACAAACGGCTGCAGGCTGCTTTCACCGAGCCAGCGCTCCATACGTTTGAACCACTGCGGGGTATAGTACATCTGCGACGGGACCGTGCGGATCACCACAATCGTCTGCGCGCCGCGTTTTGCCGCCTCCTGCACCGGAATCGCATCGCTGACGCCGCCGTCGAGATAGCTGATGCCGTCAAGCATCACGCCGCTGCGATAAAAACCGGGGATCGCGCTGGAGGCGCGGATCTGATCGAGCCACGTGGACTGCGTCGGGGAAAAGTAGTTTGGCGTATAGTCATCGCCGCGGCAGGCGCACATCCACAGCTCTTTGCCCTGTGAAAATCGCTCTTCGGCATAGCTCATCGCCAGAGGCATTTTTTGCGCCGTGGTTCCCACCAGCCAGTCGAGATCGATAAGATTCCCGCCGCGCACGAAACGCATCGGGTCAAAAAACTCGCGGGAGGTGGTATAACGCGTGATGACCTTACGCGCGTAGCCCTGCTGGTTGCACATATAGGCTGACAGATTTTGCGCCCCGGCGGAGGTACCGAGCATAATGTCAAAAGGGTTGAATCCGGCGCGCATAAACTCATCCAGCACCCCGGCGGTAAAGATCCCCCTTTGTCCACCCCCCTCGCACACCAGACCAAGCTTGCCCGGCTGAAAAGGTTTAACCGATAACGGCGCAATATTGCCAAGCGTTACGGGAATTCGATGCCCCACTCTGCTTTCCTGTTTGCTTATTCTATAACAACAAAGTAACGCAAGTTTTATACCCCTGATACAGCAAAAGCCAGTCATATAGACTGGCTTTATGTAAAACACTATTTCATCAATGCGCTTAAGGCCGTTCTGGCCTTTGCATCTATGGGCGTCGACGCCCGGTAAACAGACTGACCAGGAACAGAATAATACCGACGACAAAGACAATTTTCGCCGCCCAGGCTGCCGTACCCGCCAGGCTACCGAATCCTAAAGCGGCGGCAATTAAGGCGATGACCAGAAAAATAATGCCCCATCGAAACATAATGCTCTCCTTACCATAGTGGATAACGGTCGCTTTTCTACGCGCTCAGGTCGCGCAGGCACCAACCCTGTCGTGCTCTGATTCAACGGCAGTAGCCGAAAAAATGTGTTTAGTGAACGGTGTTATTGAACTTTGAGGTCGTTTTTTACGGTTTTTACGCCAGTCACGGCTTTAGCGATCCCGGCGGCGCGATCCGCCTGCTGACGAGACCCAACCGTCCCGGACAGACGCACGGTGCCGGAGCTGGTTTCAACCGTCACCTTCCGCGAAGGGACAATATCATCGGCCAGCAGCTTGGCTTTAATTTCGCTGGTAATTGCCGTATCGCCAGCGTAGCCCTTCAGGCTTGCGGGCTGCTGATTGGCCACGCTCAGCTCATCGTTAACCGCCGAGACGCCCTTAATCTCTTTGGCTATCCTGACCGCCTGCTCTTTCTGCCCGGAGCTCTCCACCGAGCCGCTCAGGGTGACCGCTTTATTCTCGGTTTTCACCGAGATATCCGTACTGCGGATACTTTTATCATCGATTAGCGCCGCCTTAACTCTGGCAGTAATCGTGCTGTCGTCCATAAAGTCGCCGACTTTATTCATCGAGCTATCGACAGCCTGCCCGGCGCTGTTAGCAACGGACTTTGCGCTGTCCGTCGTTGAGTTATCCGCATATGCCGAGGCGCTGATCATGGCCGAGCCTAAGAAGAGCGCCAGCAGCGTGCTGGTATTCTTTAGTCTTGTCATGGTGATCTCCTCGTTATTTCTATATCGGTAAAGCAAAATAAGTAGTTTATTAAGCCAGCGTTTTGAAAATTGCTTATTAAATATAGTAGAAGGTCGCAAGGAGGGCGGGAAATATGTATAAAAAAACGGGACAACAGAAAAATTTAAGAACTTTCTTTAGCGGCGGGAACGGCGGGAAAATTGAGTAGAGCGCGGCTAAAGCCGCGCTCCAGAAGGAATTAGTGCTCGCGTGTTTTACGGAACATGACCTCAGGATAACGCTCCTGAGTCAGGTTGAGATTTACCATCGTCGGGGCGATATAGGTCAAATTATCACCACCGTCGAGGGCCAGCTGAATTTCGTTTTTACGCTTAAACTCTTCGAATTTCTTCACGTCGGTCGACTCGACCCAGCGGGCGGTCGCCACGTTTACCGATTCGTAAATCGCTTCCACGTTATATTCGCTCTTCAGGCGCGCAACCACCACGTCAAACTGCAGCACCCCAACGGCACCAACGATCAGATCGTTATTGGCGATCGGACGGAAGACCTGTACCGCGCCCTCTTCAGAGAGCTGAACCAGCCCTTTAAGCAGCTGTTTCTGCTTCAGCGGATCCTTCAGGCGGATACGACGGAACAGCTCCGGCGCGAAGTTCGGAATGCCGGTGAACTTCATCATCTCGCCTTGGGTAAAGGTATCGCCAATCTGAATGGTACCGTGGTTATGTAAACCGATAATATCGCCGGGATAGGCTTCTTCAACGTGTGAACGGTCGCCGGCCATAAAGGTTAGCGCGTCGGAAATCACCACGTCTTTGCCAATCCGCACCTGACGCAGCTTCATGCCCTTTTCGTACTGCCCGGAAACCACGCGCATAAAGGCGACGCGGTCGCGGTGTTTCGGGTCCATGTTGGCCTGAATTTTAAACACAAAGCCGGTGAACTTCTCTTCTTCCGCGCGAACTTCGCGCGTATCGGTCTTACGCGGCATCGGCGCTGGCGCCCACTCCACCAGACCATCCAGCATATGATCGACGCCGAAGTTACCTAAAGCCGTTCCGAAGAAGACCGGGGTAATTTCCCCTGCCAGGAACAGATCTTTATCGAATTCGTTAGAAGCGCCCTGCACCAGCTCCAGCTCATCGCGCAGCTGCTGCGCGAGGTCTTCACCGACCGCGCTGTCGAGATCCGGGTTATTCAGGCCCTTAATAATGCGGACTTCCTGAATGGTGTGGCCCTTACCGGTCTGATAGAGATACGTCTCATCTTTATAGAGATGATACACGCCCTTAAACAGCTTCCCGCAGCCAATCGGCCAGGTGATCGGCGCGCAGGCGATGCGCAGCTCGTTTTCAACTTCGTCCAGCAGCTCCATCGGATCGCGAATATCGCGGTCGAGCTTGTTCATAAACGTCAGGATCGGCGTGTCGCGCAGACGGGTAACTTCCATCAGCTTACGGGTACGATCTTCGACGCCTTTGGCCGCATCGATAACCATCAGGCAGCAGTCCACCGCCGTCAGCGTACGATAGGTATCTTCGGAGAAGTCTTCGTGGCCCGGGGTATCCAGCAGGTTAACCAGGCTACCGTGATACGGGAACTGCATCACCGACGTGGTAATAGAGATACCACGCTGCTTTTCCATCTCCATCCAGTCCGATTTGGCGTGCTGGTTGGAGCCGCGGCCCTTAACGGTACCGGCGGTTTGAATCGCCTGTCCGAACAGCAACACCTTTTCGGTGATGGTAGTTTTACCGGCATCCGGGTGAGAAATAATGGCAAAAGTGCGGCGCTTCGCCACCTCTTGCAGATAAGGAGACAACGTCATAATTGAATCTTCTTAGTAAACGCGGCAACCGGCCACGCATGTTAAATACGAAAAATTGCGGCTATTTTACCCATCAACGGGGGGGAGGCAATCAGTGTTTACACAGGAGCTGCTCCAGTTCGCTTAACGAGGTTACCGTCCAGTCCGGCCGGAGATCCGCAGGCAGCTCGCGCTGATGGGCGTTGAGCCAGCAGGTCGCAAGGCCGGCGTTGACGCCGCCGCGGATATCAGACTCCGCGGTGTCCCCCACCATCAGCACGCGGGAACGATCCGCAACGCCCGCCTGCGCCAGCGCGTAATCAAAGATCCGCGCATCCGGTTTTGCGACGCCCACTTCTTCAGAAATAATCAATAAATCAAAGTGATCGCGCAAACCGGTTCGTTCCAGACGGATCTGCTGCAGCGAAGTGAAGCCGTTGGTAATAATCCCCATCTTCACCTTGCCCTGCAGCGCATTCAGCAGCGATACCGCACCAGGAAGCGGCGAACAAATCTCGGCCATCGCGTTCATGAACGCATCGTTAAGCTCGCCCGGCGGCACGCTCAGGCGGCTGGCCCAGCTATCAAAACGCTGGTGCTGCAGCTGAAGCGAGGTGATAGCGCCGTTTTGATAATCCACCCACAGCGGTTTATTCACGGCCTGATAGTCCTGAAAATCTTCAGCGGTAAACGTCACGCTATAGTCGAGGAACATCCGCTGTAAACCGGTGAAGGAGTCAAACGTAAACAGCGTTTCATCGGCATCAAAGAAAATCCAGTCCCACTTCATCGTATCACCTTGTCTTACATGCTTAGCGGTAGAGCCATAATGATTGCATCCTCACGACCGTCGGCCGTGGGGTAGTAGTTGCGGCGGATGGTCGCCTCGTTAAAGCCTAAGCTTTCATACAGCGCAATGGCCGCAGCGTTAGACGCGCGAACCTCCAGCCACAGCGTGACGACGCCGCGTTGTTCGACCTCGTCAATAACCCGCTCCAGCAGCTCTCGCCCGAGGCCGCGCCGCTGGAAAGCCGGATCGACGGCGATGTTAAACAGGGTCGCCTCGTCCAGCACAATTTGCGTAATGGCAAAGGCCGCCATTTTACCATCGACCGCCAGCTGGAGATTCAGGTAGCGTTCGCCCTGATTGCTGGCGAAGGTTTGCTCACTCCACGGAAAAGCGTGGGCGAGAGTTTCTATTTGCCAGGCTCGGGGCAAATCAGCCGCGTTGAGGGTAGAAATCGTGTTCATGTGCGCAGATTTGTTGCCAGAGCGCCATACGGGCAGGCGCGCTGGTCTGGAGTTCATCGAAAGCGGGCGAAGTTACCTGTGCGCCCGCCAGCAGCAACGGTGCGTCTGTGCCTAACCGCCAGCTGTTACAGCGGCTGTTCGGCGGCAGCATGGCCACGCGGTCTGGGGTCAGCTGCAGCACCTGATCCGGCGTCAGCGCCAGCGCGCGTAGAACATCGCCGATTAGCGGTTCGCTGAGCGGCGGCAGATTCTCCGCCACCATCACCAGACGAATATGCCCGGCCAGTGAGATAGCGATTTCGCCCTGCAACGCCCCGGGGCGACGCAGCGACCACTGGGTAATGCCCAGTTGCTGTAATTGCCAGTCTCGTCGGGATGTCATAGCGAAACACTCCTGTTAATCAAGCGCGCAATATAGCAAATCCGTCGTATTTGCGCCAACAAACTCCGCCCCCGTCGACGGCAGAATACGGCGATGCGCGCAGGGGAAGCCAACAAAGAGGCAGCGCTAAGGATAACGTGTATAATCGGCGCCAGTCTTAATGAAGGAGTGTTTCATGTCTGCTTTTACCCCGGCAAGTGAAGTCTTGCTGCGCCACAGTGATGATTTCGAGTCCGCCCGCGTTCTGTTTGCCGGTGACCTGCAGGATGACCTGCCCGCACGCCTGGAGACCGCATCCAGCCGCGTCCACACCCAGCAGTTTCACCACTGGCAGGTGCTGAGCCGCCAGATGGGCGATAATGCCAGCTTTGGCCTGGTGGCGCAGGCCAGCGACGTCGCCGATTGCGATACGCTGATTTACTACTGGCCAAAGAACAAGCCGGAAGCCCAGTTCCAGCTGATGAACCTGCTTTCGCTGCTGCCGACCGGTATCGATATTTTCGTGGTCGGTGAAAACCGCAGCGGCGTACGCAGCGCCGAGCAGATGCTGGCCGACTACGCGCCGCTGAACAAAGTCGACAGCGCCCGCCGCTGTGGGCTGTATCACGGCCGTCTGGAAAAACAGCCAACCTTCGATCCAGAGCAGTACTGGGGCGAATATCCGCTGGAAAATCTGACGATTAAAACCCTGCCTGGCGTATTCAGCCGCGATGGGCTTGACGTCGGTAGCCAGCTGCTGCTCTCAACGCTGACGCCGCATACCAAGGGCAAAGTGCTCGACGTCGGCTGCGGCGCGGGCGTGCTGGCGACCGTACTGGCAAGCCACTCGCCGAAGGTGCGCTTAACCCTCTGTGACGTCAGCGCCCCGGCGGTAGAAGCCAGCCGCGCAACCCTCGCCGCCAACGGCATCGAAGGTGAAGTGTTCGCCAGCAACGTCTTCTCCGAAGTTAACGGCCGGTTTGACATGATCATTTCCAACCCGCCGTTCCATGACGGCCTGCAGACCAGCCAGGAAGCGGCGCAAACTCTGATTCGCGGGGCGGTACGTCACCTCGGCAGCGGCGGCGAGCTGCGCATTGTCGCTAACGCCTTCCTGCCCTATCCGGACGTGCTTGACGAAGTCTTCGGCTTCCACGAAGTCCTCGCTCAGACCGGTCGCTTTAAGGTCTACCGCACCGTGATGACCCGTCAGGCGAAGAAATAGCTCCTCGCTACCGTCCGGCGACGAAACCGCGCGTCGCCGGCGTTTTACCGCTGCCCGGCGCGCATTTTTGCAACAATCAATTCAGCCCGGACAATTAACTATTGACGAATAGCTGAAAACCACTAGAATGCGCCTCCGTGGTAACGATACTTTCATAGTGTCGATGGTATGCGAAGGTGGCGGAATTGGTAGACGCGCTAGCTTCAGGTGTTAGTGTCCTTACGGACGTGGGGGTTCAAGTCCCCCCCCTCGCACCATAAACCACGCAGATATCGCTCGCACTGTGCGAAGGTGGCGGAATTGGTAGACGCGCTAGCTTCAGGTGTTAGTGTTCTTACGGACGTGGGGGTTCAAGTCCCCCCCCTCGCACCAACGAGGCGATATCAAAATTAAGAATACTGTGCGAAGGTGGCGGAATTGGTAGACGCGCTAGCTTCAGGTGTTAGTGTCCTTACGGACGTGGGGGTTCAAGTCCCCCCCCTCGCACCAATATTCTTAACTCCTCCCTGAATCACCCTATCAGCCTTAAATTCAAAGTCATCAGCATAATCCCGCTGACCAATGCCACGCATGACGGTAGTAAAACGAAATGACGCAGCTGTCGGTGCCAGATCATCACCGCAGACATCAGCAGCCCCAGGGTCACCAACCCGCGCCAGGCATCCAGCGACAAATCAGCAAATCCAAGAGCAGCAATGACTGCGCCAGGAAGCAGTACGCCCCACCCGCTGCCTAAAGTCCGCTGCAACATGTTTTCACCTCTCATAACGATAATGATAACCAATATCATATGATAGCTTTTATCATTTGTCATGTTAACCATAGCGGTAACTTTATTCTTTACGTTTGCGGTAATGACATACATTCATGAAGGTGATAAATTAAGCGCGAAACGCTTATATATTAAAACATTTGATTATTTCGCAAAAACCTTATATTGCGCATTGCTTTTTATTGTTCATTTTTGGCAGCCATCATTTTGAAATTTAACGACTAATAATGATATCCCCCATATGACTGCACAATCCTGGCGAGCTCATTACGAAAAAAAATATCAGTATTCCTTACGGCTTTTTTTAGTCCTTAATTTGATTTCAGCATTCTTATCCCTGGTTAGCCCACTCTTTGCTATCGTGAGCTTTACCCTGCCCTGCGCCCTGATCTTCGCCGGCAGCACCGTTTTATTGCTATGGCACTGGAGATTCTCGCATCGCATAATAAATATTTCCTTTATTTCTCTGATATTTGGCCTTCTGTGGGCGTGGCACGTTTGCGAAAAATCATTAATGATGCCGCCACCGCATTTTAACTTTCTGGTGATCGCCCTGTTAAGCGTGCTGTTTATTGGCGCGATCGCTTTTTCCAATAATATCATTGCCTTTACCCTGCACTCCTTCCCCACTTTTGCTGCCTGCCTGATCCTTGCTGAAGGCGAGCAGTGGCTGCGTATGCTCTACTGCTTTGTGCTTCCCATTGTGGGCATCACGATACAAAACCTGATTCAGAAACGCAGCGATACCTTTACCCAAGGCCTGATGGATAAGCTGTTGAAGGAGCGAAATACGCTCAATGACCTGAGTATGCTCGACCCTCTTACCGGGCTGTACAATCGCCGCGGATTGCAAAACCGGCTGGATACCCTGCTGGCTTTGGATAGTAATGGCCATCATGTGCTGCTGCTGGATATCGATCACTTCAAAGCCTACAACGATCACTACGGGCATATGATGGGTGACCAGGCGCTGATTCAGGTTTCCGCCGCGATCCGCAACGCCGTTCGCTCACGCGATATTGTGGCCCGTTTTGGCGGAGAGGAGTTTATGGTGCTGCTGACCAACAGCACGGCGGAGACCGCTCAACAGGCAGCAGAACGTATCCGCCAGCGGGTCTACGATTTGAAAATCGCCCATATGTTTAATGAAAGCGTCGCCACCAACGTCACGATCAGCATCGGGATGACGCCGCTGATCGATGCCGATATCGACGGAGCCCTGAAACGAGCCGACAGCGCGCTCTACGAAGCGAAAAACCTCGGCCGTAATATTATTCTCGCCAGCTAATCCCATCGCCGCGCCGCCAGGGAAGCGCTGCGCGGACAAAAATCTTGCCATCCTTTACGCAAGCAACTAGTATCAGAAATCATTATCATTTAGATTTGTATCTGGCGCTCTGATGGCTTACCGTTCAATCCCATTCAGCAACGACGTTATCTGGCAGGCCCCGTTTCAGCCGGCTAAGCATGCGCTGGCGGATGCAATACGGGAAAAAATCACCGCCTTGCGTCCGCATCTGCTGGATTTTCTTCGTCTGGATGAAGAAGCCCCGTCCTGCGCGCTGACGCTTGCCGAGTGGTCCTCGCCGGTTACGCTGAGCTCCCTGCTGGCCACCTACTCCGATCATATCTACCGCAATCAGCCAACGCTGCCGCGCGAGCAAAAACCGCTGCTCTCGCTGTGGGCACAATGGTATATCGGCCTGCTGGTACCGCCTCTGATGCTGGCCCTGTTAAGCGAAGAGCAAACCATCAGCCTGGCGCCGGAACATTTCCGCGTAGAGTTCCATGAAACCGGCCGCGCGGCCTGCTTTTGGATCGACGTCCACTCTGCCGCCGCCAGCAGTGGCCAGTCGCCGCAGTCGCGGATCGAAACGCTGGTCAATGATGCCCTGCAGCCGGTGATTCAGGCGCTGGAAGCGACCGGCGATATCAACGCGAAGCTTATCTGGAGCAATACCGGCTATTTGATTAACTGGTATCTGGGTGAGATGAAGACGCTGCTGGGAGAGGAACGGGCGGCGGCTCTGCGCCAGCACTGTTTCTTTGAAAAGCAGTTTGCCGATGGCCGGGATAACCCGCTGTGGCGTACGGTCGTTGTACGTGAAGGAGCGCTGGTGCGGCGTACCTGCTGCCAGCGCTACCGCCTGCCGGATGTCCAGCAGTGCGGAGACTGCACGCTAAAATAATCCGCTTTTTCACGCGGGCGGCCCTAACGCCGCCCGCCTGCTTTTATGCCGTTTGCTGGCTCTCTTCAGCCACGCGCTGGGCCTCTTCCGCCTCCTGCTCTAACAGCTGTTTCTCGTATACCTTAAAGAACGGGAAATAGATGATGGCTGAAACGCAGGCCAGAAGAATCACCAGGATCGCCGCCCGGAAATCCCAGCCCAGCGCCCATGCGGCACCAATTGGCGCCGGAGCCGTCCAGGGTACCACTGAGATAACCCGGCCAATCAGATCCAGCTTCATTGCCGCCCAGGCGAGCACGGCGTTAACCATCGGTGACAGCAGGAACGGAATAAAGAATACCGGGTTCATAACGATTGGCGTGCCGAAAATGACCGGTTCGTTAATGTTAAACAGGCTCGGTACCACGCTCAGACGGCCAATAGACCGCAGGTGGGCTGAGCGGCTGCGCAGGTAGCAGATAACCAGCCCCATCGTGGCGCCAGACCCGCCTATCACAATGAAGAACGTCCAGAACGCCTCCATAAAGATGTGCGGTAACGGTGCGCCCTGTGCCAGAGCCTGCTGGTTCATGCCCAGGTTGGTCAGCCAGAACATCTGCAGCATACCGGAGACGATTGCCGCCCCGTGGATCCCTGCGAACCACAGCAGATGGCCAATCAGTACCGCCAGTAAAATTGCCGGCAATGAATCAGCGGCGGAAACCAGCGGTTTAAAGACGGACATAATGGCCTGCGGAATAAGCATGTCAAACTGATGCTGAATGAACAGGCTGAGCGGATAGAGCGTCAGCACCACCACCAGCACCGGGATCAGCAGGTCAAACGAGTTTTTAATCATCGGTGGAACCTGATCCGGCAGGCGGATCCCGATGTTATGCGCCTTCAGAAAGCGCATCATCTCAACGCAATAGATCGCGACCAGGATCGCGGTGAAGATCCCCGTCCCGCCCAGGCTATCCACCGGTAAAGTCCCGCTAGTTTTCGGGGCCGCCACCAGCAGAAAAGCCATAATTGACAGCATGCTGCACATAAAGGGATCGAGCTGGTGGGATTTTACGTAATGCTTGCCGAGGTTATAAGAAATCGCGGCACAGATATAGATAGACATGATGCCCATCGTCATATCGAACGGCGTCAGAATTCGCCCTTCAAACTCTTTTGCTAAATCCAGCCAGGTACGCGCGAACCCCCAGGTGGTATCCGGGGAAAACGGCGGGTAGGCAAAAACCAGAAGAAATGAACCGACGATCATAAACGGCATGGCCGAGATAAAGCCGTCACGAATAGCCATAACGTGGCGCTGCGACGAGATTCGCCCGGCGACAGGGCTAATATAATTTTCTACAAAGCGGAATATCAGATTAAACGCAGCATGGTTAGCAGACATAGCAGCCCTCCTGACAGGCTATAGAAACAGGCCCAACAACGATTATCTTGCCGTTGTGATGAAACATGTTCTGTGAGCGAAAAACCACATCAGCCATTCGCCCAGCTATACTGCTCAAGTCAGCACGATTCATACACGGCTCTTTGTTATAAGTGACGCAGGGAAGTTACCCATTCAGTATTCATCTGAGCGACCGTAACCGCAACCGGTTACAGTAACCGGTTGCGGTGATTGTGAAGAAGATCCAGAAATTGGAAAAATTCTCGATTATCAGCCGGCAATATTTACACTCCGCCAGGCTTATGCCAGATTAAAACGGGCATTAATCAGGAGATCCTAATGAGTCTGCAGTCCGTACGGCAGTTTTTTGCCGAACACGCCCCCGATATCGAAATCATCGAGCTCGCTCAAAGCACCGCAACCGTGGCTCTCGCCGCCGCGGCGCATCACGTTGAACCGGGACAAATCGCCAGAACCCTGTCGTTAAAGGTAAAAGACCGGGTGATACTCGTCGTCTCTCGTGGCGATGTGCGTCTGGATAATAAAAAGCTGAAGGAAGCGTTTGGGGCGAAGGCCCGTATGCTAAGCAGCGATGAGGTCGTCACGCTAACCGGGCATCCCGTTGGCGGCGTATGCCCTTTCGGCCTGGAAAACCCGCTGACGGTCTATTGCGATATTTCACTGAAGCAGTATCAGGAAGTCCTGCCTGCAGCCGGCGCCATCCACAGCGCGGTTCGCATTTCTCCTGACCGGATGGCCCAGCTCACCGATGCAACCTGGGTTGACGTTTGCCTGTAAAAACTTGCAGCAGGGTTACTCAAGGCACTCCTCCGCCGCATCTTCGTCGAGGGCCGATAAATGCATCAGGATATCGGCCGCGCTCAGCAGGCCGATATCTGAACTGACACCGAGTTTAGTCATGGCGTTGAATTTATGGGCGCGGATGGTTTTGATATTACGATCCAGCTGAGCGGCTATTTCTGGCAACGAATAGCCGTAGGTCATATAGCGAAGAATATGCTGTTCCGTTGGGCTCAGAATTTGGCTGCCGAGGCCAGAATTTGGGTTGAGCGGCGCCTCGTCCGCCTGCAGCGTCTGGTTAACCAGCTGAATGAGCTGTTCCTGCAACCGTACGCGGCAGATCGATTTATTCAGCACGCCGTGCAGGTTGGACGGCGTCAGCTGGCTGACCAAACACGCTTCAGCGCTATTATTCGCTAAAACGATGCGCCGTATCTCAGGACTGGAACAGGCGATTTCATGAAGAAAAAGCAGGCTTTCCATGCGAAAGAGGCGATTGCTAAAAAGTGAAAAAATAACGGCAATCACTTTTTTAGACTGCAGCATCCGGCGCAGCGATTGGGTATCTTTAAAAAACCGCACAATATAATTACCCGCTCCCGCGCTGGTTAATATATGACGCAGCGCCAGCTCGGTCAGCATGCATTTTTCTACGACAGCGACATATCGAGGTGAGTTGTTTTTTTCCATTGCTTTTGTTCTCCAAAAGCGGCATAGATATTCAGCTCCTTCATTCCCTGAGCGCTATTAATCCAGGCGTACATTTCCGCATTGCTGCGCAAAGAGAGGCGACGCATAGCGCTATTTTTCTGCGCGCTAATTGTTTTATTACTCTTTTTCAACAGCGCGGCAATTTGGTTAATTCCCCAGCCTTTCGCCAGCAAACGTAAAACCTTACGTTCAGATAGCGTCAGAAAAATCGCCGTTGGCTGATTCTCTTCGCTATTCCCTAACGCGGAGGATAATAGCGTCTGGCTTATTCTCTCCCGCGCCGTAGCGTCCGCGTGGATAACCTCAACCAGATGTTTTAGCGACTCATGGCTGGAAATGAGCGTGCTTTCCGCACAGACTAATATCTCCATAGTCTGGAGATCGCAGGAATGGCCAATCATATAGACCCAATGAATGTCTCTATATTGGATCATCAACGAGTGATAGTCCTCACACACCTCACGGGGCTGATGGATTTCGTCTGATAAATCAGCGACCACCAGCACCGCCTGCCGCAGCTGAAGCAGAGTCAGCTCCTCCAGAGAGCCGCAGACGCAGAAGGCATATTCGGGGAGATGCTCCTCGGCTATCGCCTTCAGTCCATGCTGCATAACCGGTATTTTACTGATAATAATGCCGTATTTACCCTGTCCCGGTAACATAAACCCTCCGCTTCCCATCGAAGACTCGCGCCTTTAATAATAAAGATGAATAATTTGGCGGTAGCTATATTACTGTGCCAGATAAATCTTTATTGGTCTGGCGAGGAATTTAGCCTGACCTTGCCAACCATGAACGCTAACACAGGCAATAACGCTCAATAAGTTAGAAAAATTTAAAATGAAATTTAGGAAAAATAATTTATTGCGGGACAGAATAACGGTATCTCATTTGATGCTGTTCCTGAATGCCTTTGGCGACACGCCGCTATAGCGCCGGAAAAATCGGGAGAAGTAGGTGGAATCGGAAAAACCCAAATAATCAGACAGTTGGGCTACCGTCATCCGGGTATACTGCAGATTCCGCCGCGCTTCAAGCATCAGCCGGTGGTGCAAAACCCCTAACGCGCTGCGGCCGTGGAATTCACGACACAAATAGTTAAGGTGCGTAGCCGAAATACCCACCCGCCTGGCGTACTCCGCCAGCGGGATATGTTCGCGATAGTGGCTCTCAATAAGACGAGAAAAGTGACGCATAGCGCTGCGCTTCCTTTCCGCTCTGTCTGCCGTTACCGGTGCCGGAAGGCAGCGTCGGTTCAGCCATACCAGCAGCGCGCCAAGCAGCGAATGGAGCATCATTTCGCGCGCATCAAGCTCTTCGCAGTACTCCTCGCGCAACGCCGTAAACAGCGCCCGAACATGGCCTCGGGAGCGCCTGACCGGCACGCACTGCGGCTGGCTGAGCACATCGAGCTGGCGGCCAAACTGGTTTTCAAAACGGCTGAGCAGCGGTAGCGCCAGCGAGAGCACGTACCCTTGAGTGCCCGGTGAAAAGCGAAATCCGTGAACGCACAGCGCCGGTACCACCTGGATGCAGGCTTCCGTCATCACGGTCGTCACACCCTCAATCTCGATCTCAGCTCTTCCCTTATGGAGATACAGCAGCTGCACCAGCTCGGCGTGCTGATGCATGCGGATATGCCACTCGTACAGGCTGCTGCGCTGCAAAATCGACTCGCAGTGCAGGAGATCCGGCGTCGGCCAGTCTCGTTCTTCCCCATATAGCTTAAACACGGGAACGCTATTCGCTGCCTGCATGACGACTCCTGCCGTTTTCAACGCTACGCCACGCGCTCCATTGGCAGACCGACATAGTTTTCCGCAATGGTGGTCAGCCCGGCACGTGAGCCAAGATAATAGCGGCGATCGGCCGCCTGCATTTTTTTATCAAACTCGCTCTGCTGCGGGAAATCATGCAGCAGGCGGGTCATAAACCAGCTGAATCGTTCGCCTTTCCACACCCGATCCAGCGCGAAACGCGAGTAGCTCGCCAGCAGGTCGGCGCGATTATGGTGATAATATTCGCGCAGGATCCGCCATAAATAGTTCACGTCAGAGGCGGCCAGGTTCAGCCCTTTCGCCCCGGTTGGCGGCACGATATGCGCCGCGTCCCCGACCAGGAAAAGCCTTCCGTACTGCATCGGCTCCACCACGTAGCTGCGCAGAGGTGCGATGCTTTTCTCAAGTGAGTGACCAGTCACTAACTTTGTAGATAGCTCATCCGGCAGGCGGTTCTTCAGCTCTTCCCAGAAACGCGCATCCGACCACTGCTCCACCTTATCGCTAAGCGGTACCTGTAAATAGTAGCGGCTACGAGTTAGTGAGCGCTGACTACAGAGAACAAATCCGCGTTCATGATGGGCATAAATCAGCTCGGGATTAACCGGCGGCGTATCGGCCAGCATCCCCAACCAGCCAAACGGCCAGACGCTTTCATACTCTTTAAGGAGCTCACGCGGAATGCTTTGCCGCGACACGCCGTGAAAGCCATCGCAGCCGGCGATGAAATCACAGCTGAGGCGGTGCGTTTCCCCGCCGCTGACGAAGGTGATTGCCGGCCGATCGCTTTTTGCATCGTGAATTACCACGTCGCTGACGCCGTAAACGATCGGCGCCCCGCCGCTGGCGCGGGCCGCCATTAAATCCCGGGTCACCTCGGTCTGGCCGTACACCATCACGCTTTTCCCCCCGCTAAGCTCCGTAAGGGCGACCGGGACGCGCTGCCCCTCAAACAAAAACTCAACGCCGTGATGCACCAGCCCCTCTGCGTCCATCCGCTGCGCCACGCCCGCCTCACGGAGCAGATCGACGGTGCCGCTTTCAAGAATACCTGCCCGGATGCGCCCGAGGACGTATTCAGGCGTCTGTCGTTCGAGGATAACGGTCCGAATCCCCGCATTATGCAACAGCTGCCCCAGCAGCAGCCCTGAGGGACCAGCACCGATTATCGCGACCTGAGTTTTCATAGGGCTATCTCGCTCTCGAATGGTTAATTATTTGTTTGTTTTTTGTTTATTAAAAGTTCTCAGGTGCATTTTTGATAAGTCAGGTGGGAAAAAGAAGGCAATAACGGCGGCAAAAACTGCACTTTTCAACAGTTTTATAAAAGTGTGGTGCGGTTCAAAATTTATCCATCCGGCCGGGAGGCGGCTTTTTGCACATTATTTGATCCCGACCCCCTCAGGCAAATCGAGAGTTCAGGTTAAAGTAGCGACGGACACTACGGCATCGGGCGTTACTGACAGCAGGTATTTATGCAAGCAGATCGGACAGTTCAGCGCACAATTACGCGATTGTGCATTCAGTGTGGTCTTTTCTTACTGCAACACGGGGCGGAAAGCGCGCTGGTTGAGGAGCTTTCTACTCGCCTGGGGCGGGCGTTAGGCATGGACAGCGTGGAAAGCGCCATTTCATCGAATGCGATTGTCCTCACCACCATCAAAGACGGCGAATGCCTGACCTCCACGCGTAAGAATATCGATCGCGGAATTAATATGCATGTGGTGACCGAAGTGCAGCATATAGTGATCCTTGCCGAGCATAAGCTGCTGGATTATAAAGATGTGGAAAAGCGCTTTACCCAGATTAAGCCGCTGCGCTACCCGCGCTGGCTGCTGGTGCTGATGGTTGGGCTCTCCTGCGCCTGCTTTTGCAAATTAAACAACGGCGGCTGGGATGGCGCGCTGGTCACCTTCTGCGCCAGCACCATCGCAATGTATATCCGCCAGCTGCTGACTCACCGCTCGATGCATCCGCAGATCAACTTTTGCATTACCGCCTTTGTCGCCACCACCATCTCCGGGCTGATGCTACGTTTACCGGCATTTGCCAGCACGCCAACCGTCGCGATGGCCGCCAGCGTGCTGCTGCTGGTACCCGGTTTTCCGCTGATAAACGCCGTGGCGGATATGTTCAAAGGACATATTAACACCGGCCTTGCGCGCTGGGCGCTCGCCAGCCTGCTGACCCTTGCCACCTGCATTGGCGTGGTGATGGCGATGACCATGTGGGGGCTACGCGGATGGGCATAATCACGTATCTGTTTGCTCTGGCTCAGGACATGGCGCTGGCGGCCATCCCTGCCGTTGGGTTCGCGATGGTATTTAACGTCCCGCAGCGGGCGTTGCGCTGGTGCGCGCTGCTGGGCGCCATTGGCCACGGTTCACGTATGGTGATGATGACGGCGGGCTTTAATATCGAGTGGGCAACCTTCCTTGCCGCCCTGCTGATTGGCAGTATCGGCATTCAGTGGTCCCGCTGGTACCTGGCCCACCCGAAGATCTTTACCGTTGCCGCAGTGATCCCCATGTTCCCGGGCATCTCCGCCTATACGGCGATGATCTCGGCGGTAAAAATCAGTCATTTTGGTTATTCTGAAGAGATGATGATTATGCTGTTAAGCAACTTTTTAAAGGCATCGTCTATCGTTGGTGCGCTATCTATCGGTCTTTCTATTCCTGGCCTGTGGCTGTACCGCAAGCGTCCGCGGGTATAGCGAGCCGCGCCGCCGGGATCGGTCAGTCGCTCCATCCCGGCCGGGCGCTGTGCTACTATGTGTGCTATTCCCCCACTCTATCGTTGTTCAGAGCTGAGATAGTGTTATGTCTTCGCGAATTTTAACTACCGATTTTAGCGGCCTGGATGATTTCATTCAGGATCCTGCGGCCATTCTCGCAAAATCGGCCAACGGTGCCGTTGCCGTTTTTGCCAACAATACTCCTGCCTTCTATGCGCTGACGCCGGAACGTCTGGCCCAGCTGCTTGAGCTGGAGAGTAAACTGGCACGCCCCGGCAGCGACATCGCGCTTGATACGCAGTTCTTTGACGAGCCGGCCGCCGCGCCAGCCGCGATCCCTATGGGAAAATTCGCCATGTACGCCGACTGGCAGCCGGACGCGGATTTTCAGCGCCTCGCGGCGCTGTGGGGTATCGCCCTGAGCCAGGCGGTCACGCCGGAAGAGCTGGCGGCATTCGTTGCCTACTGGCAGGCGGAAGGCAAAGTCTTTCATCACGTGCAGTGGCAGCAAAAGCTGGCGCGTAGCGTGCAAATCGGTCGCGCCAGCAACGGCGGCCAGCCGCGTCGTGATGTGAATACGGTCAGCGAGCCGGATAACCATATTCCACGAGGGTTCAGAGGATGAGCATGAAAAACGTTGGCGAACTGATGAAGCGCCTGCAAAAGATGATGCCTGCTCATATCGAACCGGCGTTTAAAACCGGTGAAGAGCTGCTGGCATGGCAGAAAGAGCAGGGCAAGCTGCGTTCTGAAGCCCTTGAGCGGGAGAACCGGGCGATGAAAATGCAGCGGACGTTTAACCGCTCCGGCATCCGCCCGCTGCACCAGAACTGCTCGTTTGAGAACTACCGGGTTGAGTGCGAAGGCCAGATGAACGCGCTGTCCAGAGCGCGCCAGTACGTTGAAGAGTTCGACGGCAACATCGCCAGCTTTATCTTTTCCGGCAAGCCCGGCACCGGTAAAAACCACCTTGCGGCCGCCATTTGTAACGAGCTGCTGCTGCGCGGTAAATCGGTGCTGATCATAACCGTCGCCGACATCATGTCGGCAATGAAAGACACCTTCGGCAACCGGGAAATCAGCGAAGAGCAGCTGCTGAACGATCTCAGCCGGGTCGATCTGCTGGTGATCGATGAGATCGGCATGCAAACCGAATCCCGCTATGAAAAAGTGATCATCAATCAGATCGTCGATCGCCGCTCCTCATCAAAGCGCCCGACCGGAATGTTAACCAACAGCAACATGGACGAGATGAACAAGCTGCTCGGCGAGCGCGTGATGGATCGTATGCGCCTCGGCAATAGCCTGTGGGTGATTTTCAACTGGGATAGCTATCGTCACCGGGTCACCGGCAAAGAGTATTAAGACATTTCCGAACTCAGGCGGGGTTATACTGCGGAAATACTTCAGTAACCACGATGAGTAAACTTATGAAATCTGCACAATCCTTGTTCCGCACTCTGATGATTGCCGGCGCCTTTTTCGCAGCCGGCGCACAGGCCGCCTCCTGGCAGGACTCCCTCTCCAGCGCCGCCAGCGAGCTCAGCAGCCAAAGCGGTTCGCAGCAAAGCGGCGCGCTGTCGCTCTCCTCGCTGACCGGCCTGCTGAACGGAGGGAGCCAGTCGCTGACCTCCAGCAGCATGAACAATGCCGCCGGCATTATGTCGTACTGCGCGAAACAAAAGCTCTCCTCGGTGACCAATACCGAAAACATCAAAAACCAGGTTCTGGATAAACTCGGCCTCGGCACCGCGGAAAAACAGAAAGAGGATACCGGCTATCTTGAAGGTTTACAGGGCCTGCTGAACAGCAATAACGGCCAGCAGCTGAACCTGACCACCCTCGGCAGCAGCCCGCTGGCGGAAAAAGTGAAAACCAAAGCCTGCGATCTGGTCCTCAAGCAGGGCGCGAAATTCCTATCCTGATCCTCTCCCCAGATGCCGCGTTTAGCGCCTTAGCCTGGACAACGCGGCCGCAACGCCGTTTTTTAACATTGATGGTCTCATTTTTCCCCGCCGGGAAGGATGAGACGTCGATCAAAAATGGCGACTTATAAACCAATTCTGAACCACAGCACAGTTTCATGACTCTACAATTGCAGCAATATGGCACTGCCATTACAGTATATCGTGGAAACCGATCTATTTTGCCAGCGGTCAGCTGGCGCTAATGAGGGTAAGCTGTGTCAGAGTTGTTATCCATCGCCCTGTTTCTCACCTCGGTGGTGATTTATGCCTTGAAAGCCGGTCGCAATACCTGGTGGTTTGCCGCTACGCTGACGGTACTGGGCCTGTTTGTCGTCCTGAACATCACCCTCTACGCCAGCGATTATTTCACCGGCGACGGCATTAATGACGCGGTGCTTTATACCCTGACCAACAGCCTGACCGGCGCGGGCGTCGGCAAATATATCCTGCCCGGCGCCGGAATTATCGTGGCGCTGGTGAGCGTTTTCAGCGCCCTTGGCTGGATACTGCGCCGACGCCGTCATCATCCACACCACTTTGGCTACAGCCTGCTGGCGCTGGTTCTCGCGCTGGCCTCCGTTGACGCCAGTCCGGCGTTCCGCCAAATTAGCGAGCTGGTGAAATCGCAGTCCCGCGACGGCGATCCGGATTTTGTCGCCTACTATAAAGAGCCGTCGAAAAGCATCGCCAACCCTCAACTCAACCTGGTCTATATCTACGGCGAAAGCCTTGAACGCACCTATTTTGATAACGACGCGTTTCCCGATCTGGCGCCCGAGCTTGGCAAACTGAAAAACGAAGGCCTCGATTTCAGCAACACCGCGCAGCTGCCGGGTACCGACTACACCATCGCCGGGATGGTCGCCTCGCAGTGCGGTATTCCCCTGTTTGCACCGTTTGAAGGCAACGCCTCGGCCTCGGTATCCAGCTTCTTCCCGCAGAATATCTGCCTCGGCGACATTCTGAAAAACTCCGGCTACGAAAACTATTTTGTGCAGGGCGCCAACCTGCGTTTCGCCGGGAAGGACGTGTTCCTGAAGTCCCACGGCTTCGATCATCTGTACGGCGCTGAAGAGCTGAAAACCACGGTGGCCGACCCCGCCTATCGCAACGACTGGGGCTTCTACGACGATACAGTGCTGGATGAAACCTGGAAAAAATTCGAACAGCTTTCGCAATCCGGTAAACGCTTCTCGCTCTTTGCGCTGACGGTGGATACCCACCATCCTGACGGCTTTATTTCCCGCACCTGCCAGCGAAAAAGCTATGAAATGGGCGGTAAAAAGAACCTCTCCTTTAGCGCGGTAAGCTGCAGCCAGGAGCATATCGCGGCGCTTATCGAGAAGATCAAAGCCTCGCCCTATTTCAAAAACACGGTGATCGTGGTCTCTTCCGATCACCTGGCGATGAAAAACACCGCCTGGGAATACCTGAACAAGCAGGATCGCAGCAACCTGTTCTTTGTGCTGCGCGGCGACCAGCCGCAGCAGGATACGCTGGCGGTGAAGCGTAATACTATGGACAACGGCGCCACGGTGCTGGATATCCTCGGCGGCGATAACTACATCGGCCTCGGCCGCAGCAGCCTCTCCGGGCAGTCGCTTTCCGGCATCTTCCTCAATATGAAAGATAAGGTGCTGGCCTGGAAGCCTGACGTCATCCGCCTGTGGAACTTCCCGAAAGAGATGAAAAACTTCACCGTGGACGCGCAGAAAAGCATGGTCTCCTTCTCCGGCAGCCACTTCCGTCTGCCGCTGCTGCTACGGGTCTCCGATAAACGCGTCGAGCCGCTGCCGGAGAGCGAATACTCCGCGCCGCTGCGCTACCAGCTGGCCGATTTTGCCCCGCGCGATAACTTTGTCTGGATCGACCGCTGCTACAAGATGGGTCAGCTATGGTCCAGCGAGCTGGCGCTCTCCACCGACTGGTGCGTATCGCAGGGCCAGCTCGGCGGCGAGCAGACCGTCCAGCGCGTCGATAAGGCCCAGTGGCAGGGGAAAACGGCGTTTAAAGATACCCTCATCGATATGGAGCGCTACAAAGGCAACGTCGACACGCTGAAAATTGTCGATAACGATATTCGCTACAAGGCCGACAGCTTCGTGTTTAACGTCGCCGGCGCGCCGGAGGAGGTCAGGCAGTTTAGCGGCATCTCCCGGCCGGAATCCTGGGGCCGCTGGTCCAACGCGCAGCTGGGGAGCGAAGTCAAAATCGAGTTTAAGAACCCGCTGCCGGAGAAATTCGATCTGGTGATCACCGCCAAAGCCTACGGGCCCAACGCCAACAAGCCGATCCCGGTTCGCGTTGGGGATAGCGAACAGACGCTGACGCTGGCGAATGACGTCTCCACCACCACGCTGCATTTCGACAACCCGTCGCGCAGCGATACGCTGATTATCGTTCCGCCGGACCCGCAGTCCACCAACGAAGGCAATATTCTCGGCCACGCGCCGCGCCAGCTGGGAATTGGCATGGTGGATATAAAAATCGTCAAACGCGAAGGCTAAACCCGCCCGTCCGGCTCTCTGCGGGCCGGACGGCGCGACGCAAGACCGCCTGATCCCCTATCTTACCGCCCGGCAGAAGTCGCGGCAGGGAACTCCACGCTCATTTCATACTGCTGCAGCGCCAGGGCCGCATACCCCGCCGCGCTGAACAGCGGCGTAAACGACTCCGGAACGGTGACCGAGGTGCCAAGACCGGGGAACTGCCGGGCAAGGGCAATAAGCAGCTCGCGCGCCAGGCCGCGGCCGCGGGCGGCAGGTTCGACCCACAGCAGCTGGAGCTGCGGCTTCGCGGTGAGCGTCGCCAGCACCGCGAACGCCTGCTGATTAAGCGTCAACGCGCGGCACGGCAGCGTATTGAAGGTCATTGGGTCCATCAGCCACGGCAGCCGACCGTTGATTTCCGCCCCCGCCCTGCGCGTCAGCGCCAGCACATCGCACTGCTCCAGCACCGGCGCGCTCTCGCCCTCCGGCCGCGAGCTCAGATAGCCGCAAAGCCCGTGACGAACGCTAAAGCCCAGCGATTGATACAGCGCAACCGCGGCATGATTATCGCGAATCACCTCCAGCCACATCCGACGCACGCCCTGGGCCTGTAGCGAGGCCATCAGCGATACCATCAGCGAGCGGCCGGTTCCTTTTCCCCGCCAGGCCGGCCGCACGGCAAACGCCGCCAGCCTGGCCGCATCGCCGCGACGGGTGATAATGGCGATTGCCGCCGGCGTGTCCCCCGCCAGCCAGACGCAAGAATCCAGCAGGCTCAGCCCTTCAGAGCTGAAGCGATGCACAAACACCTCTACCGACAGCGCAACGGGCACCAGGTAATCTTCGAAGCAGTCGCTGAGGATTGTCGTCAGCTGTTCGCTGCTAAAGCAGGTGGCGGGGACGGCGGTCAATTCCATATGTTTCTCCCAAAGGTGCTATGCTGAAGCGATGAAAAATAACACTATAACTGCCGAAGTGACATTGCGCCTGACCGAGGAGAGCGATATCCCTCGTCTGCCCGCCGTTGAGCGCTCGGCAGCGCAGGCTTTTCGTCAGATCCCCGCTCTCGCCTGGCTGGCAGATAGCGCCGTCATCAGCGCCCGGGAGCATTATCAGTATCTCGAAACGGACCACAGCCTGCTGGCCATCGGCGGCGGAGAGCCCGTTGGCTTCCTGCTGAGCGAACCGCTCGATGATGCGCTGTTTATCGTGGAAATCGCCGTCCGTCAGGAGTGGCAAGGGCGCGGAATTGGCCGGATGATGCTGGCGCAGGTTACCGACACCGCCCGCAGCATGGGCTATCCGGCGCTGACCCTCACCACCTTCCGCGAAGTTCCGTGGAACGCCCCGTTCTACACCCGCCTGGGATTCTGCATGCTCGATGAACAGCGCCTGCCATCCGGGCTGGCGGCTAAAAGGGAGCGGGAAACAAGCCACGGCCTGCTGCCGGAGACCCGCTGCGCCATGCGCCTCGCGCTGTAGCCCACATCGCCGCTTCGGCGCTGCTTTTTCTGCCCTGAATATGGTACAAAGTATCATTACACATTTAGCGACTGATACCCGTATGGCCTACTCGATTGATATCATCTCCTGCATCACCGATCGCTTCCTCGAGCTGACCGTTACCGAAAAGCGGATAGCCCAGTTTATTCTCGACGATGTCGCCGCAGCGGCCGAGCTGCCGATCGCCGAAATTGCCCGCCTGACCAGCACCAGCCAGGCCTCCGTCACCCGCTTTGCGCGGGCGCTGGGGTGCAAAGACGTCCGCGAACTGAAAATGAAGCTCGCGCAGTCGCTGGCCGTCGGGCAGCGCTTTATTCTGGATGTCCCGGATCTGGAGGGCGTACAGGGGATCTACGAGTCAATTATTGGCGTCCTGGAGACCAACCGCCGGGCGCTGGATATTAACGCGCTGAAGCGCGCCGTCTCCTGGCTTAGCGATGCCCGGCAAATACTGGCGCTCGGCATGGGCGGCGGCTCGACCATCTGCGCGCAGGAGATTCAGTATCGCCTGTTCCGCCTCGGCCTGCCGGTCGTCAGCCAGAACGACGGCCTGCTGGTGCGCATGATGAGCTCGGCCGTAACGCCGAAGGACGTGGTCATCGTGCTGTCGCTGGGGGGATATACCAAAGAGATCATTGAAAGCGCGGCTATCGCCAGGCAGTACGGGGCGAAGGTAATTGCCATCGCTCCGGCGGGTACGCCGCTGGCGGAGCAGGCGGATCTGCTGCTGCCGCTGCTGGTGCGCGAAAACGACTATATTTTCAAACCCAGCACCTCGCGTTACGCCATGCTGGCGATGGTCGATGTGCTGGCCACCGAACTGGCGATGGCCAACAAGCCGCAGGCGAAAGACCGCCTGCGGCGCATCAAGCTGGCGCTCGACAGCCACCGCGGCGGCGTCGACCGCCAGCCGCTAGGCGACTAGCTCCCGGCCGGCGGCAATAAAGCGCTCCGCCTGTTCGCGGGTGCGCGTCGGCGTCTGCCCGGCGCGGTACAGATCGCTCCCCAGCCCCGCGCCGGCGCATCCGGCCCGCACCCAGACGGCGAGGTTATCCGGCGTGACGCCCCCCACCGCCAGCACCGGCACCTCCGGGGGCAGCACCGCCTTCAGAGCCCGAATGTAGTCCGGGCCAAAAGCGGAGGAGGGAAAGATTTTCAGCCACTGCGCGCCGGCCTCCAGGGCGTTAAACGCCTCCGTCGCGGTGGCGCATCCGGCGCAGACCAGCATCCCCTGCGCCACCGCCCGGCGGATCACCGCCGGCTGGGTATTGGGCGTCACCACCAGCTTCGCCCCCGACGCGGCAAGAAAATCCACCTGTTCGACGTTAAGTACCGTCCCTGCGCCAATCACCGCCCGATCGGCAAAGCGGCTGACCATCTGCGGAATACTGTGCCGCCAGTCCGGTGAATTTAGCGGGATTTCAATATAGCGAAAACCGGCGCCAATCAGCGTCTCAACGTGTTCCGCCGCCTCTGCGGGGCCAATACCGCGCAAAATCGCGATCAGCTTAACTGCGTTCATCTATTATCCTCGCCATACCGCTCAAAAATGCCTCATCGCCGCCACAGCTCTGCACCACCCGACCTTGCGCCGACATCGCGCGTCGGTAGCGGGCAGTCAGCGCCGGGTCCCCCACCAGGGTGACGGCGGCGGTACGATAGCGATCGCAAAAGGCCGCAGCCTCCGCGCCAATCAGCAGCCCGGAGAGATAGTCGCTGACCGAAGCCGGCGCCAGCGCCCCCAGCAGCCGTGCTGCGCGGGCGCCGAACAGCTCGGCTGCCAACGGCGACGTCATGCCTTTTTCCAGGCCCAGCTCAAAAGCGGCGTCGTCCGGTCGCTGTTCAGGAAGATGCCTGCCAATCAGCGACTGGCTAAGCAGCAGGTGATGCAGCTCGCCGGTCATGGCGGTGGAGAAATGGCGTACGACTCCGCGCTCTACCTGCACCCACTTGCAGTGGGTGCCCGGCATGATGTAACAATCGGCGGGGGCAATTTGCCCGGCGCCCAGCAGCTGGGTCTCTTCACCGCGCATCACGCCGTAGTCCCCGGCCTGTTCGACCTTGAGACCGGGCACAATCCACACGTTTTCAGCGACGCTGAACAGCTGGCGGCCCGGCGCGTCGATGGCGACGGGGCAGGCCAGATACGGCACCGGGCACCAGCCGGCGTCGCTGCCGATCATCCCGGCCATCACCACCGGCAGCGCCCGATCGCCGCGCCAGGGCGCCAGATGCTGGCGGAATATATCCGCCGGCGCCTGCCCGTTAAGCCGGGAAATCCCCAACGGCAGCTGTTTCGTTTCAACGCACTCCCCGTCGCGTATCAGCCAGCCGCGCAGCTGCGTGGAGCCCCAGTCGACGGCAATATAGTCCTGCATCTGCGTCTCCTTAGCCCTGCGACGTATTGCGTTTGCCGATGGCCAGCGGCGGTGCCGCCGGGCGGCTTTCACGTTCGCGGGTAATCATCTCCAGCGCCTCTTCACGGCTCATGCTGCTCGCAGGAGTCAGTAGCGTGACGATCACCGAGGCCGCCAGGCTGGTGAGCACCGACGGGATACACGGATTGCCCCAGAACGCCAGCCAGTCGCTGTCCATCAGCACGGCGACCGATGCGCCGGCGCCGCCGGCCAGCGCGGCGACCGCTCCCTGCCAGTTAAAGCGCGTCCAGAAGCGGCCGAGCATGGTGCAGATAAACATCCCGGACATAATCATCGAGATCATTTTGGTGATGTAGCTAATGATGTCGTTGGAGGTCAGGGCGAACACCAGCGCCAGGGCGATAACCAGCACGAGGAACATCCGCGACAGGCGAATCGCCCTCTCCGGCGCGGGCATATGGCCGGTCACCAGGGTATAAAGGTCGCGCAGCATAATCGAGACGGCGGCGATGGCGTCGGAGCTGCCGGAGGACATGTTGGCCGACATCCCGGCGATCAGAATCGCCATCGCCAGCACCGGCGGCAGGACCTGGGTGGCAAACAGGAAGGCAAAGCCGCTGTTTTCGAGATTGGCGTTCATCGTCCACACCGCCATGCCGATAATCGCCGGCAGGAACGAAAAGCCGAGATAGAGCAGGCCGGTGATGGTGAACGACTGGCGCACGGAGGAGACGGTTTTTGCCGAGTAAATACGCTGGCGGTAGGACGGCGTTGCCAGAACCCCCACGCCAATCACCACCGCCAGAGAGAGCGCGGGAAGCACGCCGAGCTTATCGACGGCAAACAGGCTCTGGGCCGCCGGGTCAACCGCCTGCTGAATATGGCTCCAGCCGCCGACGTGATGGACCGCGAGGATCGCCATTAAAATAAAGCCGACGAACAGGACAATCGATTGAATGGTGTCGATCCACACCACCGCGGAGTAGCCGCCGATGCCGACGTAAACCACAAAAGCCAGCGCAATAATAATTTTGGCGACGTTGATATCAATTCCGCTGGCCCACGCCAGATATAGCCCGCCGCCTAATATATGGGCGCCGAGCCAGCCGATCGAGGCAATAAAAATAAGGATCGCTACCAGGTTTTTAATAATTTTACTGCCGCCGGTATAATACGACATCTCTTCGCTCATGGTCATAAAGCGAAATTTACGCACCGGGGCAAAGAGCCACGCCACCAGCAAAATACCGACCGCGCCGCCGAGGCCGTACAGCATCCCCGCCCAGCCGTTGCTGTAGCCAAAGCCCACGGCGCCTACGCTGGAGCCGGTGCCAACCATGGTGCCGACCGTCGACCCTAGCGTCAGGAACATCGGCAGGGAGCGCCCGCCCAGCAGGAAATCATCGCCGTTCTTTTGCTTGCGTGAAACGTACCAGCCTAAAGCGATCATCGCGCAGGCATAAACGGAAAACCAAATCAGGAATGACATATTATTCATTGCTCACATCCAGGCGTAATAAATAATATTCGTACCGCTGAATATTATGAGTTAATAGTAACGATGCCGAAAAAAGGCACAGCAATCCTGGTCGCGCTGGCCGACTTATTCGGCCTGACGCTACTCTCACATTGTTATGGGTCGCTCCCCGGCCAGCGGCGGGGAGCTATTATTTAGACGCGGGCAGCGTTATAACAGGTCACATCCACTTCAACTTTGCAGTCCACCACCAGATCGGCCACGCAGCAGATCCGCGCCGGCGGATTATCGCCAAAGAACTCGCGGAACACTTTGTTGAAAGACTGGAAATAGCGCGAGTCGGTGAGGATCACCTTCACGTGCACCACGTCGGCAAGGGTATAGCCTGCTTCATTCATGATATCGACGCAGTTCTGAATCGCCAGCCGCGACTGATCGACAATGCCACCCTCCACCACTTCGCCGTTTTTCATCGGCGTCTGGCCGGAAACATACAGCCAGCCGCCCGCTTCCACCGCGCGGGCAAACGGCAGATGCTGCCCGCCGGTGCCGGTTCCGCCTTCCACGCCGTAACGTTTAATGCTCATACTCAACTCCTTAGTCCATCCGGCGGCGCAGGAAACGCCCCGCGCGCCCGGTAATTTTTTTATCGCTGCCGTAGCTCATGACGCCGTTCACCATCACCGCCTCAATGCCGTCCGCCGGCCGCTTCGGGTCGGAGAAGCTGGCAACGTCGCGCACCGTCTGTGGGTCAAACAGTACCAGATCGGCAAAGTAACCGATTTTAACCAGCCCACGTTCCGATAGCTGGAAGCGCGCCGCCGACAGCCCGGTCATTTTGTGAATAGCGGTGGTCAGCGGAAAAAGCTGCTCGTCGCGGCTGTAGTGCCCCAGCACCCGTGGGAAAGCGCCCCACAGCCGCGGATGCGGCATCGGATCGTTCGGCAGGCCATCGGAGCCGATCATGGTGACCGGATAGCGCATCACCCGCCGCACGTCCTGCTCATCCATGTTGTAGTAGATAGCGCCGGCCGGCATCAGCTGCGCCGCGGCGTCGTGCAGGCTCACCTGCCACTCGTCGGCGATCTGCCGGAGCGTTTTTCCCGCCTGCTCCGGCCGGGACTCGGACCAGGTGATCACGATGTCGAATTCATCGGTCACCTGCTTCATATCCAGCGTTGAGGAGCTGGCGGAATAGGGATAACAGTCGCAGGCGATTTCCTGGCGCTGGCGCATCTCATCGAAGAAGGCCAGCGTCTCGCGCGTGCGCCCCCAGTTCTTTGCCCCGGCGCATTTATGATGAGAAACCACCACCGGGACGTTGCCGTGACGGCCGATACGAAACGCTTCGTCGAGAGCCTCAAGGATAGGCTCAAATTCAGACCGCAGATGGGTGGTGTAGATCCCCTGCTCCGCCGCCAGCTCTTCCGCCAGCGCCATCACCTCTTCGGTGGTGGAGTGGAACGCGCTGGCATAGGCCAGGCCGGTGCTCAGGCCCAGCGCTCCTTCACGTAGCGCATCGCGCAGCTGGACGCGCATTCCGGCAATCTCCGTCTCCGTCGCCGGGCGGAACAGATCGTCCATATGGTTATTACGCAGCGCGGTATGGCCAATCAGGGTGCCGACGTTGAGCGACGGCCGGGCCGCCTCCACCGCGTGGGCATAGGCCTGCACGGTGGGATAGATAAACTGCTCCTGCTCGCCCAGCAGGTTCATCGGATCGGGCACCGCGCCGCGCATGGTCGCCATTGCCGCGCTGATCCCGCAGTTGCCGACGATCACCGTCGTCACGCCCTGGCTGAGCTTGGGTAAATATTCCGGCATCCGGATGACGTTGATATCGTCATGGGTATGCACATCGATAAAGCCGGGCGCCAGCACGCGCCCCAGGCCTTCAATTTCGCGCTCTGCCGTCACCTGCAGCGCCGGAGCGATAGCCACAATGCGATCGCCCTTCACCGCCACGTCGCCGCGATACTGCGGCCCGCCGCTGCCGTCAATAACCGTGACGTTCTTAAAAAGCCAGTCAACCTTCATAGCAATTACTCCCTTTCGACTATGCCGACAAGTTAACCATTTACAAGGCGGAAAAACAGTGGAAAACTACGCAAAACCCAGATCGTTTTATGATACTTTTATTCACAATGAATAATATTTAAGTATTAAAATAATATTTATCAAATATTTATAACTGATACCCATTTAAAATCCGAAAGTAAAACCTGAAAGGATAGTGTTATGAAATACCACCACGCAACGCTTGTCCCGCATAAATCAGCGCCGATGACATCGCCGGCGAACCTGCTGGCGGAAGAGGTCTGCCTTCCCGCCGCGCTGCTGAAAAAAAGCGCTCTGGAAAACAATATCGCCTGGATGCAGCGCTACGCTGACGCCCGCGGCGTCTCGCTGGCGCCGCACGGCAAAACGACGATGACGCCGTGGATTTTTCAGGCCCAGCAGCGGGCCGGCGCCTGGGGGATCGGGGTCGGCAGCGCCTGGCAGGCCGCTGCGGCGATGGCCAGCGGCGTCCAGCGCGTATTGATGGTCAATCAGCTGGTGGGCAAGGCCAACATGCAGGCCGTTTCTCAGCTGAAAACCCACTACCGCAGCGTAGATTTCATCTGCTGCATAGATAGCCTCGCTAACGCCCGCGCGCTGTCGGCCTTTTTTGCCGAACGCCGGCAAACCCTGGACGTGCTGATTGAGCTTGGGGTGCCCGGCGGGCGCTGCGGCTGTCGCAGCCTGGAGGATGCGCTGGCGCTGGCACAGAGCGCGGCCGAGCTACCGGGCCTGACGCTGCGCGGGCTGGAGCTGTATGAAGGGGTGCTGCACAGCGACGATCCGCAGCCGCAGGTCGAAGCGCTGCTGCGCCAGGCCGCGGACCTCGCCTGCCGAATGGAGCCGCTGGTCGACGGCGAGTTTATCCTGACCGGTGCCGGCACCGTCTGGTATGACGTGGTGTGTAACGTCTGGCTGGCGGCCAAAAAGCCGGCGCGCTGCCGAATAGCGATCCGCCCCGGCTGCTACATCACGCACGATATGGGGATCTACGATGTTGCCCAGCAGGAGCTGATCGCCCGGGATCCGATCGCCTGCGATCTGGCCGGCGATCTGACCTCGGCCCTCGAGCTGATGGCGATGGTGCAGTCGGTTCCGGAGGCGGATCGCGCGGTGGTCAACTTCGGCAAGCGCGACTGCGCTTTCGATGCCGGCCTGCCGCAGCCCATCGCCCACTATCGCGGCGGAGAGCCGCTGCCGCTGCGCGCGGAGGAGATCGTCAGCGTCGGGATCATGGATCAGCACTGCATGCTGCGCCTGGCGCCGGGCAGCGATGTGCAGGTCGGCGATATCCTGGTCTTTGGCACCTCGCACCCGTGTCTGACCTTCGACAAATGGAAAACGCTGCTGCTGGTCGACGACGAGTACAACCTGCTGGAAGAGCTGGATACGCTGTTCTGATTCATCCCGCATGACGGCCCGCGCCGTCTCCGGGCTCCGCGTCCGGCCTCGCTAAGCGCCGGATCGCCGGAGAAATCGCCTAACGCCGCAGGGCGACAATCTCCTCATACAGCGAACGCCCGATCGTCACGCCCTGACGTTCGCTGACCTGACGACAATCGAAGCGCCGCTCTCCGGGAAGACGGGCCCCCTGCGCGCTCATGGCATCAAACAGCGTCTCCGCCCGCGCCAGATGCTCGTCCGCCAGCGGCCCGAGAAAGCGCTGCGGATCGAGCGCCAGAATCAGTTCGCCGCCGTACGGTAGCCCGCCGGCGCCCTTATCCCACGCCAGCGACTCCGCGCTGGTCATATCGCCAATCAGCGGCCCGGCGAGCAGCTCCACCATCGCCGCCAGCGCCGAACCCTTATGGCCGCCAAAGGTCAGCATCGCTCCGTCGAGAACGGCGGCGGCGTCGGTGGTGGGCTCTCCTTCGGCGTCGATTCCCCAGCCTTCCGGCAAGGCCTTCCCGGCACGCTGATGCAGCTGGATCTCGCCGCGCGCCGCCACGCTGGTTGCCATATCAAAAATAAACGGCGGCCTGTCGCCGCGCGGCCAGCCAAAGGCGATAGGGTTGGTGCCAAAGAGCGGACGGCTGCCGCCCGCCGGCGCGACCCACGCGTGGCCCGGCGTGCAGGCCAGCCCCACCAGCCCCGCCTCGGTGAGCGGCTCAACGTCGGCAAACAGGGCCGAAAAGTGCACGCAGCGGTTAATCGCCAGCGCGGCAATACCGCTGTGGCGCGCCTTGGCGCACAAGAGCGGCAGCGCTCGCTCAAGCGCCAGCAGCGAAAAGGCGCCGTTAGCATCCACCCGCACAACCGCCGGCGCCCGGTCGTCAATCTGCGGCTCGGCGTCGGGCGAGACCTTCCCTTTGCGCAGGGTATCGACGATCCCCAGCAGGCGCCACAGGCCGTGGGAAGCGCAGCCGTCGCGCTCCCCGGCGGTCACGTTACGCGCCACTGCCGCCGCATGGCTCTCGCTGAAACCATTATCGCTGAGCACCTGGCGGGAAAGCGCTTCAGCCTCTGGCAACGTCAGCGTTACCGTCTCCATAATCTTCTCCTTTGCTCTTCTTCTACTCTTCTGCATCGCCATTAAAGTTAGCCTGAGGAAGGCAGCTGCGCGCGCTGATTTACTCCTCTTGCCGATCGTCGCGCACGGCGCCGTTACGGTTGCCGAGCGCGATAAACTCCTCCAGCAGCGCGGTCAGCTGCTGCATTTTTTCGCTGGTAAACTCTTCTTCGATCAGGCGATAGGCCTCTTCAACCTGAGCCTGGGCGCTTTGATACAGCTTTGTTCCTTCCGCCGTCAGCGAAACGTACAGCTTGCGCTGATCGCTGACCGGCTTCAGACGCAACACCAGGCCGTCACGTTCCATGCGGGTCAAAATACCGGTCAGGCTCGGGCGCAAAATGCAGGCGCGGAAGGCCAGGTCGTGGAAATCCATCGACGGGTTTTCGGCAAGGATGCGCACAATACGCCACTGCTGCTCGGTGAGATTATGGCGTTTGACGATCGGCCGAAAGTGGCCCATCGCCGCTTCCCGCGCCTGCAACAGCGCAATGGTTAACGAATCATGCATCACATACCTCTACATCGTATTTCAGAATCTATTAACAAGTTAATAATTAGCGTTTATTTGCCGATGACGCAACCGGTTTCTGCTGCTGAAAAGTACCAGCCTTTTCATGAAAAATAACTAACAATATGATTATAAACAATTAAGTTTCATTCGTGTAAATTTATTGTTAATCCGATCACAAAACATTCACTTCTGTTTGCCAAACCCTTCCGCAAGGAATAAAAGGTAATCATTAACATATTAATGAAATCCATTAAGCTTCAGAAATCAGTACCAGAGGAGTGGTGAATGAAAGGTACCATCTTCGCCGTTGCGCTTAACCACGGCAGCCAGCTCGACGCCTGGCGGGAAGCGTTCCAACAGGCCCCGTACAAAACGCCGCCGCAAACTGCGGTCTGGTTTATCAAACCGCGTAATACCGTTATCGGCAGCGGCGACGCGATCCCTTACCCGCAGGGGGAAACCGTGCAGAGCGGCGCCACCGTGGCGCTGATCGTCGGTAAAACCGCACGCGGCGTCTCCGTCGAAGAGGCCGCCTCCTGCATCGCCGGCTACGCGCTGGCCAACGACGTCAGCCTGCCGGAAGAGAGCTTTTACCGCCCGGCGATTAAGGCGAAATGCCGCGACGGTTTTTGCCCGCTTGGGGGCCTCGTCCCGGTACAGAACGTCGATAATCTGACCATCATCACCGAAATCAACGGTCGCGAAGCGGATAGCTGGAACACCGCCGACCTGCAGCGCAGCGCCGCCGAGCTGCTAAGCGCCCTGAGCGAGTTCGCCACCCTCAACCCCGGCGATGCCATTCTGATCGGCACTCCGCACGCCCGCGTAACGCTGCGCCCCGGCGATCGCGTACGCATTCTCGCCGAGGGTTTCCCGGCGCTGGAAAACCCGGTCGTCGCAGAAGGAGAGCCGGCATGAAACAGGCACGTATTGAGTGGCAGGGCCAGGTACGCAGCGCGCAGGTCGACGATCGCGAGCAGGTCATTCTCGACGACGGCACCCGGCTGCAGGAGGGTGAATTCCGCTGGCTGCCGCCCGCCGACGGAACGCTGTTCGCGCTGGGACTGAACTATGCCGATCACGCCAGCGAGCTGGAATTCAAGCCGCCGGAAGAGCCGCTGGTGTTTATCAAAGCGCCGAACACCTTTATCGGCCACCGCCAGGAGTCGGTGCGTCCGGATAACGTCGAATATATGCACTACGAAGCCGAACTGGTGGTGGTGATTGGCAAAACCGCGCGCAAGGTCAGTGAGGCCCACGCCCTGGACTACGTCGCCGGCTATACCGTTTGCAATGACTACGCCATTCGCGACTATCTGGAAAACTACTACCGGCCGAATCTGCGGGTAAAAAGCCGCGACACCCTGACCCCCATCGGCCCGTGGATCGTCAGTAAAGAGACGGTTCCGGACCCGCACAACCTGACCCTGAGCACCTGGGTCAACGGCGAACTGCGCCAGCAGGGCACCACCGCCGATCTGATCTTCAGCATCCCGTACCTGATTGCCTGGCTGAGCGACTTTATGACCCTGCAACCGGGCGACATGATCGCCACCGGCACGCCGAAGGGGCTGTCTGACGTGGTGCCGGGTGACGAAGTGATCGTCGAAGTCGAAGGCGTGGGCCGCCTGGTCAACCGCATCATCAGCCAGCAAGCGTATGAGGAGAAGCTGTCATGAAAAAAATTAACCACTGGATCAACGGCGAAAGCGTGGCAAGCGCGGAGTATTTCCACACCACCAACCCGGCCACCGGCGAAGTGCTGGCGGAAGTCGCTTCCGGCGGTGAAGCCGAAGTGAATCAGGCGGTAGCGGCAGCCAAAGCGGCGTTCCCGAAATGGGCCAACCTGCCGATGAAGGAGCGCGCGCGCCTGATGCGCCGTCTGGGCGATCTGATAGACCAGAACGTTCCGCAGATCGCGGCGATGGAGACCGCCGATACCGGCCTGCCGATCCACCAGACCAAAAACGTGCTGATCCCGCGCGCTTCGCACAACTTCGAATTCTTCGCCGAAGTGTGCCAGCAGATGAACGGCAAAACCTATCCGGTTGACGACAAGATGCTCAACTACACCCTCGTGCAGCCGGTCGGCGTCTGCGCGCTGGTGTCGCCGTGGAACGTGCCGTTTATGACCGCGACCTGGAAGGTGGCGCCGTGCCTGGCGCTGGGCAACACCGCGGTGCTGAAAATGTCCGAGCTGTCGCCGCTCACCGCCGACCGTCTCGGCGAGCTGGCGCTGGAAGCCGGTATTCCGCCGGGCGTGCTGAACGTAGTACAGGGCTACGGCGCGAACGCCGGTGACGCGCTGGTGCGCCATCATGACGTGCGCGCTGTGTCGTTTACCGGCGGCACCGCCACCGGACGTAACATCATGAAAAACGCCGGACTGAAAAAGTACTCGATGGAGCTGGGGGGCAAATCGCCGGTGCTGATTTTTGAAGATGCCGATATCGAGCGCGCGCTGGATGCCGCCCTGTTCACCATCTTCTCAATCAACGGCGAACGCTGCACCGCCGGCTCGCGCATCTTCATTCAGCAGAGCATTTACCCGGAGTTCGTCAAGCGCTTCGCTGAACGCGCCAGCCGCCTGCGCGTCGGTGACCCGACCGATCCCAACACCCAGGTCGGGGCGCTGATAAGCCAGCAGCACTGGGAAAAAGTCTCCGGCTATATCCGCCTCGGCATCGAGGAAGGCGCCACGCTGCTGGCCGGCGGCCCGGATAAACCCACCGACCTGCCGGCGCATCTTCGCGGCGGCAACTTCCTGCGCCCGACGGTGCTGGCGGACGTCGATAACCGCATGCGGGTTGCCCAGGAAGAAATCTTTGGCCCGGTCGCCTGTCTGCTGCCGTTTAAAGACGAAGCCGAAGGTCTGCGCCTCGCCAACGATATCGAATACGGCCTCGCCTCCTATATCTGGACCCAGGACATCAGCAAGGTCCTGCGCCTCGCGCGCGGTATTGAAGCCGGCATGGTCTTCGTCAATACCCAGAACGTCCGCGACCTGCGCCAGCCGTTCGGCGGCGTGAAAGCCTCCGGCACCGGCCGCGAAGGCGGCGAGTACAGCTTCGAAGTGTTCGCCGAAATGAAAAACGTCTGTATTTCCATGGGTGACCATCCGATCCCGAAATGGGGTTTATAAGGAGCACAAGATGGGCAAATTAGCGTTAGCCGCCAAGATTACTCACGTACCGTCAATGTATCTCTCCGAGCTGCCGGGGAAAAACCACGGCTGCCGCCAGTCGGCGATCGACGGTCATAAGGAGATCGGTAAACGGTGCCGGGAGATGGGCGTCGATACGATTATCGTCTTTGATACCCACTGGCTGGTGAACAGCGCCTACCACATTAACTGCGCCGAGCATTTTAAGGGGATCTATACCAGTAACGAGCTGCCGCACTTTATTCGCGACATGACCTACGACTACGACGGTAACCCGGAGCTGGGCCAGCTGATTGCCGACGAAGCGGTCAAGCTGGGCGTCCGCGCCAAGGCGCACAACATCCCGAGCCTCAAGCTGGAGTACGGCACCCTGGTGCCGATGCGCTATATGAACAGCGATAAGCATTTCAAAGTGGTCTCGATCTCCGCTTTTTGCACCGTTCACGACTTCGCCGACAGCCGCAGGCTGGGGGAAGCTATCGTCAAGGCCATTGAAAAATATGACGGTACCGTAGCGGTCTTCGCCAGCGGCTCGCTGTCGCACCGCTTTATCGACGACCAGCGCGCCGAAGAGGGGATGAACAGCTACACCCGCGAGTTTGACCACCAGATGGATGAGCGGGTGGTAAAACTGTGGCGCGAAGGCAAATTCAAAGAGTTCTGCACCATGCTGCCGGAGTATGCCGACTACTGCTACGGCGAAGGCAATATGCACGATACGGTGATGCTGCTCGGGGTGCTCGGCTGGGATAAATACGACGGCAAGGTCGAGTTTATCACCGACCTGTTCGCCAGCTCCGGTACCGGCCAGGTCAACGCCGTCTTCCCGCTGCCGGCTCAGGCGTAAGGGGTCTGCGATGCCACATTTTATCGCCGAGTGCACGAACAACATCCGCGAACAGGCCGATCTGCCCGGCCTGTTCGCCGAGGTCAATCAGGCGCTGGCCGCCACCGGGATTTTCCCGATCGGCGGCATCCGCAGCCGCGCCATCTGGCTGGATACCTGGCAGATGGCCGACGGCAGGCACGATTACGCCTTCGTGCATATGACGCTGAAAATCGGCAGCGGGCGCAGTCTGGAAAGCCGCCAGCAAACGGGAGAGATGCTCTTTGCCCTGATCAAAGCGCATTTCGCCGCGCTGATGGAGAGCCGCTACCTGGCGCTGTCGTTCGAGATTGCGGAGCTGCACCCGACCCTGAATTACAAACAGAACAACGTCCACGCGCTGTTTAAATAATTGACGTTATCCGGACGCGGGCTCCCCGACCTCGGCGCTCTCGTCCGGGCAACCCGATGGTACCAATTGCAGGCAATGTCACAGGAATCCCTATGCTCGATAAACAGACCCGCACCCTGATCGCCCGGCGGCTGAACCAGGCCGAAAAGCAGCGTGAACAGATCCGCGCCATCTCTCTCGATTATCCCTCGATTACCATTGAGGACGCCTACGCCGTCCAGCGCGAGTGGGTCGAGCTGAAAATTGCCGAGGGCCGGGTGCTGAAGGGCCATAAGATTGGCCTGACCTCGAAGGCGATGCAGGCCAGCTCGCAGATTAGCGAACCGGACTACGGCGCGCTGCTCGACGATATGTTTTTTCACGACGGCGGCGATATTCCCACCGACCGCTTTATCGTTCCGCGCATCGAGGTCGAGCTGGCCTTCGTGCTGGCCAAACCGCTGCGCGGCCCGAACTGTACGCTGTTCGACGTCTATAACGCCACCGACTACGTGATCCCGGCGCTGGAGCTGATCGACGCCCGCTGCCACAACGTCGATCCTGAAACCCAGCGTCCGCGTAAGGTGTTCGACACCATCTCCGATAACGCCGCCAACGCCGGGGTGATCCTCGGCGGCCGGCCGGTTAAGCCTGATGAGCTGGATCTGCGCTGGATCTCCGCCCTGCTATACCGCAACGGGGTCATCGAAGAGACCGGCGTCGCCGCCGGCGTGCTGAATCACCCGGCCAACGGCGTTGCCTGGCTGGCGAACAAGCTGGCGACGCACGATGTGCAGCTGGAGGCCGGGCAAATTATCCTCGGCGGCTCGTTTACCCGTCCGGTCGCGGCGCGCAAAGGCGATACCTTCCACGTCGATTACGGCAGCATGGGCGCGATTAGCTGCCGCTTTGTCTAGGGGAAAGAAGAAGATGAATAATGCCTTTAAAGATGCGCTGCAGGCCGGGCGCCCGCAAATCGGCCTGTGGCTGGGACTCTGCAGCAGCTACAGCGCCGAGCTGCTGGCCGGCGCCGGATTCGACTGGCTGCTGATTGACGGTGAACACGCGCCGAACAGCGTGCAGACGGTGCTGACCCAGCTGCAGGCGGTGGCGCCTTACGCCAGCCAGCCGGTCGTGCGCCCTTCGTGGAACGACCCGGTGCAGATTAAACAGCTGCTGGACGTCGGGGCGCAAACCCTGCTGGTGCCGATGGTGCAGAACGCCGACGAAGCGCGGCTGGCGGTGAAAGCCACGCGCTATCCGCCGGCCGGCATTCGCGGCGTCGGCAGCGCCCTGGCCCGCGCTTCGCGCTGGAACCGCATCCCGGATTATCTCCATCAGGCCAACGACGCCATGTGCGTGCTGGTGCAGATTGAGACCCGCGAGGCGCTGAAGAACCTGCCGCAGATCCTCGAGGTTGAGGGGGTGGACGGCGTGTTTATCGGCCCGGCGGATCTCAGCGCCGATATGGGCTTCGGCGGCAATCCGCAGCATTCGGAAGTGCAGGCGGCGATCGAAAGCGCCATCGTGCAAATCCGGCGGGCGGGCAAAGCGCCGGGCATTCTGATGGCCAATGAGCAGCTGGCAAAACACTATCTTGAGCTCGGCGCGCTGTTTGTCGCCGTCGGCGTCGACACCACCCTGCTCGCCCGCGCCGCCGAAGCCTTAGCCGGGCGCTTTGGCGCCAGCGGAACCGCAGCCCAGTCCGGCGTCTATTAACGCCAAATCGCGACCCTACAAAAATTCCCATTAGAGGAAAGACCATGAGCGACACATCATCAGCCATTCCGGAGACGCGCGATCCCGCCAATCAGCACAAGCAGCTGACGGCGCAGCAGCAGTCGGTTATCAATAAGCTGTTTCGCCGCCTGATCGTATTTTTGTTCGTGCTGTTTATCTTTTCATTCCTCGACCGCATCAATATCGGCTTTGCCGGACTGACGATGGGCCAGGATCTGGGGCTGAACGCCACTATGTTCGGCCTGGCCACCACGCTGTTTTACGCCACCTACGTTATCTTCGGTATTCCGAGCAATATCATGCTCAGCATCGTCGGCGCCCGCCGCTGGATAGCCACCATCATGGTGCTGTGGGGGATCGCCTCCACCGCCACGATGTTCGCCACCGGCCCCAAAAGCCTGTACGTGCTGCGTATGCTGGTCGGGATCACCGAGGCCGGCTTTCTGCCCGGCATTCTGCTCTATTTAACCTACTGGTTTCCGGCATTTTTCCGCGCCCGCGCCAACGCCCTGTTTATGATTGCCATGCCGGTGACCACCGCCATCGGTTCGATTGTTTCCGGCTATATTCTGTCGCTGGACGGCCTCTTCAACCTGCACGGCTGGCAGTGGCTGTTTTTGCTCGAAGGGTTCCCGTCGGTGCTGCTGGGCATCATGGTGTGGTACTGGCTGGATGACTCCCCGGCAAAAGCCAAATGGCTGACCGCAGAGGACAAAAAGTGTCTGCAGGAGATGATGGATAACGACCGGCTGACGCTGGTACAGCCGGAAGGCGCCGTCAGCCACCGCGCGATGCAGCAGCGCAGCCTGTGGCGCGAAGTCTTCACGCCGATCGTGCTGATGTACACCCTGGCTTATTTTTGCCTGACCAATACCCTCAGCGCGATCAGCATCTGGACGCCGCAGATCCTTAAAAGCTTTAACGAGGGAAGCAGCAATATCACCATCGGCCTGCTGGCGGCGATCCCGCAGATCTGTACCATTCTGGGGATGATTTACTGGAGCCGTCATTCTGATAAATGCCAGGAGCGCAGGCACCATACCGCCCTGCCGTATCTGTTTGCCGCCGCCGGCTGGCTGCTGGCCTCGGCGACCGATCACAGCCTGATCCAGATGCTGGGGATCGTCATGGCCTCTACCGGCTCCTTTAGCGCAATGGCCATTTTCTGGACCACGCCGGATCAGTCGATCAGCCTGCGCGCCAGGGCGATCGGTATCGCCGTGATCAACGCCACCGGCAATATTGGATCGGCGCTAAGCCCGTTTATGATCGGCTGGCTGAAGGATCTGACCGGCAGCTTTAACAGCGGCCTGTGGTTTGTCGCCAGCCTGCTGGTGATTGGCGCCGTGATTATCTGGGCTATTCCGATGAAAGCCTCGCGCCCGCGCGCCACGCCTTAAGGAGCGGCTATGCCCCAGCGTTCGATCGCCAATATCGATATCAATAAAGAGTACGATGAAAGCCTGGGCACGGAAGACGTGCACTACCAGTCGTTTGCCCGCATGGCGGCCTTTTTTGGCCGCGACATGCAGGCCCATCGCCACGACCAGTATTTTCAGATGCACTTTCTCGATACCGGGCAGATTGAGCTGCAGCTCGACGATCACCGCTACTCGGTGCAGGCGCCGCTGTTCGTCCTGACGCCGCCGTCGGTGCCGCACGCGTTTATCACCGGCTCCGAGAGCGATGGCCACGTGCTGACCGTGCGGGAGGATCTGATCTGGCCGCTGCTGGAGGCGCTCTATCCCGGCACCCGGGAGGCCTTTGGCCTGCCGGGGATGTGCCTGTCGCTGGCCGATAAGCCGGATGAGCTCGCGGCGCTGGCCCACTACTGGCGGCTGATTGAGCGCGAATCGACCTCGCAGCTGGCGGGGCGCGAGCACACGCTGATGCTGCTGGCGCAGGCGGTGTTCACCCTGCTGTTGCGCAACGCCAGGCTCGACGACCACGCCGCCAGCGGCATCCGCGGCGAGCTCAAGCTGTTCCAGCGCTTTAACCAGACTATCGACGGCCACTACCACCAGCACTGGACGGTGCCGGATTACGCCAATGAGCTGCACATTACCGAATCAAGGCTGACCGACATCTGCCGACGCTTTGCCAACCGGCCGCCGAAGCGCCTGATTTTCGACCGGCAGCTGCGCGAGGCCAAGCGGCTGCTGCTGTTTTCCGATAGCGCGGTCAACGAAATCGCCTGGCAGCTGGGGTTTAAGGACCCGGCCTATTTTGCCCGTTTTTTTCATCGCCTGGTCGGCTGCTCGCCCAGCGCGTTCAGAACGCAAAAAGTACCGGTATCCTGAGTTTTTCCCGGCAGCGGCGCGCGGCGGCAAAAAACGAAAAACCGACCCGGATCACAGAACGCCATCCTGCCTGAAAAGTACCCGCCGTTGACCTAAAAGTCTCTTCACGGAACCCGCCTGAACCGCTTCAATTAAACAACAAAAAGAAAACATAAATTTAACCTTTGTACCCTAAATAATTCGAGCCGCAGCCAGATGGACGCCGCCCGAAGCATGACGGGATATGCCAATTAATACTGAAGAGGTCCCGATGAAACCTGAAGATTTCCGCGCAGACGCTAAACGCCCGTTAACCGGGGAAGAGTACCTGAAGAGCCTGCAGGACGGCCGCGAAATTTACATCTACGGCGAGCGCGTCAAAGACGTCACCACCCACCCGGCGTTCCGCAACGCCGCCGCCTCCGTCGGCCAGCTGTACGATGCGCTGCACAAACCGGCGCTGCAGGACGCCCTGTGCTGGAACACCGATACCGGCAGCGGCGGCTATACGCATAAATTCTTCCGCGTGGCGAAAAGCGCCGACGATCTGCGCCAGCAGCGCGACGCCATCGCCGAGTGGTCGCGCCTGAGCTACGGCTGGATGGGCCGCACCCCGGACTACAAAGCCGCCTTCGGCTGCGCGCTGGGCGCCAATCCGGCGTTTTACGGCCAGTTCGAACAGAACGCCCGCAGCTGGTACACCCGCATTCAAGAAACCGGCCTGTACTTTAACCACGCCATCGTCAACCCGCCGATCGACCGCCATAAGCCGGCCGATGAGGTGAAAGACGTCTACATCAAGCTGGAAAAAGAGACCGACGCCGGGATCATCGTCAGCGGGGCGAAAGTCGTCGCCACCAACTCGGCGCTGACCCACTACAACATGATTGGCTTCGGCTCCGCGCAGGTGATGGGGGAAAACCCGGACTTCGCGCTGATGTTCGTGGCCCCGATGGATGCCGAAGGGGTGAAGCTTATCTCCCGCGCCTCCTATGAAATGGTCGCCGGAGTGACCGGATCGCCGTATGACTACCCGCTCTCCAGCCGCTTCGACGAGAACGACGCGATCCTGGTGATGGATAAGGTGCTGATCCCGTGGGAAAACGTGCTGATCTATCGCGATTTCGATCGCTGTCGCCGCTGGACGATGGAAGGCGGCTTCGCCCGCATGTACCCGCTGCAGGCCTGCGTGCGTCTGGCGGTTAAGCTCGACTTTATCACCGCCCTGCTCAAGCGCTCGCTGGAGTGTACCGGCACCCTGGAGTTCCGCGGCGTGCAGGCGGATCTCGGCGAGGTGGTGGCCTGGCGCAATATGTTCTGGGCGCTGAGCGATTCGATGTGCTCCGAGGCGACGCCGTGGGTTAACGGCGCGTACCTGCCGGATCACGCTGCGCTGCAAACCTACCGCGTGATGGCGCCGATGGCCTACGCCAAAATCAAAAACATCATCGAGCGTAACGTCACCAGCGGCCTGATCTACCTCCCGTCCAGCGCGCGCGATCTCAATAATCCGCAGATCGACCAGTATCTGGCGAAATACGTGCGCGGATCGAACGGGATGGATCACGTCGAACGCATCAAGATCCTCAAGCTGATGTGGGACGCGATCGGCAGCGAATTCGGCGGCCGTCACGAGCTGTATGAAATCAACTACTCCGGTAGCCAGGATGAAATCCGCCTGCAGTGTCTGCGCCAGGCGCAGAGCTCCGGCAACATGGACAAAATGATGGCGATGGTCGATCGCTGCCTTTCTGAGTACGACCAGCACGGCTGGACGGTTCCGCATCTGCACAATAACTCTGATATCAATATGTTGGATAAGCTGCTGAAGTAATTCACAGCGGGAGGTCACAATGCAATTAGATGAACAACGCCTGCGCTTTCGCGATGCCATGTCCAGCCTGTCGGCTGCGGTGAACGTTATCACCACCGAAGGCGATGCCGGCCGCTGCGGCATCACCGCCACCGCGGTGTGCTCGGTAACCGATACGCCGCCGTCGGTGATGGTGTGTATCAACGCCAACAGCGCAATGAACCCGGTATTCCAGGGCAACGGCAGGCTGTGCATTAACGTCCTGAACCACGAGCAGGAGGTGATGGCGCGCCACTTCGCCGGAATGACCGGGGTGACGATGGAGGAGCGCTTCAGCCTCTCGTGCTGGCAAAAAGGCGTACTGGGGCAGCCGGTGCTGAAGGATTCGCTGGCCAGCCTCGAAGGCGATATCAGCCAGGTGCAGGCCATCGGCAGCCACCTGGTCTACCTGGTCGAGATTAAGAACATCACCCTAAGCCAGGAAGGCCACGGGCTGATTTACTTTAAACGTCGCTTCCATCCGGTGATGATGGCGATGGAAGCCGCGGTCTAGCCAGGCTCATTCTCCTCCCTGCCGCCAGGGGGGAGAAATTCTTGTGATCTCAATCACATATTACCCCACTGTTCATTTCCTGCCCAACCGCTTAGCCCGGCACGTGACCGCTTAACCCGCCATACAACCACTCATAGACTTACCCAACTTTACGCGCGCAAAGTTCTGGCAAGATCGTCCCCAGCATAGTGACTCAATACCTCCTCAAAATTACGTTCAGACGGCTTCGGCCAATTATTCAACTCATAACGCCAGGTTTTACTATGGATACTAAAAAACTATTCAAGCACATACCCTGGGTGATTCTTGGAATCATCGGGGCATTTTGCCTCTCGGTCGTCGCCCTGCGTCGCGGGGAGCACGTCAGCGCCCTGTGGATTGTCGTCGCATCGGTATCGGTCTATCTGGTGGCCTACCGCTACTACAGCCTGTACATCGCCCAAAAAGTGATGAAGCTCGACCCAACCCGCGCGACGCCGGCGGTCATTAACAACGATGGCCTGAACTACGTGCCGACCAACCGCTACGTGCTGTTCGGCCACCACTTCGCCGCTATTGCCGGCGCGGGCCCGCTGGTCGGCCCGGTACTGGCCGCGCAGATGGGCTACCTGCCCGGTACGCTGTGGCTGCTGGCAGGCGTGGTTCTGGCGGGGGCGGTGCAGGACTTTATGGTGCTGTTTATCTCCTCGCGCCGTAACGGTTCATCGCTGGGTGAAATGATCAAAGAAGAGATGGGCCCGATTCCGGGGTCGATCGCCCTGTTCGGCTGCTTCCTGATTATGATAATCATCCTTGCGGTGCTGGCGCTGATCGTCGTGAAGGCGCTGGCGGAAAGCCCGTGGGGCGTCTTTACCGTCTGTTCAACCGTACCGATCGCGCTGTTTATGGGGATCTACATGCGCTTCCTGCGCCCGGGACGCGTGGGCGAAATTTCGGTTATCGGTATCGTGCTGCTGGTGGCTTCCATCTACTTCGGCGGCGTGATTGCCCACGACCCGTACTGGGGCCCGGCGCTGACCTTTAAAGACACCACCATCACCTTCACCCTGATCGGCTACGCGTTTATCTCCGCGCTGCTGCCGGTATGGCTGATTCTGGCGCCGCGCGACTACCTGGCGACGTTCCTGAAAATCGGCGTTATCGTCGGCCTGGCGCTGGGCATCGTTATCCTTAATCCGGATCTGAAAATGCCGGCGGTCACCCAGTACATCGACGGTACCGGCCCGCTGTGGAAAGGTGCCCTGTTCCCGTTCCTGTTTATCACCATCGCCTGCGGCGCGGTCTCCGGCTTCCATGCGCTGATCGCTTCCGGCACCACGCCGAAGCTGCTGGCTAACGAAACCGACGCGCGCTTTATCGGCTATGGCGCAATGCTGATGGAGTCCTTCGTGGCGGTCATGGCGCTGGTAGCGGCGTCTATCATCGAACCGGGCCTCTATTTTGCGATGAACACCCCGCCGGCCGGCCTCGGTATCGTGATGCCGAACCTGCATGAAATGGGCGGCGAAAACGCCGCGATGATTGCCGCGCAGCTGAAAGAAGTCACCGTACACGCGGCGGCTACCGTCAGCTCCTGGGGCTTCGTAATTTCGCCTGAGCAGATCCTGCAAACGGCGAAAGACATCGGTGAACCGTCGGTGCTGAACCGAGCGGGCGGCGCGCCGACCCTGGCCGTCGGTATCGCGCACGTGTTCCACAAAATCATCCCGATGGCGGATATGGGCTTCTGGTACCACTTCGGTATTCTGTTTGAGGCGCTGTTTATCCTTACCGCCCTCGATGCCGGTACCCGCGCAGGCCGCTTTATGCTCCAGGATCTGTTGGGCAACTTTGTGCCGTTCCTGAAGAAAACCGATTCGCTGGTTGCCGGTATCGTGGGGACCGCGGGCTGCGTAGGCCTGTGGGGCTACCTGCTGTATCAGGGCGTGGTCGACCCGCTGGGCGGCGTGAAGAGCCTGTGGCCGCTGTTCGGCATCTCTAACCAGATGCTGGCCGCCGTGGCGCTGGTTCTTGGCACCGTGGTGCTGGTCAAAATGCAGCGTACCAAATACATCTGGGTCACCGTGATCCCGGCCGCATGGCTGCTGCTGTGCACCACCTGGGCGCTGGGTCTGAAACTGTTCAGCACCAACCCGCAGATGGAAGGCTTCTTCTTTATGGCCCAGCAGTACAAAGAGAAGATTGCCGCCGGCGGTGAGCTTAGCGCGCAGCAGATTGCCAACATGAACCATATCGTGGTGAACAACTACACCAACGCCGGTTTAAGCATTCTGTTCCTGGTGGTGGTCTACAGCATCATCTTCTACGGCATCAAAACGTGGCTCAACGTGCGTAACAATAAGGTACGTACCGACAAAGAGACCCCGTATGTGCCGGTGCCGGAAGGCGGCGTGAAGACCTCTTCACACCACTAATCCAGCTCCGTTCAGCCCCGCTTCGGCGGGGCTTTTCCGTAAATGACGCAACCCGGCATTAAAATAGCCCGCTCGACGGGCTCAACACATATCTGGAACGAGCAATGTTTGGTAACTTAGGTCAGGCTAAAAAGTACCTGGGTCAGGCGGCGAAGATGCTGATTGGCATTCCGGACTACGACAATTACGTCGAACATATGCAGACCAACCATCCGGATAAACCGTATATGACCTACAACGAATTCTTCCGCGAGCGCCAGGAAGCGCGCTACGGCGGGAGCGGCGAAGGCGGCGTACGCTGCTGTTAATGGAGGCACGCATGACACCGATTGCAGTTACCCTGCTGACCGGTTTTCTTGGCGCAGGCAAAACCACCCTGCTGCGGCACATTCTCAATGCGCAGCACGGCTTTAAAATCGCGGTGATCGAAAACGAATTTGGTGAAGTCTCCGTTGATGACCAGCTGATTGGCGATCGCGCCACCCAGATCAAAACCCTGACCAACGGCTGCATCTGCTGCACCCGTTCCAACGAGCTGGAAGACGCCCTGCTCGACCTGCTCGACAGCCGCGATCGCGGTGAGATTGCCTTCGACCGGCTGGTGATTGAGTGCACCGGCATGGCCGACCCCGGTCCGATTATTCAGACCTTTTTCTCCCATGAGATCCTCTGCGAACGCTACCTGCTGGATGGGGTGATTGCGCTGGTTGATGCGGTCCACGCCGACCAGCAGATGAACCAGTTCACCATCGCCCAGTCGCAGGTGGGTTACGCCGACCGTATTCTGCTGACCAAAACCGACGTCGCGGGCAGCAGCGAAGCGCTGCGCGAACGGCTGGCGCGTATCAACGCCCGCGCGCCGATTTACGCCGTCACCCACGGCGATATCGATCTGAGCCAGCTGTTTAATACCGGCGGCTTTATGCTGGAGGAGCGGGTGGTAAGCGCTAAGCCGCGCTTCCATTTTATTGCCGACCAGCAAAACGACGTTTCGTCGATTGTGGTGGAGCTGGACTACCCGGTCGATATCAGCGAGGTGTCGCGGGTTATGGAAAACCTGCTGCTCTCATTCGCCGAGCAGCTGATGCGCTACAAAGGGATGCTGTGGATTGACGGCGAGCCTAACCGCCTGCTGTTCCAGGGCGTCCAGCGCCTGTACAGCGCCGACTGGGACCGCCCGTGGGGCGACGACCAGCCGCACAGCACGCTGGTGTTTATCGGCATTAACCTGCCGGAAGAGGAGATTCGGGCGGCGTTTGCCGGATTGCGGAAGTAACGGTTCGCAGGAGCCCTCTTCCCGTGGAAGAGGGACAAAGCGAAGGCATCAGGCGCTATATCGTTCATTCCATGTATCACGATAGATAACGTTTCCTTCGGTGTACTTCCAGACGATCGCCTCATAGCGCAGTTCGAGCGTTTCTCTTAAGGTATTAGAGTCATTTTTAATCACAAAAATGTAAATTTAAGTTTTTGCTTGTTACTGTAGAAACATTTTCGGAAATTATTAGAAAGCGAATTAGTTCAGCCCCAATCGATATCTCCCGCCCCGTTCAATTGCTGTTTAGGCAAAAAATTAAACTTACCCTAAACGGCAAAACGTTAATCATTGACGCTGCGACAAGGTAACCAATTCACAACATCAAAAGAGCGTTTTAATAACAGTTCCGGCATAAAACCTCGACCCATATCAAATTTGCAGTCGTAAATATCACCTGTTAGGGTGTCCTCAGATTAATTTGATGACGAGGCATAAACCATGAAAAAGCTCAATATCCTTATCCTTTCTGCGCTGACCGCGGTTTCCGGCTCCGCAATGGCGATGGGCTTTACCGTCGAGCAGGGGAAAAACTTTACCAACCTCAATATGGAACTGGGTAAATCCTCCTCCGGTCTTTATGCCGAAAGCAACTGGCTCAAAAATACCGACGACGGCACCCAGACCGGCGGCGTTGGCGCGGGTTATAACCTGGAAGTTGGCCCGGTGATGCTGAATGCCGGCGCGAAAGCCATCTACCTTGGACCGAAAAAAGGCGATAACGGCGTGGCGTTCCCAATCGGCGGCGGCGTTAACGTTGCGCTGACCGACAGCATCCACGTATTCGGCGAAGGTTATGCCGCGCCCGAAGGCCTGAACAATAGCGTGAAAAACTACGTTGAAGCCAACGGCGGCGTGAGCTGGACTCCGATTACTCCGGTGACGCTGAAAGTAGGTTACCGTCACGTGAGCGTCGACGGGAAAGACGGTCGTCCGAACCACACCCTGATTGACGGCGCCTATATTGGCGGTGGGGTCACCTTCTGACAACGTCGATAACAGTAAAAAAAACCTGCCGGGCGGCAGGTTTTTTCTTTTAGCGTTCTGAGCTTACCGGCGAATCACCACCAGCTTCTGGTTCACAAACTCTCTAATCCCCAGATCCGCCAGCTCGCGGCCAAAACCGGAACGCTTCACGCCGCCAAACGGCAGCTCCGGTGCGGTATCGGTCAGCCAGTTAATATAGACCATCCCGGTCTCAATTCTTGATGCCATCCGTTTCGCCCGCTCGGTATCCTGGCTGAATATCGCCCCGCCGAGCCCATAGTGCGAATCGTTCGCCAGGCTGACAGCTTCATCGTCGTCCTTGACCACATAAATTTGCGCCACCGGGCCGAAGAACTCTTCAAAGTACGCCGGGTTATCGCGGGTGATGCCGGTCAGAATGGTCGGGGCAAAATAGTTGCCCTCGCACTGCGCCGGCTTGCCGCCAAGATGCAGCCTGGCTCCATGCTTCACCGCCTCATCGACCTGTTTAGTCAGCGTCCCGAGCGCATCTTTGGAGGAGAGCGGCCCCAGCGTGGTGCTCTCATCCAGCGGATCGCCGATCTTCACCTGACGGAACGCCTCGGTAAACAGGCTCAGGAAGCGCTCGGCGATTTTCTCATGCAGGATAAAACGCTTCGCCGCGGTACAAACCTGACCGGCGTTGTTGAGCCGCGCCTGCACGCCAGTCTTCACCGCCTTGTCGAGGCTGGCATCATCCAGCACCACAAAGACATCGTTGCCGCCCAGCTCGAGGGTCGATTTCTTGATGTGCTTCGCCGCCTGCGCTGCGACGACGCCCCCCGCTTTTTCCGAGCCGGTCAGCGCCACTCCCCGCACGCGATCGTCGGCAATAATCTTCGCCACCTGATCCTGGGAGATAAACAGATTGGTCCACGCCCCCTCCGGCGCGCCGGCCTCACGCACCAGATGGGCAAAGGTTTCCGCGCAGTGCGGAACGATGCTGGCATGCTTGGCAAGCACCGGATTCCCCGCCGCCAGGTTTGGCGCCAGAACGCGCATCAGCTGGTAATAGGGGAAGTTCCACGGCTCCACCGCCATCAGCACGCCGATCGGATGGTGTTCAACCCACGCCTCGCCGAGCTCGGACGGATACTTCACCGGAGCCAGGAACCGCTCGGCGTTATCGGCGTAATAGCGGGCGATCTGCGCGCAGAGCTTCACCTCACCGCGGCTTTGCGCAATAAGCTTACCCATCTCCTGGCTGGCAATTTTCGCCAGCTCCTCAGTCCGGCTATCGATAAGATCCGCCAGCTTGTGCAGGATCGGCAGGCGCCGGGCAATATCGCCCTTCGACCATGCGGAGTGGTAAAGCGCATCCGCCTGCTGCAGCGCCGCCTCCACGTCGGCATCGCTGTGCGGGGCGTACTCTTTAATAAGCCGATTATTTGCAGGATTCACCGTCTGATAGGCCATGTCGCATGTCTCCTTAGTATCGTCATTAATGCAGTCATAAATACCGCTCAGGACATTAAGGTTAGTAGAGCTGGCTGGACATGAAGGTAAAGTTAGGTATTTACGGAGGATTCCGGCCGGAGATCGTCAGACGATATCCGGCGGGGAACAGGCTTAACGAGGAAATAAATAATAGCGGCCAGGCCGCCTGATAAGGCCATTTGGCGACACAATCAACGCTTAGCGGCGGTAATATCGTCTTCTGACAGACCGGTAATTCGCAGCACCGTCTCCAGAGCGATGCCGTCCGCCAGCATCGTACGGGCAATGCGCAGCCCTTCGGCTCGCTGGCCCGCAATCTGGCCTTCGCGGCGCCCTTCAAGCTTACCTTTTCTACGCCCAACTTCCTGGAGTCTTTCCGCAATAGTCATCAGCCCCTCCTTATGATGCTGCGGCGCCCGCCGGGCAAGCTCACGAATAAACCTGCCAAAACGGGGGGCATCGCCGGAATATACCAGGTAATTAAACAACGTTTTTAGCTGGCCGTCATTAGTATATTCCTTAACCAAAATGACAATTAGCTGCTCAACCAGCCCCGTCAAATCGCGCTGGCGGATATGCTTTTGCATGAACTCCAGCAACGCTACGCGCCGGTGCTGGACGATCTCATCATCCGGGATCGCCGTAATATCCACCAGCGGAAAAGCGGTCGCATATAATCCGCGGGCATGAGCCGGGTGGGTAAAGCCATCCAGCCAGCACAACGAATAAGGGTAAGGCGTGGCGATACCGTGATAGAACAGCATGGGTACCACCAGCGGCAGGCGTTTATGTCCGGCATCCAGATGACGCTGCATCGCCGCAATGGCATAGCGCATCAGCCTGAAGGCCATATGGGCATCCGGCGAGCTTTGGTGCTCAATAACGACGTAAATATAGCCCTCGCCGGCGGTGGTTTTTAGCGACCAAAGCACATCGGAGTAGCAGGCGCGCAGGTCCTCCTCAATAAAACTTGCGGATTCAAGCCGTAGCGTCTCCAGGTCGCAAAGCTGGCGTAGCGAGGACGGCAGATGGATATCCAAAAAATCTCGCGCGGTATCCGTATGCCGGAGAAACTTTTTGAAAACCGCATCATGCGGCGTCGACGTTGAGCCTTTATGCATGGTAAATGGCCTGCGCGGAGGGACACTAAAACGACTCTACCCGCCGGTAGCCCAGCGCACACGCCGCCGCTTATCTCTTTGCGCGCCGGGACGGAAGATATTTTTATCCGGCGGTAATAACGACAATTTTTTGCCTGCCCGCTCGCAGAACGCCCCCGGAGACAGGCGTCAGCGGGCGTGCTATAAATTCTTAATCCCTTCGCCGCAGGAGCTTTCGTGAACCACACGCGCGATATCCCACAAACCTTCTGGCGCGACGCAACGCTCCCCTGGCTGGAGCTGCGCAGCACCTGGCGCAGCCGCCAGGCGTATAAGCGCCACAGCCACCCGCAGCTTTCTCTGGGGGCAATTATTGCAGGTGAAACGCGCTGCATCTGCAACGGACGGGAGTACCTGCTGCGCCCCGGCGACCTGATAGCGATCCCGCCCGGCGCGCCGCACAGCTGTAATCCCCTCTCGGGACGGCCGCGCAGCTATCATATGCTCTATCTCGACGTTGACTGGTGCCTGGCGCAGCTTCCTGCCCTTTCCGGCGCCGTGCGGCTTGCCGCGCCGCAGCCGATGCTTCGCAGCGCCGATATTTTCCTTCAATATCAGCATATTGTTCAGCTTACGCAGCAGCAGCGGATCGCCGAGCTGCCCACGGCAATCGCGCGGCTGCTGCGGGAGCTGCCGCTATGCCCGACGCCGCCGGAAATCCTTCATAGCAGCAGCGCACGGCTGCTCGACAGAGTGACGGCGAGCCTGCCGGTACCGCTTTCTCTGGATACGCTGGCCGACGAATTTGCGCTGCGCAAAGAGACCCTGATTCGCACCTTTAAGCAGGACACCGGCCTGACGCCGGCCAGCTTTATCAACATGGCGCGGATCGAGTACGCCAGGCGCCGCCTGCGCGCCGGGGATGAGATAGCCGACGTCGGCTATCAGGCCGGGTTTGCCGATCAGAGCCACTTCCATAAAACCTTCGTCAGCTACACCGCCGCCACGCCGCGCCAGTACGCCCTTGGCCGATCAATATCAGACAATAATTAGCGCCCGGCCTGACGTAGGGTGATCTCAGATTAATTCCGAGGTCACTATGGACATGTTTACTGCGCTTTTCCCGGCCGCGTTTCCCGCGCTGGCGCTCTCCCACTTCGTTGCCCTGCTCAGTCCCGGGCCAGATTTCTTTCTCCTGATGGGTTACGCCATTCGCTATCGCCTGCGCGGTAGCGCCGGCCTGTGCGTTGGCATTGCGCTGGGCAACGGGCTGTATATTGCGATCGCCATCGTCGGCTGGAGCATGGTGCGCCACGCCCCGCTGCTGTTTAGCGCGATCGCGCTGCTGGGAGCGGCCTGGCTGCTGTGGCTCGGCAGCCAGCTGTGGCGGAGCCGGCCCGGCACGTTCACCCTGGAGGCGGCTGCGGCCCGGCGGCCTTCGCTTGCCAGACAGCTGCTGCTGGGGCTGGCTTCGGCGCTGCTTAATCCCAAAAATGCCCTGTTTTATCTCGCGCTGATGACCACCCTGCTTGGCCCGCAGGTGACCCTCGCCCAGCAGATAACCTGCGGAGTCTGGATGACCAGCGTCGTGCTGCTGTGGGATTTACTGCTGGTATCGCTGATCGCCCTGCCGCAGGTGCAGCGCCGCCTCGGCGCCGTCATCTGGCGGGTTGAACGGGCGGCGGGCGCGATACTGATGGGCTTTGGCGGCTGGATTATCTGGCAGTTTTTGCATGAGTTAGCCGTCAGGTTATATGCTTAAGGCTATGGAAAAACTTGCTGAACTGAAACGTGCCAAACTTCTGGCCCTGTCGCTGCTGCTCGTGGCGGCCGCGATTTTTGTCACTACCCTGCTGCTGCCACCGACGCCGTGGGTCAGCGCGCTGAAGGCTATCTCCGAAGCGGCGATGGTCGGCGCGCTGGCGGACTGGTTTGCGGTGGTGGCGCTGTTTCGCCGCATACCGCTGCCGTTTGTCTCCCGGCATACGGCGATTATCCCGCGTAATAAGGATCGAATTGCCGACAATCTCGGCTATTTCGTGCAGGAAAAATTTCTCGATACCCCCTCGCTGGTCGCGCTGATCCGCCGCTACGAACCGGCGCTGATGCTCGGCAACTGGTTTAGCCAGCCGGCGAACGCCCGGCGGGTGGGCCAGCATCTGCTGCAGGTGATGAGCGGCTTCCTCGAACTCACCGACGATGCGCGCATTCAGCGCCTGCTGCGCCGCGCGGTGCACAAAGCCATCGATAAGGTCGACCTGACGCAAACCAGCGCCATGATGCTCGAAGGATTAACCCGCGATAACCGACACCAAAAGCTGCTGGATTCTCTTATCAGCCAGCTTATCGCCCTGCTGCAGCGCGACAGTTCCCGCGCCTTTATTGCCCGCGGCATCATCCGCTGGCTGGAGACCGAGCATCCGCTCAAGGCCAAAATTCTCCCCACCGAATGGCTGGGCGAACACAGCGCCGAAATGGTCACCGATGCGGTCAATACGCTTCTTGACGAGGTGAGCCAGGATCGCACCCATCAGATCCGCCAGGCCTTCGATCGCGCGGCGCAAAAGCTGATCGATAGCCTGAAAACCGATCCGCTGATGGCGGAAAAAGCGGACAACATGAAGGCCTATCTGAAAAACGACGAGACGTTTAACCGCTATCTTGGCGAGGTGTGGGCTGACCTGCGCGGATGGATTAAAAATGACGTTAACAGCGACGATTCGCGGATTAAGCAGCGGATCGCCGAGGCCGGGCAGTGGTTTGGGGAAACGCTGGTCCATGATGAAGCCCTTCGCGAGTCGCTGAATGAGCATCTGGAGCAGGCGGCGCACCGGGTGGCGCCGGAGTTTGCCAACTTCCTGACCCGTCATATTAGCGATACGGTGAAGAGCTGGGACTCCCGCGATATGTCGCGGCAGATCGAGCTGAATATCGGTAAGGATCTGCAGTTTATCCGTATTAACGGTACGCTGGTCGGGGGCACTATCGGCCTGCTGCTGTGGCTGCTCTCGCAGATCCCGTCGCTGTTTTTACATTAGGCCGCAGACAGCGGCCCCGCTCGTCCGGCGGGGCCCTGCGGTTAGCCTATCCGGGTAAAGCCGGCCTCCAGATCGGCAATTAAATCGCCGACATCTTCCAGCCCGATATGCACCCTGACCAGCGTCCCGCTGAAATCAACCTTGCCGGCGGGGCGAATGCCGTTCAGCTCCTCGGGCTGATTCGCCAGAATCAGCGACTCAAACCCGCCCCACGAGTAGGCCATGTGGAACAGCGAGAAGTTATCGAGAAATGCCGCCAGCAGCTCATCCGTCAGGCGCTTTTTCAGCACGAAGGAGAACAGACCGGAGCTGCCCGAAAAATCGCGCTGAAAATACTCATGCCCCGGGCATTCCGCTAAGGCCGGATGGTTCACCCGCGCCACCTCCGGCCTTGCCGACAGCCAGCGGGCAATGTGAATACTGCTCTCTTCGTGCTGTTTCAGACGAACCGCCAGCGTACGCAGCCCGCGGCTGCCGTTATAAGCGGTATCGGCATCCAGCGTCTGCCCCATCAGATAGGAGTTCTCCCGCAGACGATCCCAGCAGCGGGCGTTAGACACCGCCGTGCCCAGCATGGCGTCCGAATGGCCGATGGTGTATTTGGTCCCCGCCTGAACGGAGATATCCACCCCGTAATCCAGCGCCTTAAACAGCACGCCCGCCGCCCAGGTGTTGTCGATCATGATGACGATCTGCGGATTCACGGCGCGGATCGCCTTCACCATCCCGGGAACGTCCTGCACTTCCATAGTGATCGAGCTGGGGGATTCGAGGAATACCACTTTGGTTTCCGGGCGAAGCAGCCCGACAATACCGGCGCCAATCAGCGGATCGTAATACGTGGTCTCTACCTTGAATTTGCTGAGGATCTTATTGCAAAAATCCTGCGTCGGCTCATAGGCCGCGCCGGTCATCAGGATATGGTCCCCGCTTTCGACAAAGGCCAGAATCGCGTTGGTTACCGCCGCCGCGCCGCAAGGATAGAGCGCACAGCCCGCTCCACCCTCCAGTTCGCTCATCGCCTGCTGAAAAGCAAAATGGGTGTAGGTCCCGCGACGACCGTAGAACAGCTCGCCGTTGGCGCGATTGGCGGTGGCGAATTTTTTATCCTTCACCGTCTCAAACACCAGCGACGAAGCGCGCTGGATCACCGGGTTGACCGCCCCCTGGGTGTAGCGTTTGTCACGTCCGGCGATGATTAACTGCGTTTCGAGCTTGAGTGAATTTTTCATAACCTCTCCTGTAACATCCTTTTATCGATGCGAAAATTTATACGGTTGCGGCCCCAGGCTTCAGTTCAGCATGCCCCTGCTTTTTTCCGGCGAATCGCTCCACAATCTGCGCCGCGTTCAAGTCATGAATCACGTTTATCAGCGTGGCCGGGGCGTCGGTGATGGTGCCCAGCACCACCAGCATCGGGATCGCCTCCATCGGCAGACCGAGGGTGGTGACGATAAAGATTTCCCCAAGGAACGCGCCGCCCGGTATGCCGCCAACGATGATGGCGGAGAGCACGGCGATCAGCATCGTCAGGAAAAAGGTCTCGGTGGTGAACTCCATACCCAGCACCGAATAGATAAAAACGATCTTCAGCGCGGCAATCATCGCCACGCCGCCTTTATTCAGGTTGACCAGCAGCGGAATGGAAACATCGACGATTTCCGGGTTAATCCCCATCGCCTTACCCGCCCGCAGCGTCACCGGCAGCGTCCCGAGCGAGGAGCAGGTCCCCAGCGCGGTGGCCGACGGCTCTACCGCATGGCGCCAGAAGGCCTTCACCGCCGGCATGCCGCCGCCGATCCAGGAATAGAGAATGGAGCCGAAGATGAAGTAGACCAGCGTGGCGACCATAAACAGGCCAATGGCGCGGGCAAAAGTCAGCAGCAGCGCGGAGTCCTGGCTGGCCATCGTTGCGGCGAAGTAGCAGCCAAGGCCAAGCGGGGCGACTTTCATCACGATCGAGACGATCTTCATGATCACGGTATTGGCATCTTCCAGCAGCGAGGCTATTCGTTTGCCCGCCAGTTCCGATTGCCCAATGGCGATCCCGGCGATAATGGCCATCACGATCAGCGCCAGAATATTGGACTTAGAGAACAGCCCGATAAAATCGCTGGTGGTGATCATGCTGACAAAATCCATCTTGCCGCTGCCCGCCTGCACCGACTGCGAGAGATCGATAGTCACGCCCTGCGCCGGATTGAACCATAATGCGAGGGCGACGATGCCGGCGGCCGGAATAAAGGCCATAGCGATCGAAACAATAAAGATAATCGCCATAATACGCCCCAGCCTTTTCAGGTCAGTCATTCTGGCGATAGACGACATCACGCTGATTCCCACCAGCGGAACGATAATCATAAATAACAGGTTGAGAAATATCTGTCCGATTGGCTGCAGCGTACTGGCGAAGCCCGGAGCATAAATACCGACCAGGCCGCCAATCGCCAGCGCGCTTAATAAAACAAGAGAGGATTTGTAGGGTTCGAGTCGTGACCACATAATGGGTACCTTTTAATTAAAATTATATTAAATGAGATAAAATTCACAATTCGATGACTTCTGGCCGCGTCTCATTTTATTTTGTGACGCAACTCACTAAGTTGTTATTATTTCATTTTGCCAGCAAGTAATTTCCTGTGATTCAATAGTTGCATGTTTCAAATGCGAATGTAACGGCCCATTCGTACCGTTTTTGCAAATCACTTGTGAATTAAAGGAAACAATGAGCGCGCCAGTTTCATTAAAACATCTGGAGTTTTTTATCAAAATCGTCGACTGCGGGGGATTATCGGAAGCCGCAGCCCAGCTCAACGTCTCACCCTCTGCGGTCAGTAAAAGCCTCGCCGCGATGGAGGATACGCTGGGTACAACCTTAATTAAGCGCACCACCCGCAGTATTACCCTGACCGATGCCGGGCAATATCTATTTAATCGCGCCAATAAATTACTAAAAGAGTTTGATGACACCCTAAATACCACCTCAGGCTATTATCACAGCCCGCAGGGTGAATTACGCATTACCTGCTCAATTGCCTTTGGCTACTCCCGACTGGTCAACCTGGTGGATAAATATCGCAACCAGTACCCGGACGTGAATCTTTATATCGATTTAAACGATAATTTCGTTAACCTGAATGAAACCGATTTCGATATCGCGCTGCGTATTTCCGCCGCGCCGCCGCAAAACTACGCGATGCGCAAACTGGTATCGATTCGCTGGGCATACTGCGCTTCACCGGGATATCTCGCTAAAAAGGGCATGCCCGTGCGGCGCAGCGATCTGGTGAATCACGACTGCCTGGTCTATCCCGGCCTGACGCCGGCGATCAGGGTCGCAGACGAGCAGGACCGTCTGCATCAGTTGAAGCTGCATATGCCCATCCAGGCCAACAGCAGCCTGGTGCTGTTGAAATCGGTATTAGAAGATCAGGGCGTGGCCTATCTGCCCACCTATTTAATCGGCGATCATATTCGCAAAGAAGAGATCACGCCGCTGATCCTCGACGGCACGATCGCCTGTGAAACGCATGCGCTGTATGCGCTCTATTTTCCCAGCAAATACAGCAATCCTAAGGTACGATCGTTTATCGACTTTCTGGTGACAGAGTTAGGCCCGTTACCGGCCTGGGATAGCTGGATCCCCAGCTGAGTTTGCCGTCAATCCAGAGCACTTTTTAAGGAGTAAAAATGGCTGAAATTAACCTGACCCCCGGCGAGCGCGAGCAGCTTCGCGAAAAGCTATGTACCTACTGCGAAAGAAATTTTGACCTTGAGCTTGAGCAGTTCGATGCCGAGTTCTTCGTTGATTTTATCGCCGAACAGCTGGGGCCCCTGTTTTATAACGCCGGGATTGAGGAAGCTATTCGCACCCACGTGGCCTACAGCGAGCGGATCCAGGAAGAGATGGATGCGAAGAAAGTGTTCTGATTGCGCCCCGCAATATGTCGCTATCGGCGGGAGATCAATAAACACACACTATTGACATGGTTATAATGCGGGCTCTTTCATTATCTCCCGTGTACGGGGAAGGAAAACCATGTCGCTGATTACCGATCTACCCGCCATTTTTGACCAGTTCTCCGAGGCCCGCCAGAAGGGCTTTCTCACGGTGATGGACCTGAAAGAGCAAAATATCCCCCAGGTCGGAACCTACTGCACCTTTATGCCGCAGGAGATCCCGATGGCGGCAGGCGCGGTGGTCGTCTCGCTGTGTTCAACCTCCGATGAAACCATCGAAGAGGCGGAAAAAGACCTGCCGCGCAACCTCTGCCCGCTCATTAAAAGCAGCTACGGGTTTGGCAAAACGGATAAATGCCCCTACTTCTATTTTTCCGACCTGGTGGTGGGTGAAACCACCTGCGACGGCAAAAAGAAAATGTATGAATACATGGCCGAATTCAAGCCGGTTCACGTGATGCAGCTGCCGAACAGCGCCAGCGACGATGCTTCCCGCGCGCTGTGGAAAACCGAGATCCTGCGCCTGCAGCGGGTGATCGAAGCCCGCTTTGGCCACAAAATCACCGAAGCCGCGCTGCGCGACGCCGTTCGCCTCAAGAACCGCGAGCGGCGGGCGCTGGCGAACTTCTATCGCGTCGGGCAGCTCAATCCTCCCGCGCTCAGCGGCAGCGATATCCTGAAAGTGGTGTACGGCGCGACCTTCCGCTTTGATAAAGCCGCGCTAAGCGACGAGCTCAACGCGATGGCCGATCGCGTGCGCCAGCAGTGGCAGGATGGCCAGCGGCTGGCGGCTCGCCCGCGCATTCTGATCACCGGCTGCCCGATTGGCGGCGCGGCGGAAAAAGTCGTGCGCGCCATTGAAGAGAACGGCGGCTGGGTGGTGGGCTTTGAAAACTGCACCGGCGCCAAGGCGACCGAGCGCTGCGTGGAGGAGACGGGCGACGTCTACGATGCGCTGACCGATAAGTATCTCGCCATCGGCTGCTCGTGCATCTCGCCAAACGACCAGCGCTTAGCCCTGCTTAGCCAGATGGTTGACGAGTATCAGGCCGACGGCGTGGTGGATGTCATCCTGCAGGCCTGTCATACCTATGCGGTTGAATCAATGGCGATTAAGCGCCACGTTCGCCAGCGGCATAACCTCCCCTACATCGCGATTGAGACCGACTATTCGACGGCGGACATCGGCCAGCTCAGCACCCGCGTCGCGGCCTTTATTGAAATGCTGTAAGGAGCGCGCGTGACTTTTACGGTAGGCATTGATTCCGGCTCCACCGCCACGAAAGGCATCCTGCTGAAAGAGGGCGTTATCCAGCGACGTTTTCTCTGCCCGACGCCCTTTCGCCCCGCCGACGCCATCAACGAGGCGTGGCAAACCCTCAGCGCCGGCCTTGCCGAGCGGCCATTTTTAACCTTAACCGGCTACGGCCGCCAGCTGGTGGATTTTGCCGATAAGCAGGTGACGGAGATCTCCTGCCACGGTCTCGGCGCGCGTCTTCTGGCGCCCGCCACCCGCATGGTTATCGATATTGGCGGTCAGGATAGCAAGGTTATCCAGCTCGACGACGACGGTAATCTCACCGACTTCCTGATGAACGATAAATGCGCGGCGGGAACCGGGCGCTTTCTGGAGGTTATCTCGCGCACCCTCGGCGCCAGCGTCGGGGAGCTGGATAGCCTCACCGAAGGCGTCGAACCGCATGCAATCACCAGTATGTGCACGGTATTTGCCGAATCCGAAGTGATTAGCCTGCGCTCGGCGGGCGTCGCGCCGGAAGCGATTCTGGCCGGCGTGATCAACGCCATGGCCCGCCGCAGCGCCAACTTTATCGCCCGTCTTTCAGCCCAGGGGCCGCTGCTGTTTACCGGCGGCGTCAGCCGCTGCACGGCCTTTGCGCGCATGCTCGAAGGCCACGCTGGGATCGCGGTGCACACCCATCCTGATGCCCAGTTTGCCGGCGCGGTTGGCGCGGCGCTGATTGGCCTGCGTCAGAGGCGCCGCGAATGACGGAGTATCTGTTTTTATTTCACTCGACGCCGGGCGTCGTGCGTACCCGCAAGGCCCTGCAGGCGGCGGGGATCGCCTTCCAGGTGAAAGATATTCCGCGCCAGCTGCGCGGCGGCTGCGGCCTGTGCATCTATCTCAGCTGCCTGCCGGGAGAGGAGCAGCGGTGGGTTATTCCCGGCGCCACGGAGGCGATTTATCGCTACGTTGCCGCAGAGTGGCGCTGTATCGCCACCTTTCCGGCCTGATCCTATTCGGTAATAACGAACCGCGTCGGCGCAAAGCAGTTCAGGATGCGGTGGACGAGAAACACCAGCGTCAGCGTGACGATAAGCGAGATCGTGACCGAGCTAATACGGTACAGATCGCTGAAGATCAGATCCTGATCCGGATGCAGGTTCTGACCAAACATAATGCCGATGGTGGTGATGCTGGCGAAGCCCACGCCGGCCCCCACTTTCTCCATCACGTGGAGGCGCGCGCTAAAGGCCAGGCCGAGCGCAATCAGCGGCATCATCAGCACCATATGGTTGCTGAAATCATAAATAAGCAGCTGCACCACCAGAATATAGAGACAGGCCAGCACCACGCCCACCACCCGCCAGATGGAGCTGATCACCGCGCCGCGGTAGTGCATCGGGAAGAGGATCAGGATCCCGGCCATCAGCGCTGACAGGGAATCGCTCAGATCGCAGATCTGGAAAACCACGAAAATCATTGTCGCGACGGTGCCGGAAAGCAGAGATTCATGGCGAATGCGGGCGGCATCCTTCTCAATCCGCGGCGGCGGCCGGCGCGGCTCAACGTCCGGGATCAGATAGTTCAGCAGCGCGCTGAGGGCCACCGCCATCACGCAGGCTTCGAGATTGGAAAACATCAGCGTATGCCAGTTGCTGGTGGGATAGCTCATAAAGTTGAGCATCGTGCTTTGACAGACCACCCCCATCGAGCCCAGCAGAAACAGCGGCCCCTGACTCATAAAGCGAAAACGCATCACGTAGAGGCCGAAGACCACCAGCGTCATAATCACCGGCCACTGCGACAGATAGCCGACGATCAGCACCATTTCAACGCAGTTTACCGCCGCACTGAACAGAAACTGCCGCGCGACGTGGCGGTTAAACACCGGCACCAGCGACAGCAGCATCAGCGGATAGACCACAAAGAAGACCCCGTACTGCACGTCGTAGAAGGTCGAAATGCTCAGGGCGATAGTCCCGGCGACGGCGATGCGCAGCGTCTGGCGAAAATCATTCGCCGTATAGACAATATTGTCGTGCGGCGTAAAAACCCGGGCCAGCGTATTAATAGACATAGTGCAGCAGGCTCACCAGATGGATCTGCACGCCGGCAAAGGTGCGGGCAAACGGACCGTCGCTGTTGTACAGCTGTACCGTGGCGCGGGCGCCGGTCGGCAGCGGTTTGTCCAGCGGCTCATCAAGCGCGACGTGAATACGCATCCGCTGGGCGTCACGCACCCAGCGCGTGGACTGCTCCGGCTGCGACAGCTGGCCGTTTACCTGCTCCTGGCCGGCCAAAATCCCGGCGTCGCTGCTGGTGACGTGCGCCGGATAAACTTTACCTGGCAGCGCATCAAAGACCACCGCGGCGTCGGTGTTCACGCCGGTATGGCGCAGGCTCTTTTCGCGAAAATCGGCGACGATATCCGTATGGTTGCTCACCAGCGCCAGCAGCGGCGTGGCGGCGGTGGCATACAGGCCGGGGCTAAGCTGGAGGTTGCTGACCATGCCGTCGGTTTCGGCATAGATCCGGCTCCAGGCGAGGTTCAGCTGCGCCTCTTCCAGGGCGTTGCGGTATTTTTGCAGCGTGACGTTACGCGCATCATCGCGCTCCCCGCGCTGGATCAGCAGATTCTGGATGCTGGCGTTGAGCGCGCTAACCGACTGCTCGCTGGTCTGCCAGGTGGTGCGCACCTTATCCAGATCCGACTGCGAGACGCTCTGCATCGTACTCAGGCGCTGATAGCGATCGAGAGTGACTTTGTCGTTACGGGCGGTGAACTGCGCGGTGCGCAGGTTAGCGCGAGCGGCGGCGATCTGCGCGTCCAGCTGCTGGTTGCTCAGCTTCGCCTGCTCAAAGGCGATTTGCGCCGCCTGCACTTTATTGGTAAACGGCGTCGGGTCCAGCTCGTAGAGCAGATCCCCTTTCTTCACCTGGCTGTTGTTGTGCACATAGACCTGTGCGACATAGCCGGAAACGCGCGGCGATACCGGCGTCACCACGCGCATCACCGTGGAGTCCGGCGTGAGCGGGATCCAGATATCGGCAACGATAAACCAGGCGAAGATCGCCAGGAAAGCGGCAATACTCACCCTTACCCAGCGGGCAAATTTTTGTTCTGGCGTCATCATAGTTTTTTAGATCTTGTTATCTTCTTCGCGGATTGTCCGCAAATTGCAGGCGATTTGATTTAAGGTGGCGCTGAAGGTGGCGAGCTCTGCTTCCGGGATGGTCCGGGTGACGCGGGTTTGATAAGTTTCAATCACGTGGTTCAGCTCCTCCAGTTTCGACAGGCCTTCCGCCGTCAGCGTCAGCAGGCGTATGCGTTTGTCATATGGCGATGTGGAACGCAGCAGATAGCCCTGCTTTTCCAGCTGAGTGAGGGTGCGCATCAGCGGCGGCAGTTCAATACCCTGCACCTCCGCCAGTTCGCTAACCGAGACGTTGTCCCCCAGCTGATGCAGCTGCATCAGCACCGTCCAGCTTGACTGGGTCATACCGGTATCGTTGATGGCGGCGTCGATCGTCGCGCGCCACTGGCGTACCACCATCGCCATCCGCATCCCCATCGGACGGCGGGCAAACAGTTCGTCTTCGGTCATCTTTCTTTCCTCATGTAGAACCTATCCCACCAGGCGTTATCGGCGCGGGCAGTTTGAACGCGGACAGCGCGGAGAAACCGGAACGTACAGATAGTACGTGAGGATTGACTCGCTACGCTCACCCTCCGGGCCGCGCTGAAGGGCGTTCAAAAGACTTTCGTATTTTGTCGAGCGCTGCCCAGGTTCAAAATGACAGGCAAAATAGCCCTGGTGGCCTGGCTGTGAGGAAAATAATACTTATCATGATAACTATCAAGAAACGAAGGGTGAAGAAGCATTAATTGATAAATACGGTGAATGTAATAATCCCGAGGGACGCCAGCTACCCGGTCGCGCCGGGCCTGGCGAACTGCTGGCCCGAACGGGCACGACTCGCAGCCTGCGGAGGTGCAGGCCGGGAGCCCGAACAGAACGTTTATGCCGCAGTCCGGGGAAAAGCGCATTTTTTAATTTATCTGATCCCGCCGCAGCCCGACATCTTTCAGCTGTTCGTCGCTCATTCGCTGCAAAACCCGCCTCGTTTGCCTCCGCAGCCACCATTTTTTGAACGCTCTGCCTGCCAATACGAAACCAATAAACGGCTGCCTAACCCGGTTCTCATGAAATTCCATACTCCACCTCCTCACCTTGCCAGAGGCTTTATCTTCGCGGATCCGAGGGTGAACAATACAGATTCAAAAAACCCTTTTCTTTAACATACAGATTGGCTAAAACAGTATCTGCGTGGGATTTTCCCCGCCCATCTGTACTGGTTTATCAATCTGTATGGCGACAATAAGGGATACAGCATGACGCGTTACCAACATCTGGCCAGCCTGCTGGCGGAGCGTATTGAGCAAGGGCTGTATCGCCACGGGGAGAAGCTGCCTTCGGTTCGCAGCCTGAGTCAGGAGCACGGAGTAAGCATCAGCACCGTGCAGCAGGCCTATCAGACGCTGGAACAGCAGCAGATGATCGTCCCCCAGCCGCGTTCCGGCTACTTTGTCGCCCCGCGTAAAGCCCAGCCGCCGGTACCGCCGATGTCGCGCCCGGTGCAGCGCCCGGTGGAAATCACCCAGTGGGATCAGGTTCTGACCATGCTCGACGCGCGCAATGATAAAAGCATTATCCCCTTCGGCGGCGGCTCGCCTGACGTCACCCAGCCGAGCCTGAAGCCCATCTGGCGCGAGCTGAGCCGGGTGATCCAGCATAATCTCAGCGAGGTGCTGAACTACGACGAGCTGGCCGGGCGCCGCGAGCTGCGTGAACAAATCGCCCGCCTGATGCTCGACGGCGGCTCGGTGGTCACCGCCGATGACCTGATCATCACCAGCGGCTGCCACAGCGCTCTATCGCTGGCGCTGCTGTCGGTGTGCCAACCCGGCGATATCGTCGCCGTCGAATCCCCGTCCTATTATGGCACCATGCAGCTGCTGCGCGGTTTGGGGCTGAAGGCCATCGAGATCCCCACCGATCCGGACAGCGGGATCAGCGTAGAAGCCCTGGAGCTGGCGCTGGAGCAGTGGCCGATCAAGGGCGTTATCCTGGTGCCGAACTGCAACAATCCGCAGGGCTTTATCATGCCTGACGCCCGCAAACGCGCGGTGCTGACTCTTGCCCAGCGCCACGATATCGTCATTTTCGAAGATGATATTTACGGCGAGCTGGCCACCGATTACCCGCGCCCGCGCACCATTCATTCGTGGGATATCGACGGCCGGGTGATGCTCTGCAGCTCGTTTACCAAAACTATCGCGCCGGGCCTGCGCATCGGCTGGATCGCGCCAGGCCGCTACTACGACCGCCTGCTGCAGATGAAATATGCCGCCAGCGGGACCAACGTTCCCTCCACGCAGCTGGCGGCGTCGGTATTTATTCGCGAAGGCCACTACCACCGCCACGTGCGGCGGATGCGGCAGATCTACCAGCGCAATATGGAAATTTACACCTGCTGGCTGCGGGAATACTTCCCCTGCGGCATCTGCGTTACCCGGCCGAAGGGCGGCTATATGCTGTGGGTCGAGCTCCCCGAGCACGTCGATATGGTCTGCGTCGCGAAGCAGCTGTGCCGCCTGAAAATCCAGGTCGCGCCGGGCTCGCTGTTTTCAGCCTCGGGGAAATACCGCAACTGCTTAAGGATCAACTGCGCCCTGCCGCCGATCGACAAGCACCGGGAGGTGATGGTGAAGCTGGGGGATGCGGTGAAGGTGGCGATGGAGTGAGTTTTTCGCCGGGGCGAACTGACTTGTCCCCCGGCGGCGCTGCGCTGACCGGGGCTGCGGGCTGATAGGCGTCTGCGGGATGGGAGCGGGCAAGGCGTGGCAAGCGCCTCCTTCGCGAAACATCCGTCATACGGCTTGAGGGCATTTCCCAACGCCCACGCTGCGCTTCTCGGAACTACGAGTTCACTGCGATTTGTAATCTTTGTCGTTACCTATCACTGACCATCAAGTAATGACTGCATCGTGCGACATTCGCTAATGGTAGGGAATGAATTATAAAAAGCCAGTCCAATGACAAACATTATGATTGATATTCCCCACAGAAATATATGTCTCCATGTTGCAAGGACCTCCCCTTGGTATAATGATAGCGTTATAAATAATACTCCAATCATCAGGTACAGAAACACCAACAGTATGGTTAATATTTTGGGGAACCAAAACCCCAAACCTTTTTCAAAAATAACCTTCCCATCAGCAACTTTCAAAATCCCTTTGAATTTTTTAAAAAATATTGGCCTGACATCATTCTTAACGCAAATTTTCAATACCAGGACTTGCAATGTTGTATCACGTAACCCGCAGAGCCGGTACGAGACTAGCCTGGCAATCTCTCTTTTGAGGATCTTTTGTAAGTCTGGTGGTAAGCCATACTCCTTAAGCTGATGCTGGTAGCTCTCTAATTCTGCCTCTTTGATTGCCCGAATGAACTCAACAATAGATTTTATTTTCCATACTGCGATAAACGTCAACACCGTAAAGAGATACATAAAAAATTGCTGCATTGGAGTTATTTCACCCCGTTCAACCATTCCGCCAAAAAATTGAGAAAAGAAATTTAATATTGTTTCCATACCGTCCCTCTATTTACTATTGAAAACACACTTCATTTTTCTGGGTAGCCATTATATGCAAGATATACCACACACATAATTTACACATGCAAAAAAGGTTTTATTTTTATTACTGATTATATTTTTAGAATTATTGTGTGCAATATGGATAGATACAAGAAGAATGCTCGCGCCGCTCGTCCTACGCTGATAGCAGAGTACAGAAAAACCATATTGGGTAATATTACTTAGCCGTTTTTTCGGCAACACAAAATCGACGCAACGGTTTTTCGCCCTGCCCTCATCGGTATCATTACTGGACATCGGTTGGCCTTCACCTTTGCCTTCCTCGCTCAGGCGCGATGGTTCAACTCCGTGCACTATTAGCCATTTCGCCGCTGAACGGGCACGATGCAGGAAAAGATCGAGGTTGTACTTTTATTACTGCCCATTGAATCGGCGTGCCCTTCAATCGTCACCACGCCACCAGGATCGTCAACGAGCAACTGAGCCATCTGACTGAGAGTATGTTCGACGTGTCTGGCGATCGCATCGCTGTCGGAGGCAAAGCGCTGCGCCAGTTCCGCCGCTTTGTTCAACAGATTCAGTACGGCGCCTCCGGTATCGGAAGGGAAGCCCTTGAGATCGAGGATGACTGGCGGAGTCTAAGCTGGAACTTCTTGCGCATTGACGATGGCGCAACAGATCGCCAGAGCACCGAAAGAGAAATTTTTCACCAGGTCGCTCATCGTTTAACGATCCGTAATGGTGATAGGCCCGAGTGGATCAACATTTCATTCATTAAATGGACCTCTTCACATCCTTCGGCGGTGCTGGAAAACTTCCGTACGACGAACCGATGTAAAGCGCGCCTGCCCTGGAGCAGAATATCACGCTTTACGGCGCAAGAAGGGCGCCATTGCTGTCAGTAAGCAACAGATATTCTTTGTTGCCCACCTGCAGCCAGTAGCTCGAACAAGACACAGCGCGCCTTCGGGAAACAGCCACCATTCGGCTTGAACTCCCCCGCTCGCACAGCGCTTACCGGGGCTACGGGTTCCCGACCGCCTGCGGATCCTCACCATAAAACACCATCCCCTTATACGGCTGCTCGCGACATGCCGCCAGGCGCCGGGCGAGGCTGCCGACGTGCAGCTCCAGCTTGTGGCCGTCCGGGTCGAGGAAATAATACGACGCCCCTTCGCTGCGGTTCACCTTCCACACCGCCACGCCGGCCGTTTCCAGCCGCGCGCTGAGCCCGGCGAAATCGGCTTCGGCGACGCTAAAAGCGTAGTGGGTGTAGTCACTCTCCTCCGGCGGGGTAATGCGCCGCTGCGGATCGAGGGACAGGCACAGCCACAGATCGCCGCAGGAGAGATAGGCGCCGTTATCCCAGCGCGCGTGCAGCGTCATTCCCAGCAGCTGCTGATAAAACGCCACGCTCGGCGCCAGGCTGCTGACCGCCAGGGTCAGGTGATTCAATCCGCTTAACATGGCTTCTCCTCCAGTGAACTCACAATTTGCTGGCGCAGCCAGCGGTGCGCCGGGTCGCGGTGCCAGCGCTCGTGCCACAGCATCAGCATATCAAACCCGGCAATCGCCAGCGGCGGCTCGATAACCGTCAGTCCGCTCATCCCGCGCAGCAGCCTCTCCGGCAGCATGGCGACCAAATCGCTGCTACGCAGCGTTTCCAGCATAAACAGGAAATGTGGCACTGAGAGGACAACTCGCCGCGAGAGCCCAAGGTTGGCCAGCGCGGTATCGGTCGCGGCGCTGAAACCGCCGCCGTCCGGGGAGACAATAACCTGATCCAGCTGGCAAAACTGCGCCAGACTCAACGACGCCTGCAGCGCCGGATGCCCCGCCCGGCCCGCCAACACGTAGCGCTCGCTGAACAGCAGCCGCTGATGCAGCTCCTGCGGAGCGCCGTCGCGGGTATGAAAGAACAGATCGACCTCGTCCCTCTCCGCCTGCTGCACCAGGCGAGAAGGCTGGAGATCGAAGACCGCCATCCGGCTCGACGGTGAAGCCCGGCGCAGAATATTCAGCGCCGGCAGCACAATAGCCGAGGCCATATAGTCCGTCGCCGCCATTCGCCAGGTCTGCGTCGCCGTTAACGGATCGAAGCTGTCGGCGGGTGCGACCGCCAGCTCCAGCGCCAGCAGGGCATCACGCAGCGGCCCGCGCAGCGCATCGGCGCGGGCGGTGGGCAACATCCCGCGCGGCCCTGGCAGCAGCAGCGGGTCGGCAAAAATTTCCCGCAGGCGCGCCAGCTGGATGCTGACCGACGGCTGCGACAGGTTGAGCCGCTGCGCCGCTCGCGTGACGTTATTCTCGCTCAGCAACACGTCGAGGGTGCGCAGCAGGTTGAGATCCAGACGATGTAAATTAATCACGGCTATACCTGGGATTTAAGTAATTAATTTCTACTATAGCGGCCAGCCGCCTACTCTGCAGCTCTCCATAACTCAGAGGTGATTCTCATGAAAGTACTGCTGATTTACGCCCATCCGGAACCTCGCTCCCTGAACGGCACGCTAAAAGATTTTGCCGTCCAGCATCTGCACGATGCCGGCCATGAGGTGCAGGTTTCCGATCTCTACGCCATGCGCTGGAAAGCGGGCTTTGATGCCGACGACAGCAGCGCCCCGCCGGTCGGCGAGTTCTGGCGCTCGACGCTCGATTCAAAGCAGGCTTTTGAACAGGGCACCCAAAGCGCGGATATCGTTGCGGAACAGGAGAAGCTGCTGTGGGCGGATACGGTGATTTTCCAGTTTCCGCTGTGGTGGTTCTCCATGCCCGCCATTATGAAGGGCTGGATCGACCGGGTTTACGCCTATGGTTTTGCCTACGGCGTCGGCGAGCACAGCGACCGCCACTGGGGCGACCGCTACGGCGAAGGCACCCTGGCGGGCAAACGGGCGATGCTGGTTGTCACCACCGGCGGCTGGGAGGAGCACTACGCCCCGCGCGGAATTAACGGACCGATTAACGATATCCTGTTTCCGATCCAGCACGGAATGCTGTTTTATCCCGGCTTTGCGGTGCTGCCGCCGCTGGTGTTCTACCGCACGGAGAAAACGGACGAGCAGCGCTTTGCGCAGCACTGCCGCGAGCTGGGGCAGCGGCTGGATACGCTGGCAAGCACCGCGCCAATCCCGTTCCGCCGGCAAAATCACGGTGACTATCTGATCCCCTCCCTGACGCTGCGCCCGGATCTGGCACCGGGACAGAGTGGCTTTGCGGTACACCGGCACGATGCATAATCTGCGGTGGCGATAGCTCTGGCAAAGGGTATATCGCCATCATTTCTATGACGAATTGTGAGCCTCCGCGCAATAACGGCATTCCACCGCCGCACACTCCCCCTCACATTGATAGCGATCAAGAATAATCATACCGTCTGGTCGGTATGATTCAGGCCATGAACATGGAAGCCCAACACCGAAAAAAAGACCCCGTCCGTTTACATCAGCAGCTGCTGGAATCCGCGGCGATGATCGCCGGCAGAGACGGTATCGCCTCGCTGTCGCTGAATGCCGTGGCGCGCGAAGCCGGGGTGAGCAAAGGGGGTCTTTTGCACCACTTCCCCAACAAGCAGGCGCTGATTTTTGCCCTGTTCGCCCGCCTGCTGGCGATTATGGAGGACGCGATTTCGGCGCTGATGGCCGCCGACAATGTCTCTTATGGCCGCTTTACCCGCGCCTACCTGCACTATTTATCCGACCTGACCGATACCCATGAAAGTCGGCAGCTGATGGTGCTGTCGCTGGCGATGCCGGATGAGCCGGTGCTGCGAAAATGCTGGCGCGACTGGATGCTGGATCACCTCGCGCAGGGCGATGCGCTGGATAACGGCCACACCGGCACCCTGGTACGCTACGCGGCGGACGGCATCTGGCTATCAGAGTTAACCGAGGGGCGCACCATGAGCGCCGAACACCGGCGGTCGCTGGTCAGCGATCTGACGAGGATGACGCTTCCCGCGTGAAGCACGTTGAGCCTGATAAGTCAGGCGATTAGATTGAGGCCGCGATGCGCTACAACATCAATGGCCGTCTCATTTATGATGCAACGGACGGCACACTAATCCTACCGGGAAGCGATGAGGCGGACAGCCAGCTGTCGATCACCGCCAGCGCGCTGCTGTGGTTTTTTCTGCGTCATCCGGAGATTGTCAGCCGCGATGAGGTGCTCAAAAAGGTCTGGGACGACAACGGCTTAACCTCTTCGAACAGCAACCTGAATCAGTATCTGAGCATGCTGCGCAAAACCTTCCGCCACTATGAGATAGACAATATTATCGTCACCGTCTCGCGCGGACTGCTGCAGCTGAACCCGGAAATCACCGTTCATCAGCTGGACGCTCCCGTGCCGTCGGAGCCGCCGTCGCTGCCGCCCGAGGAGCCGGACGCCGTGCCGCCGGCCGCGGCGCAGAGTCCGAAGCCAACCCGGCACGCGCGTGGCACCTGCTGGTATATCGCCGGCGTCTGCCTGCTGACCATCGCCCTGCTGCTGGTGCTTTTCAGCTTTTTCGGCAGCGGCGAATCGCGCCCCATTACCCTGACGCAGATGACCCACAGCCAGTGCGAACTGCTGGCCAGCGACGAGATGCTGCGTTCCGTGGCCGGAACCGCCTACGGCAACAACTTTGACGCCGTGCGCCAGCGGCTGAAGCTGGAGTGCAAACCCGGCGAACGTTTTGTCTTCTTCTATGGCGATCGGCTGGAGACTAACGGCCTGGGCCGCGTCTTCCTCGCCCACTGCGCGATGCATGAAGACAATCCTTTCAGCTATTGCGATAACTATTTCTACTACTCCTGGAAACCGTAATGAGACTCGCACCCCGGCCTTTTTTCGCCCTCTCCGTCCTGGCGTTCATCACCGCGGCCGGGCTCAGCGCCTGGAAGCTGCTGCCGGCTGAAAACGACGGGGCGATGAGCTGCTCGACCAAAGCCATCATGCGCTTTGAAAACATGGATAAAGAGAACGTCAACGGCAATATTCACTTCAATTTCGCCGCCCGCGGCAAAGGCTCGATGGTCGTCGAAGGCTATACCGACTCCGCGGCCGGCTGGCTCTACCTGCAGCGTTACGTCAAATTCAGCTACACCAGTAAACGCATCTCCTCAACCGAGCGCCACTACCGCATCAGCCGGTGGGAATCCAGCGCCTCATCGATCGACGAATCCCCGGACGTCATCTTCGCCTACTTTATGCGCGAGATGTCCGACAGCCACGACGGGCTGTTTCTCAACGCCCAGAAGCTCAACGAGAAGGCGATTCTGCTCAGCTCGATCAATTCGCCGCTCTACGTTTGCACCCTGAAGTCCGGCAGCAAGCTTGACTAACGGCCGGCCCCACCGGCTTCAGCCTTACCCCGCGTTTTTCCCGCTCCGCCTCATACCCTAAAAGCGCACTTTTTGCGTTTAGCTCCCGACTAAAAACATGACCATAACCACACTTAATGGATGGATATATTACCCTGCCCCAGCAATAAATTAGCAACTCATTAACATTCACTGCCGCCCGTCCGGGTGGCGTAAAACTCGCCGCATCCACAGCCAATTCCATCGGCCCGGATCAGCATAAAGAGATAAATACAGGCCCTTAAAACGCTAAATCACAGAGCAAAAAACTAAAAACATAACTCACGCGGATTTAAATTTCACTTAACTCGCCATTCCCTATAGTGAACCTCGAACGCCGCTACCGCGTGTTGACGCCGTTACGCGGACGGTTTTCCCGAATCACAAACCTGTCTGGAGGAAAAACCATGGGTGATGCATTGGGGCTTATTGAAACCAAAGGCCTGGTGGCCTGCATTGAAGCAGCGGATGCGATGTGCAAATCCGCCAACGTCGAGCTGATTAGCTATGAAAACATCGGCTCCGGGCTGGTCACCGTGATGGTGAAGGGCGACGTCGGGGCAGTGAAAGCGGCGGTGGATTCCGGCGTGGAATCGGCGCAGCGCATCGGCGAGGTGGTGACCTCGTTGGTTATCGCTCGTCCGCATAACGACATCAACAAAATTGTTATTAAACACAAGGCTTAAGGCCAGGAGAACGCAAATGGGTGATGCATTAGGTCTGATCGAAACCAAAGGTCTGGTGGCCTGCATTGAAGCGGCGGACGCGATGTGTAAAGCCGCCAACGTCGAGCTGATTGGCTATGAAAACGTCGGCTCCGGGCTGGTCACCGCGATGGTGAAAGGCGACGTCGGGGCAGTAAAAGCGGCGGTGGATTCCGGCGTGGAATCGGCGCAGCGCATCGGGGAAGTGGTGACCTCGCTGGTTATCGCGCGTCCGCATAACGACATCAACAAAATCGTCGCACATTACAAAGTCGCGGAATAACGGGAGACAACATGATGAAAGAAGCGCTTGGTCTGATCGAAACCAAAGGTCTGGTGGCCTGTATTGAAGCCGCCGATGCGATGTGTAAAGCCGCCAACGTCGAGCTGATTGGCTATGAAAACGTCGGCTCCGGGCTGGTCACCGCGATGGTGAAAGGCGACGTCGGCGCGGTGAACGCGGCGGTGGACTCCGGCGTTGAAGCGGCGAAACGCATCGGCGAAGTCGTCACCTCTCGCGTCATTGCGCGACCGCATAACGATATCGAGAAAATCGCGTCGCAGCACAAAGCATGACCTGACAGGGTGCGCCCCGTCTCCACTCTTTTAGTCTGATGAAGGATAGACTCATGATTGAACTGGATAACGATTTGCAGTCCCGCCAGAACGCGCGGGAACTGGTGCGCAGCGCCAAAAAGGCCCAGGCGATTCTGGCCACCTTTTCGCAGCAGCAAATCGACGCCATCGTGAAAAACGTGGCCCAGGAAGCGGCGCACCACGCCGAAGCGCTGGCGAAAATGGCCTCGGAAGAGACCGGATTTGGCAACTGGCAGGATAAGGTGCTGAAGAACCGTTTTGCCTCGCTGCGCGTCTACGACGCCATCAAAGATATGAAGACCGTCGGCATCATTCATGACGATCCGCTAAAAAAAGTGATGGACGTGGGCGTGCCGCTGGGGGTGATTTGCGCGCTGGTGCCGTCCACCAACCCAACCTCGACCGTTATCTATAAAACGCTGATTGCCCTCAAGGCCGGCAACGCGATTATCTTTTCGCCGCATCCCGGCGCACGCGAGTGCAGCTGGAAAGCGATAGAGATCGTTAAGCGCGCCGCCGAAGCCGCAGGCGCCCCGGCAGGCAGCGTCAGCGCTATCACCCAGCTGACCCTTGAAGCCACCTCCGAACTGATGCACAGCAAAGAGGTCTCGCTGATCCTCGCCACCGGCGGCGAAGGGATGGTGCGCGCGGCGTATGCCTCCGGCACCCCGACCATCAGCGGCGGCCCGGGTAACGGCCCGGCGTTTATCGAACGCAGCGCCGATATCCACCACGCGGTGAAAGATATCATCACCAGCAAAACCTTCGATAACGGGGTGATCTGCGCCTCCGAGCAGTCGATCATCGTCGAACGCTGCATTTACGACGAAGTCCATCGCGAGCTGGAAGCCCAGGGCGCGTACTTTATGAACGAGGGCGAAGCGGCGAAAATGGCGGCCCTGCTGCTGCGCGCCAACGGCACCATCAACCCGAAAGTGGTTGGCAAAACCGCGCTGTATCTGAGCCAGATGGCCGGCTTCAGCGTCCCGGCCAGCACCCGGGTGCTGATCGCCGAGCAAACCACCGTCTCGCACAAAAACCCCTATTCTCGCGAAAAGCTGTGTCCGGTACTCGGCCTGTACGTGGAAGAGGACTGGAAGGCGGCCTGCAACCGGGTGATGGAGCTGCTGACCAATGAAGGCCTCGGCCACACCCTGGTGATCCACACCCGTAACCAGGACGTCATTCGCCAGTTCTGCCTCGAAAAACCGGTTAACCGCATTCTGATCAACACTCCGGCGGCGCTGGGCGGCATCGGGGCGACCACCAATATCACTCCGGCATTAACCCTTGGCTGCGGCGCCGTCGGCGGCGGTTCCAGCTCCGATAACGTCGGGCCAATGAACCTGCTCAACATCCGCAGAGTGGGCTACGGCGTGCGCTCCATTGATGAACTGCGCGCTCCGGGCAGCCGCCCTGAACCGCAGCCCACCATCGTCGCCCCGGTCGATAACCCGCACCGCAGCATTTTTGACGACCAGCGCTTCACCGCGCCTGCCGCTGCTGCTGTGACCCACAGCGCGACGGCGGACGATCGTTTTGCGGTCCGCGCGGCCGTCGAGGCGGAAGGCGACATCAACGAGCAAAACGTGGAGCGCATTATTCGCCAGGTGCTGGAGCGCCTCGGTAAGTAATGCATTGAGATAAGGCGATAAAAACGATGATTCTCGCAAAGGTAGTCGGACATGTCGTCGCCACGCAGAAATGCGCTGAGCTACGCGGCAGCAACCTGCTGTTAATCACCAAATTAGACGATGAGCAGCGGCCAATGAAGGACCAGACCTGGGTCGCCGTCGATAGCGTCGGTGCAGGCATGCACGACATCGTGCTGGCCGAAGAGTATTTCGCGCTCAACCGGGACCGCTACAAGGCCATGTCGGTGGTTGCCATTGTCGAGAACGTGTTTCGGGACGCTTAAGGAGTGAATAGTCCAATGAGTGAATTTTTGCTGAAACCTCGGATCCGCTTTGGTCAGGACGCGCTTGCGGTCCTGACCGAGCTTCCCGCCCGCAGCGTCCTGCTGGTCACCGATAAGGCGATGGTGAAATTTGGTCTCGCCGAACGCGTGACCCGGATCCTGCACCAGCGCGGCATCACCTTCCAGGTCTGGGACGACGTGGTGGCCGACCCGGATATCGCCACTATCGTGCGCGGTATGAAGCTGATGGACGACAGCTACCCGGATCTGGTTATCGCCCTGGGCGGCGGTTCGGTGATTGATGCAGCCAAAGCGGTTATTTTCGCCCTGGCGCAAACCCGCCCGGACGCCCGCCGCGAGCGCCCCTGCTTCGTGGCGATCCCCACCACCAGCGGCACCGGCTCTGAAGTGACCGCCTTTTCGGTGGTGAAAGCCCACGCCGAAAAACTGGTGCTGGTGGACCCGTCCCTGCTGCCGGATATCGCCATTCTCGACCCGGCGCTGGTGGCCTCGGTGCCGCCAGCGATCACCGCCGATACCGGGATGGACGTTCTGTGCCACGCGCTGGAAGCCTACGTCTCTCTTGATGCCAGCGACTTTTCCGATGCGCTGGCGGAAAAAGTGGTGCAGCAGGTGTTTCGCTACCTGCCGACCTGCTGGCGCAGCGGCGACAACCTGCTGGCGCGGGAAAAGATGCACAACGCCTCCTGCATGGCGGGAATGGCCTTTACCAACGCCTCGCTCGGCATCACCCACAGCCTCGCCCACGCGCTTGGCGGCGTCTTCCGCGTCCCGCACGGCCGCGCCAACGCGCTGCTGATGGCGGAGGTCGTGGCGTGGAACGCGGATTATCAGGGGCAGTGTGATACCGATGCCGCGCGCAAATACGCTCGTCTGGCTCATCTGCTGGATCTGCCGGCCGCCGGCCCCCGCCAGGGCGTCGCCAGCCTGCTGATCGCCATTCAGGCATTAAAAGACGAAATGACCATGCCGGCCGGCATCCGCGATACCGGCGTCGATACCGCTGATTTTGATCGGCGGCTGGCGGAAATGGTCGGTCAGGCGCTGCGCGATAGCTGTACCCCCACCAACCCGCGCACGCCGGACGCTCACGCTTTAACCGAACTCTATCGCCGGGCGTGGACCGGCGGCGCCGTTCAGGGCCACTGATAACAAGAACTGGAGAACCTTACCCATGGCACACTACAGCTTAACGCCGCGCGTCAACGTGTTGGCAGAACGTTTACTCTCACAAAAAAGCACCCTGTGCACCGAACATGCCACGACGCTGAACGCCCTTGATGGCGATATCGCGGGCGTCCCCGCCGCCGTTAAACCGGCGCGCCGCTTCTATGAACTGATGCGCCAGCTGCCGGTATGCATCAGCGCCGACGAGCTGATCGTCGGCAACCAGACCCGCAAACCGCACGGGGCAATTTTTCACGATGAAAGCGCGACCCATCGCCCGTCGGCGTTCCAGTTTCTCAATCTGAACAGCGACCTCGACTCTCCGGACTATAAGCTGGTCATCGAGAAAGGCGTGCTGGCGATCAGGCACCAGCTCGAAGAGAAAACCCGCAGCCTGGGCAGCGCCGTCAGCCGCAGCGGCATGGATGAAGTCAACGGCTGCCGCGCGGCGATTTACGCCTGCGACGGGCTGCTGACCCTGGCACAAAACCTGGCTAACAGCGCGGAAACCTTAGCCGCCGGCGAAAGCAACGCTTATCGCCAGAGCGAGCTGCGCGACAGCGCCGCCATCCTGCACCACGTTCCTGCCCACCCGGCGCGTAGTTTTAAAGAAGCCTGCCAGGCCTTTTATCTGTTCCAGCTCGCGCTGCAGCTCGATAACGGCAGCTATGCGGTGAACCCGGAAGGCGCCGATAAGGCCCTGCTGCCTTGGTATCAGCGCGATATCGACAGCGGCGCCCTGACGCCGCAGCAGGCCTATGAAATCGTCGAATGCCTGTGGTTCAAGCTGGCGGAGCTGAGTGAAGTCCGCGCCGCCTGCGCCATCGACGGCTACCCGATGTTTGACGCGCTGCTGCACGGCGCGAGCCTCGAAAACGCCAGCATCAATGCGCTCTCCGACATGTTCCTCAGCGCGCAGCGCAACCTCAGCGCGCGGAATCTACCGGTGCGCCTGTTCCGCGGCGCGCAACAAGTCTCTACCGCGCCGTTTGCCGCCTGCGGCGATACGCCGGTGATGGAAGGACTAACCCCGCGCATGCAGCGCCTGCGTAATCACTATCTGACCGTGCGTCCGAGCGTCTCTATCTACCGCGCGCTGGCCTTTACCGAGGTGGTCAAAGCCAACCCGGGCATGCCAACCATTCTGCTGCGCGCCAAAGCGTTCCGTCACGCCTGCGAAACCGCGCCGATCCTGATTCAGGATGACGAACTGATCGTCGGCCATCCGTGCGGCAAACCGCGCGCGGGCGCCTTCTCGCCGGATATCGCCTGGCGCTGGGTGCGCGACGAGCTCGACACCATGAGCACCCGCCCGCAGGATCCGTTTGAGATCAGCGAAGAAGATAAAAAAACCATTCGCGAAGAGATCGTGCCGTTCTGGGAAGGCCGTTCGCTGGATGAGATTTGCGAAGCGCAGTATCGCGAAGCCGGCGTCTGGGCGTTCAGCGGCGAGACCTTCGTCAGCGACCTCTCCTATCACCAGATCAACGGCGGCGGCGATACCTGCCCGGGCTACGACGTCCTGCTGTTCACCAAAGGGATGAACGGCATTAAGGCCGATGCGCAGGCCCGCCTCGATCGGCTGAGCATGGAAAACCCGGAAGATATCGACCGTATTTATTACTACAAAGCGGCGATCGAAACCTGCGAAGGCGTCATTAACTACTCCCACCGCATCGCCGCGCATGCCCGCGAACTGGCGGCCACGGAGCAGAACGCCCAGCGTCGCGCCGAGCTGCTGACCATCGCCGAGGTTAACCAGAACGTGCCGGCCAACCCGCCGAAAACCCTACAGGAAGCGCTGCAGAGCATCTGGACCGTGGAGTCGCTGTTCGAAGTCGAAGAGAACCAGACCGGCCTCTCCCTCGGCCGCGTTGACCAGTACTGCTACCCGATGTTTGAGGCCGATATTCGCGAAGGCCGCCTGACCCACGAGTCCGCGCTGGAGATGATGCAGGCCTTTATCATCAAGTGCGCCGAGCTGATGTGGATGTCCAGCGAGCTGGGGGCGAAATACTTCGCCGGCTATCAGCCGTTTATCAACCTGACCGTCGGCGGCCAGAAGCGCTCCGGCGGCGATGCCTGCAACGATCTCACTTATCTGATTATGGACGCCGTGCGCTTTGTGAAGGTTTACCAGCCGTCGCTGGCCTGCCGCATTCACAACCAGTCGCCGCAGAAGTACATGGAAAAAATCGTCGACGTGGTGAAAGCGGGCATGGGCTTCCCGGCCTGCCACTTCGATGACTCCCATATCAAGATGATGCTGCGTAAAGGCTTCGATTTCGAAGACGCCCGCGACTACTGCCTGATGGGCTGCGTGGAGCCGCAGAAATCCGGCCGCATCTACCAGTGGACCTCCACCGGCTACACCCAGTGGCCCATCGCCATCGAGTTCGTGCTGAACCGCGGCCGGATGGTGCTGTTCGATAGCTATCAGGGGCTGGATACCGGCGATCTGCGCGACCTGCACACCTTCGAAGCGTTCGACGCGGCGGTGAAAAAGCAGATTGCCCATATCGTGCGCCTGTCGGCAATCGGGACGGTGATCAGCCAGCGCGTGCACCGCGACGTGGCGCCGAAACCGCTGATGTCGCTGCTGGTGGAAGGCTGCATGGAGAGCGGTAAAGACGTGGCGGCCGGCGGCGCGATGGTCAACCACGGGCCGGGGCTGATCTTCTCGGGCCTGGCGACCTACGTCGACTCCCTCGCCGCGATCCGTAAGCTGGTGTATGAAGATAAAAAATATACCCTTGAGCAGATCCGCGACGCGATGCTGGCGAACTTTGAAGGCTTCGAAGGGCTGCGCCGCGACTGCCTGAATGCGCCGAAATACGGCAACGACGATAACTACGTTGACCAGTACGCGCTGGATATTACCGAGTGGACGGAGCGCGAGTGCCGTAAGTACCAGATGCTCTACTCCACCCTCAGCCACGGCACCCTGTCGATCTCCAACAACACGCCGATCGGCGAGCTGACCAACGCGACGCCGAACGGTCGCCTGGCGTGGATGCCGCTCTCGGACGGTATCAGCCCGACGCAGGGCGCCGATAAGCAAGGCCCGACGGCGATAATCAAGTCGGTCAGCAAGATGAACGTGGAGACCATGAACATCGGCATGGTGCATAACTTCAAGTTCCTCAAAGGCTTGCTGGATACTCCCGAAGGACGCCACGGCCTGATCACGCTGCTGCGTACCGCCTCGATTCTCGGCAACGGCCAGATGCAGTTCAGCTACGTCGATAACGAAGTGCTGAAAAAAGCCCAGCAGGAGCCGGAAAAATACCGCGACCTGATCGTCCGGGTAGCGGGCTACAGCGCCTACTTCGTCGAACTGTGCAAGGAAGTTCAGGATGAAATTATCAGCCGCACGGTCATTGAGAAGTTCTAATTTAAAGACATTTTCCCCTATGGATTTCGAGTTGTAGAAAGGCGGTAAGCCCGTACATCCCAGGAGCATAGATAGCTATGTGACTGGGGTGAACAGGCGCAGCCAACGCATCTACAGCCCGAAAGACGACGGGGAGGAGGCAAGCGTGATCGCAACACAAGAATTAACCGGGCGCATTTTCAATATTCAGAAGTACTCGATCTACGACGGGGATGGTATTCGCACGCTGGTTTTTTTCAAAGGCTGCAATATCCGCTGCCCGTGGTGCGCTAACCCGGAAGGGCTTACCAGCCAGTTTCAGGTGATGTTCTCGCAGGATAAGTGCGTTAACTGCGGCGACTGCGTCAGCGTCTGCCCGGCGGGTATTCATTACCGGGCGGAGGAAAACGGCGAAATGAAGCACTTCGTCGACCGCAATAAAGACTGCATCGGCTGCCGTAAATGCGAAGAGATTTGCACCCGGAACGCGCTGGATATTATGGGCAAGGATGTCACCGTCAGCGAGCTGATGGAGATAATCATGCAGGATTACGATTTTTATATCGCCTCCGGCGGCGGCGTGACCATCGGCGGCGGCGAAATGAGCCTGCAAACCGATTTTGCCGTCGCCTTATTTAGCGAATGCAAAAAGATGATGCTCAATACCGCTATCGAAACTCAGGGCACCACCCCGCTGGCTAATTACCAGAAGCTCGCGCCGGTCACCGACACCTTCTTATTCGATATTAAACAAATCAATAGCGCGCACCATAAAGCGTTATTCGGCATTGGCAACGAAGGTATCCGCCGCAATCTGGAGTGGCTGGTGGATTCCGGCGCCAACGTGATTGTCAGAATGCCGCTGGTGCGCGGATATAACGACTCCTGGGAGGCAATTACCGGCGCAATTGATTATGTACAGAAGCTAGCCAAACGCGGACATATCCGCCGCATCGATATGCTGCCGTACCACCAGCTGGGACGTAAAAAATATGAACGCCTGGATATGCCGTACCCGATTACCCAGGACCCGTCTTATTCGCCCGAAGAATTAGACCGGCTGGAAACGTTCTTCGTGCAGTTTGATTTTGATATTCGTTTAGTCCGCCATTAACAGGAGCTGACAATGAAAAGTTTAGGCGTAATTGAAACGCGAGGGCTGGTCGCCGCCATTCAGGCCGTCGACGCCGCCTGTAAAGCCGCAGGCGTGAGCTGCATAGGCTACCGTAAAATCGGCTCGGGGCTGGTCAGCGTCTGCTTTGAAGGCGAAATCAGCGCCATCCACACCGCGATTGAGCGCGGCGTCGAAGTCGTCGCCGCGGGCCAGGTCGTCGGCTCGCTGGTCATCGCCCGCCCGGAACGCAGCGTGGTCGATGCGCTGGGTAAATTAAAAGGCCGCCCGTCGCGCCCTGCGGCTAAGATCGACGCGCCGCTCCCTGTGGAAGAAGAAAAAGACGCGGCGGAGCCGACCGCTCAGTACCCGGCGCAGCCCGCACCGGGCCAGACGGAAGATAAAAACGCCGCGCAGAGGAAAGGGAAGAAGGCATGATCGACGCTCTGTTACATGAAAAAATTGCCGCCCGCCTGACCCGCATCGCCCCGGAGATCCCGGTGGGCATCTCTAACCGCCACGTTCACCTGGCGCAGCAGGATGTCGAGGCGCTGTTCGGCAAGGGCTACGCGCTAACCCCGCTGAAGCCGCTGCGTCAGACGGGGCAGTTCGCCGCCGAAGAGTGCGTCACCGTGGTCGGGCCGAAGGGTTCGCTGACCCACGTTCGCGTCCTCGGCCCCACGCGCCCGTGCAGTCAGCTGGAAATTTCCCGCGCCGACTGCTTCACTCTCGGTATCAGGGCGCCGGTGCGCGAGTCCGGCCAGCTGGAGAACGCCGGCAGCGCGCTGCTGATCGGCCCGGCGGGCCACGTTGAGCTTCGTTCGCAGGTGATCTGCGCCTGGCGACATATTCATATGTCGCCGCAGGACGCACGCCGGCTGAACGTCAGCAACGGGCAGAAGGTCAGCGTCCGCAGCAACGGCGAGCGCCGGCTGACGTTTGATGAAGTGGTGATTCGGGTGCGCGATGATTTTGTGCTTGAGTTCCATATCGATACCGAAGAGGCCAACGCCGCCGGGCTGAAAAACGGCGCGCAGGTCGTCATCACCCAGCCCGCTTAACGGAGACAGGCCATGACCGACGAAGAGATCGAACGCCTGGTGACGCGGATTATCCAGCGGCTACAGCCGCCGGTTCTGGTAATGGTCGCCGCCGCCGACGGCTACCGGCAAGCGATCCGCCGCCGTCTGGCGGGCTGCGGGCATCCGCTGCATATCGTACTGGACGAAGGCACCCCGGACGCCGCATGCTGGCAGGAAACCGGCACAATCGTCCCGGCGTCAGCCTGGCAGGAAGCGCTGCCTGCAATGGCCTGGCGAGCGGTGATAGTGCCGTTTCTCGACTATCCGCTGGCGGCAGACCTGGCGAACGGCAACCTGCGAAGCCCGTTCGCCAGACGCCTGCACGAGGCGCTGCTTGGCGGCCTGCCGGTGCTGGCGCTGCGCTACCACTGCGATCCCGGCAGCGAGCTCAATCAGCTGTGCGGCGCGGCGGCCCACTCGGCCTACGCCGGGCAGATGCGCTCGACGCTGGCCCGGCTGACGGAGTGCGGCGTTACGCTGTGCGATATGAACGAGCTGCTGGAGCGGCTGACATCGGGTAGCGCAGCGGCGACGCCGGCGAGCGCGGCGCGGCGTTATCTCACTGTCACAGACGTGGTGAATAATCCGGCGCTAGCCTCCGCGCCCGATGCCGAACTGACCGATGCCGCCATCGATTTTTTAAAAAACAGAAAAAAAGAACCTTACCTTAATAAATAGACCCGGAGTTTATTATGTCTTCCAAAACAAAATGTTGGCTATGGATGCTGCTGGTTATCCTCTCCGAAACCTCAGCCACTTCGACGCTTAAAATGTTCGGCAGCAGCGAAGGCTCGACCAAAATGATGCTGCTCGCGCTGCTGATTGTTCTCTACTGCACCTGCTACTACTCGCTCTCCCGCGCGGTGAAAGATATCCCCGTCGGCCTGGCGTATGCCACCTGGTCCGGCACCGGCATCCTGGTCGTTTCCACGCTGGGCATGGCGTTTTACGGCCAGCATCCGGATACCGCGGCCATTATCGGCATGGCGATTATCGCCAGCGGCATCGTCATCATGAACCTGTTCTCGAAAATGGGCAGCGAGGAGAGCGCCGCGGCGCCCGCCGAGCCGGTTACGCCTCTCGACAAAAAGATCGCCAACTGACTGAAAGGAATAGCATATGTTTAATCTCGGATTTTTATGGCTGGCGCTGTCAATCGGCTCCGAAATCACCGGCACTTCGATGATCAAAAAGACCAACGGCTTTAGCAAGCTGGCGCCGTCGGTGCTGGTAGTCTGCGCCTACGGGCTGTGCTATTTCGCCCTCACCCGCGCGATGAGCACCATCCCGGTGGGCGTGGCCTACTCGCTGTGGTGCGGCTTTGGTATCGTCGGCGTCACCATTTGCTCAATGATCCTCTACAAGCAGAAACCGGATCTGCCGGCCATCTTCGCTATGGTGTTGATTATCTCCGGCGGCATCATCATGAACGTCTTCTCGACGATGTAAGTACGCCGCCAGGGTAAACGGAGCGTGGGTTTACCCCATGCCCGTTTCGTGGCAGGATAGACCGATGAACAGAAACGTTGTCGTTACCCGCTCACTCCGCTGGTGGCTGCCTGCATAACAGGCGGCACGATTGACGTTTCCATTTTCAAAGCCGCCGGAAGGCGGCTTTGTCATTTCTCAGCGACGCCTTTCGGCTTAACAGCATCGTAAGGAGTTTCTGATGAACGCAGGCCAAACCATTCTTACCGGCGATCGCCCAACCGGCCAGCTGCACCTCGGCCATTACGTGGGTTCGCTGCGCCAGCGCGTCCAGCTGCAGCATGACCACCAGCAGTTCATTCTGGTCGCCGACCTGCAGGGATTAACGGACAACGGCAGCAACCCGCAAAAGATAAGCAGCAATATCTTTGAAGTGATGGCCGACTATCTGGCCGTCGGCATCGATCCGCAGAAAACCACCGTCTGCCTGCAGTCAGCCCTCCCCGCGCTGGCTGAACTGAGCGCCCTGTACATGAATATCGTCACCGTTGCCCGCGTCGAGCGCAATCCCACCGTCAAGCATGAGATTGCGCAGAAAGGATTCGCCCGCTCGCTGCCGGTGGGCTTTCTGGCCTACCCCATCAGCCAGGCCGCCGATATCACCGCCTTTAAGGCCGCGCTGGTGCCGGTCGGCGACGATCAGCTGCCGATGATCGAACAGACCAACGAAATCGTACATAAGATGAATAGCCTGACGACGACGCCGGTGCTGCAGCACTGTAAGGCGCTGCTCAGCGAGGTCGGCCGTCTGCCGGGCGTCGACGGCAGCGCAAAAATGTCAAAATCGCTGGGCAATACGCTGACGCTTTCGGCCAGCGAAGAGGAGATCCATCGCGCGGTCAGCGCCATGTATACCGACCCAGGCCACCTGCGCGTTGCCGACCCGGGCCAGGTGGAAGGTAACGTCGTCTTCACCTATCTCGATGCCTTCCACCCCGACAGGCCGCTCATCGGCGAAATGAAGGCGCATTATCAGCGTGGCGGACTGGGCGATCGGCAGTGTAAAAACGCGCTGGAGGAGTGTTTGCAGACGCTGCTGGCGCCGATACGCGAGCGCCGGGCGCGGTTTATTGCCGATAAAGGCATGCTGCTGGAGCTGCTACGCCAGGGCAGCGAGCGGGCCAACAGCCTCACGCAGCGGACGCTGCATGAGGTAAAACGGGGCCTGGGATTGCCGATCCTGTTCTGAACGAGGCGACTCGCCATCGCGCTTCGCCTGCGGGAGCCTGGCCGGCAGACGGCTTAGCCGCCGCTGCCACCTTCGTGCATCTTCACGCAGTTGCGTCCGTCGCGCTTGGCGGCATAGAGCGCGCTATCGGCGTCGCGCAGCAGCAGGTTGTAATCAGGGTGGCCGGTGTGGACGGCGTAGCCGATGCTGGCGGTAATGGCGATTTCGGTCTCGCCGCCAACGTTGAAGGCGAGCTGGCTGATATTTTTGCGCAGGCGTTCAAGGAGCGCATGGGCCTCCACGGCGCCGGTTTCCACCAGCACCAGCAGAAACTCTTCGCCGCCGTAGCGGAAGATATAGTCGCTGGAGCGGATATTGTCGCTGAGCAGATCGGCAACGTGCTTAATCGCCCGGTCGCCCACCTGGTGGCCCCAGCTATCGTTAATCTCTTTAAAATGGTCGACGTCGACGATCGCGACCGTCATCGGCCGCTCATACTCCATAGCGAGCGCGACCTCGTGCTTGAGGACCACCGGCAGGTAGCGACGGTTGAGCAGGCTGGTGAGCGCGTCTTTGCCGTTTTGCATTTGCGACAGGCTGCTAAAAATCACCCCCAGCTGGCTGCCGATCTGCTGGCAATGAATATGAATACCCTGCAGCAGGTTTTGCGTATCTTTATATTCTGCGCGACTGTCGGATGATTTCCAGCCGCTAATTAAGCTATCGACCTGGGTGATTAATCCGCCAATCTCTTCCATCTGCGCGTTCTTGTTAAAATAGCGCACGCATTTATGGCGGAACCACAGGCCAAATTCGGATTCAGATAATAACGTGGCGTTAATATCGTTTTTATTTTCGCTAACGATATTAAAAATAACGGTATTTTCCCAGCCGGAGAGCGCAGCCTGCTGCTTGCCGTACTCCATCGGCACGTTATCCATCAGGCTGTAGAGGCGATAGGCTTCTTCGTTTTTGGTCGCCCGATAGTGCGACAGGGTGTAGGCATGGCACATCATCTCGATCGCCATATTAAACGCCATAATCGCATAGTAGATCGCGGCAACGCCGGTTTGGCGGTCGATGGTACTGTCGCGAATATATTCAATCACCCCGGCCTTGAGCTGCCTGGCTCCGCGCAGCACGGCCTCGGCAGGGATGCCGATACGCGAGTGAATGCTGCCAATATGATATTGCCTTTCCGCCAGCGCCTGCAGGCCGTCCTTCTCGCAGGTCAAAATATCTTTGACCCAGCCGGCCAGCGAGCGGCTCAGACGTTCCTGAACCAAATCGTAGGTGAGGTGCCTGGCAATATCCGGGTCCTGAAAAATAAAGTCATAAAAACGGGCCGCCAGCGCTTCAGCCTGCTCGGTGGCAATATTATTAAGCACCGCCTTCACTTCCGGCGTCAGGCCGTCGTGCAGCGGCAGCCATTCCTTAAAAATAATCGCGATATATTTTTTGCTTTCATCACTCATTGAATAAAGCGCTCGCTGACGTTTGTCTCTTTTCAGGGCCGCAAATCATACAACAGTTAGCTATGACCAACCAGATTGAAAATGCATCAATCATACTTTACGCCTTTCCGTGCGGCCGTCGACGGGCGGTTCGCGACGCGGTATCCATAACCCATATTTAGCGTATGGACATACTCAATACAAATGCTAGTATCCAATAGACAGTAGCTATATTTATGCGTGTTTCATTTAAGGCCTGGATTGCTGATGATGACCACATTCGTAGCACATCTTTCTCACCGGTTAGCAGCGCAGCTGGATCCGCGCGCCGGTCGGCCTTGCCCCTCCACTCCTCAATCTTTCAAAGAGATAACGCTCCGTATGGCGGAGGAAAGAAACGCGCATCACTCAGCAATATGGAACAGAGCGAGTAGCGTATGGACAAAATCAAACAGCACTGGGCCTGGTGCCTTGTCGGCCTGCTGGCGGTCATCGCCGCCCTGATATGGTGGGCGCTGCGTCCGCCGGGACTTGCGGAGGGATTTGCCAGCAGCAACGGCAGGATAGAAGCCACCGAGGTGGATATCGCCACCAAAACCGCCGGACGCATCGACGCCATTCTGGTCAAAGAGGGGCAGTTCGTTCGCAAGGGCGAGGTGCTGGCGCGGATGGATATTCGGGTGCTTAACGAACAGCGCCTCGAAGCCGCCGCCCAGATCAAAGAGGCTGAAAGCGCGGTCGCCGCCGCCAAAGCGCTGCTGGATCAGCGGCAAAGCGAAATGCGCGCCACCGAAGCGGTGGTAAAGCAGCGGCAGGCGGAGCTCAACTCCACCGCTAAACGGCACGTGCGCTCCAGCGCGCTGTCGCAGCGCGGCGCGGTTTCAGCCCAGCAGCTCGACGATGACCAGGCGGCAGCGGAAAGCGCCCGGGCAGCGCTCGAATCCGCCAGAGCCCAGGTTTCTGCGGCGAGGGCCGCAATTGAAGCCGCCCGGACCAGCATTATTCAGGCGCAAACCCGCGTTGATGCCGCGCAGGCGACGGAACGACGCATCCTCGCCGATATTGACGATAGCGCGCTCAAAGCGCCGCGCGACGGCCGAATTCAGTATCGCGTCGCCGAGCCGGGCGAAGTCCTGGCCGCCGGCGGGCGGGTGCTGAATATGGTCGACCTCTCCGATGTCTACATGACCTTCTTCCTGCCAACCGAGCAGGCGGGCCTGCTGGCGCTGGGCGGCGAAGCGCGCATCGTGCTGGACGCGGCGCCAAACCTGGTCGTTCCCGCCCATATCAGCTTTGTCGCCAGCGTCGCGCAGTTTACGCCGAAAACGGTAGAAACCAGCGATGAGCGCCTGAAGCTGATGTTCCGCGTGAAGGCGCGCATTCCGCCGGAACTGCTGGAGCAGCACCTTGAGTATGTCAAAACCGGCCTGCCCGGCATGGCGTATGTCCGCCTGGATAGCCAGCAGGCCTGGCCCGATACGCTCGCGGTGAGGTTGCCGCAATGAGAGGCTCTCAGCAGGATACTTACCCACCGGTCGCCCTGCTGGAACGCGTCGGTCAGCGCTTTGGCGCCACCGTCGCGCTGCGGGATATTACGCTGAGCATTCCCGCTCGCCGGATGGTGGGCCTGATTGGCCCAGACGGCGTCGGCAAATCAAGCCTGCTGTCGCTGATTTCCGGGGCGCGGGTCATTGAGCAGGGCAACGTGATGGTTCTCGGCGGCGATATGCGCGACGCCCGCCATCGCCGGGATGTCTGCCCCAAAATCGCCTGGATGCCGCAGGGGCTGGGTAAAAACCTCTATCACACCCTGTCGGTGTATGAAAACGTCGATTTCTTTGCCCGGCTGTTTGGTCACGACAGGGCCGAGCGCGAGAACCGCATCGATGAGCTCCTGCACAGCACCGGACTGGCCCCTTTCCGCGACCGTCCTGCCGGGAAGCTATCCGGCGGGATGAAGCAGAAGCTCGGCCTGTGCTGCGCCCTGATCCACGATCCGCAGCTGCTGATCCTTGATGAACCCACCACCGGCGTTGACCCGCTGTCTCGCGCCCAGTTCTGGGAGCTGATTGACAGCATTCGCCAGCGCCAGCCGGAGATGAGCGTGCTGGTGGCGACGGCCTATATGGAAGAAGCGGAGCGCTTCGACTGGCTGGTGGCGATGAACGCCGGGGAGGTGCTGGCTACCGGCAGCGCCGAAGAGCTAAAAGCGCAAACCCACAGCCAGACGCTCGAACAGGCGTTTATCGCCCTGCTGCCGGAAGCCCAGCGCGAGGCGCACAAAGAGGTGATCATCGCGCCGCGCAACGCGCTGGACAATGAAATTGCGATTGAAGCCCGTGGCCTGACCATGCGCTTTGGCAACTTCGTGGCGGTGGATAGCGTGAACTTCCGCATCGCCCGCGGCGAGATTTTTGGTTTCCTCGGCTCAAACGGCTGCGGTAAATCAACCACCATGAAAATGCTTACCGGCCTGCTGCCCGCCAGCGAAGGCGAGGCCTGGCTATTCGGTCAACCGGTCGATCCGAAGGATATCGAAACCCGCCGCCGCGTCGGCTATATGTCGCAGGCTTTCTCCCTCTACAGCGAGCTGACCGTCAGGCAGAACCTTGAGCTGCACGCCCGCTTATTCCACATCCCGGATGCCGAGATCCCCGGTCGGGTCGCGGAAATGAGCCAACGATTTATGTTAACGGAGGTCGAAGATACCCTTCCCGCCTCTCTGCCGTTAGGCATTCGCCAGCGGCTCTCTCTCGCCGTGGCGGTGATCCATCGCCCGGAAATGCTGATCCTCGATGAGCCGACTTCCGGCGTCGATCCGGTCGCCAGAGATATGTTCTGGCAGCTGATGGTCGATCTCGCCCGTCAGGATCGGGTGACCATTTTTATCTCGACCCACTTTATGAACGAAGCCGAGCGCTGCGATCGTATTTCGCTGATGCACGCCGGGAAGGTGCTGGCCAGCGATACCCCGCAGGCGCTGGTGGCCCAGCGCGGTGCGGCAACGCTTGAAGAGGCGTTTATCGGCTGGCTGCAGGATGCCCGGCAGCCCGCCGCTGAAATAGCGCCCGCTCCTCCGGTTAGCGCTTCGCCCGGGACGGCGGCGGCGCAGCAGCAGGCGTTCAGCCTGCGCCGGCTCTTTAGCTACAGCCGGCGCGAAGCGCTGGAGCTGCGGCGCGATCCGGTACGATCGACCCTGGCCCTGCTGGGTACCGTTATTCTGATGTTCATCATGGGATATGGCATCAGCATGGACGTGGAAGATCTGCGCTTCGCGGTACTCGATCGTGACCAGACCATCAGCAGCCAGGGCTGGTCGCAGAATATTGCCGGATCGCGCTACTTTATCGAGCAGCCGCCGCTGCAGAGCTATGACGAACTGGACAGGCGGATGCGCAGCGGCGAGCTGGCCGTGGCCATTGAAATTCCGCCTGATTTTGGCCGCGATATTGCCCGCGGGACGCCGGTGAAAATTGGCGTCTGGGTGGACGGCGCTATGCCTAATCGGGCCGAGACGGTGCGCGGCTACGTACAGGCCATGCATCTGGCCTGGCTACAGGAGATGGCCGGACGGCAGGCGTCTCCCGTCCACGATACGTCGCTGATATCCATCGAGACGCGCTATCGCTATAACCCGGACGTGAAAAGCCTGCCGGCCATCGTTCCGGCGGTGATCCCGCTGCTGCTGATGATGATCCCGGCGATGCTCAGCGCGCTGAGCGTGGTGCGTGAAAAAGAGCTTGGCTCAATCATCAACCTGTACGTCACGCCGACTACCCGCAGCGAGTTTCTGCTGGGCAAGCAGCTGCCGTATATCGTGCTGGGAATGTTTAACTTCTTCCTGCTGTGCGCGCTGTCGGTAGCGGTGTTTGGCGTAGCGCATAAGGGCAGCTTTTTGACCCTGACCGCGGCGGCGCTGCTCTATGTCACCATCGCCACCGGGCTGGGGCTGCTGATCTCCACCTTTATGAAAAGCCAGATTGCGGCCATCTTCGGCACCGCCATTATTACGCTGATACCGGCCACGCAGTTTTCCGGCATGATTGACCCGGTCGCTTCGCTGGAGGGGCCCGGCCGCTGGATTGGTCAGATCTACCCGACCAGCCATTTTCTCACCATCGCCCGCGGCACATTCTCAAAAGCCCTGAGCCTGACGGACCTGTGGGCGTCCTTTATACCGCTGCTGATTGCCGTCCCGCTGGTGCTCGGCCTCAGCGTGTGGCTGCTGAAAAAACAGGAGGGATGATGCGCGGATTACGCAATATTTATAATCTCGGCGTCAAAGAGCTGCGCAGCCTGCTCGGCGATAAGGCGATGCTGACCTTAATCCTGTTCGCCTTTACCGTATCGGTTTATTCCTCAGCGACCGTGATGCCGGGGTCGCTGCATTTGGCGCCTATCGCGATTGCCGATATGGATAAATCGCAGCTCTCTTCGCGTATTATCAACGGCTTTTATCGGCCGTGGTTTTTACCGCCGGAGCTGATTAACGAAGATGAGATGGATGCCGGGCTGGATGCCGGGAACTATACCTTCGCCATTAATATTCCCCCCAACTTTCAGCGCGATGTGCTCGCCGGGCGGCAGCCGGAAATTCAGGTTAACGTCGACGCCACGCGTATGAGCCAGGCGTTTACCGGCAACGGCTATATCCAGAATATTATTAGCGGGGAGGTGAACAGCTTCGTTGCCCGCTACCGGGATAACGCTACCCTGCCGGTAGAGCTGGCGGTGCGGATGCGCTTTAATCCCAATCTTGAGCAGGAGCGCTTTGGGGCGGTCATGGCCATCATCAATAACATCACCATGCTGGCGATCGTGCTGACCGGTTCGGCGCTGATCCGCGAGCGGGAGCACGGCACGGTCGAACATCTGCTGGTTATGCCGGTGACGCCGTTTGAAATTATGCTGGCAAAAATCTGGTCGATGGGGCTGGTGGTGCTGGTCGTTTCCGGGCTTTCGCTGCTGCTCATGGTGCAGGGGGTGCTGCAGGTGCCGATTGAAGGCTCGATCCCGCTGTTTATGCTGGGCGTGGCCCTGAGCCTGTTCGCAACCACCTCAATCGGTATCTTTATGGGGACGGTGGCGCGTTCGATGCCGCAGCTGGGGCTGCTGATGATCCTGGTGCTGCTGCCGCTGCAGATGCTTTCAGGCGGTTCAACCCCGCGGGAAAGTATGCCGCAGGCGGTACAGGATATTATGTTAACCATGCCGACCACCCACTTCGTCAGCCTCGCGCAGGCGATTCTGTATCGCGGTGCCGGCTTTGCCATCGTCTGGCCGCAGTTTTTAACCCTGATGGCCATTGGCGCAGCGTTCTTTACCATCGCCCTGCTGCGTTTTCGTAAGACGATCGGCGCGATGGCGTGAGTGAGATCGCTCTGGCCGTCACCTCGGCGGCGGCCAACGGCAATAAGGACGGGATCAGTTTTTGCGGTTTATCACGCGACGCAGCAGCCAGGTAAAGCCCATCGCCATGCTAAACAGAATGAACAGCAGCACGACCCAGCTCACGGAGATACGGACCAGCGTGCCAAAGGTCATCAGCGGCTGCAGATAGACGGTAAACGACTCGCTTAACGGCTTCCCTATCAGCGTATACGCGCTATCAGCCAGCCAGACGCAGACCCGACACGCCAGCCAGATAATCGCCGGCCAGCAGAGCAGAACCAAAAAGGTGAGACGTTCTTGTATGTAGCGGGTGAGCCGACGCAAAGGGGGCCAGCTAAGCAGGATTTTCATTTATATTCTCATATTGCCATCCGGTAACAGAGGTTATTTAGCCCCGGACGTTACCGAAACAGGCATTAATACCGGCAGTACGCTTGATATTTTATATCACAATTCAGTTAACCCGAATCCGATCAAGTTAACAAACTGTTAATGACAGTAAATCATTTTATTCGGAAAGTCCAGTTATTACGATTTCACTGCTTAAACGGTGGGATGATATTTTGTAAATAATTGATAGTATTAATTAAATGTAATTCAACGATGAGTTAAAGATATTCAGATAATTAATTAAAGACCGTGATTTTATATTTAGAACATAGCTGATTTTTATTTTAAATATAACATCAGGGGCTGGCAGGGTTTTTTCTTATCAGACGATCGCGGCGGGCAGCGCCCGCGCCGGGCGGCGTCCCGCTGCTTTTCCTGAACCGCAGATAACAAAAAACCCCATGCCTGCGCATGAGGTTTCTTCGTCTGTCTGATGCCTGGCCGTTGTATGCCGGGACTCCTGCCCGCCACCCTCCGGGCTGCACGGCGTGTTGTGCAAATTCGTTCCCGACGAATTTGTCCTCCTCAGGAGTGCGCTGACC
>NZ_WQRE01000008.1:60-286135 GCF_009758445.1 Klebsiella sp. 10-1
AACGCGGCTTTCGCTCAGCGTTGCGAGGTGGCGTATATTACGCTTTCCTCTTTCAGAGTCAACCCTTTAATTCAGGATTTTTTCTCTTCCGACCCGGCTTAATCTGTGAAGTTGTTCACATTTGCCGTGTCAGTGGGAGCGCATTATAGGGAGTTCTTTTGGTATGGCAAGCCTTAAAATACAAAAAACCTATCAAGCGCTCATTATTTGAACTTATCCATCCATATCACAAATAGCCGAAACCGCTAAAACCCAGACCTGGCGCGGCCTGCGCCTCATTTCAGACTAAATGCCAATTTTTCAAAAAATGCATGGCGGCCAGCATGCAGATAGCCGCCTCTGGCTTAGCGGAGCCACAAACGGCGGATTAAGCAGCCGCTTTGACTCACGACAAAGCGCCCTCGCTTCACACCTTTCTATAATCAGGGCCGTTTCTTCCTTACTGGTGTGAATCTATGGCTTATCAACTGAACATTAACTGGCCCGAGTTTTTAGAGAAGTACTGGCAAAAGCAGCCGGTAGTATTAAAGAATGCTTTCCCTAACTTCGTCGATCCGATCACCCCGGACGAGCTGGCCGGTCTGGCCATGGAACCGGAAGTCGACAGTCGGCTGGTTAGCCTGGTGAACGAGCAGTGGCAGGCCAGCAACGGGCCGTTCGAACATTTTGATGGCCTGGGCGAAACCGGCTGGTCGCTGCTGGCGCAGGCGGTAAACCACTGGCATATGCCCGCCGCCGAGCTGGTTCGCCCGTTCCGCGTGCTGCCTGACTGGCGCCTGGATGACCTGATGATCTCCTTCTCGGTCCCGGGAGGCGGCGTTGGCCCGCATATCGACCAGTATGATGTCTTCATTATTCAGGGCATGGGCAGCCGCCGCTGGCGCGTGGGCGACAAGCTGCCGATGCGTCAGTTCTGCCCGCACCCGGCGCTGCTGCACGTCGATCCTTTCCCACCGATTATTGATGAAGACCTCGAACCGGGCGATATCCTTTATATCCCGCCAGGATTCCCGCACGACGGTATCACCCACGAAACGGCGCTGAACTACTCCGTTGGCTTCCGTGGGCCAAACGGTCGCGACCTGATCAGCAGCTTTGCCGACTACGCGCTGGAAAACGATCTTGGCAGTGAGCACTACAGCGATCCGGACCTGACCTGTCGCGAACATCCCGGCCGGGTAGAAGAGTATGAGCTCGAACGCCTGCGCGGAATGATGATCGACATGATTAGCCAGCCGGAGGACTTCACCCAGTGGTTCGGCCGCTTTGCCACCACCCCGCGTCACGATCTGGACATCGCGCCGGCCGAGCCGCCTTATGCAGAAGAAGAGGTTGTTGATGCCCTGAACGGCGGCGAAACGCTGGCCCGCCTGAGCGGCCTGCGGGTGCTGCATATCGGCGACAGCTTCTTTGTGAACAGCGAAGCGCTGGAAATCACCGATGCCGAGGCGCTGGATGCGCTGTGCCGCTACACCTCACTGGGTAAAGATGAGCTGGGCAAAGCGCTGCACAACCCTGAATTTATCGCCGAGCTGACGCGCCTTATCAACCAGGGTTACTGGTACTTCGAAGAGTAAGCCTCCCAAAGCCTGGCACCGCCAGGCTTCTTTTTATGGCCTGCTTTTATTACGCCCGTTTTGGCAGCATCAGAATAAAGCGGGTTGCGCGTACGTCGGACTCCACCGCCACGCTGCCGCGGTGCGCCCTGACGATTGATTTAACGATCGCCAGGCCAATGCCGCTCCCCTCGCCTTTACGCTGGCGGGAGGGATCGACGCGGTAGAATCGGTCGAAAAGCCGCGACAGATGTTCCGCAGGGATCGGCGCTCCCGGATTCTCAACGATCAGCTGAACCTGGTCATTGGCCTCCGTCAGATGAACGGTGACCGCCTGGCCGCCAGGCGTATAGCGAATGGCGTTAGAGAGCAAATTACTCATCGCCCGGCGCAGCATCAACGGATCGCCAACCACCCAGCAGGCGCTGCCGCTAAAGTGCAGGGCCACTTCCCTCTCCTCGGCCCAGGCTTCAAAGAAGTCGAAAACCTTGCTGACCTCGTCGGCCAGATTCAGCGCTTTTAGCTCCGGAATCAGTTGATTATTGTCAGCCTGCGCCAAAAACAGCATATCGCTGACCATTCGCGACATCCGCGAGAACTCTTCCAGATTGGAGTACAGCACATCCTCCAGCTCTTTCTGGCTGCGGGTCTGACTGAGCGCGATCTCCGTCTGGGTCACCAGGTTGGTTATCGGCGTGCGGATCTCATGGGCAATATCCGCGGAAAAGTTGGACTGACGGGTAAATACATCCTCTATACGTTCAAGCATATGGTTAAACGACAGCACCAGCCGCTCCAGCTCAATCGGCACAGACTGCGGGTTTAAGCGCACGTCGAGGTCGCGGGAGGTAATGTTTTGAATCTGTCGGCTGACCCGGCGAATCGGCTTATGTCCGTGATAGACCACGAACAGCACAATAAAGATGATAAGGATGCTGATAATCGTCGCCGCCGAAATCAGCCTCGCCTTCAGATCGTTAATATAGTGGAGGTGGAAATCGATCGACAGGGCCATAAGCAGGTGATAGGCCGGCCTGCCGTCCGCCGCACGGCTAAGCGGCAGCATAATCAGCCGCCAGGAGCGGGTCTGCATCTGGTGATTGTCATGGGTTAACGCCCGCGGATGCGGGTCTACCCACGAGATGACGTTGCCATCCTGCAGCCTGGCAGCGAGCCCCGGCGTACTCATGATATGGCTGAGGTCCGGGCCATTCGGCGACTGGAAAAGGATCTTGCCGCTGCCGTCATCGAGGCAAATAAAAACGTTGGCGTAGCCATCGATCACGTTCTTTAAGATCTCCAGCCGCCGCGCCTGTGGATAGTCGGCATGGTTGAGCACCGTCTCAAGGGTGGTGGCCAGCTGCCTGAGGTCGTGGGCGTCACGCTCTTCAAAATGCGCCTTTACCGAGTGGATCATTATCCAGGTGAAGGCGAAAAAGGCCACTATCGTCGCCAGGCTGATAAAAAAGGTCAGCCGCGTCGCCAGCGAAAAAGGCCGCTGCAGAAGCTTAATCGCCATCCGGCACCTCAAGCACATAGCCGACGCCGCGCACGGTCTGGATGAGCTTAGGCTCAAAATCATTATCTATTTTGCCCCGCAGCCGCTTCACCGCCACGTCAATGGCGTTGGTGTCGCTGTCAAAATTCATGTCCCAGACCTGAGAGGCGATCAGCGAACGGGGCAGAACTTCCCCCTGATGGCGGATAAAGAACTCCAGCAGCGTAAACTCTTTGCTGGTCAGCATGATGCGTGCGCCCGCGCGGGTCACCCTGCGGCTGACCAGATCGAGCGTTAAATCCGCCACCTGGAACTGGCTCTCAACGATCGTCGCCGCCCCGCGACGTAAAAGCGTCCTTACGCGCGCCAGCAGCTCGGCGAAGGCAAAGGGCTTCACCAGATAATCATCGGCCCCGAGCTCCAGCCCCTTCACCCGATGTTCAACGGTCCCCAGCGCGGTCAGCAGCAGGATCGGCATGCCCTTATCGGCGGATCGCAGCATTCTGACGATATCCCAGCCGTTCACGTCCGGCAGCATGATGTCGAGGATCAGCAGGTCATAATCGCTGGTCATCGCCAGGTGATAGCCATTCAGACCGTTATCCGCCAGATCGACAACAAAACCGGCTTCCGTCAGCCCTTTCGTCAGGTACTCGCCGGTTTTCATCTCATCTTCGACGATCAAAATCTTCATCACCTGCTCCTTCACGCGACTGTGGTGCGGGTTTCCAATTTTAGAGGAGCCAAACCGGATAGCAATGAATTCTCAGGAAAATGACAGCTTTGTCATTTTCCCGTCACGCGTCAAACAGACGCCGTTGCGTAAAGTACAGGCATTCTCTGATAGCCGATAAACCTGCCACTATGCGCCAGTTAAAGCTCATTTCGCTCAGCGTTATTTTCATTCTGACGGGCTGTATCTCCTTAGCCCCGGACTACCGCCAGCCGCCCTCGCCGGTGCCGCAGCAGTTCTCTCTCAGCCAGAACCAACTGGTGACGCCGCCTGCGGGCTATCAGGAGACCGGCTGGCGCGCCTTTTTCGCCGATCCGCAGGTTAAATCGCTGATTGCGACCGCGCTCGTCGATAACCGGGATTTGCGCATGGCAACCCTTAAAGTACAGGAAGCGCGGGCGCAGTACGGCGTGACCGATGCCGATCGCTATCCGCAGCTGAGCACCGCCGCGAGCAGCACCTACGGCGGGAAGCTCAAAGGCGATACCACCACCAGCAGCGACTATCAGGCCGGGCTTAACCTCAGCTTCGATCTCGACTTCTTCGGCCGCCTGAAAAACATGAGCGAGGCGCAGCGGCAGACCTTTTTCGCCAGCGTAGAAGCCCAGCGCGCGGTGCACATCTTATTAATTTCAAACGTTTCGCAGAGCTACTTCAACCAGCGGCTGGCCGCAGCGCAGCTCGCCGTGGCGCGTGAGACGTTACAAAACTACCGCCAGTCCTACGCTTTTGTAGAGAAACAGCTGCTGACCGGCAGCAGCAGCGTGCTGGCGCTGGAGCAGGCGCGCGGGGTAATTGAAAGCACCCGCGCCGACATCGCCAGGCGGGAAGGCGAGCTGGCGCAGGCCAATAACGCCCTGCAGCTGCTGCTGGGCAGCTATCAGCGGCTGCCGGACGACGCGGCCGACAGCGCGGCGGATATTCACAGCGTCAGGCTGCCGCCCGCCCTCTCCTCGCAGATCTTACTCCAGCGTCCCGATATTTTAGAGGCCGAGCACGGGCTGCGGGCGGCGAACGCCAATATCGGCGCCGCGCGGGCGGCCTTCTTCCCGTCGATTATGCTAACCAGCTCGCTTTCCGGCAGCAGCGCCGACCTCTCCAGCCTGTTTAATCCGGCCAGCGGGATGTGGAATTTCATCCCTAAAATCGAGCTGCCGATATTCAACGCCGGGCGTAATCAGGCCAATCTCGATGTCGCCGAAATCCGCCAGCAGCAGTCGGTGGTGAATTACGAACAGAAAATCCAGAACGCCTTTAAAGAGGTGGCCGACGCCCTGGCCCTGCGCCAGAGCCTGGCGGATCAAATCAGCGCCCAGCAGCGCTATTTTGCCTCCCTGCAAATCACCCTGCAGCGTGCCAGAACGCTCTATCAGCATGGCGCGGTCAGCTATATCGAAGTGCTGGACGCCGAACGTTCGCTGTTCGCCACGCAGCAGGCCCTGCTGGATCTCAACTACGCCCGCCAGGTTAACGAAATTCAGCTCTTTACCGCCCTCGGCGGCGGCTGGCTGGAATAAACCATTATTGAATATCAGGAGTGTTAATCATGAATCATGTCGCAAAAACGGTCATTTTGGGCCTTCTTATGTCTGCAGCGAGCTTCGGCGCCCAGGCTGCCGGGCACCAGCATGGCGAAATGATGTCCGCCGCGCCAGCCGCCGGGCAGACGCAGCTCATCAGCGCGACCGGTGAAGTTAAAACCATTGATATGGAAAGTAAAAAAGTCACTATCGACCATGACGCCATCCCGGCGGTGAACTGGCCGCCGATGACCATGCGCTTCACCATCACCCCGCAAACCCAGCTTAACGCGATTAAGCCCGGCGATAAGGTCACTTTCACCTTTATCCAGCAGGGCGGCCTCTCCTTATTACAGGATATCCACGTTAACTAATAAGGTGTTCACGGAGCGCATTACGATGGTCTCTCTAAAACTTAAAACCGCTGCGCTCATTATCAGCAGTATGTGTCTTGGCGGCGTTATTGCAGCGGGCCTGTATATCGGGCTTTCGCCCGCTCACCCTGCGGGCGATGCGGATCCTGCCGCCGGGCAGGCGCGTAAAGTCCTGTTCTGGTATGACCCGATGTACCCCAATACGCGTTTTGATAAGCCGGGAAAATCGCCGTTTATGGATATGGACCTTGTGGCCAAATACGCCGATGAAGAGGCCCAGCCCTCGGCCGCCCCGGGCGTACGCATCGACCCGACGCAAACGCAGAATCTGGGCGTCAAAACCGCCGCCGTCGCGCGCGGGCCGCTAAGCTACGCCCGGACCTTCCCGGCTAATGTCAGCTATAACGAATACCAGTTTGTCATCGTCCAGGCGCGCTCGGCGGGCTTTATCGACAGGGTCTACCCGCTGACCGTCGGCGATAAGATTAAGCAAGGCACTCCGCTGATTGACCTGACCATTCCGGACTGGGTCGAGGCACAGAGCGAATATCTGCTGCTGCAGGAAACCGGCGGCACCGCCACCCAGGTGGAGGGGATCCTCGAGCGGCTGCGCCTCGCCGGGATGCCGGATGACGATATCCGCCGCCTGAAGGCGACGCGCAAAATTCAGACCCGCTTCACCCTGAAAGCGCCGATTGACGGCGTGATTACCGCCTTTGATCTACGCGCCGGCATGAACATCGCCAAAGATAACGTGGTGGCCAAAATTCAGGGCATGGACCCGGTGTGGATTAGCGCCTCGGTGCCGGAATCCATCGCATGGCTGATTAAAGACGCTTCGCAGTTTGTCCTTTCCGTTCCGGCATGGCCGGACAAAACCTTCACCATCAGCAAATGGAGCATTCTGCCCGGCGTGGATGCGGCTACCCGCACGCTGCAGCTGCGTCTGCAGGTCGATAACCCGGATGAAGCGCTGAAACCGGGAATGACCGCCTGGCTGAAGCTGAACGCGCAAAGTCAGCCGATGCTGCTGATCCCGTCGAAAGCGCTGATCGACAGCGGCGCGGAACAGCGGGTCATCACCGTGGACGGCGACGGCCGCTTCGTGCCGAAACGGGTCGAGGTCTTCCAGCAGTCCGGCGATATGACGGCGATCCGCTCCGGTATTCGCGAAGGAGAGAAGGTCGTCGCCAGCGGCCTGTTCCTGATTGATTCCGAGGCCAATATCTCCGGCGCGCTGGATCGGATGCGCGCCCGGCCGACCGCCGCGGCGCCGAGCATGCCGGATAACGCGGCGCATGCGCACTAAGGAGATGACAAATGATTGAATGGATTATCCGTCGCTCGGTGGCCAACCGCTTTCTGGTGATGATGGGGGCGCTGTTCCTCAGCATCTGGGGGGCGTGGACCATCGTCCACACGCCGGTGGACGCCCTGCCGGATCTCTCCGACGTCCAGGTGATCGTCAAAACCAGCTACCCCGGACAGGCGCCGCAAATCGTTGAAAACCAGGTCACCTGGCCGCTAACCACCACCATGCTGTCGGTGCCGGGCGCCAAAACGGTGCGCGGCTTCTCGCAGTTCGGCGCTTCCTACGTCTACGTGATTTTTGCCGACGGCACCGATCCCTACTGGGCGCGCTCGCGGGTGCTGGAGTACCTCAACCAGGTGCAGGGCAAGCTTCCGGCCGGCGTCAGCGCCGAGATGGGCCCGGATGCCACCGGCGTCGGCTGGATCTATGAGTACGCGCTGGTCGATCGCAGCGGCAAGCACGACCTCGCGGAGCTGAGATCGCTGCAGGACTGGTTTTTAAAATACGAGCTGAAAACCATCCCGGACGTTTCGGAAGTGGCGTCGGTGGGCGGCGTGGTTAAAGAGTATCAGGTCGTGGTCGATCCGCTGAAGCTGACCCAGTACGGCATTACCCTGTCGGCGGTGAAATCGGCGCTGGATACCTCCAACCAGGAGGCCGGCGGCTCTTCCGTCGAGCTGGCGGAAGCCGAGTATATGGTGCGCGCCAGCGGCTATCTGCAAAGCCTCGACGATTTTAACAATATCGTGCTGACAACCGGCGACAGCGGCGTGCCGGTATATCTGCGCGACGTCGCCAGGGTACAAATTGGCCCGGAGATGCGCCGCGGCATTGCCGAACTGAACGGCGAAGGCGAAGTGGCCGGCGGCGTGGTGATCCTGCGTTCCGGTAAGAACGCCCGCGAAGTCATTTCGGCCGTAAGAAGCAAGCTTGCGTCCCTGCAGGGCAGCCTGCCGGAAGGGGTTGAGGTGGTCACCACCTATGACCGCAGCCAGCTGATCGATCGGGCCATCGACAACCTCAGCGCGAAGCTGCTGGAGGAGTTTATCGTCGTTGCGCTGGTCTGCGCCCTGTTCCTGTGGCACATACGCTCGGCGCTGGTCGCCATTATCTCTCTGCCGCTCGGCCTGTGCTTCGCCTTTATCATGATGCATTTCCAGGGGCTGAACGCCAATATCATGTCGCTCGGCGGGATTGCGATTGCGGTGGGGGCGATGGTCGATGCCGCCATCGTGATGATAGAAAACGCCCATAAGCGGCTGGAGGAGTGGGATCACCAGCATCCGCAGCAGCGCCCCGACAACGAGACGCGCTGGAAAATCATCACCGATGCTTCGGTGGAGGTCGGCCCGGCGCTGTTTATCAGCCTGCTGATTATCACCCTGTCGTTTATCCCGATTTTCACCCTCGAAGGGCAGGAAGGGAAGCTGTTCGGCCCGCTGGCGTTTACCAAAACCTGGTCGATGGCCGGGGCGGCGCTGCTGGCGATCGTGGCGATCCCGATCCTGATGGGATTCTGGATCCGCGGCAGGATCCCGGCGGAGAACAGCAACCCGCTCAACCGTTTTCTGATCCGCATTTATCACCCGCTGCTGCTGAAGGTGCTGCGCTGGCCGAAAACGACCCTGCTGGTCGCGGCGCTGACGATCCTGACGGTCATCTGGCCTCTCAGCCGGGTGGGCGGCGAGTTTCTGCCGCAGATCAACGAAGGCGATCTGCTGTATATGCCGTCGACGCTGCCGGGGATTTCCGCCTCGCAGGCGGCGGATATGCTGCAGAAGACCGATAAGCTGATCATGACGGTGCCGGAAGTGGCCCGCGTGTTCGGCAAGACCGGTAAGGCCGAGACCGCCACCGATTCCGCGCCGCTGGAGATGGTCGAGACCACCATTCAGCTCAAGCCGCAGAATCAGTGGCGCACGGGGATGACCATGGAGAAGATCGTCGAGGAGCTGGATAAAACCGTGCGCCTGCCGGGACTCGCCAACCTGTGGGTGCCGCCGATCCGTAACCGGATCGATATGCTCTCTACCGGGATCAAAAGCCCAATCGGTATAAAGGTCTCCGGCACCAATCTCGCCGACATCGACGAGAGCGCCGAGCAGATTGAAGCCGTGGCCCGCACCGTGCCGGGCGTCACCTCGGCGCTGGCGGAAAGGCTGGTCGGCGGACGCTATCTCAATATCGATATTAACCGTGAGAAGGCCGCCCGCTACGGCATGAGCGTCGGCGACGTGCAGCTGTTCGTCTCGTCGGCCATCGGCGGCGCGATGGTGGGCGAAACGGTGGAAGGCGTTGAGCGCTATCCGATCAACATCCGCTACCCGCAGAGCTATCGCGATAGCCCGCAGGCCCTGCGCCAGCTGCCGATCCTGACTCCGCTGAAGCAGCAGATAGTCCTCGGCGACGTGGCGGAGGTGAAGGTGGTGACCGGTCCGTCGATGCTGAAAACCGAAAACGCCCGCCCGACCAGCTGGATCTATATCGACGCCAGGGATCGCGACATGGTTTCGGTGGTTCACGATCTGCAGCAGGCCATCGCCCAGGGAGTGAAGCTGAAGCCGGGGACCAGCGTCTCCTACTCCGGCCAGTTTGAGCTGCTCGAACGCGCCAACCAGAAGCTGAAGCTGATGGTCCCTATGACGCTGATGATCATTTTCGTGCTGCTGTACCTGGCGTTCCGTCGCTTTGGCGAAGCGCTACTGATCATCGCCAGCGTGCCGTTCGCGCTGGTCGGCGGCATCTGGTTCCTCTACTGGATGGGGTTCCATCTGTCGGTGGCGACCGGCACCGGCTTTATCGCCCTCGCCGGGGTAGCGGCGGAGTTTGGCGTGGTAATGCTGATGTACCTGCGCCACGCCATTGAAGCGGAGCCGTCGCTGGAAAACGCGGAAACCTTCAGCGCAGACCGGCTCGACGAGGCGCTATACCAGGGCGCGGTGCTGCGCGTGCGGCCAAAGGCGATGACCGTGGCGGTGATTATCGCCGGCCTGCTGCCAATTTTATGGGGCACCGGCGCCGGTTCCGAGGTGATGAGCCGCATCGCCGCGCCGATGATTGGCGGGATGATCACCGCCCCGCTGCTGTCGCTGTTTATTATTCCGGCGGCCTATAAGCTGATGTGGCTGTACCGGCACCGACGCCCGGCGCAGCGCGCATAACCGAGCGGCGAGCGGGCCGGATCGCTATCCGCCCCGCTCGCCCTCGCCGACTTATCAGGAGGCAACTAGCACGTTGATGGAGACATCTTCGTCACTCGATGCTGGATATGCGCCCGGAGCAGTTTCTCCATTTCCTCTTCTCTCACTTCGGGAGCAATTTTTTCACACGTAAAGGCCAGCGTTCGCTGCCGGTAAGGAGCCAGCAATGGGTTATTATTTACTAATAATTCACCAATCGCCTTAATCCGGCTCGGTTCAAGCTCCGGCAGCGCTTTAATGATTGCCCCGCATGGAATATCGCCATCCTCCTGGATCATAACCAGCGAATAAAAATCGCTGAAGGCTGAGAATTTCCAGGCCGGCACGTTAAATTTATTATAGTTAACTCCGCTGCTGCCGATATTGGCAAAATCGACGGTATAGAACGGAATAAAATCATTTGCCTGCAGGGCCAGAGAAACAAATGCTGCATCCCCGGTCTTGTGTATCGTCGCCAACAGCAGGTTCAGCAGAAACTCCATCTGTGTAACCGTCAGATCCACAGATATCACCTCCTCATTTTGCAGAAAGAACAGAAAAGTGACCCTATCCTGACGATATTTCATCACGAAATCGGTCACCCGAAGCGCGACATTGGGATTCTGTATCTCATCAAGCGTGACGGAGAGCGTGCGGTTGTTTAACCGTTCTGTATCAGCGATGGTGCGTGCTCTGATGCTTTCAGGATCCTCGCGGAACACCATCTGCAGCCTGCGGTAACCGCAGAAAACAGCAAAAACCAGGTCCTGTACCCGATCCGGCGGAAGGTACATGAGCGTTTCCGCAATCAAGACGCTTTGCATCTTCAGGGCCAACGCCAGCACGGCGTCGGGTGATTTAATGATCCCGGTATTAATGCCCGTTAAGATGTTCATAAAATAGTCTCCGTAGTAAGCTGCTGTGGCAATAAGGTAAGTTTCGCTAAATCAATGATCCGATCGGCACAGGCGATGGTTGAAGGACGGTGAGCAATAATAATCCGGGTGATGTTTAAAGATTCAATTGCCGCGTTGACCATCTTTTCATTATTAATATCAAGATGACTGGTGGCTTCATCCATAAATAGAATTTTCGGTTTTTGGTAGAGCGCCCGGGCAATAAGCAGGCGCTGCTTTTGACCGCCAGAGATCCCGGCGCCAAGCTCGCCGATAATCGTTTCATAGCCCATCGGCATGCGCAGAATCTCTTCATGAATATTGCATTTCATCGCGCAATCAACGATCAGCGTCTGATCCACCTCATCATCAAAGCCCGAAATATTATCGGCAATAGACCCGGAAAACAGGCGGTCTTCCTGTAATACGCAGGCAATGCTGCTGCGGAAGTTATTAATGCCGATTTTGTTAATATCAAAACCGCCAATAAATATGTCCCCCCGCTCGGGCGTTAGCAGACCAGACATAACTTTTAGTAACGTAGTTTTACCGATGCCTGACGCACCGATCAGCGCCACGGATTCTCCTGCGGCAACGCTGATATTGACGTTAGAAAAAACCGGTTTTGACAGCCGGTCGTACTGATACGCCAAATTCTGCACTTCTAAAGAAACGCCGATATCATCTGCAAAAATCTTTCTTACCGGCGACTCAGCCTCCGGTTCGCTATAAACAATTTCTGAAATGCGCTCGTTATGTAGCGACAGCATTTTCAGCTGCATAGTGAGATCGATGAGCGCCGCGGCGCGCTGCGCAAACTGACCGCGATAGGCGTTAAACGCCATAAACATACCGATGGTCATCGTGTTCTCCATAACCATCTGCGCGCCCAGCCATAAAATGACAACCTGATCGGCCGAGTTAATGAACGTATTAATGCCGCCAAACAGCATATCGAAACGCGTTTGCTTCAGACCGGCGTTACTGACATCGATATTGGTATTCAGCCAGTGCTGTGAGCGCCTGTTTTTCAGGTTAAGCGATTTTATCGTCGCGATGCCGTACAGCGACTCCATAAAATGCGAGCCCGAGCGCGCACGCTTGACGATTAACTCTTCATTGATGGCACGATAAAATTTATAGGTGATCGCGCGCATCGCGGCGTAGCAAACCGTGAACCCCAGCACAACCCACACCAGCCAGCCGCCGTACAGACTCAGCATCACAAGCAGGCCGATGGTCATGATCGAGTCAATAATTCCGCTGACGATGCTGTTGGTGAAGGTTGAACGAATGGTATCCAGGGAAGCAAAGCGCGACTGTATATCCCCCAGTTGGCGCTTTTCAAAGAAAGCCAGCGGCAGGCCGATCAGATGATCAAAAAAGCTCGTTTTCCACTGTACGTCGGTCAGCGTATTCAGCTTTAGTGAGACCCACGCGCGGAGCATACTGACCCAGGTTTTAAATATCGTAAAAAACATTAGCCCGACGCAGATGACCAGCAGCAGGTTTTCATCATGTGCGGTAATAACATGATCGGTAACAACCTGCGTGCCCATAGGCAGCAGCAAATTCACCGTTTCAATCACTATCGACAGCATCAATATTTTCGTTAGCGCTGACTTCAGGCCAACAATGTTATGCATTAACTCCCGCAGCTTCAGCCGGGAGCGCTGCTTTTCCTGAATGAAGCCGCTATCCGGCCATGCCTCAAGCGCAATACCGCTGAAGTTTTCTGATATTTCCTTATGATGAACCACGCGTCGCCCAAGCGCCGGATCGTTAATAATAAAGCGCTTACCTTTTACCGCGACCAGCACGACAAAGTGATTTAATGACCAGTGCAGTACGCAGGGCAGACGGAGTTCCCCGATCTCTTCAATATCCAGGGATAGCGCGCGCGTTTTCAGGCCAGCCTTCTGCGCAATCGTCGCCAGGGCATTTAACGTCGTCCCCTGCGATGAGGAGCCGTAGATATTGCGAAAGTTGAACAGATCGATATCTTTACCGTAGAACCCACAAATCATTGACAGGCAGGCATTGCCGCACTCCGTTGACTCAGACTGTATAATAACCGGGACTTTATTCTTAATTGAAAAGTTGATCCGTCGAAAAATTGAATCAAGTACGTCTTTATTCATCGTTGGGTCCCTTAAGGCTCTGAACTACTTTATATACTGGTGAGAACAGCCACTGATAAAGCGGCCTCTCCTCGGTAAAAACAATACTCTTCGCCTTAAGGCCATTAGATAGCACAAGCGTTCTGTTCTTATAAACAAACTCTTTTTCTTTAATTTTGATAATAGCTTTGTAGAGCGTGGGCGACGTATTGCTATTAGCCTGGCTATTGCCATAGTCAGATAATTCCCGGCGGGTAACCGGCATTGATGAGATGGACATCACTTTGCCAGAAAATTGACCAAACTTATCTGAAGGAAAAGCATCGTAGCGGATATTAACGGTATCGCCGATTTTGACATAAGGTAAACTGTTATCGGGGAGCCATAGCAGTAAATAATAGTCAATACCGCTAAGCTGCTTGACCTGGGCTAAGCTGCTCCCGGCCTCTATCATTTGGCCACGCGTAACGGCGATCGACTCCACCCGGCCATCAATCGTGGACTTAACTAAAATTCTTCCGCTCGCGCTGTTTTCAATCAGCTGCGTTTGCAGGTCTCTCAGCTGGCTGTATTGTGACGTAATCTGATTATCAATCTCAGCGGTTTTTACCGTTAAATCGCTACGGGTCTGGGTGAGCTGCAGTTCTATCTGCATTTTCTGCGATGATAATGACTGAAACGCATTTTGCTGCTGGACGAATAGAGAGTGCTGGTTATTGTACTGATCTTTATTGATCAACCCGCGCTGCAGATAACCGCTATAGCTCTGCAGCGAATTCTCAATATGTGAAAGACCTTTTTTTGCCGTCGTCAGCATTTTCTCGGTTTCATCAAGGGAGCGCTCATAGCGCTGAATCTGGCGACCCGTTGTGCCAATAAAATCATCTTTGTTCGCTTTTAGTTTTTTGATGATATCTTCAACATTGACAATTTTGGCTTTCACCATTGAAACATTGGTATCACTAACGTTGCCGCCGTCGGTGTTTTTGGATACATCAAGCTCAAATAACACGGCACCTTTCTTAACAACATCACCAACCCGGACATACTGTTTCGAGATCGAGCCAAGCTGCGGCGAGGAGATATTAAGAGGATGGGGCAGAGTGATAACCTCGCCGACGACATCAATTCTTTTGGTATATTTAAAAAAGCAAAGCATGGCGATAATGATAACTAAAAAAGCAAGACAGCATGCGGAGACTATCAGCGGCGAAACGCCCCCGAACAGAATCACTCGCCCTTTCCAGTAGCTTCGCTGATGTTCTATCGCTTCCTGTCTGAACAATCTTTTACCCATGAGTACCTGACCTGATATAAAAAGGCCCGACGCATCGGGCCAGAAGAAAATCAATTCAAAATCATGGATTAAAGGTGCCGTTAAGGAAACCATCGAGCAGCGTTTTGGTATATTTCCAGGTCTCCTCGTAACCGACAATCGCCCCGCCGATACCGCAGGTGATGCCGCCGATAATACCGCCGACGATCATGCCAACGCCCTGACCAATCGTACCAACACCAAGGACCCCGCCGCCGTCGCCGCCGTGTGTACCACCAATAGTGGCTCCCGCAGCGAAACCGGCAACCGCGCCCAGCGTTGCGCTGACTACCGCTTCACCGATATTGCCAAAAATACTCCAAGGGCTGCTCCAGGAGTAAGCCCCCGAAACGGCATTCATTTCTTCAAGAGAAAGTACCTTCATCACTATTCCTTATCTATTTAAGTTGTATATTCCAGATGGTATAAATTTATCAATCACATATGCTGTGCTGATGGGAGGCTATTTTCGGCACTTCCTGTAAAAAAACAACTTTAGTTTCATGAATAATCCACACTTAAGAATAAAATAAGAAATAAAAATATGAATAAGAAGCGCGTTTATCATCAGGAAAAATAGTTATCCGGATTTAATCTGTTCTTTGCAACCCTCGTCCATTCCTATAGCGTCCCCTTCATACCGCGACTCTGATAACAGAGCAGGCCAGGCGGATTCTACCGCGAGGGGCGCGCGACAGGCGTTGTTAATTTTTCTGAATCACAAAAATAAAGATGATCTTTGTTATTATTAACAATGAGATAGAAATTATTCGATAGAAGGAATGGCTGAAACGTCAACGCCGCTGCCGAGCTCGAACGAGTATCCTCAGTCCGCACCGGCGATCTTCTCATCTTTTAATCTGCTGAGTACAAGAACTTTCAGCGTGTTACCGTAGTCGATAACGGTGATATTACCGCCACCATTAATAATAAACAGGAAGGTAATCAATCACGTTACCACGATTATTATAAGCGTTTCACTAACGCCACTCCTAAAAAATATCGCCACTGATTCAGTCTGTCAGGAAAAATCGTACGAAATCTTTGTAGATATTAACTTTGTTTAACTTGATCGCTTATCCCTGCAAATAATTCTTCGCGTTACTCGGCCCGTCAGCCCCTGCTATGAGTACACTTTCCACCGTTCAGAAAAGCCGCTATACCGGCCAGACAGTCAGCTTTTAATGTGTGTTAAGTTTTATTGAAAAAAATTCAGATGAGTATTTTAACAGACCATGATTAATATAGCGGCACTTACCCATGCAGGCCGTAAGGTTGAAGAGTAAGTATATATGGATACATACAGGATAAGTTTCTGAGGTCATGTTTGGTCTCTTTCCTGTAATTAATAATTTAACTTTAAATGAATGGATTAAACGGATGAAAAAAACAATTCTGGCTATGGTTATTACTGCCTCTGCGGCTTTCAGTGCTCAGGCTTTGGCAACGAACCAGGCTGAAGTCACTATCCTGGGCGAAGTAGCAGACTCTAAGACTTCCTGCGTCGTGACCCCGACGGGTACCCTCAACAACGGTATCGTTAAGTTAATGACCGTGACCACTGCTGAAGCAACCGGTCAGTCTGTTAATACATTATTTAAAAACCAGCAATTTGGTTTCCGGGTTAGCGACTGTGCTATCGGCGGCGCAGATGAAAACAACGTTACCGGCCTGAGCGTTAAAGTCACCGGGACATCCTCTTCTACTCCTGACATTCTGGACAACACTGCCGTTAACGGCGCTGGAAACATCGGTATCGGTATTCAGAAACTGAGCAACAGCGCCCGTATCAAATTCGATGGCACTGCGGTTACCGAAGCCTACACCCCGCATCAGGCAACCAACCTGGAATATCTTGCTGGCTATGTGAAAGTCAACGCGGCAAACCCGGTTACTGAAGGCCCGGTTAAAGGCGTTGCAACCTTTACCATTGATTACACCATCTAATTAATTTTCAAGGGGCCTGCTAATCCAGCAGGCCCTTTTAATTAAATGTTGAAGGAATCTAATGTACCAGATGATGATCAAGGCAATCATTGCCTTCGCCATGATACTGAGTGGCTTTGCGCATGCAGGAATTGTTATCGAATCAACTCGCTATCTTTATAAAGAAGGCGCTCGTGAGATATCTGCGCAAATTGATAATAAAGACGAAATGCCTTATCTGATCAAATCGTGGGTTGAAGCACCAGAGGGAAAAGCGCCCGCATTTATGGTCACACCGCCTCTTTTTCGCCTGGAGATGAAACAGAAAAACACCGTCCGTATATTCTCTACTGGCAACATCAATGCCCCCACTGACCGTGAATCATCTTACTTTTTTAATATCATGGCTATCCCACCGTCTGATGATACCTATGCGAACAGCAATACGATACAGCTAGCCGTCCGCCATCGCATGCGGCTAATTTACAGGCCAAAAGCGTTAGCCGAGTTATCCAATAATACCGAAGCCGAAAAAATAGAGTGGCGCAAGACAGGTAATCGGCTAACCATAAAAAACCCGACGCCATTTTTCTTCTATTTTAGAAACGTACAGATCGGCGCTAATGAATATCAGGCAGTAATTAAGTTTATTGAGCCATTTTCTTCAAAAGCTATAACGTTAAAAGATAACGGCAATGCTACCAAAGTAACGTGGAAAATAGTGAATGATTATGGAGGTGCAGGTTCCCTCTATTCATCGAGATTGCCATAAACAGTTCGCATTTATAAATGGATGTTTTTATGCCAATAGAACACAGAGATACCTTCAGGCTATCTACGCTCTGCATAGCTATTATTACTATAATGACGGCGAGCATTCACACTACGGTGAACGCGCGTGAATTCTTTGATCCCGCATTTATTACATCGGCTAATGGAGGTGATGCATCCAACGTTCCCGACCTGTCCATTTATCAGTCAGTCAACGCTCAGGCGCCGGGAGACTACCGGGTCGATATCGTTTTTAATGGTCGCTATCTGGAAACCAAAAACGTTAAGTTTGTTACGACCGAACGCGGCAGCAGGCTGGATAAAAAGCTAAACCTTATCCCCTGCTTCACGCTGGACACACTTTCTCAGTATGGCGTCAGAGTTAAATCATTCCCCGAACTGAAAGAGAACGAAAAAGGCTGTGCCAACTTCGATATTATTCCTGACAGCAAAACCGTTTTCGATTTCACCGCCCAGCGCTTAGATATCTCCACGCCCCAGGCCGCGATGAGCACGGTGGCCAACGACTACATCCCACCGGAAAAGTTTGATGACGGCATAAACGCCATGTTTGTGAACTATCAGTTTAACGGTTCGCAGGATTATAAAAGCGATAATGAATACTATGGCCTGAATCTGGAATCCGGGATAAATATCGGCCCCTGGCGCGTCAGAAATCTTGGCATATGGAACAAAAGTAAGGGAGAGTCAGCTCATTTTGATTCCGCTTATCTTTATCTCCAGCGCAGCTTGCGCTCCATCAGCAGCAACCTGCTTCTCGGCGAAAGCTCTTCCTTATCCGGCATATTCGATAGCGTCCCCTTTTCCGGCGTGCAGCTGGCGACGGATACCAGCATGCTCCCGGAGAGTATGCGCGGCTATGCCCCGGTGATCCGCGGTATCGCTAAAACCAACGCCCGGGTGGTGATCAAACAGAACGGCTATCAGGTTTACCAGACCTACGTCGCACCTGGCGCGTTTGAAATTACGGATATGTACCCCAGCGGCGGGAGTGGCGATCTGTATGTTACGGTTGAAGAGTCCGACGGCTCGAGACAGAACTTTATCGTTCCCTTCGCGGCTCTGCCGGTCATGCTGAGGGAAAATCAGTTCGAGTATGAAATCACCTCGGGGAAATACCGGCCTTACGTCGGCTCCATTAATGAAACCCCTTTTACGCAGGCCACCGCCAAATACGGCGTATCAACCAGCGCAACGATTTTCGGCGGTATGCAGGCATCGGCAAAATACCAGGCTCTGTCTACCGGCCTGGGGTATAACCTTGCCAGCCTCGGTGCCCTGTCGGCCGACGTGACCCAGGCCTGGTCCAAAAAACGCTATGACGATAAAACCTCCGGCCAGTCGTGGCGCGTACGCTACGGTAAAAATATTATCGAAACCGGAACCAATTTTACCATTGCGGGTTATCGCTACTCGACGAAAGGGTTTAACACGCTGTCTGAAGTGCTTAATACTTATTCCGATGACGGACGTTATTACTCGGCGCGTTCTTTACGCAATCGTACCAACCTGACGCTAAATCAGAGCCTGGGAAAATCACGAGGGAGCCTGTCTATTAGCGCGCTGATCGAAGATTACTGGGATAACAAGCGTACCAATAAATCATTAAGCCTGGGCTATAACGGCGGTTGGCAGGGTATTAACTATTATCTGGGCTATAGCTATAACCGCTATACCTGGGGTTCACACGGTTCCAGCTACGAGGCGCGAAACGATCAGCGTCTCGCGCTAACAATTTCCATACCTCTGAGCAACTGGCTGCCAAATACCTATGCAAGTTATCAGATCACCGAGAGTAGCCCAGGGTCTACGGATCAGTATGTTTCTTTAGGCGGCATCGGGCTGGAAAACAATAATCTTGACTGGGATATCCAGCAGGGTTACAGCAATCGTGAGCACTATAGCGGCGACGTCAGGGGAACCTATAACGGCTCGCGTGGAAGCGTGAACGTCGGCTACAGCTATGACAAAAACAGCCGGCGGATCGACTACGGCGCCAGCGGCAGCCTGATCGCGCATGCGGACGGAATAACGTTTGGGCAGAATATCAGCGATGCGGCCGTGTTAATCAAAGCCCCGGGTCTGGATAACGTCAGGCTCAGCTCGGATTCAACGATCGTCACGGACAGTCGCGGCTATGCCATCGTTCCCTATATTACCCCCTACCGCAGTACCGATATCACTCTGGACAGCACATCCTTTGGCGACGATATGGAGCTGATGCAGACCACGCAGCAGGTTGTCCCCACCCGCGGCGCCATTGTGCGCGCAAACTATGACGGGAATATTGGGCAACGGGCATTTATTCGCCTTAAAACCCCCGCAGGCCGCGAGGTGCCTTTTGGCGCGATGGCCACGCTTGCCGGCGCAGCCAAATCCCAGGCCAGCATCGTGAGCGACGCCGGCATGGTTTACATGACCGGCCTGCAGCCAACGGGTGCGCTGACGGTCAGCTGGGGGAAAAATGCGGGCCAGAAATGTACCGCCATCTATACCCTGTCTGCAGGCCAGAAGAAAAATTCCGGAGTCAGCCAGACTGAAGCCCTGTGTCGATAATGATCATAAAGAGATGAGTGAAATGAAAAAAATGATTGTACTGCTGGCCGGAATATTTTTCTGCAGCGGGGTTTCGGCTGCACGGCTATGCACTTATACGCCTTCTGATCCCCATCAGAATGGCTGGGGAACGGAAGAACGACAGGGTATGGTGCTGTACCCCAAGATATCAGCCGATCCTGCTCTTCCGGTTGGCGCAATTCTTTATAGCCGAACGATAGGCGGTATGAATTTGCATACCCGCCTGTTTACCTGCGATCCGGGTGCGCAATATATCGTCGCCGTGAACAGGCCAGAGGTTCCGGGGTTGACCGTTCGCGGCATGCCGGTTTATGAAACCGGCGTTGCCGGCATTGGTATTCAGTTTAGCGATATATTCGCCAGCCGAATCGGCAAACAGATCGTCGGACAGGCGGGGAGCTGGCCAACGCCTTTTGGAAGCTCGTCAGAGTTCACCGCAACGCCGCACTTCTCTGCGTGGTTAATTAAAACGGGTCCCATTGATACCAGCGGGGCGACCAATATCAACGTCGAAATTGAGTTTCGCGTAGCAGACCCGGCCGACCTGGCATATGCAAGAAAAGGCGCGATCTACTGGGTAAACCCCAAAACAACAAGAATTGCCTTTCGTAATGAGAGCTGCAATATCTCGCTTAAAGGGCCCGGCACGGTCAATCTGCAAACAATCGCTAAAAGCGACCTGCTGGCGCTTGCCCGCGGTGCGACAACCGGCAAAGGTAAAGCAATTGATATGAATATTACCTGCCCAAATGAGTTGCAAGGTAAGAAACTCACCTACTGGTTTAACCCGAAGGGATCGGTTGCCACCGATGTAGGGGTACTGGAAAATACCATCCCTGTAGTACCGGGCGGCGGCGGCGGTGCCAAAAACGTCGGGATCATTTTGAAAAAAGATAACACTCCGGTGAAATTTTTCGATACCGATGCCTACTCTATTCCATCCCTTAGCCTTAACCAGGACATCAGCTTTACCGCAGATTATTTCCGGATGAATGATGATATTTCAGATGGACTGGTCAAAGCGGCGATAGAGGTCGTAATCCAGGAGGATTAATCTCAAAATCCAGGCTACATACGCTGAATAATTCGGGTTGCAGGCCAAAAACGCTTCAGGCGTTTTTAAACAAAGGGATGAGACCGTAGTCCGGGTAACGCGGCAACTGAGGAAATACCCGGGAGCTTAGTAAACTAAGTGACCGGGAAGAACGAAGGAAGCCAGCGTACATTCAACTTGCATGTATCGCGAGTATATAATGCCCTCAGCAAGAGGGCTTAAACGATCGGGGCTGGTACGAATATTTTAAATAGTTTTACCAACGCCCTCCCACGTGAACCTTCACCTCCGGACGTTAACCGGTCGCCCGGGTCATGTGGCAAAACAGCTATCGTGACGTTTATTTTTAGCCAGACGTTACGTTCAAGCATGATTAAATAACAGAATAATAATAAAATTCATTTTACAGCTATTATACTCACGTGCTTATGTTTGTCTTTTATCTGGGAGTTAATGAAATGGCAAACGGCAGCAATGAACTCTATAAATTATTAACGGACCTACGCGCCAATTATATCATTAATGAATGTGTAGAATTTCAACCAGCGACAAGTACCTTGCGTAATGTTCACAACCCGGAGCTTAAGGTCACGCTTAATTTACCCGCCGGTCGCTGTTTATTATTATTAATTAGTCATATCGGCAATGTCGTCACCCAGCAGGACTTTATGGATATCGTCTGGAAGCAAAGCGGTATGAGAGTGACCGCAAACGCCTATTATCAGAATATCTCGATTCTCCGCAGAGGCCTTACCCATGCCGGGTTAGAGGAAAATGTCATTATCACTCTTCCCCGCATTGGGCTGACCTTGGCCGCAGGCACACAAATCCGTAAATCAACCACGGACGCTTCCCCGGACTCAGGAGGCACCAGGAAACCGATCAACAGCACCTCGATCGCGGTGGTTAAGAACAGTAGCCATCAGGATTTAGAACGCTCATCGATGAGCATCGCCGATTATGGCTTAAAAAAAGAGCTGACATGGTCGGAGGCTGGCAACAATGCCCCTCCAGCCATTCTTAGCAGAGTGAAGAAATACAGGCCCGCGTTCACAGTAAAAAATGGCGTTCTTCTGGCGGTAAGCATCACTGCTATCTCAGCGCTTTTCTCATACATGGCGGGTATGAAAGAAAGCTATTTTGCTGACTATGAAACGATAACGTCTACCCAGCGCTGCCATGTTTTATCAGCGGAACCGGCATCCGATAACCTGAAAAAAGAAGTGCTCAACAAATATGGCAAACATATTACCAGCGATTGCCGGAACTACCCTTGGGTATACGTGACGACAACAGCTGACCTCCCCAGAACTTCGATCATCCGCTGTAATAAACCATTCGCGCAATCGACTTCGTGTATTTCCGAATACTTCATTGAGTAATGACAAAAGCACTACACCATCATTTCACTACAACGGCGGATTAAAAGATAAAGGAAAAATCATGCCGGCGCGGGTCTTAACTTAATCTGATTTCGGACAATACGCTATCAGACTCATGCAGACGCGTAATGACAACCCGGCGATTTCCGCCTCCGTTATTGATGGAAAGAATGTCCTGTCCGTGATGACCTGACAAGACAGGCTCGTTGATTCAATACAATTATATAAATAAGACTTTTCGCCAGGAGCCAGAGTATGCAGCACTTAATCTATCACTTATACTTTTGTCTAAATGTGAAAATATCTTAATTTCATCTGCATCCGCAGAGATAAACCTCACCAGTTGCTGAATGAGTTCTATATAATTAATGCATAGATATTACGTTATTAACAAGGTTGTTGAATTTCATCCTACGACCCGTCAGTTAAGAAATCTTAGCAACCCCACGAATATGGTTGTACTAAACTCTCCGGCAAGCCGTTGTTTATTACTATTAATCGAGAGATCCGGCACAATTGTGACGCAACAAGAGTTTATGTATAACGTATGGGAGAAGCTTGGGCTCGTTGTGTCGGCAAATACCTACTATCAAAACATTTGTCTGCTCAGAAAAGGAATGAAAGAAATTGGATTTGCCAGCGATCCCATCACGACGATACCGCGTATTGGTTTAACCCTGGCCCTTGATACACAGATTCAGTCTATTGAATCCACCGACCCGCCACCGCCAGCCAGTGTTGACGAACAGACAACCGACGAGACGGCATTGACCGTATCTTATGATGAGCTCGACAAAGCAGTATTTAGCCATGCCGGGATCCTCCACGAGGCGATCGAGTCTGTTGCCGATATCCCGGCATCAGCTCCCGATATCCCTGAACCGCAATGCCTGCCAAAAAGAGACGCCAGCAAATTAAGTAAGCTGTTTTTTCTCATCACGGTTCTTATCTTTTCTATTCTGCTGGCAGATATAAAGGTCATTCTGAGCCACTTCCAGGAGCAGAGTTACTTCGAAAACTATCAGCTCACCGTGAACACCGATGGTTGCCACCTCTTCCTCAATAAAGATATTCATAATGCAGATGAACGAACGAAAGCGCTAACCTACGGCGCGCAGTTCAAATCTGACTGCCAAAAGTTTCCATGGGTATATATCAGCAGATACGCCATGCTGCCCAGGGCCTCGGTGATTCGCTGCAATAAACCCATGTCCAGCCCTAACTACTGTATTTCGAACTATTTTATTGAGGATCATTAGAATGATACATTACCGTGCATCGGTGTATGTGCTTTGCCTGTGCTTATTTTTAACCTTAATACTGGCAGGTTATTCCTTATGGCAGCGTTCTCAACCGCTTGAGTTCACATGCAAAGCTAACTTTGTTCAGCACCATGCGGACGAGAACCTCAACGTTTCGCTAACTTACAGGATTAGCAAAGATAGCGGCATGCTTAGCATGAATGGCCGCTCCATTAATAATGAAGCCAATAAATTTAATCGTAAGATATTTTTCAACATCGAAAAGCGCAACAACGTTTATCACCTGCACTCGGTCACCAATGTGGTCTTCCCTGATGAGACTGTTAACAACAGCTGGCTAGAGAAATATGAGCCTTTATTTTTCGTTTATCCCAAAAAAGATATTTACGTAAAAATACTTGAGCAACAGAACAGTTATTTATTTATATTCTCGACCTTACCAGCCTATGTATGTCATAAGCAGAAGGTTCTCTGAGAGAGTCACAACACTTTCAGGCCCTGACGTTCTTTCCCCCACCGGCCATAACGACCGATGCTGACCTGATGACTTAAACGTGATTATATTTCTTACAGTAGAACATCGGCATATTATGTAAATAAATGACAGGATTGTTATACTTATCATACTCAATCTTCAGCGCGAGCTCTTTTCCTGCTTCATAAAAGAATGCAGGAAAATGAAAATCCACATTACTGCTTTTACTGTTATCGGTACTAAGATACTCGACATATTGATTTTTAAGTATGTACACATCATTATTTTTCACATATGTAAAGTTAATGACCCTGGCGACCTGCGACTGCACGCCATTCTCAGCGGCGATAGCATGTACCGTAAGCTCGCCTTTATCATTAGCAAAAATGAAGCCAAAATTAGAATCCAGACGAAAGCCATCATGCAGCAAGGTATGACGACTCTGGCATACAATTTTATTATTTGAATCATCCATTTTAAAAAAATAAACTACAGCAAATGCAGCGGCTATCAGTAAAGTTGTCAGGTAATATATTTTTGCTCGCATTACTTTACCTTTATGCTTTTCATTACCGTCAGAGAGCGGCAGATTTGATTTTCTTTATCATAGACAGGACAATACATTACATTTAATCGCGTATTCATTGGCGACGCAGTAAAATAAACGACTTCGTTATTCGTACATGACAGCCCCAGAGTGCCGAGGATTGCCTTAATCTCAGAGGGTGAGTATTTGCGGTCCGCTGAAAATATATTACAACCATCGGAAGAGATTTTGATATAGTCAGAAAAAGCGTCGCCGCCAGCGCTGTGGTAATGATTTAAAATACTCAATAAAGCCATCGTCAGAATGACGGTTATCCCTGTATTCCTCAACCACTTACCTCTGTTATTATCATCACCGTTTGCTGAAGTATTTGCTAATTTAATTTCATTAACCGCAGGTCCTTGTAATACTTCGGCCGAAGTATTAAGCATTTCGAGAGAATCATCAGCCTCAGCCTGCGCTGACGTTTCGCTGGCGATATTATTAGGAACGAAGGTTTCTTTACCGTCAACTTCGGTTTTTACACTGTTGTCAATTTGTTGCTCATTATCTTCATCAGGATACACGTACGCTACTTTTACGCTATTATTAAACCTCAATCCATGCCTTGGCACCGTATCAATAACGTCTGAAAACCCCATAATCACCAGGGCTTTTCGAAGATGTAAAATACATTGGTAGTAAGTATTGTGGCTGACGCCAGCATTGCGCTTACTTCCCCATCCGCAGAGGATTAGCTCTTCCTGAGAAACAATCTCTCCCTGCTTACGGAGTAAGTTTTCCAGACAGCAGCTCGCAGGAAGATGAAGCTTAATTTCTTTTGCAGTCAGTCTATCAACAATCACCCGCTGGGAAGGGACGAACGCAACCCTCTCCCCAATAATAAAGCTTTGGATGTTATTTGAGCGATCCATATTACTACACCCTTAGCCGCCAGTGTCTTTGAAATCAGTAAGTTAAATATTAGGCTAATGAAAGAAAATTTCCGCGCAAATATTAACCGATCGAATAAGGATTAACAAACGGAATTTAACTATGTTCCGCTGTAGAAAATCCATATCGCAATACGCAAAATGCGAGGGATATCTATTTATTTCATCAACATCCATAAATAGATCATCAATTTGTTTCTAAGTTGACATTGATGTAACCAGGTATAAATTCAAATGCATTCGCGAGGCCGTAAAATGTTATCAAACTGATTAATGTATTAATCGCCGCTTTCGGTAAGTCATACCATACTGAATTCTCCCTCTTAGCAGCCAGCGGTATATTCAGCCAGATACGCCCCTGATCGCTTCATTTTGGCAGGCAACCGGGATCGCTGAGACGCATAAGATGGCGAACGCGAATGATAAAAGAAGCTGGAGTATGGTGCTGCAGGCCACCATGTGCGGTAGAAACATATTAAAACATCCGATAACTTTCTGAAAATAGTCGCCTGTTCCAGCAACCTGAAAATAGCGGCTGATAAGATTCCTATTTTAAAAACGAGATGTTAGGAAACAGCACCAGAATTTAACCACTCTAAAACACATAACTCACATATGACAAGCATTTAATTTACCTAAGGGTATTCGATTTTAAAACGCGCCTCGCCTTTATACTGGTACTGATTATAAATCCGGGAAGATTCTTTTCCCAGACCGACGCGCTCATCGATGCCACGATAAAAATTAGCCAAACATGCTCGCCTGAAAAAGCAAAATCATATTTTTAAATATATATATCCCTCCCTCGAAAACCAACCAATACTCGCTATTCCTCAATAAACGAAACCACGCCTTCTCCACCGTGAGACCCGGAGCATTGATCGGCAATTGAAGGAACAAGTGACGTAAACTGAACGTTGTGAAGCTTGATAGCACTTTTCAGCGGACTTTCGTCGCTCTTCGCTTTTAAATTGTACAGTTCCGTTAAATCATTAGCGACCGTGATGTTTAATTCCTTCCCATAAATTTTCTTGTAATTCATTTCTTTCCCCCATCAATTAGCCGTCATCAATATAGATGATTCAATTAAAATTAATATTTGACTTTGCGCGTCTGTCATGTCAGCTTTGCAAATAAAAGGAAATGACAATCGCTATCTTCTGAACAGGATAAAGCAAGATGGAGTTTGCGAAAAAGAGGATAGAGGAGTGGGTTATAATAAATGAAGGGTAAAAATTACATCAAGCCGTTACTATATTAAGTTTATCTGCAGCGGTTCCACTTATTTCATCTCATTCTTCTGTATATTAATGATGAAAACCATTAAAGATTTTTTCTTACTTTACCACCCCCATTATTTTTATTTAACCACCCAGGGAAATTTATGAAAATAAAAACACTCTTGAATTTCTGTGCAAAAATCATCTTGTATTTTATTTTATTTCTGGTCATACAGTGCATGAGCCCTGACTGGAGATCCTTAACTAACCATGACATAGGCATAAAAGCAGCATACGCGTTAATGACGACAATTATTTTTTTACTATTGTCGCCATTAATTGATAAATGGAGTAAGAGAAATGAGAGGCCTAAGCCTTAAAGAGCTGACCTCAGCGTTTGGTGCCGGCATCGATAAAGATGCAGCGGTGGCTGACGGGACTGCTGTTGGAGGGATACACGGAGTTTTTCTCTGGCCTATATCCCTCGGGCTTACCTTGAAGCAGATACAGAGAAACGTCTCCTCAACGGTCCGGAGTTCAGATTGCATCCTTCAGAATGGAATAAAAGAGGAAGGGCCTGGATCATAGATTTCTGTTGTAAGTCTGGTTTCGGACAAAGGGTCATTGCGCATTTCATCCAGTATCCCTATGGAGATAAGGCGAAGCGCGCTGGCTGAACAGAAGGAAGAAAATCATGAAGTTCAGGTCGGCCTTGCAGAATACAGCGCGAGGCATCTCCGAAGATGCAGGGAAATAGTCAATATTGGGAGATGACATGCTGTACATCAAATCTTCATTTTGACTCTGACCCGCGCTCCTTTACGTCCGCTAGCAAGCGTAAAGGAGAGTAAACCCCCAGGGCAAACTGGCACTCTCGGGCAGAATTACTAAGCTTAATCAGGGAAACGGTTAATTTTACTTAGAGGGAGCGTATATGGGATTCTGGAGAATTGTTTTAACGATTATTCTGCCGCCGCTTGGCGTACTGCTGGGTAAAGGATTCGGCTGGGCGTTTATTCTTAACATCGTGCTGACGCTGCTGGGCTATATTCCCGGCCTGATTCACGCGTTCTGGGTGCAAAGCCGCGATTAACCGACCGCACCAAACGGCGCCCGGACGCCGTTTGGTGTATTAAACCCGGAACAAAATAGTGACTATTTATTTTCGGGTTTAAAGTGATAGGTTTCTTGAGCCGTTTGCAGCCATTCCCGATCGGAAACGATATTGTTCCTTTCAATCACGCTGAGCCAGCCGCCGTCGCCGGGCATGGTAATCAATGCGCTCCCCGTCGACGCAACCACCGTATTGACCGAATCATTTTGCACCCTGAAAAGTGGGAATCCTTTACTATCCACGCACCAGTTATCCACCATCTTATTTTTGTTCGCCACGCAATAATCTACGATCATCGGGTATAAATAGGGCCGCATATTGACGTACATGGCCCCGCCGATAAAAGGCGTTCTGGTTGCCGTGCTGTAGTGTTTTTCAAGATATTCAATTGCACCTCCTTTTAGCAATTTTTCATCCCCGACTCTTAACGTGCAGGAGATCTGTGACAAAGAAGCGATTATCAAAAGCAGCCATCTCATTATGGAATCCCTATCATTAGCGCTGGCCGAAATACGGCTATGTGGTCAACCTCTTACAACAACAGTGCGGCGGTGCCCGCGTATCTATTCCGCCGCCGCGGGGCAATCCGCCTGCCGCTAAAACCCACGCGGCGTTTCGCGACGGAATCCCAGGCCGATGATCCTACCGACCAACCGAGGCAGCCAGCGGCTGTTGCTGAGCCAGGTCATCAGACCGGAGCCGCCAGCCGCGCGGCGTTTTTTCGTCCTGCGCTGGCTCATTTTAATTTGTAAAAACTGCGTGGCTTTGGTGGGGAAATCGCGCCGCCGCTGCACGCGCTGCAGATGCTTTAGCTGCAAACGGCGCTGGCGCAGCGGCAGGATAATGGCGTTAGCCGCGGCCACCGCATCCTGAATCGCCAGATTGACGCCCACTCCGCCGATAGGCGACATGGCGTGCGCCGCGTCGCCAATGCACAGCACGCCCGGCTTCGCCCACTGCTCCAGCCTGTCGATGCGGATGCTCAGCAGCTTCACCTGCTCCCAGCCGGCAATCTCCTGAAAGCGATCGTCCTGAAACGGGGCCACCTCGGCCACCTGCAGCAGGAATTTCTCCAGTCCGCTCTCCCGGATCGTATCGAAGCTCCCCTTCTCGATCGAATAGCCGCACTGCCAGTAATCCCCGCGATCGATCATGATGAAGTTGCGCCTTGGTCCGGTATGGCCCATCGACCATTGCGGATCGCCCGCATGCTTACTGAGCTTCATCCACAGCAGATCCCGCGGCGCGCCGAACGAGCGGCTGCTGAGCGCCGCTTTTTCCCGCACCACGGAGCCTCGCCCGTCGGCGCCGACCACCAGCTGGCAGGCAACCTCGATCGGCCCTTCCGGGGTCTCCGCCAGCACGCCGCACGCCCGGCCCTGCTCATAGCGCAGCTCAGCCACCTGCGCCGACTTTATCAGGGTGAAATGGGGAAAAGCAGCGGCCCGCCCGGCGAGGAAAGTGAGGAATTCCCACTGCGGCATAAAGGCGATGAATTTGCAGCGCGTCGGCAGACGGGAGAAGTCCGCCAGCATCACGTTGCGCCCGGCGATCTCCGCCCACAGGTTTTCCGCGCGCTGGTGCGGCAGCGTCAGGAGATCGTCAAGCAGACCAAGCTGATGCATCAGCTCCAGCGTGGAAGGGTGAATGGTATCGCCGCGGAAATCACGCAGAAAATCATCGTGCTTCTCCAGCACCGTTACCTTGACGCCCGCCCGGGCTAACAGATAGCCGAGCATCAACCCGGCAGGGCCGCCGCCTACGATGCAGCAATCGGTGGTGTAAGACGCGATCGAGGATGATGCCATGCTCTTAAGCCCCGTGGAACGACCCGCTTTCAGTGAATCGACGCGTCGTGGAAGAAATAGCGTATTGATAATGATTATCAATATCAGATAAAACTGTCAACCCGTTGCGCCATGCGGATTGCCCTCTGTTCAAGCGTCTGGCGGGCCGCCGTGCGGGAAAATAGCCGGCTGATACCGCCTGTCCGCAGGTTTAGCCGCCAGATGAGAAATTTTTTCATTAAATCTCTGCCCGATTTTGTCGCCTGGGTGACCTCTCTACTGAGATTCCAGTTTCACACATTCAGGGAACAGTCGATGTCTATAAAAAACAAAAGCGCGGCAAACAACATGTCCGGCACAAACGTCCGGCGGCATATTCATCATTCCGGCAGAAAACGGGCCGCCGGCAGAGTGCTCAGGCCCGCGTGCGGGCTGCTGGTCTTTGCCTCCTGCGCGACCGCCGTTTTTTCCGCACAGGCGCAGCCGCAGCCGACGCAGCAGGCCGATGTTCAGTCTTTCGCCATTCCTGCCGGCGATCTGAACCCGGCGTTACAAAGCCTTGCCAGCAGCGCCCGGGTCATTCTGACCTTTACGCCAGAACAAACCCGGGGGAAAAGCACCGCCGGCCTGCAGGGGCGATACAGTGTGGCAGAAGCCTTTAGCCGCCTGCTGGCGGGAAGCGGTCTCAGCGCCCGGCAGACGGCAAACGGTTATCGCCTGGTGGCGGCCGAACCGCTTGAGGATCTGGTGATCCCGGAGCTGTCGGTAGTCAGCGGCTTAACCGATAGCGTCTCGGCCGGCCGCTCGACCCTGAATCAGGAAGACATCGCGCGCGTACAGGCCGATAACGTCGCCAGCCTGCTCGATCGCCTGCCCGGCGTCTCGATGGCCGGCTCCCCTCGCCCCGGCGGACAGAGTTTGAACATCTGGGGGATGGGCGATATGGAAGATGTCAACGTGGTGCTGGACGGCGCGCCCAAAGGATTCGAAAAATACCGCCAGGGCTCGGTGTTCATCGAGCCGGAGCTGCTCAAGCGCGTTGACGTCGATAAAGGCCCGCATAACCTGCTGAATGGCAACGGCGGATTTGGCGGCACCATTACGATGGAAACCAAAGATGCCGGCGATATGCTGCAGCCCGGAGAGAACTTTGGCGGTTTGCTGAAATACAGCTATCACACCAACGATCGCCAGGGGATCTACAGCGGCGCGCTATATGGCCGCACCGAGGAAGGGTTTGCCGACGGGCTGGTCTATTTCAGCAAACGCGACGGGGGCAACATTAAACGGCCTGACGGCACGCGCTTTGCCTACTCGTCCAACGATCAGGCTTCGTGGCTGGTGAAGTCTAACCTGTATCTGACCGATGCGCAGACGTTAACCCTGTCGGCAATGCGCTCCGAGTCCGACGGCTGGCAGCCTTTTGCCGCCAAGCGCGATGATATCAGCGCCCCCAGCCAGGCGGATATCGACCGCTACGGCCGGGATGAGGCGTGGCGGCGCATCCTGGTGTATCGCGATCAGGTAGACACCAACTATTCGGTAAAATGGAACCTGGCGCCGGAAGAGCAGCCGCTGCTGAACCTGACGGTATCTTACGCCCACTCGAAAACCGAACAGCATGATAAACGGCCGGACTCCGCGTCACAGTACAGCTATCTGGGTTCTCTGGGGAACGAGAGCTGGGTGAGCTATGTCGATCAGCAGCTCGATATGAACAACGAGAGCCGCTTTAGCAGCGGCCCGCTCGATCATAAGCTGCTGTTTGGCGTGCGCTGGCATAAGCATAAACGCGATACGCTGATGTACTATCCGGCGCAGAAAAATAGCGCCAGCTACAACTACGGCTATTTCCAGCCCTACTATATGCCGGCGGGCGAGCAGGAAACCCGCAGCGCCTATCTGCAGGATGCGGTCAGCTTCGGTAGCCTGACCGTTACGCCCGGCGTGCGCTTCGATCACGTCACCAACACGGGCCAGCCAAACCGCGCGCCGCGCTATAACGATAGCGATCCTGCCGCCGGGCATGATTACAGCAGCGTCACCTACACCGGCTGGTCTCCGCACCTGGGGGCTATCTGGAAAGCCACGCCCAACTTGTCGCTGTTTGCGGACATAAGCCGCACCTGGCGCGCGCCGGTCATTGATGAACAGTACGAAGTTCAGTCAGCCAGCTCCAGCGTTCCCGGCACCAGCCGTAATCTGAAGGTGGAGCGTATTACCGGAATTCGGCTAGGCGCGGTGCTGGATTTCAACAACTTACTGACGGCAGAAGACAGCCTGCAAATTCGTACGACCCTGTTCCGTAACCGCGGCAAGGATGAAATCTTCTATCGTCGCGGGGTGCTGTGCGACGCCGTCAGAAGCGGAGGGGAGTGCGGCCAGCCGCTGTCGAACTACCGTAACCTGCCGGGCTATACCATTGAAGGCGTGGAAATTGAGTCATTCTACGATAGCGATCGGGTGTTCGGCAGCTTCGCGTACTCCGCGATCCGCGGTAAGCGCGATGCTTCCCCGCGCGATCCCTGGGGCAACCAGACCTGGATTGCGGAAATTCCGCCGGTCACCGCGCACGCGGTGCTGGGGATAAAAGTACCGCAATGGGATGCGGCGTTTGGCTGGACCGGCGACTTTGTGCGTAAACAGGACCGTTCGCCGGCCGACGGCGATCCGCTCGCCTCCGTATGGGCGCTGCCGAAAACCGCCGGCTACTCCCTGCACGGCCTGTTCGCCTCCTGGCAGCCCACGGCGCTGAAAGGGTTTGAAGCCCGGGTGGCGGTGGACAATCTGTTCAACCACGAATATTACCCCTACCTGGGCGAATCCGTGTCCGGCGTCGGGCGGAATATTAAATTCAGCGTCAGCCAGCGTTTCTGACGTTTTACCCATGGGGAGCCGTCGGCTCCCCTGCTTCCCCCCTCCTGAATCCCCGGCGTAATGTAAATAATCAGCAATCTCTTGACACATAACTTACATTATCTTAATTAGTAATGATTCTTATTTTCATTTAAAGCTATCATGTTTGGTGTGCCGAATGGCAAGGAAAGATATTGCAATCGCTAACGGGTTTGCCCAGCAGCTCTATAGTGAACATCACGGCTGGCTGTGCCACTGGCTGCGGCAAAAGGTCGGCTGCGCCTGGCATGCCGAAGATTTGGCGCAGGATACTTTTATCAGCATCCTGCTCAGCCCGCAGCTTACGACCATTCGCCATCCCCGCCCCTTCTTAGCCACGGTGGCGCGCCGGCTGGTAGCCAACTATTACCGGCGCAAGCACATTGAGGAGCGCTATTTGCAGGCCCTGAGCGAGCTGCCGGAGGCCGAATCCCCGTCGGCGGAAATCCGTCTGCAGACGATCGAGATGCTGGAAAAGCTGGACCAGGCGCTGGACGGCCTGCCCGCGCCGGTGCGCGAAGCGTTCCTGCTGGCCCATCTGCAGGGCATGCGCTACTGCGATATTGCCGAGCGGCTGCGGGTCTCCGCCAGCTCGGTCAAACAGTATTTGCAACGCGCGAATCTGCAATGTTTCTTTGCCTTATCATCGTAATAGCGGCGTGTTGATACCAGCATGAGTCCTTCATCCACTCTCAATGAACAAAGCGCCCGCGAAGCCGCCATCTGGCTGACGCAGCTGATGTCGGAAGACGCCAGCCAGGAGGATCGGGAAAACTGGCAGCGCTGGTATCAGTCGCGGCCGGAAAATGCCCAGGCCTGGCAGCAGATCGGCGCCTTCTCCTCCGGCTTTTCCCTGCTTAATGGCATGGCCGCGCAGCAGAGCCTGTCCCGTCTGGCCAACCCCCAGCGCCGCCGGCTGTTGAAGAGTATTGCCGTCGTCGGGCTGACCGGCGCGGTGGGGATCGGCGCCGGGAACAGCCTCTGGCGGCCCTGGCTGGCGGACTATCGCACGGCGATCGGCGAACAGAAAAATGTGACCCTGGCGGATGGCACGCAGCTGATGCTGAACACGCAAACGGCGGTCAATGTCGCCTCCCACGACGACGGCCAGCGGGTGGCGCTGTTGAACGGGGAAATGATGGTGACGTCGCCGCAAAACGCCGGGTTACTGCGGCTGCAGCTGCCGCAGGGCGAGCTCATCGCGCACAACAACCGCTTCGCGATCCGGCTGGGCGATACGCAGAGCGATATTGCGGTGTATCGCGGCCAGCTGAGCGCCCGTCCGGCGGCAGGCAGCCAGAGCGTGACCGTCAATGCGGGCTATGGTCTGTGGCTCAATGAACGCGGGTATAGCCCGTTACACCGGGTGCCGGCGGAACCGGCCTGGCTAAAAGGGCTGATCGTGGCCGATGATATGCGGCTGGCAGATTTCCTCGACGAGCTGGCCCGCTACCGCCGCGGCTATATCCGCTACCGGCCGGAGGTCGCTAATCTGCGACTGTCGGGAGTTTTCCCGCTCAATAACACCGACCGCATTCTTGATTCGCTGCCTGACAGCCTGCCGGTACAGATAAACTATCTGTCAAAATACTTTGTCAGCGTCTCCTGAAGTCCTTTACTCTGATAATGATATTTTTATGGCGTTATATTTCGTTCTTTCCGCCAGCAGTGCCCTTTCCGGCCGGGCAGAGTGTCCTGTCTATTATCCGACTCTGATTAACGTTGCGGCATCACGCTCGCGACGGCCTGCTCTCCTGTACCGGTGGTGACTTTTCCATGTTAAATAAAAACGCACTGTCTGCTGACCCCTTTTTCCCGCAGGGATGGGAACGCGGCGCGGGAAGGCGGTGGACTTTCGCAGGTCTGCTGACGCTGCTCCTTCACGTGATGCTGCTGGGCTGGCTCTGCTATCAGTCCAGCCCGCCGCCGCCGCTGCCGGCGGCCACGCCAATGGTGGTGTTAATGATGGCCACTCAGGCGCAATCCGTCGCCAGCCCGGAGAAAATGCCGACCGGAGTGCAGCAAACGCACGCCCTACCCAGCAGCCAGCCTGTGGCGCAGAAGGAGGAGGTGACAGAGGAGACCAGGCCAGCGCTGACCCAGGCTCCGCAAGGCACGGAGCCGAAAACATCCCCGGAGATAAAGAAAAGCAAGCCCGCTAAACGCAAAGACCCGACGCCGCCTAAAACAACGGCTGAACGGGAGGTGACGCCGTCAAAAACGTCTGCCGCAGCGGATACCAGCGCGCCGCCCTCGATGAACGATAAGCAGGTCGCGGCGCCGCAGAACATGGCGGCGCCGCAATCGAACCAGATGAGCTCAGACTGGAGCGGGCAGCTGCTGGCGCACCTGAGCCGCTTTAAGCGCTACCCCGCCGTGGCGCTCCGGCAGCAGCGACAGGGGGTGGTGTATATCAGCATCACCCTGGATCGCCAGGGCAACGTGCTGACGGCGAAGTTACTCCGCTCAAGCGGGGTGGATTCGCTGGACCGGGAAGCGGAGCAGCTGGCGAAGCGGGCCGCCCCGCTGCCTCCGCCGCCGGATGATATCCGGGCGGGACAGCCGTCGTTCAGCGTGACGCTCCCGATTCGTTTCGATCTCAGAGAGGCGCGGCGGTGAAGCACAAGGCGCCCGCCGCTTCTACGCCAGCATGCGGCGCATCACCTTCCCGGAGAAAGTTTTAGGCAGAGCCGAGGTGAAGTGGATGCGCCGCGGCACGGCAAAGCGGCCGCATCTCGCCACCAGCCGGGCGCAAATGCTTTTTTTAAGCGCGGCCTGCTGCGCAGGGTCGGCCATATCGGTGACCACGAACAGCGCCACCATTTCCCCCAGCAGGTAGTGCGCCGTCCCGGCGGCGACCACCTCGACAATCCCCTCCAGCCCCATCAGAGCGTTTTCTATCTCTGCGGTGGCGATGCGCTTGCCGCCGATATTCATCACGTCATCCATCCGTCCCTGGATAACTATCCGCTCGCCAACCCTTATCGCACAATCGTGGGTGGCATAGCGCCACTGCCGATGCCAATACGACCAGTAGTACTGGTCGTGCTGGATATCATTCTGCCACAGCGTCGACATCCCTCCGGGGCCAAGCGTGCCGTTAATCACCAGCATGCCCGCCTCACCCGACGCGCAGGTTTTCCCGCTGGCGGGATGAACCACCTCAACCGCGCGGGTGAACACCGGCGAGAGCGCGCTGCCGGAGCCGGCCAGCAGCGGCCAGCCGGATTCGGTCTGCCAGTAATGATTTTCGCAGGGCACCCCCAGCTGCGAAGCCACCCATTCATCGGTGGCGTTATCCAGCGGCTCGCCGGCAAGATAGAGCGTGCGCAGCGAGGTCAGATCGGCGCGCGGCCTGCCCTGCCGCCGGGCCATGCGGATCGCCCCGGCAATGGTCAGCATCCGGGTGATGCCGAGCGTTTCCACCATCTGCCACCAGTATTCTCCCGGCGAGTTAACCTCGCAGAGCACCGTCGTCAGCCCCGCCAGCAGCGGCCCATAGATGCCGTAGCTGTGCCCGGTCACCCATCCGGCATCGGCGGTGGTAAAGAAAATCTCGTCGTCCCGTAGCCGGAAGAGATGCGCAAGGCTGGCCAGTAGCGCCACGGCATAGCCGCCCGTATCACGGACGATCCCTTTCGGCACCCCCGTCGTCCCCGACGTAAACAGCAGATGCGAAGGCGCGGAGGCCGCAAGCCAGGTACAGGGTACGACGCGGCCGCGATGCCGCGCCAACCGCTCGCCAAACGCCTGGCTGTGGACATCCACCACCCGCAGGCCGGCCATCCGCTCGTCAATCACGGGCAATGCCTTACGCCCGCGCGGCTCGCGGCTATGCAACAGCAGCACCGGCTGGCTGGCGGCAATGCGTTGCATCAGGGCTTCATGGGTGACGGCGGAATAGACCACGACATGCACCGCGCCAATGCGCGCGCACGCCAGCATGGCGACCGCCACCAGCGGCGTCATCGGCAGAGCGATGAGCACCCGCTCCCCAGCCTTCACCCCCCAGCTTTGCATCATGCTGCTGAGGGCGTTGACCTGCTGCCAAAGCTCGCGATAGCTAAGCCGGTGCGTTTGCCCGAGATAATCACGATGAATAATGGCGCACTTCTCCCCCTTCGCGGATAAATGGCGATCCAGCGCGTTAAAGCAGAGATTGGTGCGCCCGCCCGTAAACCAGCGGCAGCGCGGGCCGCCGTCGATGTTTTCCACTACCCCGGTAAAATCCGTTTCCCAGTACAGCCGCGCAGCCTCTTCCCGCCAGAAGTCGCGCAGGAAGGGATCATCATCACTCTGCGCTGTTCGCATCGATAACCTCCCGCGCGGCGATATGCCCGGCACGGCGGGCGATAATGTCCGCCTGCCACAGGGCGTCATCGCCTACGCCTTCGAAACGCCCCGATCCCCAGGTCCAGAGCCAGGGCAGCCCAAGGAAATAGAGGCCTGGCTCAACCGACACGCCGCGCCGATGCCGCGGATAGCCTTTCTCATCGAAGGCCGGGGCCTCGATCCAGCTGAAATCGGTGTGGAAGCCTACCGCCCAGATAATGGCCGAAATCGCCCTCAGATCGATCGGCTCCGCAGGGGACTCGGGCTGCCACGGCGCCTGATATCGGGCCTCGACCGGGGCATCAATGCCCTGCCGGGCAATCCAGGCGTCGATGCTGTCTTTAATTTTTTGCGCGGCGGCGTCGGCGCCGTCAAGGTTGGCCCGCAGGTCGTCGGCAGTGTGCAGTTTTCCATCGGCATACTCCAGCAGACGCCCGTGCAGCCGCATCCCCTGGAGCGCAAACGCGCGTAAATCAATATCGCGCCCGCCGTCGCGCCCGGTCACATAGTGATTGGTTTTGCGTCGGGCCTCTTCACCCTGCGGATGATCGTCGACCGTCAGGCGGTAGTGGCCCATATCGTCCAGCCACTCCACCACGTCGCGGCCGCGATAAAAACGCGCCACCCGCGGCGCGCTGCCGACGCATAAATGCACCCGACGCCCCGCGAGGTGTAAATCTTCGGCAATTTGCGCGCCGGACTGCGCCGAACCCACCACCAGCACCTCCCCTTCCGGCAGCTGCTGCGCGGATTTGTAGTGGGCGGAATGGATCTGCGCAATGCGCTCAGGGAGCCGGGCGGCGAGATCCGGAAAGCGTGGGCGATGATAGTTCCCCACGGCGACCACCACCTGGTCGGCCTGCAGCTCGCCGAGGGAGGTAAACAGCGTAAAACCACCGTCGCGCTTCACTACGCGCTGGACGTTGACCCCTTCGCGCAGCGGGGCGTTGAAGCTCCTGGCGTAGCGTTCGACGTAGGCCACAATGTCGTCCCGCAGCATAAAGCCGTGGGGATCGTCGCCGTCATAAGGGAAGCCGGGAAGCCTGCACTGCCAGTTTGGCGTCACCAGGCAGAAGTTATCCCAGCGCTGCTCCCGCCAGGCCCAGGCCAGACGATGGCGTTCCAGCACAATATGACGGATGTTTTTTTGCGTCAGGCTCCAGCTCATGGCAAGACCGGCCTGACCGCCGCCAATAATGACGACAGGATAGGAGTTCGTATTCATCGTTTTCTCGGTTAACGTCAGGCTGTAATGGGGGTGATTTTTTCTACCGTGACTCTCTGCTCCGGGCCGAACTGCGCCGCCTTTTGCACGATCGCCGCCGATTGATCCTGCGCGCTGGAGCAGTAATAGCCAAACTTCGCTTTGACCCTTTCGCTGGCTTCGTCCAGCGCGCTAGTGGCCACCTGTACAAACTCATTCAGCGCGTAGGGATGGTCGATCAACAGGTATTTCTCGATCGCCGTTGACGGCGAATAGCAGGTGTCTTTGCTGCCGTCGGGCCAGCGCACCACAAAATGCATTGCAGGCATTGTCTGTTCCTCTATTGGTGAGTCATGCCGGTAAACGGCTGCTGCGTCAGATCCCAGTAACACGCGCGCTGCTCCCGGTAGCTCAGGATCAGCTTTTGCTCATGGGTAAAACGCCCCGCTGCGGCGCAGGCGATCCCGCAGTCGGCAAACCGCCGGGCCACTTCGTGGCAACGCGCCTCGTCCACCGCCAGCAGAAAGCCGAAGCTGGGAAAGGCGCACAGCCACTGCTCCAGGTCGATATCCGCCGGGATCGGGATCTGCTCAAGCGCCACCTCGGCGCCGAGGCCGCAGCTCTCCAGCATCATCGTCAGCGTCCCGGCCAGCCCCGCCTGGCTGATATCCTTCGCCGCCCGCAGGCTCCCGTCGGCGGCCAGCTCCGGCAGCAGCGCGAGCGCCCGACGCAGTTCGGCGGGATCCGCGCGGGTCGCCGCGTCCCAGTTATTTCCCGGCGGGTGCCAGGCTCCCTGCAGATTGATGGCGACCATCAGCGTCTGGCCGGCCCGCGCCGCGCTGCTGCTGAGCGGGCTGGCCGTTTCGCCGAGCACCGCCACGGCCAGCTGCGGCCGCTCGCTGCGCAGGTTGGTATGTCCGCCGACGATCGGCACCCGATAGGCGCGCGAGGCCGCGGCCATCCCGCGTAAGATCTGCGCCGCGTGCGGCTGCGCCTCGTCCCACAGGGCGTTGACCACCGCCAGCGGGCGCCCGCCCATCGCGGCGATATCGCTCAGGTTGACCATCACCCCACACCAGCCTGCAAACCACGGGTCCTCCTCTACAAAACGGTTGATAAACCCCTCAATCGCCAGCAGCTTGTAGCCGCTGCCGTCCGGGATCAGCGCGCAATCATCGCCGTTGGGAGACGGATTGGGCCAGGCGTCGCGCAGCTCGCGCGCCACCTGCTGGATATCGCGCTTATGCGCAATGCCGCTAAAGGCATGTAGCCGCGCGATCAGCGCCGGCAGGCTCGGATTCATACCCGCACCTCCGTCAGAAAGGCCGCAGCGTCAGCGGTTCGCTGAGGCCGCGCGCGATGAATCACCATCCCGCTCTGGGGGTCGTCGCAGGGCGGGTAAAAAGCTAAATCAGCCTGCATCCGGGCATGTTTGACGCCGCGGAGCTCAAGCCACTCCAGGGTTTGCCAGTGCATGCGGCGAAACAGCGGCTCGTTCTGATGCTGGACCTGGGCATAAAAGGCGTCGCAGCCCAGGGCGTGCGCGCTGCATACCGCGAGGCGGATCAGCGTCGGCCCCAGTTGCCCCTGACGGCGATAGGCGGCGTCCACCGCCAGCCGCGACCCCAGCCAGACCCGCGGCGACAGCTGGTGGATACGCACCGTGCCGACCACCCGGTCGTGCCAGCCGGCCACGCAGCCCAGCGCCACCAGCAGGTGGGCGTGGCCGTCGATCTCATCGCGATCGTCATCGGCGAACAGGCCCTGCTCGCGGCAAAAGACCTGCCGACGCAGCGCATAGGCCTTCTCGCGCTCCCACGGCAGCGTGACCCATTTAATGGTATATCCGGCGTACTCGTTCATCGCGCGCTCCTTAGGCCGTCGCCTGTTCAAAGCTGGAGAGCGACGAGCAGGCGCCGCAGCGGCCGCAGCCGGCTTTGATATCGCTGGACCGCAGCTGAGCCTGGTTCAGCATCTGGCCCAGAGGTTGCAAAATCGAGGACATAAACCGGCTGTCCGGCGCCGGATGGTGCTCCAGCGGCGTACCGCCGATCGGCACGAAGGGCACGACGAACGGATAGACACCCAGACCAATCAGCGTTTGCGATAGCGACAGAATAGCCTCCGGCGTATCGCCCAGGCCGGCGAGAATATAGGTACTGACCTGCCCGCGCCCGAAGACCGCCACCGCGTCGGCGAAAGCCTCAAGGTACTGCTCGACGCTGACCTGCGCTTTGCCCGGCATGATGCGCGCGCGGACCTCCGGCGTCACCGCTTCCAGGTGCATCCCCAGCGCATCGATACCGGCCTCTTTCATCCGCGTAAACCACTTCGCGTCCCCCGGCGGCTCGCACTGCCCCTGCAGCGGCAGGTCCACCGCGGCTTTAATAGCGAGGGCGCTTTCCACCAGAATGCGCGCGCCGCGGTCGCTGCCCGACGGCGTGCCGGTGGTCATCACCATGTGTTTTACCCCGTCCAGCTCCACCGCCGCCCTCGCCACTTCGGCCAGCTGCTCCGGCGTTTTCCGGGCAATGGTGCGCCCGGCGGCCAGCGACTGGCCGATGGCGCAGAACTGGCAGGCCTTCGCCCGATTTTCATAGCGAATACAGGTCTGTAATACGGTGGTCGCCAGCACGTCGGTGCCGTGCAGGGTGGCAATCTGCGAATAGGGGATCCCGTCCGCCGTTTGCCGATCGTAAAACCTGGGTTTGCTGGCGAAGCTTATCTCCCGCACCGGGATGGCGTTGTTAAACAGCCGCGAGGCGCCGGACGCTTCATGCTTCACCTGCCACGGCGAGCGATGGGCGGCGTGGGTGTATATCGGCACCATCACCGTCACGCCGTCAACGTTCATCGCCTGATGATCCGATGGCCCGGCGCCGCCGTGGCGGCTGACGTGCTCCTGTTGGGGGTTAATGACGTTAACCCCCTGGGTCAGCAGCTCAGTAATCAGCTGTTGGCGAGTGGACGGTATGTTCTGCATCGCGACCTCCTCCGGTTTCGGGTTCTGCTTCACGCGTCACGACATAGCGGGCCGGCGTATTATCCAGACGCAGGCTCAGCAATTCCGGGCGGGCGTAGTGTCCGACCGAATCCATCATCCGTTTGCGTTTGGTGATGAGCGCCATATCCAAATCGGCAATCAGTATTCCTTCGCCTTCGGTCAGCGGCGGCGCCAGATGGCGACCCTCCGGCGAGATGATGGCGGTGTGGCAACCTCCCCGCAGCCCCTTCTGCAGGGCGGGATCCTGGGTCAGTTCAGCGATCTGCTCTTCGCTCAGCCAGCCGGTGGCATTGATGACAAAGCAGCCGGACTCCAGCGCATGGTGGCGAATCGTGACCTCCATCTGCTCGGCGAAAATGGGGCCGACCAGCGAGCCGGGAAACTGGCTGCAGTGGATCTCTTCGTGCTGCGTCATCAGGCTATAGCGCGCCAGCGGGTTGTAGTGTTCCCAGCACGCCAGGGCGCCCACCCGACCGACGGCGGTATCCACCACCTTCAGCCCGGCGCCGTCTCCCTGCCCCCAGATCATGCGTTCATGGTAGGTCGGCGTGATTTTGCGCCGCTTGAGCACCAGTTCGCCGCTGGCATCGAAAACCAGCTGGGTATTGTAGAGCGTGCCGCGATCGCGTTCGTTCACCCCCAGTACGACCACGATGCCGCGCAGGCGCGCGCGCTCGCCGACGGCGCAGGTGATCGGCCCCGGCACCGCGACGGCCTGTTCATACAGCTTGAGATGGGCGGCTCCCGCGCTGATCGCCGGGGTAATAAACGAGAAGTAGGGGTAGTAGGGGACAAACGTCTCCGGAAAAACGATGATCTCCGCCCCCTGCTCCGCAGCTTCGTCGATTGCCTCCAGAACCCGGGCCAGCGTCCTGCTGGCCTCATGAAGGTCCGGTGCAATCTGGGCTGCCGCCGCGCGAATAATGCGTGATTCAGCCATCATGCGCCTCCGTTTACATCGTCCAGGTGTCGATGATGACCGCGTTATCCCGCACGTGGAGCAGTTTGAGATCGAGCACATCCAGCGGGCTGATGGGGCGAATACCTTCCAGCAGAGAGGGTTCGCCGTGGCCGTACAGCGCCTGCAGGGCAAAGCGGCAGGCGTAGACTTTCCCCCCTTCGGACATAAACTTCGTCAGCTGATTGGCGTAGTTCTGATGGCCAGGGAAAGCCTCGGCGCCGAGGGTGGGGAACCCGCGCTGCACGCCGAGCATCACCCCCGGGCCATACAGCAGGATGGAGGTGGCGAAACCTTTGCGCTGCAGGCGGGTCGCCTGCAGCATATTGACGAAGCCGATCGAACCTTCGAAGGCGACGGTGTGGAACGTCACCAGCGCCTTCTGCCCCGGCTCGGCCTTCACGTCCTCAAAGACTTTCTCTTCATAATCGACAAAGAAATCACCGGTCTGGTGGGCGGGTAATGTAACTTTTGGCATAGCGCTCTTCTCCCGATAGTTATGGGGGGAGTCTCTCTCCCCGTTATGGCACATCTGCAGGTGATGCCATGGGAGTGGAGCAAGCGCCGTGCCAGCGGGCGATCGTGGGGATGCAATCAATGACCTATCAATTGCTCAAATTGTGCGCTAAAAAAATTTTATCGTGGCCTGTCGCGCCGCCTTTATCGTCGGCGAGGTGGACACCGGCGCGGTAAACGCACCGATTTGATGCCTTTTTGCACCATAAATGCACACAATCAAAATCATTCTGCAATCAATGATGCAATCAATAGTAAATATGATTGCATAGCACCCGACAACAGGGAATAGTGTCCCTCTTTGCCGCTCTTTTCAGGGGATCCCCATGCTGAACAAAATCGCCAACCGCTGGAAAACCCATCAACAGCAGCATACGGCGCGCCCGGCCTACCTGCTGATTGCCGATATCATTGCCGATGGTATCAACAGCGGAGAGTTTCAGCCCCGCGACCGCCTGCCGCCGCTACGCGATCTGGCGGTCCTGCTGGCGATGAACTACACCACGGCGACCCGCGGCTACGCCGAAGCCAGGCGGCGCGGGCTGATCGACTCTCGTCCGGGGCTGGGGAGCTTTATCCGCGGCAAGGTGCCCTCGGTGCCGCTCAGCGGCGGCAGCAGCTATGAGATGACCATGAACTCGCCGATTGAGCCGGGAGAAGAGCTGGCGCAGGCGATCGCCGCAGGGGCCATTAACCTATTTACCCAGAAAAATATTCTGGGCCTGCTGCGCTACCAGGATTTTGGCGGCCAGGCGGATGATAAAGCGATGGCGAAAGTGTGGCTGGAGAAGCAGCTGCCGCCGGTCAGCATCTACGAGATTCTGGTCGCGCCGGGGATCCACAGCGCGCTGGTGGGGCTGCTGACGCTGCTGTGTCGCCACGGCGGCAGCGTGTGCGTCAGCGATTTAATCTATCCCGGGCTGAAAGCCATCGCCAGCCAGCTGAATATTACGCTGCAATCCCTCCCCTGCGATGAGGACGGCCCGCTGCCGCGCGCGTTTGAACATCAGTGCCAGACCGGCAATATTCGCGCGCTCTACGTCAACCCGACGATCCAAAACCCGACCACCCTGACCCTGCCGTTACGCCGGCGCGAGGCGCTGGCGGACGTCGCGCTACGCTACAGCATCCCGGTGATCGAGGATGAGGCGTACGCCGCGCTGGCGACCCGGCATATCCCCTCTTTCAGCGAGCTGATTCCCGAACTGACCTGGTATCTCACCGGAATGTCGAAGTGCTTCGGCCCCGGGCTGCGCACGGCGTTTATTAAAGGTCCGGGCAAGCGTAATACGCAGCTGCTGGCGGGGGCGCTGCGGGCGCTGAACGTCATGGCCAGCCCGCTGACCAACGCCCTGGCCGCGCAGTGGATTCAGGAGGGGACGGCGGATCGGGTATTGCAGTCGGTGCGCGCCGAATCGGCGATCCGCCAGAAAATAGCCGCAGATATTCTCAAGGAGTTCAGCTATCGGGCAACCCCGGAGGGCTTCCACCTCTGGCTGCAGCTCCCCCGGCATTTTAACTGGAACCCTGCGGAAATGGCGGTGAAACTGCGCGATCTCGGGGTCAGCGCCGTCTCCAGCGCCGCGTTCTGTACCGATAACAACCCGCCGGACGCCATACGTATTTGCCTCGGCGGCGCCTGGTCGCGGGAAGTCTGCACTGAAAATTTACATACCCTGGCCCACGTGATGCGCAACCCGCTGAACTTTGGCAGCGTGATTTTGTAGGGGCGTATTGGGCAATGAAGCCTCGCTGTCCGCGCTAAACAAGACCATTCTATAATGCGTCCAGTGAGGTCGAGGGCGCCTATTACACCTACGTAAAAAATGTCGTTATCCGGCTAACAAATATGAAGACAGGCGAGCACTACTCGCGCTACTGGCAATCTCGCCAGTTAATGAAACAACGTTTCATAATAAAGAGGTTATTTGTTACTCTCAACCAACCATGATTTTCATTGCTAATTTAATGGAGAGAGTATGACTAAGAGCGTCGCCGTCCTGCTGGCACCAGGCTTTGAAGAAGCAGAAGCTGTTATGGTGATAGATATCCTGCACCGTATGAAGATCGATGTAAAAATGCTGTCCTGTCAGGATATGCTGGAGGTGCGTAGCTACCACAATATACGCATGTTTGCAGATACGCTTCTGGAAAGGAGCATGGATACATTATTCGATGCGGTGGTCATCCCCGGCGGCCTGCAGGGCACGCAAAGTCTGGCCGCGAATCCGCTGGTCATCGAGTTTATCCGCCGGCATGACGACGCCGGAAAACTGATCTGCCCTATCTGTTCCGCCGCGGCGCGCGTGCTCGGAGGTAATAAGCTGCTAAAAGGCCGGCGCTACGTCTGTTCAGGGGACCTCTGGCAAAACGTAACGGACGGGGTCTATGTCGATCGGGACGTGATAAAAGATGGTAACCTGATTAGCGGCAAAGGATTGGGAGTGGCTTTCAACTTCGCCGGCACGATTGCCTACTGCCTGACCGGGGATAAGGAAGACACCAATCTCCAGATCGAGCATATCTATTACGACCACTGGCGCGTATCGCCATAAAAAACGCGCGTCCTACCCGAAAATTTGCGTCATCGCCTGGTGTTGATGTTGCATTCCACATCAGGCACGCAGCCGTTTAGGGACGAAAACGGCCGCAGGTTCCGGCGAACGGGTTGGCCAATAATCCTTGTCGGGCGGCGGCGATAGCATGGGTTTAAAAAACGAAGCCCAAAAGCCAGCCATTACCTATAATCTTTTGGCGCATTGCGCATCAGGTCATTAAAGAAAACGGTCAGTTATACATGTCAGGGATAAGGCGATGACAGGCAATTCTTCACCGATAATCGGTATCGATCTTGGCACTTCAAACAGTGCCGTTGCATATTTTAGCGAACAAGGGACCGCGCTCATTACCGGCGCTCAAGGCGAACGCCTGACGCCCTCCGCTGTGGGCGTTGATGACGAAGGCCATTTGCTGATAGGCGAAGCCGCAAAAGCCAGGCTGGTTAGCCATCCTCATCTGACCGTCGCCAGCTTCAAGCGCTACATGGGCACAGACAAAGTGTTCACTCTCGGCGCCAGACCATTTCGCGCCGAAGAGCTCTCCGCATTAGTGCTGCGTAAATTAAAAACCGACGCCGAAGTGGCGCTAGGCTGCCCCATCACGCGCGCGGTGATTACCGTGCCGGCTTATTTCAACGACTCGCAGCGCAAGGCGGTTAAAGCCGCCGGACAGATGGCCGGACTCAAGGTCGAGCGCCTGCTCAATGAGCCCACGGCGGCGGCGCTGGCCTACGGCCTCGCCGATGCCAGAGAGCAAAAGTTCCTGGTCTTTGATCTTGGCGGCGGCACGTTTGACGTCTCGATTGTCGATATGTTTGACGGCGTGATTGAGGTGCGGGCCAGCAGCGGCGACGCCTGGCTTGGCGGCGACGATTTTACCCAGGCGGTACGCCAGTGGATGATAAGCCGTTATCCTGAGCTGACGCCGGACCACCCCGAGCTGTCAGCGGCCCTCACCCAACAGGCCGAAGAGCTGAAGCAAAGGCTCAGTAGCCAGGATATCGCCAGCGTAGAGCTGATGCACGCCGGGACGGGGTACCGCTGGGAGCTGGATGAACACACGTTCCATGAGTGCTGTAGTCCGCTGCTGGCGAAGCTCAAAAAGCCGGTGCTTCAGGCGCTGCAGGATGCGCAGTTTGACGTCAGTCAGCTCGATCACGTGATTATGGTGGGGGGAGCCACGCGAATGCCGCTGGTACGCCAGCTGGTGGCCCGCATGTTCAGCCGGTTTCCGCGTAGTGAGCTGAATCCCGATGAAGTTGTCGCGCTCGGTGCCGGCGTTCAGGCGGGCTTAATCGCGCAGGACCGCGCCCTGGATGATATTGTCCTGACCGACGTGATGCCCTATTCGCTTGGGATCGCGGTGGCACGACGTAGCGGCGATAAAATAGAAGAAGGGTTTTTCTCCCCGCTTATCGAGCGCAATGCATTTGTTCCGGTGAGTGTGATGCAGACCTTCAGCACCATGAGCGATAACCAGCGCCAGATTGAGATTGAGGTCTATCAAGGAGAGTCGCGTAAAGTCAGCGATAATCTGCTACTCGACAGAATGTCCGTTAAAGTTCCGGTTCGTAAGGCGGGCGAAGTCAGCATAGACGTACGCTTCACTTATACCCTGGACGGTATCCTGGAAGTGGCGTGCACAGTCAGCGGCCAGGGGGCCGCCTCGACGATGGTCATCGAGAAGGCGCCGGGAACGCTGAGTGCAGAAGAAATTGCCCTGCGTCTGCAGGCGCTCAACGCGCTGAAGCAACACCCGCGAGATCTCCCGGCGAATCGCCAGCTGCTCGCAGAAGCCGCGAAGCGTTATGAGCAAGCGCTGGGTGAAAATCGGCAGATTATTGATTACTACGCCACGCAGTTCGAACAAGCGCTGGAAAAACAGGATTTGCGTTTAATCACTTCGGCACAGGATGAGCTGAGCCGGGTACTGGATCAGTTTAATAATGGATTTTAACGATGGCGACAATTTGGGATGTACTCGGCATTGAACCCACAACGGACGAACGGGAGATCCGCCGCGCCTATGCTCGAGAATTAAAGCAACGGCGGCCGGCTGACGACCCGCAGGGATTTCAGGAGTTGCGCGAAGCGTTTGATAGCGCTAAACGCTATGCCAGTTCGTTCATCACTCTGCCCGAAGAGGAAACCGTGGCGCGGGAAGAGCCTGAGCCAACGCCGATGGCGGCATATGCTCATTCGCTGACGTTGGAACAGCCGGCGCTGCCGGAAGCGAGCTGGAGCAGGGACGTTCTGTGGCATCGCGCCCAACGGCTTGCCACGTTATTAATCAGCGACGAGCTTAGCGGGCTGGGCGAACTGCACGAGTATCTTGATAATGAAATACACGATGCGCTTGCGGCCAGGCAGGCCTTTAGCCTGATGCTGGCCGAATCGCTAAGCGAGCAGCCGGGGCTTAATCGTAGTTTGTTAAATGAAGTTTCCGCGGTGATGGACTGGCAGATTGACCGCTACCACTCGTCTCAACTTCCCGACTGGGCTATCTTCGCGCTTGAAGAACAGATAACCCATAGCGAACAGGAAGACTACTGGCAAGCTCTGGCAGCGCGCTATGCCGGTAGCCGCCTGGCACAGCTGAAATGGCGCCTGCTGGCGGAAAAAGGCACACCTGTTCGGTGGTGGGTCAGGCTGATTCCCGATCTTTTGCAGCAAGTAGTGAAGCAGGCCAGCGAGATACGTCGGCAGTACCCAGATCTTCAGGAGCGGCTTAATCCCCAACTTCTTAACGAGCTCGACAAGCCCGGACTGGCGATAAGCTGGGGCGCAATTATTGCCATTCTGTTCTGGGGCTATACGGCCTGGCTGCCGGGCCAGGCATCACCCAAGATGGCGTTACAGTCCGGGTTGATGCTAGCGGTCGTTGCCACCTTTATCTGGGGCTACCCGGCGCTCGAACGTCGGTTTGAAGCCGGAGGAGCGGCCCATAAATACGTTCATGCCTTTTTCTGGCTGGCGTCAGTGTCGATTATTGCGGTGGCATTTTACAGTATTCTGCGAGGGGGAAGCGCCTGGCCGGGGAAGGATGCGCTGGCCACGCGGATGCTGGTTATCGTGCCCTTCCTGGTGATTCCGGTCGTCTGGGCGCTGTGGCAACGGCGCGGCGAGTGGCGCACCCTGCCCATCACCATCATCGTGGTTTTCCTGATGTTTCCCATTTTATTTATTCGTCAGCTTCCGCCGCTGGTCAATTTGCTGGGCCTGATGCTATTGCCAATGCTTTACGGCATCCTCATTGAAATGACCTTCTTTGTGAAATAAAAAAGCCTGTGGATTAGATATATCCGTAGGCATCTCGCTTCGTAGGTATCCGATCCTTACGATAAGGTACAGACTCTGCTGGCCATTGCCCACGGTCAGTATGCCCTGGTTGAAAACTGCTGGCGACTTAGGTTGCCGGCTGCAAGGCGATGATATCCGCCGCCCTGTAGCATGGAGGCACAGGGATGCCCCCTCCCCTTGTCACTTTATTCATCCAGTTACTGGCGTTAGCCGGTGGCCAGATGTACTGCCCTGCGAATAGCTATCCACGTCACGCCTTCGCAAGCGGATCGTTCAAAACTTTGTACGAATCAGTTTCTTTCTGTCGATCGGGTTACCCTCCCGATCGAAGTAGCGACTCGGCCAGATTTCCGCAGGGTCGATTCCCCAGCGACTGGGAGATTAAGAACTCCCCTTTGGGCCAGGGACGAGACAGCGTGTTGGCCAGCGTTGACGAACTCAGTCCCGCCTGGCGCGACACCGCCGCCAGCGACAGGTTACGTTTTTTCAATTGCTCAATAATATCAGCCGGATGCATATCGGTTCTATTCATCTCATTCATTCCTTTGTGTGCGCGAAGTCGTTCATATTCTCACCACCACACTAAGTAATACTTAGTGCATTTTCAACTAACAGCTTCCAGAATCGTGATTCTGTTTCCAGCCTTTCAGGATCATCATGCTGCCGCACCGTTTAAAAGAAGCGCGTCTCAGGACGGGAATTTCCCAGCAGAAGCTGGGTATCCTCGCGGGTATCGATGAGGCGACGGCAAGCGCGCGGATGAACCAGTATGAGCGCGGTATCCACACGCCGGATTTCGCGCTGGCCTGCCGGTTGGCGGAGGTGCTGAATATCCCGGCCTGTTATTTTTATACGGTCGAGGACGATCTGGCGGAAGTGGTGGCGGGCTGGTATCAGCGCTGAGGCGGGCGGGTTTTATTCGTAAGTTGGGGTGGCGAGACTGGCGTTTTTCCGATGGTTGATAATAATATTTAGCGCTAAGCCATTTAATTATTAATAAGAAAATAAATCTATTCATTTATTCTATTTATGCGCTATATACATAACGATTAAATATTATCCCCAAATTCTTAAAATAAGCCAGAAGACGCTGATTAAGTTTTATAATCCGCTGGACTTTACTTTCCCTACTGGTTAAATTTACAGGTGTTATTTAGCGCGATGCGGATGTGCGCCAACACGTCCGCATCGCTCATCACAATCACTATTAATTGGGAATAGCAATTATGACTGAGACCGATTGTATTGCAGATTCATTCGATGCAGAAGCGCCGATGAAAAATAAGCGCCAGCTTACCGTGAGCTATGCGAGCCGCTTTCCGGATTATACCCGTATTCCGGCTATCGTTATGAAGGGCCAGTGGCTGGAGGCGGCCGGGTTCGCGACGGGAGCAAAGGTAGAGGTTCGGGTCATGGCGGGCTGCATCGTGCTGACGGCGATTGAGCCGGAACCGGAGCTGGAAGAAGCGATGCGCCGGGTGGAGAAGCTGTCGGCGAGTAAGCAGAAGCAGGTAAGGGAGTTTATTGGGGTGATTGCGGGGAAAGCCGCGAGAACATAATAAATACCGCTCCTGATAGGTCAGGAGCGGTTATTTTTCATTTAGCTCTCCGGGGAAAATAGAGTATTTTGAGACAAACGCATCCCCATCAGTAAAGTATTACGTCGGGTATGCTCGGGATGTGCGAAATAATTTAGTAGAAGAGTTTTCCCTTGAAGGGCGGCTATGAAAGGTAGCCAACTGAAAACCTTACTTGATTACATACGGGCTTTGAAATAATCGAGGGGGGAGTAAAGCCTCCTTTCTTTACGCTGTTGGGCGCTCGCTCCAGGCATCAGTAAACTGAACGTTCCCGTCGTGAATCTTCCAGGTAATCTTCTCGTACTGTATAGCCACTGATTCCATATGATTCATTTTGTTATTGGCTGCAAGTTTGCAGTTAGGAACACCGCAGTTAACGCCTGTAATCTTCACGTTTTCCATCAGGACGGAGTAATAAGCCACTTCTTGCCCTGCGTCGTTGATGTGGTAAAAACGGATCTCCGCACTTTTCAGCGTCTGACCAGTTGCAGCGGCCTTATAAAGATATGGGGTCGAGCTATCAACTTCCTTTTCAATCATCATTGAGGAATGCTGACGTGTGCCAGTAATCTTACCGTTGGCATTATCTACAGGTAAGTTAATTCCGTGGCTCAGTCCGATAATCTCAATAGAACCGTCACGATCCTTAACGTCCACAGATCCTTTAATGTCTGCGCCGCCATCGTCTTTTAGCCACATGTACGGAGGGATTGGCATTTCATTTGCTCCTTATTTTTCTGATCAACTTCATCGTTATGAGATAAATTGCTGTTGCTGCTGCGATCTCGGTAATAAATGCGATGTAGAAAAACACGTCTTCTATGTTCTCAACTCCTGCATCTTCGTTACCGTAAAACAGATGTACCACCCAATAGCCAAAGTCATGGCTAACCCATAAGTACGGATCCCCCAAGGAACGCCCAATAACAAGCAGGATTAACAGGAAGTAGGCGACCTTGGCTAATCTACGGGCAAATGTTCGAGCCATTTGCTACTACCTCAATCGTGCCGTATGAATCTAAATTTATACCCGGTACTTTCTCTTTCTTTGTTCTTAAAAGAGCGTCGCGCAGTCTGTTGAAGTCGGATTGGTGAGCAAGGGTTATGCAACCCTCAGAAAGTTGGCCCGGATGGAGTCTAAAACTACCTCTGGAAATACCCTTGTAAAATGTAGTGTCGTCAATCATACCGTCAGCCCGGTACAGGCCGAACCATTCAGAATGGTCAACGTGATACATGAAGGTGCTTTTAAATAAGTCGATACCCCATGCCCTAACCTGATTTAGCTTGCTTCCGGCTGGCCTGTCTACGATGTAATACTTTCCCGGAGGGAGTGGGCCATCATTAATTATCATCCCACACGCGCCCTTGTTCTTATAAAGACCATTGCCAGAAAAGGCCATAAATACGCCGATCCCATTAAAGGTAAGCGGTATGTAATCAGCCCCGCTAAGTATCAACTTTCCATGTAGAGCCATAAACCGTCCAATATCCGTTTATCACATGCGGATTAGGGTATAGGCAGTTTAGTAAACGGTCTATTTTAACTTTATGATTTTATTTAAAGTTATCTTATTTTTATTGTTGGTGAGCTTGTGGTGGCAGTATATGGGTTATGGCAAATAGTGAAATTTATCAGGATATGTATGTACGCTTCAGGAACCTGGCTGAGATGCAGGAAGAGTTTAAGCCAGGCCCGTGAGCTAACGGTCCAGCGCCATTAACACTCACAGCGGCCTTTGTGCGGGAAAGAAAGAGTTAATATTAGACATACAAGAAAATTAAAATATTTCACTGAGCTGATTTTTTATAAAAATGAGAAAGGTGCGAAGGCCGGACTCGTCATTATCATATAATGTACTAATTTTCATGGATTAATTTTAATTAAAAATAAAATAGACCACCAATCTGACCCCCAAAATACCTCGCACCATATAAATTTGATTAATTTTTGCTCCAAATATCTTGAAAACTAGGAGAATCAGATTTTGGAGGATATACCGGTTTTCCTATCTGTATTGTCATAGGGATAGGAAAATCGACGCCAACAAGAGCAATTTCTCCCTGCTTTAAACTGGGTAAAAATGCTGCTGCAGCTCTGTCAATTTCTCCACAAGCCCTTTCAACAACCTCTCTATCTCGATCATTAGTTAATCGATGAACGAGAAGCGTTCCAATTTGACTTAAAACCCCTTCAGTAATATCTCTTGGCCTCTGCGTTGTAAGACATATATTCAGGCCATACTTTCTACCTTCTTTAGCAATCATTTCGAATGCGTCTAACTTTACTGAGTGATCCTCTGAGCCAACTCTTTTACCTAAGAAATTATGGGCCTCATCAACGATAACTAATAATGGCTGCTTTCGAAAGGATTCAGATCTAGCTAACGTAAGCAACTTTCTTCCTATAACATTAGCTAATATCTCACGGGCATAAAACTCATAACTAACATCACTAAGACAAAGACGTAAAACTCTTTTATCTCCATTTAAAAAATCATCAAAAACCTCACCAAGACTACTAAGAGTTTCATCCCCATGAAATACTGACTTTAAAGAAGGTGAGTAAATGACAGCCTGAATTCTAGTAAGAAGTGATGAGCAATAACCAAGATCATTATTAGCCGCCCCCCACGAATCTTGATTATCCCAACAACATTCTTGAATTATTTGTGGTATTATTTTTGTCACATCAAATGGTTGGGATGGATTATCAACCAACTTGGAGTTACCACTAGTGTTTAATGCCCTTCGGTAATCTGTTTTAGGTTGATTTATTTTAATTAAAACCCCATTAGTTGCTATCCTTGGATCAAGTGTAACTAGACGTAAACTCTTGATGGCTTCTTTTAATTTTGGTCCCTGAACCTTACCTGAAGGATCAAACATTGCGATAAAATCTGACTCAACAAAATCAGTTGGAGGTATCCGAAATTCGATAGAATTATTATGAGAATTTAAGGGGTTACCAATATGATAGTGGATGACATTATCTGAATCAAAAGATCTATATTCACTTGTAGCATCTATGATAACTATTTTTGAACCTTTATAATTTGAACATTCTTCTATGATCTTGGATGTTGTCCAGCTTTTACCACCTCCTGTTGCCCCTAAGATAGCACAATGCCTACCAAATAACTTCTCAGGAGTAACTCGAACAAAACTATCTATCCCACCAGAAATCACACCTAAATTAATAGAAATGTTATTATCATCTGCTTCATTAATTCCTTTATTTATTAACTCAGGAATTAGTGAGATAAACTCTAATGGCGCAGAAAAAACTCTATCCCCGAGTCTAGGAAATGATTTTATACCAGACTCTACTTTCAGATCTGATATATCAATAGAACCAAGTAGTTGTATGTAGCCTATTGCATCAATATTATCTTTCCCTGTTGAACGTTCAGAAACCTCATTACGATCTCTTTCAGGTAGTTTCACTTCAATCATCCGACCTAGAATGATTGACTGCTGACCTTCAATTAATAATATTTCACCAACCTCACCTTTACCATATCTATTTCCATGAATATAACTTCCACTTACACTTCCTGCATGAGTCAGATTTACTCTGACCGTCTGAGCTGAAACCGAAGATACAACGCCAACCTTTAGATCACTACGCAGTATTCCTGTAGAAATGAAATCTTGATTTTCCACTATTGTTCTCCCCCTGCTTGCTTTATTGCTTTTGCTAACTGGTCAGCAGGAGTCAATGCTTTTAAGTTAGGTATCAAGCGAACAAAATCCTTAAATGAGGCATTTACGAAAAATATATCATACCCATTCAATGCTAATTCTGAAAAGAGTTTCCAATATTTACTTGAGCCATTCCTCCCATCATTCTCAATGTGTGTCGCGCACTTAAAATCAGCAACAATTAATCTCAGGCTAGGATTTGATTTTATAGCTGAGTAAATAGGTTCTGAAAGATGGTCATCATTAAACCCAAAACCAGAAATCACTAAGCAACTATTTTTGACCCTTAATGAATCAAGAAATCTTGACAACAACTCAAGGTGAGGCTGTATAAATGCTTGCTGATACTTTCCTTTTGCAGGATAAATTAAACATGCAGAACTTGCTGATGGCTCATTATTCTCATATATTCCACCATCACTTCTCGACCAACTAACTGAACCATGTAGTTTATATAACTGAAAAACACCCTCTATAAATTCGTGCTCATTCTCATCCCTTTTTATAACATCATAATTAAAATATTTACCATCGAATTTTCTTTTTCCCGTATATGAAAACCCATCAATTACCATCATACCAAGATCAGATGCAGATGTTTCAAAAGTCATATCATAATTTGTGGTAAAGACTTTTAATCGAGGGTCTCTTACTCGACGTCTCGCCATTTTCTGCAATAACATCATATATGATGATAAATTGCTTTTTCCCGTAATTATGAATTTTTGACATTGTTCTAATATTATAGACTTAACTTCATTTAAAAAATCAGACACGATTTTATCGTTATGAAATGCTAAATAAGCATCACATTGTGATAAGAAATGTTCGATATTAGGATATTCTTTTTCAGAATATTTTACTTTATCACATACATTAGAAGCCGTTTCTTTCAGGCAGCCATAATCAACATCATCTTTTTTTGCTGATGGGTTCTTCCACATAGCTTGAACCCACAGATCCCACATGCTTGGACCACCTACCTCCCCTAAAGAAGTACCACTACCGGCAAAGAATGATAAATTTGGTAACTGGAGAGAGCGAAGTAGAATATCATTAAAATAATTTCGGTTATCTTTAATAATGTCCTTATCTGAATCCGTTAGTGGTGCTGGAGGTATAACGTCATCATTATCACCAATCAGGTCTAAGCCAATATCAATTTTCTGATCTCGCCAAAAAATGAATGAGTTATCATCTAACGGCAGCCATTTCTTACTTCCTGGCTTCATGAAAGAGATATATCCATCAGGATTGGTTTCCATCTACTACCCCTTAAATGTATGTGATTTTTTCAGAGTTATTTCACAAAATCAATTGAAAGAAATCAACAAAAACACTTTCAATTAATATATTCAAATATGAATCTATATTTTCATTAAAAATCAATTTAATTACCAAATTATATATAATCATTTTTTGAATACAGATTATACCAACACCTTCAACCCATGCTTCTGCACCACAGTAAGCAGTTTCAGCGATAATCCACTTGGACGCTTTACACCACTTTCCCATTTCTGCACCGTTGACACACTGGTATTCAGATAACTGGCAAAAACCGGTTGGCTGACGTTCAGCTTCTCGCGCAATGCCTTAATCTCAACAGGTTGCAGATCGTCCACGTTATTAAGGCACGCTTTATCAAAGTTGCGCATCGTTTCCTGTGGGATAGCATCGACGCTGAATAAACCAGAAGCCGCGCTGTGGATGGCCTCAAATGCAGGACTCTTGAATTTACTTTTTGCAGTCATGGCAAATCTCCACCAGTTCTTTACTCTTAATCAGTGCCGTAATCTTTTCATCAGCAAGGGCAGCGTAGTGCTTTGCTAACTCGCGGAATCCGGCCAGTTCGCGATTATCAATGTTTGCCATATCCTGCTTGGCATAAAGGAACGTGTAAAACCAGTGCTCTCCACCTTTCGCCAGGATAATGGCGCGATCGCGATTCTGGTTCAGCCGCTTCTTGTAAACTCCCCCGCCGAGGTCGTCAGCCTTACCTTGCATCGCCGCCTCAATAGCCTGGCATAATTCACTATCTTTGATGGCGTGAGATTTAGCCGCCTTGCTGAACCATTTTGTTTTGAATACACGCATCAGGCTGACATCCTGTAACCTTAACTATAGCACCTGGTGCTAGGTTACTCCCTTTTTTCACTGATGCAAAGCACTTGAAGCCAACATGATTTTGCCGTATTTTTAACCACGCATATCCGCTGTCAACGACAGCCAGCCAATGTTTCCAGTATCAGGATGATACGAGTGATCTGTGAGAAACGCCTTCGGGTGGTCACAAGCCAAAGTCATAAGGAATGGAGTGTGGTCTGAGACTGACGCCTTCGGGTGACCACAAAGAAAGTTGTCGTAACCTGAAAGACAACGCTGGAAGCGGTAAACCTGCTCACCTTTGAAAGCAGGTATCGTCAACAAAAACGCACCTATGACGTGACGATAAAGGTTCCTTAAACTTAAGAGACGGCTAATAACGAGCGTTTCCTCGCCGATCGGCATTATCTGTAAAGAATGCTGTATACGGTCTTCTCCTCAGTGAATGATTTGCCGCCAGCAAAGCAACAGCTTTTGCCTGGACGATAGCAATATCATCACCTGCTTAACCACAGGTACATCCCGTACCGACGGGTTTTCTGTGCCTCAATTCTGGCACGTATTAAACGCTGCTGGCTGCGCCTTGCTATACCATCAGGCATCTGCATGCGCCTGCCCTGCTGCGAATTAATATGTGGCGTCACTTTTCGCGTGTTAACGCATGAAAGTGACGCCACAGCACGAACCAACCTCAGCCTTTGAGGCAGGCAACTTCACTCAACGAGCCATGAATCTGACACACAAGTTCGGCAGCCGAACTGACCACTTTTTACAGGAGATTTGAACCGATACCGAGGCAGGCCAACGGCCTGAGGGGATACCTGCATCGCAGGAGGCTGCACCGAGTGCATTACCGACACCCCACTAATACCTCAACTGCTGCCCGCTCTGGCGCACAGGTATCGTTCAAGGCAGGTCAATGTCGATTGTTTCTGCCATTTAGTCCATGCGCCAGAGAAATGCAGCTCGTTGAAATTGAGAGAAGTTCGCTATGAGTAAATTAAGCCGTGAAATGAAAATGCTGGCGAAACAGGTCGGCGGCAGCTTTAAAACTGTTCATGATCGTACCCGCATTATTGACCGATTTTGTCGTCACCTGATCGCACTCAATATCCAGGTTCGGGATGTTCAGCATCTGAAAACTAAACATATCGAGAGCTATATTGCCGATCGCCAGGCAACAGGTATCGCTGTTCGTACTCTGCATAACGACATGTCGGCGTTGCGCACGGTGTTTCGGCTGGCTGGCAGGGAAAAGCTCGTGACATCAACACGTTTAACGAATAAAGCGTTGGGATTAAGCGGAGCAAGTCGCGCAGGCACGAAATTCGCGATCCCGGATGAGCGATTTCAGGCTGTATTGCGCAGCGCACGGCAGCATGACCGAGGGCTTACCTGCGCCCTTCAACTTGCCAGGTTGCTGGGACTACGCTCACAGGAAGCCGTGCAATGTGCCAGTTCGCTGAAAACATGGGAAAAACAGCTTGAACGCAATCAATCAACGCTCACCATTGTTTTTGGCACTAAAGGCGGCAGACCACGTGAAACGCGGATCATCGACCGTAATGCTGTACAACAGGCGGTAAAAGAGGCTCTGTTGGTTACTAAAACACGTAATGGCAAGCTAATCGACAAGCCAGATTTAAAAACTGCCATGAACTTCTGGCGCTCTCATACCACGCGGTTAGGGCTGACCGGCCATCATTCCCCACACAGCCTGCGCTACGCATGGGCGCAGGATGCCATTCGTTATTACCTGTCACAAGGATTCTCCCGCAGTGAAGCCAGGGCGCTGACGTCAATGGATCTCGGTCACGGCGATGGTCGGGGCCGTTATGTTGAGCGCGTCTACACCAGGAAGGAGGACTGACGATGACAAACTTCAAGCTGTTGCGATTATCAGAAGTAATGGAAAGAACCGGCTTCAGGAAATCATGGATTTATCTTCTGATTAGCCAAGGCGATTTTCCTCCGGCAGTCAAAATTGGTTCCCGCTCCGTGGCATGGCTGGAAAGCGAAGTGAATGACTGGGTTGCTGAACGTATCAGCAAACGCGAGGAAATACAGCAAGCGGGGAAGCGAAACGATGAGTAAATCCGTAACCGATACCGAAGCAGAATTCAAAACCTCGCTTCCCCTGCGCAAAGGTTCTGACGGCTTTGACACCCAACAGGACTATCTGATTAAGGGGTATTTACCAGCCTCGTCCGTTGCCAGCGCTTACGGTGCCAGCGGATCTTACAAATCCTTCCTGGCGGTATCATGGGGGTGCCATATTGCCACTGGCAAGCCGTGGGCTGGTAAACCGGTCACACAAGGAGCCGTCATTTATGTCGTCGGTGAAGGTGGGATCGGCGTTCCCCGCCGTATCCGGGCATGGGAGCAAACGCTTAACGGCGGTAGCCCGATTGATGCGCTTTATCGCATCGATTGCCCGGTCTTTCCTGCCAGCCCGGAGAGCGTACAACAGGTGATACAAGCCGCCAAAGATGTTAAGGCTGCAACCGGTATGCCGATCCGTCTGATCATTCTGGATACGCTCGCCCGCTGCTTCGGTGGCTCGGACGAGAACGCCGCTAAAGACATGGGTGCATTTATTCAGGGATGCGACTATATCAAAGCGGCCACACAGGCTACGGTGCTAATCATTCACCACTCTGGCAAAGATCAGGATAAAGGCGCGCGCGGTTCCAGCGCATTCCGGGCGGCACTGGACGTGGAGTTTAACGTGCGCCGTGAAGGTGACGGTGGCGCGTTGATCCTAAGTTGTACCAAGATGAAAGATGCGGAAGAACCGCCACGTCGTGCCTATGACCTACATTCCGTCGATTTATACGTGGATGATGATGGCGATCGGATCACCTCGCTGGTGCTGAACGATGAAGGCCGTGAAGTCAGGGAAAATGATGTTACCAGCGACCCTGATTTGATCGGTATTTCGCGGCTGACGGAAAATCATTTTGCCCTATGGCAGGCCATTCGTTCGCGCACGGCCAGCGGCGATAGCTGCACCCGCGCATTAGTCAGGGACGATATGAAAGCGATGGGATTTGATGTATCCAAAAAGTTTACCCGCTGGCTGGATAAACTGGAAAAGGATGGTCTGATCACATTGGGTGGCGAACACATTACGCCATTGCCGCATCGCCACAAAATGGGGGATTAAGCGGGGGAAAGTGGGGGCGAACGGATATCTGGTCATCCTGTCCGGTATTTTCCCCCACTTCCTGGATGTATATATACGCTAAGTGGGGGAATGATTTAACCTACTAATAAACAATCATTTTTTGCATAACTATAAAAATCATGTGGGGGAAAGCGTGATCCATCCCCAAATGGGGGGAATGTGGGGGATTATTTTCTAACTTTCCCCCATTAAGAAACAAGTAAACATACACATCAACAACTAAGTATTACTTAGTATATTTTTAACAAGCGCAGATGAGAATCGTGACAGGATACGTTAGAAATCAGGATTCTTATGCTACCTCATCGCTTAAAAGCCGCCCGTTTAAAGGCTGGCCTATCACAGGAACGGTTGGGGATTCTTGCCGGGATAGATGAAGCGACGGCCAGTGCTCGTATGAATCAATATGAGCGCGGTATACACACGCCGGACTTTGAACTGGCCTGCCGGTTAGCATCAGTTATGAATATTCCCGCCTGCTATTTTTATACGGTAGAGGACGATCTGGCGGAAATAATACTGGAATATGCGAATACTCGTCAGTCCGGAATCTAACCGATATATGAACCCATACCGCATATCGTCATTTACCGATTAGTCATATCTCTGATAGCGCCCGCATAAAGCGCCTCAATATTGATATCCTCATCAATATCTTCCCAATATATACCACCGCCATAGCTAAGGGTGAAATTATCTCTCTGTTTTGCCGTAGCGCGTTCAAGGCGAGGGAAGTTTTTGAGTGGGATATTTAGCTGTTCTTTTCCCTTAACCTGTACATGCAGATATTCGCTTGAAAAATAAACAGCTACTGTCGATTTATCCAGCAATGGATTGCTCATCCTTTTCATTCAATTTTTTCCTTATGCGTATTTTTCTGTCCAGTAGAACACCAGAATCATCAAAATAACGGCTGGGCCAGATTTCCGCAGGATGCACGTCCAGCGCCGTAGCCACAAGCCATTCTCCTTTTGGCCATGGGCGAGAAAGCACATTGGCGAGTGTTGAAGAACTCAGTCCCGCAGAACGCGATAGCGCGGCCAACGTAGTGCCTTTCTTACGTAAGGCGGCGATGATATCTGCCTGATGCCAGTCATGATGTGATGTCATACCTTTCTCCATTAAGATCCCAAGTAACCACACACACCAGATACTAAGTATTACTTAGTATATTTTCAATACATACAGATGAGAATCGCGGCAAGTCACGCAAGAAATCAGGATTCTCATGTTACCTCATCGCTTAAAAGCTGCACGTTTAAAGGCTGGCCTATCACAGGAACGACTGGGGATTCTTGCTGGAGTCGATGAAGCGACAGCGAGTGCCCGCATGAATCAATATGAACGCGGTATACACACGCCGGACTTTGAACTGGCCTGTCGGTTAGCGTCGGTTATGAATATTCCCGCCTGCTATTTTTACGCGGTAGAAGACGATCTGGCGGAAATGATTCTTGATTATTCTAAGGCGAAGAAAAATTAGTCACATAAGAAGTATTAGCTCCAGCCCCCCACGAGAAGGGGGCTGGAGCGGTGTAAAGGTAGATGCGCAGGTAATTGATGGATGGTGTCTGTAAAATTCTTTATTCTTTAAACCATTTAGGCATTTTTGATTGACTTACAAGAACACGTTTTAATGAGTCTTGGTTTTTATCATCTTTAATACAATTAATTTCTTCAAACCCCCACTTCCCATCACGATTAGAGAAATAGACTGTGTACTTGTCTGTATTAAATCCGAAATAACGCTCTGCGGAATCACTAATATTCAGAGAACCGCATGTTATAGAAGTATGCCATTCACTACTGGTAGCCCAATCGAGCACGACTACTACAAAATTCTCAGCCCAGCGAGGTACAGCAAACAACAGTAATGATGTTAACATGATGACTCCAAAAATAGTCATCAACTGATGCCCTTTTAATTTATTTGATACTAACAGAAAAATACCGTATGAAACTGGTTGTAAGAACATGAAAAAATAAATAGCAAAAAAAGCAATCTTCCATCCAAACTCAAGCAACGGAGAATCACTTATATCCATATTGCTCATTTGCATAAAATAGCTAGCCGCATATGTACTTGTAATGAAATACAATAAGGATACACCACTGACAAACACAATTTTCAGCTTACTAAAAATAACACTATTTCCACGTTCAAGGTCATAAAAGGTAAAAACACCGCTAATAACGACAAATATAATAAATGCCAGAATAAACCATCTAGCAAACCATACAAGACCAATGTTTAGTAAGAAAAAAGATGATAAAAAGAACAACCAGGCTAGTAATGATAGCCCTCCTGAAATTTTCTTGACAAGCTTGTCATTATTAAAATAAATAAAATAATATATTATTCTTCTAAATTCATCCTTTTTATAGAAACAAACAACCACCGTCAAAAAAAGAAACAACAAAATAAATATTTTTTTAAAAATGAATTCGTGCTTAACAAGAAAAGTATTAGTAATTAAAAACACTGATAAAATTATATAAAGAAAATACGTTTTTATCTTTTCGAATAACATAGCATTTTATCCATAAAATAATTACAGGTTAAATTATGAGCGCATAAAACTCATCCCCTCATAAACTCATACGGCACCACATACCCTTCCCGATTCGCATCAAGATAATCCGCCCACCATTGCAGCATCAGCTGCCGTTCTTCGATATGTTCGGCTTTATGAATATAAGCCGCCCGCACGCCATTGCGCTCCTGGTGGCTCATTTGCCGCTCGACCGCATCCCGCGACCACTGCCCGGACTCAACCAGGGCGCTACAGGCCATCGTGCGGAAACCATGCCCGCACAGTTCGGTTGTGGTGTCATATCCCATAACCCGCAGAGCATTATTGACGGTGTTTTCACTCATCGGTTTAGTCGGACGACGATCGCCGGGGAATATCAGTTCGTGACCACCGCTGATGGCCTTAATCTCTTTCAGCAGCGCCAAACCCTGACGGGAGAGCGGCACTAAGTGTTCAGTGCGCATTTTTGCCCCGCGCTGAGAGTGTTTCACGCCGGGGATCGCTTCACGTTCAGCCGGAATGGTCCACATAGCGCGTTTAAAATCGATTTCAGTCCAGCGGGCAAAACGCAGTTCGCTGGAACGGATAAAAACGCACAGCGTGAACTTTAAAGCCAGGGTGGTTAACGCTCGCCCTTTATAGTGTTCAATCCTTGCCAGAAAATCCGGCAGCTTATCCAGCTTCAACGCCGGACGATGGGTTGCCTTCGGCGGCGCTATTGCCCCGGAGAGATCCTGAGCAGGATTGCGCTCTATCAGATCGTTCTGCACCGCATAGCGCATAATATCGGTCACCCGCTGGCGTAGCCGTGACGCTAAATCGAGATGACCGTTTTGCTCCACGGCTTTCAGCGGTTCCAGTAAATCTTTGGTTTTCAGATCCGCAATGTGACGATGCCCTATCGCTGGCAAGATATTGCGCTCCATATCGCGCCATACCCGTCCAGCATGGGTTTCTGACCAGCGGTTTTGGCTGATGTTTCGGTGCCAGTCTCTCGCGACCTTCTCAAAGGTAATCAGCGCGGCCTGCGCTTCTTCCATTTCCTCTTCCCGTTTTTCTGCCGGGTTGATGCCATCGGCAAGCAGCAACCGCACCTCATCGCGCTTTTCTCTGGCCTTCGCCAGCGAGATCAGCGGATAAGCACCGAAAGCAATCCGGCTCTCCTTACCTGCAAAGCGGTACTTAAGATACCAGCGCTTAGAGCCGCCAGGGCTTATCAACAGATACAGACCATGTGCATCCGCGAGTTTATAAGCTTTCTCGCGAGGCTTTGCGGTTCGGGCTACAACGTCTGTCAGGGCCATAATTGGGGGTCAACTCTTAATCGAAGTGAACTGACCCTCATCTTGACCCCCAAATCATCTGGATGTCAATGGACGAAAAAAGACCAATGTGGATAAATTGAACAGTTCAGGAGGGAGTAAGATAATAATTAATTTGTTATTAAACAATTGGATATGGAAGTTAGTGGAAGATTATGGACATAAAAAAAGCCACCCGAAGGTGACTGATTTTTCCACAATGGTGCCGAAGGCCGGACTCGAACCGGCACGTATTTCTACGGTTGATTTTGAATCAACTGCGTCTACCGATTTCGCCACTCCGGCACAGAAGGGATACGGAAACGTTGTGGATTATACCTGTCGTTGGCTGCCATGCAAGCAACAGCGTATTCCGGCTACGCTAAGTGTCGAAAAAAACAGCGTAACCCGCCTTATGCCGCGCTAATGCGCGCGATCCCATGCTCTCTCAGGCATTTATCTCCGAACCCACTCGCAAAAACCTGCAAACGCTTCAGGGCGGTTTACATTTTCAGCCATTTGTTATCAGATCCTGTTATTGGTTCGCGTAATAACGCCGATACTTTCCCAATAACAGGGTGCCCGCTATGCGTTTCTATCAGATCGAACCCACGCTGGAGAACTACTGGCGCGGCATTATTCTGTTTGGCAAGAACGTCGCCTCCTATAAGTTCGCGCTGGCCCACGCCCTGTACGACGTCCGCCGCGACGGCAGCGACCTGATCCTGCTCGAAGACCTGGCGCTGCCCTTCAGCCAGCATCTGTGCCGCCATCTGCAGCAGGCGCCGAAGCAGATCACCTCTGCCAGAAGCCAATTCCTTAATACCTGCGACAGCTTTAACCGCCGGGAGATAAGCCAGGATCGGCTCACCGCCGCCACGGTGAAGCTCGGCTTTAGCGTGGTGCTGGATAAGTTTCATAACGTCAATCAGGGTGAAATCGATAAGCGCTTTTTTATCGACGAGCGCAAAACGCACAAGGGCATCCGCCTGACCGACAGCTTTTACCAGTTGACGGAGCGCCAGCAGTACCCGAACCTGATCCATGAAACCGAGGCCCGCTGGCGACTGGTCGAGCAGGCGTGGGCGATGAACGTCTCCCGCAGCCTGATCGCCATCGAGTATGATGCGGCCGAACAGCAGCTGTTCAGCGCCAGCAACGCCCGTCGGGTAGCTATCTCCAGCTGTCGCGACAGCCTCAACGGTTACCAAAAAGGACGATGCTTTTACTGCTACGCGCCGGTTAGCCTCGATCGCGGCGACGAGAACCTGGCCGACGTCGACCACTTTATCCCGTGGAGCGCCCGTCATGAGGTGGGCAATATCAACGGCGTCTGGAATCTGGTCCTCGCCTGCCGGGGCTGCAACCGCGGCGAGCGGGGCAAGTTTATGCGGGTGCCGTCGCAAAAATTACTCTACCGGTTGCGCGACAGGAACGAATATTTTATTACCAGCCACCTGCCGCTGCGCGAAACGCTCATCCGTCAGACCGGTAGCACGCCGGCGCGCAGGCATGATTTTTTAAACAACGCCTGGAATACCGCGCGTATTACCCTGCTTCATGAATGGGAGCCCCAGGCCGCCGGGCCGGATATCTTCTGATGACCATCAACTATTACCAACACAACGCCGACAGCTTTTTTACCGCCACCGTCGCTGTCGATATGTCCTCCCTGTACGCCCCCTTCGTTGAGGCGCTAACTCCGCCGGAGCTGATCCTCGATGCCGGCTGCGGTTCCGGGCGCGATGCGAAAGCTTTCGCCGAGATGGGCTATCGGGTCGAAGCCTTTGACGCCTCCTCGGAGATGGTGGCGCGGGCGGCGCGCTACAGCGGGCTGCCGGTCCGCCAGCGCAGCTTTACCGACATCAGCGAAACCGCACGCTACGATGGGATCTGGTGCTGCGCATCGCTGCTGCACGTTCCTGAAGATGAGCTTCCCGGCGTGATGCAGCGGCTGGCGACGGCGCTCAAACCCGGCGGCGTCTGGTACGTCTCGTTTAAATACGGTGCCGGCGAGCGCGAAAAGGAGGGACGACGCTTTACCGACCTCGATGAAGCGGGCCTCAAGACGCTGGTCGCCGCTCTGGCGGATATCGACATCACGCGGATGTGGCAAACCCTGGATAAGCGCCCGGACCGCAGCGAAACCTGGCTGAATGCGCTGCTGCTGAAGGCCTGAGCCTACGCTCCGTTCCCCTCGCCGCCGAGGGGAACTCTGGCCGCTCTTCGTTTCTCGCCCCACCCACGCCCCTCCCCACACCTCCTTCTGCCAAGCGTCGCCACCCCCAATGCTCTACACTTCCTTCTTATCTATGCCAAAACCAAGGAAACCGTCATGAGCATAATTAAAAGCTACGCCGCCAAAGAAGCGGGCGCCGATCTGTCGCTATGGGAATACGACGCCGGCGAACTCCGGCCGGAAGATGTTGAGGTCCAGGTGGAGTACTGCGGCATCTGCCACTCGGACCTGTCGATGATCGACAACGAATGGGGCATGTCGAGCTACCCGCTGGTTGCCGGCCATGAAATCATTGGTCGCGTAGCGGCGCTGGGCAGCGCGGCGCAGGAGAAAGGGCTGAAGGTTGGTCAGAAGGTCGGCATCGGCTGGACGGCGCGCAGCTGCGGGCACTGCGACGCCTGTATCAGCGGCAACCAGATCAACTGTCTGGAAGGCTCGGTGCCGACCATCATCAACCGCGGCGGCTTTGCCGATAAGCTGCGCGCCGACTGGCAGTGGGTGATCCCCCTGCCGGAAAGCATCGATATCGCATCCGCCGGCCCGATGCTCTGCGGCGGCATCACCGTCTTTAAACCGCTGCTGATGCATCGCGTCACCGCCACCAGCCGCGTCGGCGTCATCGGCATCGGCGGCCTCGGCCACATCGCCATCAAGCTGCTGCGCGCGATGGGCGCGGAAGTCACCGCCTTCAGCTCCAACCCGGCGAAAGAGCAGGAAGTGCTGGCGATGGGCGCCGATCGCGTGGTCAACAGCCGCGATCCTGAAGCCTTAAAAGCGCTGGCCGGCCAGTTCGACCTGATCATCAACACCGTGGCGGTGGATCTCGAATGGCAGCCGTACTTCGAAGCTCTCTCCTGGGGCGGCAACTTCCACACCGTCGGCGCGGTGATGAAGCCGTTCCCGATTCCCGCCTTCACCCTGATTGGCGGCGACCGCAGCATCTCCGGTTCGGCGACCGGCAACCCGTCCGAGCTGCGCAAGCTGATGAAGTTCGCCGGGCGCAGCAAAGTGGCGCCGACCACCGAGCTGTTCCCGATGTCGCAAATCAACGAGGCGCTCAAGCACGTGCGCGAAGGCAAGGCGCGCTATCGGGTGGTGCTGAAAGCCGACTTCTGACGATCTCCGCCGCGCTCAGGCCGCATGCGCGCGGCCTGAGCGCCAATGATTCAATATATCCGCCGGGCGGCCCGTCCGCCCGGCAGCTGCGCCTCCGGTCATTAAATAGTCATCTTCCCGCCATACTTTTGCAGTCAAAGCTTCTCACAATCCGTGCTTCGACAATGCCTGATTGAGACGTCGCCGTTATGAGAAAAAGCTGGCTCCCCTGGCTGATACTGTCACCTTCGCTGCTGTTTTTGCTGCTGTTTACCTGGTTCCCGCTGGGGCGCTCGGTCTACGACAGCCTGTTCGATACCCGGATGGTCAGCGACGGCGCGCAGTTCGTCGGCCTCGATAACTTCACCCGCCTGTTCGCCGACGGCGTCTTCTGGCAGTCGCTGGTCAATAACCTGCTCTATATCCTGCTGACGGTGGTACCGGGCGTGACCCTCGCCCTGCTGCTGGCCGTCGCGCTGAGCGAAAACCATCGCGTCAACCGCTGGCTGCGCACCGCCTTCTTCTTCCCGATGATTATCCCGATGGTCAGCGCCGCCGCGCTGTGGCTGTTTATCTTTATGCCCGGCCTCGGCCTGCTCGACCACTATCTGGCGAAGATCGTCGGCCCGATGAACAACAACTGGCTGGGGCGCAGCAATACCGCCCTGCTGGCGCTGGCGCTGATTGGGGTGTGGAAGTTTGCCGGCTACTACATGCTGTTTTTCCTCGCCGGCCTGCAGAGTATCCCGGCCTCGACCCGCGAAGCGGCGATTATGGAAGGCGCCACCCGCAGCCAGGTGTTCTTTAAGGTCACCCTGCCGCTGCTGCGCCCGACCCTGAGCTTCGTCATCACCACGGCGCTGATCTACTCCATCACTCAAATTGACCACGTGGCGGTGATGACCCGCGGCGGGCCGGACAACGCCACCACCGTGCTGCTCTACTACATCCAGAACCTGGCGTGGGATACCCACGACCTCGGCAAAGCCTCCGCCGCCACCTTCCTGACGCTGGCCGGGCTGTTCGCCTTCTCGCTGCTTAACCTCAAACTGCTGGAGAAAGGAGCCCACCATGAGCGCTGAAATTTCGCCGCTGGCCGTGCGCTCGTCGGGCGCATCGCGTCCGCTGTGGCTGCGCCTGCGTCGTTCGCAGCCCTTTACCCTCAGCGTGCTGATGTGCTGCCTGGCGCTGCTGTGGGTGAGCCCGTTTATCTGGATGCTGGCGACCTCGTTCAGCGCCACCACCTTCGGCGAAGATATGGCCTCGCTGCTGCCCAGGCTGCCGCTGACCCTCGATAACTTCCGCGACGCCTGGGCCAGCGCCGACTGGCCGAGCCTCTACGCCAACACCATTATCTTCACCTTCGGCACCTTCTGCGTGCAGCTGCTGACCATCACCACCGCCGGCTACGTCTTCGCCTGCCACGAGTTCCGCGGCAAGCAGACCCTGTTCCTGCTGTTCCTGGTGCAGCTGATGATCATGCCGGTGGTGATGATGGTGCCGAACATGCTGACCCTCAAAACCTTCGGCCTGCTCAATACCCTGACCGGGGTGATGATGCCCTACTTCACCTCGGCCTTCGGCGTGTTCCTGATGCGCCAGGCGTTCCTCGCCATCCCCAAAGAGCTGGAGGAAGCCGCGCTGATGGAGGGCTGCCGCTGGTGGCAGGTGCTGTTCCGCGTGCTGCTGCCGATGTCCTGGCCGTCGGTGCTGGCCTTCGCCACCGTCAGCATTACCTACCACTGGAACGAATACCTGTGGCCGCTGATGATGCTCAACGATCCCGATAAGCAAGTGCTGACCGTGGGGCTGGTCTCCTTCGCCATGGGCGCCGAATCCGGCGGCCAGTGGGGCACCATCGGCGCCGGGACGCTGATGGTCTGCCTGCCGCTGATGCTGGCGTTCATTCTTTTCCAGAAACAGTTCCTGCGAAGCTTCGGCTTCTCCGGGATCAAATAAGGAGTTATTGATGCTGTTAGCGCAAATTTCCGATACCCACTTCCGCAGCCACGGCCAGAAGCTGTACGGCTTTATCGACGTTAATGCCGCCAACGCCGACGTGGTTTCCCAGCTCAACGCCCTGCCGGAGCGTCCGGACGCGGTGGTGGTCAGCGGCGATATCGTCAACTGCGGCCGCCCGGAGGAGTACGAGGCGGCCCGCCAGATCCTCAGCGGCCTGAACTACCCGCTGTATCTGATCCCCGGCAACCACGACGATAAAGAGCTGTTTCTGGAATACCTGCATCCGCTGTGCCCGCAGCTCGGCAGCGATCCGCAGAACATGCACTACGCGGTGGACGATTTTGCCACCCGCCTGCTGTTTATCGACTCCAGCCGCGCCGGCACCTCCAGCGGCTGGCTGACGGACGAGACCATTAAATGGCTGGAAGCGCAGCTGTTCGACGGCGGCGATAAGCCTGCGACGGTATTTATGCATCACCCGCCGCTGCCGCTGGGCAACGCCCAGATGGACCCCATCGCCTGTGAAAACGGCTATCGCCTGCTGGCGCTGGTGGAGCGCTTCCCGTCGCTGACGCGCATTTTCTGCGGCCACAACCACAGCCTGACCCTGACCCAGCACCGCCAGGCGATTATCTCCACCGTGCCGGGAACCGTGCATCAGGTGCCCTATTTCCACGAAGATACCCGCCCGTACTACGATATGTCGCCGGCCTCCTGCCTGATGCATCGCCAGGTAGGCGAGCAGTGGGTGAGCTACCAGCACTCGCTGGCACACTATGCCGGGCCGTGGCTGTATGACGAAAACATCAGCTGTCCGACGCAAGAGCGCTAATCGCCATGCTTAGTTTGCAAAATATCAGTAAACGCTTCGACGGCAAGCCGGCCCTCAGCGCCCTGTCGCTGGATATTCACGAAGGCGAGTTCGTGGTGCTGGTCGGCCCCTCCGGCTGCGGTAAAAGCACCCTACTGCGCCTGCTGGCCGGGCTCGATCGGGTCAGCGACGGTGAAATCTGGCTGCATGAACAGAACATCACCGATATGTCGCCGCGCGAGCGTAATTTCGCGATGATCTTCCAGAACTACGCCCTGTTCCCCCATCTGTCGGTGCGCGACAACATCACCTTCGGCATGAAGGTGCGCAAAGAGGAGAAGGCCAGCTGGCAGCCGCGGGTGGATAAAGTCGCGCAGATGCTGCAGCTGGACGCCTTGCTGGATCGCAAACCGGCGAAGCTCTCCGGCGGCCAGCGCCAGCGGGTGGCGATGGCCCGCGCCATCGTACGCAATCCGCGGCTGTTCCTGATGGATGAGCCGCTCTCCAACCTCGACGCGCGCCTGCGCAGCGAGGTGCGCGACAGCATTATGGATCTCCACCAGCAGCTGAAAACCAGCACCATCTACGTCACCCACGACCAGACCGAGGCGATGTCGATGGCCGACCGCATCGTGGTGATGAACGCCGGCCACGTGCAGCAGGTCGGGCGCCCGGAGCACCTCTACACCCACCCGGCCAACCTGTTCGTCGCCGGGTTTATCGGTTCCCCGGCGATGAACCTGCTGTCGCTGCCCTGCGCCGACGGCGAGGTAAGGCTCGGCGAGCTGCGTCATCCGCTGCCGCCGCGCTATCGCGATGAGTCCCGCGTCTGGCTGGGCATCCGCCCGGAACATATCAGCGATCGCGTGGAAGAGGGCCATCTGCGCCTCTGTGCCACCGTGCTGCAACGAGAACTGATGGGGGCCGACTACCTGCTCCACGTCAGCACCCCCATCGGCACCCTGCGCTTTAGCCGCCGCCATCGCGGCGCGGTGCCGGAGAAAGGCGATTCGCTGATCCTCGGTTTCGCGCCCGGGGATATTCATCTTTTTCATGCTGAGAAACAGCATAATTTACTCCAGGAGATTGACCATGCTTAAAACTCTGACAGCCGTCGGGCTTTCGCTCGCGCTGAGCGGCGCGGCGCTGGCGAAAGAGAAGATCGATTTCATGTTCCCGGCGCCGGTAGACGGCAAGCTGACCATGGAGATGACCCGCGTCATCAAGGCCTTTAACGACTCGCAGCAGGACGTGGAAGTGCGCGGGATCTTTACCGGCAACTACGACACCACCAAGATCAAAGCCGAGTCGGCGCAGAAGGCCGGGCAGCCGCCGGCGCTGGTGATTATGTCCGCCAACTTCACCACCGACCTGGCGCTCAAGGATGAGATCCTGCCGATGGACGAGCTGTTCAAATACGGCGACCAGAAGGCCGGGGATTTCCTGGTCAACGAGTTCTGGCCGGCGATGCACAAAAACGCCCAGGTGATGGGCACCACTTACGCCATTCCGTTCCATAACTCGACGCCGATCCTCTACTACAACAAAACCCTGTTCGAGCAGGCCGGGATCAAGCAGCCGCCGCAGACCTGGGCCGAGCTGCTGGCGGATGCCAAAAAGCTGACCGACGAGAGCAAAGGCCAGTGGGGCATTATGCTGCCGTCCACCAACGACGACTACGGCGGCTGGATCTTCTCGGCGCTGGTGCGCGCCAACGGTGGGAAATACTTTAACGAAGACTATCCTGGCGAAGTCTATTACAACGCCCCGACCACCATCGGCGCCCTGCGCTTCTGGCAGAACCTGGTGTATCAGGACAAGGTGATGCCCTCCGGCGTGCTCAACTCGAAGCAGATCAGCGCGTCGTTCTTCTCCGGCAAGGTCGGGATGGCGATGCTGAGCACCGGCGCGCTGGGCTTTATGCGCGAAAACAGCAAAGACTTCGAGCTCGGCGTGGCGATGCTGCCGGCCAAAGAGCAGCGCGCGGTGCCGATCGGCGGCGCCAGCCTGGTGAGCTTTAAAGGCATTTCCGACGAGCAGAAAAAGGCGGCGTATCAGTTCCTGACCTGGCTCGTCAGCCCGCAGGTCAACGGCGAGTGGAGCCGCTTTACCGGCTACTTCTCACCGCGCAAAGCCGCCTACGATACGCCGGAAATGAAGGCCTATCTGCAGCAGGACCCGCGAGCGGCCATCGCCCTGGAGCAGCTGAAATACGCCCATCCGTGGTACTCCACCTGGGAAACCGTCGCCGTACGTAAGGCGATGGAAAACCAGCTGGCGGCGGTAGTCAACGATGCGAAGGTCACCCCGGAAGCGGCGGCCCAGGCCGCACAGAAAGAGGCCGATGCCCTGATGAAGCCGTACGTAGATAAAACCGCTCTCGCGGAGATAAAGTAAGCCCCCACCTCGTCGCCCCGACGGCCGCACCGCGCTGAGCGGGGCGACGAGGAGTTTTCACCCCAGCCGTTTGATTTTTCAGCCTAAAAAGGGTACTTTTTCACCCTCTCCCCGCGTGAATGGTCGTACATTATGCCTATTATTCAGTCTGTTGAACGTGCTTTGACGATCCTCGATCTGTTTAACGACCAGGCGAAGGAGCTCAAAATCACCGACATCAGCAAGCAAATGGGCCTGAGCAAAAGCACGCTCCATTCGCTGCTCAAAACTCTGCAGCTGCACGGCTATATCGATCAGAACCCGGAAAACGGCAAATACCGCCTCGGCATGAAGCTGGTGGAGCGCGGCCACTTTGTGGTGGGCTCAATGGATATCCGCCAGAAGGCGAAAAGCTGGCTGACGGAGCTATCCCGAAATACCGGGCAAACCACTCATCTCGGTATTCTCGACGGCCATGAAGGCGTCTATATCGAGAAGATCGAAGGCCGGCTTGCCGCCATCGCCTACTCGCGTATTGGCCGCCGCCTGCCGGTGCACGCCACCGCCATCGGCAAGGTGCTGATTGCCTGGCTGGGCGACGCGGAGCTGAATACCCTGCTCGAAGGCTATCAGTACACGCCCTTCACGCCCGCGACTATCACCTCCCGCGAGGCGCTGCTGGAGATATTGGCGCAAACCCGCGCCCAGGGCTACGCCCTGGATAGCGAAGAGAACGAACAGGGCGTACGCTGCGTGGCGGTACCGGTGTGGAATCATGAATCGCGGGTGATTGCCGCGCTAAGCCTCTCCACGCTCACCTCACGGGTGGACGATGACGAGCTTGTCCGCTACCGGCTGCAGCTGGAAGAGGCCGGGCGCCAGCTGTCAAAAGCGCTGGGCTACCCGGCCTGATGGCCTGGTCCGCTACCGGCAGGGCAGGTAGCGGAAGTAGTCAAAATCAGCGTAGCAGCCGTCGCCGCTGATATCCTCGCAGTGCAGGCCGACGAACGCCCCGGTAAAGAACCCGCGGCCGCCGATATAGTCGTCCGACAGTTTCCACGCCGCGTAGTCGATCGGCACCCGGTGCCAGTTCTCGCCGTCAAACGAATAGCTATAGCGGTACACCAGATGGTCAACGTCCACCCGCAGCCACACGCTCTGCGCCTCATCCGGCACCGGGATCGGCTGGTCGTGCAGCGGCCAGGACGGGACGTTGTGGTCGAGCTGCAGCACCTTCAGCGTCCTGCCCCGCCCCTCCTCGAAATCGACAAAACAGTAGCTCCAGTTTTTGGTGTTGTAATAGCAGGTTAACCCCGCGCTCTGCTGGAAGTTCTCCGGCGCAAACTCCATCCGCGTTTCGGCGCGGAAGGCAAAGTGCTGCCAGCGCCGCGCCACGGTGGACTGGGTAAAGGTGGAGTTAAGCGAATCGTTGCCGTACAGGCGCAGATAGCCCGGCCGGGCGCTGAGGGAGCCGAGCGTCTGGTCAAAGGGAATACGCAGGGTTTGCAGCTCCGGGTCGAGAGTCGCGCCGTCGAACTCATCGCACCACGCCGACTCTGCCGGCGCCTGGCTTTCCGTCATCTGCGGCCCCGGCACCGTCAGCGCCGCGTGTTTACCGCCTTCGATGACCGGCCAGCCGTCGCGCCAGGCGACGGGCGTAATGCCGGTTTCACGCCCCAGCGAGCAGTAGCCGCGCCCGCCGGATGCCAGCAGCGGTACGCCGGGCAGGCGCTGCGGGCGGCCGGTGAGATACGCCATATACCATTCGCCGGTATGCGTCTCCAGCAGCGAACCGTGGCCGCTTTTCTGCAGCGGATTCTCCGGCAGATGCCAGCTGCTCATCAGCGTCACCTCAGGAGACAGCTCATAGGGCCCGTCGATATTTTTCGCCCGCAGCACCACCACCGCGTGCTCGTAGCTGGTGCCGCCCTCCGCCACCAGCAGGTAGTACCAGCCCTCTTTGCGGTACAGGTGCGCCCCTTCGGTATAGCGCAGCCCGGTGCCGGTAAACAGGGTTTTACGCTGCGGCGACAGGGTCCGGGTCTGCGGGAAATACTCCTGCAGGACGATGGTACAGTGCGGATCGCTGTGGTGGCGCGGCCCCCACGGGCGGTAGATGTAGTATTTTCGGCCGTCGCTATCGTGAAACAGCGACGGGTCAAACCCGCCGTTGCCCATCGCAATCGGCTCGCTCCACGGGCCTTCGACGGAGGGGGCGGTCACCAGATAGTTGCGGCCGTTTTTCCACGGCGAGTCGACGATTTTCACATCGGTATACAGCAGCCAGAACAGGCCGTCGGCGTAGCTCAGACACGGCGCCCAGATGCCGCCAGAGTCAGGATTGCCTTTCATATCCAGCATCGACACGCGATCCAGCGGCGTGCTGACCAGCGACCAGTTTTTCAAATCCCGCGAGTGGTAAATACGCACGCCCGGAAACCACTCAAAGGTGGAGGTCGCGATGTAGTAATCCTCGCCCTGCCGGCACAGCGACGGGTCGGGGTTGAAACCGGTCAAAATCGGGTTAGTAATCGTGTACATATTGCCTCCCTCTTAATTGGATGCTGCGGCCGCTGCGGCGGGAACGTCTTCATTCTGCGCCGCGCGATGCTTACGTAACTGCTGGCTGATGGCCTCAACGCGCTCATCGCTCAGCTTGTAGAGTGAAAGCATGATGAACATGCCGACGTAGAGCATCACCGGCACCACGCAGAACAGGATTTTAATGGTGGTGAGCACCTCAAGCGGCTGCACGCTGCTGCTGGCGGAGTAGTTCACAAAGGCGAGAACCCAGCCCACCACCGCGCCGCCGATCGCCAGGCCGATCTTCAGGCTGAACAGATAGGTGGAGAACACCAGCCCGTCGAGGCGGCGGCCGCTGCGGCTCTCTTCATAATCCACCACGTCGGAGGCCATCAGCCACTGCAGCGGCGTGGTGGTGTTAAAGATGAACAGGAAAACGATGTTGAGCGCGAAAATCAGCCCAATCTGTTCGGCAGGGATAAAGAACAGCAGCAGGCTTAACAGCGAATAGATAACGATAATTCCTTTGAAGGCCTTCACCCGATCGAAGCGCCCCAGCAGGCGCGACGAGGCCAGCGAGCCGAACATGGTGGCAATGCTGCCGTACAGCAGAAACTGCATCGCCATCTCCGGGTGATCCATCACGTATTTGACGAAGTAGAGCGTCGCCCCGCCGCGCACCACGTTGGAACAGGTCGCCATCATTTTGAAGGCGCACATGATCCGCCACTGGCTATTGCCGAACAGCAGCCGAAGATCTTTCATCACCGAGGCGCCCGGCTGCACTTCGAAGGTGTAGCGCTCTTTGGTAGTAAAGAAGCAGACGTACAGCAGCGCCACGCCGGTCAGCCCCAGCACGCACATCGCGCCAAAGTAGCCCACCTGCTCGTTGCCCTTGCCGATGATCCCCACCAGCGGCAGCGCGATACCGCTGATCGCCAGCGATCCGGCGGCGGCGAGGAAAAAGCGCCACGACTGCAGCGTGTGGCGCTCTTTCGGATCGGCGGTGATCACCCCCGGCATCGCGCAGTAGGGCACGTTGACGAAGGTGTACACCAGCGTCAGCAGGATATAGGTGATGCTGGCATAGATGATTTTACCCTGCGCGGAGAAGTCCGGCGTGTAGAAGGTCAGCATGCAGACAAGGCCAAACGGGATCGCTCCCCACAGCAGGAACGGGCGGAACTGACCGTGGCGGGTGCGGGTGCGATCCACCAGCAGCCCCATCAGCGGATCGGTAACGGCATCCAGCACGCGTGAAACTAAAAACAGCGTTCCCATTACGCCGGCGGAGAGCCCAAAGACGTCGGTATAGAAATAGGCCAACAGGAACATCGTCGCCTGCCAGACAAAGCCGCAGGCGGTGTCACCCAGCCCGTAGCCAATTTTATCTTTCATGGTCAATTGCATATTTATCCCCAACCCCAGAGAGTGGAATGATGCAAACGTCAGGGGCCTGAAGAGGGCAAAAAAATACCCGCTGCGTCGTCAGGAAAACACCCGTGATGCGTGTGCCTAATTCACGTTTTCGTGTTAACAGAGTGTAATTAGGCGATCGTTTTTACAACAATGACCATTTTTAATTTATGAATTATGTTTTTTTGTTTTTGTGATTACGGTCGGTATAAAGATGAAACTGAAAAAAATATTTTTAGCTTTTATTTTTAATAGCTTATTGAATAATAAAATTCTCAAAAAATAGTCTTTTTAAGGAAACGAAAATTCGCCCGCGGAATATTTTCCGCAGGCTAAAATTAACGCTTATTTATTTATAAACCGAGGGCTTTTTTACCGGCGTTAATAACCTCAATAATTTTATCGGTATCATAAATACAGCCTTTCCAGGTGCCGCCGCTCACCGACTGCAGCGCGGCCCAGAGGCGCGTATCGTCCGGTAAAAAATCATGGGCGTGCAAATCCGGATGCGGCGCTCTCGCCGCCAGCTCCGCGGCGCCCTCCTCCACCGTCAGGCGCGCCTCCGCCGTGCCGATAAAGTTCACGCTGCCGGTCAGGGCAAGACGGTCGACCACGATCTCGATAATGTCGTTATCGCGCAGCCTGCCGATGGGCCCGCCCGCCAGCGCCTCGGGCGCCACGTGGCCAAAACAGGCGCCGGTAGAGACACCGGAGAAGCGGGCATCGGTGATCAGCGAAACCGTTTTTCCCCACGAAACGTGCTTCAGCGCCGAGGTGAGCTGGTAGGTCTCCTCCATGCCGGTACCGGACGGCCCGCCGCCGATCACCACCATAATATCGCCCCGCTCAATCTCGCCGTTTTTAATGGCCCCGATCGCCCGCGCCTCCGAGACAAATACCCGCGCCCGGCCGGTGTGGCGGTACACGCCGTCGTCGTCCACCACCGACGGGTCAATGGCGGTGGCTTTGATCACCGACCCTTCCGGCGCGATGTTGCCCACCGGGAAGGCCACCGTCGAGGTGAGCCCTTTCGCTTTAGCGCGCTTCGGCGGCAGGATCACGTCATCCGGATCGACGCCGTCCTGCTCCAGCAGGCACTGGCGGAACTTCTGCCGACGCTCCGAGGCCTGCCACCAGTCGAGGTTTTCCCCGACCGTCTGGCCCGTGACCGTCATGGCATCCAGGTGCAGCAGGCCGAGATCGCGCAGATGCAGCATCACCTCCGGCACGCCGCCGGCGAGGAACGCGCGCACCGTCGGATGATAGTCCGGGCCGTTGGGCAGCACGCTGACCAGCCGCGGGACCTTACGGTTGATGCGCGTCCAGTGCTCGACGTCGGGAATGGTGCAGCCCGCCGCGTGGGCAACGGCCGGGATATGCAGCAGCAGATTGGTTGAGCCGCCAAACGCGGCGTGGAGCACCATCGCATTTTCGATGGCCTTATCGGTCAGGATCTCGCGGGTGGTAATGCCGCGATTATCCAGCTCGCTCACCGCCCGCGCCGACTGGCGGGAGATCTCCAGCCATACGTCCTGCCCGGACGGGGCCAGCGCCGAGTGCGGCAACGCCATTCCCAGCGCCTCCGCCACCACCTGCGAGGTGCCGGCGGTGCCTAAAAACTGGCAGCCGCCGCCCGGCGACGCGCAGGCCCGGCAGCCTAATTCCGCCGCTTCCTGCAGCGACAGCTCGTGGTTGGCGTAGCGTGCGCCGATGGTCTGCACCTTTCCGGCATCTTCGCCAAAGGTTGGCGGCAGCGTCGCTCCGCCGGGCACGAGGATCGTCGGCAGATTATGCATCGCCGCCAGCGCGATCATGGTCGCGGGCAGCCCCTTGTCGCAGGTGGCGACGCCGATCACCGCGCGTCGGGTAGGCAGAGAGCGGATCAGGCGGCGAAACACGATCGCCGCGTCGTTGCGATACGGCAGGGAGTCGAACATCCCGTGGGTGCCCTGGGAGCGTCCGTCGCACGGATCGCTGACGAAGGCGGCGAAGGGAATGCCGCCGCTGCGGGTGATCTCTTTTGCCGCCGCCTGCATCTGCAGGCCAATCTCCCAGTGCCCGGTATGGTAGCCCAGCGCGATCGGTCGGCCGTCGCCCGCGCGAATCCCGCCCTGGGTGCCGACGATCAGTACCTCTTTTCCCGTCAGCTTATTGGCGTCCCAGCCCATACCGGCGTTTTGCGTCATGCCGAACAGGTTGCCGCTCGGCGACTCCATCAGCATTTGCGGCGTCAGCGGCAGCGCGCCCTGAGGGCCTGCGGCATGGGTGGTGACCGCATAGAATGCATCGTCCTGCGGGGTGAAAATCTTGTCGATGGTCATCGTTTTTTTCCGTTTCAGCAGAGCTTGAGCCGTTGCAGCAGCGCTTTGAGCTGCGCCTTACCCGCGTCATCCAGCGGCGAGGCCGGCGGCAGCACGTGCGTGGACAGCGGCCGGCCGCACAGGACCGTCGCCTCTTTAATCACGTTCACGAACGGCGTATCGAGCTGGTAGATCTGCGGAATTTGCAGCAGCGTCTGATGATAGTGCGCCGCCTGCGCCAGGTCGCCGTCGCGGAAGGCCTGCAGCAGCTTCACCGACAGCTGCGGCGCAAAGTTAACGCTGGCCGAGATCGCCCCGTCGCCGCCCAGCAGCAGCGTATTGAACAGGTGATCGTCGTAGCCGCAGAGCACCGAGAAGTTCGGGTGCGCCGATTTTACGATCAGGATCATGCTGCGCAGGTGGGCAACGGAATCGATGGTGTCCTTGATGCCGACGATATTGCTGCGTGAATCCGCCAGCGTTTTGACCAGCGCTGGCGTCAGGTCCTGGCCGCTGAGCGCCGGGAAGTTATACAGGATCACCGGCAGCGTGACGCAGTCCGCCACCTGCTGGTAGTAACGAATCAGGTTCTGTTCCGACACTTTCCAGTAGTAAGGGTTAATCACCACAATGCCGTCAGCTCCCGCCGCCTGGGCATGCTGGCTGAGCTCAATGGTCTCACGCGCATTGGTGCCGCCGGTGCCAATCAGAACCGGCACCCGCCGATCGACGTGGCCGATAGCGAATGCCGCGATCGCCTTACGCTCTTCGGCGTTGAGCTGCGAGAACTCCCCGCCGCTGCCGAGAAAGAACAGGCCGTCAACGCCCGCGGCGATCGTATCGTCGATAAGCGCCGCGAAGCCCTGCTTATCAAGCTGGCCGTCGGCGGTAAAGATGGTAGAAACAGGCGGAATAATCCCTGAGAACTGCACGGTCTGCTGCATGAGATCCCCTTGCTGATGCATTTGTTCTACATTATAGAACAGTGTTCGTTTATTTAACGATCATACTATGCTGCGAGGAAAGGCAAGGTAAATGGGGTTGCGGGCGCAGGTGCCCGTTTTTCAGGCTGGATCACAAAATGCTGCAACGGCGCTGATTCATAGCCCCGGTAAGCGCAGCGGAAGCGGGGAGAATACCAGGACGGTGCCAGCCCGGATTCCCGCCGGGCGCAGCGCCAGCAGGGGAAATCCCCGGAAGCGTTGCACAGCGCCAGTCCAGGCAGCAGGGAGCCGGGCCCACATCCCCGCAAGGCGGCGCGGCGCCTGCGGGGATTTTCCGAGGTAACGCTGACTTAGGCCTTATCCGCCTGGGATTCGGCCCACACCTTACGAGCGGCCTTGCGCTCTTCGCTGGTATCAAGCCGGTCCTGCAGATAGTGCTCAATCTGCTCGAGGCTGCGGTTGCGGGTTTCCGGCACGCATTTTATGACGAACAGCGCGCCAAATACGCCGATTCCGGCAAAGATAAAGAACGTCCCGGAGAGGCCAATCCACGACAGGAGGATCGGGAAGAAGAGCGAAATCAGGAAGTTGGCTATCCACATTGAGAACACCGCCCCGCCCATAAAGATCCCGCGCAGGCGGGTGGGGAAAATCTCCGACAGCAGCAGCCAGGTCACCGGCGACAGCGCGCCCTGCTGGAAGCTCAGGAACAGCAGCATTCCCGCCAGCACCATATAGGCACGCAGCGCGTCCGGCTGGCCGTTGACGGTTTCCGGCAGCAAATAGCTCACCGCGCCGATAAACACCAGGCAGGCGGTACAGCCAAACTGGCCGATCATGGTCATCGTCCGGCGGCCAATTTTACCCAGCATCCAGATGCCGACAAAGGTCATCAATACCGACACCACCCCGTTGGCGATGGTGGCAAACAGCGCGGCGTTATCGCTCATCCCCACCGACGTCAGCACCGTTGGCGCGTAGTACATAATGGTGTTTACGCCGGTAAGCTGCTGAATAACGGCAATACCGATGCCAATCATAAACAGTTTGAACAGCCACGGAGTCATAATTTCGCGGAACCGCGGCTTGCCGAGACTGCGCTGCTCGTCGAGGGTTTCGCTGATCTCCATCAGCTCCCATTCGACGTCCTCTTTGCGGCGGGTGCGCTCCAGAACCCGGCGCGCTTCCGCCAGGCGCCCTTTCATCGCGTACCAGCGCGGTGAATCGGGCATAAACATCATGCCAAACCACAGCAGCACGGCGGGCAGCGTGGCGACCGCCAGCATCCAGCGCCAGGTACTCTCCCCGCCCCACACGGCGTGGAACCCGGCGTTCGAGATATAGGCCAGCAGCTGGCCCGAGACAATCATCAGCTCCTGCAGCGTGACCAGCTGCCCGCGCTTATTCGCCGGCGCCATTTCGGCGATATAGACCGGAACGGTTGCCGCCGCGCCGCCTACCGCCACGCCGAGCACCAGGCGAAAGAAAATCATCCAGTTAACGTCGGGCGCCAGCGCGGTACCGATGGCGCCGACGGCGAAGATAACCGCCAGCCAGAGGATGATTTTCTTTCTACCCGCCGCGCTGGCCATATAGCCGGAAAGCAGCGCGCCGAACGCGGCGCCAAACAGCAATGAGCTGGTCACCAGGCCGGTGGTGAACGGGGTGAGATGCAGCTCATTGCCCATAAACAGCAATGCGCCGGAAATAACGCCGGTATCGTAACCGAACAGCAAACCGCCGAGCGTTGCTATCAGCGCGACGATTTTCACAAACGGCGTGGTCGGGGCATCGCTATTCGGCCCCGAGGCCCTGTTGAGGGTGAGATATTGTTCCTTTGACATAAAAGACTCCAGTAACCTGCCTTGTAGGGGGAGATCCGCTCTGGTCTGAATGCAGAGGCGATGGCCTCACTGACGTGTGTGTATCTGATTAGCGCGTAGCGCCTGGAAAAAGCAGGCCACGCTGCCGCATGGCCTGAAAGGGAAACAACGATTAGATTCCTGCCGTTTCGCGAATATATTTCCGCGCTTTCAGCGCATATTCAAAGGGGTTGGCCAGCGCCGGATCCTGCTCGGCTTCCACCACCATCCAGCCCTTGTAGCCAAAATCATCCAGCAGCTTAAATACCGGACGGAAATCGATCGCGCCGTCGCCAGGGACGGTAAAGGTTCCCTTTTTCACGCCGTCGAGGAATGAAAGCCCGTCGCGACGCACCTGCTCAATCACCGCCGGGCGCACGTCCTTCAGGTGCACATGGTTGATCCGCGGCAGATATTTTTTGAGGATCGCCAGCATCGGCTCTTCGCCGCCTTCGGAGTACCAGGCATGGCCGGTGTCGTACAGCAGGAAGACGCCGTCATCCACCAGCGACATAAATTTATCGATCTCTTCCGTCGTTTGAACGCCGGTGCCCATGTGGTGGTGCAGGCAAACCTGCATCCCTTTTTCAGCGGCCAGACGGCCCAGGGTGTTGTAGCCCTCGGCAACCCGCTGCCACTGCTCTTCGCTAAAGCACGGCTTAGCGTCGGCCAGAATCGGCTTGTCCAGCCCCTGAATGCTGCCGCTCTGCTCGGAGCAGCCGATCACCTTCGCCCCCATCGCATGGAGGAAATTCATATGGTTAACGAATTCATCAATGGTTTTTTCGCGCTGCCCGTCGGCAAAAAAGGTGCTAAACCAGGCGTTACAGATCTGGATGCCGCGGATCGCCAGCATCGGCTGCAGCACCGCCGGATCGCGGGGGTATTTACTGCCGACTTCGCTGCCGCTAAAGCCCGCCAGCGCCATTTCGCTGACGATCTGCTGGAAGGTATTTTCGCCGCCCAGCTCCGGCATATCGTCGTTAGTCCAGCCGATCGGAGCGATGGCCAGTTTGATATTATCTTTGTTCATTAGGTTGCTCCTGCCGCCGCGTCTTAACGACGCAGCAATTCACGTTCGATGAGTTCACGGGTTTCCACTGCCTGGTACTTCATCTTTTCCGGGTAGCCGAACAGGGAGGCGGCCACAATCGGCTCGCCGCCGACTTTGAACGTCCGTTCGGCAAATTTCATCTCGCGCAGCGTGCGGAACAGCGCGTTGAAATCAACGTCCCCTTCGCCGACGCCCACGTGCTGGTGCACGGCGGCATCAACGCCCGGCGGGTTGACGATGTAACGGCAGTGCCTGGTATGGTTGCGGGTATCGGCAATCAGTACGTGGGAGAGATCGCCGCCGGCGTAGCGCAGCATCTTCTCCACGTCGCCTTTCCCTTTGTCATAGAAGAAGGTGTGCGGCACGCTGTACACGTACTTCACGTTTTCGCTGCGGAACGACTTCACGATATCGACGGTTTCATTGTTCTCTTCGCAGAAGTCCCACGGATGCGCCTGGATCTCGACGCGAATGCCTTCGCGTTCAAAGATCGGCAGCAGCTCTTCCATCGAGCGATAGAACATCTCTTCGCAGATTTCCGGCTGGTTGGGATCGCCGGAGAACTCGGTGTTGATCACCTGGACGCCCATCTCCACCGCGACTTCGATCAGCCGCTTCCAGTTTTTTACCGCCGCCTGACGACGCGCTTCATCCGGCCCCGACCAGCGATAGACGCAGATGAATGAAGAGAGCTCAACGCCGGTGTCGCGCAGCGCCTGCTTGTACTCGGCAATCACTTCGCGACCGGCGCGCGGGTGCTTATAAAACGGGTTAATCTGCGGGTGCGGCGACTGCTCAATATAGCGGTAGCCCCACTCCGCCACCTGATGCACCATCGCGCTAATCCCGAGGTCTTTAATCACATCCACATCAAAGGCAATTTTCATCGTCGAGTCCTGTTTGCAGAGGTTCCGGAGACGAAGTCCCGCTTAGCGCTGGTAGAACGCCGGGCATTCCGGCAGCGCGACCGCTACCGGCTCAGCGCTTTCCTGCGCCTGCAGGCAGGCGTCGGCCGCGACGGACGCCGCATAGCCATCCCACGCCGACGGGCCCTGCAGCCTGCCGGCCTGCACGTCGTTGATAAAGGCCTGCAGCTCGACGTCGTAGGCTTTGATAAAGCGATCTTTCCAGTCGGTCAGGATCGGGGTCGACAGATTGGCCGCTTTGCGCATCTGCACCGCCGACGGCTCCGGCAGGCGCGCAATCCCGGTTTCACCCACGACTTCACACTGGATGTCGTAGCCGTACTGGCAGTTGACGAAAACCTCGACGTCGATCAGGGTGCCTTTTTTGGTTTCAAACGAGACGATCTGCGGGTCTTTCAGCCGGGCGTGGGTGTGGGAAGTCGCGCGCGGGAAGCGAACCTGCACCGAACGATAGTCGTCGTTAAGCAGCCAGCGCAGCACGTCCAGCTCGTGGATCAGGGTGTTGGTGATCGCCATATCGGTGGTGTAGTTCTCGCCGACGCTCTGGTTACGGTGCGCGCACTTCAGCATCAGCGGCGCGCCGATGTCGCCGTCATCAATCACTTTTTTCAGCGCCAGATAGCCTTCATCGTACGGGCGCATAAAGCCGACCTGCACCAGCCGACGGCCGGCTTTTATTTCGGCATCGACAATGCGGCGGCAGCCTTCCGCGCTCATCGCCAGCGGCTTTTCGCAGAATACCGGCTTGCCGGCGGCGATCGCCGCGAGGGTATATTCTTCGTGGGTCGGGTCCCAAGACGTCACCAGGATAGCGTCAACGTCGCTGGCGTTAATCACGTCGTGACCGTCGGCGTAGACTTCGGCGTGAACGCCAGGCAGCGCAACCGCCGCCCGCGCGTTGTCGGCATTGATGTCCGAAACGGCCACCACCGTGGCCCCCTGTAATACCTGCGTGCAGCGACGAATATGCTCTTTACCAATGGCGCCAGCGCCGATAACGCCTAATCTGAGTGACATAATTGTGTTCTCCCGCGGTTCTGTAGGGTTCAGGGTGGGTGTTCTGTTTTAGTAATCCCGCGCCTCGGCGCGTTTTTCATTTATCTGTTCTGCGACTTTGCGGATCCGTTCGGAGAGCGCCGTCTGGGCCACGCCGACGTTCCACCAGCTGCCGTACTTATGCACCATGGTTTTTGGCAGCACTTTAATATCAATCAGCGTACTGACCGTTTCGCGACGCGCGGCGTCCAGCGCCTGGCGCAGTTCATCAAGGGTGGTGACGCGCCAGGTTTTGCAGCCGTAGCCCGCGGCGATGGTCGCGAAATCGACCGGCACCAGGCCGCCCTGCAGCCGCCCGCTCTCCGCCGAGCGGTAGCGGAACTCGGTGCCGAAGCTGTCCATACCGTGCTCGATCTGCAGGTTGTTAATACAGCCGTTGGCCATGTTGTCGAGCAGCACGATGTTGATCTTGGCGCGCTCCTGTAAAGAGGTGACCAGCTCGGAGTGCAGCATCATGAATGAGCCATCGCCCACCAGCGAATAGACCTCGCTCTGCGGCTGCGCCAGCTTCACCCCCAGCGCGGCATTCACCTCGTAGCCCATGCAGGAGTAGCCGTACTCAACGTGGTAGGTGTTGATCGCCCGGTTGCGCCAGACGCGCTGCAGATCGCCGGGCAGGCTGCCCGCCGCCGCCACGATCACCGCGTCGGAGGCCAGCGTTTCATTCAGCACGCCCAGCACGCTGCACTGCGTTAAGGTTGAATCCGTGATCTGGCGGAATTCGCGGTACACCGCATCGCGATCCAGACGATCGTCAATTTCCGGGACGAAAGACTCCTCCTGCCATACCGCCTGATAGACGCGCTGGGTCTCTTTCAGCTGACGGCTCTGAACGCTGTCGATCTGCGCTCCCCATGCCGCCTGCCAGGACTCGCCTGCCAGCGCGCCGTCCAGCGCGGTAAGCGCTTCGCGGGCATCGGCCAGCAGCGGGATCCCGTCGAGCTTCCAGGCGTCAAAGTTGCTAACGTTGACGTTGAGGAAGCGCACGCCGGGGTGCTGGAAAAGCCATTTTGAGGCGGTGGTGAAATCGCTGAAGCGGGTACCGACGCCAATCACTAAATCAGCTTCTTTCGCCAGCAGGTTGGCCGCGAGGCAGCCGGTTTCGCCCACCCCGCCAACGTTCAGCGGATGGGAAGAGACCACCGAGCCTTTCCCGGCCTGCGTTTCCGCAAAGGGGATGCCGTAGCGTTCGGCAAAGCGGGAGAGCGCCTCGCCAGCGCCGGCGTATTTCACCCCGCCGCCGCAGATAATCAGCGGCTTGCGGCTGGCCTTAATCGCCGCCAGCGCATCCGCCAGCTGCGCGGCGCTGGCCGGGCGACGGTCGAGCCGATGCACGCGTCGGGCAAAGAAAGCGGGCGGATAATCCCAGGCTTCGCCCTGAACATCCTGCGGCAGACAGAGGGTGACGGCGCCGGTCTCTGCCGGGTCGGTCAGGACGCGCATCGCGTTAATGCAGGCGCTCATCAGCTGCTCCGGACGCGTAATACGGTCCCAGTATTTGCTCACCGCGCGAAACGCGTCGTTGGTGCTGATGCTCAGGTCATAGCTCTGTTCAACCTGCTGCAGAACGGGGTCAGGCTGGCGGGTAGCAAACACGTCGCCGGGCAGCAGCAGGAGAGGAATACGGTTGGCGGTCGCGGTAGCCGCGGCGGTAATCATGTTGGCGGCGCCGGGCCCTACGGAAGAGGTGCAGGCGATGATCTGCCGGCGCAGAGACTGCCTGGCAAAGCCGGTCGCCGCGTGCGCCATCCCCTGCTCATTACGCCCCTGGAATACCCGCATTTCGCCACTGTCCTGCTCCAGCGCCTGACCCAGCCCCAGCACGTTGCCGTGGCCGAAGATGGCAAAAATACCTTTAACGAATTTATGCTCTTCGCCATCGACTTCCAGATACTGGTTATCAAGGAACTTCACCAGCGCCTGCGCCATTGTCAGTCTCAGTTTGCCCATGTTGCACAATCCTTATTGTTCAGTATTTGTGTGTGGGTTAGCGCTTTAGCCCCTGCGGCAATACCGGAAAAGGTAGAGGGAAATCGTTAACGGCCACTGGAATACTGTTGGATTATAGGCAAACATTTTTTTCATTAAAAATAAATACAGAAAAAATATTTCATTTTGCGAGAAGGATCAAACTCTCAGCGCATTTCATCCGTTTCATCGACATCGGCGCGCAATCCGCCTCCCATCTTACGCCATGCAAAATGCAAATATCCTTTTAAAAATCAGGTATAAAGATGTTTATCATTCGCCATTTTTCACGCGGGAGCAGCCAGCGCTGGCGATCCTTTGTATAATGGGGCCCGGCGCCGCAGAGTGGTAGATCCCTCACACTTTTGGTTTTTTAATTTCGATCCAATTTGCAAATGAAATATTTATTTCTCAAACTAAGGGGAATCGTTCACCCTCAGGCTGTTTGTGGAGACCTCGTCGATATCGACCCTTCCGTACAGCAGACATGCAAAAGGAAACCCTAGCTATGAATGCAGCAGTAAAGCGGCTCGACGTCATCTGTATTGGCCGGGTGGCTGTCGACCTCTATGCCCAGCAGATTGGCGCAAGGCTGGAAGACGTCGCCAGTTTCTCTAAATATCTGGGCGGCTCCTCCGGCAACGTGGCCTTTGGCACCGCCATTCAGGGCTTAAAATCGGCGATGCTTGCCCGCGTGGGTGATGAGCACAACGGCCGCTTTTTACGTGAAACGTTAAGCCGTGCCGGGGTCGATACCGAATATCTGATCACCGACCAGCAGCGTCTCACCGCGCTGGTGATGCTGGGGATTAAAGATCAGGAAACCTTTCCGCTGATTTTTTACCGCGACAACTGCGCCGACATGGCGCTGACGCCGGAAGATATTAAGGAAGAGTACATTGCCTCCTCCCGGGCGTTGGCGATCACCGGTACGCACCTTTCACATGCCAATACCCGCGCAGCGGTGCTGAAAGCGCTGGAGTACGCCCGTCGCCACGGCCTGCGGACGGCGTTGGATATCGACTATCGCCCGGTGCTGTGGGGATTAACCTCGCCCGGCGATGGTGAAACGCGTTTCATTGCTTCCGGTTCAGTCACCCGTCAGCTGCAGGAAGTGCTACATCTGTTCGATTTAGTGGTCGGTACAGAAGAAGAGTTTCATATTGCCGGCGGCAGCACCGATACGCTGACGGCGCTGAAAAACGTCCGCCACGCCACCAAAGCCACCCTGGTGTGCAAGCGCGGTCCGATGGGCTGCGTGGTGCTGGAAGGCGAGATCCCCGACGGCTGGGACAGCGTGCCGCTGCAGCAGGGCGTGCGGGTGGAGGTGCTCAACGTGCTGGGCGCCGGCGATGCCTTTATGTCCGGCCTGCTGCGCGGCTGGCTGAACGACGAGGGCTGGGAGCAGGCCTGCCGCTACGCTAACGCCTGCGGGGCGCTGGTTGTCTCACGCCACGGCTGCGCGCCGGCGATGCCGACCAAGGTTGAGCTGGATGACTATCTGCTGCGCGCGGAATCGGTCCCGCGTCCGGATCTCGACGCGCGGCTGAACCATCTGCATCGGGTGACCAGCCGCCGCCAGCAGTGGCCCGAGCTGTGCATTTTCGCCTTTGACCACCGCAAGCAGCTGGCGGAGCTGGTGCAGGAAACCGGCCGCGATGCGGCCTGCATCCCTCAGCTCAAGCTGCTGCTGCTGGCCGCCGCCGAAGCGGCGGCGCAGGAGGCGGGGCTCGATCGGCGCAGCGGTATCCTCGCCGATGGCACCTACGGCCAGCGCGCGCTGAACGCCATTACCGGCAAAGGCTGGTGGATCGGGCGGCCAATCGAGTTGCCGGGTTCGCGCCCGCTGCGTCTTGAGCACGGCAATATCGGCTCTCAGCTGATCGACTGGCCGCTGGAACAGGTGGTTAAGTGCCTGGTCTTCTATCATCCGGCCGACCCGGCGGCGCTGCGCGCCGAGCAGGATGCGCTGCTGCTGGAGGTCTGGCAGGCCTGCAATAAGTCCGGGCACGAGCTGCTGCTGGAAGTGATCCTGCCGGAGAGCGGGCCGGATAAGGACGAGCGCCACTATTACGCCATGCTGGAACATTTTTACCAGCTCGGTATCCAGCCCGACTGGTGGAAGCTGCCGCCGCTCTCCAGCGCGAACTGGGAGAAGATCGCCGCGCTGATCGCACGCGAAGATAGCCTGTGCCGCGGGATCCTGATCCTTGGCCTCGACGCATCCCCCGATCGCCTGCGCGCCGGATTCGCCGAAGCCGCGAATCACCCTATCATCAAAGGCTTTGCCGTCGGCCGCACCATCTTTGGTCAGCCTTCGCGCCGCTGGATGCAGGGTGAGCTTAGCGATGAGGCGCTGATCGATGAGGTGAAACGCAACTACCTGGCGCTTATCGGCTACTGGCGCGAAGCCCGCCGCTAATCCTCTTCAGCCCGCACCTTCCCCCTCCGGAGCGGGCTTTTTCGATTTCTTCGTGAAATGAATCGCGTATTTCATCGCAAAAAATGAAAAATTCGCTTCATTTGGTACACTGGAAGTTATATTTCTTTCATTTCATCAGAGCGCAACTTATGGCCAATAATCCAACCCAACTTACCATCCTGCAGGATGAGATCAGGCGTCGCTACGATACGTTAAGCAAACGCTTAAAACAGGTGGCGCGCTATATTCTGGATAACAGCAATAGCGTGGCTTTCGATACCGTCGCGTCTATCGCCCAGCAGGCCGACGTTCCGCCATCAACCCTGATTCGTTTCGCTAATGCTTTTGGCTTCAGCGGCTTTAACGAAATGAAGCAGATGTTCAGACAGCATCTGATGGAAGAGACCGCCAACTATACCGAGCGCGCGCGCCTGTTCCGCCAGACCACCAACGATGAGAGCTCGCCGCCGGAAACGCCGACCGAAATTCTCAATATGTTTACCATGGTCAATACCCAGGCGCTGCAGCAGCTTGCCATGCAGACCTCGGGCGACGATCTTGAGCGCGCGGTGGCCCTGCTGGCGGAAGCGGAGAATATCTACGTTATCGGCCTGCGCCGCTCGTTTAGCGTCGCCTCCTATCTGACCTACGCCCTGCGCCATCTCGATCGTAAGGCCTTCCTGATTGACGGGCTCGGCGGCATGTTTACCGAGCAGCTGAGCCTGGTCGGCCCAAAAGATGTGGTGGTGGCGGTCAGCTTCTCGCCTTACGCCCGCGAAGTGGTTGAGCTGGTTGAGCTGGGCGCTCAGCGCAAGGCGCGGCAAATCGCCATCACCGACAGCCAGGTCAGCCCGCTCGCGGCATTTAGCGACGTCTGCTTCGTAGTGCGCGAGGCCCAGGTTGACGGGTTCCGCTCGCAGGTTGCTTCGCTGTGTCTCGCCCAAACGCTGGCGGTTTCGCTGGCCCTCAACAGCAGCAAAGAGCCGCAGGCCCAGCAGGCCTGATGCCCCGCCTCCCCGGAGGCGGCGCCCGCGCCCGTCCGGGCAACAACGACCGATCCTTCTTCCCTCTCCCGGATTGCGGCGTCAGCGCCTTCTCCGGGCTACCGCCGCACGCCTCGTCGCCCCGCTCAGGCAGCGCGACCGGGAAGGCTTCGGCAAGAAAAAAGGCCGGTTAGAGAATCTAACCGGCCCTGCATAGCGTTCATAGCGTATCAGTCGTGGCGAGGATAGTCGGGGCTATTGATCCACGCGTGATCCTCTTCCCAGCTAAACAGCCACCGGCGATCCGGACCGGCCATCACGTTCAGATAATAGCTGTCATAGCCGGCGATCGCCGCCACCGGATGATAGCCGCGCGGCACCATCACCACGTCGTGGTTGTAAGGCGCCATGCAGGCATCCAGGCTGCGATCATCGGTATAGACGCGCTGGAAAGCAAACCCCTGCGGCGGGTCGAAGCGGTGATAGTAGGTCTCTTCCAGCTGGGTCTCCCGACCCGGCAGCGCGGTATCGTGCTTATGCGACGGCCACGAGCTGGTGGCCCCCTCATCGGTGTAGACCTCGACCACCAGCAGGCAGTCAGCCTGCGCGCTATCCGGCAGAATATTGTGCACCCGGCGCTGGTTGCGCCCTTTCCCGCGATGCTCAACGCCAACCTCCTGCGGGCGAATCACCCGAGCCGGGAAGCTCCCCTTACCCGGCGCGCTGCATACCGCCAGCTCCAGATCGGAATCGGCGGTGACCTCGACTTTATCCTGCGGCGGTACGTAGACCGACCACGGCGGCGTGCGCTCAAACGGCGACATCCGCTGACCGAGGTCCGGGAAATCGGCCTTCGTCGTTTTGACCGATGCCAGCCCGGCAACCAGCACCAGGCACAGCTCGCGCTCGCCGCTTTCCAGCGTCACGCTTTGTCCTTTCTTCAGCATCCAGACGTCAAAGCCGATATAGCGCCAGCCGGCGCTTTGCGGCGTAATATGCTGGATCTGCCCCTTTTTTTGCGATTTAGCCAGTAACGACATGGCGCTCTCCTTCGCCGATTAGCCTAAAGTCGGCATGCTGAATTCAGATACGGTTTGCTGCCCTTCCGGCCAGCGGACGGTGGCGGTTTTCATGCGCGTGTAGAAACGAACGCCGTCCGGCCCGTGTACGTTCAGGGCGCCAAAGACGGAACGCTTCCAGCCGCCAAAGCTGTGGAACGCCATCGGTACCGGCACCGGCACGTTGACCCCGACCATCCCGGCCTGCACGTCGTGCACGAATTCACGCGCGGTGTGACCGCTGCTGGTAAAGACGGCGCTACCGTTGCCAAACTCGTGGCTGTTCACCAGCTCCAGCGCGCTGTGATAGTCGGCGACGCGCACAATTCCCAGCACCGGCCCGAAAATCTCTTCCCGCCAGATGGTCATCTCCGGCGTCACGTTATCAAACAGCGTCCCGCCGACGTAGTAGCCTTCATCATAACCCGCCACCCGCGGCTTACGGCCGTCGACGACCAGCTTCGCGCCTTCGCTGACGCCCTTATCAATATAGCCCAGCACTTTTTTCTGATGGCTGTCGGAAACCACCGGGCCCATTTCGTTCTCTTCTTTACCGCGCATGCAGCCAGGGCCGACCTTCAGCGCCTGCACCAGCGGCTGCAGGCGCGCAATCAGCTTATCCGCCGTGGCATCGCCAACGGCGACCACCACCGGCAGCGCCATGCAGCGTTCGCCCGCCGACCCAAACGCGCCGCCCATAATCGCGTTCACCGTGGCATCCAGGTCCGCATCCGGCATCACGATCGCATGGTTTTTCGCCGCGCCGAACGCCTGCACGCGCTTACCGTGAGCGCTGGCGGTTTTGTAGATATGCTCCGCCACGCCGGAAGAGCCCACGAAGCTGACCGCCGCAATCCGCGGATCGGTGTAGAGCTGCCCGGCGTCTTCGTTGCTGCAGTGAATCACGTTAAAGACGCCATCCGGCAGGCCCGCTTCTTTTAGCAGTTCAGCAAGGCGCACCGCAGCGGTAGGCGCCAGCGCGGGAGGCTTGAGGATAAAGCTGTTGCCGCAGGCCAGCGCGAGCGGGAACATCCACATCGGCACCATTGCCGGGAAGTTAAACGGCGTAATCCCCGCCACCACGCCCAGCGGCTGCATCAGGGAATAGCTATCCACGCCGGTACCGACGTCGGAGGAATACTCGCCTTTAATCAGGTGCGGGATCCCGCAGGCAAACTCGACCACTTCCAGGCCGCGGGTCAGCTCGCCCAGCGCATCCGACCACACCTTACCGTGCTCGCTAACGATGATCCCCGCCAGCTCATCGGCATGTTGTTCCAGCAGCATTTTAAAGTTGAACAGCACCCGGGCGCGGCGCAGCGGCGTGGTACGCGACCAGCTTTCAAACGCGTCGCGCGCGACCTGAATGGCGTCAGAGACCTCCTGGGCGGTGGAGAGCGTGACTTCGCGCACCACTTTTCCCGTCGCCGGGTCAAACACCGGCATCGTTTCATTGCTGCTGCTGGTAACGGTCTGCCCGCCAATAAAGTTTCCTGTGATCGTCATGTTCTCGCCTCATGGTGTGGAAGGCCAACGCTGCGGCCCATCTCCGATTTTGCTGTGCTATAACCGTAGTAAAATGAAATGTATATTTCAACATAGATATAAAATGAAATTCTAATTTGGTGATGATGGTCGCAATTTTCAGCAATAACGCTTCTGTTCCGGCAACAAAGCGCGATCGCCCGGCAACAGACGCTGCGGCCTTTTGACCGGACGCGCATCGGCTCTTTAGCGCACGCTATTTTGCGAGGCAGCTCAAATAATCACCATTTCACTCATTGCCAATTTTGAAATAAACGTTTTGACTAGTAGGTAATCGAACGAACCTACTTCATCCTGTTCCCGGAGAGTAAAATGGCTATTGCCCAGCACCGCTTCTGTATTAATCGCAAGATCGCCCCTTCGCTGAATATCGAGTCCTTCTTTCGCCTGGTGCATAGCCTCGGGCTGAACAAAGTCGAGCTGCGCAATGATTTACCCGGCGGAAAGGTGACGGACGACCTCAGCGCCCGCCAGGTGCGCGAACTGGCAGAGCGCTACCACATTGAGATTCTGACCATCAATGCGGTTTATCCCTTCAACTGCCGTACGCCGGAGGTGCGCAGCCTGACCGAATCCCTGCTGAAGGAGGCGCAGGCCGTTGGCGCGAAATCGCTGGTACTCTGCCCGCTCAACGACGGCAGCGCGGTGTCCACCGACGAGACGCTGAGCGCGCTTCGCGAGCTGGCGCCGCTGTTCTCTTTTTACGGCATCCAGGGGCTGGTTGAGCCGCTGGGCTTTCCGCAAAGCTCGCTGCGTTCGGCGGCGCAGGCGCAAACGCTTATTCACGATGCCCGCGTGCCGTTTAAGCTGCTGATCGATACGTTCCACCACCATCTCTACCCGCAGGCGGATGAGGAGTTTAGCCAGCTGGAGATCGACGCCATCGGCCTGGTCCACCTCTCCGGCGTCGAGGATAGCCGCCCGCGCGACCAGCTGACCGACGATGAGCGCATCATGCTGACGCCTGGCGACAGGCTGGAAACCTGCGAGCAGGTCAAAAATCTGGAAGCGCGCGGCTATCGGGGGGTTTACGCCTTCGAGCCGTTTGCGCCGGAGCTGGCGAACTGGCGCGAAGACGACATCCGTCGTGAGGTGGAGCAGAGCATCGCGCTGCTTCAGCAGCGCTGCGCCTGAAGAAAACCGACGCCCGCGCCGGGGTAAAGTGTCGATTCCTCTCACCTCTTTGCGACGAGTCTGCCTATAATCGACGCAGGATAAATGGAGGAATCGACCATGAGCTCACCCCTGCTGATTGCGCGTACGCTGGAAAAACAGCTGCATCTACTTCCCGGAATGGCCAACCGTCACGGCCTGATCACCGGGGCCACCGGTACCGGTAAAACCGTCACCCTGCAAAAGCTGGCGGAGTCATTTTCCGAAATCGGCGTACCGGTATTTATGGCCGACGTGAAAGGCGACCTCACCGGTATTGCCGAGGAGGGCCAGAGCAGCGAAAAGCTGCAGGCGCGGCTGGACAAAATCGGCGTCACCGACTGGCAGCCGCACGCTAACCCGGTGGTGGTGTGGGATATTTTCGGCGAGAAGGGCCACCCGCTTCGCGCCACGGTCTCCGACCTCGGGCCGCTGCTGCTGGCGCGCCTGCTGAACCTCAACGAGGTCCAGTCCGGGGTGCTGAATATCATTTTCCGCATCGCCGACGACCGCGGCCTGCTGCTGCTCGACTTTAAAGATCTGCGCGCCATTACCCAGTACATCGGCGATAACGCGAAAAGCTTCCAGAACCAGTACGGCAACATCAGCAGCGCCTCGGTGGGGGCGATCCAGCGCGGCCTGCTGACGCTTGAGCAGCAGGGCGCGGAGCACTTCTTCGGCGAGCCGATGCTGGATATCGCGGACTGGATGCGCGTTGATGCCAACGGCAAAGGGGTGATTAATATCCTCAGCGCCGAAAAGCTGTATCAGATGCCGAAGCTGTACGCGGCCAGCCTGCTGTGGATGCTCTCGGAACTCTACGAGCGCCTGCCGGAAGCCGGCGATCTGGACAAACCGAAGCTGGTCTTTTTCTTCGACGAAGCGCACCTGCTGTTTAACGATGCGCCGCAGGTTTTACTCGATAAAATCGAACAGGTTATCCGCCTGATCCGCTCCAAGGCGGTGGGGGTTTACTTCGTTTCGCAAAACCCGGCGGATATCCCCGACGCGGTGCTCGGCCAGCTGGGTAACCGGGTGCAGCACGCCCTGCGCGCCTTCACGCCGAAGGATCAGAAGGCGGTAAAAACGGCGGCGCAAACCATGCGCGCCAATCCGGCGTTCAGTACCGAACAGGCCATTCAGGAGCTGGGCACCGGCGAGGCGCTGGTTTCGTTCCTCGACGAGAAGGGCAGCCCTTCGGTGGTAGAGCGCGCGATGGTTATCGCCCCCTGCTCGCGGATGGGGCCGGTCACGGACGATGAGCGTAACGGGCTGATTAACCACTCCGCGCTGTACGGAAAATATGAGGAGGAGGTCGATCACGAGTCGGCGTTTGAAATGCTGCAAAAAGGGGTGCAGGCCACCACCGAGCAGCAGGACGCGCCGCCGGCCAAAGGCCAGCAGAGCAGCGACGACGACGGACTGCTCGGCGGCCTGAAGGATATCCTGTTTGGTACCACCGGCCCACGCGGCGGCAAGCGCGACGGTATTGTGCAAACGGCGGCCAAAAGCGCGGTGCGTCAGGTGACGAATCAGATAGTGAGAGGGATGCTGGGAAGCTTACTCGGCGGGCGAAAACGTTAGGTTAATGTCCCCCTCTCCGCGCCGGAGAGGGGGAGGCGCGCTAGCTTTTTCTCATCATCAGCCAGAGGCTTATCAGGAAGAAGCTGGCGCTCGGCAGCAGCGCGCCGATGATCGGCGGAATGCCGTAGACCAGGGTCAGCGGGCCAAAAATCTGGTCCAGCACGTAGAAGATAAAGCCGAAGCTGATCCCGGTGACCACCCTCACGCCCATCGCCACGCTGCGCAGCGGACCAAAGATAAACGACAGCGCCATCAGCATCATTACCGCCACCGACAGCGGCTGGAAGATCTTGCTCCACATATTGAGCTGGTAGCGGCCAGGGTCCTGACCGCTGGACTTCAGATAGGTGACGTAGTTATGCAGGCCGCTAATCGACAGCGCGTCGGGATCCAGCGCCACCACGCCCAGCTTATCCGGCGTCAGTTTGGTATTCCAGGTGCCGCTGACCATCTGCGAACCGGTGATCTGTTTCGGGTCGGTCAGGTTGGACTCATCGACCTGCGACAGGCGCCAGACCTTATTCTCGCTATCGAATTTCGCCGACGCGGCGTAGCGGACCGACTGCAGGCGCCGCGCATCGTTGAAGGCGTAGATGCTCACGCCGCCCAGCTCATCGTTGCCCTTCACCCGTTCGATATAGACAAAATTGTGGCCGTCTTTCGCCCACAGGCCCTGCTGAGTTGAAAGCAGCGAGCCGCCGTACATCTGCTGAGCGCGGTAGTTACGCGCCATCTGCTCGCCCTGCGGCGCAACCCATTCCCCCATAGCCATCGTCAGCAGAACCAGCGGGATAGCGGTTTTCATCACCGCCAGCGCCACCTGCAAACGAGTGAAGCCGGAGGCCTGCATCACCACCAGCTCGCTGCGCTGCGCCAGCGCGCCGAGGCCAAGCAGCGCCCCGAGCAGCGCCGCCATCGGGAAGAATATCTGCACATCTTTCGGCACGCTGAGAAGGGTATATAGCCCGGCGCCCAGCGCATCGTAGCTGCCCTGCCCGGCTTTTTTCAGCTGATCGACAAACTTGATAATGCCCGACAGCGAAACCAGCATGAACAGCGTCATCATGATGGTGTTGAAAATCGTCTTACCGATGTAACGGTCAAGTACGCCAAACGCCTGCATCACGCCGCTCCTTTGTTAAAACGGGCACGGAAGCGACGCATTGGCACCGTATCCCACAGGTTCAACAGCACCGCCAGCGCGAAATAGAGCAGGTTGATGCCCCACATCCAGATCATCGGGTCCATTTTACCTTTGCCGCCGTTCGACTTAATCGAGGTTTGCAGCAGGAAGAAGACCAGGTAAAGCAGCATTGCCGGCAGCATCGACAGCACGCGGCCCTGGCGCGGGTTGACGACGCTCAGCGGAACCACCATCAGCGCCATGATAAAGACGGTCGCCACCAGCGTGAAGCGCCAGTGCAGCTCGGCGCGAGCGCGATCGGTCTGGGTATGCCACAGCGTGCGCATATCCATCTGTTCGGTGTCATCGGGATCCGACGTCACCGCCTGGTGGCCGACAATCGCCTGATAGTTTTTGAAATCGGTGATGCGGAAATCGCGCAGCATCGCGGTGCCCTCAAAGCGGGTACCCTGATTCATGGTCACCACCTGCGAGCCGTCTTTCTGCTGCGAGAGTTCGCCTGAATCGGCGACCACCACCGACGGACGGGCGTTGCCTTTCGGCCGCAGCTGCGCAAGGAATACGTCCTGGAAACGCTTGCCGTTAACGCTTTCAATAAACAGCACCGCGCTACCGTCGCTGGCCTGCTGGAACTGGCCCTGGGCCAGCGCGGCCATGCCGGGGTTAGCTTTAGCTTCCGACAGCACTTCATCCTGATGACGGGACGACCACGGCCCCGCCCACATCACGTTTACCGCCGCGACTGCGCCGGTGAACAGCGCGAGGATCATCGCCGCCTTCACCAGTACCGCTTTGCTCAGGCCGCAGGCGTGCATCACCGTGATTTCGCTTTCGGTATAGAGTTTGCCCAGCGTCATCAGCAGCCCGAGGAACAGGCTCAGGGGCAGGATCAGCTGCGCCATCTCCGGAATGCCCAGCCCTAACAGCGAGAGCACCAGATTTGTCGGGATCTCGCCATCTACCGCAGCGCCGAGGATCCTGACCAGTTTCTGACAAAAGAAAATGAGTAACAGGATGAATAGGATCGCCAACTGGCTTTTCAGCGTCTCACGAACCAGATATCTTATGATTATCACTATAAATACGCCCGTAAAAACCCGTCTTATTGCAGGAAAATTGCTTGTTTCATGGCTTAAACGTCATTTATTCTCTTTGGTCGTCGAAAACATCGCTAAGATTAAATGACTCATCGGTTCTGCGTATCAGGTTTTTTTCTGACGAACCAAGGCCGTAATAACGTTAAGATTAACACGAAGTCACCACAACAGCGGACATGAGTTACGAAAGCTTTCAATTCTATCCGTAGCCACCGTCGTTGTCTTTAAGATTCAGGAGCGTAGTGCATGGAGTTCAGTGTAAAAAGCGGTAGCCCGGAGAAGCAGCGGAGTGCCTGTATCGTGGTCGGCGTCTTCGAACCGCGTCGCCTCTCCCCCATTGCCGAACAACTCGATAAAATCAGTGACGGCTATATCAGCGCCCTGCTGCGTCGCGGTGAACTGGAAGGTAAGCCAGGCCAGACGCTGCTGCTCCACCATGTGCCAAATATTCTGTCAGAGCGCATTCTGCTGATTGGATGTGGCAAAGAGCGCGAGCTGGATGAGCGCCAGTACAAGCAGGTGATCCAAAAAACCATTAATACCCTGAATGATACCGGGTCGATGGAAGCGGTTTGTTTTCTGACCGAGCTGCATGTCAAAGGACGTAACAACTACTGGAAAGTTCGCCAGGCCGTTGAGACCGCCAAAGAGACGCTGTACAGCTTCGATCAGCTGAAGACCAACAAGAGCGAGCCGCGTCGTCCGCTGCGTAAAATGGTCTTCAACGTGCCAACCCGCCGCGAGCTGACCAGCGGCGAGCGCGCAATCCAGCACGGCCTGGCCATCGCCTCAGGGATCAAAGCGGCAAAAGATCTCGGCAACATGCCGCCAAACATCTGCAACGCGGCCTATCTGGCCTCGCAGGCGCGCCAGCTGGCGGATACTTACAGCAAAAACGTCATCACCCGCGTGATCGGCGAACAGCAGATGCGCGAGCTGGGGATGAACTCTTACCTTGCGGTCGGCAACGGTTCGCAGAACGAATCGCTGATGTCGGTGATTGAGTACAAAGGCAACCCGTCGGAAGACGCGCGACCGATCGTGCTGGTCGGTAAAGGCCTGACGTTCGACTCCGGCGGTATCTCCATCAAGCCTGCCGAAGGCATGGACGAGATGAAGTACGACATGTGCGGCGCGGCAGCGGTGTACGGCGTCATGCGCATGGTGGCCGAGCTGCAGCTGCCGCTGAACGTCATCGGCGTACTGGCGGGCTGTGAAAACATGCCCGGCGGCCGCGCCTATCGCCCAGGCGACGTTCTGACCACGATGTCCGGCCAGACGGTTGAGGTGCTGAATACCGATGCCGAAGGCCGCCTGGTGCTCTGCGACGTCCTGACCTACGTAGAGCGCTTCGAACCGGAAGCGGTGATTGACGTGGCGACGCTGACCGGCGCCTGCGTGATTGCCCTGGGGCACCATATCACCGGCCTGATGTCGAACCACAATCCGCTGGCCCATGAGCTGATTGGCGCATCTGAACTGGCGGGCGACCGCGCGTGGCGTCTGCCGCTGGGCGACGAGTTCCAGGATCAGCTGGAGTCTAACTTTGCGGATATGGCCAACATCGGCGGCCGTCCTGGCGGGGCTATTACCGCCGGCTGCTTCCTGTCGCGCTTCACCCGCAAGTACAACTGGGCGCACCTCGATATCGCTGGCACCGCATGGCGTTCGGGTAAAGCCAAAGGCGCGACCGGTCGTCCGGTGGCGCTGCTGTCGCAGTTCCTGCTCAACCGCGCCGGGTTCACTGGCGAAGAGTAATCTTGCGGGCCGGATAGCGCGACGCTTATCCGGCCCGTGAGTTCGAGCAATTAGAATTCTGTACCCTATGGATTTCGAGTTGCATCGCGGCGGCAGAGCGGAGCACACTCCCGCCAGCATAGTTTACTCTGCGGCTGGAGTGCCCAAAGGCAGCCAACCAAGAGGCAACGGGAAAGACAACGGGTAGAGATATGAAGAACGCAACCTTTTATCTTCTGGACAATGACGCGCAGCAGGACGGTTTAAGCGCCGTCGAACAGCTGGTGTGTGAAATTGCCGCAGAACGCTGGCGCAGCGGCAAACGCGTGCTGATCGCCTGTGAAGATGAGCAGCAGGCCATTCGCCTCGACGAAGCGCTGTGGACGCGGCCACCGGAGAGTTTTGTCCCGCACAATCTGGCGGGAGAAGGCCCCAGAGGCGGCGCGCCGGTGGAGGTCGCCTGGCCGCAGAAGCGCAACAGCAGCCCGCGGGACATCCTGATCAGTCTGCGGGTAAACTTTGCAGATTTTGCCACCGCTTTCACAGAAGTGATAGACTTTGTCCCTTACGAAGACTCTCTGAAACAACTGGCGCGCGAACGCTACAAAGCGTACCGCATGGCTGGTTTCAACCTGAACACGGCAACCTGGAAATAATGGAAAAGACATACAACCCACAAGATATCGAACAGCCGCTTTACGAGCACTGGGAAAAGCAGGGCTATTTCAAACCGAATGGTGATGAAAGCCAGGAGAGCTTCTGCATCATGATCCCACCGCCGAACGTCACCGGCAGTTTGCATATGGGTCATGCCTTCCAGCAAACCATCATGGATACCATGATTCGCTACCAGCGTATGCAGGGTAAAAATACTCTGTGGCAGGCCGGTACCGACCACGCGGGTATCGCAACCCAGATGGTGGTTGAACGTAAGATTGCCGCCGAAGAAGGTAAAACCCGCCACGATTACGGTCGCGACGCCTTTATCGATAAAATCTGGCAGTGGAAAGCGGAATCCGGCGGCACCATTACCCGTCAGATGCGCCGCCTGGGCAACTCCGTGGACTGGGAGCGCGAGCGTTTCACCATGGATGAAGGCCTCTCCAACGCCGTGAAGGAAGTCTTTGTCCGCCTGTACAAAGAAGATCTGATCTACCGCGGCAAGCGCCTGGTCAACTGGGACCCGAAGCTGCGCACCGCGATTTCCGACCTCGAAGTGGAAAACCGCGAGTCTAAAGGCTCCATGTGGCACATCCGCTACCCGCTGGCCGACGGCGCGAAAACCGCCGACGGCAAAGATTACCTGGTGGTCGCCACCACTCGTCCGGAAACCGTGCTCGGCGATACCGGCGTGGCGGTTAACCCGGAAGATCCGCGCTATAAAGACCTGATCGGCAAATTCGTTATTCTGCCGCTGGTTGACCGCCGCATTCCAGTCGTGGGCGATGAACACGCCGATATGGAAAAGGGCACCGGCTGCGTGAAGATCACCCCGGCGCACGACTTTAACGACTATGAAGTCGGTAAACGTCACGGCCTGCCGATGATCAATATCCTGACCTTTGACGGCGATATCCGTGAAAGCGCGGAAGTGTACGACAGCAAAGGCAACGAGTCTGACGCCTACCCCAACGAGATCCCGGCTCAGTTCCAGAATCTGGAACGTTTTGCCGCGCGTAAAGCGGTGGTTGCCGCCGTTGACGCGCTGGGCCTGTTAGAAGAGATTAAACCGCACGATCTGACCGTACCGTACGGCGATCGCGGCGGCGTGGTTATCGAGCCGATGCTGACCGATCAGTGGTACGTTCGTGCCGACGTGCTGGCAAAACCGGCGGTTGAAGCGGTTGAGAACGGCGACATTCAGTTCGTGCCGAAGCAGTACGAAAACATGTATTTCTCCTGGATGCGCGATATTCAGGACTGGTGTATCTCCCGTCAGCTGTGGTGGGGCCACCGCATCCCGGCATGGTACGACAACGAAGGCAACGTCTACGTTGGCCGTAACGAAGACGAAGTGCGCCAGGAAAACAACCTCTCCGCCGACGTGGCGCTGCGCCAGGACGACGACGTTCTCGATACCTGGTTCTCCTCCGCGCTGTGGACGTTCTCCACCCTCGGCTGGCCGGAAAACACCGACGCGCTGCGTCAGTTCCACCCAACCAGCGTGATGGTATCCGGCTTCGACATCATCTTCTTCTGGATTGCCCGCATGATCATGATGACCATGCACTTCATCAAAGATGAAAACGGCAAGCCGCAGGTACCGTTTAAGACCGTCTACATGACCGGCCTGATTCGCGATGACGAAGGCCAGAAGATGTCCAAATCCAAGGGTAACGTCATTGACCCGCTGGATATGGTCGACGGTATTTCCCTGGCTGACCTGCTGGAGAAACGCACCGGCAACATGATGCAGCCGCAGCTGGCGGAAAAAATCGCTAAGCGTACCGAAAAACAGTTCCCGGACGGCATCGAGCCGCACGGTACCGACGCCCTGCGCTTCACCCTGGCGGCGCTGGCCTCTACCGGCCGCGACATCAACTGGGATATGAAGCGTCTGGAAGGTTACCGTAACTTCTGTAACAAGCTGTGGAACGCCAGCCGTTTCGTGCTGATGAATACCGAAGATCAGGATTGCGGCTTCAACGGCGGCGCAATGGAGCTCTCTCTGGCCGACCGCTGGATCCTTGCGGAATTCAACCAGACCATCAAAGCGTACCGCGAAGCGCTGGATAACTTCCGCTTCGATATCGCCGCGGGCATTCTGTACGAGTTCACCTGGAACCAGTTCTGCGACTGGTATCTGGAGCTGACCAAGCCGGTGATGAACGGCGGCACCGAGGCCGAGCTGCGCGGTACCCGCAATACGCTGGTAACCGTGCTGGAAGGCCTGCTGCGCCTGGCGCACCCGATCATTCCGTTTATCACTGAAACCATCTGGCAGCGCGTGAAGGTCATCTGCGGCGTGACGGCCGATACCATCATGCTGCAGCCGTTCCCGCAGTACGATGCATCGCAGGTTGATGAAGCCGCGGCTTCCGATACCGAGTGGCTGAAGCAGGCAATCATCGCCGTGCGTAACATTCGCGCGGAAATGAACATTGCCCCAGGCAAACCGCTGGAGCTTCTGCTGCGCGGCTGTAGCAACGATGCGATTCGTCGCGTAAACGACAACCGCAGCTTCCTGCTGAACCTGGCGCGACTGGAAAGCATCACCGTGCTGGCTGCCGATGATAAAGGCCCGGTTTCGGTCGCCAAGATCATCGACGGCGCCGAGCTGCTGATCCCGATGGCCGGCCTTATCGACAAAGATGCCGAGCTGGCGCGTCTGGCGAAAGAAGTGGCGAAAGTCGAAGCGGAAATCGGCCGTATCGAAAGCAAGCTCTCCAACGAAGGCTTTGTCGCCCGCGCGCCGGAAGCGGTCATTGCTAAAGAGCGTGAAAAGCTGGAAGGTTATGCGGAAGCGAAAACCAAGCTGGTTGAACAGCAGGCCGTGATCGCCGCGCTGTAATCCTCTGCCCCTTGTCCGACCGGGCAAGGGGCACAATCACCGCGGATACCACGCGCTGAAGACCCCAGGTTGCAGCACAAACGCCCGTCGCGTTGAACAGCGCTTGCGCTGCCCCCTTTTCCGATGTTATTAACAACAACATCATCCGCCATTTTTGCTATGAGTAATCGTATGAATACGATCGCGACCATCACGGTGTCGCTGCGCCGGATCACCGCGCAAGACAATGCGGCTATCGCCGGCGTTATTCGCCAGGTTTCAGCCGAATACGGGCTGACCGCCGATAAAGGCTATACGGTAGCCGACCCTAATCTGGATGAGCTTTTCCAGCTCTACAACCAGCCGGGTTCCGCATACTGGGTGGTGGAGCAGAATGGTCAGGTGGTCGGCGGCGGCGGCGTGGCGCCATTGGCCCACAGCGAGCCCGATATCTGCGAGCTGCAGAAAATGTACTTTATGACTTCGGCCCGCGGACAGGGGCTGGCGAAAAAGCTGGCGCTGCTCGCGCTGGATCATGCCCGCGAGCAGGGTTTCAGGCGCTGCTACCTGGAAACGACCGCCTTCCTGAAGGAAGCGGTGGGTTTATATGAGCACCTTGGCTTCGAGCATATCGACGGGCCGCTAGGCCATACCGGCCACGTTGATTGCGAAGTTCGGATGCTTAAAACGCTGTAATTTACGCCTCCCCGGTCGCGCTGCGCCTACCGGGGACCCGCCCTCATCCCGTTGCTCCGGGAACCCCGCTTCAGGCCGCCACCGGCACTCCGCTATGAAAGCGAATCTCGGCCTCCGGCGCGTTAATCAACGCGGCTTCCGCGGCGCCCAGCTGGCGCACGCGCTCGCTGATATCGTCTCCGGCAATCTGCTGCGCCAGGCGCAGATAATCCTCGAAGTGGCGCGCTTCCGAGCGCAGCAGCGACAGATAGAACTTCTGCAGGTCGTCGTCCAGCCACGGCGCCAGGGCGGCAAAGCGCTCGCAGGAGCGCGCTTCGATATAGGCCCCGCAAATCAGCTTATCGATCAGCATCGCCGGCTCATGGGATCGCACCTCCCGGCGTAATCCGCGGGCGTAGCTGCTGGCGGTGATTTTGACGTAAGGAATGTCGTGCGCCAGCATTATCTCGCGCACCTGCCAAAAGTGATGCAGCTCTTCTTTAATCAGCAGCACCATACTGTCAATCAGCTGGCGCCCCCACGGGTCGTCCGTATGCGGCATCGTGCTTTTATTTATCTGCTTATGCAGCGCGACGAAATCCGGCTCCGGGCCCCAGCGGTAGGTAAAGTCCTCGTACGGCTTCAGGCAGGCCAGCAGCTCATCGGCGCCCTCTTTATCCGCCACATATTTACGCACCAGCAGCATGGCGTTTTGCGCCGCTTTCAGCTCGCAAACCATATGATCGGTGAGCAGCAGCGGCAGGTGTTCCGGCTTACGAGCTTCATCAATCCACGCTTGCGGAGTTGTACAGTGCAGGAAGTTGAGTATGGGGGAGAGTATTTGCGGGTAATCCATCGAGGTTCCTTGCTATACGGCGGCAGATACCGCCGTATCCATCAGCGGCTTAGTGACGTACGCCGTCGTCGTCTTCATCGACGAAATCTTCGTCATCGTCTTCGTCGCCATCTTCACCGTTAGGGTCTTCGAAGTAGGTGCCCCAACCGTCATACTCCACGCCAAACTTTTCTGCCAGCGTCAGCAGCTGTTCAACCTGGGCGTCAATCAGCTCAACCTTCAGCGCGCTCTCGCTCAGGATGTCGCAGCAAATAACGGTTTCGCCTTCTTCGACTTCCAGCTCTTCCGGCTCGGTCACTTCATAACCCAACTTGAAGGCTTCTACCGCAACTTTTTCCAGCGTTTCGAAGTCGTCGGCGGAGAGATGATGCTCGATGGTGTACAGCGCGTCCGGATCGCTGCCGTCTTCGAGCAGCTCTTCAATAATCAGACGCGTTTCTTCACGCTGTTCTTCCAGTAGTTCCGGGTTTGCCATGGCTCGTTCCTCTTAATGTGCGGCAGTTACTTCTATTGTCACATACCGCCGTGATTGCCTCCACCTTTGTGCGAAAGATTTGTGTTGCGGGGTTGCAAATGAATATTCATACATATAAAGTGAATTTTAATTCAATAAGTGGTTTAAACCATGCGAGGGAAACATGTCCACGTTTTATCAGAAGCATTTTTTGAAGTTGCTTGATTTTACACCTGCAGAAATCACGGCCCTGCTCAAGCTGGCGACCAGACTCAAAACCGATAAAAAAAACAGTATTGAAATCCAGCATCTCGCCGGCAAAAACATCGCGCTCATCTTCGAAAAAGACTCTACCCGCACACGATGCTCTTTCGAAGTTGCCGCATTCGATCAGGGCGCGCGCGTAACCTACCTCGGGCCAAGCGGCAGCCAGATCGGCCATAAAGAGTCAATTAAAGATACCGCCCGCGTGCTGGGCCGGATGTATGACGGTATTCAGTATCGCGGCCACGGCCAGGAAGTGGTTGAAACCCTCGCCCAATACGCCGGCGTGCCGGTGTGGAACGGCCTGACCAACGAATTTCACCCTACCCAGCTGCTGGCGGATCTGCTGACCATGCAGGAACATCTGCCGGGGAAAGCGTTCAACGAAATGACCCTCGCGTATGCCGGCGACGCGCGTAATAACATGGGCAATTCGATGCTCGAAGCGGCGGCACTTACCGGACTGGATCTGCGTCTCGTCGCGCCGTCGGCCTGCTGGCCGGAAGAGAGCCTGGTGGCCGAGTGCAAAGCGCTGGCGCAAAAGAACGGCGGCAACATAACCCTGACCGAAGATATCGCCGCCGGCGTGAAGGGCGCGGACTTTATCTACACCGACGTTTGGGTATCGATGGGCGAAGCCAAAGAGAAGTGGGCCGAGCGTATCGCCCAGCTGCGTGACTATCAGGTGAACAGCAGCATGATGGCGCTGACCGGCAATCCGCAGGTGAAGTTCCTCCACTGCCTGCCGGCGTTCCACGACGATCAAACCGCGCTTGGCAAGCAGATGGCCGCCGAGTTCGGCCTGCACGGCGGCATGGAGGTCACCGACGAGGTGTTTGAATCTGCGGCGAGCATCGTCTTCGATCAGGCCGAAAACCGCATGCATACCATCAAGGCGGTGATGGTCGCAACCTTGAGTAAATAACCCGGCGGGGATTTCCCGGAGGCGGCGCGCAGCGCCTTATCCGGGCTACCGCACCGGCCCGTCGCCCCGGTAAGTGCAGCACGACCGGGGATTGACGGCGCTTAGCCCATCAGCATCTTCACCACCGCTTTGCGCACTTTGGCGGGCGAGCCCACCGCACACAGCGGCTTATGCACCTCCCCCGGATAAAACACCACAAAATCTCCCGCGCTGAGAATCATGGTTTTCTCCTGCTCGCCGGCGGCGAGGAACGCAATGTCTTTATCCGCCAGCCAGTCGATATCCGGCGTCCCGGCGGGCCGGGTGCTGAAGGTCATCCCCTCCTCGCCCTGCAGCACAATCTGGATATCCAGGTAGCGCGCGTGATACTCGGCGCGGCGCTCGCTGAGCGCTTCGGTAGTGTCCTGCGAAATCAGATAAAACAGATTGTTGCCGTCAATATCATGCTTACCGAGCGGCGTCTCCTCGCTGACGTGAGCCTTAACATATTCGATAGCCTGGCGCAGCGGTTCCGGTAGCCAGGCCTGCAGATGATAAATGTTCCCGACGATCATAATAACCCTCAAATATAAAACAGCTTTTCATTTCTGATTTTTATACGCCCCTTGCGACTGCCATACCACCACTTTTTAACGCTTTTTTGCGCTGACGCGGCGTTATCGAAGCAAACGTTTACCTGTTTGTGGACTAATCGCTTGATCCGAAATTTGAGCTGCGTATAATGCCGGTCGATTTGCCGGGAGGAAGCATGGTCTATTGCGTACGACATTCTGTCTTACCGCGTCTGAAAACAGGCGCTGGCGTAGCGTTTTTCTTTCCGTTGCTCAATGAATTCTCGAAGCCCCTTATTTAAGGGGCTTTTTTTTTGCCCAGGCGTCAGGAGATAAACATGGCTAACCCGCTATATCAAAAACATATCATTTCCATAAACGATCTCAGCCGCGAAGACCTTGAACTGGTCCTGGCGACCGCTGCAAAGCTGAAAGCGCGCCCGCAGCCGGAACTGCTGAAGCACAAGGTTATCGCCAGCTGTTTCTTTGAAGCCTCCACCCGCACCCGACTGTCGTTCGAAACCTCAATGCATCGCCTCGGCGCCAGCGTGGTAGGCTTCTCCGACAGCAGCAACACCTCGTTGGGCAAAAAAGGCGAAACCCTCGCCGACACCATTTCGGTCATCAGCACCTACGTTGACGCCATCGTGATGCGTCATCCGCAGGAAGGCGCGTCGCGGCTGGCAACCGAATTCTCCGGCGGAATTCCGGTGCTCAACGCCGGCGACGGCGCCAATCAGCACCCGACGCAAACCCTGCTGGATCTGTTCACCATCCAGGAAACCCAGGGCCGCCTGGAAAACCTTAACGTGGCGATGGTCGGCGACCTTAAATACGGCCGCACAGTGCACTCCCTGACCCAGGCGCTGGCGAAATTTAACGGCAACCGCTTCTACTTTATCGCCCCTGACGCGCTGGCCATGCCGCAGTACATCCTCGATATGCTTGATGAAAAAGGGATTGCCTGGAGCGTACATAGCGCCATTGATGAGGTCATGGAGGAGGTCGATATTCTGTATATGACCCGCGTACAGAAAGAGCGCCTCGACCCGTCGGAATATGCCAACGTGAAGGCGCAGTTTGTGCTGCGCGCCGCCGATCTGGAAGGCGCCCGCGACAATATGAAAGTGCTGCACCCGCTGCCGCGCATTGACGAAATCACCACCGATGTTGATAAAACGCCGCACGCCTGGTACTTCCAGCAGGCCGGCAACGGCATCTTCGCACGCCAGGCGTTACTGGCACTGGTACTGACTAGCGAGCTGGCTCTGTAAGGGGAAACGACCATGACACATGATAATAAACTGCAGGTAGAAGCCATTAAGCGTGGCACCGTCATCGACCACATCCCCGCGCAGGTGGGCTTTAAGCTGCTGACGCTGTTCAAGCTGACCGAAACCGACCAGCGCATCACCATTGGCCTGAACCTGCCATCGGGCGAAATGGGCCGCAAGGATCTGATAAAAATCGAGAACACCTTCCTCACCGACGAGCAGGTCAACCAGCTGTCGCTGTACGCCCCGCTTGCGACGGTCAACCGTATCGACGATTACGAAGTGGTCGGCAAGTCGCGGCCTAACCTGCCGGATCGGATTAACAACGTGCTGGTGTGCCCGAACAGCAACTGTATCAGCCACGCAGAGCCCGTTTCATCCAGTTTTGCGGTGAAAAAACGCGAAAACGACATCGCTCTGAAGTGCAAATATTGTGAAAAAGAGTTTTCACATTATGTGGTTCTGGCCGACTAATTGAGGTTGGTATTGGCAACCCGGCTCCCTATAATGGCCGGGTCCTTACGCGCTATCCTTCAAGCTGCTTCCTTGACGGCGACTCGCCCCCTGCCGCGTCGATGCAACCCGAAGGATTTCGCGTCACTTCTTAATTAAGCTGTTATTCAGGAGAACTCATGTCTAAAACTATCGCGACGGAAAATGCACCCGCAGCTATCGGCCCGTACGTTCAGGGTGTTGATCTGGGTAGCATGATCATCACTTCCGGCCAGATCCCGGTTGATCCTAAAACGGGTAGCGTACCGGAAGATGTTGCCGCTCAGGCGCGCCAGTCTCTGGACAACGTAAAGGCTATCGTTGAAGCAGCAGGCCTGAAAGTGGGCGATATCGTTAAAACCACCGTATTCGTCAAAGACCTGAACGACTTCGCCACCGTGAACGCCGCTTATGAAGCGTTTTTCACCGAACATGATGCGACCTTCCCGGCACGCTCCTGCGTCGAAGTTGCGCGTCTGCCGAAAGACGTGAAGATTGAGATTGAAGCTATCGCGATTCGTCGCTGATTGTTCGGCCCTCTCCGCTGCGGAGAGGGCTATCTTCGGCGATTCATCTCATGACGACGCATTCATCTCGCGCACAAAATCAATAAACGCCTGCAGGGGCACGGGGATCAGGCGACGATCGTTGTAGTAAAGATAGGGCCCGGAGAACGACAGCCACCACGGCTGTAGTATTGCCTCGAGCTGGCCGCTGGCGATAGCGGGCCGCAGCCACTCTTCGAACAGATAGATAACGCCAATACCGGCAATCGCGGACTCGACCGCCAGGTCGACTGCGCTACCGACGCTCACCACCAGCGGGCCATTCACCTGTACGCTGTAGCTCTCTCCCTCACGCTCAAACTCCCACGCCGGCATGACGCCCGTGGCGTAACGGCCGCGTATACATTGATGGCGCATCAAATCGCGCGGATGCGTTGGTCTGCCATGCTGGCTTAAATACGCCGGGGCAGCGGCAGTGGCAAAGCGCTGGCGGCGCGGGCCGATAGGAAGGGCAATCACATCCTGTTCGAGCCGCTCGTCATAGCGAATGCCGGCATCGCAGCCGTCACGAAACACATCCTGGACGTTACTTTCGGCGACGATCTCCAGCTGAATATTGGGATAACGGCGGATAAACTCCGGCACCAGAGAGGGCAATACCAGCCGCGCGGCGCTGACCGGCACGTTCAGCCGCAGCGTGCCGCCGGGAGTATTACGATAGCGATTGAGCGAATCCAGCGCGGCGTCCACTTCGTTCATGGCCGGAAGCAGGCGCTCAATCAGCGCCCTGCCGGCCTCGGTCAACACCACGGTGCGCGTGGTTCGATGAAACAGCCTGATACCGAGCTGCTCCTCCGCACGACGCACCGCATCGCTTAGCCGCGACGCGCTGCTGCCGGTGATCCTTGCGGCCTCGCGAAATCCCCCGGCCTTCGCCACTTCGACTACCGCATGCAGCAAACCAATATCCATCGACACTGTGCGCCACCTCGTACAGGTTGTTCTTATTTAGCCGGATAGTTGCACAGCGCATTCACCGATACAATCGAAACACACTCATACAGGAGAGCACCATGTCAAAACCCACAATGACTTACCGCCTCGGCGACCGCGAAGTTAACCGTTTAGGCTATGGCGCAATGCAGCTGGCAGGTCCGGGCGTTTTTGGCCCGGTGAAGGATGAAGCGCGGGCAATTCAGGTTCTTCGTGACGCCGTCGCCTCCGGCGTTAACCACATTGATACCAGCGATTTTTACGGCCCGCATGAGACCAACCGGCTGATTAAAAAAGCGCTACATCCCTATTCCGACGACCTGAGCATCGTCACTAAAGTTGGCGCACGGCGGGATGAAAAAGGCGGGTGGCTCCCGGCCTTCAGCCCGCAGGAGCTGACCCGCGCGGTAGAAGAGAACTTACAGAATCTGGGGCTGGACGCCATGCAGGTGGTGAATCTGCGCAGCATGCATGACGTCCATACGCCGAAGGAAGGCTCGCTGGAAAAAGAGCTGGAAACGCTGATTCAGCTGAAAGAGCGCGGATTAATCCGTCATATTGGCCTGAGTAACGTGACCGCCAAACAGATCGCCGATGCGCAAAAGATGACGCCGATTGTCTGCGTTCAGAATATGTATAACCTTGCCAACCGCCAGGACGACGAGCTGGTCGATAGCCTGGCCGCGCAGGGCATCGCCTACGTGCCGTTCTTCCCGCTTGGCGGTTTCTCGCCGCTGCAGTCCGCGCTGCTCGATGACGTCGCCAGCGAATTACAGGCAACGCCCATGCAGGTCGCCCTCGCCTGGCTGCTCAAGCGCTCGCCCAATATTCTGCTGATCCCCGGCACGTCATCGCCGCAGCATTTGCAGGAGAACCTGGCAAGCGCGCAAATTGCACTGTCCGATGAAGTGATGGAAAAGCTGAACGGGATCGCTGGCTAAGCTGCCGGGCTCTACGGAAAGCGTACTCTGCTACCATGCCGGCCCTTAATGCCGGCACTGGCATATCTCCCCTACTCGACCTTCGTCGCCCGCAGCAGTTTCTCCAGCGGATAGACCGCCGCAATCACCAGCTCATCCTGCGTTTTCGCCGCCTCATCCAGCTGCGCCTGCACCGACGCATACTCCTTATCATCCAGCGTTCCCTGGCGAGCCACCAGGTCCGTCAGGCGCATCCCCAGCGTCGCCAGCTTATCAACCTGCTGCACCACCGGGCCGATCGCCGCCAGCTGATAGCTGCTTTCAGTTAGCGCCAGCGCATCGGCGGTATTATTTTGCCAGCGGGTAAAGACGTGACGCAGCGCGTCCGCGCTTTCGTTATCTTCCGCATCGCTAATCAGCCTTTCGGCCCAGCGGTTAAGGCTGCGCACGGTGTCGCTCTCCGCCGGCAGCGCGTCGGCCAGCCGGTTCAGCGGCTCGAACTGATGATAGTTGTTGGCCTGGAATTTCAGATGCTGGCGGGTGTAATAGTGCGCCGGCTCGATGGCCTGGGCGAGGATCTGCAGCGCCAGGGTGCTGCCGCCGTTTGCCAGCCGGGTGAACTGCACCAGCTGCTGGCCGTGCTGCTGCAGGCCGACCGAGACCGTTGACCAGCCGTCCATCGCCTGCAGACGCTGGTACATATTGTCGCTGTCTTTGACATCCTGCGCCGACCACAGGCGCTCGGCAACCGCGAAGGTTCGCGGCCACAGCTTAATATCCAGCACCGGCGCCGCCACGTTTTCCGCCCACAGCGCCGCTTCGCCGCCGAGCAGGTTCTTCTGCTGTTCGCCATCGGGAACCACCGGCTGGCTCCCCTCGGGCACATCGTCCAGCCGCTGCCCGCTCACCGGATAGCGGACGTTGCCCAGCAGGAAGTAGCCGCCAAGCTTATCGTCGTTGACGGTCAGCACCGGCCGGGTTTCCCCCATCCAGGTATCGACGCTAAAGGTTATCTGGTTATCATTCAGCCATGCGATATCCTGCACCGCCCGTCGAGATTTTCCTTTAAAATCAATAAACCCGCGCCAGCCGCTCTCCCCTTTTACCAGCGTGAAGCTGCCTTCCACCGCGCTCCCCTTGAGCCGCGGCATCACGAAGCTCCAGCTTTGGGCGCTGTCGTTATCGGTAATGGTATCGACGCCGTTCAGCCCCTGCGGCACGATTTCATTGCGGTAGTGATAGGCGGTGTACTGCGGCTGATCGAGATAAAATCCGGTAGAGAGGATCCCGCGATAGCCGTGCTTCGCCACCTCCCCCAGCGCATCCTGCCCCTGCCACGACTGGATCAAAATGCTTTTCAGCAGATCGGGGTGATAGATTTCGTCCCAGCCCACCATCTGGCGACGATGTTTTTCGAGGATCGCCTCCAGCCTGCGGTTGAAGTACGCCTGCAGCGCGTGGCTGTCCGCCAGCCCCTTATCGCGCATAAATTTCTGGATCGCCGGGTTCGCCTGCCACTGGCTGTCGTCCACCTCATCCCCGCCAATATGCAGATAAGGGTCGGGGAAGATCGCCGCCAGCTCGCCGATCATCGCCTCGGCAAAGGCGTAAGTGGCCTCTTTGGTCGGGTCGAGCACCGGCTTAAGCACGCCCCAGTGGCGCTCCATTTGATAGGGGCCCGGCGCGCTCATCAGCTCCGGATAGGCCACCGCAATGGCCGAGGCGTGTCCCGGCATATCGATTTCCGGCACCACGCGGATGCCGCGATCCGTCGCGTAGCGCACGATCTCTTTCATCTGCGCCTGAGTGTAGAACAGCCCGTCGCTGGCCTGCTGCTGTAGCTTCGGGTAGCGCGTGGAGGCAAAGCGCCAGCCCTGATCGTCGGTCAGGTGCCAGTGGAAGACGTTGAGCTTGGCGGCCGCCATGCCGTCGATCTGCCGCTTAATGGCCTCCAGCGGCATAAAGTGGCGCGCGGAGTCCAGCAGCAGCCCGCGCCACGGGAAGCGCGGCGCATCGTCGATCGTGACGTAAGGAATGGCGGTATTCTCCGCGCCGTTCTGTATCAGCTGGAGCAGGGTTTCCATCCCGCGCAGGGCGCCGAAACGGGTGTTCGCCTTGAGGGTCACGCCCTCGGCGGTCACCTTCAGCTGGTAGCTTTCATCGCTGTCGGGGCGCGGAATGGCCGGGACCTTTTTGGCAATCACCACCGCAATAGTCGGCGTTTTCGCGGCGGTCATTTGCGGCTGCAGAGTCCAGCCGGTCTGGCGGGCGATGCGCTCCCGCCAGCGGCCGGCGGCATCCCCCAAATCGTCGCCGCTGACGTTTAGCGTCAGCTGATTATTCAGCACCAGCGCGCCCTGCGCCTGCGGGCGCTCGACGTGAGCCGGCCAGGGCATAAGCGGCAGGTCGCCCGCCGGTGCGGCGCAGGCCAGGCCGCTGAGAATTAATCCGCTGGTAAGCAGGCCATAGCGCACGGTGTTAAGCATGAGTTTTCCTTTTGATGACGGGCCAAAAAAAGCAAAACATTTGGTTAACACGCGCGAAAAATAGCGTCAAGGAAATGTAATGACGCGCTTCACAACTTGATGAAGTTTAAGATAAATGCCCTCTCCCTGAGCGGGAGAGGGGCGGAGGAAGTCAGGGTTACTGCCAGCCGTAGCGACGGCTGTAGAAACCTTTGACCATCTGGGTCAGCGTCATGTAGCCCGCCAGAATCGCAATCAGCCACGGGAAGTAGCTCAGCGGCAGCGCCTGCAGCTGCAAATAGCCCGCCAGCGGCGAGAACGGCAGCGCGATGCCGACCACCATCACCACCAGGGTCATCGCAAACAGCGGCCACGCGGCGCGGCTCTGAACAAACGGAATACGGCGGGTACGGATCATATGCACAATCAGCGTTTGCGACAGCAGCCCTTCAATAAACCAGCCAGACTGGAACAGCGTCTGCGCTTCCGGCACGTTGGCGTGGAACACCCACCACATCAGGCAGAAGGTGAGGATATCGAAGATTGAGCTTATCGGGCCGAAGAAGACCATAAAGCGTCCCAGCTCGGCCGGATTCCAGCGCTGCGGTTTACGGATCTGCTCGTCGTCAACGTTATCAAACGGGATCGCCACCTGGGATACATCGTACAGCAGGTTCTGGATCAGCAGATGCAGCGGCAGCATCGGCAGGAACGGCAGAAATGCGCTCGCCACCAGCACGCTGAAGACGTTACCGAAGTTCGAGCTGGCGGTCATTTTGATGTACTTGAGCATGTTGGCAAAAGTGCGGCGCCCTTCGATCACCCCCTCTTCCAGCACCATCAGGCTCTTTTCCAGCAGGATGATATCCGCCGCCTCGCGGGCGATATCCACCGCTCCGTCAACGGAAATACCGATGTCCGCCGCGCGCAGCGCCGGGGCGTCGTTAATCCCGTCGCCCATAAAGCCCACCACGTGCCCCTCGCGTTTGAGCAGCGTCACGATGCGCTCTTTATGCAGCGGCGCCAGGCGCGCAAACAGGGTGGTTCGTTTAGCCAGCGCCGCCAGCTCATCATCGCTGAGCGCTTCAATCTGGCTCCCAATAACTACCTCTCCCGCGTCGAGGCCCACCTCATGGCACACCTTCGCCGCCACCAGCTCGCTATCGCCGGTGAGGATTTTGACGGTAATGCCGCTGGCCTTCAGCGCTTTCAGCGCCGGGGCGGTAGTCTCTTTCGGCGGATCGAGAAACGCGATATAACCTTCGAGGATCAGATCCGACTCATCGGCCCGCTGATAGTCCCCTTCCCGCGCCGGCAGATAGCGGGTAGCCACCGCCACCACGCGCAGCCCCTGGCGATTGAGGGTGTCGGTGACGCGGCGGATACGGCGCAGCATGGTCTCGTCCAGCGGCACGATTTCACCGTTGTAGCGAACCTGGGTCGAGACGTTGAGGATCTCCTGCAGCGCGCCTTTACAGATAAGCTGATGGACGCCTTCCTGCTCGCTCACCACCACCGACATCCGGCGGCGCTCAAAGTCGAACGGGATCTCGTCCACTTTCTGCCAGCGCTCGGCAAGCTGGCGAGCGGCATCCAGCTCCACGCCTTCCAGCACCGCCGTATCCAGCAGATTTTTCAGCCCGGTCTGGTAGTGGCTGTTAAGCCAGGCGGAGTTCAGCACCAGCTCGCTCACCTTACCGGACACGTCGGTATGGTTTTCCAGCACGATTTTATCCTGGGTCAGGGTGCCGGTTTTATCGGTACACAGGATATCCATCGCGCCAAAGTTCTGGATTGCGTCGAGGTGTTTGACGATAACTTTCTGTTTCGACAGCTTCACCGCCCCGCGCGCCAGAGTCGAGGTGACGATCATCGGCAGCATTTCCGGCGTCAGGCCAACCGCCACCGACAGGGCGAACAGCGCCGCTTCCCACCAGTCGCCTTTGGTAAAGCCGTTAATCAGCAGCACCACCGGCGCCATCACCAGCATAAAGCGAATCAGCAGCATGCTGACGCGGCTGATGCCTTTCTGGAAGGCGTTGGGTTCGCTCTCCTGCTCGCTCACCCGCCCGGCCAGCTGGCCGAACCAGGTGCCGCCGCCGGTAGCGAACACGATCGCCTGCGCCGTTCCGCTCACCACGTTGGTCCCCATAAAGCACAGGGTGTCGCACTCCAGCGGGTTGGCCTGCAGCGCATCGCGGGTGCGGGCCACTTTTTCCACCGGCAGCGATTCGCCGGTCAGCGACGCCTGGGCGACAAAAAGATCGCGCGCCTGGAGGATGCGCAGGTCTGCCGGGATCATATCTCCCGCCGAGAGCTTAACGATATCCCCCGGCACCAGCCGATCGATAGGCAGCTCGCACCAGCGGCTTTCGCCCTGCTCGTTGACCACCCGCAGCACCGTGGCGGTGTTGCTCACCATCGCTTTCAGCGCATCCGCCGCTTTGGTGGAGCGGGCTTCCTGAATAAAGTTGAGCAGCGTGGAGATCCCGACCATCAGCGCAATCACGCCCGCGGCGAACAGATCCTCCGTGGAATAGGAGACGACGCCCAGCACGGTCAGCAGCAGGTTGAAGGGGTTGCGATAGCAGGTCCACAGATGTACCCACCACGGCGAAGGCTGCTGGGCGGGGATTTGGTTGTCGCCGTGCGCCGCAATTTTCTGCGCCACCTCGGCGGCGTTGAGCCCTTCCGGGTGGCTGTCGAAGGCGCGCCAGATTTCGTTTTCATCCATTGCCGCCACGTTCAGACAGCGCTTGCCCAACGAGTCCGGGATAGGCGCGCTGGCCAGATTGCGGGCATCGGGCAGCGGATCGCGCTGCACCAGGCGGCGTGGCAAATGGCGGCTAAGCTGCGTAAACAGCTGCCGGGTAAAATTTTTCAGCATAAACAGTCCCTCCGCGCTCGCACGGCGAACGCAGCAAATCGACGGGCACGGTAAAACCATACCTGTCAGGCATTATTTTTTTATGGCAGGGACATCAAGGACGTCACTGCTTTACGCTTCCGGTAAAGCAGTGCTAAGCAGGCTTACCGGAAAGGGGTATAACTCCATCGAGGATGAGGAGTGGGATCGGGGTCCATAAAATCTCCGGTAAGTGAGTAAAAACGGCGCGGATTATACCGCGGCCAGCGATCTATTTGTGGCAATTATGGCTATGGTAACCCCGCGTAACTAAACCAAACGTATACGCGCAGCCGTTCAGGCCTTTTTATCACGCGTTCAGCATCGCGAACGCATTAGCGCCGCAAGCGCATCGCCCAGCGCCTCCGCCATTTCGCCTAAGGCCTGTTTTGTCTCTTCATAATCTCCCGGCAGCTGATCGAACCACGGGCAGGTAATCACCGCATGGGCGTAGCTATCAGGCCCGAAAACGGGCCACGAGGCCGACGTCAGCCCAATAATGCGATCGTGCGGGATTTCAGCAAACCCCTGGGATTTTATGCGCGAGAGCTGCTCGACCATCTCCCCGCGTAACGCCGTATCCAGCGCGTAATGACGGATCAAACGCCAGCTATCCTGGTCGCTGGCGAAGGCCAGAAGCACCAGCGATGAGCTTGAGCGGATGGTATGCAGTAGCGCCCCTTCTCTGGCGCTAATCGCCGGGGTGAAGTCCGGATGACGATGGGCGATAACCACCACCCGATCGTCCCGCAGCCCGGCGAGGTGGCAGGGCTGATTGGTGCGCCAGGTGAAGTCTTTCATCAGCTGCTGGCAGCGTTCCGACTGCGCCAGCTGCTCGATATAGCGATACTGGCCGGTAAGGCTGAGTTTATCGGTCAGATGGTAATAGCGCCGGGCATCCTGTTTGAGGTACCCCTCCTCTTCCAGGCACTGAATAATCCGGAACAGATGGTTAAAGGAGAGGCTGAGCGCCAGGCTAATCTCCCCCATCGTCATAGGGACGCCCGACGCCGACAAATATTCCAGTACGCGTAAACCCCGGCTTAACGCCGGGGCACGATAATCGGTCATAACGCTCCTTTCTGTGGCGCATCGGTAGGGGACAGGGGATCGCGATCGTCGCTGCGCCGGTGCAGATAGCGAATCGTCAATAGCGTCACCACGCAGCCGATGGCCATACACCCGCCTAAATAGTACATCGGAGCGCTGACGCTCCCCGTCAGATCGCGTACCGCCGGAACGGTATTTTGCGCAAAGAAACCGCCGAGGTTAGCCAGCGAGTTTATCGCCGCTAATCCGGCCGCTGCCGCCGAGCCGCCTAAAAATCGCGTCAGGGTCCAGAAGCAGGGCTGAATTGAAAATATAGCCATAATCACCAAGGTTATGCATAAAAAACTCAGCCAGGGCGTGGCGATAAACAACGCGCTGCCGGCAAGGAAAATAGCGGCCACCAGCATCGGCAAGGCAATATTTTTCACCGGATCGGAGGTCCGCTCCGGATTGCGCGTCATCCACCAGAGCAGCAGCATCGCCATCAGCCAGGGGATCATGTTGATCAGCCCGTTGGTCATATCGGATACGCCAAACCCTTTGACAATGGTTGGCATCCAGTAGCTCAGACCATAGGCGCCGAAGGAAATAAAGCCCAGCACCAGCGCCAGCAGCAGCACCCGCGCATCTTTCAACGTTTTCAACACGCCGCTCACCTGGCGATCCCGATCCCGGCTCTGTTCCTGCTGCAGCATCGCCCCAAGCCAGGCTTTTTCCTCCGCGGTCATAAAACGGGCCTTTTCCGGCGTATCGGGCAGCCAAAAAAGGACCGGAATAATAAACAGCAGCGCCGGCAGCCCGGTGCCAATGAAAATCCACTGCCAGCCTTCAAGATTCAATATGCCGTGAATGCTTAATAGCGCGCCATTAATCGGAGCCCCGATCAGATTCGCCGCCAGGCTGGCCATAATCAGATAGCCCACCACCCGGGGACGGTACGCCAAAGGAAACCAGCGGGTCATGTAATAAAGCAGGCCGGGATACAGCCCCGCCTCGGCGGCGCCGAGGCAAAAGCGTAAAACGTAAAACATGCTGGCGCTGGTGGTAAAAGCCATTAAAACCGTAATCGCGCCCCACGTCAGCATAATCCTGGCAAACCATAAGCGGGCGCCAACTTTATGCAGCATGATATTGCCTGGAACTTCAAATAATAAGTAGCCGATAAAGAATAACGATGCGCCAAGACCATAGGCGGTTTCGCTCAACGACAGGCTTTCCGCCATATGAAGTTTTGCGAAGCCTATATTCTGCCGATCGATATAGGCAATAACGTAGAGCATCACCATGATCGGTATTATTTTCAGTGAAATTTTATTTATCGTCGTTCTTTCAATACGACGGTCTGCAGAACACATAATTGCATCCTTAATTAGTTCATCAAATAATGATGTCGATACATAAGCGTGATGGCAGAATAAAAACCCGGAGAGCAATAGAATAACGCTTACATAATACCGAACTTATCAAAAGCCTCGACGGTACTCATTCCTGTTCTCAGCGCGTGCAGCACTTCATTTTCGCCTTTGGCCTTTTCAAAGGCCCCGTGGAAGGCTTCGTCCACGGCCTCCGCCGGGATCACCAGCACGCCGTCGCGATCGCCAAAAATCACATCGCCAGGCGCAACGCGCACGCCGTCCAGTTCAACAGGCACGCGCCAGTCGACCACCTTGCCGCGCGGTCCCTGATCCTGCGCGTAGCTGCCAAAGGAGGCCACCGGGAAACCGAGGTCCAAAATTTCATGGCTGTCCCGATGGTAGCCATGAATAACGGCTCCAGCCGCCCCGCACTGCATGGCGCGGGTCGACATTAGCCCGCCCCATTGCGCATAGCGTAGCGAGCCGCCCGCACAAATATAAACTTCATTCTTTTGCAGATCGTCCAGCGCGTGAAACATTAAGCCGAACGGCTTTTCGCTGAGCGTATTATGGCCTGGAGCGCTTTGCTGGAAATAATCAGCTTCGAGTACCGGCATCGCCCGGCCAATAATAACCATATTGGCATCAATCGGTTTTAACTGCGGCGATAAAAACTGATGAAGCAATCCCATTGAATCCAGAATATCCCCCACTAATGCAACAAAGAGCTTTTCTTTTGCTAATGCAAATAACGTTTCATCATCTGACCAGGAGTGGCGCATAAAATTTCCTCTGTGTATTATTCAGGATGGGGTTCACGTTTAATGTCACTACCTGACTTACCCGGTAAAAAGTTCAGGTCGGCGCCGGTGTGCGCCTGCTGCACCGTCTGGATATAAAGGCTGGCGTAGCCGCGGGGATAATCAGGATATTCCTGCGGTCGGTTTTCTTTACGCTTGCTCAGTTCGCTCTCGCTGACGTGCAGCGTCAGCCGGCGCTCGCGGCAGTTCAGCTCAATCATGTCGCCGTTCTCCACCACCGCCAGGGTCCCGCCGATGGTCGATTCCGGGCTGACGTGCAGGACAATCGTGCCAAATGCGGTGCCCGACATGCGCCCGTCCGAGATACGCACCATATCGCGCACGCCCTGCTGCAGGATCTTCAGCGGCAGGCCAAAGTTGCCGACTTCCGGCATGCCCGGATATCCCTTTGGCCCCACGCCCTTCAGCACCAGAATATCGTCGGGCCGTACGTCCAGATCCGGGTCATTAATGCGCTGGTTATAATCTTCAATGTTCTCAAAAACGACCGCCCGCGCGGTGTGGTTGAGCAGCGCCGGCGTAGCGGCCGAAGGCTTTATCACCGCGCCGTCGGCGCAAAGGTTGCCCTTCAGCACAATCGTTCCGGCGTCATCGAGCAGCGCGTTTTGCCGCGATGCGATAACCCGCTGGTTCAAAATCGCCGCCTCGCGGTAGTTCTCCTCCAGCGTTTTGCCGTTGCACTGCAGCACCTGCGTATGCAGCTTGTCGGTAAGCTGGCCGATAACCGCCGGAACGCCGCCCGCGTAGTAGAAATCCTCCATCAGAAATTCTCCCGATGGTTTCAGATTCGCCAGCAGCGGAACGTTCTGGCTAAACCGATCAAAATCCTCCAGCGTCAGCGGCACTTCGATGCGCCCGGCAAGCGCCAGAAGGTGCAGGATAAAGTTGGTTGAGCCGCCGATTGCCGCATTGACGACGATGGCGTTCTGGAAAGCCTCGCGGGTCAGGATCTGCGACATGCGCAGATCCTCTTTCACCATCTCGACAATACGGCGACCGGACAGACGGGAGACCCGCCTGCGCGCGGCATCAACGGCGGGAATGGCGGCAGAACCCGGCAGCGACATGCCCAGCGCCTCAACCATGCAGGAGAGGGTGGACGCGGTGCCCATCGTATTGCAGGCGCCGGGGCTACGCGACATCGCGTTTTCCACCTCGTCAAACTCGGCCTGGCTCATGAGGCCCGCACGTAAATCCTCGCTAAACTTCCACAAATCGGTGCCGGAACCGATATCCGCCCCGCGATATTTGCCATTGAGCATCGGTCCGCCGCTCACCACCAGCGTCGGTAAATCAACGCTGGCCGCTCCCATCAGGCAGGATGGCGTCGTTTTGTCGCAGTTGGTGAGCAGCACCACGCCGTCAATGGGATTCCCACGAATCGACTCTTCAACATCCATGCTGGCAAGGTTGCGGAACAGCATGGTCGTCGGCTTCATTAGCGCTTCGCCGAGCGACATCACCGGGAATTCAAAAGCCACGCCGCCCGCCTCGAGAACGCCCATTTTGACCTGCTCGGCAAGATCGCGCAGATGCGCGTTGCAGGGGGTTAATTCAGACCAGGTATTACAAATCCCGATAACCGGGCGACCATCAAAAATATCATTGGGCAGCCCCTGATTTTTTAACCAGCTTCTGGCAATAAACCCTGATTTATCCTTGCGTCCAAACCACGTCTGGCTACGATATTTTTTCATTACGTTGCGCTCATTTTCCAGAAAAGGTGAGAGTTAGCGGCAGTGTAATTGATGTGGCGATCCCGTCAATTCGCGGCAGGATACGGGCGAAAGCCGCCGTTTGTGAGTGAGTAAATAAAATCTTCGCCCCCGCTCGCCCCACGCTTTTACGGGTAAAAGTCAAAAATCATCCACCGCTATTGATGGCTAAAATATTATTTAATATCAGTGCTATATAGTTAGGTTGCTTTTTTCTGGTTTCATATATAAAAGTTAAATTCCCGCGAATAAATCGCGAAAATGTGATCTGTATCGGAATAGCCGCGGCGGCCTGGCGCCACGCCTGCCGCGATAAGCCGCGCAAACGGTCAGCGGATCGGCTGCCGGACGTAAACCAGACTTTGCTCATTGCGGTTTGGTTGAGTAGCATTAGGCTCAATTTAATCGGACCACCGCGAGAATCCTGCATGCAAAACCGGCTGACCATCAAAGATATCGCGCGCTTAAGCGGCGTCGGGAAATCGACGGTATCGCGCGTGCTCAACAACGAAAGCGGCGTTAACGAGCGCACCCGCGAGCGGGTGGAAGCGGTAATGCAGCAGTACGGCTTCTCCCCCTCCCGCTCCGCGCGCGCGATGCGCGGCCAGAGCGACAAGGTGGTGGCGATTATCGTCACCCGTCTGGACTCGCTTTCAGAAAACCTCGCCGTGCAGACGATGCTGCCCGCTTTTTACGAGCAGGGTTACGATCCGATTATGATGGAAAGCCAGTTCTCCCCGGCGCTGGTTAGCGAGCACCTCAGGATCCTCGCCCGCCGCCACATCGACGGCGTGGTGCTATTCGGCTTTACCGGCATTACCGAAGAGATGCTCACGCCGTGGCGCGAAACCCTGGTGCTGCTGGCCCGCGACGCGCCGGGCTTTGCCTCGGTCTGCTACGACGACGACGGCGCGGTCAGGATGCTGATGCAGCGTCTCTACGATCGCGGCCATCGTCATATCAGCTTCCTCGGGGTGCCGCACAGCGACGTCACCACCGGCCAGCGCCGTCATCAGGCCTATCTCGATTTCTGCCAGCAGCACCGGCTCTCCCCTACCGCCGCGCTGCCGGGCCTGGCCATGAAGCAGGGTTATGAAAACGTCGCCAGCGTCCTCAACCCCGACAGCAGCGCCCTGCTTTGCGCCACCGATACCCTCGCCCTAGGCGCCAGCAAGTATTTGCAGGAACAGCGCATTGAAGGCCTGCAGATCGCCAGCGTCGGCAGCACGCCGCTGCTGAAGTTCCTGCACCCGGAAATTATCACCGTCGATCCGGGCTACGCCGAGGCCGGACGCCAGGCGGCGCGGCAGCTGATCGAGCAGATCGCCGGCAACGCCAACCCCCGTCAAATCGTCATTCCCGCGGCGCTGATTTAGTCCCGCCGGCAGGATTTATGTGATCGTGGTTGCGTTTCGGGAACGTTCCCATTTTGCAAACGAAGCGGAGCGGTTAGGATTCGTCTCAGGTCATTACGCAATCTCTTCCCTCTGTTTTGAGGCCTCACAATGAGTAAAGTAAATCAGCAGGACATCGATAAATTAATCGAACTGGTGGGCGGGCGCGACAACATCGCCACCGTCAGCCACTGTATTACCCGTCTGCGCTTTGTGCTGAATAATCCGGCCATCGCCAAACCGAAAGAAATTGAGCAGCTGCGCATGGTGAAGGGCTGCTTTACCAACGCCGGGCAGTTCCAGGTCGTAATTGGCACGGACGTGGACGATTACTACAAGGCGCTGCTGGCTACCACCGGCCAGGCATCTGCTGATAAAGAGCAGGCCAAACAGGCCGCGCGGCAGAACATGAAGTGGCACGAGCAGCTGATTTCGCACTTTGCCGAGATCTTCTTCCCGCTGCTGCCGGCGCTGATCAGCGGCGGCCTGATCCTCGGCTTCCGTAACGTGATCGGCGATCTGCCGATGAGCAACGGTCAGACGCTGGCGCAAATGCACCCGTCGCTGAAAACGATTTATGACTTTCTGTGGCTGATTGGCGAAGCCATCTTCTTCTATCTGCCGGTCGGCATCTGCTGGTCAGCGGTGAAGAAAATGGGCGGCACGCCGATCCTCGGCATCGTGCTGGGCGTCACGCTGGTTTCTCCCCAGCTGATGAACGCCTATATGCTCGGCCAGCAGGTACCGGAAGTATGGAACTTCGGCCTGTTTACCATCGCTAAAGTGGGCTATCAGGCGCAGGTGATCCCGGCGCTGCTGGCGGGCCTGGCGCTGGGCTTTATCGAAACGCGCATGAAGCGCATCGTGCCTGACTACCTCTACCTGGTAATAGTGCCGGTGTGCTCCCTGATCCTGGCGGTGTTCCTTGCTCACGCCTTTATCGGCCCGTTCGGCCGCATGATCGGCGACGGCGTGGCCTTTGCGGTGCGCCACCTGATGACCGGTAGCTTCGCGCCGATTGGCGCCGCGCTGTTCGGCTTCCTGTATGCGCCGCTGGTGATCACCGGCGTCCATCAGACCACGCTGGCTATCGATATGCAGATGATTCAGAGCATGGGCGGTACGCCGGTGTGGCCGCTGATTGCGCTCTCCAACATTGCCCAGGCCTCGGCAGTGGTCGGCATCATTATCGCCAGCCGCAAGCAGAATGAGCGTGAAATCTCCGTCCCTGCGGCCATCTCCGCCTATCTTGGCGTCACCGAGCCGGCGATGTACGGGATCAACCTCAAGTACCGCTTCCCGATGCTCTGCGCCATGATCGGCTCCGGCCTCGCCGGGCTGCTGTGCGGCCTGAACGGCGTGATGGCGAACGGGATCGGCGTCGGCGGCCTGCCGGGCATCCTCTCCATCCAGCCGACCTACTGGCAGGTTTACGGCCTGGCAATGGCTATCGCCGTCGTCGTGCCGATTGTTCTCACGACCTTCGTGTACCAGCGCAAATTCCGCCAGGGCACCTTGCAGATTGTCTGACTTTATCTTCCTTCCGGGGCGCGAAAGCGCCCCCTCGTTGTAGCAGGAAAGCACTATGAATACCCTTCCCCTCTGGTGGCAAAACGGCGTTATTTATCAAATCTATCCGAAGAGTTTCCAGGATACGACCGGCAGCGGTACCGGCGATCTGCGTGGGGTCACCGCGCGGCTCGACTACCTGCGCAAGCTCGGCGTGGACGCCATCTGGCTGACCCCGTTCTACGTCTCGCCGCAGGTGGATAACGGTTACGATGTGGCGAACTATACCGCCATCGATCCGGCCTACGGCACGCTGGCTGATTTTGACGAACTGGTGGCGCAGGCTAAAGCGCGCGGCATCCGTATCGTGCTGGATATGGTCTTCAACCATACCTCGACCGCCCACGCCTGGTTCCGCGAGTCGTTAAACAGAGAGAGCCCGTACCGCCAGTTTTATATCTGGCGCGACGGCGAGCCCACCACCCCGCCGAACAACTGGCGCTCGAAGTTCGGCGGCAACGCCTGGCAGTGGCACGCCGAAAGCGGCCAGTACTATCTGCACCTGTTCGCCGCCGAGCAGGCGGACCTCAACTGGGAAAACCCGGCCGTGCGCGCGGAGCTAAAAAAGGTCTGCGAATTCTGGGCCGATCGCGGCGTTGACGGCCTGCGCCTCGACGTGGTCAACCTGATCTCCAAAGACCAGTCCTTCCCGTCCGACGCCGAGGGCGATGGCCGCCGTTTTTATACCGACGGCCCGCGCGTGCACGAATTCCTGCAGGAGATGAGCCGCGACGTCTTCACCCCGCGCAATCTGATGACGGTCGGGGAAATGTCCTCCACCACCCTGGAACACTGCCAGCAGTACGCGGCGCAGGACGGCCGCGAGCTGTCAATGACCTTTAACTTCCATCACCTGAAGGTGGATTATCCCGGGGGCGAAAAATGGAGCCTCGCGCGTCCTGACTACGTGGCGCTGAAGGCGCTGTTCAGCCACTGGCAGCAGGGGATGCACAATCGGGCGTGGAACGCCCTGTTCTGGTGTAACCACGATCAGCCGCGCATCGTTTCGCGCTTCGGCGACGAGGGCGAATACCGGGTTCCGGCGGCCAAAATGCTGGCGATGGTGCTGCACGGTATGCAGGGCACCCCCTATATCTACCAGGGGGAAGAGATTGGCATGACCAATCCGCACTTCTCGCGTATCAGCGACTATCGCGACGTGGAAAGCCACAACATGTTTATTGAGCGTTCGGCACAGGGGCAGGCGCCCGACGAGCTGCTGGCGATTCTGGCCAGTAAATCCCGCGACAACAGCCGGACGCCGATGCAGTGGAACGGCCGCGAGAACGGCGGCTTCAGCGAGGGCGAACCGTGGATTGCGCTGTGCGATAACTACCGCGATATCAACGCCGAGGCGGCGCTGGCCGATCCTGATTCGGTGTTTTATGCCTATCAGCAGCTGATCGCGTTGCGCAAAACCACGCCGGTGCTGACCTGGGGCGACTATCTCGATCTTTGCGCGGAGCATCCGTCTCTGTGGTGCTATCGCCGGCAGTGGCAGGGGCAAACGCTGGTGGTAGTGGCCAACCTGAGTCGTGAATTCCAGAACTGGCAGCCGGATGAGATGGAGGGCGACTGGCAGGTATTGATGAGCAACTACGCGGAAGCGGCTAATCGCCCGGCGGCCATGACCCTGCGTCCGTTTGAAGCCGTGTGGTGGCTGCAGGCGTAAGAGCGACGCCCGGTCTCGCGCTGCGCTTAGCCGGGCTACGTTACGGTAGCCCGGGCTGGCGCAGCGCGCCGCCTTTGTCGTCAGGCTCTGTCGGCCGTTGACAGCGCGCTGCCGGCCTCCTGGCGCGTCGAGGCGTGCTCCTCTTTCGCCTTCAGGCGATCCCACGCCCGGAAGAACGGATAGTAAACCACCAGCGAAATCGTCAGGTTCACCACCTGCAGAATGGTCCCGGAAATATGCCCGCCCGTTGCCAGATAGCCGCTAATAAAAATCGGCGTGGTAAACGGCAGCGCAATCCCCGCCGGCGGAGCGACCAACCCGGTCGCCATCGCGGTATAGGAGACAATTACCAGCAGAACCGGCGTCAAAATAAACGGCAGGAAAAAATAGGGGTTCATCACCAGCGGAATACCGAACACCATCGGCTCGCTGATATTAAACAGCGCGCCGGGCGCGGCGATTTTCCCCAGCTGCTTCATCTGCTGGCTACGGCTTCTGAACAACATAAAGAGCACCAGCCCCAGCAGCGCCCCGGTACCGCCGGGAGCAATCCACAGATCGTAAAACTGCTGCGTAATGATATGCGGGATCGGCTGGCCGTTCTGGAACGCGGTGAGGTTTTCCGACATATTCGACAGCCACACCGGCTGAATAAACACCAGCACGATGGCATCGCCGTGCAGCCCCAGCGTCCACAGAATGCCGATCAGGATAACCGAGAAGATCATCCCCGGCAGCGTACCACCGACGTGGTGCATCGGAATGCCGATAATGGTGGCGATCATGCTGTTAATGTCGCCGAATGGCGAAGCTTCGACGATCAGGCGCAGCGCCAGCACCACCGCCAGCACGCAGAATCCGGGGATCAGCGCGAGGAACGATTTCGCCACCGCCGGCGGCACCCCGTCCGGCATGCGGATCACCAGGTTGCGGCCGGCGACAAAGCGATAAATCTCGGTAGATAACAGCGAAATAACGATGGCGACAAACAGCCCCTGGCTGCCCACCAGCCCGACCGGGATCACCCCTTTGACCACTTCCGCCGCGCCGTGCACCGGCGTAAACAGCGTACTTTGCGGGATCGTCATCACGAACGCGACCAGCGACATGGCCCCGGCGGTGAGCGGGTCAAGCGTGCGGTACTTCTCCGCCAGCCGGTAGGCAATCCCGAAGCTCGATATCAGCGCCATAATGTCGTAGGTCGCTTTAACCGGATAAAGCATTTTATCGCGCCAGACGTCGCCGAACAGACCGCTCATCATATCGGCATAGCCGGGAATGGGCAGATAGGCGAAAATCAGGAAAAATGAACCAATCAGCATAAACGGCATGTTCAAAATAATGCCGTCGCGCACCGACAGGACGTGCTTTTGCCCGGCGATTTTCAGCGCCGCGGGCATGACGTAACGTTCAATCCACGTAGTGTTCGACATGAGACGATCCCCAAAGGAAATAACGGTCAGTTAAATTGCGTCAGCCATTGACGGTTGATGGTTAAGACTTCGTCCAGCAGCGCCTGCGCGTCGGTGACGTTGCCCACCAGCGGGTTGGTCACCAGCGCCAGCAGCGCGCTATCGCGACAGCCGTGTACCGCGGCTTCAATGGTCAGCCGCTCAAAGGCCTTCACCTGCTGCGTCAGGCCGTTCATCGCCGGAGGCAGCGCGCCAAAGGTCAGCGGGCGGGCGCCCTGGGCATCAATAATGCTGTTGGTTTCCACCACCGCATCATCGTCCAGGCCGTGAATCGCCCCGTTGTTGCGGGTATTCACCACCATCTCTTTGCCGAGATTGTTATGAATCGCGTTGATTAACTCCACGGCCACTTCCGAGTAGTAAGCGCCGCCGCGGAAGCTGAGCTGCTCCGGCTTCTCATCGAGGGCCGGATTGGCGTACAGCTCGAACAGCTCCTGCTCGACCTTCATCACCTGCTCGGCGCGGGTGCCTTTGGTTTTTGCCGCGGCGATCTCCTCCGCCAGCATCGCCGGCGTCAGCCAGAAGTAGCGGTGATAGGGGCAGGGAATCGCGTTCAGCGCGCGCAGGAACGGCGCCGGCCACGGCAGCTCTTTAATATTGTTCATCGATAGCGCTTTGCCATCGCACAGCATGTCGATCACCTTACGGGTGACGTCTTCGCGCCCCTGCATCACTTTATGCACCCATACCATATGGTTGAGCCCGGCAAAGCGCAGGTTAACCTCTTCTTCTTTCGCGCCCAGCATGCCGGTAATCATGTGCTGCATATTAATCGGCACGTTGCACAGGCCGATAATCTTCGCCTTGCTGTAGCGGCTCACCGCCTCGGTGACAATCCCGGCCGGGTTGGTGAAGTTGAGGATAAACGCCTGCGGCGCCAGCTGCTCAACCTTGCGCGCCACCTCAAGGATCGCCGGGATCGTGCGCAGCGCTTTGGCGAATCCGCCCACGCCGGTGGTTTCCTGGCCCAGCAGGTTATACTTCAGCCCGAGACGCTCGTCGCTGGCCCGCGCCGCCAACTGCCCGACGCGCAGCTGGGTCAGCACGAAGCTGGCCCCGCGGATCGCCTCGTCCAGCGCAAAATGGACGCTGACTATGACGTGCTCCAGCCCCTTGCGGGTGAGCATCCGGCGCGTCAGCGCGGCGATAATTTCCACCTTCTCCCTGCCTGATTCAACGTCAACCAGCGCCAGCTCCGTTACCGGAAGCTGTTCATAACGAACGATAATTCCTTCAATAAGCTCCGGCGTATAGCTACTGCCGCCGCCAATGACGGCAATTTTTAGTGCTTGCATAGAGACCTCTTTCGGCATGCAGAAAGCCGCGCGCGGTCGACGTGAGCGCGCGTGATGGTTCCGGGATATAAGAGAAAAAAATCAGGGATTAAGCAGCGCGAGCGCCTTATCAAGCACCGCCGCGCCGCGCATCATGCCGTAGTCGGCCATATCGATCACCGCGACCGCTTTTCCGTGCGGAGCGGCCAGCGCGCTCAGGCGTCCGGCCTCATATTTCACCTGCGGTCCCAGCAGGATCACGTCGGCGTTGGCCAGCTCGCGCTCAAATTCCGCCACCGCCACCGCGTAGATATCCAGCGACAGCGCGCGCTGCTGCGCCTCGGCTTTCATCTTCGTCACCAGCATGCTGGTCGACATACCTGCTGCACAGCACAGAACGATTCGTTGCATGACCTCTCCCCCAGATGGATTTATAACCTCGCCCGTTAGGGCCTCAGCGAATATATTGTTAAGATTGTGTGAAAGTGAAGGCTATATGAAAATAATTTTCACCGATGTGATCGAAACGTAATTTTTGATCATTATTGCTCACGCCGTTTGCCCGATTAACGGCGAAACCATAGGAAATACCTTGGGCTGATGCTATAAATAGGCACAGGCGGTAAGTGAAAAATATTTTCAACATGATGTTCTGGAGAAAGGGACGGTCAGGATGGATATCGTAGGTCAGTTGCAGCAAGGGCTGGTGCGCTTTAGCACCCAGGAGTCGCGGGTTGCGGCGTTTATTCTGGAAAATTTGAGCTTTACCGCCAGCGCGTCCATCGATGAACTGGCCGCCAGCGCCGGCGTCAGTCCGGCCACCATCACCCGCTTCGCCCGCTCCGTTGGCTGCGAGGATATTCGCGATCTGCGCAAGCAGCTGGCGCAGGCCAGCGAGCGCCGGACCAGCTGGGTGAGCCCAAACAGCCACGCCCTGCCCGCCGCCTGGCGCGACAGGCTGAGCTATCTTGGCGATACGCTTACCCGACAGCTGGCGCAGACCTCGGAGGCGGCGGTCGAAAAGCTCAAATCTCGCCTGCTGACCGCGCGCGCCGTGCACTGCTTCGCGCTCGGCGCCCAGGATGTCGCGCTGGCCACGCTGCTGCAGCACCAGCTGCTGCCCTCCGGTATCGCCATCAACCTGTGCCAGGACAGCGCCCTGATGCGCATGACGGCCTCGACGCTGAGCAACGACCACCTGCTGCTGGTGCTGGTCACCGCCGGCGCGGACAATATTTTGCAAAGCGCGACCCTGCAGGCGCGAACCCAGGGGGTGACCATCATCGCCCTGACGCCGGAAAACCACGCGCTGGCCAACATGGCCGCCGGGATTATCCCGCTCCCCGATAGCCCGCAGCTGGCCCGCTACGCCCTGCTGCTGCTGGTCGATCTCCTTAACGATACGCTGATTGCCTGAGCCGCGATGCCCGCCGCCTGCGCGGGCGGCATCCGGGCATTTTTATGCTTGTTTTTTAAGCATATAAATTTACATTTAGCGCAAGCGCCCACCATCCGTACTCTCACCTTTTTACTTTGTCCTGCGTCAATAAAATCGCAAACATCTTTGATGCAAATCACTACATGTAGAACTTAAAATGCGTCCCGGCCCTACATATTGTATTAATCGTCTATTATGTCGGCACAGCCCATCGTATTTAGGCGGTGGTGGGATGTGGATAAAAAGGGCCGGAGCCGAAGGAAAACGGCGGCAGCTATAGCGCCTCGCGACCTCGGTATACCTTCCGCCTCTGTGGATAACCTGTTCTATAAAGTATGGAGTGATCATGACACCGCATGTGATGAAACGAGATGGCTGCAAAGTGCCGTTCAAGTCAGAGCGCATTAAAGAAGCAATTCTGCGTGCAGCTAAAGCAGCGGGAGTCGATGACGCAGACTATTGCGCCACCGTCGCAGAAGTCGTTAGCCAGCAAATGCAGAATCGGGCTCAGGTCGATATTAACGAAATCCAGACCGCCGTTGAGAATCAGCTGATGTCAGGCCCGTGGAAGCAGCTGGCTCGCGCCTATATTGAATATCGCCACGATCGCGATATCGAGCGTGAAAAACGCGGCCGCCTGAACCAGGAGATCCGCGGCCTGGTAGAGCAAACTAACTCGTCCCTGCTTAACGAAAACGCAAACAAAGACAGTAAGGTGATCCCCACCCAGCGCGACCTGCTGGCCGGGATTGTGGCCAAACACTACGCTCGCCAGCACCTGCTGCCGCGCGACGTGGTTCAGGCGCACGAACGCGGCGAGATCCACTATCACGATCTCGACTACTCGCCGTTCTTCCCGATGTTTAACTGCATGCTGATTGACCTCAAGGGCATGCTGACCCACGGCTTTAAAATGGGCAACGCCGAGATCGAGCCGCCGAAATCTATCTCTACCGCCACGGCGGTAACGGCGCAGATTATCGCCCAGGTCGCCAGCCATATTTACGGCGGGACCACCATCAACCGGATTGACGAAGTGCTGGCGCCGTTCGTGGCCGAGAGCTGCAAGAAGCATCGTAAAATCGCCGAAGAGTGGCAGATCCCCAACGCCGAAGAGTACGCCCGCTCGCGTACAGAGAAAGAGTGCTACGACGCCTTCCAGTCGCTGGAATACGAAGTGAATACCCTGCACACCGCCAACGGCCAGACGCCGTTCGTCACCTTTGGCTTTGGCCTCGGCACCAGCTGGGAATCGCGTCTGATTCAGCAATCGATTCTGCGCAACCGCATTGCCGGTCTGGGTAAAAACCGCAAAACCGCGGTGTTCCCGAAGCTGGTCTTCGCCATTCGCGACGGCCTGAACCACCGGTTCGGCGACGCCAACTACGACATCAAGCAGCTGGCGCTGGAGTGCGCGAGCAAGCGCATGTATCCGGATATCCTCAACTACGATCAGGTGGTGAAGGTCACCGGCTCGTTTAAAACGCCGATGGGCTGCCGCAGCTTCCTCGGGGTGTGGGAAAACGAGAACGGCGAGCAGGTTCACGATGGCCGCAACAACCTCGGCGTCATCAGCCTTAACCTGCCGCGGATCGCGCTGGAAGCCAAAGGCGACGAAGCCGCCTTCTGGACCCTGCTCGATAGCCGCCTGGAGCTGGCGCGTAAGGCCCTGATGACGCGTATTGCACGCCTCGAAGGGGTGAAGGCCCGCGTCGCGCCGATTCTGTATATGGAAGGCGCCTGCGGCGTACGCCTGAAGGCGGACGACGACGTGGCGGATATCTTTAAAAACGGCCGCGCGTCGATTTCGCTGGGCTATATCGGCATTCACGAAACCATCAACGCGCTCTCCGGCAACCAGCATATGTACGATAGCGACGCGCTGCGTGAGAAAGGCATCGCCATCGTCAAACGCATGCGCGACGCCGTGGAGCAGTGGAAGGAAGAGACCGGCTACGGCTTCAGCCTCTACAGCACGCCGAGTGAAAACCTGTGCGATCGCTTCTGTCGTCTCGATACCGCCGAGTTTGGCGTCATCAACGGCGTGACCGATAAGGGCTACTACACCAACAGTTTCCACCTCGACGTCGAGAAGAAGGTCAACCCTTACGACAAGATCGATTTTGAAGCGCCTTACCCGCCGCTGGCGAACGGCGGCTTCATCTGCTACGGCGAATACCCGAACATTCAGCACAACCTGAAGGCGCTGGAAGACGTCTGGGATTACAGCTACCAGCACGTGCCCTACTACGGAACCAACACGCCAATCGACGAGTGCTACGAGTGCGGCTTTACCGGCGAGTTCGAGTGCACCAGCAAAGGGTTTACCTGCCCGAAATGCGGCAACCACGACGCGGCCCGCGTCTCGGTGACCCGCCGCGTGTGCGGCTATCTCGGCAGCCCGGACGCCCGCCCGTTCAACGCCGGCAAGCAGGAAGAAGTTAAACGCCGCGTTAAGCATTTGGGTAACGGGCAGATCGGTTAATTTCGACAGTATTATTGCCCGGCAATGCGACGCTTTTCGCAAAGCAATTGGCGCCAGGACAAGGCGGCAAGCAAGCGAATCCCGGGGGAGCTTACATAAGTAAGTGACCCGGGTAAGCGAGCGTAGCCAACGCAGTAATGGCGTCAATTGAGAAACGAAAATGAATTACCATCAGTACTACCCGGTCGATATCGTCAACGGTCCCGGCACCCGCTGCACCCTGTTCGTCTCAGGCTGCGTCCACGAATGCCCCGGCTGCTATAACAAGAGTACATGGCGGCTCAACTCCGGCCTGCCGTTCACCACCGAGATGGCCGACCGCATCATCGCCGACCTCAACGACGCGCGCATTAAGCGCCAGGGAATCACCCTTTCCGGCGGCGATCCGCTGCACCCGCAGAACGTGTCGGAGATCCTCGCGCTGGTGCAGCGCATTCGCGCCGAGTGTCCCGGGAAGGATATCTGGATGTGGACGGGCTACAGGCTTGAGGAGCTCAACGACGCGCAGATGGCGGTGGTCGACCTGATTAACGTGCTGGTCGACGGCAAGTTCGTGCAGGATTTAAAAGACCCAATGCTTATCTGGCGCGGCAGCAGCAACCAGGTGGTGCATCATCTGCGCTAGCCGCGGTTAAAAGCGGCTGACGCACTCCATTGCCACGGTTTTAAATTCGTCAAAGCTGCCGGTGGCGGCAAGGCGGGTCATCGCGCGTTCGCGCAGGAAAGTCACGAAAATATCGTAGATCGCCATCGCCTCTTCATACTCGCTTTTGCTGATGGCCAGCAGGAAGATGATGTGGGCGGTCTCATCGCCCCAGACTATGCCGTTCGGGGCAATCACGGTGTAGACCACCGTTTTTTTCGCCAGCAGACCAAGGGCGTGCGGCAGCGCAATGCCGTCGCCGAGCATGGTGCTGACGATAGCCTCACGCTCGACAACGGAGTCATAGAACCCGGCGTCGACAAAACCCTCCTCCTGCAGCTGCCGGCACAGTTCGGCAAACAGCGTCTGGCGATCGACGGGGGTATCAATCACCCGGAAATGGGCCTCATCGAAATACTTATCCAGCATCCACGGACGGGTTCTGTCCACCAGCACCAGCTTGCCGATTTGATCCAGCTGATAATCCGTCGGGAACGGCGCAATGGTCACCACCGGCTTATCCTTTTCACCGATGCGCACGGTGGAAATAACAAAATCCTCGGCAACGGCCTCAAGCTGCTCGTACTCGCGCTGCGAAAGGGTGGCGGCAATTTCCAGCTGCGGATATTTACGCTGCAGGGTCGCTTCGATCATCCGCACCATCGCGTTGCTGGTATCGCACACCAGCAGCACGCGCGGCTGGCGCTGGTAGCCAATATTGTAATGACGCTCAAGGCCGACGCCGATGTGCAGCACCAGGAAACCGATCTCGTTTTCACTGATCGCATAGGGGGTGTATTTCCCCCAGCTGGAGACGGCCGCCAGGGTCATATCCCATGCCATCGGGTAGTGCTGCTTGATGTTATCCAGCAGCGGATTGGGGATCATGATCTGATAGCGCACCCGGGTGATCATGGTCTTAATATGGGTCAGCAGATCGGCGTGCAGCTGGGCGTCATCGAGCAGGTTGTAGTTATACTGGGTATTGATATAGCGCAGGATGTAGTTCACCAGCGCTTCGTCGTCATCGGCGCTGATGGTGCCCGGATCAACGTCCTGCACCTGGCGGGCGGCAAGGTGCACGCACAGCCACTCCTCTTCCGCCGCGGAGAGCGCCTTCCCCGCCAGCTGCTGCAGCATCCCGACCAGCTCCCGGGCGGCATCGCGCACGTTCTGGGCCACATCTTCAGCGCTAAATTCTGCCAGCGGGTAGCCCTCGCTGGCGCGGCGCACCACCACCGTGCTGTAGAGGCGGATAAAGCGCTCGCCTTCATCCGTCAGACGGACGTGGTGGCGGGTAAGGATCTCCTGCAGCTCGCGCGCCAGCCGTTCCGACACCTCCGCGCTCAGCCCGCCTTTATCGACCGGCAGAGGCAATCCCCCCTGCTGCGACTGCTCCCACAGGAGATCGGTCAGGCAGGCGCGAATCGACACTTCGCTGCCGAACAGCTTCATGCCGTGACGCGGGCGAGTCTCCAGGGTCAGCTGGTAACGCTGGAAACGTTCGCGCACGTCCACCATATCGCTCTGCAACGTGGCGCGGCTGACGAACCACTCGTCCGCAAGGTCTTCGAGCTTTAGCGAGAAGGCGGAGGTCAAAAAGCGCACCAGCAGAAAGTTAATGCGATCCTGCGCGGTACGCGGAATATGCTGCGCTTTCGGCGCCGTCTCCTCCAGCGTCCGGTACAGCGTCGGATCGTCGACTTTGAGCTGATAGCCGCTGCCGCGGATAAGCAGAAACTGCGCCCCGTAGGGCAACAGCAGCGCGTTAAGCGCCGTAATATCGGCGCGTACGGTACGGGTAGAAACTGACAGCCGCTGCGCCAGTTCATCCTGCGGCAGCGTTTCGTTTTGCAGCAGGCTAAACAGCTGTGCTAAACGTTGGTTGGGAAATCGCATGTCAGTTCCTTCATCTTTACGGCTCAAGGTTGAGCGGATATCACCATCTGTGACGGGCTGCCTACCGGAGTATAGTCCGGGGCAAACGTCAGCCTGCCGCTCTGAGGCGCCACGCTGAAACGGGTAATATTATCGCTACGCTGGTTCATGACGTACAGCCACTGCCCCTGATTATCCAGCGTGAGCGTTCGTGGGTAGTCCCCGCGCGTCCAGACATCTTCCTGATGGCTCAGGCTACCGTCCGCCATCACGCTAAAGTGCGCGATGCTGTTATGCAGGCGGTTCGCCACGTACAGCTGCCTGCCGTCGGCGCTCAGCGCCAGGCCGGCGGCAAAGCTGGTGCCTTTATACCCCTTCGGCAGCGCGGAAATCGTTTTGCCCTCGCGCAGCAGGCCGCTGGCCTTATCAAGATGATAGAAGGTTAGCGTCGAGGACTCTTCGTTAATCAGCCACAGCCCGTCGCCCTTCGGCGTGAAGACAAAGTGACGCGGCCCGGCACCCGGCGAAGATGCGGAGATAAACGGCGGATCGTTTGGCGTCAGCTTGCCGCTGGCGCTGTCCATCCGGTACTGATAGATCCGATCCAGCCCCAGATCGGTGGAGTAAACGTATTTCCCGCTGGGATCGGCCGAGATCATATGGGCGTGGGGGCCGTTATGGTCGCTAATGGCGAAGCTGCCCTCAACGGCCGCCGCCGGGCGCGCCGCGCCGGCCGGTCCCTGATCCTGATGAACGTCCACCGCCTCGCCCAGGCGACCGTCTTCCTGCACCGGCAGCACGGCAGTCGTGCCGCTAACGTAGTTTGCCACCAGCAGATGGCGACCGTCCGGCGTCAGGGAGAGATAAACCGGCCCGGCCCCGCCGGAAGAGACCTGGTTTAGCTCGCTCAGCTCGCCGTTAGCCCCCACGCGCCACGCCTGCACCGCGCCCTTTTCCACTTCGCTGGCGGCGTACAGGGTTTTGCCATCGCGCGAAACGGTGAGCTGCGCGACGTTGGGCAGGGAGCTGACCAGCGTTCTGTTGCTCAACGCGCCGGTTTTCGCCTCGACGGTAAAGCGATACAGTCCTTCACCGTTGGGGTTGTAGGTGCCGACCCAGGCGTACTGCGCCTGGGCGCAGGTGCTGGCGGCGAGCAGGGAAAGTGAAGCAACAAGCAGGTGACGAGCGGCAGGCATAGTGACTCCTTGATGGTTCGGTAGGGTAAGGTGGCTGTCCCCCGCCCCGCCCTTGCGGCGGGGTTCGGGGGACGGCAGGGCAATGACTATTTAACCAGCGCCCTGGTCATCTCCAGCAGCTGACGCACGTCCGCCGGACGAGTGTTGCCGCTCTCTTTATCGATAATAGAGCTGTAGATGTGAGGGATGATTTTGCTGACGCCGGCGTCCAGCGCGATCTGCAGGATCTCGCCGTAGTTTTGCAGATCGATCCCACCGGTCGGCTCCAGCCAGAAATCGTGGCGGGCGCAGGCCTGAGCGACGGCGAGGTACTCATCGCGATGCTTCAGGCCGCCCATCGGGAAGTATTTTATCGAGCTGCCGCCCATGTCTTTTAGCAACGCAATGGCGGTTTCCAGCGGCACGATCCCGTCCGCCGCGCCGCTGCTCAGCGGGCCGGTGGAGATCTTCACCATCCCCGGCGTGCCGGTCGGCGACACCAGGCCGTTGACGACGGTTTCGCTCTGCCCCAGCAGCGCGCGGCTGGTGCCGACGCCGGTAAAGACCTGGTTGACGTGCTGCGGCTGCACCTGGCGGGAGATCTCGCTGACCATCGCCGACTGGTTTGGATCCCCCGCGCCGAGGCCCACCGACAGCGCGTTATCGATAAGCCGGGCGTATTCACGCATATCGGCCACCGCGCTCGCCACGTCCGGATAGTTTTTAGAGAGCACGCCGACCAGAACATGACCTTCCGCCGCTTCGTAGATGTCGCGGGCGTTGTCTTTGCTGCCCGCCAGGACGTTCAGGCACACGCGATCGCGGTAAAAATTCGGGGTCAGTTTCATGCTTTCTTCTCCATGTTCAGAACTTCGCCGATGCGGCGGGAGACGATCTCCAGCTGCTGTGCGGTAACGCTGCGCACGTCGGCCTCAATAATGCCTTCGTTGGCCTTATAGCCGCGGAAGTAGATGGCGTATTCGCCCTGCTTCAGCGCCTCAACCAGCTCGCCGGTGGCGATGCCGGTCACGGCTTCAGTAAATTTAATTTCCGCGCGCGCGATATCGCGACCGGCGCTATCCCATACCACCCGGGCGCTCACCCCGGAGAGGGCGTTGAGCTGGTCAATGAACGGCGTCATCTTCGCCACCATCTCATCGCCGCTCTCCTTGCGGGCGGTCAGATAGTGTTCAATCGCGCAGGTCAGGCCAAGAATCCCCTCTTTACCGACCTTCATCGCCCGGCCAATGCCGGCAGACTGGCGTTTAACCCACTCCACGTACTGCGTTTTACCGACCACCAGGCCGCTGGTTGGGCCCTCAATCGCTTTGGCGCCGCTGTAAATTACCAGGTCGGCGCCGGCGCTGTAGTAACACTGCAGATCTTCTTCCGCCGCCGCATCAACGATCAGCGGCAGGTTGTGCTTACGCGCCACTACGACCGCCTGCTCAACGCTGAGCATGCTTTTCTGCACGCAGTGGTGAGATTTGATGTAGAGGATCGCCGCGGTGCGCGGAGTGATCGCCGCTGCCAGCTGATCGGCGGAACATTCGTTGGCGTAGCCGGCTTCCACCAGCCTGCCGCCGCCCAGCGCGACCATCGTTCCCACCGGCGCGCCGAAGTTAACGTTATGGCCTTTCGGCAGGACGATTTCGTTGTTTTCGATCGGGGTGACGTGGAGGTTTTCCAGCAGCCAGCTGCTGTCTTTCACCAGCACCGCCGCCACCGACTGGGCGATCCCCGCGGAGGCGCAGGAGACAACCGTCGCCCCTTCCACCTCCAGCAGGTTCGCGATGTACTCACCGGTCTTATTGACCAGGTCTTTCATTTCGAAGTAGTGATTCATGCCGCTCATTACGGCTTCAACCACCTCAGGACGCGGCGTGGATACGCCCAGCGCCGTCATGCGGCCTGATGTATTAATAACTTGTTTTAAATTGTATTTTTCAAAAATCGAAGGCATTTTCCGCGCTCCCTTGTTCGGTCAGATAGCCCTTGCCCGCGCGAATCGCAGCAAGCGGCACCAGAATATTGTCAGCCTGCAGGCTCTCTTTTTCGGCGTCGACCAGTAGCGTCGGCGCATGCTGCAGGGTAAAGAGGGTTAAATCAGCGTCGTAGCCCACGGCCAGACGCCCTTTTTGCGTCAGGCGCAGCCCGTCAGCGGCGCTGGCGGTAACGCACTCCACCACCTGCGGTAGCGACATGCCGATGGCGAGAAACTTCGACATCACCAGCGCCAGCGAACGTACCGGGCCGTCAATACGGTTGCGGCAGTAGATGTCGGAGCTAATGGTCTGCGGCAGAATGCCCATCGCTATCGCCCGGCGCGCCACCTCAAAGCTGAAGCTGGCGGTACCGTGGCCGACGTCAAGGCGCACGCCGCGCTTCAGGGCGCGGGTCACGGAGGCGCGCAGCTCGCCGGAAGCGGTCAGAATGCGGTTCGGCTTGCCGTTATAGCAGTGGGTGATGATGTCTCCCGCGCCCAGCAGGTCGGCAATTTCGTCGAGGTTCGGCGGATTATTGCCGATGTGCACCATCAGCGGCAGGTCGCCATTTTCGCGCTGCATCGCCTTCGCCCGTTCCAGGGGGGTAATTCCGTTGTCGCCGACCACGCTGCTGCTCATTCGCGCCTTCAGGCCGACGATAAAATCAGGGTGGCGCTTCACCGCCTGGGTCACCGCTTCGGCATCGACGTTGGCCATATTGGCCAGCTCGTTCTGGGCAATCAGCCCGACGCGGGAGATGTTGAGCAGCGCCAGGACCTCGGTGGCCGCGCTGCGGGTCAGCTGATAAAAATCGTCGATATCGTCCGCCCCGGTGCTGCCCGCATCAATCACCGTGGTGACGCCGGTGGCGATGCCCACGCTGTCCGGCTGGTCGTGATAAATCGGCGAGTTCGGGTAGCAGTGAACGTGGGAATCAATCCAGCCGGCGCTGGCGTAATAGCTGCCGTCCAGCTCAATGGTTTTGCGCGCAGGCGCGCTAATCTCGCCCAGCGCCGCAATTTTCCCGTCCTGAATGGCGATATCGATCAGGGTATCGTCGACGAGGTGCGCACGGCGCAGGAGTAAATCAAACATGGGTCTCTCCTGTTAAAGCGGGCGCTCACGCGCCCGCAGGACTTAACCAATAGCAATCGGGAAAAGGGAACCGAGGATCATCGCGCCAAGGATGGCGCCGCCGGTGATCGGCTTCTGCCAGATGTAAAACAGCAGGGCGCCAACCAGAGAACCGATACCGATAGGAATCGATGCGGTCATCGCGCTGAGGATAATCAGCGGCCCGAGGAAGCGGCCCGAGGCGTTACCTGCTCCCATCATGACGTCGGCACCGTAGGTGGAGTCGCTCTGATTGATGGTGAACTTACGCGCCAGAATAATGATGTAGCCAACGGCCAGGCCCAGCGCCAGGCCGGTAGCCAGCGAGGCGGCAAAGTTGGCCACCGGGAAGACGAAGCCCGCCCCCAGCAGCAGCGCCGGCACGCCGAGGCCGATACCGGTTTGAATCGCGCCGCCGATATCGAGGATCCCCACCAGCGAGCCTTCAATGATGCGCGCAAACAGGAAGCTGGCGCCAAACGCCGCGACCGCCCCGTAGGCGCCGGTATCAATGCCCGCTTTCAGCATGGCCACGAAGGCCACTTCGTTAAACGCGCCGATGCCGTAGAGGTAGTACATGTGTGTCCCGGCGAAGACGCCGGAGGAGAGCAGGCCAACAAAGATCGGGAACGACCAGTCGGCATACCAAAAACCTTTATTCTGTTCCATTTAGAGGCTCCTGTTATTTGCCGCTGAGCGAGTTGTGAATCAGATCCAGCCAGTTCGGTACGCCCAGGTGGAAGGATTCCAGGGTCTTAATGTCAAAGCCGCGGAAGAAGGCGCTCAGCACGAACAGTGCGACAATGGCGGACATCATCACTTTAGTGACGCGGTGCCAGCCGCTCTCTTCAACGCCCTTACCGATCAGGATGCCCAGTACCAGACCCGGAACGGCGTTGCCCATAATCAGCTGCGCCGCGCCGCCGAAAATGGTGGCCCAGAAGCCCGATTTTTTCCCGGCATCGATGGCCGCCAGCCAGAAGATAACCGGCATCACCGTGTTAACCAGCAGGTTAGCCGCCGGGACCAGCACCTTAACGGCAGTGACCTGCAGCGCTTCCGGTACGGAAGAGGCGGTCAGGTTAAGGAAGGAGACCACGAACATGCCGATAACGCCGCAGGCAATCGCCATCTTCTTCGGATCGTGCAGCGTCTCGCCGACGTTGCGGTTTTTCAGCATCAGCGCGGCGGCGCCCCAGTTAGGGATAATGCGGTGATCGACGTCCTGGGTGAAGGAGCCTGCTGCGACAGAAGAAGCCCAGGCGTTAAAGAAGAAGCCGAGACCAAAGGAGAAGTGGGACGCCGGATCGCCTTCGCAGGAGTTCAGCTCGCCCAACGTACGAAATGCGCCCATCCCTTGCGTGGTGGGCGCATGAAACATACGTGCCGCTCCGGCGCCCACGCCGACGCCGACCAGGCCGCCGATAATGAGCGATTTTATTAAAATTATCAGGAACATAGTTTAACCCTATGGTGAAGATCAGGTTTGCGTGACGAAATCCACTTTATCGAGATTAATGGCGGTCACGTTGACGGTGACGTTCAGCTCCACGCTGTAGGTCCGTCGTTCACGGCGCAAAAAGAAGAATAAAAACGCTTCTTTGCGCACCGCTTCACGCGCATGAACAACCTCCACATCCTGTGGCTCAATACGCAGTAAAATGTGCGGCGACGTTTTCATCACCGCTGCCTGTACGTGGTTCAGGGCATCGGCGAACGCCCGCGTCTTGCTCTCGCCTTTGCCCGTAACGCTCACCGTGGTGGTGAATTGCTCTTTCATACTCAGGCGCCGTATTTCTTTTTCCAGGCTTCTACCAGGCGCTCGCCCAGCTCTTCTTTATCCATAAAGCCGAAGCCCAGAACGTTGTAGCCTTCGTTGATAGCGGTGACGCCTTCATCAACGGAACGCATGCCGTATTTCGCTTTGTAGCCATGTTTGTTTTGCGCGGTGATGGCGCCTGCGCCGCCGCTGCCGCAGAAGGAGATACCAAAGGTGGCATTCTCTGCTTTCATCACGTCGCCCAGCTTCATATCAGCGGCAACGCCCGGAACCACGACTGCACGAGCTCCGGCTTTTTCCGCGCCAGCGGCAACTTTTTGCCCTTTACCCAGGCGATCGCCAATTACTACGGTGATTTGTTCCATTTTTAGCTCCTTACAGGTTTTCTTTAGCGACTTCGAAGTGGACCGACAGCAGCCAGGACTCTTCCTCTGGCAGGTTGCCGAATTGCGCGACCACTTCGCGAGCCAGCATCATTGAATCTTCTGAAATCTCTTCAAACAGGCTGGCATCCACTTCCGGCAGCGGCTCGCCGCTAATTGACCGGTGGGCCATAGCCCGCACGTGGGAGGTCAGCATCTGCTCCTGGACGGCGTTGGGGATGATGTTACGGCGACCTAGCAGGGTATAAACCTGCTGCAGCATCTTCTCAGCCAGCTGCTCGGTTTGCGTTGCCTGCTCCCCTACGTCGTGTGTTACCGCTCCGTTATTCACTTGTCTTACCCCGTTGATGTCTCTGGGGACAAAACTAACGCCGGGGGGGAGGAGTTTGTAGCGAGTTGTTTTCCACTTCGAAGTGGAAAGGCGGACGGACGATGCGATCCATTGCACAGAATTGGCGTAAATTTGCTATTTTCGGCAAAACGGCGTGATGAGAATCACAAGATTGCGATTTAACTGGCGACCGGAAGCGGCCGAACCGGCGGCGGAGAAGAGAAGTAAACTGTGACAGGGGTTGGGTTTTATGCGCAGACGAAATGCAGGAGGTACCGGCTGATACCTCCTGGAAAAGAACTTAACGGTACTTCTGGTGGTAGGTATTACGGGTGGCTTTGAACTCTTCCGCAGCGGCCTGCGCTTCTTTGACCTTGCCTTCATTGGCCAGCTTCAGGGCGCCGTCAATCTGGCCAATCAGAATATCGAGGCCGTGGCGGTAGTCCTTCATCTCCGCGCTGTCCGCTGCTTTGCCTTCCAGCTTCGGCGGGGTCTCTTTCTGCGCATTGACGGCGGCGTCGCGCATCTTCGTCAGCGCCGCTTTTTGCTCACCGGCATCAGAGGTCTTCTGTACCACCTGCAGATTTTGCGCAATGGTGTCCATATCCTCACCGAGATCGGCGGCAAACGCCGACGCTGAACCCATCGCCAGGGCTGAGACAGCCAGCACTGCTAACAGTTTTTTACGCATTGCTCACTTCCTTTTTTATTATTTAAGCATAAGGAAAAGGCGCCACCTGGGCGCCCTTCTATACCCGTTATTCTTCAAGCCGCAGCCTGAACAATCCGGTAAAACACGCCGTTATTGCCCGGCGATTTTCATCTCTGGCAGCAGCACGGAACCACACTGGATATTGCTGCGCATTTCGATATCGTCGGCAACGGTCACGATATTACGCCACATATCTTTCAGATTTCCGGCGATGGTGATTTCGCTTACCGGATACTGAATTTCGCCATTCTCAACCCAGAAGCCGGATGCGCCGCGTGAGTAATCGCCGGTAACGCCACTGACACCCTGCCCCATCAGTTCGGTGACGACAAGTCCGGTGCCCATCTCTTTAAGCAACTTTTCAAAACTCAGGCCGCGGCCGTTGATTCGCCAGTTGTGAATGCCGCCCGCGTGGCCGGTGCTCTTCATGCCCAGCTTGCGCGCCGAGTAGTTGGTCAGCAGCCACTGCGTCAGAATGCCGTCCTTAATGATATCGCGACGCTCCGTACGCACGCCTTCGCTGTCGAACGGCGTTGACGCCAGCCCTTTCAGCAGATGCGGATGCTCCTCAATGGTCAGCCAGTCCGGCAGGATCCGGGTGCCGAGCGCGTCAAGCAGGAAGGTCGATTTACGGTACACCGCGCCGCCGGCAATCGCCCCGACCAGGTGACCAAACAGCCCGGTCGCCACTTCATTGGCAAAAATCACCGGCGCCTTCATCGTCGAGAGCTTGCGCGGCGCCAGGCGCGAGAGGGTGCGGCGGGCGCACTCGTCGCCCACCCACTCCGGCGACTGCAAATCTTCAATCGCGCGGCCGATGGTATAAGCGTAATCACGCTCCATATCGCCGTTTTCTTCCGCGATAACGCAGCTGGACAGCGAATGGCGGGTTGAGCAGTAGCCCTGCAGCATTCCGTGGCTGTTGCCGAATACCTTGATGCCGTAGTGGCTGTTGAAGCTGCCGCCTTCGGTGTTGGTGATGCGCTTATCGGCCTGCAGCGCCACCTGTTCGGCGCGGGCGGCCAGCTCGATCGCCCGATCCGGGCTCACTTCCGCCGGGTGGAACAGGTCAAGATCCGGGGCGTCAAAGGCCAGCAGCTCTTTATCGGCAACGCCGGCGAACGGGTCCGGCGAGGTATAGCGGGCAATGTCCAGCGCCGCCTGCACCGTGCGGGCAATCGCCTGCGGGCTAAGATCGGTTGAGGAAGCGCTGCCCTTGCGATGCTGATGATAAACGGTGATGCCTAAGGCGCCATCGCTATTAAATTCTACGTTCTCCACCTCGCCGTAGCGGGTGCTGACGCTGATGCCGGTGGTTTTGCTGACGGAGACTTCCGCACCGTCTGATTTACCTGCCGCCAGTTCCAGCGCCGTGGTCACGGCCTCTTCCAGCGCCTTACGCTGCTGTGCAACTTGAGAGATGACTTTCATCGCTAATGCCATAATGTAGGAAGGAGTTAATTGAAGTCTAACAGAGAACCGTTTTTCAGTGCGCGCCTTAACTGGTAACATTAGCCTCTTTTTTTAAGGAGCCTGAGATGACAAAGCAGCCCGATGACTGGCTCGACGACGTTCCCGGTGATGACGTCGAAGATGAAGACGATGAAATTATCTGGGTCAGTAAAAGTGAAATTAAGCGTGACGCCGAAGAACTGAAGCGTCTTGGCGCAGAACTGGTAGAGCTGGGGAAAAACGCGCTGGATAAGATCCCGCTCGATACCGACCTGCGCGACGCCATTGAACTCGCCCAACGGATCAAGAAAGAGGGCCGTCGCCGCCAGATGCAGCTGATTGGCAAAATGCTGCGCAGCCGCGACGTTGACCCTATTCGCCAGGCGCTGGACAAGCTGAAGAACCGCCACAACCAGCAGGTTGCGCTGTTCCATAAGCTGGAGATGATCCGCGACCGCCTGATTGCCGATGGCGATGACGCGGTACCGGAAGTGCTGAACCTGTGGCCGGAAGCTGACCGTCAGCAGCTGCGTTCGCTGATCCGTAACGCGCAAAAAGAGAAAGAAGGCAACAAGCCGCCGAAGTCCGCGCGCCTGATCTTCCAGTACCTGCGTGAACTGGCCGAAGGCGAAAGCTAATTCCGCTGCCGCCCGCCTGATTTTCCCGCAGGCGGCGCGCCTGTCCGGGCTACCTGATAACGTTTAACCTGTAGCCCGGCATGCGTACGCTACGCATTGCCGGAAAGGTTATCTTTCCCAACGCCGCGCCCCTGGGCGCTCCCCCTGTTCAGCCTCTGTTCAGCCACCCTTTGCTCTCGTTTTGCTCTCCTTTTGCTCCCCCTTGCGCTTTTATCCGGCTGACGCGCCGTTCTGCTGCTCGTCAGAGGACGCGGTTTTTCCGCCGCGTCTGCTGCCCATAAAAGCTGAATCGTTAAAGCTAACTATGTTTAAATTCACATTTTTTCGGCAATAATAATAAAAACTTGCATTAAAATAGGACTAAAGTCGCAGTTAAAAACAGCAAATCGCGCATATTCTCACCAGGTGAGGCACTTCACATTTTCATCAGCCGCTAGCCATTAGATTTCCCTTATTGATAACAATATCGATTCAGCAAAAAGGGACGAAAAATGAAAAAAATAGTAGCGTTGACCGCAGTAGCGATGATGTTCTCTGGGCAAGTCGCGGCAAAAACCTGGGTGCTGACAAGCGCTGAAAGCAGCATAGAGAAAGGAAACTGGCAGGTAAGCAGTGACCAGCTGAAGATAAAAGATCGCCATTTCAGCATAGAGCAAAAAGTCCTTCATGGCGGCAAGCAGGAGGGCAGTAAAGTTATCGTTATTCGCAGCCAGGACGGCCTGACTATCGCTCTCAGCCCGACTCGCGGGATGAATTTACTTAAAATCGAAGGTTTCGGCACGCGAATGGGCTGGGACTCACCGGTCAAAGAGGTGGTTAATCCGGCCTTTATTAATCTGGAAAGCCGCAACGGGCTGGGCTGGCTGGAAGGTTTCAATGAGATGATGGTGCGCTGCGGCTACGAATGGACCGGCCACCCGGTCACCGCCGACGGGCAGATTTATACCCTGCACGGCAAAGCCGGGAACACGCCGGCATCGCAGGTCGAGGTTGAGGTTGCCGATAGCGCGCCGTATGAAATTCGCGTTCGCGGGCTGGTGAAGGAAAGCACCTTCAAAAAAGCCGATTTGCAGACCATGACCGAGCTGCGCTACGTGCCCGGCAGCAACAGCTTCAGCCTGCACGATGTCTTAACCAACCACGCCGATTATCCGCATGATTATCAGATCATTTACCACAGCAATTTCGGTACGCCGATTCTGGAAGAAGGCGCGCGTTTTCTCGCGCCGATGGCCAGCATCAGCCCGTTCAACGACTATGCCAAAGCCGGTTTGAAAACGTGGCAAACCTATGCCGGCCCGACCAAAGATTTTGACGAGATGGTATTTAATATTCAGCCGCTGTCCGATGACCATCACCAAACGCTGGCGGCGGTGGTTAACAAGGCTGGCGATAAAGGGGCGTCGATTCAGTTTGATACCCGCCAGCTGCCGGTCCTGACGCTGTGGAAAAACACCGACAGCCAAAAACAGGGCTATGTCACCGGCATTGAGCCAGGCACCAGCTATGCCTATCCGGTCACCGTTGAGCGCGAGCAGAAACGCGTGAAGCAGCTGCAGCCAGGAGCCAGCGCGCAGTTTGATCTGACCTATACCCTGCTGCACAACAATAAGCAGGTTGCCGACGTTGAGCAGAGAATTGCGGCAATCCAGGGCGACGCGAAGGTCGCGGAAAACGAAGCGCCGATCGCCAAAGAGTAACCTTACGCCGGCGCTGCTCCCGGGCCTCCGGGAGAGACGGCGCCCGCACCGCACATCACCTTCCCGGCGCCAGCGCCGGGATATCGGCTTAGGCCATCACCACCTGGCGTAGCTGCTGCGCAAAGCGCTGGTACTGCGCTTCGTCAATCGCCTGCGGGTAGCTCAGCACCATCAGCGCATGATCGGCGATGCCGCAATGATAGGTCGGGTGGCTATGCGGCCACGGGTTATCGCTAAAACCCATCGTGACATAAAACTGCAGGCGCCTGCGGGCGATTTCCGTGGTGAGCGGATCGATCTCGAGGATGGTCAGCGGCGCACGCTTAAGTATTTCCGCCAGCAGACGCTTGCCGTAGCCGCGCGAGCGCAGGCTGTCGTCGATCGCCAGATGCTCAATGTAGCCATAGTCCGCAAACTGCCAGCTGCCGCTCAGCCCGATAAACTCCCCCTCATCAAACCACGCCTCCAGCGCGTAGTGCGGATCGCGCAGCGCGCGCTGTTTAGCCAGCGGCTCACGCTGCTCGTGCCAGGGAAAAGCCTTGACGTACAGCGCGTCGAGCGCGGGGAAATGCGGCGAATCGGTCGAGGTCAGTTTTTCAGAAGTGAGCATGACAAAATCCAAATAGCAAAAAATCTGCCCTCACGCGGAGGGCAAAGAGACGATCGTCGGGATTATTCTGCCGCAGCCGCCTTACTGGCCAGCTTATCCAGCAGCTTCTGATGAATGCCGCCGAAGCCGCCGTTGCTCATCACCAGAATGTGGTCGCCCGGATGGGCGGTTTTGATAATCATATCCACCAGCACATCGACATCAGCGCTCCAGTGAGCAGGCTGCACGCAGGCTTCAGCCACCTCGGCGACCTGCCACGGAATATGCTGCGGCTGGAGCAGGAACACTTCATCCGCGCGGCCCAGCGACGGCGCCAGATCGTCTTTGCAGACGCCCATTTTCATGGTGTTCGAGCGCGGTTCGAGCACCGCCAGAATGCGGGCGGTGCCGCCAACCTTACCGCGCAGCGCCTGCAGCGTCGCCAGGATCGCCGTCGGGTGATGGGCAAAATCGTCGTACACGGTGACGCCGTTCGCTTCGCCGCGCAGCTCAAGGCGGCGACGGGCGTTGATAAAACCGCCCAGCGCGTTGGCGGCGTCCGCCGGCACCACGCCGACGTGGCGGGCGGCGGCAATCGCCATCAGGCCGTTGTGCATATTATGCTCGCCGACCAGCGCCCACTTCACTTCCCCGACCTTCTCGCCGTCAAGCCAGACTTCCCACTGCGAGGCGTCGGTGTTGAGCTTTTTCGCCTGCCAGTGGCCCTGCTCGCCGACCAGCTCCTGCTCGCTCCAGCAGCCCATCGCCATAGTCTGTTTCAGGTTGATGTCGTTTTCCGGCAGAATAATTTTGCCCTGACCCGGGACAATGCGCACCAGATGATGGAACTGCTTCTGGATAGCCTTCAGGTCATCAAAGATATCCGCGTGATCGAACTCAAGGTTATTGAGGATCAGGGTTCGCGGGCAGTAGTGAACAAATTTCGAACGCTTATCAAAGAAAGCGCAGTCATATTCATCCGCTTCGATAACAAAGAACGGGCTGTCGCCCAGACGCGCGGAGACCTCGAAATTACCCGGCACGCCGCCAATCACAAAGCCGGGCTTATAGCCGCAGGCTTCGAGGATCCAGGTCGCCATGCCGGCGGTCGTCGTTTTGCCGTGGGTGCCCGCCACCGCCACAACCCAGCGATCGCGCAGGACGAAATCATGCAGCCACTGCGGGCCGGACATGTACGGAATGTTGTTTTCCAGCACCGCTTCGACGCACGGATTGCCGCGCGTCATCGCGTTACCGATGATCACCAGATCCGGCCGAGGCTCCAGCTGGCTGGCGTCATATCCTTGAATTAGATCGATACCCTGGCTTTCCAGCAGGGTGCTCATCGGCGGATAGACGTTAGCATCCGACCCCGTTACCTCATGACCGAGGGAACGCGCCAGCATCGCCAGCCCCCCCATAAACGTGCCACAGATACCTAAAATATGAATGCGCATTCGTCACTTCCCTCTTTAATCTGGCGCACATTTTACCCTTATGTTCGGCATCAGAGAAATGCATTTCAGGCGAATCCGTTTTTTGCTGGCGCGATTCACCTGTGCGTATTTTTTTTATTCTTTGTTAAGATTGTTGCGTTCGTTTTACTTCACATAAACATGCAGGGAACGGGTTATGAAAACGTTAGGTGAATTTATTGTCGAAAAGCAGCACGAGTTCTCCCACGCAACCGGCGAGCTAACTGCTTTGTTGTCGGCGATAAAACTAGGCGCCAAGATCATCCACCGCGATATCAACAAGGCCGGTCTGGTCGATATCCTGGGTGCCAGCGGTGCTGAAAACGTCCAGGGCGAGGTGCAGCAAAAACTCGATCTGTTCGCCAATGAAAAATTGAAGGCCGCACTGCGAGCGCGCGATATTGTTGCCGGGATCGCCTCTGAAGAAGAAGACGAAATCGTCGTCTTTGAAGGCTGCGAACACGCAAAATACGTGGTGCTCATGGACCCGCTGGATGGTTCCTCTAACATCGACGTTAACGTCTCTGTCGGGACTATCTTCTCCATCTACCGTCGCATAACCCCGGTCGGAACGCCGGTCACCGTCGAAGATTTCCTGCAGCCGGGCAGTAAACAGGTCGCCGCAGGCTACGTGGTTTACGGCTCCTCCACGATGCTGGTTTATACCACCGGCTGTGGCGTTCATGCCTTCACCTACGATCCTTCTCTTGGCGTATTCTGCCTCTCTCAGGAGCGCATGCGCTTCCCGGAGAAAGGCAATACCTACTCCATCAACGAAGGCAACTACATCAAATTCCCGATGGGCGTGAAGAAGTACATTAAGTTTTGCCAGGAAGAGGATCTCGGGACCCAGCGCCCCTACACCTCGCGCTATATCGGCTCCCTGGTGGCGGATTTCCACCGTAATCTGCTGAAAGGCGGCATTTATCTCTACCCGAGCACCGCCAGCCACCCGGAAGGGAAGCTGCGCCTGCTGTACGAATGCAACCCGATGGCGTTCCTCGCCGAGCAGGCGGGCGGTAAGGCCAGCGACGGTAAAGAGCGTATTCTCGATATCATCCCGGTAAGCCTGCACCAGCGTCGCTCCTTCTTCGTCGGCAACAACCATATGGTTGAAGACGTCGAAAACTTCATTAAAGAGTTCCCGGACGCATAACGCCCCCTGACTTCCCCTCTCGCCCGGCGAGAGGGGATTTTACGCTAGCGATTCGCCGTTCCGCTCACCCGCGATACCGGCGAGTTCTGGCGGTTCTCCCACAGCACCGTCAGCCCGCGCTGCAGCGCAATAAAGATAAACAGCAGAATGCCGATCGCAATTTTCGTCCACCACGAGCTGAGCGTGCCGTCGAAGTTAATGTAGGTCTGGATCAGCCCCTGAATCGCTACGCCAAACAGCGTCCCTAATACCGTGCCGACGCCGCCGCTGAGCAGCGTGCCGCCAATCACCACCGACGCAATCGCGTCCAGCTCAACGCCAACCCCGGCCAGCGCGTAACCGGCCTGGGTGTAGATAGAAAAAACGATCCCCGCCAGCGTCGCCAGCCCGGTAGAGAGCATGTAAATGCGAATAGTGGTCCCACGGGTCGAAATGCCCATCAGATTTGCCGAGACGGCGCTGCCGCCAATGGCGTACACCTGGTTGCCAAAGCGGGTGCGGTGGGCCATAAAAATGCCCGCCACCACCACCAGCAGCATCAGCAGCCCCATCGCGCTCAGGCGACCGCCGCCGGGAATAGTCCACGCCAGCCCGGAGAGCGTGTCATACACCGGGTGATCGATAGGAATGGACTCTTCAGAGACCAGATAGCTCACGCCGCGCAGGAAGAACATCCCGGCGAGGGTAATAATAAATGCCGGGATCTTCAGCGTATCGATAAGCCAGCCCATCAGCGCGCCAAACGCGCAGCCCATCGCCAGCACCAGCGGGAACGCCAGCAGCGGCGTGATCCCCCAGACGCCAATCGCTTTCGCGAGGAACACGCCGGTGAAGGCGATCACCGACCCGACCGACAGGTCGATGCCGCCGGAGAGGATCACGAAGGTCATCCCCACGGCAATAATGCCAAGAAAAGCGTTATCGGTGAGGATATTGCAGATCACCCGCGTCGAGGCGAAGCCGGGAAACTGGGTCAGGCAATAGAGGTAGCCCAGCACGAATACGGCAAGGGTAATCATCAACGGCAAGTTACGTTTTATCACGGCCGCGTACTCCTTTCAGTAAGCTGATAAAGCGCGGCGACTGCACGATCAGTACGCACAGCACCACCACCGCTTTCACTACCTGGTTAAGCTCCGGCGGGAAGCCCGACAGCAGGATCCCGGTGTTCATCCCCTGGATAATCAGCGCGCCGACTACCGAGAGCAGAAGGTTAAAGCGCCCGCCCATCAGCGATCCGCCGCCGATCACCACTGCCAGGATGGCGTCCAGCTCCAGCCAGAGTCCGGCGTTGTTGGCATCGGCGCCGCGGATGTCCGCCGCAACGATGATCCCGGCTATCGCCGCGCACACGCCGCTCAGCACGTAGGCCAGCATCACGACGATGCGGGTGTTGACCCCGGCATTTTTCGCCGCCCGAATGTTAATCCCTACCGCTTCAATGAACATTCCCAGCGCGGTTTTGCGGGTGAACAGCCAGAACAGCAGCAGCGTGGCGGCGGCAATAAGCACCGGCGTCGGCAGCAGCAGCAGCGAGCCGCTGCCGAGCCACGCCAGAGGCGGCGAGTCGAAGGTGACAATCTGCCCGGAGGTGATCAGCTGCGCGACGCCGCGCCCGGCCACCATCAGGATCAGCGTGGCCACGAACGGCTGGATCTTCAGCACCGCCACCAGGATACCGTTCCATAGCCCGGCCAGCGCGCCCGCCCCCAGCGATACCAGCAGCACCACCGGCAGGCTGTGCCCGGCAACGGTCATCGAGGCGGCGGTAGCGCCGGCAATCGCCATCACCGCGCCGACCGACAGGTCAATCCCGCCGGTGGCGATAACCAGCGTCATGCCAATCGCCAGCAGCGCGACCGGCGCCGCGCGGTTAAGAATATCAATCGGGCTACCGAACAGACGCCCCTCCTGGAGGACAATCTGGAAAAAGTGCGGCGCCACCAGGCTGTCTACGGCCAGCACCAGCAGCAGCGCAATGATTTGCGGCATACCCTTCGGCCAGCTGAAGCGACGCTTCGTTTGGCCGGTTTGCGGAAGAGATCCTGGCATCATGATTTACTCCTATGCCGCAATTGCGTTCATGATCGCCGGAACGGAGAGCTCCCCGAGCGGGATCTCCGCAACCTGTTTGCGATCGCGCATGATAATGACCCGATCGGCATAGCCCACCAGCTCTTCCAGCTCTGACGAAATGACCAGCAGCGCCAGGCCATCGGCGCACAGGGTTTCAATCAGGCGGATGATCTCGGCATGCGCACCGACGTCTATCCCGCGGGTCGGCTCATCGAGGATCAGAAACTGAGGTTTGGTCAGCAGCCAGCGGGAAAGCAGTACCTTCTGCTGATTGCCGCCGGAAAGAAATTCGATCGGCTGCTCGGCGCTGGGGGTACGGATCCCCAGCTGGCGGATAAAGCGTTCGGCGATCTCGTTTTGCTCGCGCCGCGGAATTGGGCGCAGCCAGCCGCGCTGCGCCTGCAGGGCCAGCACGATGTTCTCCCGTACCGACGCCGCCGCGATAATGCCGTCGGTTTTTCGGTCTTCCGGGCAAAAGCCGATCCCGAGGCAGGAGGCCTGATGCGGCGAGCGCAGCGTCTGCGGCTTGCCTTTGATCAGCGCCTTGCCGCTATCGGCCGGTTTGATACCAAAAATCACTTCCGCCGTTTCGGTGCGCCCGGAGCCCAGCAGCCCCGCCAGGCCAACAATTTCGCCGGGGCGAACCTGGAGGTCGAACGGCGCGATCGTGCCCTTTTTACCAAAGCCTTCAAAGGCGGCGATCGGCTTATCGCTCAGCAGGGTGCGGCCCGCGCGCTGTAAAGCGTTATGCTCCAGCTCGCGCCCCAGCATCATTTTCACCAGCTCAATCTGCGGCAGTTCGCGTGTTTCCCGGCAGCCGACGAAGCCGCCGTTGCGCAGCACGGTAATCCGATCGCTCACGGCGTACACCTGATCGAGAAAGTGGGTAACAAAAATCAGGCTGACGCCGCTGTCGCGCAGCTGGCGCATCAGGGTGAAGAGCATCTCCACCTCCTGGGTATCCAGGCTGGCGGTAGGTTCATCGAGGATCAGCACCTTAGCCGACAGGTCGATGGCGCGGCAGATAGCGACAATCTGCTGCATCGCCACTGAAAAGCGGTTAAGAGGCTCACGGACGTCGAGGGAGAAACCGTAGGAAGCCATCAGCTCGGTGGCGCGCTTTTCCATCTCTTTACGCCGCAGCAGGCCAAAGCGACGGGGCTCGCGGCCGATAAATAAATTGTCCGCCACCGACATATTCGGCAGCAGGTTGACCTCCTGGTAGACGGTACCGATGCCCAGCTGCTGCGCGTGGGCGGTATTTTTCGGCGCTATTGCCTGGCCCTCGAGCCAGATAGTGCCGCGATCGGCGTGATAAACGCCGGTGAGCGCTTTGATCAGGGTCGATTTCCCCGCGCCATTCTCACCCAGCAGGGCCATGATCTCACCGCGCCGCAGGCTGAAATTAACGTTATCCAGCGCCTTTACGCCGGGGAAAAATTTGCTCAGTCCCTCGGTACGAAGGATCTCCTGATGTACTTCGCCGTTCATGGTTTCCCCTCCCCTAACCCTCTCCCCACCGGGGAGAGGGAACTAAACCGAGCGTCCTGATGGCCTACGCTCACTCAATAGCCCATATTTTTCTTCTTCTCTAACTCTTCTTTCGCCGTATCCGGCAGATAGAGCGTCGATTTGGTGATGGTCAGCTTCTCAGGCAGGGTGCCGTCTTTCTTGAATTTTTCCAGCGCATCGAATGCCGGCCCGGCCATATTTGGCGTCAGCTCGACGCTGGCGTTAGCTTCGCCGGCGATCATCGCTTTGTAGATATCCGGTACGCCGTCAATGGAGCCGGTAAGAATATCTTTACCCGGCTTCAGCCCGGCCTCTTTAATCGCCTGGATGGCGCCGATAACCATGTCATCGTTATGGGCATAAACCATGCAGATGTTCTTGCCGTTATTTTCCGCTTTGATAAAGCTCTCCATAACCTCTTTCCCCTTGCTGCGGGTAAAGTCGCCGGACTGAGAGCGGATAATCTTGATGTTCGATGCCTTAGCGATGGCTTCAGCGAAGCCTTTTTTGCGGTCAATGGCGACGCTGGCCCCGACGGTGCCCTGCAGCTCAACGACGTTGCACGGCTTACCGTCGACGGTTTTCACCAGCCAGTCGCCAATCAGCTGACCTTCCAGCACGTTATTGGCGGTGACGGTGGTCATGTAGAGATCTTTGTCCTTCACATCAATGGAACGGTCGAGCAGGAATACCGGGATTTTGGCCTCTTTGGCCTCTTTCAGCACCGGCTCCCAGCCCGTCGCCACGACCGGGGCGATAAAGATGGCGTCGACCCCCTGCGCAATGAAGGAGCGTACCGCTTTAATCTGGTTTTCCTGCTTTTGCTGACCGTCGGCAATTTTCAGAGTAATACCGCGCTTAGCGGCCTCCTCCTTCGCAACGCTGGTTTCGGCCGCACGCCAGCCGGATTCAGACCCGACCTGCGAAAATCCTACGGTCAGAGGGGCAGCTATTGCCATAGATGACATAGCTGCGGAAACTGCTGTGACAAGAAGTAAGCGCTTCCACATAAGGCGATCCTCGTAGGGTTATTGTTAGTGAAATCGTTATCTGCGGACAAACTATAGACAATCAGAGATGTAACTGAATGCGTTACATCACACTTCGAAAAAGTAAACTAAATGTTAATTCACGCCGTTTATGGCAGCTTAGAGCGGATAAGGCTTTCGCCACGTTGTCGCCATCGCCGCTGATGGCGAAATTTTTAGCACTTTGATAAATCAATCACATGCAATGTAAACGCTTACATAAATTTATTCAGGATGTGGCTATGTTTATGGATTTTCAGGTTGTTTTACGATGAAAAATGACGCCATCTTTCCGCCGCCAGAAACAAAAGAAGCGAAGACATTCGATGTGAGTTGGCTATAATACCGGGCACTTGTTTGCTATACATTTTAAAGGAACAGACATGAGCTTACTCAACGTACCTGCGGGTAAAGATCTGCCGGAAGATATCTACGTCGTTATTGAGATCCCGGCGAACGCAGACCCAATCAAATACGAAGTCGACAAAGAGAGCGGTGCACTGTTCGTTGACCGCTTTATGTCCACCGCGATGTTCTATCCGTGCAACTACGGCTACATCAACCACACCCTGTCTCTGGACGGTGACCCGGTAGACGTGCTGGTTCCGACTCCGTATCCGCTGGAGCCAGGCTCAGTGATCCGCTGCCGTCCGGTTGGCGTTCTGAAGATGACCGACGAATCCGGTGAAGATGCCAAGCTGGTTGCGGTACCGCACACCAAGCTGAGCAAAGAGTACGATCACATCAACGATGTGAACGACCTGCCGGAACTGCTGAAAGCACAGATCACTCACTTCTTCGAGCACTACAAAGATCTGGAAAAAGGCAAGTGGGTTAAAGTTGACGGTTGGGACAATGCTGCTGCGGCGAAAGCTGAAATCATTGCTTCCTTCGAGCGCGCGGCGAAGAACTAAGTTCGCCTCTGCGTAAAGCCAGACCCTGAACGCCGGCTGCCGGTTAGTAAGGGTTTTTTTATGTCCGCTGTTCACCTCCCTGCCCGTTTATTCCTCCCCTATCTCCCGACCCGTCGGGCAAACCTGCGGCCATATTTTCGCCTACCAGAATAGGGAGTTGGCCCGTCACATTTACAATTGCGAATGAAATTAAAAATCATTATCATTTTCAGTTCGTAAATAAATGTGAATAAACGTCAATGAACCTCCACAATGTGAAGACTTTAAAGCTCTGTTCCGGCATGGCGCTGACTGCGGCCCTGCTCCTGACCGGCCTGACCGCAGCGGCCGCCGTGCTTCCTGAGAAAGAGTTCCTGACTCGTGAAGTCGGTCATGGCGTCTATGAGCTGGCGGTAGACGCACAGCAGCATGCGCTGTTCGCCGCCTCCGCCCCCTCGTTTGATAAAGACAAAACCACGGGGCAGATTTACAAGCTGGATCTGGAAAGCCTCACCACCGTTGAAGTCATTAAAACCAGCCGGCGGGCGTTTGCCACCGCGCTGGACGACGCGAATCATGTCCTGTACGTCGGCAATACCCTCGAAGGTTCGGTCACGCTGATTGATACCCGCAGCGGTAAGGAGCTGGCGGTGCTGCAGCTCAGCGAGGCGAGCGACCCCAAAGAGATTATCCATACGCGCGAAATGGTCCTCGATAAGCAGAATCACCGCCTGTACGTCTCAGGCGTCGCGGAAAAGGGCGTTGTCTGGGTTGTCGATACCGAAAAGCGGGCCGGGGTTGCGACCATTAGCGATATGGGCGAATACCCAACCGGCATGGCGGTCGATCCGCAAAAAAACCGGCTCTACGTGGTGAACGGCAGAAATGGCCTGATCGCCATCGATACCACCAGCAATAAAATTATCGACCGCTTTACCGTCGCCCCGGATAAAAAACGTTTTTTCCTCAATATCGCCGTGGATGTCAAAAACAGTCGCGCATTTATTACCGACCCGGATTTACCCAATGTATTAGTGGTCGATATTCGTAACGGTAACGTCCTTTCTGAAATTGACGTGATTAACTCCCTGGCCGTTATTTATAACGAAAAGCGCAAGGAAGTTTATATTACCCATCGTAACGCCAAACTGATAACCATCGCCGACAGCGAAACCGGCAAGGTAAAACAGAGTATTCAAACTACCGCCCTTCCCAACAGCCTTGCGCTTTCCGCCGACGCGAACGCGCTGTATGTCAGCATTAAACAGCCCGAAGAGCTGATGGGTAAAAAGCCTGATTACGTGATGAAAATCGACCTGACGCAATACTAATAATCATCACTCGTTATTTTTCACCTTGTGGCGGCGCACCGTCACGAGGTGATGTCGTTATTTTTTCTTTGCAGGTGTCTGATATTATGAAAACGCGTCAACTCATTGCGCTTACGGGGATCGTAGCCTTATCCGGTGGGGTCATTTTGCCCTCTCAGGCGGAAGAACTTAGCGAAACTTCGCGTAGCGGCGAAGAGCAAATGGTGGTCACCGCCACCGGCTTTGCGCAGGAAAAGCGTGAAGCGCCGGCGACCATCTCGACAATCGATCGCCAAACGCTGGATATTCAGCCCGACCGCAACGTCGGCGAGGCGATAAAAAACCTTCCCGGCGTGTCGGTGTCGAGCGGCAGCGAAATATCCTCGGGCAGCATTATGATGCGCGGCATGGACCCGTCCTACACCGCCTTCATGGTTAACAGCGTCAAACAGAATACCGGCGAATCACGCCCCTATGGCCAGGACCTCGGCACCGAAGCCAGCTTCCTGCCGCCGATGGAGGCGATTGAGCGTATTGAGGTTATTCGCGGCCCGATGTCCTCCCTCTACGGCTCAGATGCCATCGGCGGGGTGGTGAACGTTATCACCAAAAAGCCTTACGGCGTGAAGGAGTGGACCGGCGCGATGGCCGCCAACACCTGGCTCCAGGAGCACCATGATTTTGGCAATACCAGCCAGATGAATCTGTTCACCATGGGCCCGCTGATCCCCGACGTCCTCGGCCTCAGCCTCGCGGCAGACTGGCTGGATCGTCGCGATGACGAACGCGAAAACTACTTCGGCAAGCACAACCGCAAGTCCCTCGATATGACGCTCGGCCTGGCCGCCAGCGAGAACAACCTCTTTGACCTGAACGTGGTAACCGGCGAGCAGGAGAAAAATCGGACCTGGCAGCGCGGCACGCCCTGGACATGGCGCTTCGACCGCGACGCGTTAACCCTGACGCACTCCGGCTGGTATGCCGACGATACCGTCGCCACCACCAACTACATTAATTATGAAAAAGGCCGCTCAAAGTACGTCTATGACGGGCAAACGCCGCAATACGTGCAGACGGAAAACTACGTTGCCAACAGCCAGACAACGCTGAGCCTTGATAACCACAAGCTGACCGTGGGCGCGAACTTTACCCGCGAAGAGCTGAATGACCGCTTTGATGTCGCCAACAAAACCCTGCCGGGCTCCACCCCGGTTACCAAAGTTAGCCGCAACGGCTGGGCGCTGTTTGCCGAAGACGGCTGGACCCTCGGCGATTTCATCCTGACCACCTCAGGGCGTCTCGATCGCGATGATAACTTTGGCACCCACGTCACGCCAAAGCTGTACGGCAACTGGGCGTTTAGCGACGCATGGGCGCTGAAGGGCGGGGTTTCAGCAGGCTATAAAAAACCGGAGCTGCGCGCGACCTCCAGCGATTTTATTACGCCGCACGGTTCAACCGTACCCTATCCCTTCCTGACGGTCGGCAACGACGACCTGAAGCCGGAGAAAAGCGTTAACTCCGAGCTCGGCCTGTACTGGACGGGCAGCGCCCTGGCGCTGGACGGCACGGTCTTCTATACCCAGTTCAAAGATAAAATTACCGAGCAAAACATCTGCGAAACCACGGCAACCAACCAGTGTTCCGTCAACGGCTACAAAGCAGATTCGATCGACAAATACTTTAACGTCAGTAAAGCCGACGTCTACGGCGTCGAGCTCAACGCTGACTGGCAGATTAGTGCCGATATCAAGGCTAACGCCAACTACACCTACAACCACAGCGAGCAGAAAAGCGGTGCCGAAAAAGGCTATGCGCTGAACGACTATCCGCGCCATATGGCAAATCTGTCGCTCAGCTGGGCGGCGACGCAGAGTATGGATGTCTGGAGTACGGTGAACTATCGCAGCAGCAACCGCGATAGCGGCAGCCATAATGAGTATGAGGCCTATACGATGGTGGATGTCGGCCTGCGCTATCAGCTGAACAAAAACGCGCAGCTGCTGGCGGGGATCTATAACCTGTTTGATGCGGACCCTAAACGCACCACCTCGTGGGGCGAGTACGGTCAGATAGAGGGCCGACGCTATAATCTCGGCGCCCGCGTCGAGTTCTGATTAACGCCCGCAAAAAACAGCGCCACCCGAGGGTGGCGCTGTCGTTTTTAATACTGGTCTCTGTCTAACCAGTTACCGCTCTCTATCAGCGTAAACCCCTCAACCGGGCGCTGATAGACATACATCCATGCGCCGCCATACGGCGTCTGGATAAGATGGCGCGCGTATTCGCCGCCTTTGGTACGCAGAGCATCCAGTTCGGCCAGCGTCGATGCGTCAATACGATAGACTTCACCATGTACCGTGCCTTCACCGGGCACCGCGCCTGGATAGTGGCCCAGGCTGTACAGCTGATAATCGTTGACACTATGATCGCCCAGCCACTGAGCGTTGGTCATCCAGTGGCTGTTGCCTTGTTTGCGTCGTAAACTGCCGTAAACAAATATTCGCATTGCTAAAACTCAAACTGATAGAGCAAATCGAGAGCCTGGTCTACGCCAGACACCGCTTCCATATATAGCTTAGGCATCAGGCGATAGCGTAATGTCAGCGTCGCCAGGGAGTCGAAGATACCGACCCCGTATTTTACCTGCAGACCCGGCAGCACATAGCCGCTGACTACCACCTGGGAAGAGTCGCCTACCCCCTCGGTATCCAGCGCCAGATTGCTTACGCCAAACGTCTCGCCGATTTTACCCACAACCTGACCACTTTGTGCAACCCCCAGGCCAATAAGCATTGACGTCATTGCGGCACTATCGCTCTGCCCGCTGCTCAATCCCTGGCCGCGCAGCAGATAAGAAAGCGCTTCCTGCTGCGACATTACCGGGTCGGAGAAGATCTCCGCCTTCGGCTGGTCGGCGGAGCCGGTGACGCGAACGCCGGCAATCACGTCGTCTTCTGTGGCATCCGGGTTGCGAATGGCTTCGATATTCAGTGAAGGCTGATCCGGCGGACCGGAGAACAGCAGCTCGCCTTTACGTACGATCAGATCCTGGCCGTAGGCGTGGAAGCGCCCTTCCGGAATATTGATCTGCCCGTTCAGGCCCAGACCTTGTCTATCCTGAGCAACTTTTAAATCGCCGGTCAGGCGCGCCTTCAGACCAAACGCGCTGAGGCGAACGTTATTACCGACATGGATCGTCAGGTTACTGTTGATCGGGATACCGGCGCTCTGCGGCTTAATCGGCTGCAGGGAGTCGTTCAGCATGACCTCATCGGAAGAGACGCCGACCGCGCTCTCCGGCACGTCGTTAACCACAATACGCGCCCACGGAACATCGACGCTACCGTCAAGATTAAACAAGCTCGGCGTCGCGGTAAAGACCACATCCGGCGAAACGTCCAGGCGCACCATCGGCGGCACCGTAATACGCACCCGGCTGCCCTTCGCCGCGATCTGCGCGCGCCAGTTGTCTATCTGGGTCCAGTCGGCGTTGCCGTTAAGGCTAATCTGGCCCTGGCTCGTATTCACCGTACCCTGCAGCGTCGAGCGGGTGCCGTTGAAGTTCATCGCCAGCTGGCTGGGCTGCATATCGAACGGCATAAAGTTACCGTCAATGTCCACGCCGTTCAGCTGCATCTGACCAAACAGCTGCGGATTTTGCACATCGCCGCCGAGGCGCAGGTTGGCGTTCAGCCGGCCCTCCGCCTTTTCCCCTCGGGAGAAGATCGGATTAATCATCGCCAGCGAGAAGTTATTGATGTTGATATTACCGCCGAGATTGCGTCGGCCCTGCGGGTCGGTGACCTGAACCTGTCCGTCAAGCTGACCGTTATTGGTCAGGCGGATCAGCCAGCCGAGCTGCGCGCGGTTGTTGTGCAGATCGGCGGTGAGGTTCAGGGTATCGAAAGCCACCGGCAGCGGCGCATCGTTGACCGTCTGCGTTACCTTCACGTTACGTCCGTTCAGCGTCACCTTGCCCTGCGGCAACCCCTCTTTGGTGGTGTCCCAGCTCACGTCGGCGTTGCCGCTAAAGACGCCGCTGGCCTGGGTGGCCTCCGGCATAAACGGCTTCAGCATCGCCAGATCGAAACGGTTGAGGTTAACGACCGCCCGGCCGCTCGCGCCCGCATCGATCGCTTGCGGCACGCAGAGCTCGGCGTTCGGGTTGGTCCAGCAGTGCGGCCCGATGCTGATTTTCTGCTCGCGGTTACGGTAGTCCAGCGCGATATTGCGCGTCAGCGAAACCGGGCCCACCGGCGTCTGGAAGCGGGTATTGCTCATCGTTCCCCTCCAGCGCTCCTCTTTACGGTCAAAACTCCCCGCCAGAGACAGCTGGCCGGAGACCGGCTCCCCCTGCACTTTAAGCTGCAGGTCATGCTGCTTCTCATTACCTTTCGCATTGAGCTGCACCAGGCTGATATTGACGCCCGGCTGGCTGATACGGTCGATACGCACATCGAGATTGCCGGCAATCTGATCGCTGGATTTAACGTCGCCTTTGACGTTAACCTGGGCAATCGATAGCTCCTGCCAGCGCAGGGCGCGGGCGGTGATATCCGCCAGCAGCTGCGGCGCCTCCACGGTGCCGCGCACTTTCACCAGCCCTTTCGCCGTCCCGCCAAGGCCCGGCAGCGCGTTATCGAGATGCGGCGCATCAATGGTGGCGTCGAGATCCAGATCTTTAACCCCCAGCTCGCCTTTCACGTCGGCGCTGTTGGGGCCTAACGCCAGATGCAGGCCGGGGATTTTCCACTGCATATAGCTATTGCCCTGCAGGGAACCGCTGACATCAACCTTATTCTGCTTCACGTTACCGGTGATTTTCAGCTCCGGGACCGACATCTGCCAGCTGCCGCCGTACAGGCTGCCCTGGGTTTTGATCAGGCCGTTCAGCTTCGAAGGCCAGTCCGGGACCTCTTTGGCCGTATTAATGCCGTCAAGGGTCAGCTCGCCGCGCCAGCTAATCGCCTGCTGCCAGTCGAGCAGCGCCTTCAGCTCGGTTTTCCCTTCCAGCGCGGCGACGGTCAGTTTATCAATATTCACCTGCTGCTCGTTGCCCTTAGCATTGAGGCTGATTTTCGCCGGCGGCAGAGATTGCCCCTTCACCGCGGTGCTCAGCGCCAGGGCGTAGTCGGTCATTTTGCCGCTGAATTTCAGCTGCAAATCGTCGGCCTGGAACTGCTTTTCGCCGCTAAACGGCCAGTACAGCTGCTTGCTTTTCAGCTCCATATTGAGCGGCAGCCCAGCTTCAGCCAGCTGCGCATCGGCGCGTAGCGTCATTGCCACCGGGCCGGCTAAATCAACGCCAACCGTCAGCTTTTTGCGCATCTCGCCGCCGACTTTCAGCTGCACCTTCTCGCCCTTGAGCGGGTCAATATTCAGCGTACCGTCGAGGGTAATATCCACCGGCCAGCTATCCTGCAGCTGCGCGCTGCCCGCGGCGGTGACCTTGCCCTGATCGGAATCGATATCCAGCGCATCGAGCTTCATCTGCCCGTCAATGCTGCTGACCTTCAGCAGCAGGCTGTAGATGGTCATATCGGTATCGCCGGTAACCCGCAGCTGCTCGCCGCGGAACTCCTCAATATTGAGGTTGAGCGGCAGATGGACGTCGGCCATTTCCGGGAGCACCGGCTGCGCAAACAGCGCCTTCATCGTCTCGCCGAGCGGTTTTTCCTCCGGCTGAGGATTCTCTATCTTCGGCTCAACGACCTGCTCCTGCGCCACCTTAGCGACTTTCGGCAGTGCGATAAGCAGCCCCTGCAGCGACGTTGGCGTCAGGGTCAGGTTTTTCTCCTGCCAGCGCAGGCCGGTGGAGAAATCCCGCACCGACACGGCGGTATCATCAATTTTGACGTTAACGTTTTGCAGCGCGACGCGGCTCAGGGTGATGGGATATGGGGTTGAGAGATTCAGCGGCCCTGAATCCTCCTCTTCTGGCGGCGCGGAAGGCGGCATTTTTGAGGTATCGATCGCGACGTAGATATCGCGTAGCGAAATGTCGTTGACGCACAGGCTGCTGTCCCACAGGCAGCGTAGCTTCACCGCAAGGTGGAACTGACCGGCGGTAACCGCCACGCCCGGTTGGGCGAACCGCACGTTCTCCAGCGTCAGGTCACGCCAGCCGCCGGAGACCTTGCCGATCTCCAGGCCAGGCACCCAGCGGTCTGCCGCTTTCAGCACCAGATGCAGGCCGCTGGTGGTGCCGACCAGGAAGCCAACCGTGCCCAGCAGCAGGACCAGAAAGAGCACGACCCCGAGGCTTATCTTCTTCCATAAACTCATAATTCAGGCCCCAGACCGATGTAAAACTGTAAACCGTGTTCGTCTTTGTCGCCGACCGGCGCGGCGATATCCAGCTTGATAGGACCGACCGGCGACTGCCAGCGAACGCCAACGCCGGCGCCGGTTTTGAAGTCGCTTTTGCGGATATCGCTTACTGCCTCACCGCCGTCGATAAACATCGCCCCCCACCACTTTCCGCTGACGTTGTACTGGTACTCCAGCGAGCCGGTGGCCAGCTTCGATGCACCGATCAGCTTGCCATCGTCGTCTTTTGGCGAGATAGATTTGTATTTGTAGCCGCGAATGCTGCGGTCGCCCCCGGCGAAGAAACGCAGATCCGGCGGGACCTTGTCAAAATTGTCGGCCTCAATCCAGCCGAGGTTACCGCGCACCACAAAACGGTGGCGATCGTAGAGCGTGCGGATCCACACGTCCTGCGCCTGGGCGACGACGAAGTTAATATCCGAGCCCCACATGGTGTTGGAGTAATCCACCGAATAGCGCTGGGAATCGCCCCAGGTCGGCATCAGGCCGCCCCGCGAGCGGGTGCGGTTAACCGATACCCCGGGATAAATCAGCATGGTGGTATTGGTGACGTTAGCCTGGGTAAAGTGATCGAGGCTCCAGCGCAGGTTGATAGCGCGCTGCCAGCCGCTCGACATCTCCCAGTAACGCGATGCCGCGAGGGTGGTGGAGTCGGCTTTGGTATCGTTGAGATCCGTGCGCTTAAAGCCGCCCTGCATCAGGTAATACTGTTCCAGCGGGCTCTTCAGCAGCGGGACCTTATAGCTGAAATCAAGCTGCTGCTCCGGTGCGGAGAGGCTGACGCTGGAGGTCAGGCTGTGGCCATAGGAGTTCATCCACGGCTTTTTCCAGGTCGCCTTTACCCGCGGCCCGACGTCGGTCGAATAGCCGATACCGGTTTCGACGGTATTCTCTTTGCGCGGCGCGACCACGCCCTTCAGAGGCAGCACTTTCGTTTTTCTGGACTTCTCAAACTCCGGCGCGACCACCACCGAGCTGAACCAGCCGGTGGCCGCCAGGCGGCGGTTTAGCTCCGCCAGATCCTCGGAGGTATACTCATCCCCCTGCTTAAACGGCACCAGATTTTGCAGGTACTCGTCGCGGATCTGCGACCCGCTGAAGGTCACGGCGCCGAAGCGATAGCGCTCGCCGCTGTTGTAATCGATATCCCAAAAGGCCTGATGACGATCGAGAGAGACCCCGAGCTGGCTTTTATTGAATTCACTATCAAAGTAGCCTTTGCGCAGCGCTACGCGGGTCAAGGAGCTTTTAAAACCGTCGTAATCGCCGTGATTCAGCACGGTGCCGATTGCCGGACGCGTTTTTAACAAATCCAGATAGTCACGGTCGGTTCGCGCTCCGCCGCGCAGAATGACGTCGGTACCGCCAATACGCACCGGTTCGCCGGGCGTCACTTTGGCAATCAGCACCTGCCGCCCTTTTGCCGGCGGCGGACGTAAATCAAAATCGATCGTCGGTTCGTAGTAACCTAGCGCTTTCAGGCCTTCACGGATGGCATCATCAACGCGCGCGCGAAAGCGTCGATCCGGCGTGACTTCATCACTTTGGATCGTCGATAGCTGGGCACGGACATTTTTTTGCAGTTCCCCGGATAGCCCCTCAACCTGCAAACGCACGCTCGCGGCGCTAGCGACCCCGCTGACCAGCAAAAGGCTGGTGACACATAACTGGCGGATTTGTAGCACGTTTTCTCCTGAATATCCTTGTTTCCCCCCGAAGGAAACGAAAGCGCCGATCCCCGGCTTAACAAAACCCTAACAGCTAAGGGTTGAAAAAATGACGATAACCCAAATAATTCTTATGTTTAACTCTAGACGTACCGATCGTGTTTATTGTGTAAAAAGACACGCATCGTTACAACCTTAACTACGACTTATGTTTTAGAGAGGCCAACCGTGAGTCTATTTGATAAAACGCATCTTGTCGCCCAGGCGGATGCGCTACCCGGACGCAACACCCCTATGCCGGTGGCAACGCTCCACGCCGTCAATGGCCACTCCATGACTAACGTTCCTGCGGGAATGGAAGTTGCGCTGCTGGCGATGGGCTGCTTTTGGGGAGTTGAGCGCCTGTTCTGGCAGCTGCCCGGCGTTTACAGCACCGCCGCAGGCTATACCGGCGGCTACACCCCTAACCCAACCTACCGCGAAGTGTGTTCCGGTGATACCGGCCACGCCGAGGCCGTACGCATCGTGTACGACCCGCAGGTCATCAGCTATGAGCAGCTGCTGCAGGTATTCTGGGAAAACCATGACCCGGCTCAGGGAATGCAGCAGGGCAATGACCACGGCACCCAGTATCGTTCGGCTATCTATCCGCTGACGCCGGAGCAGGATGCGGCCGCTAAAGCCAGCCTGGCACGTTTTCAGGCGGCGATGCGCGACGCCAACGACTCGCGCCAAATCACTACTGAGATAGCAACGGCGAAGCCGTTCTACTATGCTGAAGACGACCACCAGCAGTATCTGCATAAAAATCCGTACGGATACTGCGGGATCGGCGGGATCGGCGTATGCCTGCCGCCGCAGGCGTAGTAGTGAATATTTCCGGGGCGCACAATTAACGCTCTGGCGGCTTTACAGTACCTTACGCTATACTAGGCTGTGTTGTAGCCGGTCCAGTGCCTTCGGACCGGTTTTTTATGTATTCCACATTAGAGTTATCAACTTCCCTTCCGAGGATCTGGCCTCAATGGCTAGATAAACTATGTTAAACAGTATTTTAGTAATACTTTGTCTGATTGCCGTCAGCGCATTTTTTTCGATATCAGAAATCTCGCTGGCCGCCTCACGTAAAATCAAACTCAAACTGCTGGCCGATGATGGTCACGTGAACGCTCAGCGCGTTCTCAAAATGCAGGAAAACCCTGGGATGTTCTTCACCGTCGTGCAAATCGGCCTCAACGCGGTGGCGATCCTCGGCGGTATCGTCGGCGATGCCGCATTTTCACCGGCTTTCAACAGCCTGCTAAGCGGCTATATGTCGCCGGAACTCTCCGAGCAGCTCAGCTTTATTATCTCTTTTACTCTGGTCACCAGCCTGTTCATCCTGTTTGCTGACCTGACCCCGAAACGCATCGGTATGATTGCGCCAGAAGCAGTAGCTTTGCGTATCATCAACCCGATGCGCTTCTGCCTGACGGTGTTCCGCCCGCTGGTGTGGCTGTTCAACGGCATGGCCAACAATATTTTCCGGCTGTTCAAATTACCGATGGTGCGTAAAGACGACATCACCTCCGATGATATTTACGCGGTCGTCGAGGCCGGCGCGCTGGCCGGCGTGCTGCGTAAGCAGGAGCATGAGCTGATTGAGAACGTGTTCGAGCTGGAATCACGTACCGTTCCGTCGTCGATGACCTCGCGTGAAAATGTTATCTGGTTCGATCTCCACGAAGATGAGCAGAGCCTGAAGAACAAGGTTGCGGAGCATCCGCACTCCAAATTCCTGGTCTGTAATGAGGATATCGACCATATCATCGGCTACGTGGACTCCAAGGATCTGCTGAACCGCGTGCTGGCGAATCAAAGCCTGGTGCTGACCGGCGGCGTGCAGATCCGCAATACGCTGATTGTCCCTGATACCCTGACGCTGTCAGAAGCGCTGGAGAGCTTTAAAACCGCCGGCGAAGACTTTGCGGTCATCATGAACGAATATGCGCTGGTGGTCGGGATTATTACCCTGAACGACGTAATGACCACCCTGATGGGCGATCTGGTCGGCCAGGGGCTGGAGGAGCAGATCGTCGCCCGCGACGAGAACTCATGGCTGATTGACGGCGGTACGCCGATTGATGACGTGATGCGCGTGCTCGATATTGACGATTTCCCGCAGTCCGGCAACTATGAAACCATCGGCGGCTTCATGATGTTTATGCTGCGCAAGATCCCGAAGCGCACCGACGCGGTGAAATTCTCAGGCTACAAGTTTGAGGTGGTGGACATCGATAACTACCGCATCGATCAGCTGCTGGTCACCCGCATCGACAATAAACCGACGGTGATGGTACCGAAGCAGTCGGAAACGGTGGTAAGCGAAAAAGAGTCGGCATAATCGCCGCCTTCAGAAACACTAACGGCTCCTATCAGGAGCCGTTTTTTTTACCGTACAGCTATACCACTTTTCAGATTAAGCCATCTCTGTTTGCAGACGCAGAACCTGACGATTGACCTCAGACATCACAGAAAAATGCTGCTTGTCTTTTACCTTCGGGATAAGGATTTTGCCCTTATCAAACTCAAAAGCGCCAACATCCTTGATGTATAACCGTCCACGGAACAGGATCTTCACGTACTTCGCCACTTGCAGCGGATTGTAGCGTTGGAAAATTTTCATTGTTGTCTCCTGCCAGGGTTACGCTCCTGTGGTGCCACACTTAGCCCACGAATCCAGAGCGCAAATTTTAATGCCCTGAAACTATAGTCCAGAACTTCTGTAATACCCAGCATGCATAAGTTTATTTACCTTTTGATGACACTAATTAAGAATTTTCTTTTCAAACATACGTAGAAGTGAGTATAAGTCACCGATTTTATTCGAATATGTGCGTTAACACGCAATCTGGCACTCTGATTGCGTGTCATGCCGATAAATCGCATTTATGCTTAAGCCAGACCAAGTGGTCGGATCACCTGCACATAATAAGGAAACATCATGACCCTACGTAAAATTCTGGCGGCTTCACTCCTTCTGCTACCGCTGATCGCCTCAGCGCATAATTTTGTCGATGGTCAGCGCGTCGCGCCGGTTGGCATCGCCGACCGGGGAGAATTAATTCTGGATAATGATAAGTTTAGCTATAAAAACTGGAATAGCTCGCAGCTGGCGGGAAAAGTTCGCGTGGTGCAGCACATCGCCGGACGCACGGCGGCAAAAGAGAAAAACGCCACGCTGATAGAAGCTATCAAGGCCGCGAAGCTGCCGCACGATCGCTATCAGACCACCACTATCGTCAATACCGATGACGCGATCCCGGGCTCAGGGATGTTCGTACGCAGCAGCATTGAGAGCAACAAGCAGCTCTATCCGTGGTCGCAGTTTATTGTCGACAGTAACGGTCTGGCACGTAAGGCGTGGCAGCTGCAGGAGGAGAGCTCAGCCATCGTGGTGCTGGATAAAGACGGCCGGGTTCAGTGGGCCAAAGACGGCGCGCTGACCCAGGATGAAGTGCAGCAGGTTGTCGCCCTGCTGCACAAGCTGCTCAGTAAATAGAAACCCGGAAGCCGGGGTTGAGGAAGGATTCACGCGGCGTGTAGTCGAGGGTTCTCCCCTGCCAGTCGTGAACGTGCGCCCCGGCGGCAACCGCGACCGCATGGCCGGCAGCGGTGTCCCAGCTGTTGGTCGGCCCGAAGCGCGGATAGAGCTGGGCCTGCCCCTCCGCCACCAGGCAGAACTTCAGCGATGAGCCGATCGAGGTGGTTTGGTGTTCACCAATCTGCTCGAGGTACTCCTCCAGCTCCGGATCGTTGCCGTGGGAGCGGCTGATGACCACCAGCGGAGGTCGGGCGTCGCGGACCTGAATTTGCTTACGCCTGCCGCACTCCTCTTTCCAGGCCTTGCCGTTTTCCGCGCAGTACAGCACCTTCATCACCGGCGCATAGACCACGCCAAGCACCGGTTTGCCTTTCTCAATCAAGGCGATATTGACCGTGAACTCACCGTTGCGCTTGATAAACTCTTTGGTGCCGTCCAGCGGGTCCACCAGCCAGTAGCGCTGCCAGTGCTGGCGCACCTGCCACTCCTGAGGGTCTTCTTCAGACAGGATCGGGATATCGGGCGTCAGCGCCAGCAGGCCGCTCATAATGACTTTGTGCGCAGCAATATCCGCCGCGGTGACCGGAGAATCGTCCTTCTTGCTGGCAACGTCCATCGGCTGATTTCCATCATAGACTTCCATAATGGCATCGCCCGCGATCCGTGCAAGCTGACATACTTGTTCTAACATTCTCCACCTCATCTGGTTGCAGTGGCGTTAACTCGTTGTTTTATTTATATCGCATCGCTGCGAGTTCCGCTATCTGTGATAGCGATGGCGGTTTCAATTATCGTTTTTCTGGCATGATTCACAATTCTGTAAGCAACAAAATGTAAATACATTTTCTTCTGTGCCATTGCTCATAAAAAAGGACGCCTCTGATGATTAAGTTTAGCGCAACGCTCCTGGCCACGCTGGTCGCTGCCAGCGTAAACGCGGCGACGGTCGATTTGCGGATTATGGAAACCACCGATCTGCACAGTAATATGATGGATTTTGATTATTACAAAGACGCCGCTACGGAAAAATTTGGCCTCGTGCGTACCGCCACGCTGATTGAAAAAGCCCGCCAGGAAGTGAAAAACAGCGTGCTGGTCGATAACGGCGACGTTATTCAGGGTAGTCCACTGGGCGACTATATGGCGGCGAAAGGTCTCAAAAGCGGCGATATTCACCCGGTTTATAAGGCCATGAACACGCTGGATTATGTCGTGGGCAATCTCGGCAACCACGAGTTCAACTACGGCCTCGATTTCCTGCACAAAGCCCTCTCCGGAGCGAAATTCCCCTACGTCAACGCCAACATTATCGACGTAAAAACCGGCCAGCCGATGTTTACCCCGTACCTGATTCAGGATACCAGGGTTGAGGATAGCGACGGCAAAACGCAGACCCTGCGTATCGGCTATATCGGCTTCGTCCCGCCGCAAATCATGACCTGGGATAAAGCCAATCTCGCCGGCAAAGTGACCGTTAACGACATAACCGAAACCGCGCGCAAATTTGTTCCGGAAATGCGCGAGAAAGGCGCGGACGTCGTGGTGGTTATCGCGCATTCGGGCCTCTCCGCCGATCCGTATCAGGCAATGGCGGAAAACTCGGTGTATTACCTCAGCCAGGTTCCCGGCGTTGATGCCATCATGTTCGGCCACGCGCACGCGGTATTCCCGGGGAAAGATTTCGCCGGCATCAAGGGCGCGGATATCAGTAAGGGCACGCTTAACGGTATTCCGGCCGTGATGCCCGGCATGTGGGGCGATCATCTGGGCATCGTCGATCTGGCTCTTAGCCACAATGACGGCAGGTGGCAGGTCACCCAGGCTAAAGCCGAAGCCCGCCCAATCTACGATCCGGTCGCCAGGAAGTCGCTGGCGGCGGAAGATGGCAAAATGGTGGCGGTGCTAAAAGCCGACCACGACGCGACGCGTGAATTTGTCAGCAAGCCGATCGGCCACGCCTCCGACAATATGTACAGCTTCCTTGCGCTGGTGCAGGACGACCCGACCGTGCAGGTGGTCAATATGGCGCAGAAAGCTTACGTCGAGCACTTTATTCAGGGCGATCCGGACCTGGCGAAGCTGCCGGTCCTCTCCGCCGCCGCGCCGTTTAAGGTCGGCGGACGCAAGAACGATCCCGCCAGCTTCGTTGAGGTGGAGAAAGGCCAGCTCACCTTCCGCAACGCCGCCGATCTGTATCTCTATCCGAACACCCTGGTGGTGATGAAGGTGAGCGGCAAGGAGGTCAAAGAGTGGCTGGAGTGCTCTGCCGGGCAGTTCAATCAGATAGACACGACCAGCAGCAGGCCGCAGTCATTAATCAACTGGGACGGTTTTCGCACCTATAACTTCGACGTGATTGACGGAGTTAATTACCAGATTGACGTCAGCCAGCCGGCGCGCTACGACGGCGAGTGCCAGATGATTAACCCGCAGGCGCAGCGCATTAAGGATCTGACCTTTAACGGCAAGGCCATCGACCCTGCCGCCACCTTCCTGGTCGCGACGAATAACTACCGCGCCTACGGCGGCAAGTTCGCCGGTACCGGCGATAGCCACGTTGCTTTTGCTTCCCCGGATGAAAATCGCTCGGTGCTGGCGGCGTGGATTAGCGCTGAGTCGAAAAAAGCGGGGGCCATCCACCCGGCGGCGGATAACAACTGGCGCCTGGCGCCGCTCCACGGCAAGGTGCCGCTGGACATCCGCTTTGAAACCGCGCCAACCGAAAAAGCGGCGGCATTTATCAAAGAGCAGGCGCAGTACCCGATGCGACAGGTTGCCACCGACGATATCGGCTTTGCCATCTATCAGCTGGATTTAAGCAAGTAACCCGCCCCGGCTCTGGCAACAGGGCCGGGCAAATTTCACGCCACCGGCTCGTGGTTCGCCAGCACCGCGGGTAGATTCAGCTCAATCCAGTCGGCCAGCGCCGCCACCTTCTCGCTCACCTGCTCACCCAGCGGAGTCAGACTATATTCAACATGCGGCGGGACCACCGGATACGACACCCGGTCGATAAAGCCATCCTGCTCCAGCGCCTGCAGCGACTGGGCCAGCATCTTTTCACTCACGCCCCCCATCTTGCGGCGCAGGTCGCTGAAGCGATGGGTTCCCGCGCGCAGCGCCACGAGGATGAGCACGCCCCAGCGGCTGGTGACATGCTTCAACACATCGCGCGAAGGGCACTGTTCGGCAAACAGGTTGCCGTCGCGCAGCTGTTCACTTAGCGTCAGATTCGCCATTTTATACTTACCTTTTTGTACGTACTTACCAAAAGTTAGCTATGGTGTTAGCTTACCACAACAGCCAATAAACACGAAGGAGAAGACCCATGATCGCAATTACCGGTGCAACCGGCCAGCTAGGCCACCACGTTCTGGAAAACCTGTTAAAAACCGTTCCCGCCAGCCAGATTGTGGCGATTGTCCGTAACCCGGCGAAGGCCGAATCCCTGAGCCAGCAGGGTCTGGTCGTCCGTCAGGCGGATTACACCGACCAGGCGGCGTTCACCGCCGCGCTGCAGGGCGTGGATAAGCTGCTGCTGATCTCATCCAGCGAGGTGGGCCAGCGTGCGTCCCAGCATCGCAACGTCATCCAGGCAGCGAAAGCCGCCGGGGTCAAATTTATCGCCTACACCAGCCTGCTGCATGCGGATAAATCTCCGCTTGGCCTGCACGTTGAGCATGTGGAAACCGAGAAGATGCTGGCCGAGTCCGGTATCGCCTATACCCTTCTGCGCAACGGCTGGTACACCGAAAACTATCTCGCCAGCGCGCCGCCGGCTCTGGAACACGGGGTCTTTATCGGCGCCGCCGGCGACGGGAAAATTGCCTCAGCGACCCGTGCCGACTATGCCGCCGCCGCCGCCCGCGTCGTCGCCGAAGAGGGCCATGCCGGGAAGGTTTACGAGCTGGCGGGCGATGAGGCCTGGACCCTGAGCGCGCTGGCCGCCGAGCTGAGCAAACAGAGCGGTAAGAACGTGGTTTATCAGAATCTTAGCGAAGCCGACTTCGCTGCGGCGCTGAAGGGCGTGGGCCTGCCGGCAGGGCTCGCGGATATGCTCGCGGACTCCGATATCGGCGCCTCTAAGGGCGGCCTGTTTGACGATAGCCATACCCTGAGCAGCCTGATTGGTCGCCCGACCACTACGCTGGCGGAAAGCGTCAAAGGCATCCTGTAACTGTTGCAAACTGGTTAATTTTTGTAGCATCCCCGTAGGTCATCTCCGATAATCAAAGATGGCCTATGGGGAGAAACCAGATGCAGGGCGTACCGGAACAGTTCAGCGATGAGAGAGACAGCGCGCGCTTTCGCCATCTGGCGCAGGTGCCGGGCGTTGAGCTGTATCATGCCCATATCTCCCGCTATGCCTTCGAACCGCATACCCACGAAGCCTTCGGCATTGGAGCGATCGAGCTGGGCGCTGAGCGCTTTCGCTATCGCGGTAGCCAGTACGTCGCTGCGGTGAACTCCATCGTCACCATGAACCCTGACGAACTGCACACCGGCGAAGCGGAAACCGCCGACGGCTGGCGCTATCGGATGGTTTATCTCGATCCCGCGCTGCTGGAAGAGGTGACCGGCGTGCGCCACTGGTGGTTCAGAGAAGTGGTGCGCCAGGACCCGCAGCGTTCGCGACAGCTCTGTCATCTCATATACGGCCTGTGGCACGCCGACGATCCGCTGGCCCAGCAGGGTCTGCTGCTCGACGTTATCGACACCTTTCGCCCGTTCGCCCGTCACGTGCCCGTGCTGACGGAGGCCGCCCATCGTTTCGAACGCGTGCGCGAGTATCTGCACGACAACTACATGCGCGCGGTCACCCTCGATGAGCTGGCGCAGGTTGCCGCCCTCAGTCCCTGGCATTTTCAGCGCCAGTTTAAAGCCCATTTCCACGTCACGCCCCACCAAATGCTGATGGCTATTCGCCTGTGGCGCGCCAAAGCCTTCCTGACGCACGGGATGCCCGCCGCCGAGGTGGCCGCTGCCGCCGGTCTTACCGACCAGTCGCATCTGACCCGCGCCTTTACCCGCCGCTATGGGATTACCCCGGTGCGCTATCAAAAACAGGTCATCCGGCGCTAATGCGCAATCTCATACAATATTCCCGCGCCGGCCTCACCTACACTTTTGCCAACGATAACGATAATGGATGGCGTGATGATTAGCGGCGTGTTGTATGCCCTGCTGGCAGGGTTGATGTGGGGTCTGATTTTTGTCGGCCCTCAGGTGGTGCCGGAATACCCGGCGGTACTACAGTCAATGGGGCGCTATCTGGCGCTGGGGCTCATCGCCCTGCCGCTGGCGTGGCTTGGCCGCGTAAGGCTACGCCAGCTTTCGGCACAGGACTGGTGGGTTGCCTGCGGGCTGACCATGATGGGCAACCTGATCTATTACGTTTGCCTCGCCAGCGCCATCCAGCGTACCGGCGCCCCGGTCGCTACCATGATTATCGGCACCCTGCCGGTGGTGCTGCCGGTGTTTGCTAACCTGCTGTACAGCCAGCGCGACGGTAAGCTGCCGTGGCGGCGCTTATTCCCGGCGCTGGCGTGCATTGCGCTTGGCCTGGCGTGCGTCAATATCGCCGAGCTGCGCCAGGGCGCGGGGGCGTTTAGCTTCTGGCGCTACGCCTCCGGGATCGCGCTGGCGCTGATCTCCGTTGCCTGCTGGGCGTGGTACGCGCTGCGCAACGCCCGCTGGCTGCGCGAGAATCCGGATAAGCATCCGATGATGTGGGCAACGGCCCAGGCGCTGGTGACGCTGCCGCTTTCGCTGGCGGGCTACATCGCCGCCTGCTGGTGGCTACACGGCCAGCAGGTCAGCTTCCCCCTTCCCTTTGGTCCCCGTCCGCTGGTCTTCGTGACGCTGATGCTGGCCATCGCCGTGTTCTGCTCGTGGGTCGGAGCGTTATGCTGGAACATCGCCAGCCAGAAGCTGCCGACGGTGATCCTCGGGCCGCTTATCGTCTTCGAGACGCTTACGGGCCTGCTGTATACCTTCCTGCTGCGTCAAAGCATGCCGCCGTTGCTGACGCTCAGCGGTATTCTGCTGCTGGTATCAGGCGTTATCTACGCCGTGCGCGCCAGACCGGAAAAGCCGCGGCTGGTGGCGCAGGTCAGCGTGAACAAAAAATAGCCTGGTATCCGAAAGGGGTATTCCCTTGCCAATAAGATGCATTTAAAATACATCTTATATTCTTGATGACGAGGTAATTGCTATGGCTTTCCGTGACCAACCTTTAGGCGAGCTGGCGCTGACGATCCCACGCGCCTCCGCGCTGTTCCGTAAATACGACATGGACTACTGCTGCGGCGGGAAACAAACGCTGGATCGCGCGGCATCGCGCAAAGAGCTGGACGTCGCGGTCATCGAAGCGGAGCTGATGAAGCTTGCGGAAGAGCCGGCAGAGCGCGACTGGCGCGTAGTGCCCTACGCGGAGATCATCGACCATATTATCGTGCGCTATCATGACCGCCATCGCGAGCAGCTGCCGGAGCTTATTCTGCAGGCCACCAAAGTTGAGCGCGTGCATGCCGATAAGCCCAACGTGCCGAACGGGTTAACCAAATACCTGACGATGCTGCACCAGGAGCTCTCCAGCCACATGATGAAAGAGGAGCAGATCCTGTTCCCGATGATTAAGCAGGGCATGGGGACCCAGGCCGCTGGCCCCATCAGCGTGATGGAAAGCGAGCACGACGAAGCGGGTGAGCTGCTGGAAGTGATCAAGCACATCACCCATAACGTGACGCCGCCGCCGGAAGCCTGCACCACCTGGAAAGCGATGTACAACGGCATTAATGAACTGATCGACGATCTGATGGAACACATCAGCCTGGAAAATAATGTCCTGTTCCCGCGCGCTCTTGCCGGAAAATAAATAAAAAAAGGCGCCCGCGGGCGCCCTCGATACTGTCAGTCTTATTGGCCACTCCGGGTGGCCTTTTTTATGACGGGCGTCCTGCCCGTCCCCCCACGGGCCGTTGCAGGCAACGTTAAAAATCTCTCCCGAAGATTTTTTATTTCGCCAGACGCTTCTTACCGGCAAAGAACCAGCCGGCCGCCAGCAGAATAAACCACAGCGGCGTGACGATCAGCGCTTCGCGCGTATCGGTTTCAAGGGTCAGCAGCACCAGAACGAAGACGAAGAACGCCATACAAACCCAGCACATCAGCTTGCCCAGCGGCATCTTATATTTGGACTGCTCGTGCAGCTGCGGACGCTTTTTGCGATAGACCAGATACGAACACAGAATAATAGTCCAGACGAACATAAACAGAATGGCCGAAACCGTGGTGATCATGGTGAACGCGGAAATCACGCTCGGATTGACCATCAGCATCACCACCCCGCCCAGCAGGCACATGCAGGAGAAGGTCAGGCCCTTCGCCGGTACCGCGCGTTTCGACAGCCTGGCGAACATCGACGGCGCCTGGCCATCCTGCGCCAGACCAAACAGCATCCGGCTGGTTGAGAACACGCCGCTGTTCGCCGAGGAGGCCGCGGACGTCAGCACCACAAAGTTAATCAGGCTGGCGGCAGCCGGCAGGCCTACCAGCACAAAGAGTTCGACGAACGGGCTCTTTGTCGGTACCACTGAGCTCCACGGCGTCACCGACATAATCACGATCAGCGCGAAGACGTAGAACATAATAATACGCAGCGGGATCGAGTTAATCGCGCGCGGCAGGGATTTCTCCGGATCTTTGGTTTCCGCAGCGGTGGTACCCACCAGCTCAATCCCGACAAAGGCGAAGACCGCAATCTGGAAGCCGGCAAAGAATCCGCTGATGCCTTTCGGGAACCAGCCGCCGTCATTCCACAGATGAGCAAAAGAGGCTTCTACGCCGGTCGGTGATTTGAAGTGCATCATCACCATGACCAGGCCGACGACAATCAGCGCCACGATAGCGACGATCTTGATCATCGCAAACCAGAACTCCATTTCACCAAACATTTTCACGGTGGCAAGGTTCAGGCTCAGCAGCAGCAGGATAACCGCCAGCGAGGCAACCCAGTCGGAGAGGCCTGGGAACCAGAACTGGGCGTAGGCGGTAATCGCCACGACGTCCGCCATCCCGGTCACCACCCAGCAGAACCAGTAGGTCCAGCCGGTAAAGTATCCGGCCCACGGCCCCAGAAGATCGGCGGCGAAATCGCTGAACGATTTATATTCCAGATTCGACAGCAGCAGTTCGCCCATCGCACGCATGACGAAAAACAGCATGAAGCCAATGATCATATAAACAAAAATGATGGATGGCCCGGCGAGGCTAATTGTTTTACCGGACCCCATAAATAGCCCGGTACCGATAGCGCCGCCGATGGCAATAAGCTGAATATGCCGGTTTGTGAGATTTCGCCGCAGCGATTGTTCCGTCGGAGCCTGCTCTTCAGCAGCGACTTTAATCTGATCTACCATGTGATATTTTCCTGTTGTACCTGTCTGTGTTGTTCGAGCTCTACTGGCCCGTCATTGGTCATTACCCTTGGAAAAGGGCTTATCGATATTAGGTAAGAATCGGAAGGATGAATACTATGATTTAGATATAATGTTAATTTTATGTTTAAAGTGAGTGTTATATCACTCCGGTCACGCGAAACAGCTCACAAAGCTACGCCAAAAAATCATTTAAGCAACATTAAACTCTAACAAATTTCGAACTTAAGATTTTTACGCTATTTTTATTTGCTTCCCCACCCATTAAGGAGAGGAAGCAACTACTGCTTAGATAATATCCAGCAGCTCTACTTCAAAAATCAGGGTGCTGAACGGAGGAATCGATGCGCCCGCGCCGCGCTCGCCGTAGGCCAGGCTATGCGGAATGGTCAGCTCCCATTTTGAGCCAACCGGCATCAGGGTCAGCGCTTCGATCCAGCCGCCGATCACGCCGGTTACCGGGAATTCCGCCGGCTCGCCGCGCGCAACGGAGCTGTCAAAAACGGTACCGTCGATCAGTTTACCGGTGTAGTGCACGCGAACGTGGTCGGTACGCGCCGGGATAGCGCCTTCGCCCTGGGTCAGAACGCGGAACTGCAGACCGGATTCGGTGCTGTTCACGCCTTCGCGCTCGCGGTTTTCATCAAGGTATTTCTGACCATCTGCCGCCAGCTCCTGGAAACGTTCGCGACGTACCGCATCGGCACGTTCGTGAATTTCACGCAGCGCGCGGTGAACGGCTTCAACCGGCACCTGCGGCTGATTGCCTTCCAGCGCATCAGCAATACCGGCTACCAGCGCCTCAGGCAGCAGCCCCTGCAGGCCAGATTCGCTCAGCTGTTGTCCAACCTGCAAGCCGATACCGTAACTTGCCTGCGCTTCGATAGTGTCAAAAGTCGGGGTTGCCATCTTTGTTCCTTTTTTGGGGGGAAAATTCATACTATATAAACTTCGGCCTGCGGGAAGGCGGCTGGTTCCTGAACTCCGGCTCCAGCGGCATAAATAGCGCCATAGCGGAGTGACCGGCACTGCCAGCGCACCGACAACCCGAAAGACGACGAGTATAAAGTGGTGGGCAGCATATCAGCCACAGCACGATGGGTAAAACTTTGTCGCTGGATGATGACAAATCTGAGGGAAACAGAAACAATAGGCAATATCAGGCTAACCTCACGAAACATATCTTTGTCTCGTCCATCAGGAAGTTAGCCATCTATACTCTACGGAGCAGCATAAAAATATGCGGAGCAGGAGGAAAGCCATGCCCGGGCGCTTTGAAATGACACCTACCCTGGCGAAGATCTGGCACGCCCCGGATCACATTCGCATTATGGATCCGCTGCCGCCAATGCACCGTCGGGGCATTATCGCCGGAGCCCTGCTGGTGGTTATCGGCATACTGCTCCCCTCCGAGGACAGCAGCACGTCCGCCCAGGTCAGCCGCGACGCCAGCCTCGACATGCAATCGCAGTCCCAGCCGCAATCGTCGTCACAGCAGGCTATCCCGCTGCCGCCAATTACCTCAACGCCTACGGTGAACGATGCCGATCAGATGGCGCCGGTGGCTCCGGAGCCCGTTCAGGATGAGCAGCCGACCGAGCAGCAGAATCAGACCTACTCTCCGCCTCAGCAGCAACAGCAGCAATCTGCGCCGGGCATCGAGCAGCAGTGGCGCACCTATCGCATCGAGTCAGGGAAAACCCTGGCCCAGCTGTTCCGCGACCATAATCTGCCGCCAACCGACGTTTACGCGATGGCTCAGGTCGAAGGTTCGGGAAAACCGCTCAGCTCGCTGCAAACCGGGCAAACGGTACAGATTAGGCAGAATGCGAATGGGGTGGTAACCGGCCTGACTATCGATATCGGCGGTGGGCAGCAGGTGCTGTTTACCCGTCAGGCAAACGGCAGCTTTATTCGTGCGCGATAGTCTATCGCGAATAGATTAGCGTGGGGGAAGGCAGAAAAGCAAAACGCCGGCACAAGGCCGGCGTCTCGACGCGAGCAGAGTAAAAATTACTCAGCTACAACGTTAACAACCAGTTTAGCGAAGACTTCGCTATGAACCTGGAAGTCCACTTCGTGCTCACCGGTGGTGCGCAGAACGCCGTTCGGCAGACGAACCTCGCTCTTAGCGACGGCAACGCCAGCTGCAGTTACAGCGTCAGCGATGTCGCGGGTACCGATGGAACCGAACAGTTTACCTTCGTCGCCTGATTTAGACGCGATGGTAACGTTGCCCAGCGCATTGATTGCTTCAGCACGTGCGTTAGCAGCTGCCAGAACGTCAGCCAGTTTGGCTTCCAGTTCAGCGCGACGCGCTTCGAAGAATTCAACGTTTTTCTTGGTAGCTGGAACAGCTTTACCCTGTGGAACCAGGAAGTTACGAGCATAGCCCGCTTTAACATTAACCTGATCACCCAGGCTGCCCAGGTTTGCTACTTTATCAAGCAGAATAACTTGCATTACCTTATCCTCTTAAAGTCGTTAATAGACAGCGGCCGATTACTGATGACGATCGGTATATGGCAGCAGGGACAGGTAGCGAGCGCGCTTGATGCAGCGAGCCAGCTGACGCTGGTATTTTGCACGAGTACCGGTGATACGGCTCGGGACAATTTTACCGCTTTCGGTAATGTAGTTTTTCAGCGTAGCGATGTCTTTGTAATCAATCTCTACAACGCCTTCCGCGGTGAAACGGCAGAACTTGCGACGACGGAAATAACGTGCCATTTGGCTAGTCTCCAGAATCTATCAATTCAATCTGCTCGGCATGCAGAACCATTTTGCTCAGGCCGTTCTTTGCCTTGTGGCAAGAAATGAACCCCCGAACGATTACTGCACTACCGACCGTTATACTGTGAGTAATGGCCTGGTTTTGGTGTCCGCTAATAATAACGGGCATTTGGCACCATGCCTGCCGGTGAAAACCGGCTTCCTCCTGCACTGAACGATGCTCAAGCACGAACTGGCAGTGTGGAATTCCTGACGGGCTGACCTTACGAATTGGCGTCCTGCAGATAGTGCCGGACAGCTCCAGACGGTTGGTCATCAGGATTACTCTTCAGAATCCCCAGCTTCGGAATCATCGGTGGTTTCATTTGCGAAATCTTCGCGACGCTCACGGCGCTCGTCTTTCGCTTTAACCATCGGAGATGCTTCGGTAACAGCGTGCTTAGTACGCATTACCATGCTGCGGATAACGGCGTCGTTGAAGCGGAAGTTTGTTTCCAGCTCATCGATCGCTTCCTGCGGGGCTTCAACGTTCAGCAGAACGTAGTGAGCTTTGTGCAGTTTGTTGATCGGGTAAGCCAGCTGACGGCGGCCCCAGTCTTCCAGACGGTGGATCGTACCTTCTGCTGCAGTGATTGCACCAGTGTAACGTTCGATCATACCCGGAACCTGTTCGCTCTGGTCAGGATGGACCATAAAAACGATTTCGTAATGACGCATCGAATTGCTCCTTACGGATTATTCAGCCTCCTGTCTGGGTCAGCCGCGGCCCATGGAGGCAAGGAACGTGGTTAAAGGGCGGCTGAAAAACTGACGCGTCATTCTACGTTCGGAGCCCCAGGAAGACAAGCGAATTGCACAAATAATTCGCACTAACGGCAAAGCCGCGCTAAGTCAGTGATTTAAAATTAATCAACGGCGGCTGCGACACTTTTTTGAACAACTTCATCAGAAATGGTCGCGATGCACCCGGCAGGGAGTGATTACACTTATATCAAGAGTAATCCATAGCCCAAGGGAGTCCGGGTTAACGTCAGGACAGTTATAAGGAGCGTTGATTATGAAATACATCCTCATTGCCGTAATGGCTGCGCTTTTGTTGAGCGCCAACGCGCTGGCAGCCATCAAAATCGATGGACGCCAGGCGCGTAACATGGACGATGTACAGAGCCTGGGCGTTATCTATATCAACCACAATATGGCCACTGAGCAGGAGGCCGACAAGGCCCTTAACCAGCTGAGCGACGCGCAGGGAGCGAAATACTTCCAGCCGATCCTGATCCATGAGCCGGAAAGCAACGGCGCGATCCACGCCAGCGCCGCAATCTATCGCTAACCTCCGGTTTTTTTTACCCCTTCGCCTCCGCTACGGAGACGAAGGGTTCAGCCCGTCACCGCGCTTAAAGCGTACGCTTAAAGAACCCGACCGTTTCATCCAGCGCCTCTGGCGTAATGCGATGGCGAACGCCCTGCTGCCAGACGCAGGTCAGGTTGCCGGCCAGGCCGCTTTGCTGCAGGGCCTGCTGCAGACGGAAGGTTTCGCCCGGCGGCACCACGTCGTCCTCATCGCCGTGCCAAAGCAGCAGCGGCCTGCTGGCGAGCGTCGCCAGCTGATGGCTGACGTCCCACTCGCTCAGCCGCTCCGCGTCCAGGGAGGGTGAAGGGAATAAGCCTGGCGCCAGGCTGCTGAAATAGCCGGAGCCCATCAGACAGGCGACGCTTTTCAGCTCCGGATGATGGGTCATAATGCCCAGCGCCGTCATTCCGCCCATCGATGCGCCGGCGACCGCCAGCCTGTCGTCCGCAATCCATCCCTGCGCGGCGATCTCATCGCGCAGCGCGGCGAATTCGGCGAAGTTCTGCAGCAGAATGGGCCAGAAGCGCTGCATTCGCCCTTTTTCATCACCGCGGTAGCGCGCGCCATGCTCCGCAGCATCGGGCATAATGACCCGAAATCCCGCTTCCGCCAGCGCCACGGCAAAGTAGCTATAGACCAGCTTCGAAGAGGTAAACCCGTGATAAAAAACGATACACGGCAGAGGCCGGTCTGACGCATTCCGGGGACAGGCATGAAGCACCTCGCCGCCCGCGAAATTACGCACTTCCAGTACAATCATTTATCGTCTCCAGTCTCTAGAGTAGCGGTGTGCCTTGGGCTAACATATAGCCCAAGGCGTGGGTTCAGCCGCGATTTATAATGTTGAGAACTGGGTTACGCTTTCACAACATTTTCATTCGAAAATCGCGTCAGAGATAACAATTCGGGAACATTCCCCGGAAATGTCATTCAGGCTACCACTACACTGTGACTAACAGGAAACGAGATATGGTTATGCGTAGGTTAACACCGTGGTTACTGGCGATCGTTCTGAGCGGCTGTAGCGCCCTGCAGGGAACGCCAGAAGCCCCGCCACCTGCGACCAGTCATCCGCAAGAGATACACCGTAACCAGACCAGCGGGCTACAAAAAATGGCGACGGTGAGCGTGCTGATGTACGGTTCGCCGATGGATGTTGAAGCTGCGCTGAAGGTCAAAGCAGAAGCGGCTAAAGCGGATTACTACGTCATCATAATGATTGATGACACTCTGGTTCCCGGCCAGTGGTATTCGCAGGCAATTCTGTACCGTAAATAACGGTGCAACGTCTTTAACCCCGCTTTACATTGCTTTGCATCCATTCACGTTCTCCTGTGCATAATAACGTTCAGCCAGTCAACCTGGCAGGACGTTAGCAACGGACTGCCCTCGGGCCACGCAAAATGGAGCTGACGATGAAACGATCATTTACCCTACCCAGCCTGCTGTTTAACGCTACAACGGCGCATACTGCAGCACAGTCCGCAGAATTTGCCAGCGCGGACTGCGTCACTGGCCTGAATGAAATCGGCCTGATTTCCGTCAACAATATTGCCGGCAGCCAGCAGGACGTCGAGCATGCCATCGCCGTTAAGGCCGATGAGCAGGGCGCCTCCTGGTATCGCATCGTCCAGATGTACGAGGAACAGCAGCCGGATAGCTGGCGGGTACAGGCCATTCTCTACGCCTGAGGCGCCTGGCGCCCGCGTCCGGTGCCGCGCAGCAGCAGGTCATCCAGCGTTTGTGCGTCCAGCCGCATGCCGCCGCGCGGGTCGAGCATCATTCGACACCAGGCCTGAGCCAGCGGCGGCGAGGCGTAACGCAGCATTTGCGCTCCCGCGCCGAGCCGGTACACCAGTCGGGTTATCTCCCGGCCCTGCTCTTCCGCCGGCCGCCTCAGCAGCTGCTGCAGCTGACGCCATGCGCGATCGAAATGGCGATTCTGCCCTTTGACTTCCGCACACTCCGCCGCCAGCAGCTCAAGCGCCGCTGGCTGCTTGCTCAGCACCCGCATGACGTCGAGACACATAATATTCCCGGAGCCTTCCCAGATACTGTTCACCGGCATTTCCCGGTACAGGCGCGGCAGCTCGCTCTCCTCGCAGTAGCCGATACCGCCCAGCACCTCCATCGCTTCGGCAACAAACGAGATCCCGGATTTGCAGATAGCAAACTTCGCCGCCGGGGTAAACAGGCGGGCCCACAGCGCCTCCTGCCCATCGTCGCGCCTGTCCCACGCGCGCGCCAGGCGGAATAAAAAGGCGGTTTGCCCCTCAAGCAGCAGCGCCATCTGACCCAGCACCTGGCGCATCATCGGCTGCTCGACCAGGCTTTTTCCGAACGCCTGGCGCTGAAAGGCGTGATAGAAGGCGACCGACCAGGCGCGCCGCATTAGGGCATGGCTGCCCAGCGCGCAGTCGAAGCGGGTCAGGCCGCCCATTTTGAGAATTTGCCGTACGCCGTCCCCCTCTTCGCCCACCAGCCAGCCGCTGGCGTCATAGAACTCCACCTCGCTGCTGGCGTTAGAACGGTTACCGAGCTTATCCTTGAGCCTTTCGAGGTGCAGCGCATTACGCTGGCCGTCCGGCAGCAGGCGCGGCACAAAGAAACAGGAGAGCCCGCCGGGCGCCTGCGCCAGCACCAGGTGCGCATCGCTTTGCGGTACCGAGAAAAACCATTTGTGTCCCACCAGACGATAAAACCCGTCTGCGCTCTTCTCTGCGCGGGTGGTATTGCTCAGCACATCCGATCCCCCCTGCTTTTCCGTCATCCCCATGCCGATCAGCAGCCCGCGCTTCTGATTGCCCGGCGCCAGATGCGGATCGTAGCGATCGCTCAGCAGCGGCGACAGCCAGTCGCTAAAAGGAGCGGGGAGCGACTGCTGCAGCAGAGGCGTGGCGGCGAACGTCATGGTTATCGGGCATAGCGTCCCGGCCTCCACCTGCGCATGCAGCATAAAGCGGGCCGCCCGGGCCACAAAAGCGCCGGCGCGCGCGTCGTCCTGCCAGGCGAGATTATGCACCCGGTTAGCGCACAGCCCCTGCATCAGCAGATGCCAGGCGGGATGAAAGCGTACATCGTCAAGCCGCGTGCCGGTCGCGTCATAGCGCAGCAGCTCCGGCGGGTTAACGTTCGCCAGCCTCCCCAGCTCCAGCGACTCAGCCGTTCCCAGCTGCTGGCCGATACTGGCCAGCAGATCGCCGTCCCAGGCGGCGCCTTCGCGGGCCACGGCTTCGCGCAGTGCGGTATCGGACAAGAATAAGTTGCTGTTCAGCAGCGGCGTCGGCTGATTAAACACGGTATGAGTTGGCCAGTGCATAGTGCTTCCCTCCGTCAATGGCGTTGTACTCAGTATGGTCAGCCAGGGCCGGGAGCGCCCGCGAGCCGGGTCACAAAAAAACCATCCGCTCCTTCGTGAGGCGCATCACAGGCATAAGAATTTAAAATTTCACAAGGCTAAAGTTGTGGAATAATTTATTCACTTGCTGTTTTTTTGTTGAAATCAGGATGGCCTATGCAGACCGCGACACGCCCTACGGGCGCGCACAAGCGCGCGCTGATCGCCGGATCTATCGGCAACTTTATTGAATGGTATGAGTTTGCGGTCTATGGCTTTCTGGCGACGGTTATCGCCCGGAATTTCTTTCAGCTGGCCGGCGAAGCGCCGCTGACGGGCCTGATCCTGACCTACGCCTCCTTCGCCATCGCCTTTTTCTTCCGCCCGCTAGGCGCCATTATTTTTGGCCGTATCGGCGATCGAATCGGCCGCAAGCCGACGCTGATCGTCGTCCTGGTGATGATGACGCTCGCCACCACGGCAATTGGCCTGGTGCCGGCGTATGCCAGCATCGGGGTGGCGGCCCCTCTGATCTTGACCGGGCTGCGCATTCTGCAGGGGCTGTTTGCCGGCGGGGAGTATGGCGGCGCCGTCTCGCTGATGACCGAGTTTGCGCCCCGCGGCAGGCGCGGTCTGTATGGCGCATGGCAATCCTTCACCGTCGCCCTCGGCCTGCTGGCCGGGGCCGGGATCGTGGCCCTGATCTCCGCAGTGCTGAGCCCGGAAGAGCTCCATGCCTGGGGCTGGCGAATTCCATTCTTCCTCGCCATCCCGCTGGGGATCGTCGCGCTCTGGCTGCGGGTAAAAATGGAGGAGACGCCGGGCTTTCTCCGCCAGCAGCAGCAACCGCAGCATCCGCAGGCCAGCGCCGACCTGATCCATACCCTGAAAGCGATTGTCACCGGCATCGGTCGCCTGATGGTCTGGTCCGCCGCAGGCTATACCTACCTGGTGATTATGCCCGCCTACCTGCAGTCGTCGCTGCATACCGGCTTTAACCAGGCGCTGCTGATCGCGGTGATCTCCAATATTGGCTTTGCGCTCACCATTCTTCCTGCCGGGATACTCAGCGATAAGTGGGGTCGTCGCAACGTGATGGTGCTGGCCGCGGCGCTGCTGCTGATACTGGCGCTGCCGTTGCTGAAAATTCTCCAGGCAGAATCCAGCACTCTGCTGATAAAAGGCGCGGTGGTATTCATTGCCGGAGGTCTGGTGGGAGTACTGGCAGGGCCGGGACCGGCGATGCTGGCAGAAATGTTCCCGACAAGGGTGCGCTATACCGGCCTTGGTCTGGCCTATTCGCTCTCTAATGCGGTGTTTTCCGGCTGCGCCGGGCTGATTATTACCGGCCTGATTAAACAGACCGGTAATCTTGATATTCCGGCTTACTACGTCATGGCGACGGCGGTAGTCAGCATCGTTGCGCTAATGACCCTCAATAAGAACGATCACCTGCGCTCGCTGGACGAGTAGCCGCCGGGCAGCGTGCGCCCGGCGTTAATCAGCTGCGCTGGCGCACGGCCTCAAACAGGCAAATACCGGTCGCGACGGAGACGTTCAGCGAGGAGACGCTGCCGGCCATCGGAATGCTGATCAGCTCATCGCAGTGTTCGCGCGTCAGGCGACGCATCCCTTCACCTTCGGCACCCATCACCAGCGCCATCGGGCCGGTCATCTTGCTCTGGAAAAGAGTATGATCCGCTTCGCCGGCGGTGCCGACGATCCAGACGTTCTCTTCCTGCAGCAGACGCATGGTGCGCGCAAGGTTAGTCACGCGGATCAGCGGGACGTTTTCCGCCGCGCCGCAGGCCACTTTTTTCGCCGTCGCGTTCAGCTGCGCCGAACGGTCCCGCGGCACGATCACCGCATGCACGCCGGCGGCGTCAGCGCTGCGCAGACAGGCGCCAAGGTTATGCGGATCGGTGACGCCGTCGAGAATCAGCAGCAGCGGCTGATCGATAGAGGCGAGCAGTTCAGGCAGGTCGTTCTCCTGGTACTGACGCCCCGGCTTCACGCGGGCAATAATTCCCTGATGCACGGCGCCTTCGCTTTTCTCGTCGAGAAACTGGCGGTTAGCGACCTGAATCACCACGCCCTGAGCTTCCAGCGCATGGATCAGCGGCAGCAGGCGTTTATCCTCGCGGCCTTTCAGAATATAGACTTCCTGAAAACGCTCGGGAGCGCGCTCCAGCAGGGCCTGCACCGCGTGGATGCCGTAAATCATTTCACTCATTGATGTACTCGTTGCTTGTTAATATTGCCGTTTCGGCTTTACAGGCCGGATGTCCCGGCCTGTAAGATTGATGCCCGCTTACTCAGCGGTTTTCTTTTTCGCCGCGCGCTTCGCTTTGGTTGCGGCAGCTATTTTCTGCGTTTTAGCCGACGGCTTCTTCGCTTTTTTCTCGCCTTTAGGCTGAGCGGCGTTGGGCTGAGACTTGCCTTTTTCTTTACGGAAGGCGCTGTCCGGCTCGAAGTTTACCTGCTTCCCTGCCTGGCGACGGCGCCCGGAAGGCTTGCCGGCGTTCGACTTTTTCGCCCTCTCACGCTCGGTCTTGCCGACGTTGCGCGGGGCGCGTTCGCTGGAGATCAGCGAGAAGTCGATTTTGCGCTCGTCCATGTTGACCGCTTCCACGCGGACTTCCACGCGATCGCCCAGCCGGTAGGTCTGACCGCCGGATTCGCCGATCAGACGCTGCCCGACCTGGTCGAAGCGGTAGTAGTCGTTATCCAGCGATGAAACGTGCACCAGGCCGTCGATAAACAGCTCGTCCAGACGGACGAAGAAGCCAAAGCCGGTGACGCTGGCAATCACGCCCTTAAAGACGTTGCCCACCTGATCCAGCATAAAGTCACACTTCAGCCAGTCAGAGACTTCGCGGGTCGCTTCGTCGGCGCGACGTTCGGTCATCGAACAGTGCGCGCCCAGCTGCAGCATCTCTTCCATGCTGTAGTGCCAGCCGCCGGTTTCGGTGCTGTTGCCTTTGTGCCCCTGCTCTTTCGCCAGCAGATACTTAATGGCACGGTGCAGCGACAGGTCCGGGTAACGACGGATCGGCGAGGTGAAGTGCGCGTAGGACTGCAGCGCCAGGCCAAAGTGGCCGCGGTTTTCCGGATCGTAAACCGCCTGCTTCATCGAGCGCAGCAGCATGGTTTGCAGCATCTCATGGTCAGGACGATCGGCGATGGAGGTCAGCAGCTCGGCGTAGTCGCGCGGCTCCGGCTTGTTGCCGCCGGGCAGCTCCAGACCGAGCTCCGCCAGTACCGTGCGGAAAGCGGTGATGGCTTCAGTGGTCGGCTTATCGTGGATACGGAACAGGGCCGGCTCCAGCGCCTTCTCGACGAAGCGAGCGGCGGAGATATTCGCCAGAATCATGCACTCTTCGATCAGCTTATGCGCGTCGTTGCGCTGGGTCTGCTCAATGCGTTCGATGCGGCGTTCGGCGTTAAAGATGAACTTCGCTTCTTCACTTTCAAAGGAGATGCCGCCGCGCTCTTCACGAGCGCTATCCAGAACTTTGTACAGGGTGTGCAGCTCTTCGATATGCTTCACCAGCGGCGCGTACTGCTCACGCAGCTCGCTATCGCCCTGCAGCATATGCCATACCTTGGTATAGGTCAGGCGCGCGTGCGAGCTCATTACCGCTTCATAGAATTTGTAGCCGGTCAGGCGACCTTTTGACGAAATCGTCATTTCGCAAACCATGCACAGGCGATCGACCTGCGGGTTCAGCGAGCACAGGCCGTTAGAGAGCACTTCCGGCAGCATCGGCACCACCTGCGACGGGAAGTAGACCGAAGTACCGCGGCTGCGCGCTTCGCCGTCCAGCGGGGTACCGGGACGCACGTAGTAGCTTACGTCGGCAATGGCGACCCACAGGCGCCAGCCGCCGCCGCGTTTCTTCTCGCAGTAAACCGCATCGTCAAAGTCGCGGGCGTCCTCACCATCGATGGTGACCAGCGGCAGATCGCGCAAATCAACGCGGCCAACCTTGGCCTCTTCAGGCACCTGCTCTTTCAGCACGGAGACCTGTTTTTCCACCGCCGGTGGCCAGGTATAAGGGATTTCATGGGTGCGCAGCGCCATATCGACCGCCATGCTGGTGCCCATGTTATCGCCCAGCACTTCAACAATTTTGCCCACCGCTTTAGTACGACGGGTCGGGCGCTGGGTCAGTTCAACCACCACCACAAAGCCCATCCGCGCGCCCATGACTTCTTCCGGCGGGATCAGGATATCAAAGCTCAGACGGCTGTCGTCAGGCACCACGAAGCCCACGCCGGCGTCGGTGAAATAGCGGCCGACGATCTGGCTGGTTTTTGGCACCAGGACGCGCACGATACGCGCTTCGCGGCGGCCTTTACGGTCCGCGCCCAGCGGCTGCGCCAGCACCTGATCGCCATGAATACAGGTTTTCATCTGCTCAGACGACAGGTACAGGTCGTCTTTACGCCCCTCAACGCGCAGGAAGCCAAAGCCGTCGCGATGGCCGATAACCACGCCTTTGAGCAGGTCAAGACGCTCCGGCAGCGCGTAGCACTGACGGCGGGTAAACACCAACTGCCCGTCGCGCTCCATAGCACGCAGGCGGCGGCGTAGCCCTTCCAGCTGCTCTTCGCCTTCGATATTCAGTTCGATCGCCAGCTCGTCTCGGCTGGCCGGTTTTTCACGTTTTGCTAAATGATCGAGGATAAATTCCCGGCTAGGGATTGGATTCGCATACTTTTCTGCTTCGCGGTCCAGGAAAGGATCTTGTGACATGTCGGTTCCTCCGTTGTCATCTCTGATGAGAGTTTACGTCACTCCACCAGTAATAATTTATAAAGTGGTTGATTCTCTTCAACCAAATCAGCCAGCGTGTAGTTATCTAGTTCCTTAAGAAAACTTTGCGCCGCTTCTGCAAGCGCCTGCTTCAGGCGACAGGCGGGTGTAATGTGGCAGAATTCGCTGCTGCAATTGACCAACGATAGCGGCTCAAGATCGCGAACCACATCACCAACACGAATCGTTTTTGCCGGCTTACCGAGGCGAATCCCCCCGTTCTTTCCCCGCACCGCCATAACGTAACCAGAGCGACTCAGCTGATTGATTATTTTTACCATATGATTACGCGACACGCCGTAGACCTCCGTCACTTCGGAGATACTCGTCATTCGGCCATCCGGTAGCGACGCCATATAGATAAGCGCTCGTAATCCGTAATCAGTGAAACTCGTTAACTGCACAGCAACCTCAGGGTAAGGGGCAAGCGGTGAATCCGCAGGGTATGACTATATTGATGATAAACCAGCCGACGCTCAGGCCGTTAATTTATTTGAAATGGGGCGGGTGGACAGCAAAAACAAGGGGCGCCCAATCGGCGCCCCTGGAGATAATTATGCGTCGAACGGGTCGCGCAGAATCATCGTCTCGGTACGGTCAGGACCGGTAGAGATAATATCAACCGGTACGCCGGTCAGCTCTTCAATACGAGCGATGTAGTTCAGCGCCGCCTGCGGCAGGCCGCTACGCTCTTTCACACCGAAGGTGGTTTCGGACCAGCCCGGCATGACTTCATAAATCGGCTCAATGCCTTCCCAGTTGTCGGCTGCCAGCGGAGTGGTGGTCACTTCGCGGCCGTCCGGCAGACGGTAAGCTACGCAGAGTTTAACTTCTTTCAGGCCGTCCAGTACGTCCAGCTTGGTCAGGCAGAAGCCGGACAGGGAGTTGATCTGCACCGCGCGACGAATCGCAACGATATCCAGCCAGCCGGTACGACGGCGGCGGCCGGTAGTGGCGCCGAATTCGTTACCCTGCTTGCACAGGAACTCGCCGACGTCATCAAACAGCTCGGTCGGGAACGGACCTGCCCCTACGCGGGTAGAGTAAGCTTTGATGATACCCAGTACGTAATCCACATAACGCGGACCCAGGCCGGAGCCGGTTGCCACGCCACCAGCGGTGGTGTTGGAGGAGGTTACGTACGGATAGGTACCGTGGTCGATATCCAGCAGAGTGCCCTGCGCGCCTTCGAACATCACGAAGTCGCCGCGCTGACGCGCCTGATCCAGCAGATCGGAAACGTCTACAACCATCGCCGTCAGGATGTCGGCAATTGCCATAACGTCATCAAGGACTTTTTGATAATCAACCGCTTCCGCTTTGTAGAAGTTCACCAGCTGGAAGTTGTGATATTCCATCACTTCTTTCAGTTTGTCAGCGAAGGTGGCTTTATCAAACAGGTCACCAACGCGCAGACCGCGGCGAGCGACTTTATCTTCGTAAGCAGGACCGATGCCGCGACCGGTAGTACCGATAGCTTTCGCACCGCGCGCTTTTTCACGCGCAACGTCCAGCGCAACGTGATAATCAAGGATAAGCGGACAGGCTTCGGACAGCAGCAGACGCTCGCGGACAGGGATACCACGGTCTTCCAGTCCTTTCATTTCTTTCATCAGCGCAGCCGGAGACAGCACAACACCGTTACCGATGATGCTGGTGACATTTTCGCGGAGAATACCTGATGGAATAAGATGCAGGACGGTTTTTTCACCGTTGATTACGAGAGTATGGCCTGCGTTGTGACCACCCTGGTAGCGCACAACATATTTAGCCCGTTCAGTCAGGAGATCGACGATCTTCCCTTTACCTTCGTCACCCCATTGGGTGCCCAGTACGACGACGTTGTTGCCCATTTTTCAAAATCACCGTTTGCTTAAAAATGGATTCTACCATCGCTTTTTCAGAGTTACAGCACTTTTTGCACTCAATATCAGCCAGGTCTGGCCACTTTTTGATCAGCTCAGTGATTTCGTCAACATGTAGTAGATGACTATCCCGGCAACCACAAGACCGCCGCCAAAACGGCGTAATATATTATCCGGCAGCTGGCTCATTGTGGCGATCATCCGACGCCAGGCGCGCGGATAAAGCAACGGCCCCAGTCCTTCAAGTACTAAAACCAGCGCCAGTGCCAGCCAGATTGTTGAGTTCATGATTAACCCTTAGAGAGAAACGAAACCACCGCCGCCGCAGAGCGTCAGGGCTTGAGCCATGATGTTTTTTACCCGTGTCGCCTATTGTCCGGCATTTCGCGTTGATTATGCACTTTTTTTGCGAATAAAACGCATAACCCGTTGTGTTAAAAGTTATTTCCTGATTTAAAAATATAAAAAAGGCGCCTTTCTCAAGGCGCCCTTTGGCTGACTAAATCGCTTATTTGCGAGCGGAGTCAGGTGACTTCATGTAGCGGAAGAAATCGCTGTCAGGACTGAGAACCATCACATCCTGGTTACCCTGGAAGCTGTTCTCATAGGCGCGCAGGCTACGGATAAAGGCGTAGAAGCCCGGATCCTGGCTAAACGCATCGGCAAACAGCTTCGCCGACTCAGCGTCGCCTTCACCGCGCATGATGCGGCCCTGGCGCTCGGCTTCAGCCAGCGTCTTGGTCACTTCATAGTCCGCGGTAGCGCGCAGCTTCTCAGCCTCTTCCTGGCCCTGTGAACGGTGGCGACGGGCAACCGCTTCACGCTCGGCGCGCATACGGTTATAAATCGCTTCAGACACTTCGGCCGGCAGGTTGATCTGCTTGATGCGTACGTCGACGACTTCAATACCCAGCGCCGCCATACTGTTCGGGTTAACGACCGGAACCTTGCCGTTAGTTTCTGCCGATACGCGCTCCGCCGCTTTGGCGATAGCATCGTCAGCGGCCGGCGTACTGACTTCATCTTCGGTACCTGCAGAGCCGGAGTTCAGCGCATCGCGCACTTCCAGAGTCAGGCGACCGCGGGAATCGGTCACGATATCCTTCACGTCCAGACGACCAATCTCAGAACGCAGACGGTCAGAGAATTTACGCTTCAGCAGCACCTCGGCCTGGGAGACGTCGCCGCCGCCGGTTGCCAGATAGTAACGGCTGAAGTCGCTGATACGCCACTTGATGTATGAGTCGACGATCAGGTCTTTCTTCTCTTTGGTAACAAAGCGATCGGCCTGGTTATCCATAGTCTGAATACGCGCATCGAGCGTTTTCACTGATTCAATGAACGGGATCTTGAAGTGCAGACCCGGCGAATACACCAGCGGTTTATTTTCGCTATCGCGCAGTACCTTACCAAAACGCAGCGTAATACCGCGCTCGCCCTCTTTAACCACAAAGATAGACATGTAAAGCACTACCAGCACGATGGCAATAATCGCAATTACAGGTTTACGCATCGTTATTCCCCCTGACGCTGGTAGTCGTTACGCTGCGCGTTGGCGCGACGTTGGTCCATAATGTTGCCATCCGTAGTGGTCGACGTGGTGCTGGCGCTGCTTGAGCTGGAAGCAGGCGGCAGGCGCAGCAGATCGTTCGCACCGCTGCTATTGCCCTTTGCTGCCGGCGTACCGGCGCCTTTCAGCATCTGGTCCAGAGGCAGAACCATCAGATTACCGCCCTTATCGTTAACCAGCACTTTGCGGGTGTGGCTCAGCACTTTTTCCATGCTTTCGATATACAGACGCTCACGGGTAATCTCCGGCGCGGCCTTGTACTCAGGCAGGATCTTCGCAAAGCGCGCGACTTCACCCTGAGCTTCAAGAACGGTCTGAGTCTTGTACGCACGCGCCTCTTCGAGGATACGCTGCGCTGCACCGTTAGCTCGCGGCTGAACTTCGTTGGTGTAAGCTTCAGCTTCGCGGATGTACTGCTGCTCGTTCTCACGCGCGGCAATCGCATCGTCAAACGCGGCCTTCACCTCTTCCGGCGGACGCGCCGTCTGGAAGTTGACGTCCAGCAGGGTAATACCCATATCGTACGGACGAATCGTCTCTTCCAGCTCGCGCTGGGTATCGCTACGAATAACGGTACGCCCTTCGGTCAGGATACGGTCCATGGTGTACTTGCCGATAACGCCACGCAGGGCGCTGTCGGTTGCCTGACGCAGGCTATCGTCGGCGCTGGCAACGCTAAACAGGTAGCGTTCTGGATCGGTCACCCGATACTGCACGTTCATCTCAACGCGCACGACGTTTTCGTCAGACGTCAGCATGACGCCAGAAGCCGCCAGTTCACGTACCGATTCAACGTTGACGGCCTGGACGTTATCGATAAAGGTTGGCTTCCAGTTAAGACCCGGCTCAACCAGATGGCTGAATTTACCAAAGCGAGTCACCACACCACGTTCCGCTTCCTTGATGGTATAGAAACCGCTGGCTGCCCAGATAATAACTGCGGCAGCGGCAACGATGCCGACAATACGTCCGCCCATCGGGCCACGAGATCCCTGAGAGCCGCTAGCGCCTCCCTGTCCCCCTTTGCCGCCACCGAGACCGCCAAGTTTTTTACTTAACTTGCGGAAGATATCATCCAGATCGGGCGGCCCCTGCTCGCGACCACCTTTATTGCCATTTCCCCCGGAGTTGCCGCCTTGGTTATTGCTGCTCCCCCACGGGTCGCGGTCCTGTCCGTTATTACCGGGCTGATTCCACGCCATGTATATGCTCCATATTTGTTTTTGATATCCCCACAGGGGTTAATATCTTCAGGCAAGCTGCAAGGTCAAATCACGTAATCAACCAGCGCTGGCTCTTGTTTACAGAGGCGACGCCAGTCAACGATCGGCATGCGCACCTGCAGACTCACGCTGCCGTCATCCTCCAGCCACTCTTTTTCTATCGACTGAAGCTGATAGAACCGACTTCTCAGCCGCCCTTCCTGCGGCGGTAAGCGCAGCGTGTGCTGGGCCACTTCACCGGAAAGTCGTTCCGTCAAAGCCTCAAAAAGCAGCGGTACCCCAATTCCGGTCTGCGCAGAGAGCCAGACCCGAATCGGTTTATTCTCTTCATCCCGGTCGATACGTGGTTCAAAATCGTCAAGCATGTCGATTTTGTTCATCACCAGCAGTACCGGGATCTCATCGGCCTCGATTTCGGCGAGAACCGTATTTACGGCATCAATATTTTCCTGCAGACGGACATCGGCTGCGTCAATCACGTGCAGCAGCAGCGTCGCCTGACGCGTCTCCTGCAGCGTGGCTTTAAACGCGGCGACCAAATCGTGCGGCAGGTGGCGAATAAAGCCCACGGTGTCCGCCAGCACGGTTTCACCAACGTCCGTGACGTCGATGCGGCGTAGCGTCGGGTCCAGAGTCGCGAACAGCTGGTCCGCCGCGTACACCTCAGCTTCGGTTATCTGGTTAAACAGCGTTGATTTCCCGGCGTTGGTGTACCCCACCAGCGACACGGTTGGGATATCGGCTTTGGCTCGTGACCGCCGTCCCTGTTCACGCTGCTTCGATACTTTTTCCAGCCGCCCGAGAATCTGCATAATGCGGTTACGCAGCAATCGACGGTCAGTCTCGAGCTGGGTTTCACCCGGGCCACGCAAACCAATCCCGCCCTTTTGCCTTTCAAGGTGGGTCCAGCCGCGTACCAGGCGCGTCGCCATATGACGCAGCTGCGCCAGCTCAACCTGCAGTTTCCCTTCGTGGGTGCGCGCTCGCTGGGCGAAAATATCTAAAATAAGTCCTGTGCGATCGATAACCCGGCATTCACACAGGCGCTCCAGGTTACGTTCCTGGGCTGGACTCAGGGCATGATCGAACAGCACGACCGACGCGCCGGTCGCTTTTACGGCTTCCGCAATTTCGACAGCCTTACCTTCACCAACAAAATATTTTGGGTGCGGTGCTTTACGGCTACCGGTAATCACCTGCATTGCTTCGACACCGGCAGAGGAGACCAGGGATTCAAACTCCTGAAGGTCTTCCATATCTTTGTCTTGCGAAAAATAGATGTGTACCAGCACCGCCTGCTCACCGGCATCATAACGGTCAAACAAGCGTAAACCCCTTCTAAAATACCAGCGGGGAACAGGGTCACTCGTGGTCTTTCTGGTTGCGTGAGTATTGGCTTTACTCGTTTACCCCAGCCATTTACTGCTGTAAACGCCTGGGGATTCACTACATGCCGACTTCCTGCAACCAAAAACTCATAGAGTAAAACCAGGCTCCCCGGCTTGGAAAAACAGCATTAACCTTATTCGGCGTCTTCGCTGTCTTGCTGCGGCGCAGAAGAACCCTGCGCGCTACCACCGTGGTGATAGTTGCTTGTACCGCCGCCAGCATTATTGCTGTGATGAGACACCGGGCGAGACGGAACAACGGTGGAAATTGCGTGCTTGTAGACCATCTGGCTGACCGTGTTCTTCAACAGGATCACGAACTGATCGAAAGACTCAATTTGCCCTTGCAGCTTAATACCATTCACCAAATAAATAGAAACCGGAACGCGTTCCCGACGCAAAGCGTTCAGGAACGGATCTTGTAAAGATTGCCCCTTAGCCATTCTCTCTTTTCCTTATATGTATGCTTGTTTTGTACTCAGAACCTTACGATTCTTAAAAAAAATTACGCACGATACCGTTTAATTGTACACGTTCAGTCCTGGCTCGCACCAACTACCTGTAATACTTTGTTGAGCGCCTGTTCAGGTTGTTCACTGTCTAACCAGTGAATATCTTCCCAGCCGCGCAACCAGGTTATCTGACGCTTGGCTAACTGTCTCGTGGCGCAAACACCTCGATAAACCATTTCATCATACGGGATCTCGCCATCAAGGTATGACCACATCTGGCGATATCCTACACAACGAATGGAAGGCATATCCGTATGCAAATCTCCGCGGGCAAATAGCGCCCGTACTTCTGCTTCAAAACCTGAAGCCAACATCTGATGAAAACGCTGTTCTATGCGTTGATGGAGCAGTTCACGGCTCGCCGGGGCGATGGCGAACTGATGCACCTTGTACGGCAGAGCGTCTCCCGACGTTTGCGTCAGTTCCGTTAAAGTTTTACCCGAAATGAAAAAAACTTCCAGTGCTCGGGAAAGTCTTTGCGGATCATTTGGATGAATACGCGCGGCGGCAACGGGATCGATCTCCTGTAGCTGCCGGTGCAGTGCGTGCCACCCCTGCTCTGCTGCCTGTTGCTCAATTTTTGCCCTGACCTGCGGATCTGCCGACGGTAACGGCGACAGCCCTTCCAGCAACGCTTTGAAATACAACATTGTTCCGCCAACCAGCAGCGGAATGCGCCCGGCAGCGACGATATCCGCCATTTCTGCCAACGCATCGCGACGAAAGTCCGCCGCGGAGTAAGCCTCTGCCGGGTCGAGAATATCCAGCAGTCGATGCGGCGCTGCGCTCAGCTCTGCCGCATCCGGCTTGGCCGTACCAATGTCCATTCCTCGATAGATAAGGGCGGAATCGACACTAATCAACTCTACCGGTAAAATTTTACGCAATGCAATGGCCAGCGCCGTTTTACCAGAGGCCGTTGGGCCCATTAAAAATATTGCCTTAGGCAGGCTCGCCTCAGTTACATCACTCATCTTTCAGGGCATTCATCGCCGAATCCAGGTCAACGGGTTGTAACAGACCACCCGGCGGAGCTTTTACCAGCTGCGGACATAAACGCTCTACGTCCGCCAGCACGCTAATCGCCTGCGCCATATTCCACTGCGCGTGTTCGCTCGCCAGGTTGCGCGCGATCCACTGCGCGATGTCACCGACGTCAAATGCCTTTCGCTGCGCCAGGTAGCCTATCAGTTCAGGAATCAAGATTTGTAAATTTTGTTGTCTTAAGGGTAAAGGCACCGCGCGAACCGTCAAATGATGCGCATCGGACTGCAGATCGATCCCCAAATTCACCAGCGCCGCCTGCGCTTTCGCCAGCGCGTCCTTTTCCGCGCCCGATACTTTTAGCCGCAGCGGGATCAGCAGCGGCTGCCCGCAAACCGGCTCCCCGGCGGGCGTCAGCTGCGCCTGACGCAGCCAGCGTTCGGCCACCGGCAGCGCCAGAAGCGCCAGCCTGCCGTCACGTTCCAGCAGCGCGCAATCGCCATCAACGATGGTCAGCACGCGGCCAAAGCTTTGGCTGTGGCCGGATAAACCCTCCGCAGCAGGCGCCGGGGCGCTGCTTTTACGCTCGACAGCCGGCGTCTCCAGCAGCTGACGATACAGCGCCCCCTGCTGCTTTTGGTATCCCGGCTGCGCATGCGGCCAGCCGCCGCCTCCAGCCGGACTGGAAGGCTCGCGCGGCGTTTCGCGGCCGTAGCGCGCTGCGGCCGGCTCACGCGCAGGGACGGGCTGAGCAAAATGGTTAGCCCCCGCCGCGACCCGGTTCTCCGGTACCTGAAGGCGCGCCGGCTGCCCCGCATCCTCTTCCGCCAGCGGCGCGCTGAGCTGCTGCTGGAGGACGCTAAGCACCCCTTGATAGATAAAATCATGGACCAGCCGAGACTGGTGAAAACGCACCTCGTGCTTAGCCGGATGGACATTCACATCTACCTGGTGCGGGTCAATCTCAAGGTACAGGACAAAAGCGGGCTGCTGGTCGGCCCCGAGCTTATCTTCACAGGCCTGGCGAATGGCGTGGTTGATCAGCCGGTCGCGCATCATACGGCCGTTGACGTAGCAGTACTGAATCTCCGCCAGCGCCGGATTGGTATGCAGAGGATCGGCCACCCAGCCGCTGAGGGTCAGATCGCCGTGCTGCCATTCAATCGCCAGCGCCTGCTCGAGGAACGGCGTGCCGCAGATAGCGCCCAGCCGCCGCTCGCGCTGTCCGCCCGCGGGTACGGCGCGATACTGGCGCATCGCCTTGCCGTTATGGCTGAGATTAATCGTGACGTCAAAACGCGCCAGCGCGATGCGGCGGACGATTTCATCGATATGGTTAAATTCCGTCTTTTCGGTACGCATAAATTTGCGGCGGGCCGGGGTGTTATAGAACAGATCCAGCACTTCCAGCGTGGTGCCGACCGGATGCGCCGCCGGCTTGACGGTCACGTCCTGATCGCGCCCTTCGGCGTAGGCCTGCCAGGCCTCCTGCTGCTCCGCCGTGCGCGAGGTCAGGGTCAGCCGCGCCACCGAGCTGATACTGGCCAGCGCTTCCCCGCGAAAGCCGAGGCTGATGATAGCTTCCAGATCGTCAAGGGAGGCGATTTTACTGGTGGCGTGGCGAGCCAGCGCCAGCGCCAGCTCGTCCTTTTTGATGCCGCAGCCGTTGTCACGAATGCGGATAAGCTTCGCGCCGCCGCGTTCGATATCAATATCAATTCGGGTCGCGCCGGCATCAAGGCTGTTTTCTACCAGCTCCTTAACCACCGACGCCGGACGTTCCACCACCTCACCTGCGGCAATCTGGTTGGCGAGCTGCGGCGGTAGAACCTGAATCGGCATGACTGACTCCTTAATTTATCAACGTCCTGCCAGGCGACGCGGCGCTGGCCGTTTGTGCGGGCTCGCCGCGCGGGGCTGATTGCAGCGGGTGCTGCATAAAGTAATTACGCAGACCGTTATAAATCGCTTCGGCAAGCTGCTGCTGATAATTGTCGCTGGCCAACAGCCGCTCTTCGCCGGTATTGCTGATAAAACCGGTTTCGACGAGGATCGACGGAATATCCGGTGAACGCAGCACGCCGAGGCTGGCGTGTTCCGGGCGGCGCTTGTGGAGATCGCCGACCCGCTGCAGCTGGCTCAATACGTTAGTCGCCACATCATACCCGACGCGCTGGGAATGGCCGAACTGTAAATCCAGCACCGCCTGGCTGAGGTAGGGATCGGACTGGTTGTTCGCCAGCACATCGCCCGCCCCGCCGAGCAGCTCGGACTGCTTCTCATGCTGCTCGAGCCAGCCGGCCATCTCGCTGTTCGCGCGACGGTTGGATAGCACCCATACCGACGCGCCGGTAGCGTCACGATTCGGCGCCGCATCGGCGTGAATCGACACCAGGAAGTTGGCATTTTGCTTACGGGCGACGTCCGAACGGCCCATCACCGAAATAAAGTAGTCGCCGTCGCGGGTCAGCACCGGCTTGAACAGCGGATCGGCGTTCAGCAACGCACGCAGCTTGCGGGCAATGGCGATCGTCACGTTCTTCTCTTTGGTGCCGTCCGGGCCGATCGCGCCCGGGTCCTGGCCGCCGTGGCCGGCATCGATCGCAATAATCACCTTATCGTCCGTCGCCACGGCGCGAGCGGCCGGACGCGTCACGGCGTGGCTCTCGGTCATGGCCGTTTGCCGTTCATTACCGGATGACTTAAACGGGTTGCGCGCGGGCTCAACCGGAACCGGACGCGGGGCAATCGCCGGCCTTTCCACTCGCTTCACGATCGCCGGAGGCGGCGGAGGTGGAGGCGGGACGTCGGCGTTAATAGTGAACACAACGGTATAATTAGAGCCGTTTTGCTGCTTCACCGCGCGGGTTTTGCCGTCTTCAGTCAGGTCCACCAGCAGGCGCAGAGACTGCGTATCCGGCGCCGTGCCCGAGCGAATGCTTTTCACCAGGTTGCTGCCGCTAAACAGCAGCGGTAATCCCTGCAGGGTGCCGGTCTGCTTTATATCCAGCGCCACGGTGCGTTTGCCCTGAGGGCTGAAGGAGTATTCGGGATCGCCAATAAAGCTTATGGTAATACGGGCCTGCCGATCTCCGTTAGAGACCTGGATATCGGATAAACTTGCCGCAAAGGTCTGCATGCTAAACAGCATCAGCGCAGCGGCCAGCCAAGAGGTTATGCGATATTTCATCCCGCGATCCTTCAGGCTAAACGCGCCAGTAAAGACTCACCCAATGAGGAGACTGCCGTTACGCGCGCCTCACGCCCTTGTGCCTGATACTCAAGATGAATTTCAACATCAGGCTCGGGCAGCACGCCCGCGCCCTGCTGCGGCCATTCAACCAGGCAGATAGCATCGTCAGTAAAATAGTCACGGATCCCCATAAACTCGAGCTCTTCGGGGTCCGCCAGGCGGTAAAGATCGAAGTGATACACCGTCAAATTTTCGAGGGTGTACGGCTCCACCAGCGTGTAGGTAGGGCTTTTGACATTCCCGCGGTGGCCGAGTGCGTGTAAAAAGCCGCGGCTGAAGGTAGTTTTACCCGCGCCTAAATCGCCATACAGATAGATGACCGTGGCCCCCGTACAGAGCTGCGCAATGCGGTTGCCAAGGTCCAGGGTTGCCTGCTCGTCGGGTAAAGGAATCACTCGGTTAATCATGGTCTACGTCAATCACATCCGGGTTAACAACACGCCTGAGCGTGGAAAAGAGATCGGTCGCCAGCATCCCACGGACGCCATCTCTGGCAGCCAGTCGGTCTGCGGCTTCGCCATGCGCCACGCAACCGGCGCAGGCAGCATCATACGGCGTTAGCTTTTGCCCTAACAGAGCGGCAATAATACCGGTGAGCACATCGCCCATTCCGCCGCTGGCCATACCGGCATTGCCGGCATCGATAATACCCATCTCACCTGCTTCACTGGCCACCACCGTCCCCGCGCCTTTCAGCACGACCACGCCACCATAACGTTTTACCAGACGTTGAGCAGAATGTAAGCGATCGCTTTCAATTTCTGCCACGCTGCAGTTAAGCAAACGGGCGGCTTCGCCGGGGTGTGGCGTCAGCACGCGATTGTGACGTTTATCGGCATTGATTGCCAGCAGGTTCAACGCATCCGCATCCCACACCATCGGTTTAGCAAAGCTCTCCACCTGGCGTATCGCCCGCGTCGCCCATTCGCTTTGGCCGAGTCCCGGACCGATCGCCACCACATCAGCCCACTGCAGGCTTTCATCGAGGCTCTGCGCCGTAAGCTCATGCACCATCAGCTCCGGCCTGGCGGTAATAATCGGGGCAATATTTTCCAGATGGGTCAACACCCGGACTAAACCGGCTCCCGCCCGCAGTGCCGCTTCTCCGGTCATCCTGATGGCGCCCGCGGTGCCGCGATCGCCGCCAACGATCGCCAGCCTGCCGTGATCGCCTTTATGGGAGGTTGCGCGGCGCGGCGGCAGCCAGCCCGCCAGCTGCGAGGCATCAAAGCGCGCCAGCGGGAACCTTTGTCCGGCAAGCCAGCTATCGAGGCCCAGAGAGTGATAGTGCAGCCGGCCAACCACGTCGCGGGCTTTACCGGTCAGCAGCCCCGGCTTGGGGGCGATAAACGTTATCGTGTGGGCCGCATGGATGACCGCCCCCGGCGTGGTTCCGGTCTGCGCATTGAGCCCGGAGGGGATATCCAACGCCACTATCGGCGCCGGATGCGCATTCGCGCGCGCGATCAGCGTCGCGACAGGCTTGCGCGGAGCGCTGCACAGGCCGGTGCCCAGCAGTCCGTCAATAATCAGCGAGATCTCTTCCGGCCAGGCAATATCCGCCGCGTGGATCGTTCCGCCAGCGTTGAGCCACTCTTCGCGTGCGGCGTGCGCTTCCTCCGGCAGCGGCTTCTCGCTCTCCAGCGCCAGCAGCGTTACCTCAATCCCTTCAGCCTGCGCCAGGCGCGCAACGACGTAGCCGTCGCCGCCGTTGTTGCCGTGGCCGCAAAGAATCAGCCAGCGCTGGCCGGCAGGATACTGGCTTCGCGCCAGCTGGAAAGCCGCTTCTCCCGCCCGGCGCATCAGCTCAAACAGGGTCAGCCCGAGGCTGTCCGCAGCCTCTTTTTCCGCGCGTCGTAGCGCCTCTGCAGGCCAGATGAAGTGTGGTATACTGACGGAGTATTTCGTCATTGTATGGTCCATCATGTTACAGCCCCTCGATCTCAATAAGTTAGCGCAGCAAATCAAGCAATGGGGCACTGAATTAGGGTTCCAGCAGGTGGGTATCACCGATACCGATCTCAGCGTCAACGAACCCAAACTGCAGGCATGGCTGGACAAACAATACCACGGAGAGATGGAATGGATGGCGCGCCACGGCATGATGCGCGCGCGCCCTCATGAGCTTCTTCCCGGTACGTTACGCGTCATCAGCGTACGGATGAACTACCTGCCAGCGAATGCCGCTTTTGCCCGCACCCTGAAAGATCCCGCGCTGGGTTACGTCAGCCGTTATGCCCTTGGGCGTGATTATCATAAGCTGCTACGTAACCGCCTGAAAAAACTTGGTGAGATGATTCAGGAACACTGTGCTTCGCTCAATTTTAGACCGTTTGTCGATTCCGCGCCTGTTCTGGAGCGTCCTTTGGCGGAAAAAGCGGGTCTTGGCTGGACGGGCAAGCACTCGCTTATTATTAACCGCGATGCCGGCTCGTTCTTTTTCCTCGGCGAGCTGCTGGTTGATATCCCCCTGCCCGTCGATCGGCCGGTCGCCGAAGAGTGCGGGCGCTGCGTGGCCTGTATGACGATCTGTCCGACCGGCGCGATCGTCGAGCCCTATACCGTCGACGCCCGCCGCTGCATCTCCTATTTGACCATTGAGCTGGAAGGCGCGATACCCGCCGAGTTCCGTCCGCTGATCGGCAACCGCATTTACGGCTGCGACGACTGCCAGCTGATTTGCCCGTGGAACCGCTTTTCCCAGCTCACGGATGAAGAGGATTTCAGCCCGCGAAAAGCGCTGCACGCGCCGCCGCTGGTAGAGCTGTTTGCCTGGAGTGAGGGTCATTTTCTGAAGGTGACCGAAGGATCGGCAATTCGCCGTATTGGCCATCTGCGCTGGTTACGCAACATTGCCGTTGCGCTGGGAAATGCTCCGTGGGATGAAGCGAATCTCAAGGCGCTTGAGAGCCGTCGGGGCGAGCATCCGCTTCTCGATGAGCATATCGAGTGGGCGATAGAGCAGCAAATTGCCAGGCGCAATGCCGGCGCGGTTGAGGTGCAGCTGCCGAAGAAACAGCGTCTGGTCAGGGTGATTGAAAAAGGGCTGCCGAGAGACGCCTGATTCATTCACAGGCTGTGAATAAAAACAAAAACACATTGCGTTTCAACATGCAGACGAACGTCAAGTGATCGTATTAACACTTTGAAATGAAATTTTATTGTTAAATTTCAATGAGATGAATTGATATTATTCAAAAGTCGAAGTTTTTCAGCAACGCGTCGTTTGCATTTAACCTGTGGATAACTCTGTTTACAGTATTTTCCCGTATTCAACGGAAGGCATCCCCGGCGCGATTTGCACTGTGGATAAATTGAGTATGAGGAAGAAATTTTGGAGCGGGAAACGAGACTCGAACTCGCGACCCCGACCTTGGCAAGGTCGTGCTCTACCAACTGAGCTATTCCCGCTTGGGTGTGGTAACTATCAAATTTGGAGCGGGAAACGAGACTCGAACTCGCGACCCCGACCTTGGCAAGGTCGTGCTCTACCAACTGAGCTATTCCCGCTTAATCTTCGTCTTTCAACCTGCCGCTACCTGAGTAGCTTTACCGCAAGCCGAAATCCTGTGATTAGGATAGTGCCTTTCAAATTTTGGAGCGGGAAACGAGACTCGAACTCGCGACCCCGACCTTGGCAAGGTCGTGCTCTACCAACTGAGCTATTCCCGCGTACTTCTTGCCATATTTCTATGGCGTCGTGATTTGCATTTCTGCTTCGTCACGGGAGGCGCATTATACGAGAATTCGATTTAGCTGCAACCCCCCAGCGAGCACTTTTTTTCTATTTTTATCTGAATGGACATTTTATCGCCAGATAGCGTCCTGAATTGTATAAATAAGCAGCGCGTAAGGCAAAATAACTTTTTCACACCTTGTTAAAGGCGCAAAATCGCCCCGGTCTGCGGGTACGATCTCCCCATAGACGGTCAACAACAATGACAAACAGGGAAATTAAGATGAAAAATACGCTCTCCTTCCTGCTGCTGATCGCGCTAGCTATGGGAACGGCATCGGCAACGACGCTGCATTTTGGTACCACGACGGCCAATCCGCCCTTCGAAACCGTCAACGCCAAAAACCAGCCTGCCGGTTTTGATATCGATCTCGCCAGGGCGCTCTGTAAACAGATGCAGGCTGAGTGCACATTTACGCCCCAGAGCTTCGATACCCTGATCCCGGCGCTGCGCTTTAAGAAATTCGACGCCATCATCGCCGGGATCGAGATCGTCCCGATGCGCGAAAGGCGGGTAGCCTTCACTCAGCCCTATCGTCAGCAGCTGTCCGGCGTGGTTGTCACCGCGAAGAATAGCGCCCACGGTTTTGCTGACCTGAAAGGCCAAAAACTCGGCGTCGCGAAAGGCAGCATTCACCAGCGCTATCTGCACGATAAGCAAAAAGAGGTAAACGTCGTCTCTTACGATAGCAACGACGCCGCGTTCAGCGCGCTGAAAGAGGGGAGCGTTATCGGGGTGATGAGCGATCGCGCCAGCGCCGAGACATGGCTGCAGGACAATCCGGATTACGCCATCATCGACGAGCAGGCAACCGATGCCAAATATTATGGCAAGCAGTTGGCGATCGCGGTGCGTCAGGATGACCCTGAACTGCTCAATGCGCTAAATGCCGCGCTGGAGGTCGTCAAGGCCTCCCCTGAATTCGGGCAAATGGAGCAAAAGTGGTTTAAATAGTTCTGGCCTGTCGCCGGGGCGTCCGACCCCGGCAGCACGATTACAGCTTGATAAAGTGCTCGCGGTAGTAGGCCAGCTCCGCCACCGATTCGCGAATATCGTCCATCGCCTGATGGGTGCCCTGCTTTTTAAAGCCATCGAGGATTTCCGGCTTCCAGCGGCGCGCCAGCTCTTTCAGGGTGCTGACGTCAAGGTAGCGATAGTGAAAGTACTCTTCCAGCTCGGGCATATATTTAAAGAGAAAGCGGCGGTCCTGGCCAATGCTGTTGCCGCAAATCGGCGATTTACCCGCAGGCACCCACTGCTTGAGGAATTCGATAGTCGCCAGCTCCGCTTCGCGATCGCCCACGGTGCTGGCCTTGACGCGATCCACCAGCCCGCTGCCGGTATGCGTGCGCACGTTCCACTCGTCCATCAGCGCCAGCTGCGCATCAGACTGGTGTACCGCAATCGTCGGCCCTTCCGCCAGAATGTTGAGGTTTGCATCGGTCACCAGGGTGGCGATTTCGATAATGCGATCGCGCTCCGGATCCAGCCCCGTCATTTCAAGATCGATCCAAATCAGGTTGTTTTCATCTGCACTCATGCTATTTTCCACCCTTCTTGCGTGACTATATTCATCTAAAATAGCGTGTATCATAGAGGTTTTGCCCCTACAGGGCGACCAGGAGCCAGTTCGATTGAGTAAAAATAAACTCTCCAAAGGCCAACAGCGCCGCGTCAAGGCCAACCACCAGCGCCGCCTGAAAACGACTTCGGAGAAGGCCGACTACGATGACAATCTGTTTGGCGAGACCTCCGAAGGCATCGTCATCAGCCGCTTCGGCATGCATGCCGATGTCGAATCCGTTGACGGTGGCGTCCACCGCTGCAACATTCGCCGGACGATCCGTTCGCTGGTAACCGGCGATCGCGTAGTCTGGCGCCCAGGCAAAGACGCCGCTGACGGCGTTAGAGTAAAAGGTATCGTTGAGGCCGTGCACGAGCGGACCTCGGTCCTGACGCGTCCGGATTTCTATGATGGCGTTAAGCCCATCGCCGCCAACATCGATCAGATCGTCATCGTTTCCGCGATTTTACCCGAACTGTCGTTAAACATTATTGACCGCTATCTGGTGGCGAGCGAAGCCCTGGACGTCGAGCCGCTGATTGTGCTCAACAAGATCGACCTGCTGGACGAGGACGCCTTAGCGTTCGTCAATGAGCAGATGGATATCTACCGCAAAATTGGCTATCCCGTGCTGATGGTATCAAGCCGGACCCAGGACGGTCTGAAGCCGCTTGAAGAGGCCCTCACCGGCCGCATCAGCATCTTTGCCGGGCAGTCCGGGGTGGGTAAATCCAGCCTGCTGAACGCGCTGCTGGGCCTGAACGACGATCGGATCCTGACCAACGACGTCTCTGACAACTCGGGCCTTGGCCAGCACACCACCACCGCCGCGCGCCTCTATCACTTCCCGCAGGGCGGCGACGTGATTGACTCCCCTGGCGTGCGCGAATTTGGCCTCTGGCATCTTGATGCGGAACAAATCACCAACGGTTTTGTCGAATTTCACGATTATTTAGGCCGTTGCAAATATCGCGACTGCAAGCATGATACCGATCCGGGCTGCGCGATTCGCGAAGCGGTTGAAAATGGCAGCATCAATGAGCGCCGTTTTGAAAACTACCACCGCATTCTGGAAAGCATGAACGAAGTGCAGGTAAAAACGCGTAAAAGCTTTTCATCATCCGATGACTGACATTTAAGCTGAGCGTCGCTATACGTTTCATCCTTCAGGCTGCTCTGCGTTGGCTGCGCGTATTCCCCCCGCCCACATAGCTCTCTATGCTGCCGGGGATTCGCAGACCTGCAGCCTTGATGCAACCCGGATGCGTTTACGTATAGAATCGACCCCTTTTTCAGGTCCCCGACGCTTTGCGGGGTCAGGAACGACAAATAATGGCCTGGAGGCTACCTTGTTAAACGATCTTAAACTTTCGCTGCAATACATTCTGCCTAAACTGTGGCTTACCCGCCTCGCAGGCTGGGGTGCGAGCAAACGAGCGGGCTGGCTGACGAAACTGGTCATCGACCTGTTCGTGAAGTGCTACAAGGTCGATATGAAAGAGGCGCAGAAGCCCGATACCGCCAGCTACCGCACCTTTAACGATTTCTTTGTTCGACCGCTGCGTGATGAAGCACGTCCGCTGAACACCGATCCGAACGTGCTGGTCATGCCTGCCGATGGCGCAATTAGCCAGCTGGGAGCTATCGAAGACGATAAAATCCTGCAGGCCAAAGGCCACAACTACACGCTGGAAGCGCTGCTGGCCGGTAATTACCAGATGGCCGAGCTGTTCCGCAACGGTAACTTCGCAACCACCTATCTGTCGCCGCGTGACTACCACCGCGTCCACATGCCGTGTAACGGTATTCTGCGCGAAATGATCTACGTCCCGGGCGATCTGTTCTCCGTTAACCACCTGACCGCGCAGAACGTACCGAATCTGTTCGCCCGCAACGAGCGCGTCATCTGCCTGTTCGATACTGAATTTGGTCCGATGGCGCAAATTCTGGTCGGTGCGACCATCGTTGGCAGCATTGAAACCGTGTGGTCCGGTACCGTTACCCCGCCGCGTGAAGGCGTCATTAAGCGCTGGACCTGGCCTGCGGGCGACAGCGAAGGTTCCATTGCCCTGCTGAAAGGCCAGGAGATGGGTCGCTTCAAACTCGGTTCGACGGTGATCAACCTGTTTGCCCCGGGCAAGGTAAAACTGCTCGAACAGCTGCAGAACCTCTCGGTCACTAAGCTTGGTCAACCGCTGGCAACCGCCGTTGAGACCATGTCCACGACCGAAGGCGACGCCAGCATTCTGAGCGACGATACGCAAGACGAAGGTTAATAGCTGACAAAAAGGGTTATGCCGTGCGCCTGATATATATTTTCCTGCTGGCCTGGAGCCTCAGTCTGGGGGCGTACGCAGCGACAGCCCCGGACGCGAAACAGATAGCTCAGGAACTGGAACAGGCGAAGGCGGCAAAACCCGCCCAGCCTGGTACCGTAGAAGCGCTACAGTCCGCTCTGAACGCGCTGGAGGAGCGTAGCGCTTCCCTCGAGCGTACGCGTCAGTATCAGCAGGTTATCGATAACTTCCCCAAGCTGTTCCAGACCCTGCGTTCGCAGATCAACAACCTGGCCGATGAACCGCGCCAGGTATCAACGACGCTCTCCACCGATGCCCTGAATCAGGAAATCCTGCAGGTCAGCAGCCAGCTGCTCGAAGCCAGCCGTCAGGCCCAGCAGGAGCAGGAGCGCGCCCGCGATATCGCCGATTCGCTCAACCAGCTTCCGCAGCAGCAAACCGACGCCCGCCGTCAGCTGAACGACGTTGAGCGCCGCGTCGGCGCGCAGACCAGCAATACGCCGCTGGCACAGGCACAAAATCTGAGCCTGCAGGCGGAATCCGCGCGCCTGAAAGCGCTGGTCAACGAGCTGGACCTGGCGCAGCTCTCCGCCAACAATCGCCAGGAGCTGTCGCGCATGCGCGCCGATCTGGCGCAAAAGCAAAGCAAGCTGCTCGACGGCTACCTGCAGGGCTTGCGTAATCAGCTCAACAGCCAGCGCCAGCGCGAAGCCGAAAAGGCGCTGGAAAGCACCGAGCTGCTGGCGGAGAACAGTGAAAACCTGCCGCCGGAGCTGGTGGCCCAGTTTAAAGTTAACCGCGAGCTGTCGCAGGCGTTAAACCAGCAGGCTCAGCGCATGGACCTGGTTGCTTCACAGCAGCGTCAGGCCTCCAGCCAGACGCTCCAGGTTCGCCAGGCGCTCAATACGCTGCGCGAGCAGTCGCAGTGGCTGGGCGCCTCCAGCCTGCTGGGCGAAGCGCTACGCGCCCAGGTCGCCCGTCTGCCGGAGACGCCAAAACCCCAGCAGTTGGATACCGAAATGGCCCAGCTGCGGGTGCAGCGGCTGCGCTTTGAGGACCTCCTCGGCAGCCAGACGCAGCTCCGTCAGCTGCGCCAGGCCGACGGTCAGGCGCTGACCAGCGAGCAGAATCGTATTCTTGAAGCGCAGCTGCGCACGCAAAGCGAGCTGCTCAACTCGCTGCTGCAGGGCGGCGATACGCTGATTCTGGAGCTGACCAAGCTCAAAGTGGCTAACGGCCAGCTTGAAGACGCCCTGAAAGAGATGAACGAAGCGACCCACCGCTATCTGTTCTGGACCTCGGACGTCAGCCCAATCGGTTTTTCATGGCCGCTGGAAATTGCTCACGATCTGCGTCGCCTGGTCTCTCTCGATACCGTCAGCCAGCTAGGCAAAGCCAGCGCGATGATGTTAACCAGCAAGGAGACGCTGCTGCCGCTGTTTGGCGCGCTGATTCTGGTTGGTTTCAGCATCAGCTCGCGTCGCCACTTCACCCGCTTCCTTGAGCGTTCCAGCGCCCGCGTTGGCAAAGTGACCCAGGACCATTTCTGGCTCACCCTGCGCACCGTGTTCTGGTCGATTCTGGTAGCCTCGCCGCTCCCGGTGCTGTGGATGACCCTGGGCTATGGTCTGCAATCCGCCTGGCCCTTCCCGCTGGCGGTGGCCATCGGCGAAAGCGTCACCGCCACGGTACCGCTGCTGTGGGTAGTGATGATTTGCGCCACCTTTGCGCGTCCGAACGGCCTGTTTATCGCCCACTTCGGCTGGCCGCGTAGCCGGGTCACCAAGGCCATGCGCTACTACCTGATGAGCATCGGGCTGATCGTCCCGCTGATCATTGCGCTGATTATGTTCGATAACCTCAACGACCGTGAGTTCTCGGCCTCCCTCGGCCGCCTGTGCTTCCTGTTGATTTGCGGGGCGCTGGCGCTGGTCACGCTGAGCCTCAAGCATGCCGGTATTCCGCTGTATCTCGATAAATCAGGGAGCGGCGATAATATGGTTAACCGCATGCTATGGAACCTGCTGCTGGGCGCGCCGCTCATTGCCATGCTGGCGGCGGCCATCGGCTACCTGGCGACCGCCCAGGCGCTGCTGGCCAGGCTGGAAACGTCGGTGGCGATCTGGTTCTTACTGCTCGTGGTCTATCACATCATCCGCCGCTGGATGCTGATTCAGCGCCGCCGGCTGGCCTTCGATCGCGCCAAGCATCGGCGGGCGGAAATTCTTGCCCAACGCGCGCGGGGCGAAGATGAGATCGCGCACTCCAGCAGCCCTGAAGGGTCCGCGGAGATCGACGTCAGTGAAATCGATCTCGATGCGATCAGTACCCGGTCGCTGCGGCTGGTGCGCTCGCTGCTGATGCTGGTAGCCCTGGTCTCGGTGATCGTGCTGTGGTCAGAAATCCATTCAGCGTTTGGCTTCCTCGAGAATATCTCGCTGTGGGATGCGACCTCTACGGTGCAGGGCGTTGAAAGCCTCGAGCCGATTACGCTTGGGGCGGTGCTGATCGCGATTCTGGTGCTGATTATCACCACCCAGCTGGTACGCAACCTCCCTGCGCTGCTGGAGCTGGCGATTCTGCAGCACCTGGACCTCACGCCGGGCACCGGCTACGCGATCACCACCATTACCAAATACCTGCTGATGCTGATTGGCGGCCTGATGGGCTTCTCGATGATCGGTATTGAGTGGGCGAAGCTGCAGTGGCTGGTAGCGGCGCTCGGCGTCGGCCTCGGTTTTGGCTTACAGGAGATCTTCGCCAACTTTATCTCAGGTCTGATTATTCTGTTTGAAAAGCCGATACGTATTGGCGATACGGTGACCATCCGCGATCTGACCGGCAGCATCACCCGCATCAATACCCGCGCCACCACCATCAGCGACTGGGACCGGAAAGAGATTATCGTGCCGAATAAGGCGTTCATCACCGAGCAGTTTATCAACTGGTCGCTGTCTGACTCCGTCACCCGCGTGGTGCTGACGGTGCCGGCCCCGGCGGATGCGAATACCGAAGAGGTCACGCAGATTCTGATTAACGCCGCCCACCGCTGCTCGCTGGTTATCGATACGCCGGCGCCCGAGGCCTTCCTCGTCGATCTGCAGCAGGGGATTCAGATTTTCGAGCTGCGTATCTACGCCGCCGAGATGGGCCACCGTATGCCGCTGCGCCACGAGATCCATAAGCTGATTCTGGCAGGCTATCGCGAGCACGGTATCGACATGCCGTTCCCGCCGTTCCAGATGCGTCTGGAAAGCATTGACGGCAGGAAGAGCAGCAGAGCCATGACCTCAGCGGGGAAATCCAGCCGCACGGCGGGCAGCCTGTAAGTTAGCCCCTACCCGGCGGCTCGTGCGCCGGGTAGGGGCTGCCCCCTGGCCTTGCGCGGCCAGAGAGAGATATTCGGCCAGGTCAGGCGCGATCGACGGTAAAGGCGATCACTTCGCCGATGCTTTCAGCCCCCAGCGCCAGCATCACCACGCGATCGACCCCCAGCGCCACGCCGGAGCAGTCCGGGAGGCCCGCCTTCAGGGCTTCCAGCAGATTGCCGTCAATCGGCTGCTGCGGCAGGCCGCGGGCCGCACGCTTGCGGTTATCCTGCTCGAAACGCTGCTGCTGTTCGCGGGCGTCGGTCAGCTCGTGGAAGCCGTTCGCCAGCTCAATTCCCTTGTAATAGACCTCAAAGCGCTCCGCAACGCGGTGATCTTCGGTGCTGATCTGCGCCAGCGACGCCTGGCTTGCCGGGAAGTGATAGATAAAGGTCGGACGGTCCTTGCCGATATGCGGCTCGACGCCCATGGTAAACAGCAGCTGCAGCAGCGTATCCCTATCTTCTTCCGTATCGGCGATATTGCTCAGATCGAGCTTCGCTGCCGCTTCGCGCAGCTGGGTCTTGTCGGCTGATAGCGGGTCGAGCTCGAGGTGGCGCAGAAACGCCTGCTGATAGGAGAGGCTTTCCGCCGGCTGACACTCCAGCACCTGCTGCAGTAAATCATCGACCTCGTTAATCAGACGATACATGTCATAGCACGGACGATACCACTCCAGCATGGTGAATTCCGGGTTGTGGTGACGCCCCATCTCTTCATTGCGGAAGCTGCGGCACAGCTGGAAGACCGGACCGCAGCCCGCTGCCAGCAGGCGCTTCATATGGTATTCCGGGCTGGTCATCAGATACAGATCCATCCCCTGCGAATAGCCGGGGCCAACGAAACGGGTCTGGAACGGAAACAGGTGAATATCCGTTACCGTTGCCTGACTCATGCAGGGCGTCTCCACCTCCAGCACGCCGCGGTCGGTAAAGAAACGACGAATTTCCGCCATCACAGCCGCGCGTTTTAACAGGTTTGGGATAGACGCGCTCGGCTGCCAGGTTGCCGTCTCGCTCATGGTACTTTCTCCGATTTCAGACAAGGGCACGAAGTCTACTCGTAACCGGCGGGTGAGACAAATTTTGTGCCGACGGCGCCTTAAAGAATTCAGAAAATTTATAAATCACCAGGAAGCATCAATCGCGCTGATAAATCACCGCACATATCGATAAAAAAATCGAACACGTCAATTTTCCCTACCGACCCTAAGGCTATACTTCTTTACCTATAAAGGAGCAGTGACACATTTTCGCCAGCCCGGCGGCGAAATAAACAAAAACTGGAGGAATGTCGTGCAAACTTTTCAAGCCGATCTTGCCGTAATTGGCGCTGGCGGAGCAGGTCTTCGCGCTGCAATCGCCGCAGCGCAGGCTAATCCAAATGCCAAAATCGCACTGATTTCAAAAGTCTACCCCATGCGCAGCCACACCGTTGCGGCTGAAGGCGGCTCCGCCGCCGTGACCCAGGATCATGACAGCTTTGAGTACCATTTTCACGACACCGTAGCCGGCGGCGACTGGCTTTGTGAGCAGGATGTCGTCGACTACTTCGTCCATCATTGCCCGACGGAAATGACCCAGCTCGAACAGTGGGGATGCCCGTGGAGCCGCCGTCCTGACGGTAGCGTCAACGTCCGCCGCTTCGGCGGGATGAAAATCGAACGCACGTGGTTCGCCGCCGATAAAACCGGCTTCCATATGCTGCATACCCTGTTCCAGACCTCCCTTCAGTTCCCGCAGATCCAGCGTTTCGACGAGCATTTCGTCCTCGATATTCTGGTCGACGATGGCCAGGCCCGTGGCCTGGTGGCGATGAATATGATGGAAGGCTCGCTGGTGCAAATCCGCGCTAACGCGGTGGTGATGGCCACCGGCGGCGCAGGACGCGTCTATCGCTACAACACCAACGGCGGCATCGTCACCGGCGACGGGATGGGCATCGCGCTTAGCCACGGCGTTCCTCTGCGCGATATGGAGTTCGTGCAGTATCACCCGACCGGCCTTCCTGGCTCCGGTATTCTGATGACGGAAGGCTGCCGCGGCGAAGGCGGCATTCTGGTCAACAAGGACGGCTATCGCTACCTGCAGGATTACGGCATGGGTCCGGAAACGCCGCTCGGCGAGCCGAAAAACAAATATATGGAGCTCGGCCCGCGCGACAAGGTCTCCCAGGCCTTCTGGCACGAATGGCGTAAAGGCAACACCATTCCAACGCCGCGCGGCGACGTGGTTTATCTCGACCTGCGCCATTTAGGTGAGAAAAAGCTGCTGGAGCGCCTGCCCTTTATCTGCGAACTGGCGAAGGCCTACGTCGGCGTCGACCCGGTTAAAGAGCCGATTCCTGTACGCCCAACCGCGCACTACACCATGGGCGGTATCGAAACCGACCAGAACTGTGAAAGCCGCATCAAGGGGCTGTTCGCCGTGGGCGAATGCTCGTCGGTCGGCCTTCACGGCGCCAACCGCCTTGGCTCCAACTCGCTGGCAGAGCTGGTGGTCTTTGGCCGCCTCGCCGGCGAGCAGGCCATCAGGCGAGCGGCTGAGGCCAAAGAAGCCAACGTGAGCGCGCTGGATGCGCAGACCGCCGACGTAGAAAAACGGCTGAAAGATCTTATCAATCAGGAAGGCGACGAGAACTGGGCGAAGATTCGCGACGAGATGGGCCTGTCAATGGAAGAAGGCTGCGGGATCTACCGTACGCCGGAGCTGATGCAGAAAACCGTCGATAAGCTGGCGGAGCTGCAGGAGCGCTTCAGGCGCGTACGCATTACCGACAGCTCCAGCGTGTTCAATACCGACCTGCTGTATACCATCGAGCTGGGTCACGGGCTGAACGTGGCGGAATGTATGGCCCACTCTGCCCTTGCGCGTAAAGAGTCCCGCGGCGCGCATCAGCGTCTGGATGAAGGCTGCACCGAGCGCGACGACGTCAATTTCCTCAAGCATACGCTCGCATTCCGCGATGCCGATGGCACCACGCGCCTCGAGTATGGCGATGTGAAGATCACCACTCTGCCGCCGGCAAAACGCGTATATGGCGCAGAAGCGGAAGCAGCCGAGAAGAAGGAGACGAGCAATGGCTGAGATGAAGAACCTGAAAATCGAGGTGGTGCGCTACAACCCGGAAGTGGACACCGCGCCGCACAGCGCGTTCTATGAGGTTCCTTATGACGAGCAAACCTCACTGCTCGACGCGCTAGGCTATATCAAAGACAACCTCGCGGCGGATCTCAGCTACCGCTGGTCCTGCCGGATGGCGATTTGCGGCTCCTGCGGGATGATGGTCAACAAGGTGCCGAAGCTGGCATGTAAAACCTTCCTGCGTGAATACACCAAGGGCATTAAGGTCGAAGCGCTGGCTAACTTCCCGATCGAGCGCGATCTGGTGGTCGATATGACCCACTTTATCGAGAGCCTGGAGGCGATTAAGCCCTATATTATCGGCAACCCGCGTACCCCGGATCAGGGGCCAAACAAACAGACTCCGGCGCAGATGGCGAAGTACCATCAGTTCTCCGGCTGCATCAACTGCGGCCTGTGCTACGCCGCCTGCCCACAGTTTGGCCTTAACCCGGAGTTTATCGGCCCGGCGGCCATCACCCTCGCCCATCGTTACAACGAGGACAGCCGCGACCACGGGAAAAAGGAACGTATGGCGCAGCTTAACGGTCAGAACGGCGTCTGGACCTGTACCTTCGTGGGCTACTGCTCGGAAGTCTGCCCGAAGCACGTCGACCCGGCGGCCGCCATTCAGCAGGGCAAGGTAGAAAGCTCGAAAGACTTTCTTATCGCCACCCTGAAACCACGCTAAGGAGTGCATTATGACGACTAAACGCAAGCCCTACGTGCGGCCGATGACGTCCACCTGGTGGAAAAAGCTGCCGTTTTATCGCTTCTACATGCTGCGTGAAGGAACGGCGGTACCGGCCGTCTGGTTCAGCATCATCCTGATTTACGGACTGTTTTCCCTGAAGCACGGGGCGGAAAGCTGGGCGGGATACGTTGGCTTCCTGCAAAATCCGCTGGTGGTGATCCTCAACCTGATCGCCCTGGGCGCAGCGCTGCTGCATAGCAAAACCTGGTTCGAACTGGCGCCGAAAGCCGCCAATATCATTGTCAAAGGCGAGAAAATGGGGCCAGAGCCGGTTATTAAAGGGCTTTGGGTGGTGACTGCGGTAGCAACAGCGGCGATCCTGCTTATCGCCCTGTTCTGGTAAGGAGGCTGGAATGATCAATCCCAACCCAAAACGTTCCGATGAACCGGTATTCTGGGGGCTGTTTGGCGCCGGCGGCATGTGGAGCGCCATTATTACTCCGGTGATGATACTGCTGGTCGGTATTCTGCTGCCGCTAGGCCTGGCGCCCGCTGACGCCTTCAGCTACGAACGCGTGCTTGGCTTTGCCCAGAGCTTTATTGGCCGGGCATTTATCTTCCTGATGATCGTCCTGCCGCTGTGGTGCGGGCTCCACCGCATTCATCACGCCATGCATGACCTGAAAATTCACGTCCCTAACGGGAAGTGGGTGTTCTACGGACTGGCCGCCATTCTGAGCGTGGTAACGCTGGTCGGAGTATTGTTTATCTAAACGTCCTGATGCCCGGTGGCGTAATGTTACCGGGCTCTCTTTTGCTGAATATTTTCCCGTCTTTCCCTCGCCAGAATCTACACTTAGCTAAAAACCAGCAAGGAAAATAGTATGCGTCTGCTGCCAATGATTGCCGCTGTTGCCGCCTCGTTTCTGGTTGTTGCCTGTAGCACCCCGACGCCTCCGCAGGGCGTGACGGTGGCCAGCCCGTTTGATACCCAGCGCTATCTCGGCACCTGGTATGAAATCGCCCGCTTCGACCATAGCTTTGAGCGCGGCCTGGAGAAGGTCACAGCAACCTACAGCCTGCGCGACGACGGCGGGCTGAACGTCGTCAATAAAGGCTATAACCCCGATCGCGGCGTATGGCAAAAAACGGATGGCGTGGCCTACTTCACCGGCGAGACCAATCGGGCGGCGCTAAAAGTCTCCTTTTTTGGCCCCTTCTACGGCGGCTACAACGTCATTGCGCTCGACAAAGATTATCGCTACGCGCTGGTGTGCGGACCGGATCGGGATTATCTCTGGCTGCTGGCGCGCACGCCGAAAATCGAGCCGGAGGTGAAACAGCAGATGCTGGATATCGCCTCCCGGCAGGGCTTCGACGTGAGCAAGCTGATCTGGGTAAACCAGCGCTATTAATGGGCGCTGAGCTTGAGGCCGATAATACCGATGACGATGCACGCCAGGCTGGCAATACGCATCGGGCTGGCGGACTCGCCCAGTAACACGATACCGGCAATCGCCGCGCCGACGGCGCCAATGCCCGTCCACACCGCGTAAGCGGTGCCTACCGGCAGCGTTTTCATCGCCCATGACAGCAGCGCCATGCTGACCACCATTGCCACTATGGTGATGGCGCTGGGTATCAGGCGGCTAAAACCGTGGGTGTACTTCAGACCAACCGCCCAGACCACTTCCAGCAGGCCGGCGATAAACAAAATTAACCAGGACATAAGGCTCCCTAGATGGGGCCGTCCCCGGATGCGGTACGCTTACGGGTCGTCCCGCAAGGTGAGTGAAAAAGCGCGGATATTATAAACAACGGCGCAGGAGATGAAAAGAACGGTACGGCCGGCGACCGTACCGTCAGGTCTATTGCTGGGCTTTCGTCGCCGCGCCGGAAATGGCGCTGCCGCCTTCTGAAATATCCTGACCGACACCACGCGTTGTATTACATGCGGTCAGCACAGAGGAGAGCGCCAAAACCGTAAAGAACGCTGCAATCGCTTTTTTCACCATAATGTCATCCTTATTTACCAGTTTTAGTTATCGTGCCCTATAAGCATAGACAAACTGACCCGGGATGAAGGGATCTCAGCGTTTTTTAAGACAAAAAGCGATGCGGTACGCCGGGAGGCGCGAATTCAGAAGAAGAGGAGAGAAAATCGGTGTTTAGCTGGCGGCGTGAGAGATGGCGTGCCCCAGGCTGCGGATATCTTCGCCAACGCCGTGGACCGTATGACAGCCGGCCAGCAGAGCGCCGCTGAGAAGCAGCAATGCCATAAGCTTTAAGGTGTTGTTCATCGTCCTTGCCTGCTATCGATAGCTTGCGCGCCATAGAGGGCGCAGCGTCGCGCTGCGCCAACCACCTGAGACGTGAATTACTTCACGCGGGATACGTATTCGCCAGAGCGGGTATCCACTTTAATCACTTCGCCAATCTGCACAAACAGCGGAACTTTAACCACTGCTCCAGTGGTCAGGGTAGCCGGTTTACCGCCGGTACCTGCGGTATCGCCTTTCAGACCCGGATCGGTTTCAACGATTTCCAGCTCAACGAAGTTCGGCGGGGTCACGGAGATAGGCTGACCGTTCCACAGGGTCACGATGCACTCAGCCTGATCCAGCAGCCATTTAGCGCTTTCACCAACGGCTTTCGCATCGGCAGCCAGCTGCTCGAAAGTGGAGTTGTTCATGAAGTGATAGAACTCACCGTCGTTGTACAGGTAAGTCAGGTTCATATCCACAACGTCTGCGCCTTCAGCGGAGTCGGTAGACTTGAAGGTTTTTTCTACGCGGGTGCCGGTCAGCAGGCGACGCAGCTTAACGCGGGCGAAAGCCTGGCCTTTTCCCGGTTTTACGAATTCACTCGCTTCAACGGCATAAGGTTCGCCGTCCATCATGATTTTAAGACCGGCACGAAAATCGTTGCTATAGTAAGTCGCCATAAGGCCCTCTGAAATTGTTAATTGGTAGCTAAGCCACAAAATGGCGCATATTGTAACCCTAAATACCCCATCCAGAGAAGATTGGTTAACGCAACTTGCCGATGTTGTGACCAGTCCTGATGAACTGCTGCATCTTTTAAATGTAGACGCTGATGCAAACTTATTGGCAGGGCGCGATGCGAAGCGCCTCTTTGCGCTGCGAGTTCCCCGGGCTTTCATCGCCCGTATGGAGCGAGGAAACCCCAACGATCCTCTTTTACGTCAAGTACTTACTTCGCAGGAAGAGTTCATCGCCTCCCCCGGTTTCTCCACCGATCCGCTGGAGGAGCAGCACAGCGTCGTGCCCGGCCTGCTGCACAAATACGCCAACCGCGCGCTGCTGCTGGTTAAAGGCGGCTGTGCGGTAAATTGTCGTTATTGTTTCCGCAGACACTTCCCGTATGCCGATAACCAGGGCAATAAGCGCAACTGGCAGGCCGCGATGGACTATATTTCGGCCCATCCGCAGCTCGATGAGATTATTTTTTCCGGCGGCGACCCGCTGATGGCGAAAGATCATGAGCTCGACTGGCTGCTCACCCAGCTGGAGGCGATCCCGCACGTTAAACGTCTGCGCATTCACAGCCGGCTGCCCATCGTGATCCCGGCGCGCATCACCGGGACGCTGGCCGCGCGTTTCGCCCGCTCTTCGCTGCAGATACTGCTGGTGAACCATATCAACCACGCCAATGAAATCGACGCTGAGTTTCGCGCGGCGATGGCGCGTTTACGCCAGGCTGGCGTTACGCTGCTCAATCAAAGCGTACTGCTGCGGGGAGTCAACGATAGCGCGCAGACGCTGGCTAACCTGAGCAATGCGCTATTTGATGCGGGGGTGATGCCGTATTACCTGCACGTGCTGGATAAGGTCCAGGGCGCGGCCCACTTTATGGTCGAAGATGAAGAAGCCCGGGCCATCATGCGCGAGCTGCTGACGCTGGTATCCGGTTATATGGTACCGAAGCTGGCACGAGAAATCGGCGGAGAGCCGAGCAAGACGCCGCTGGATTTGCAGCTACGACAGAGCTAGCGTTCTTTCCCCTCTCCCCAATGGAGAGAGGGGAAAGCGATCAGTTCGGGCACTTATAGACCTGACCGTTCATTTCGCTATCGGTCGGCACAAAGCTCGACAGCAGATTCTGCGTCGGGCTGCTGACGCCGTAAATCACGTTGCCGCCCATTGCCGCGGCCTGGTTACGCAGCGCATTAGCCGCGCCGCGCATGGAGCCACCCTCGCCGCCGTTCTGCCCGGAGAGCCAGTTGCTCTGCTTCCCGCTCGCGGTCCCCAACAGCTGGCAATCCGCCCCCGGCTTATCTTCAACAAAGCGTACGCTCTGCCCGCCTGAGCTCAGTTCGTTGCTGGAACTGCAACCCGCTAACAGTAACGCTGCGCCGACAATCCCTGCTAAATATCTTACCTGCATGTTATTCCCCATGATCAATGAGCTGGACGCGCTGGCCCGGATGTACACCTTATACTAAAAAGACGGAAAAAAGAAAAACCCCCGAGCATTTCTGCCCGGGGGTTTCTTTGTTTCTAAGGGGTAGAGCACATGATTACATCATGCCGCCCATACCACCCATACCGCCCATGCCGCCAGCAGCGCCTAAATCAGCCGCATCGCTTTTCGGCAGATCGGTAACCATGCACTCGGTAGTGATCATCAGACCAGCAACGGAGGCCGCGTACTGCAGAGCAGAACGGGTCACTTTAGTTGGGTCGAGGATACCGAAGTCGATCATGTTGCCGTATTCTTCAGTCGCAGCGTTGTAACCGTAGTTACCTTCGCCCGCTTTCACGTTGTTAGTGACCACAGACGGCTCTTCACCGGCGTTGGACACGATCTGACGCAGCGGAGCTTCCATTGCGCGCAGCGCAACTTTGATACCGACGTTCTGATCTTCGTTCTGAGCAGTCAGGCCAGCCAGTTTAGCCGCAACGCGCACCAGCGCGACGCCACCACCGGCAACCACGCCTTCTTCTACCGCAGCACGGGTCGCGTGCAGGGCATCGTCAACGCGCGCTTTCTTCTCTTTCATTTCAACTTCGGTAGCTGCACCGACTTTGATAACCGCAACGCCGCCTGCCAGTTTAGCAACGCGTTCCTGCAGTTTTTCACGGTCATAATCAGAAGTGGCTTCTTCGATCTGCTTACGGATCTGAGTCACGCGGCCCTGGATAGCGCCTTCTTCACCCACGCCATCGATGATGGTGGTGGTGTCTTTGTTGATCACAACGCGTTTTGCCTGACCCAGGTCTTCCAGAGTCGCTTTTTCCAGCTCCATACCGATCTCTTCAGAGATAACGGTACCGCCGGTCAGAGTCGCGATGTCCTGCAGCATAGCTTTACGACGGTCGCCGAAGCCAGGTGCTTTAACCGCAGCCACTTTAACGATGCCGCGCATGGTGTTAACCACCAGCGTAGCCAGGGCTTCGCCTTCAACGTCTTCAGCGATGATAACCAGCGGTTTGCCGGCTTTCGCTACGGCTTCCAGAACCGGCAGCATTTCGCGGATATTGGAAACTTTTTTGTCAGCCAGCAGGATGAACGGGCTTTCCAGCTCAACGGCACCGGTTTCCGGCTTGTTGATGAAGTACGGGGACAGGTAGCCGCGGTCGAACTGCATACCTTCAACCACGTCCAGTTCGTCTTCCAGACCGGTACCGTCTTCAACGGTGATAACGCCTTCTTTACCGACTTTATCCATCGCTTCAGCGATCAGTTTACCTACGGTTTCGTCGGAGTTAGCGGAGATGGTACCAACCTGAGCAATAGCTTTAGAGTCGGAGCACGGTACGGACAGCGCTTTCAGTTCTTCAACAGCGGCAACGACGGCTTTGTCGATACCACGTTTCAGATCCATCGGGTTCATGCCCGCAGCAACGGCTTTCAGGCCTTCAGCGATGATCGCCTGAGCCAGTACGGTTGCGGTGGTGGTACCGTCGCCTGCAGCGTCGTTCGCTTTAGAGGCAACTTCTTTCACCATCTGTGCGCCCATGTTCTCGAACTTGTCTTCCAGCTCGATTTCACGCGCTACGGAAACGCCGTCTTTAGTGATGGTCGGCGCACCGAAGGATTTGTCCAGGACAACGTTACGGCCTTTCGGGCCCAGTGTCACTTTAACTGCATCTGCCAGTACGTTTACGCCGCGCAGCATTTTCACACGAGCGTCGTTACCGAATTTTACGTCTTTAGCTGCCATTTTAATCTTTCCCTTAAATTCGTATGTTCAGTGTCGTTCGCAGATTAGGCTTCAACAATTGCCAGGATGTCGCTTTCGGACATGATCAACACTTCTTCATTGTCGATCTTTTCAGATTTCACGCCGTAGCCGTCGTTGAAAATGACGATATCGCCAACTTTCACGTCCAGCGGCTGCACGGTTCCGTTTTCCAGGATGCGGCCCTTACCGACAGCGATGATTTCGCCACGAGTTGATTTGGCTGCCGCAGAACCGGTCAGAACGATGCCGCCAGCAGATTTGGTTTCAACTTCTTTACGTTTGACGATCACACGATCATGTAACGGACGAATACTCATTGATAGCTCTCCTTTGAGAAAGTCATTATCAGTTATGGATGACACCGGCCCGTATACGGTTTTCCGGCTAGTGACCTGAGAGATGGGGATGGAGTTTTACCGCTTCAAGGGGCGAGTCAAAAAAAAGTTTTTTCGCGTGCCCGGGCGCACACTAACAACGCGTCGCTCAGGCATCATAAGCAAAAACGATTGTGATACCATTCGGGTTTTGCCGGGGACAGGGTTGAATCATGAGTGGTTTGAAACAGGAGTTAGGGCTGGCTCAGCGTGTGGGCCTACTCTCCACATCATTACTGGGCACCGGCGTCTTCGCCGTTCCCGCTCTGGCCGCGCTGGTTGCGGGTGATAACAGCCTGTGGGCGTGGCCGGCGCTGATTTTACTGGTCTTCCCGATAGCCATCGTCTTTGCCGTACTCGGCCGTCACTATCCCAGCGCCGGCGGCGTGGCGCATTTCGTCAATATGGCGTTCGGTCCCCGCATGGAGCGCGTCACCGGCTGGCTATTTTTGTCGGTCATCCCGGTGGGATTACCCGCCGCGTTGCATATCGCCACCGGCTTCAGCCAGGCCCTGTTTGGCTGGCACGACGGCCAGCTGCTGTTCGCGGAACTGGGGACGCTGGCCATCATCTGGTGGGTGGGTTCGCGCGGAGCCAGCTCCAGCGCCAACCTGCAAACGCTGGTGGCGATACTGATTGTTGCCCTGATTGTCGCGATCTGGTGGCGCGGCGGTATCCATCCGGCGCAAATCCCCTTCCCGGCGCCGCAAGATATCGACCAGCCGCAGCTTTTTGCCGCGCTGTCGGTCATGTTCTGGTGCTTTGTCGGCCTGGAAGCCTTTGCCCACCTGGCTTCCGAATTTAAATCCCCGGAGCGCGATTTTCCGCGGGCGCTGATGATTGGCCTGCTGCTGGCCGGTACGGTCTACTGGGCCTGTACCGTGCTGGTGCTTCATTTTCACGCCTTCGGCGAGGGAATGGCCGCCGCCGCGTCGTTGCCGGATATCGTGGTGCGCCTGTTCGGCGTCCAGGCGCTGTGGGTCGCCTGCGTTATTGGCTACCTCGCCTGCTTCGCCAGCCTCAATATCTATATCCAGAGCTTCGCCCGCCTGGTCTGGTCGCAGGCGCAGTACAAGCCGGAGAGCCGACTCGCCCGCCTGTCGGCCCGGCAAATCCCGCGCAATGCGCTCAATGCGGTGCTGGCCTGCTGCGTTATCAGCACGCTGTGCATTTACTGGCTCGATATCAATCTCGACGCGCTGATCGTCTACGCCAACGGCATTTTTATTATGATCTATCTGCTGTGTATGCTGGCGGGCTGCCGGCTGCTGCGGGGGCGCTATCGGGTGCTGGCGGCGATCGGTAGCGTTCTGTGCCTGCTGCTGCTGGCGATGGTCGGCTGGAAAAGCCTGTACGCGCTGATTGTGCTGGTGGCGCTGTGGCTGCTTTTACCCCGGCGCCGTCGGTGAGCGAAACCCCAGGCGTTCGCCAATAAAAAAGCCGGATCGCGCTGCGCGTATCCGGCTTGTCACTCCACGCGCCCGGCGGCTGCCGGGTTTGCTGGATTAGCGGTCGTCTTTGTGGTCCAGACGGTCGCGCTCATCATCTTTACGCTGATATTCCCCGTCAAAGGTCTCACCGCCTCCGGTTCCGGCGCTAAATCCGCCGCCCGGCATCCGGCTAAAGCGCAGATGCGGCATCAGCTTCAGGGTCAGGTGTTTTTGCACCGGCGGCAGCAGGAGCAGCAGGCCGAGGAAATCGGTAAAGAAACCCGGCAGCAGCAGCAGCAGACCGGCAATAATCAGCGACACGCTTTTGATCATTTCCGCCGCCGGGCTTTCGCCGACAGCCATTTTTTGCTGCATCAGCATAAAGTTTTTGAAGCCCTGGTTCCGCACCAGCGACATCCCGACCACCGAACTAAAGATCACCAGAATCAGCGTCAGCAGCACGCCCAGGACATGGGAAACCTGGATAAAGATCGAGATTTCAATATAAACGTATAAAAAAAAGGCAAAAAACGGAATCCAACGCACCGGCGTCTCCTTCATTAGCGTGCGCCGCTCTCGGCACCCGCAGTTATAGATGTGCTATTCGCATCCCATCAATATTGGGCTAACGCGGCACATTTCAATCAGCAGAAACGCTTATTTTTTTCAAGAACTGCAAAGCGGTGACTCATTTCACAGATTAATAATTCTTATAGCCCCCGCTACATAATAAGTGATCAAGATTACTGATATTCGCTATCATCAGCATATGATCGTGGGCACCAGGCCGATTAAGGAAATAATCTTCGGCGAGAAAATGCGCTAAACCCTATAAATTCTGCGTATTTGGTGAATTCATTGGCAGCTTGAAAAAGAAGGTTCACATGTTAAACAACATTCGTATCGAAGAAGATCTGTTGGGTACCAGGGAAGTTCCAGCTGACGCCTACTACGGCGTTCATACTCTGAGAGCGATTGAAAACTTCTACATTAGCAATAGCAAAATCAGCGATATTCCCGAGTTTGTACGCGGTATGGTGATGGTGAAAAAGGCCGCTGCCATGGCCAACAAAGAGCTGCAAACCATTCCTAAAGGCGTCGCGAATACCATTATTGCCGCATGTGATGAAGTGCTGAATAACGGCAAGTGCATGGATCAGTTCCCGGTTGATGTGTTCCAGGGCGGCGCGGGTACATCCGTCAACATGAACACCAACGAAGTGCTGGCGAATATCGGCCTTGAGCTGATGGGCCACCAGAAAGGCGAATACCAGTACCTGAACCCGAACGACCACGTTAACAAATGCCAGTCCACTAACGATGCCTACCCGACCGGTTTCCGCATCGCGGTTTATGCCTCCCTGCTGAAATTAACCGATGCCATTCACCAGCTGGGCGAGGGCTTCCAGAGTAAAGCCGTTGAGTTCCAGGACGTTATGAAAATGGGTCGTACCCAGCTGCAGGATGCGGTACCGATGACCCTCGGTCAGGAATTCCACGCCTTCAACGTGCTGCTGAACGAAGAAACAAAATGCATTCTGCGTACCGCGGAGCTGCTGCTGGAAGTGAACCTCGGCGCCACCGCCATCGGTACGCGCCTGAATACCCCGGACGGCTATCAGCAGCTGGCGGTACAAAAACTTGCGGAAGTCAGCAACCTGCCGGTTATTCCGGCGGAAGACCTGATTGAAGCCACCTCCGACTGCGGTGCCTACGTTATGGTGCATAGCTCGCTGAAGCGCCTGGCGGTGAAGCTGTCTAAAATCTGTAACGACCTGCGCCTGCTCTCTTCCGGCCCGCGCGCTGGCCTGAACGAAATCAACCTGCCGGAGCTGCAGGCGGGTTCGTCCATCATGCCGGCCAAGGTTAACCCGGTGGTGCCGGAAGTCGTCAACCAGGTGTGCTTCAAGGTGATCGGCAACGACACCACGGTCACGATGGCCTCCGAAGCCGGCCAGCTGCAGCTGAACGTGATGGAACCGGTGATCGGCCAGGCAATGTTCGAGTCCATTCATATCCTGACCAACGCCTGCTATAACCTGCTGGAAAAATGCGTAAACGGCATTACCGCCAACAAAGCGGTGTGCGAAAGCTATGTTTACAACTCCATCGGCATCGTCACCTACCTCAACCCGTTTATCGGCCACCACAATGGCGATATCGTCGGCAAGATTTGCGCCGAAACCGGTAAGAGCGTGCGGGAAGTCGTGCTGGAACGAGGCTTGCTCACCGAAACGGAGCTGGACGATATTTTCTCTCCGCAAAACCTGATGCACCCGGCCTATAAAGCAAAGCGTTTTACCGATGAAAGCGAACAGTAAGCTTTCAGGTTAAACTCAACGAAGGCATGTCAGTAATGACATGCCTTTTTGCTTTTCTGGGTTTACGAAATCACAACAATTCAATATCAACTTGTTAAAAAACAAGGAAGGAACATATGTTTGGTGCAGAGCTCGTCATTGTCCTGCTGGCTATCTACCTGGGAGCCAGGCTGGGTGGCATCGGTATCGGATTTGCCGGTGGTTTGGGCGTCCTCGTCCTGACCTTAATATTTCAAATTAAACCCGGCGCGATCCCCTTCGACGTCATTGAGATCATCATGGCGGTCATCGCCGCGATTGCCGCCATGCAGGTTGCCGGCGGCATGGACTACCTGGTTAGCCTTGCAGAGCGCCTGCTGCGCCGTCATCCGAAGTACATCACCTTTCTCGCCCCGCTGGTCACCTGGTTTATGACGGTCCTCGCGGGAACCGGTCATACCGCCTTCTCAACCCTGCCGGTGATTACCGAAGTCGCGAAAGAACAGGGCATTCGCCCCTCCCGCCCGCTGTCGATTGCCGTAGTGGCCTCGCAGATTGCGATTACCGCCTCGCCAATTTCCGCCGCGGTGGTGTTTTTCGCCGGCATTCTGGAGCCGCTGGGCGTCAGCTACCTGACGCTGCTGGCGATCTGTATTCCGGTGACGCTGATTGCCGTAATGATCACCGCCGTGGTGTGTAACTTCCTCGGCTGCGAGCTGAAAGATGACCCGGTTTACCAGGAGCGCCTGGCAAAAGGGGAAGTCAAACTGCGCGGAAGCCAGGTGTTCCAGCTGAAGCCGCACGCCAAACGTTCGGTGCTGCTGTTCCTGATCGGTATCGTCGCGGTCATGTTCTACGCCACCGCCATCAGCGATACCGTCGGGCTGATTCAGAACCCGGTGCTGCCGCGCAACGAAGCGATCGTGGTCTTCATGCTGACCATTGCCACGCTGATTAGCATCACCTGTAAGATTGATACCAGCGAAGTGCTGAACGCCAGCACCTTTAAATCCGGGATGAGCGCCTGCGTCTGCGTGCTGGGCGTCGCCTGGCTGGGCGATACCTTCGTGAAGGCGCATATCTCTGATATCCAGGCCGTGGCGGGCGATCTGCTGAACAACTACCCGTGGCTGCTGGCGGTGGTGCTGTTCTTCGCCGCAACCCTGCTCTACTCCCAGGCCGCCACCACCAAAGCTCTGATGCCTGCGGCGCTGCTGCTTGGCGTGAGCCCGCTGACCGCTATTGCCTCTTTTGCCGCGGTCTCCGCGCTGTTCGTCCTGCCGACCTACCCGACGCTGCTGGCGGCGGTCGAAATGGATGACACCGGATCTACCCGCATCGGCAAGTACGTCTTCAACCACGCCTTCCTGATCCCCGGGGTGATCGCCATTACCCTGTGCGTTATTTTGGGGTTCATCATCGGCGGCATCGTGCTGTAAATCTGCTTAAATTCGGGCCACATCGTGGCCCGTTTCATTAATCCCCCCGCATCTTGCGTGCTATAGTGCCTCTTTTCGCTGATACGAGGTTCACGATGACTACGCCTGATGCCGTTGTTGTACTCTGTACCGCGCCGGATGAAGCGACCGCCCAGGATTTAGCGGCCAAAGTGCTGGCAGAAAAACTGGCCGCCTGCGCCACTCTCCTGCCGGGCGCGACCTCCCTCTACTACTGGGAAGGCAAGCTGGAGCAGGAGTATGAAGTGCAGATGCTGCTCAAAACCGACCGCGCCCATCAGCAGGCGCTGCTGGAGTGCCTGAAGTCCCATCACCCGTATCAAACCCCCGAATTACTGGTTTTGCCCGTCACTCACGGAGACACTGATTACCTCTCATGGCTCAACGCATCATTACGCTGATTCTGCTGCTATGCAGTACATCGGCATTCGCCGGGCTCTTTGATACTCCCGGCCGCTCAAATTTTGTGCCTGCTGACCAGGCTTTTGCCTTTGATTTTCAGCAGAGCCAGCACGAGATAAACCTGACCTGGCAAATCAAGGAGGGTTACTATCTCTACCGCAAACAGATCAAGCTCAGCGCCGCTGACGCCGCTTTCCTTGAGCCATCGCTGCCGTCCGGCGAATGGCACGACGATGAGTTTTACGGCAAAAGTGAGATTTATCGCCAGCGGCTAACCGTGCCGGTTACGCTCACCCAGGCCGCCAAAGGGGCCACGCTGACCGTGACCTGGCAGGGCTGCGCCGACGCCGGTTTTTGCTATCCGCCGGAAAGCAAAGTGGTGCCGCTCAGCGCGGCGCTGGCGCTCACGGAGCCGCCGTCGGTTGAAACGGCCGAGCCTTCTGCGCCAGGACAGTCCGTCGCCAGGAGCGATAGCGGCCAGCTTCCGTTTTCCGCCCTCTGGGCGCTATTGATTGGTATCGGTATCGCGTTTACACCCTGCGTCCTGCCGATGTATCCGCTGATCTCTGGTATTGTGCTGGGTGGTGAACGCCGGCTTTCCACCGCCCGCGCGCTGCTGCTGGCGTTTATCTATGTCCAGGGGATGGCGCTAACCTATACCGCACTGGGTATGGTGGTTGCCGCAGCGGGCCTGCAGTTCCAGGCGGCGCTGCAGCATCCGTACGTACTGATCGGCCTGTCGGCGGTCTTTATTCTGCTGGCGCTGTCGATGTTTGGCCTGTTTACCCTGCAGCTGCCGTCATCGTTGCAGACGCGTCTGACGCTGATGAGCAACGCCCGACGGGGCGGTTCAGCCGGCGGCGTGTTTGCCATGGGCGCCATCGCCGGGCTTATCTGCTCGCCCTGTACGACGGCGCCGCTGAGCGCGATTCTGCTGTACATCGCGCAAAGCGGTAACCTGTGGCTGGGCGGCGGCACGCTATATCTCTACGCGCTCGGCATGGGGCTGCCGCTGATTCTGGTCACCGTGTTTGGCAACCGTCTGCTGCCGAAGAGCGGCCCGTGGATGGCCCATGTGAAGACCGCGTTCGGTTTTGTCATCCTGGCGCTGCCGGTCTTTTTACTGGAGCGTATTGTGGGTGAGCTATGGGGGCTGCGCCTGTGGTCGCTGCTGGCGGTGGCCTTCTTTAGCTGGGCATTTATCACCTCCCTCGGCGCCACGCGTCCGTGGCAGCGCATCATGCAGATCGTGTTGCTGGCTGCCGCGCTGGTGAGCGTTCGCCCGCTGCAGGACTGGGCGTTCGGCGCGCCGGCGGCGGCGCAGCAGCAGGCGCACCTCGCGTTTACCCGCGTCAGCACCGTCGATGAGCTCGACCGGGCGCTGGCGCAGGCTAAAGGCCGGCCGGTCATGCTCGATTTGTACGCTGACTGGTGCGTTGCCTGCAAAGAGTTCGAAAAATACACCTTTAGCACACCGGAAGTGCAACAGGCCCTGAAAGATACCGTTCTGTTGCAGGTAGATGTGACGAAGAACAGCGCGCAGGACGTAGCCCTGCTGAAGCATCTGCGGGTGCTCGGCCTACCGACGATCCTGTTCTTTAATGCGCAGGGAGAGGAACGGCCCGCGCAGCGCGTAACCGGATTTATGGATGCCGCGGCATTCAGCGCCCATTTGCGCGATCGGCAACCGTGAACGACACTTTAGGAGGTAAAATGGAGGAGAAAATCGTGCAACGTGAAGATGTTCTGGGTGAGGCCATACAAATTCTTGAAATCGAAGGTATTGCTAACACCACGCTGGAGATGGTCGCCGAGCGCGTTGCTTATCCGATCGATGACCTCAAGCGTTTCTGGCCAGACCGCGAAGCGCTCCTGTATGACGCCCTCCGCTATCTCAGCCATCAGGTTGATGCATGGCGTCGCCAGCTGCTGCTGGACGAGACGCTAACGGCGGAGCAGAAGCTGCTGGCGCGCTATGCGGCGCTGACCCGCTGCGTGAGCAATCACCGCTATCCCGGCTGTCTGTTTATTGCTGCCTGCACCTTTTATCCGGATGCCCAGCATCCGATTCATCAGCTGGCTGAACAGCAGAAGCAGGCTTCGCTCGCCTATACGCACGAGCTGCTGACCCAGTTGGAAGTGGACGATCCGGCGATGGTCGCCAAACAGATGGAGCTTATCATCGAAGGCTGTCTGAGCCGCCTGCTGGTGAAGCGCAGCCAGGCCGACGTCGACACCGCCCAGCGCCTGGCGGAAGACATCCTGCGCTTTGCCCAATGTCGAATGGGCGGCGCGCTAACCTGATTCCGATATCTTAACCCATCCTTCGCGCATATAATTTCCCTCTCACCGATATGTTGACAGGGTTTTATATGCGTTCTCTCCTTTGGGTTGCCATCATCGGGCTATGTCCGATATCGCTGCTGGCGGCTCCCGTACAGGGTTTTTCTTTCGCATATAAAGACTGGGAAGTGGCCTGTGATAATACCGGCACCTGCCGGGCCGCGGGTTACGGCATCAACGTCGGTGAGGTCAGCGTCCTGCTGACCCGCGGCGCAGGCCCGGATCAGCGCGTAACCGGCCAGGTGACTTTTGCCCAGACCGATCGTGACATCCCCCCTGACGCCACCGTTCGCCTGCTGATCGACAATCAGGATCGCGGTACGCTGGATGCCAAAGACGACAGCCATTTCCGTTTCGACAGCACGCAAACGGCCGCGCTGATTCAGGCCCTGGAACACGACGGTCACATCGAGATTTCGCTCAACGGAGAGCGCAAATCGCTCTCGAGCGCGGGCAGCAGCGCGGTGTTTCTCAAGATCGACGAATTTCAGCAGCGCCAGGGTACTGCGGATGCGCTGCTGCGCAAAGGGGATGCCGACGATAGCAATACGTTGAACGCGCTGCCCGCCCCGGAGATTATCGCCGCCCCCACGCTCGCCAACGCGCAGCCGGAACCGCTGACCGCCAAACAGCGTCAGCGCTTCCTCCCGGAGCTGATCCCGCTGCTGAATAGCCGCTGTGACGACTGGCAAAACAAAGATATTCCCGCGCAGGAGCGGCAAATCACCGCCACCGTTCTCGATAAAAGCCACTGGCTTCTCCAGGCGCTGTGCTGGCGAGCCGCCTATAACGACGGTTACGCCATGTGGGTGGTGGATAGCGCGCCGCAGGCTAAACCTCAGCCGATCTCCACCGATGCCTCCAGCTATGCCGATGGCGTCATCGCGTTCTTCAGCAAAGGCCGCGGTATCGCCGACTGCGTGAGCGGAGAGGAGCGGGTCTGGAACGGCAAAGCGTTTGTCCAGAGCCTGAAATATACCACCGGCATGTGTCGTGAAATCACGCCCGGCGGGACCTGGATGCTGCCAACCTTCGTCAGCCAGGTGCGTCCTAAGCAGCAGAAAGACGCCGATAATAGCGCGCTCAAAGCGCTGTATAGCGCCGTGCTGAAAGAGCAAAAGGCCAATCCGGAGCTGGAGCTAAATAAAATCGCCGAGCAGTTCCCGCTCACCGGGCACGTCACCAACTTTACGCTGACCTACGCCGACGATACCTTAGTGTCAACAAACAAGCCTTCCGCCGATATTAGCGACGATGAATGGCAGGCGTTTCTTCATTCTGATATCAGCGCTGACTCGGAAAACGGCAAGGTTAGCTTCACGCTTATCGACCTCGATAACGACGGCAGGCGCGATTTAATTATCGACAGCTACGTCGGCGGAACCGGCTTATTCAGCTATACCGGGGTCTTAAAACGCGGTGATGACACCTTCGATAGCGTCAACGGCAGCGATAGCGATGACGACGATGATTTTGACGCCGGCGTGCCCGGCGCGCTGTACTCCCTCAACGGGCGCGGTGCCAACCAGTGGAGTCGGTGGGTCAGAATTAACGGCCAGGTATATGCGCTTTGGTACAACGGCCAGTTTGGCGAGGATAATCTGTATCTGCTGCGTCCGTTCAGCCCGACGGACAGGACCCCTGCGGTGACGATTCGCTACCGCTATACGCTGGATACCATCAGCTCGCCGGAGAAAGACCAGCCGTTAACGCCGGCGCTGAATGCCAGGGATAAGGCGGATTTACTTAAGTCGCTGGAGATCATGCAGGGCAGCCTGCTGAAGGATAAACCGCAAACCGATAGCGACGCGCCGATTTGCCCCATTCCTCCCGGCACCTCCTCCGACGACGCGGATAACTACTACAGCGGCATCCCCTCAAACTATATCTATGAAACGGTGGCCTATATTCCCGTCTGGCTGAATGATAAGTGCTTCATAGGCACGATTTTTAGCCACCACGGAACCTACCGCCACGGCGTCGATGCGGAGATTACCATCAGCTCTCCGCGCGAAGATGAAGAGGTGATCGGCGACTATACCCTTTCCGGCTTACGCCACGTCATCTCTGCGGTTAGCGGCTGGAAAATCCGTCAGGGCGACAACGGTATGATGTGAATTATGGCCAAAACGCGGCTTCCGATGCAAAACTGCCGTAAAGTTAAGCAATCGGCAGGAAAATCAAGAAATGTGGTTGACGCGCGAAGTGTATTACGGTTTAATTCGCCCCGTTGCCCGGATAGCTCAGTCGGTAGAGCAGGGGATTGAAAATCCCCGTGTCCTTGGTTCGATTCCGAGTCCGGGCACCACTATTCAGAGAACCCAGCCTATGGCTGGGTTTTTGCATTTCTGCGGCCGGACTCTCCATCGAACTGCGTTCGATTATTCGCCGCCAGCGGCTCACCCCTTCGGGGCCGGCGCGACAGGCGCGCCGTTCAACGCCTTCGGCGTTAGTCCGAGCCGGGCACCACTATTCAGAGAACCCAGCCTATGGCTGGGTTTTTGCATTTCTACGGCCGGACTCTCCATCGAACTGCGTTCGATTATTCGCCGCCAGCGGCTCACCCCTTCGGGGCCGGCGCGGCAGGCGCGCCGTTCAACGCCTTCGGCGTTAGTCCGAGTCCGGGCACCACTGTTCAGAGAACCCGCCCAAAAGGCGGGTTTTTGCGTTTCTGCGGCCGGACTCTCCATCGAACTACGAAGGATTTCGTCTGCGCCAGCACTTCCACTCCGGCACGATGGTTAACCCCGTGACAGTAATGCCAGCCCTGCATCAGCCCCGTTGCCACACAGGAGATCCACAACCTGCGGCGACGGGAGTGATAAAGCCACTGGCCGTTTTCACTTGCCAGGTTAGGCTCTAAAAACAGAACGTCACGAAACCCGTTGTGTTTTATCCAGTGACTGGAACATCGCATTTTTAGCGCAGGGGTATTTCCCATAAACGTCCGAGTCGTGAAAGCTTGTCCGGGTTGCGTACAATAAATATCTGCGCAAGATGGCCATCGATATCAAGAGCAAAACTGACTGCCGCTGCGATATGGTTTTGGTCAAAGAGCAAAACGCCTTGCAGGCCGTTGATGCGCGCGGGTCGCCATTCATAGGTTCGCCAAAACGCAGACAGTTTACCGCCGATGAACTCAAGAACGTCGATTTTGCCGATAATCGGTGTCAGATTGGCGGAAACTTTGCCGCCGCCATCAGCTCTGAGCGCAATATCTTCTGACAGCAGAGCAGAAAGCGGTTTGATATTCCCGGTTTCCACCGCGGCTTTGAAAGAGGCAAGCAACGCTTCCTGCCGTTCCTCTGGAATAACGCTACATACCTGCGGGTGGCCAACCTTTTCCCGCGCACGTGACACCAGTTTACGACAGGTTGCCTCTTCTGCGTCCAGAGTTATGGCAAGATCTGCATAGGGGAGGTCAAAGATATCATGAAGCAAATACGCCGCACGTTCGCGGGGCGTAAGCCTTTCGAGCAGTAGCATAAAGGCCATTGATAGCGATGATGAAAGGTCCAGCATTTGCTGCTCGGATGTTTCAACGGCCATTGTCTGAAGAGGTTCCGGAAGCCAAACGCCGATATAGTCAGTGCGAGCCTGCTGCGCGCCGCGCAGCAGATCAAGGCAGCGACGAGTACAGACCGTAGTCAGCCAGGCAGCTGGATTCAGGATTGGGCGGCGATCCACATGCAGCCACTTAATAAAGGTGTCTTGCACAGCATCTTCCGCATCGGCCAAAGAGCCTAAAATGCGATAGGCGAGGCCGTTCAGAAACGGCCTTCTGGATTCGAACAGATCTGCGTACTTTTCGTCTTGCATATTAATGGCCGGAAATATGGATTCTATTCCAAAGATTTATCATAGTGATATTGGCGGTCAGCGCACTAATTTCCTCCTCAGAAAAGTGCTCACGCAACTCCGCGCGCAGAGGGCCATAATCGGTGTGACGTTCAAGCCGCGTTAGCGCCTCCGTCCAGGCTAACGCCGCCCGTTCGCGAGGCGTGAAATCATCGACATGCCTCCATACTATCAAGCTGTCCAGACGAGCATCGGTTTCACCGTCCTCGCGTGCCTCTTTAGTATGCATTTTGACACAGTAGCCACAGCCGTTGATTTGCGAAGCACACAACAACACGAGATGGTAGATCTTACGTTCCAGACCGTGCGAGTCGATACTGCCATGCACTTTCAGCAGGGCGGAGAAAACATTGGCAATAGTTTGCGAGTGATTTACCGGGGCGGTATTCATTAAAGGTGTCGACATTTCAATTCCTCATTTATGTAGTTAGCACATAAAGATGACGAATGAGAGAGGTGAGTTGTGACCGTCCGGACAATAAAATTTATTAGCTCAGACCTGATCTGACAGTTACCGGTTATTTATACAGGTGCCTTTTCCAGCTCTCAGGAATGAAATCCCGTGAAGCTGACGGGGAATCTTTCGTAGCTTCTTACAATACATCTCACGGATAGTATCGAGGGCGTCATTAAGAGGTAAGGCGGCCGGAGTGCCCCTCAGTTACAGGGCCGAACCGGCAGCAACTGGCCAGTATCCTGCAGCAGCTGGCATCCACAATGTGATATCCAGCGCGTGGCCGTTCAGAAGTCAGAAGGTCATGTAAAACCACATCCATACATTGATAAGGAACGGCGCGGATTTAATAAAACGACCGTGGCGGTCGCTAACAAAAACGCGAGAATAATCTGGTCGATGCTGAAAAATGAGACCGAGTATCAGGCAGTGGGAAGTTACTACCCGGCCAGAAAAGTTGCAGCGTACTGAGAAATGGCGACAGGTTGCACCTGCACAATCGGAACCTGATTTTTATACTGGCCTTTGAGGCCGTCCAGTTGTTGAAGCGATTGCGTACGGATTACCCATTTGGGCACAGATTTTCCTGATGCCGGATAGATGTAAGTAACAACCCAAAACCAGATTCAGTACTTGCAAAACAGAAGTAGTCCATGGATGTAAAATGTTGTCTCGGAAATCCCCATCTTTCTGCAGACTTCCCCGACGCGGGTGCCGGTTTCAGCGCAAATGCAATCTGTTCTTCGGTATAGCGGATCTTTTTCATGGCAATAAGCCTCTCTGTGAGCAGGAATAAAGACCGGACACTTCAGTTTAGACTGGCACTGTTTTCAGGGAGGAGATCAAGTCCAAAAATGACTCTGAGGTGGCTGTTAAACCCGTGGCGATTCAAAAGAATCGCCGATATAAGTGAGAATAATTATCGTTTCCTCTTGTTCGTTATATCTCTTTGGTCTGATAATACTTCACTATCGTTTCCTGATTTCCTGTGACGAACATGACCAATCATCACGCCGCCACGCCGTCGGCGCAATCATTCTTAGTTGAAGACTTCTTAGATTTTGGCGAACGTTATGGAATCGACTATCGTTTTCCGGCGCTTTCGTCGCGCTACAGTAGCGATAAAGATCGGCGCATTGTCGTACGGGGGAGCGTTGAAGAGATGCTGCTGCCATCCGGCATTCGGCTCACCCATTCCCACGTGCAGGTTATGCAGCCGTATGAATCCACTTCGCTGCGTAGTTCACCGATGTACACGCTAATTATTCTGGAGGGCTGCTTACGCATTCGTCTGGGAGAACGGTATTTTATCGTGCGTCCGGGGATGGCGCTAACCACCCGATTAGGCGAGCAATGGGTGATGAATGTCAGTCATCTGGCGGATACGCAGTTGAAGACGATAGTGCTGGGATTCTCTCCTGAGACCCTGCAGCTATTGCCGGCAATGACTGAGCTGCTATTCGAATGGGGGCAGATGAAATGTCCTTGTTATCTGTGGTCTGTGCCGGAGTACTTACTGGCCGGCATCCATGCCGCTCTGGCGTCCAACTCCCCGCTCATAACACGCCAGTTAATGTTGAACGGAGTGGCGATGCAGGTTCTGGGGCATGCAATGACGGCGGAATGTCCGGTATCGCCCCTGTTCTCTCCCGGCGAGTGGGGACGGCTTGAAAGCGTACGCCAGCGACTGGAACAGCAGCCACAACAAGAGCATACGCTGTGTGAGCTGGCGCGCAACGCGGCAATGAGCCCCAGCAGTCTGAGCGCCAAGTTTCGTCAGGCGTATGGCGACTCGGTGTTCGATTACCTACGTGACTGTAGACTGGCGCTGGCGTATCACCATCTGCAACAGGGTTACAGCGTCCAGCAGGCGGCCTGGATGTCCGGCTATCAACACGCCACGAATTTTGCCACTGCTTTTCGCCGCCGCTACGGTATCGCGCCAAGCGCGGTACGCAATAGTTAACCCTCTTTTGTTGTTGCTCATACATAACTCATCGCCGCGCATAGCCTGAAAACGGCACGATGCAGTGATAATGACGTTTCCTGCGCTTTAAATAATGAGGATTTGATAATGGGGATCGCCTTTACGCTGAAACGTTCTGTTTTTTTGTGTGGTCTGGCAGCCACCGTTCCCTCCTGCGGCTTTGCCGAAGATAGCATGACGGTTATTGGCTCTGCAGTGGACTCTGCGGATGCACCAACCAGCGGCTACACGGTTACCAGCAGTAAAGGAGCGACCAAAACAGACAAACCGTTGATCACCACCGGGCAGTCGATTTCAGTCATTACCCGTCAACAGATGGAAGATCAAGGCGCTTTAACTGTCAATGAAGCGCTGAACTACACCGCCGGAGCTTTCACCAACTTTGCCGGCGCGGCAACGCGCTATGACACGGTGTCTCTGCGAGGGTTCCACGGTAGCGACGTTGACAACGTTTTCCTCGATGGTCTGCGGCTGATGAGTGATGCCGGTAGTTATAACGTGTTACAAGTCGACCCCTGGTTCCTGGAACGTATTGACGTGATTAAAGGGCCGTCCTCCGCACTGTATGGTCAGACTGTCCCTGGAGGTCTGGTGATGGAGACCTCAAAAAATCCGCTGTTCACAGAACAGGGTCATATACGCCTGCTTGGCGGCAGCAATAACACCAAAGGGGCCGCTTTTGATTACACCAACGCGATTAACGATCAGCTGGCGTTTCGCCTGACTGGCCTGACGCGTTCCAGCGATACACAGTACCAGCACACGCGTGAAGAAAAATACGCCATTTCTCCGTCGCTGCTCTGGCAACCCGGTGAAGATACCTCGCTACTACTGCGAGCCTATCTGGAAAAAGCGCCTTCCGGGGGTTACCACAGCGCTGTACCGGGCGAAGGCAGCATTACCGAACATAACGGCTATAAACTGAGTAATGGTTTCTATGATGGCGACAGTAGCCTCGATCAGTTTAAACGCCGCCAGCAGATCTATAGTCTGGCGTTTGCGCATCGCTTCAACGAAACCTGGGCGTTCCGCACTAATGCCAGTTATTCCCACTCTAATGTCGATCTCGATCAGGTGTATCAGATAGGCTGGGACTCCAGCAATTCGGACTTGTTGAATCGCTACTATTCCGGCTCGCGGTCATCCCTGGACGCCTGGGCGATCGATAACCAGTTGGAAGCGGACTTCAACACCGGTGATCTCCAGCATAAAGTCGTGCTCGGCGCGGAATACCATCAGTACAAAAACGATCTCAGAGACGCGAGTGGCTACGCTAATCAGTTGAACGCCCGTACAGGGGAAGCCGTAGGAGCCCGTTATAATTACGACTTCTATGGCAGTCAGCGGCGTTACTATCAGACGGGGATATATCTGCAGGATGAGGCGGTGTGGAACCGTTGGCATTTGGATCTTTCTGGCCGCTATGACCGCATTGTGTCACAGACGGATACCTACTCAACCGGTGTAAAACATCGCCGTCAGGACGACAATGTCGGCGGCCGAGCTTCATTGCTTTATGCTTTCGACCACGGTATTTCACCTTACGTCAGCTATAGTCAGGCTATTACGCCACAGTCGCTGTCCGGGCAGGACGGCAGTATCCTGAAACCCACCACCGCAGAGCAGTATGAAGTCGGGGTGAAATACCAGCCGGTCGGTACCAGGGATCTCTACAGCATTGCGATATACGATCTGACCCAGAAAGACGTGGGGAATCGCATCGTACGTGAGGCTTACTACGAGCCGGTAGGGAAAGTGCATTCGCAAGGGATCGAGCTGGAAGCGCATAACCAGCTGACGTCGAATTTGAGCATCATCGCCAGTTATACCTTAAGCCGGGTGCGCTTTAAGGACGCGGTTGACGGCAACGATGGCCACACACCGTACCTGTCCCCCAACTCTATGGCTTCCGCCTGGGGGCGCTACCAGTTTGATTACGGTTTGTCCGCAGGCGCAGGCGTGCGCTACATCGGTAAACAGTGGGCTGATAACGAAAACAGTACCCGTTTAGCGTCTGTCACGCTGATGGATGCTTCCGTACGCGCGGATCTCGGAGCCTGGAACAGCAGTCTGAAAGGAGCCTGGCTACAGGTGAACGCTAATAACTTGACCGATCGTAAATATGTGGCCGCCTGCTACGGTACCGGCTATTGCTACTGGGGAGCGGAACGCGCCATCGTTGCCACCGTGGGTTACGATTTCTGATCTTTAGCGCCTTGAGCCCTTCGATAACCAGGGTATCCATACCTGTAGCTGGAAGGGTCGTTAAGCAGCAAACTGTAACGGTGTGACTGCTCCTCGCTGTTTATGGCGGGAAGCAGTCGCTGTTCAGATATCTTCGCAACTCATCAATAAATGTTCGAACACGCGCTGGTAGATGTCTGCGGCTGGGATATATGACATGGACGGCGAGCTCTGCCGCACTTATTCCCGGCAAAACTTCTACCAGCTTGCCTTCGCTCAGTCCCCGTTTCACAACAAAGGGGGGGCAAGAGTCCGATCCCATTCCTTCCGTCGCTGCGGCCCGGATGGGGGGGAATTCACCAGCGGGGAGTACATGCAGATGACCGCCGCTCAAAACGTGGCGATGAGTTACGGGCGTTAACCCCCCGATGTGGGCTGATATTTATCGTAGCCCGGAGGTAGGACATTTCGGCGTTGAGAGCCGCCTCAACGCCGATTTTCTTCAGGAGGAGAGCGAACTGGCTGAGATCTTCAGGGATTTTGAGATTTTTGGCCAGTTCGTTAGCCAGAGCCTGCAACTGTTTTTTTGTCCATAACACAACCTGTTTTTGATGGTGGATTGAACCTATCAAAATCAGGCAATGACACAATCTTATGTACAGGCTCACAAGGCCGGCTTTTCCATGCTATTTCAGTTCCCCCAGTCCGAAACCTCAGACGGTAAAAACTCAGTTACTGACAGGGATCACCGCGCCTTTATACTTAGTGCGGATCCAATCCTGAATCTCTTTTGAGTGCAGCACGGCCACCAGTGCCTTAATATCCGGCTTATTCTCATCACCGCGGTGCACGGTAATAATATTAGCATACGGGTTATTCTCACCGCTCTCTACCGCGATAGGATCTTTAACTGGGTTAAGGCCCGCATCAATCGCATAGTTGGCGTTAATCACCACCGCATCGCCTTCATCATTGTTATACATCTGCGGCAGCAACGCGCCCTCAACGTTAGGCAGGAACTTCAGGTGCTTCGGGTTTTCAACGATGTCGGTAATGCGCGCATCGATCTTGCTCACGCCTGGCTTCAGCTTAATCACGCCCTCTTTCTCAAAGATAGACAGAATCCGCCCCTCTTCCGCCACCGCATCACGCATAATCACTTTGCCGTTCTCCGGCAGGTCTTTCAGTGACTTAAACTTCCTGGAATAGATACCGATTGGCTCGATATGAATTGCGCCCGCGCTGACAAAATCATAGGTCTTATCGCCCGCGTGATCTTTCAGTACGCTGTTCAGATACGGAATATGCTGGAAATAGTTAGCATCTATATCATGGCTCGCCAACGCAGTGTTCGGCAGGATGTAATCCTGGAACGGTTTGATCTCCAGATCGATACCCTGCTTCGCCAGAATTGGCTTCGCTTGCTCCAGAATTTCAGCGTGCGGTACGTTGGATGCGCCAACGGTCAACGTGTCCGCCCATGCGCTGAGGCTCATGGCACCCAGGGTTGCTGCAGCCAGCAGCGTCAGTGTTTTTTTCATTTAGATTTTCCTAAAAGTTAACGTTTATCGAGCCATGTGGTCAGAACATCACCTAAAAACTGGATGACAAAAACAATCACCAGAATCATTACCGTCGCTACCAGAGTTACATCACCGTGGTTACGTTGAAAACCCTCAAGATATGCCAGATTACCCAGGCCACCTGCGCCAATGACGCCTGCCATCGCGCTGTAGCTCACCAGCGCAATCAGCGTCACGGTAATACCGGAAACCAGGGCGGGCGAAGACTCCGGCAACAGCACGCGGAAAATCAGCGTACTCAACCGCGCGCCCATTGAGCGCGACGCTTCAATCACGCCTTTATCCACTTCGCGCAGGCCAATCTCCACCAGACGGGCATAGAACGGTGCCGCACCTACAATCAGCGCGGGCAGCGCTGCGTTTGCGCCGAGAATGGTGCCAATCAGCGTTTTGGTAAACGGGATCAGCAAAACGATCAAAATAATGAAAGGAATGGAGCGGAACACATTTACCAGAATGGAAATCACGCCGTAGATGGCGCGGTTCTGGAACAGGCCACCGCGCGCAGTCAGAAACAGCGCCAGTCCAAACAGGATGCCAAGCACAAAGGTCGCCAACCCGGAAAGTGCAGTCATATACAGCGTTTCACCGGTGGCTGCCCACAGCTGGTCAACTTTCAAATGCGGGAACAGAGACTCAAACATGTTTTACCACCTCGGTTGAAATTTCATGGGCGTGCAGATCGGCCAGAATGCTTTCCAGCTGCGTGCCAGAGGCAGGAACCTGCAGCCACAGCTCACCAAAGGTGCCGTTGGCAGTTTGCATCATCTTTCCGTGCAAAATATTAAATGGCAGGGCGTACTTCAGTATCAACTCACCGACGATCGGCTGCTGAGTGTTCTGCCCAACGAAGGTCAGTTTCAGCACAGATCCCGCCCCAGCATCCACCAGGTCAGCATTAAACGGAGTATCGGCGCTGCTGTATACGGCGGTCTGTTTCACGAACTGGCGGGTGATTGGCTGCTGCGGGTGGGTAAAGACTGACAATACCTCGCCCTCTTCCACAATGCGGCCCGCTTCCATCACCGCCACGCGATGACAGATTTTGCGTACCACATGCATCTCGTGAGTGATCAGCACAATGGTCAGCTTCAACTTGCGGTTGATATCCAGCAGCAGATCGAGGATCGCGTCGGTAGTCTGAGGGTCAAGCGCCGAGGTAGCCTCATCGCACAGCAGTACATCCGGGCTGTTGGCCAGCGCACGGGCAATCCCCACTCGCTGCTTCTGACCGCCGCTCAACTGGGAGGGATAAGCACGTTCTTTACCGCTCAGGCCGACCAACTCAATTAGCTCCCGCACCCGGCGCTGGATCATCGCCTTTGGTGCCCCGGCAATTTGCAACGAGAAGGCGATGTTTTCACTTACGGTACGCGACCAAAGCAAATTAAAATGCTGGAACACCATGCTGATTTTCAGCCGTGCCCGGCGCAGCACTTCGCCGCTGGCCTGAGCAATATCCTGGCCGCTAATCATCACACAGCCGGAAGTGGGTTTTTCCAGGCCGTTCAACAGGCGAATTAGGGTACTTTTCCCCGCACCGCTGTAGCCGATAATCCCGTAAATCTGGCCCTGTTCAACCTGCATACTGACGTTGTCAACGGCGGTAACCTGACCGGAACGGACATTAAATATTTTAGAAACGTTGCGTAAAACTATCATCCATCTCCAGCCTGTTTTCTGCCGTCACATCAGCAAATATATTGATTAATTAAACTGATTATTATATGTGAATTATTGATAGAACTAATTCCCAAATGATATTAAGCAGGAAGGAAACTATTGGAAATGACTGAAATGATATGAATTATATCTATAAAGAATATAAACGTAGCTATTGAACCTCTGGCGTTCTGAAAACAGGGGATTTTGGGACAGGGCTGCAACGAAATGATTGCACCACTGGACGGTGGCGCTGAATGTGGTATCAGACCGGCATTTGCACTTCTATGAACTCCTATTTTTTTGATTCAACAGGCTGGCGTAAAAAGTCTTTCCGATCGACAACTGGAATAACCCTCAGATGTTAACTGACAGCAAGATCCGCTCAGCAAAACCTCTCGTAAAATTATACAAACTCCCCGACTCGCAAGGCCTCAGTACCGACCAGCGGCACTAAGCTATAGTATTTCCGCTATAGCCTCAGGGATAAAGAACGCCGTCTGGGCTTTGGCCTCGACCCTCAAACCATGCTGGCAGAAACCCACGCAGATAAAACTCTCAGCTGCCTGAAACGCCTATCTGGAGTACTTATTTAGCGAGGAGAGAATCAACAGAGCTTGCTTTGCAATTTTCGTTATAAGAAAGAATGAATTTCTATTTCATCCCTCATCCTTATGCTGCTAGCTTCGCTGGTTTGTATATACAAGTAAATTCATGCTTTTTTTTCGGAGATACCGGGGATGAACATAAAAAACAAACTGGCAGCATCCTGGCTGGCGCTGGGTCTGATTACCGTGCAGGCGCAGGCAGCAGATTTCGTTGTTGGCAGTAAAAACTTTACCGAACAATATATCCTGGCGGAAATTTATGCCCGTGCGCTGGAGCAGTCGGGCCTCTCCGTTGAGCGTAAAACAAACCTGGGCGGAACCTTAATCGCCCACGCGGCTCTGCTGAAAGGCGAAATTGATATGTATCCGGAATATACCGGTACGGCGCTCAGCGCGGTGGTGAAAGGCACTCCCTCCTCCGACGCCGCACAGGTATTTAAACAGGTCAGCGACGCCTACCAGCAGCAATACCATCTTACCTGGCTACAGCCTGCCCGCGTGAACAACGGCTACGCGCTGCTGGTTAGCAAACAGACGGCAGAAAAATACCACCTGAAAACGCTCTCCGATCTCGCTAAAGCCGCTCCGCAACTGACTATTGGGGCAGGCGCAGAGTTTGGCGATCGCCAGGACGGTCTGAAAGGGCTGGAGCAAACCTATGGCATTAAATTTAAAGCCTTCCGCCAGTTTGCCAAAGTCGGCCTGCGTTACGACGCCCTTGCTGCCGGGCAAATCGACGTAGCAAACGGCTTTGCCACCGACTGGCAAATCGCTGAAAACCAGTACGTTGCGCTTGACGATGACAAACACCTCTTCCCTCCTTACGAAGTTGCGCCGGTTGTGCGCGACGCGGCGCTGCAGGCGCATCCCCAGGTTCGCGACATTTTAAATAACGTCAGCCAACTGCTTGATAACGCCACCATGCAAAAACTGAATGCGGAAGTGGAAAAGAATAAAGAAGAACCGAGCGATGTGGCGGAAGACTTTTTGCGCAAAAAGGGCCTAATCAAATAGGGTACGATCGTGACAACGACACTTATGCTGGGTGATGCACCGCTCACGCTTGAAGACGTGCGGGCGGTCGCCGACTGCGGCCAGACTGTCGCGCTGGGAACGCAGGCGCAGCAGGCCATTGGCGCATCTTTTGATTTTCTGATGCGCAGCATCAGCGCCGGAAAGCGTATCTATGGAGTCACCACCGGACTCGGCGCAAATGTCGATACCACGGTACTGCACGCGCAGGGCGGCCGCCACGATGAGGATCTGCTACAGGCAATTCAGCGGCGAATCCCGCTGGCGCGGGCAGTGGGCGTAGGGCCGCAGGCAACGCCTGCACAGGTCCGCGCGATAATGCTGGCGCGTCTTGCGGGCCTGGCACAGGGCGCATCGGGCATTTCTTTGCCCGTGGTGCAGACGTTGCTGGCCTTTCTCAACGAAGGTATTCATCCCCGAGTTCCGCTTATCGGTTCGATCGGCGAAGCGGATCTCGCGCCGCTGGCGCATATCGGCCGTGCGCTCGTTGCCGATGGCGAGGCCGAATATCGGGGCTCGGTGGAATCGGTCTCCACATTGCTGAACCAGACTAGAGTGGCGCCTGCACCGCTGCGCGGAAAAGACGGGCTGGCGCTTGTCTCATCCAATGCCGCAAGCGTCGGCCTCGGTGCGCTGCTTCTGCTGGATATAGCCCGGTTAATAAACGCTCACGCGGGTGCCATAGCGCTCTCGTTTGAATCGTTTCGCGCCAACGTTACGCCGCTAACGCCCTGGGCGGCGCGAATGCGCCCTGCGCCGCAGCAGGCAGAAACCGCCGCCTGGCTGCTGTCGCTTCTGGATGGCAGCCCGCTGCTCCAGCCCGACGGCGCACGCGCCTTGCAGGATCCGCTCAGCTTCCGCTGCGTCGCACCGGTGCTGGCCTGCGTGCGCCACGCCTGGCTAAATGCGCGCGCGGCGGTCGAACTGGAACTCAACAGCGCCGACGACAACCCCGGCCTGCTGGCAGAGCCGGAACTGGTGCTGGCAAATGCCAATTTTGACGTCACGCATCTGGCGCTGGCGCTGGAAAGCCTCGGGCTGGCCCTCGCCCGCCATGCCGCGTGCAGCGGTGAACGCATCATGAAACTGATGTCGCCCGCCGCCAGCGGCCTGCCGCGTTTTCTCACCCGCCACACCGGGCAGACAGGTTTCGCCACGCTGCAAAAAACGGTTTCCGCACTGGTCAGCGATATCGCGCACCATGCCCAGCCGCTCTCCCCACTGACAATACCGGTGGCCGATCGGGTTGAAGATTACGCCTCGCAGGCAATGGGCATCGTAGCCAAAACCACGCGACTCATGGAAAGCCTACGCTATCTGGTAGCAATTGAACTTTTGGTGGCTGCGCAGGCGCTGGATCTTCAGGAGGCCCCGCAGCCCGGGCGCTATGCAGCGGCGCTACATGACAAAATCCGCGCCCGGGTGGCGCCGCTGGATGAAGACCGCGCCAGCGCTGGCGACATTTCCATTCTGGCCGACGCGATAATGCAGCCGGAATGGCTTGCAGGCCAGGCCGTATTGCTGGAGACCTCCTGATGCGCTGGGCGACACGACACTATGACGACATTCTACTGGCGCTCTGGCAGCACCTGGTACTGGTCGGCGCCGCGATGCTGATGGCGTTCGTTATTTCGCTGTTTCTCGGCATTACCACCGCCCGCCGCCCGCGGCTGTACGCGCTGGTGATGACGGTAACCGGCATGATTTTTTCCATTCCTGGGCTGGCGCTATTCGCCCTGCTCATTCCGTGGCTCGGCATCGGCATGCTGCCGGCTATCGTCGGATTGACGGCCTATGCGCTGATGATCCTCACCCGCAATATTGCTGCCGGTTTTCACGCTGTTCCGCTGGACGTCCGCGAAGCGGCGCGGGGAATGGGGTACGGCACCTGGCGCAATCTGCGCGAAGTGGAGCTGCCGCTGGCGCTACCGTTCATCATCACCGGCCTGCGCATTGCCACCACCACGCTTATCGGCATCGCTACGGTCGCGGCATATATCAACGCCGGTGGGCTTGGCTCGATTATTCTCGCCGGGCTGGATCAGCGCTATCCGGAGAAAATATTTATCGGCGGCGGATTAACGTCACTGCTGGCGATCGGCGCGGATCTGTTTTTTGTCCGGCTCCAGCGGCGTATTTCACAAGGGAGAAGCCAATGATAACGCAGGCATGGCAATGGGTGCTGGATAACCAGCCGCTGTTCTGGCAGGCGGTGTGGCAGCATCTGACGATGTGTGGGCTTGCGCTCAGCATCGCCCTGATTATTGCGATCCCGACGGGTGTGCTGATCGCAAACCTCCCTCGCCTCGCCTTTATCATCACCAGCGGCACCAGCACGCTGCGGACGATCCCAAGCCTTGCGATCCTTGCGGCAGTTATGCCGTTTCTCGGCATTGGCCTGCTGCCCTCGGTCGTCGCGCTGGTGGTGCTGGCCGTGCCGCCGATTTTGCTCAACACGTGCACCAGCATTCAGTCCGTTAACCCGGATACGCTCTCAGCGGCGCACGGCATGGGGCTCACCCCCTGGCAGGTAACAGGCAGAATCGTGCTGCCTTTGGCGGCCCCCGGTATCCTCGCCGGCTGTCGTACCGCCGCCGTACAGGTGGTCGGCGGAGCGGCACTGGCGTCATTTATCGGCGGCGGCGGTCTGGGTGATTTTGTCACCACCGGCATTGCCATCATGGACATGTCGCGCCTGTTAGTAGGCGCGGTGCCAATTATTCTGCTCGCTGTGGGTATCGAAGCGCTTTTCGCCCTGCTAGAGCGTCTGTGTTATCGACCTGGTTAAAGGGCTAATCTAATGATTAAACTGGAAAATATTAGCAAAATTTATCCCGGTTCGCCGCGTAAAGCGCTTGACGATCTCTCCATGACGTTTGAAGAGGGAACCACCACGGCCCTGATTGGTCCTTCCGGCTGCGGCAAAACCACCACCATGCGCCTAATTAACCGCCTGGAACAGCCCACCTCCGGGCGTGTCTGGGTAAACGGGCACGATGTCGCAGCGGAAGATCCGGTGATGCTGCGTCGGCATATCGGCTACGTCATTCAGAACGTCGGGCTGTTTCCGCATATGACCGTCGCGGACAACATTGCCACGGTGCCGCGTCTGCTGGGCTGGAGCACCGCGCGCATTCAGACACGGGTGGAAACGTTGCTTGAGCTGGTAGGACTGGATGCCCGGCAATACGCCAGCCGCTTTCCTGCGGCGCTTTCCGGCGGTCAGCGACAACGGGTAGGCGTTGCCCGCGCGCTGGCAGCGGACCCGCCCGTCATGCTGATGGATGAACCGTTCGGCGCCATCGACCCCTTGGTTCGCGGGCGATTACAGACCGAGTTTAAGCAGATTCTGCAGCGCGTGAAAAAGACGGTGATTATCGTCACTCACGATCTTGATGAGGCCATCAAAATGGGCGATCGCATCGCCATTATGCGCGAAGGGCGACTGTGCCAATACGCCCCTCCCGCCGAAGTGCTCTCAGCTCCGGCAGATGAGTTCGTCGCGGCTTTCGTCGGCAGCGATGCAGCGCTGAAACTTCTGGCTATTACCCCGGTGGCCCAGGCGATGGAAACGTCTCTGACCGCTAATCATCCGCAGCGGCTTGACGTGAACGCCACCCTGAAAGACGCGCTGGCGCTGATGCTTTCCCGGCACGCCGACAGCATCACCGTCACCGAATACGGCTCGCCCGTCGGCGTATTAACCCGCCAGCGGCTTTTCACCCACGTGCGGCCCGATGCGGACCATACGACCTATGAGAGAAATTTATGACTCAAAGCATACACTTAACCTGGCTAAACGGCCCTGATGTTGACCAACTGCAGCTCACGGACGCGGAAATCCTCGCGGCGGTGGAGAACGAGCTGCGGGCGCAGGGGCAGAAAAAAACCGTCATTGAACCGCGCGTGCATTTAATTCCCGATAAAGCGTTTAACGGCCACTTTAACGTACTGCGCGGTTATATCGAGCCGCTGGGGCTCGCGGGGGTAAAAATCGTCGGCGATTATGTCAATAACTATACGCTCGGGCTGCCCTCGGAAATGGCTCTGCTGAACCTTTTCGATCCGCGCACCGGCATGCCGGTTGCCATTCTGGATGCGTCGGCGATTACCGATATGCGCACCGGCGCGCTTACCGCGCTTGGCGCGCGCCACCTCGCCCGCCGCGACAGTAAGGTGCTGGGGCATATCGGCGCACGGGGCACCGCTTACTGGAACGTTCGTCTGCTCAACAGCATTTATGATTTTGATGAAATCCGCATTCATTCCCGTCGCCCGGAAAGCCGTGACGCTTTTGCACGCCGTCTGGAGCAGGATCTCGGCAAAAAAGTCATCGTCACCGACGACTGGGAAAGCTGCGTGCGTAACGCGGATATTGTGGTCGAAGCCTCGCGTCTTGATGCGCCGACGCCGCTGTTAAAAACAGAGTGGATAAAACCCGGCGCCTTTGTCGTGCCCTACGGCACCATGAGCGCCGTGGAGCTGTCGCTTACCGACATTATGGATAAGCTGGTGGTGGACGATTGGGGACAGTGCAAAGGAGGCATGTTTGGATCGCTACGGGCCCATGTAGAGGCCGGAAAATTAAGCGAGCATACTCTGCATGCCGAGCTGGGCGAAATTGTCGCCGGGGCGAAACCCGGTCGTGAAAACGATGGCGAAACCATCCTCTTCTGGCATCGCGGGCTGTCGCTAAGCGATATTGCACTGGGGCATGCGATGCTGGAGAAAGCTCGCGCGCTGGGTGTTGGTCAGGAGCTACGCTACCGGTGATCGTTAACGCGCGAATGTACTCGGTCACCCCGACGGCCGCAGAGGGGTGGAAAAGGCTCCTGCTCGAAGCAGTACGTCGCGCCGGGCTGAAGGCAGAGATTTTTGACTACCCTGCCCCAGCCAGGCTGGAAGGGCTGTGGACTCGTTCCGATCTGCTGGCGGTATTCATGTGTGGCTGGCCCTTCGCGCAGCGGCGCTTTCCGGTACGCCCCGTGGCCGTGCCGATTACGGAAGACGCCGCCGGAGAAGGAATACCAGGGCACTACCGTACCCTGTTTATGGTGCCGAAGTCGTCTACCGCCGAAAGGCTGGAAGAGACCTTCGGCGGGCGGCTGGCGTATACCAACCCTGAGTCGCACTCCGGCTATAACGCGGTGCGCTATCATCTGTCGGCGTACCTTAGGGAATCGCGAAAAACGCTTTATAGCACCCTTGTCGGGCCGCTGGTGACCCCGCGACGCGTGCTGGAAACGCTGGCGGCGGGCGAAGCGGATGTCGGCCCGCTGGATAGCTATGCCTGGTCGCTGCTGCGCCGGTATGAACAGGAATTAACGCGCCATGTGCGTATCCTGGCGCGCAGCGCGCCCGCACCGATGCCTTTACTGGTGGCAAGCGATATGGTTGACCAGCAGGTCATTATGGCGCTGCAAACGGCGTTGCTGACGCTGAATACAGAACAAGATGCCACGCTATTATGGCCTCTGGGGCTTCGGGGATTTATCGCCCCCTCCGCCGACGCCTGGCAAGTGCTTTGCGACCGGGAAGAAGTTGCGTTCTCCAGAGGCTATGACATGCTGCGCTGAAAACGGCGTTTCATGCTGTCGCTCCATTATTCGCGCCGTATGCTATTACATCGTTACATGATAGCCGCGTCTTGAACCGCTCGATAATAGTTTGCCACCCTTGCGCACGCACAAACAGTAGTCTCGACCACCATCTATTGGCAGTTCAAAAATATTCACCAGACAGGCCCTTATCCAGATATGGCATAATGAATAGGTACCGGGCAGAAGCGCTGTCAGTGATAATTCATTGTATCATTGGGGGTACTTTAGCGTTCTTCGGTAATAGCGTAATTGCATGGCTGAATATTACCTACATTATCATAGCGCACGGCCCTTCCACTATTGCCTCGGCCGATCGGACCATCACATTATTATTAATAACCGAGGGATAGCCACTGATGCTTTAAAGCGTCTGCGGCTATTCACCCAACAAATACACAGGAAAAACTGGAACTCATAGCAAACAGAATGTTAATCGTGGATATGATTCCGGGTCCAGCACCACTCCACGCCAGCGTAATAAACGAAGCCGCGCGTCCGGCGCGGAACATCCTCGCTACTGCAGCTGCCGCACGCCTTTCATAAAACCACCTCGAAAGCCCTCTTCTCACCCGATCGCATTGCCTACTTTTTTTTCTCCACATTAAATGTTACGTTATAACATAACATTTAATAATTTGATGCCGATCGATGAAAATTAAGCCCTCTTTGCTGGCTCTCGCAGTCGCAGTAAACATTTCACCTCTGACTTATGCAGCAGATGAAACCCTGGTGGTCACCGGCAGCGGCGCGTCCGACGATGCCGTCCTGTCCGATTCTGCGCTTCTGTCATCCGGTTCGGCCTCGCGCCTCGGTCTGAGCGATAAACAGACGCCGCGCCATACGGAAACCCTCAGCGCCAGAACTATCAAGGCGCAGGGGAAACGGACCCTCACCGAAGTCGTCGAGAGCGCGCCGGGGATGTCCGGCACCAGCTCGCCAACGCTCGCCAACAGCGTTTCGCTGCGCGGCTTCTCCGGCGTCTCCTGGCTGCTAAACGGCGTGGCGGTACCCGGCAGCACGATTCAAATTGCCGATCCGGTGCATTACGAAAACGTCGATATCCTGTACGGCACCGGCTCGGTTCTGAATGGCCTGAGCTCTGCCGGCGGCAGCGTCAACCTGACCTCGCGTAAAGCCACCTTCGGTCGCCAGCCGGTGGAGGCCGACTATAGCTGGTCAAGCTATAACAGCCATCGCGCCCACATCGGCGCGGGAGGCACGCTGGTTGAGGGTATAGCCGCCGGCCGCGTGGATGTCAGCGCCGCCAGTAACGGCACCCAGGTTGAGAAAGAGCGCAGCCGTCCGGAACGCGTCAGCGCGCAGCTTCTGCTGACGCCGACCGCTAACACCCAGATAACCTTTGATATCGATCGTAGCTTAACGGACATGCGCAATCCCTATTTCGGCACGCCGGTTATCAATGGCAAAGTCGATCGCGATTTACGTCATGTGAACTACAACAACCTTCAGGATGCGCATATCCGCAGCCAGGCGACCTCGTTCCAGTCAACCCAGTCCTGGTATGCAACGCCTGATTTGACCTTTGAAAACCAGTTCTACTATTACAAAGGCTTCCGCGAATGGCAGAACGTTGAGCGCTACTACCCGGCGCAGAAAGCAGGCTACGTGACCCGCGATTCTTATGGCGATCTTGCGCATGATGACAAGCTGACGGGCAACCGGACCATGATCGTCTGGGATCGCCCGATTGCGTCATTCGCCAACCGCGTGACCGCCGGCGTCGATTTTTCAAAACGTGAGTTCCAGTACTATTCCAACGGCTTTTCGGGCGGGGAAGATGTTCTCCTGACCCACCCTGCCACCGGTGATTTCCGCACCGGCGCCGGCGGCAAGATGCGCTCTCCCGTCCGCCACATCACCCAGAATCAGTATGCGCTGCTGCTGGAAGATAACCTCAATATCACCGACGCCGTCGCCCTGTTAAGCCAGGCGCGCTACACCAACCTGGACATGCACTGGCACTATCAGCAGGATAATCAAACCATCAATCGGAGCTATAGCTTCATAAGCGTCGGCGTGGGGCCGAGCTGGGCCATTAACGATAGCTGGACGCTGTATGCCAGCTACTCAACGGGTAAAGAACCCGGCAGCGATATCTTCTTTATCAGCCCCGCGCAAACGTCGCTCCCGCTTACCGCCGTTCAGCAATATGAAGCGGGTGTAAAAGGAACGTTCGAGCGCGGCGCAATGAAGCTCGCCGTTTACGATCTGCAGAAAAAGAATATTTACCAGCAGTCGGCAACCCAGGCGGAGGTATGGAACGCGGTTGGTAAACAGACCTCTCGCGGCATCGAATTGAGCTGGTCGATTAAGCCGCTGGATAGCGTCACGCTGACAGGTAATGCCGCCTATACCCACGCGCGCTTTGACGATTTCAAACAGGGTACGCAGGACCTTTCCGGCAACCGGCCGCGCTACATTCCGGAGTGGACAGCGAACCTTGCCGGGCGCTATATGCCGACCGACAAACTGGGTCTCGGCGCGCAGCTCCACTATGTGGGCAGCAGCTATAACGATGACGCCAACACCAACAAAATGGGTGATTACACCACTCTCGACCTGAATGCCGATTATGCCGTGCTGAAGGACGTTATCGTGGGCACCCGCGTGCGTAACCTGACGGATCGTTTCTACACCTGGCAGCGAACCTATGCCGGGCAGGAGATGATTGCGCCAGGTCGCACGTATGAAGCCTATATCAACATGCGTTTCTGATGAAACGCCTTGCCGCCCTCGCCCTGCTGGCAGCCTCTGCCAGCTTTGCGCATCCCGTGACCTTGCAAAACTGTGGGCACTCCTGGACGTTTGCGCGTGTCCCACAGCGGACCATTGTCTATATGCCGACCGCGATGGAAAACATGCTCGCGCTGCGTCTGGGCGATGCCATTATCAGCGCCGTCGGCTATCGGCCGGATGAAGATACCGCGCCGTCTCCCTGGTACAAACCGCTAACGGCCCGTCTCGATGATGCTCCCTGGTCGGCGGAAACCCTGCTGGCCTCGCGGCCAGATTTTATCTATTCCGGCAGCTACTACTGGTTTAACAGCCCGGAAACCGCCGGTCGCGAAAGGATGGCCGAATGGGGCATCGCCAGCTGGCTGATTGAAGGGATGTGCAATGGCCTGCAAAGCGCTTCCCCTGCGTCCGCCACCTTCGCCAGCATCTATGCCGAGCTGCGCAATATTGCGCGTATTTATGCCGTAGAGCCGCGCGCCGAGGCGCTGATCGCTGAGCTGAAGCAGCGGGTCGCTGCCGACAGCCGCATAAAGCTGCCGCCGAGAACGCTGATGTGGTGGTATTCCGGGACGGCGACCCCTTACGTGGCGGGCGGTCATGGCGCGGCGGAGCTGCTAACCCAAACCATCGGCAGCAGAAATATCTTTTCTGATAGCAAGGAACTGTGGCCCGCCATGAGCTGGGAGGCGATCGCCGAACGAGATCCCGACTACCTGATTCTGGGCGACCTGCGCCGGGGCGGAGCCGGCGACAGCGCCCGCAGCAAAATCGATTTTCTTGAACATTACCCGCTCACCGCCGGCATGAAGGCGGTGAAAGCAAAGCATTACATCATCTTACCCGGCTATGACATGGACGCCTCCGCGCGTTCGGTTCTGGCCCTGCACCGGCTTGTCACACAAATACACGCTAAGGAACAACAATGACCTTTCCCGCCCGCGAATTACTGAAGAACTGGGATGAACAACAAAGCGCCTACATCGCCCACCGCGAAGCGCGCTATAACGCCGCGCTGGATGTGCTGGCGATGAGCTATGGAGAAGCCTTCCACGTGGTGGATCTGGCCTGCGGCCCGGGCTCGTTCAGCCTGCGTCTTTTGCAACGTTTTCCGGCCGCAACCGTAACGGCTATTGACCTCGATCCGCTGCTGATGGCGCTGGCTAAAGAAGCGCTGGCGGAATACCGGGACCGCATTCAGTTCTTCAGCGGCGATATGGCATCAGCAGATTGCTTCACCGTCATCGCCAGTAAGCCCCAGGCCGTGGTTTCCAGCACCGCCATCCACTGGCTGCTGCCGGAGCAGCAGGTGGCGCTGTATCGCAACGTTTTTAACCTGCTGGATGAAGGAGGGATGTTCATCAACGCCGACCACCAGCGCTTTGACCAGCGTAGCCCGCGTCAGACGCTGCTTGCCCGGACTCATGACGAAAGCACCCAGGAAAAGGCCTGGGCCGCCGGCGTGCAGGACTGGGACAGCTGGTTTGCAGCGGCCACCCGTTATCCCGAGCTGGCCGATGTAATCGATGCGCGCGCCGCCATCTTTGCCGACCGCCCGACGCCGCTGGCCACCACGGTAGAATTCCAGCTTGCCGCCCTGCGCCAGGCCGGTTTTACGGAAACGGGTACGCTGTGGCAATTCCTCGATGACTATATCGTCGCCGGCTGGAAATAATCATGCTGCGTTCCCCTGTTTTTCGCCTCGCCATGCTGCTTCCGGCGCTGCTGCTGGCCCTGTGCATTGCCGTAATGTATGGCCCGGTGACCTTCTCCATGCAGGAGGTGGCACACGCCATCCTGGCAGGCTACTGGCATAGCGATACGGCGGGAACGCTTCATCAGCGGATCGTCTGGTCCCTGCGCATTCCGCGCTCCCTGCTTGCGGCCCTCGCCGGCGCCACGCTGGCGCTGGCCGGGACGGTTCTCCAGTCGCTGACCCGCAATCCCCTTGCCGACCCCTGGGTGCTGGGCATTTCATCCGGCGCGGGCCTCGGGGCGGTGCTGGTCATCGCGCTCGGCCTCAGCGTGGGCTGGGCCGCGGTGCCTGCCGGCGCTTTCTGCGGCGCAATGCTGGCTTTTTCTTTGGTGCTGCTGATGGCGCGTAAATCGCTATCCGGCCAGTCCAGCCGCTTTGTGCTGACCGGCGTCGCGGTAACGCAGCTGCTCTCTGCAGCCACATCATTGATTACGCTCTGGAAAACGGATGCCGATACCACGCGAGGCGTGATGTTCTGGCTGCTGGGGAGCTTCGCTCAGGCATCCTGGCTACAGGTAGCGCTCTGCGCGGCGGCGCTGCTGCCGATATTTCTGATCTGCTGGTGGCGGGCAACAGAGCTGGATGTCCTGACGTTCGGCAGCGCGACGGCGGCGTCGCTCGGCGTGGAGGTCGGTACTATCAAGCTGGCCATGTACTGCCTGCTGACCCTGTTAACGGCGGTGGTTGTCGCCTGCTGTGGGGCTATCGGTTTTATTGGGCTGACCGTGCCCCATATCGCCCGCATGCTCATTGGATACCGCCATCGCTCGCTGCTGCCGGCATCCATGCTGTGCGGGGCTATCTTTACCGTTCTGGCCGATACCCTCGCCCGCACGCTGTTTACGCCGCGTGAACTCCCCGTCGGTATCCTGACGGCGATGCTCGGGGTCCCGATATTTCTTTTTCTGATCGCCCGCACGTCGCGATAGCCGGCGGCGCTGAGCAGCCGCGCAATGAGCGCTCCGGATTTTTTGTAACATTCAAAATGCGAATGAGATACACTCAATCAAATTACTCTGACATCTGGCTGCATTTTGCACGAACGCACACGAACCTATCCCATAGCTGCATGGCTGGCGCTGCTTGCCATCGCTATGTTGTTCGTTGCTCCCGTCGTCTCGAAGTCCATTGCCCGCCAGGCAGCCTGCCAGCACTTCTCCGCCGTCTCGTCGATGCCCATGCCGGCTATGCACCATGACATGCCGATGGCGGCGCACTGCGCTGAGAGCGTGGCTATGGATCATCAGATGATGTCCGGTCAGGCGATGTCGCCAATGGAAGAGATCGCCTGCGGCTACTGTCAGCTGCTGGTCCATCTGCCGTTTGTCCAGCTACTGCTGGCGATGCTGCTCTGGCTGCTGCTGCTTTTTATTGTCCGTCATCCGTTAATTCCGATCGTTTGCGCGCCGATTTTCCGCGCCTGGACGCCTCAGCGCGCCCGCGCGCCTCCTGCGGTTTTTCTCTCTTCGTTTAACGACTAATAACCGATATTGCGTAGCTTTTGCCCATCGCCTGATGAGCAGGATATTGCTACGCCAGAAAAACAGCAGGCCATGTAATGAAAAAACTCACTCTCGTGCGCACTCCGCTCGCCTCTCTGATCCTGATGACGCTGCTTGCAAACGCGGCGTCCGCGGATGAACAGCACCATCAGGATACGATGCAAGATGACGCCGTCATGATCGTCACGGCGCCGGTCTCCTCTCCGCTGGAGATTGTCACCTCGCCCAAAACGCCGCGTCAGCCGGTCCCCGCCAGCGATGGCTCCGATTACCTGAAAACGATCCCCGGCTTTTCGCAGATTCGTAACGGCGGGACCAACGGCGATCCCGTTTTCCGCGGCATGTTCGGATCGCGCCTGCGCATCCTGACCAATAATGGCGAAATGCTGGGCGCCTGCCCGGCGCGCATGGACGCACCCAGCTCCTATATTTCCCCGGAAAGCTATGATCTCCTGACGCTGATTAAAGGGCCGGAAACCGTACTGTGGGGACCGGGAAATTCAGCCGGAACCCTGCGCTTTGACCGCGAGCCGCCGCGTTTCGACAAGCCCGGCATTCAGGGCACTGCCAGCCTGCTGGCCGGTTCAAATAACCGCTGGGATGAGAATGCGGACCTCAGCCTGGGGAGCGAGCTGGGCTACCTGCGCCTGACGGGGAATAAATCGCGCGCCGATGACTACAAGGACGGGAATGGCGATCGCGTACCGGCAAAATGGGATAAGTGGAACGGCGATATGGCGCTCGGCTGGACGCCGGACAAAGATACCTTAGTCGAGCTCTCGGCAGGAAAAGGGGATGGCGAAGCCCGCTACGCCGGGCGCAGCATGGATGGCTCCCGCTTCAAACGCGAAAGCCTCGGCATGCGCGTCGAAAAGTCCAATATTGGCGAGGTCTTCGATAAATTCGAAGCCAATATCTATTACAACTACGCCGATCATGTCATGGACAACTACTCCCTGCGCTCACCTGGGGGCGGAATGTCGGGGATGGATATGTCCGCCGGAATGGGCGACATGGGGGGCGGGATGGATTCCGGCTCCTCGATGAACATGAGTATGCCGATGGCGATGGAGCTGGACCGCAGAACCGTAGGCGGCCGGATGATGGGAACCTGGCTGTGGTCTGACTTTGAGCTACGCAGCGGCGCCGATACGCAGCTCAATACCCACCGCAGCAAAGGCGACGATGGCTGGGCGAAAGATGCCCGCTTCCATGATTACGGTCTGTTCAGCGAGCTGACGTGGCATGCCACGGAGCAGAGTAAAGTGGTCAGCGGCGCGCGGCTGGATCGGGTGCTGGTCGACAATTTCAGCGACGCGGGATCCGCTGAGCGAACCGATACGCTGCCCGCCGGTTTTGTCCGCATCGAACACAACCTGGTCGGGACGCCGGTCATGTTTTATGCCGGTATCGGCTATACCGAGCGCTTCCCTGATTACTGGGAGCTGTTCTCGCCGACCTACGGCCCGGATGGCTCCACCGACGCCTTTGATAAAGTCAAAACGGAAAAAACGACGCAGATCGATATCGGGGCGCAGTACAAAGGGGAGCGGCTTAACGGCTGGGTGTCGGCCTATGTTGGACGGGTGAACGATTTTATTCTCTTCCGCTACGACCCCAGCAACGCCTATATCAGCCAGGTCGATAACGTGAATGCCACCATTATGGGCGGCGAAGCCGGCGCCAGCTACCAGCTCAGCGACGCCTGGAAAGCCGACGCCAGTCTGGCCTATTCATGGGGCCAAAATACCGCTGACCATCAGCCGCTACCGCAAATCCCGCCGCTGGAGGCGCGACTGGGGCTCACCTGGGAACGCGGCGACTGGAGCAGCACCGGGCTGCTGCGCATGGTCAGCAGTCAGCATCGCGTCGCCATCAACGAAGGCAACGTCGTCGGCAAGGATTTTGCCAACAGCGCCGGTTTTGCGGTCTTTTCGGCGAACGCGGCTTATCGGGTCAACAAGTCGGTTAAGCTGAGCGCAGGCGTGGATAACCTGTTCGACAAGGCTTACAGCGAGCATTTAAATCTGGCCGGGAACAGCAGCTTTGGCTATTCCGCAAATACGTCGGTTAACGAACCAGGAAGAACCTTCTGGGGCAAGCTGAACGTCACATTCTGACAGGCTCCCGGCCCGTACTGGCCGGGAATACCGTTCAGCAGCCGTTGTCCAGCCGGCCTGTTCTCAGCGCCAGTAAGCCCCGGTCACCCGGGGTTTATCAACCTCATCCGCGCGCCGCTCTTGACGCCGATGGCGATCAGTTACCGCCGGCTTTTTTGATTGCCGCATCCAGGGAGTCTTTATCGGCAAGACCCGGGAAGACGGTAATATTCGCCTCCGTGGCGCCGGTGGTCGGCATCACGATCACCCCAGGCGTTCCGCTTAAGCCGATCTCCTGCGCCAGCTGGTTAGTCGCCTCAAGCGCTGGCTCAACGTCTGCGGCCTTCTTCGCGTCGAAATTGACCTTCTTCACCTGCTGCTGAATATCCGCCGCCGTCAGCTTGCCCTCGTTATGCCCGGTGGCATAAATCCCGTTATGGTAGGTCAGGTAGGCTTCCGCCCCCTTCTGCTGATAAATTTGCAGGCCGGTTTTCGCCGCGGTCAGCGACGTTTCCCAGCGGCTGCCGAAAATAGGCCACTCTTTAAACGCGAAGCGGGTCTGCGGATTTTCCTTAATCACCTGAGCCATCACCGGCGCCAGACGGCTACAGTAAATGCACTGGTAATCAAAGAATTCGATAACGGTAACCTTGCCATCCGCCGGTCCGTAGGTCGGCGTATTTTTATCCTGAGTCAGCGCGGCCTGATTTTTAATTACCGCCTGGGTCGCGGCGCTGGCCTGCTGCTCCTGCTGAATCTGCTGTAGCTTCTGGCTTGCCTGCAGCAGAACCTCCGGATGGGCGACTAAATAATCCGCCGCAATCTTGCCGATACGGGCCTCCTGCTCCGGCGTAAAGGTGGCAGCAGGGGCATCAGCGGCCATAGCCAGGGCCGGAAGCAGCGTGGCGCCAATCAAGGCGATGGTCACTATTTTTTTAGAGCCGGACATGAGGATGATCCTTGCGATAGGTAAACGGCAGGTGAGTCTGATAAGACAAAGTAGCATCCTTTGCCGGCGAATAATCATCAGGCGATGCATTGATTCGTAACTTTATTTTTCAATACCGGGCAGACGTCGCGCCGCTCATATTCACCCGAACGGTAGGCAACACGATCGAACGGCGCTACGCTTGCCCCTCATTTTACCCTTGAGAAGGGCGTTTTTCCGGTTAGATGAGTCAGGCATGAACCAGCTAGTTATTCAGTGGGATTTTACCGTCAGGAAGGGCTGCGTCGAAATTAGCGTAAAAATTCAGGCCAACGGGCCAGCCGCCGCATCCTCTTTCGCCGTCGACCCCGACGGCGTCAAGTTTCAGGCACATTCCTCTCACAGGCGTTCTCATTTGCCCTAAGCTTAATGGGGAAAGCTGTTACCACCCCATTCAGTGAAAATGAGATAACGATATGGAATTAAAGGATTATTATGCCATTTTAGGGGTTAAGCCAACGGACGATCTAAAAACCATTAAGACCGCCTACCGTCGCCTGGCTCGTAAATATCACCCCGACGTCAGCAAAGAAAGCGATGCTGAAGCCCAATTTAAAGATCTTGCCGAGGCCTGGGAGGTGCTGAAAGATGAGCAGCGCCGTGCGGAATACGACGAGCTCTGGCAGCATCGCAACGATCCGCACTTTGGTCAGCAGCAGGCCCCCCACGAGCAGAACTACAGCCAGCAGGATTTCGACGATATCTTCTCCTCGATGTTTGGCCAGCAGGCACACCACGCCCGGCGCCAGAAGGCCGCACGCGGCCACGATTTAGAAATTGAAGTCGCGGTATTCCTCGAAGAGACGCTCGCCGAGCAGACCCGCACCATCAGCTACAGGCTGCCGGTGTACAACATTTTCGGGATGGTCGAGAGCGAAACGCCTAAAACGCTGAACGTGAAAATTCCCGCAGGCGTCAGCGACGGCCAGCGCATCCGCCTGAAAGGCCAGGGTACGCCGGGAGAAAACGGCGGCCCGAATGGCGACCTGTGGCTGGTTATCCATATTGCCCCGCATCCGCTGTTCGATATCGTGGGCCATAACCTGGAAATCGTTCTGCCGCTGGCCCCGTGGGAAGCCGCGCTGGGCGCCAGGGTGACAGTCCCCACCCTCAAAGAGAGCATTCTGCTGACGATCCCCCCGGGCAGCCAGCCGGGTCAACGCCTGCGGATCAAAGGCAAGGGGCTGGCGAGCAAAACCGCCACCGGCGACCTGTTTGCGGTGATCAAAATCGTTATGCCGCCGAAGCCAAACGAAAAAGCCAGCGCGCTCTGGCAGCAGCTCGCGGATGCAGAGGCGAGCTTCGAGCCGCGTAAGACATGGGGGAAAGCATAATGGCTAAGATGACAGTGACGTTCTCAATCACCGAGTTTTGTCTGCATACCGGCATTTCTGAAGACGAGCTTAGCGAAATTGTCGGCCTCGGGATGATTGAACCGCGTCAGCCGCAAACCGAGGTTTGGCTGTTTGATGACAGCGCGGTAACGATAATGCACCGCGCGGTGCGCCTGCGCCGCGAGCTGGAGCTGGACTGGCCCGGTATCGCCGTGGCGCTGACGCTGCTGGATGAGAACGCGCGCCTGACCCGCGAGAACCGGCTGCTGCACCAGCAGCTGGCGCGCTTTCTGACCCACAGCTAATCCACCAGCCCGGCAGGCGCAGCGCCTGGCCGGGTTTGGTTTGAGTTAACGCCGGACCCATTCGGGCAGCCACTCGCCGTGGCTGGCAATCAGATCGTCCACCAGCGCATAGATCTCCTCGATCCCCAGCACCGCCGCGGTGTGCGGATCCATCATCGTCGCGTAATAGACGTAATCGCGGTTCTCGGTGAGGATCGCCTCGGTCAGCAGGGTCTGGACGTTGATGTTGGTTTGCATCATGGCCGCCAGGTGAGCAGGCAGCTTGCCTGCTTTAGTCGGCTGAATACCGTTGGCATCAACCAGGCAGGCGACCTCTACGCAGCATCCTTGCGGCAGGTTATCGATCAGCCCGTCGTTGCGCACGTTGCCGTACACCACATTCGGCTCGCCGGTCCAGATCGCGTTCATAATCGTGCTGGCGTACTCGCGCGAGGGCTTAATATCGATGCGATCGCTGGTTTTATACATCTCCAGCTCTTTATGCCAGTTCGCCACCTGCTCTACGCAGCGTTTCGGATATTCATCCAGCGGCACCTGATAGCGGGCGAGCAGGTCTTCACGCCCCGGTTTGATAAACCACGGGGTATATTCTGCGAAGTGCTCCGACGACTCCGTCACGAAGTAGCCCAGCTTTTTGAACATCTCATAGCGAACGATATTCTGACAGCGCGAGTTCTCGCGGTGCTTCGGCGCGCGCCCTTCGGCAAAGGCCTGCAGCATATCCGGATAAATGCTGACGTAACTGCCGTCGCCTGTCTTTTTCTCCAGTGACAGGTAGAACGCCATATGGTTGATACCCGCGCAGCGGTAGCGCAAATCCGCCGGGTCGAGGTCAAGGTCGTGCGCCAGCTCTTCCGCCGTTCCCTGCACGGAATGGCACAGGCCAACCTGCTTGATATGCGGATAGCGCGCGTACATCGCCCAGGTATTCATCGCCATCGGGTTGACGTAGTTCAGCATCGTCGCGTTCGGGCAGACCTCGGTCATATCGTCACAGATGCGCCACAGGTGCGGAATCGTCCGCAGCGCCCGCATGATCCCGCCCGGCCCGAGCGTATCGGCGATGGTCTGCTCCAGCCCGTGCAGCTTGCAGACCTCAAAATCGGTTACCGTACACGGCTGGTAGCCGCCAATCTGGAAAGCGACCACCACAAAATCCGCGTCCATCAGCGCGGTTCTCTGGTCGCGATGGCAGCTAATTTCGCCGTGAGCGCCGACGGAATCCATCAGCTTTTGCACCACGATATACGACTCTTCCAGACGGGTCGCGTCGATATCCATTAGCGCGATATGCGCCGATTTCAGCGCCGGGCGCTGAAAAACGTCGCCGAGAATATTTTTAACGAAAACCGTTGAGCCAGCGCCGATAAAGGTAATTTTTGGGGCAGACATAGTGCTCTCTCCGTAAAGTCATTGAACACCCGCAGCGTGACACGCCGGACGCGCCGCGCGCTGCCCTCTTCCCGACGGAGCATTCCCAAAAGCTCAGATCGAGCGCTGCCCGACATAAAATCTGAGTTTTCGGGAATAATATGGCGGAAAAGGAGAGAAAACGGGCCGTTTAATCCGCTAAGATAGGCGCATATCGGTGCAAAAAAACAGCAACTATGACGATTCAGGAATCCGAAACCTCATGGAAAAAACCCTTACGCCGCAGCCTCCCAACCCGCATATGAGCAGCAGTGACGAGAAAAATACCCGCAGCCCGCTGGCGCTCTATTCTGAGTATCAGCGCATGGATATCGAACTGCGCACCCCGCATGCCATGACCACCAGCCACTGGCACGGTCAGGTGGAGGTTAACGTCCCCTTCGACGGCGACGTGGAGTATCTGATCAACAATGAGGTGGTGAGCATTAAGCAGGGCTATATCACCCTGTTCTGGGCCTGTACGCCGCATCAGCTCACCCGCCCCGGCAGCTGCCGGCAAATGGCCATCTTCAACCTGCCGATGCATCTGTTTTTGTCCTGGCCGCTGGACCGGGAGCTGATCAACAACGTGACCCACGGGATGGTCATTAAATCCCTCGCGGCGCAGCAGCTCAGCGTCTTTGAAATCCAGCGCTGGCAGCAGGAGCTCGCCAGCGACAACGAGCAGATCCGCCAGCTGGCGATCGAAGAGATCGCCCTGATGCTCAAGCGCTTTAGCCTCTCAGGCTGGCAGCCGATTCTGGTTAACAAAACCTCGCGAACGCATAAGCACAGCGTCTCGCGGCACGCGCAGTTTTACGTCAGCCAGATGCTCGAATTTATCGCCGCACACTACGATCGGGCGCTGACCGTCGATGCGGTTGCCGAACACGTTAAGCTCAACCCCAACTATGCGATGGGCATTTTTCAACGGGTGATGCAGCAAACCATGAAGCAGTACATCACCGCCATGCGAATTAACCACGTACGCGCCCTGCTCAGCGACACCGACAAAACCATCCTTGATATCGCCCTCACCGCCGGCTTTCGTTCCAGCAGCCGCTTCTACAGCACCTTTAGCAAGTACGTCGGCATGCCGCCGCAGCAGTACCGCAGGCTCAGCCAGCAGCGTCGGCAAAGCCTGCCGCCGAATGAGGCCTAAGCGCGCATAAAAAATGCCGCCGGGGGAGGCCCGCGGCGGCATTGTTCACACTCCTGGCGAATTAATTAGTCGTTAATTCGCGGGTGCTGCTGCACCAGTCGGGAGCGTTTTTCCTGCAAATCGGCGATTTCCTGATCGAGATCTTCGATTTTGTTTTCAATGTTATCGTAGTGCTCACCGAGGATTTCTTTCGCTTCCTGAATATCCGAAGCCGCCGGCGTCGCCCCTTTCAGCGGACGGTTCGCCGTCTCCTTCATCGTCAGGCCGGTCATCAAACCAATCGCCGCAATCACCATCAGATAGTAGGCCGGCATCATCAGGTTCTGCGTGGTTTCCACCAGCCAGGCCGCCAGAGTTGGCGTCAGACCGGCAATCAGCACCGAGATGTTAAAGGCGCTGGCCAGCGCGCTAAAGCGGATATGGGTCGGGAACATCGCGGGCAGTGAAGAAGCCATCACCCCGATAAAGCAGTTAAGCACCACCGCCAGCAGCAGCAGACCGCCGAAAATCAGGCCGATAACGTCGCTGTTAATCATGATAAAGGCCGGAATCGACAGCGAGAACAGCGCCACGCTGCCGATCAGGATAAACGGACGACGGCCGAAGCGGTCGCTGAGCATCCCGATAACCGGCTGCACAAAGAGCATCCCGACCATAATCGCGATGATAATCAGCACCCCGTGATCTTCCGAGTAGTGCAGGTTATGCGACAGGTAGCTCGGCATATAGGTCAGCAGCATGTAGTAGGTCACGTTGGTGGAAATCACCAGACCGATACAGGTCAGCAGGCTACGCCAGTGCTTGGTCGCAATCTCTCTGAACGATACCTTCGGCCCTTCCTGCAGCCCTTCGCGATCGCCCTGCTCCAGGGTGTCAACGTGCTGCTGGAACGCCGGAGTCTCTTCCAGAGCGTGACGCAGATAGAGGCCGATAAGCCCTAACGGCAGCGCGAGGAAGAACGGCAGGCGCCAGCCCCAGCTGAGGAAGTTTTCCTCGCCGACCACGCTTGAAATCAGCACCACCACGCCCGCGCCGAGGACAAACCCGGCGATGGAGCCGAAGTCCAGCCAGCTGCCCATAAAGCCGCGTTTACGGTCAGGCGAGTATTCCGCGACGAAGATCGAGGCGCCGGTATACTCTCCGCCCACCGAGAAGCCCTGCGCCATCTTACACAGCAGCAGCAGAATCGGTGCCCAGATACCAATCGACGCGTACGACGGAATAAGACCAATACAGAAGGTACTGATCGACATGATAACGATGGTTATCGCCAGAATCTTTTGTCGACCGTATTTATCGCCCAGCATGCCAAAGAACAGGCCGCCTAGCGGACGAATCAGGAACGGAACTGAGAATGTCCCTAGCGCGGCGATCATCTGCACGCTGGGATCGGCATCGGGGAAGAAGACCTTACCTAAGGCGTACGCTACGAAGCCGTACACGCCGAAATCGAACCACTCCATCGCATTGCCTAGCGATGCTGCGGTGATAGCTTTTTTCAGCTTGCCATCGTCAATGATGGTCACATCCCGCAGAGTGATTGGCTTTACTTTTTTCCTTTTAAGCATATTTTTCCTCTAAAGCTTCGCCGTGAGCGCACAGATCTCCGCCAAACGGCAATACCGTTTGCGTCGTGCGTTGGGAGCGGCGAATTGCCGTGCTCCTCTTCTCAAGCGTAGCAGGTTTGCCTGCACTGTCTGCTGACAGTCCGTACAACCGAACCTGTTGACGCCTGCTCTGGCGTAAATGAATCAATAAATAGAGCTACGAATAAACCTGATGGATTTACGAACTCGCCTTTTTACCCTAACAGCGTTTAAATTTGGGATCAACTTCACGAAAAATTGTTCGCCATATTACAGAGCCGAGCGGCATTAATAAGTTCAATGAATATGCACAGGCAGTGATTTATTTTTGGATATTCCCCGTCCGGCAGCACATCAAATATCGCTGATTTTTGATCGCGAAATAGAATATTCCCGCAGCGGTACTATTTGAAAAAGTGGCCGACAAATGGCCGACGGTGCGCTATAATAGCAATAACTTTCGGCTATCAGCCGCCTTTTAATGGGCCAACGGCCTGTTTTATACAGTAATCATGAGGAACGTCATGCAACTCCCACAGTGTCCTAAATGCCATTCTGAGTACACCTATGAAGACAACGGCATGTTTATCTGCCCGGAATGCGCCCATGAATGGAACAATTCCGAGCCGGCTGAAGATAATGATGCATTGACGGTGAAAGATGCCAACGGCAATTTACTCGTCGACGGCGACAGCGTCACCGTGATTAAAGATCTGAAGGTTAAAGGTAGCTCTTCGATGCTGAAAATCGGCACTAAAGTGAAGAATATCCGCCTGGTAGAAGGCGATCATAACATCGACTGCAAAATTGATGGTTTTGGTCAGATGAAGCTCAAATCCGAGTTCGTCAAAAAGAACTAACGCTATTTCCTCCTCGCAGGATCGTTATTTTCCCGGCAATACCTCACCGGCCGGGAAAATGAACGAATATACCCCCGCGCCACCGCCCCATTATTTCCCGCCTCCTCTGCGATGACAGCCGGCCGCATCGCGCTTAGCGCACTGCCGGTATTTTCGCCATTCCGTCGCCTGACCTCGCCGCCTGGCTTAAATCGCCAACCACCCTCTACGCTTAATAAGTCATTCGTTATCTGAGGTCATGATTATGTCTTTAAGCCCCCATATCGCCTTTAGCGGCAACTGCGCTGCGGCCATCGCGTTCTACCAGCAGGCGCTGGGCGCGGAGCTTGTCCACCAAATCACCTACGGCGAGATGCCGCAGAACGGGCAGGATGCCGAGGACGGCTGCCCTTCCGGCCAGCATCTCGCCGCCGACTGTATCGCCCACGCCAGCCTGCGCGTGGCGGGTAGCGAGCTGATGCTGTGCGACAGCCCCACCAGCGACAGCGAACGCTATGCCGGCTTCACCCTGGTGCTGGATACTCAGGACCTGGATGAGGGTAAACGCTGGTTTGACGGCCTCGCCGCTGAAGGACGTATCGAAATGGCCTGGCAGGAAACCTTCTGGGCCCACGGCTTCGGCAAAGTTTTCGATCGCTTCGGCATCCCGTGGATGGTGAACGTCGTCAAGCAGCCTTAATGCTTTTCCCTGCGGGCGGGCTCTCCCGCCCTGTCATCTCCCTGGCGCTAACTCTTCATCCTGCGGTCATTATGTTTTAACCGGAATGTAACAAAAACAGGTCAGGATCGGGCCACTCTCAGAGGGAAATCCCTTCTTCTGCTTAGTGAGGCTCGACTGACATGTACTTATCCAGACATCCGACCAGTTATCCTACCCGGTATCAGGAAATTGCCGCCAGGCTTGAGCAAGAGCTTCGTCATAACTACCGCTGCGGCGACTATCTTCCTGCGGAACAGCAGCTGGCCACGCGCTTTGAGGTCAACCGCCATACCCTGCGCCGGGCGATAGACCAGCTGGTTGAACGCGGCTGGGTACAGCGCCGTCAGGGCATCGGCGTGCTGGTGCTGATGCGGCCGATCGACTATCCGCTGAACGCCCAGGCGCGCTTCAGCCAGAACTTACTCGAGCAGGGAAGCCATCCGACCAGCGAAAAGCTGCTGTCGGTGCTGCGCCCGGCCAGCAGCCACGTCGCCGAGGCCTTTGCTATCAACGAAGGCGATAACGTCATTCATCTGCGCACCCTGCGCCGGGTGAACGGCGTCGCGCTGTGCCTGATCGACCACTACTTCACCGACCTGCGTTTCTGGCCCGCGCTGCAAACCTTCAGCCAGGGCTCACTGCACGATTTTCTGCGCCAGCAGCTGGACGTCGAGCTCACCCGCACGCGCACCAAAATCAGCGCCCGCCGCGCGCAGGCCAAAGAGAGCAACATTCTGGGGATCCCCAACATGGCGCCGCTGCTGTGCGTAAGAACCCTGAACCACCGTCCTGGCGAGCAAAACGCGACGGAGTATTCCGTCAGCCTGACCCGGGCGGACATGATCGAATTCACCATGGAGCACTGAATGCACTTTGATACCGCAACCCGCCAGCGCTGGATGTCCGTGCTGGCCCACAGTGAACCGCAAGAGCTTCAGGCGCGGATGCAGACCCTGCAGCTGGCGCCGCAGTACGAATCCATTCGCGCCCCGGAAACCGGCCTGGTGCAGCTGCAGGCGCGCATGGGGGGCATCGGCGATCGTTTCTTCGCCGGGGACGCCACCCTGACCCGGGCGGCGATCCGTCTCGCCGACGGCACGCTCGGCTACAGCTGGATACTGGGGCGCGATCGCCTCCATGCCGAACGCTGCGCGGCCATCGATGCGCTGATGCAGTCGCCGCACCACTTTCATTCCTTAATGGAAACCCTGATTACCCCGCTGGAAGAACTACGAAGCGCGCGCATTGAAGCCCGACGCGCCGAAGTCAACGCCAGCCGGGTAGATTTCTTTACTCTGGTTCGCGGAGATAACGCATGACCTTACAAACCGCTTTTACCCTACCGGCGCAGGATGCCCAACACAGTTTTCGTCGCCTGCTGAAGGCCATGAGCGAGCCGGGCGTTATCGTCTCCCTGCAGCAGCTTCAGCACGGCTGGCAGCCGCTGAACGTCGCCTCTACCAGCCTCCTGCTGACCCTCGCCGATCGCGACACGCCGGTATGGTTTACCGCAGCGCTGCATAACGATCTTGTCGGCCAGAACCTGCGTTTTCATACCGGCGCGCCGCTGGTTGAACAGCCGCAGCAGGCGGTATTCGCCGTCACCAACGAGCGTATCAGCGCGGAACAGCTGAACGAGCTCTCCGCCGGCACCGTTGTCGCTCCGGAAACCGGCGTAACGCTGATCGTCCAGCTCCCCAGCCTTAGCGGCGGGCGCATGCTGCGTCTGACCGGCGCCGGAATTGCCGAAGAGCGGATGATCGCCCCGCAGCTGCCGGATTGCATCATTGATGAACTGACCGAGCGCCCGCACCCGTTCCCCTTAGGCATTGACCTGATCCTCACCTGTGGAGAACGTCTGCTGGCCATCCCGCGCACCACCCACGTGGAGGTTTGCTAATGTACGTTGCCGTCAAAGGCGGTGAGAAGGCGATAGTCGCCGCTCACGCCCTTCAGGAACACAAACGACGAGGCGATGGACGGCTTCCTGAAATTAGCGTGGAACAGATTACCCAGCAGCTGAACCTGGCGGTTGACCGGGTGATGACCGAAGGCGGCATCGCCGATCGCGAGCTGGCGGCGCTGGCGCTCAAGCAGGCCAGCGGCGACAGCGTCGAGGCCATTTTTTTACTCCGCGCCTACCGCACCACCCTGCAGCGGCTGGCGGTGAGCGAGCCGGTAAATACCGCCGAAATGCGTCTGGAGCGCCGCATTTCGGCGGTCTATAAGGATATTCCCGGCGGCCAGATGCTCGGCCCGACCTATGACTACACCCACCGCCTGCTCGATTTTACCCTGCTGGCCAACGGCGAGACGCCGGCGCTGAAAACCGCCGGGCAGCCGCCGGAAGCCACTCCGCACGTCTTTAACCTGCTGGTCCAGCAGGGGCTGGCGAAAGCGGAACGGCAAACCCTCGCCCAACCTGACGATATCACCCGCAGCCCGCCGGTTTACCCCTGCTCGCGCTCATCGCGCCTGCAGCAGCTGGTGCGCGGCGACGAAGGCTACCTGCTGGCGCTGGCCTACTCGACCCAGCGCGGCTACGGCCGCAATCACCCGTTTGCCGGCGAAATACGCAGCGGCTACGTGGCGGTGGAGATCGTCCCGGAGGAGCTGGGCTTTGCGGTCAATATTGGCGAGCTGCTGATGACCGAATGCGAAATGGTCAACGGGTTTGTCGCCCCGGAAGACGAGCCCCCGCACTTCACCCGCGGCTACGGCCTGACCTTCGGCATGAGCGAGCGCAAAGCGATGGCGATGGCGCTGGTTGACCGCGCGCTCCAGGCGCCGGACTACGGCGAGGAGGCGGCCGGCCCGGCGCAGGACGAAGAGTTTGTGCTGGCCCATGCCGATAACGTCGAGGCCGCGGGCTTCGTCTCGCACCTTAAGCTGCCCCACTATGTCGATTTCCAGGCCGAACTGGCGCTGCTGAAACGCCTGCAACGGGAGAACGAACGTGGCTAACACCCTCTCCGGCTATAACTTCGCCTATCTTGATGAGCAAACCAAGCGCATGATCCGCCGCGCCATTCTTAAAGCCGTCGCCATCCCCGGCTATCAGGTCCCGTTCGGCGGCCGCGAAATGCCGATGCCCTACGGCTGGGGGACCGGCGGCATCCAGCTGACCGCCAGCCTGATTGGCGAGAACGACGTGCTGAAGGTGATTGACCAGGGCGCCGATGACACCACCAACGCGGTATCGATTCGCCAGTTCTTCACCCGCGTGACCGGCGTCGCCACCACCGAGCGCACCGAAGACGCGACGCTGATCCAGACCCGCCACCGGATCCCGGAAACGCCGTTGACGGAAGATCAGATCCTGATCTTCCAGGTGCCGATCCCGGAGCCGCTGCGCTTTATCGAGCCGCGCGAAACCGAAACCCGCACCATGCACGCGCTGGAAGAGTACGGCGTGATGCAGGTAAAACTGTATGAAGATATTGCCCGCTTCGGCCACATTGCGACCACCTACGCCTACCCGGTGAAGGTCAACGGCCGCTACGTGATGGACCCATCGCCAATCCCGAAATTCGATAACCCGAAAATGCACATGATGCCGGCGCTGCAGCTGTTCGGCGCCGGGCGCGAAAAGCGCATCTACGCGGTCCCGCCGTTTACGCCGGTGGAAAGCCTCGATTTTGACGATCATCCGTTCACCGTGCAGGAGTGGGATGAGCCCTGCGCCATCTGCGGCTCGCGCCACAGCTATCTTGATGAAGTGGTGCTGGATGACAGCGGCAAGCGCATGTTTGTCTGCTCCGATACCGACTACTGCCGCCAACAGAGCGAGGCGCAACAAAAATGAGCCAACCGTTACTTGCGGTCAATAATCTGACCCACCTCTATGCGCCGGGCAAAGGCTTCAGCGACGTCTCTTTTGAACTGTTCCCGGGGGAAGTGCTGGGCATCGTCGGCGAATCCGGCTCCGGCAAAACGACCCTGCTGAAGGCCATCTCCGCGCGCCTGGCGCCGCAGCAGGGCGAGGTGATGTACCACAACCGCTCGCTGTACGCGATGAGCGAGGCGGATCGCCGCCGCCTGCTGCGCACCGAGTGGGGCGTGGTGCATCAGCACCCGATGGACGGCCTGCGGCGCCAGGTTTCAGCGGGCGGCAATATCGGCGAACGCCTGATGGCCACCGGCTCACGCCACTACGGCAATATTCGCGCCACCGCCGGGCGCTGGCTGGAAGAGGTGGAGATCCCGGCATCGCGCATCGACGACCTGCCGACCACCTTTTCCGGCGGCATGCAGCAGCGCCTGCAGATCGCCCGCAATCTCGTCACCCAGCCGAAGCTGGTGTTTATGGATGAACCCACCGGCGGACTGGATGTGTCGGTACAGGCTCGCCTGCTCGACCTGCTGCGCGGCCTGGTGGTGGAGCTGAACCTCGCGGTGGTTATTGTCACCCACGATCTCGGCGTTGCGCGCCTGCTGGCTCACCGCCTGCTGGTGATGAAGCAGGGTCAGGTGGTGGAAAGTGGTTTAACCGACCGGGTGCTCGACGATCCGCACCATCCCTATACCCAGCTGCTGGTGTCGTCGGTCTTGCAGAACTAGCCCACTAACAATCCGCTGGGTCAGGTAGCCCGGACGGGCGCATCGCGCCGCCTCCGGGGAAACTCAGGCACTATGAGGCAACAAATGAACGCTATCCGCGTTGAAAACGTACATAAAACCTTTGTCCTGCATCAGCAAAACGGCGTTCGCCTGCCGGTGCTCGCCGACGCTTCGCTAACGGTTAACGCCGGAGAGTGCGTGGTGCTGCACGGCCATTCCGGCAGCGGTAAATCAACCCTGCTGCGCTCGCTTTACGCCAACTACCTGCCGGATACCGGGCATATTCACATCCGCCACGGCGACGAGTGGGTTGACCTGGTGAACGCCTCGGCGCGCAAGGTGCTGGAAGTCCGTAAAACCACCATCGGCTGGGTCAGCCAGTTCCTGCGGGTCATCCCGCGGATTTCAGCGCTGGAGGTGGTGATGCAACCGCTGCTGGATCTCGGCATCCCGCGCGAAGAGTGCGCCGCTAAGGCCGCGCGCCTGCTGACGCGCCTGAACGTCCCGGAACGCCTGTGGCACCTTGCCCCGTCCACCTTCTCCGGCGGCGAGCAGCAGCGGGTCAACATCGCCCGCGGCTTCGCCGTTGACTATCCGATCCTCTTACTCGACGAGCCTACCGCCTCCCTGGACGCCAAAAACAGCGCCGCGGTGGTGGAGCTGATTAACGAAGCCAAAGCGCGCGGCGCGGCTATTGTCGGCATTTTCCATGATGAAACGATACGCAACCTGGTCGCCGACCGGCTGCATCCGATGGGAATAACAGCATGATTATCAACAACGTAAAACTGGTTCTCGAAGATGAAGTGGTGAACGGTTCGCTGGAGGTGCAGGAGGGCATGATTTACGCGTTTGCCGAAAGCCAAAGCCAGCTGCCGCAGGCTATCGACGGCGAGGGCGGCTGGCTGCTGCCGGGGCTCATCGAGCTGCATACCGATAATCTGGACAAGTTTTTTACCCCGCGCCCGAAGGTTGACTGGCCCGCCCACTCGGCGATGAGCAGCCACGATGCGCTGATGATCGCCAGCGGGATCACCACCGTGCTGGATGCGGTGGCCATTGGCGACGTCCGCGACGGCGGCGACCGGCTGGAAAATCTGGAAAAGATGATCAACGCCATCGAAGAGACGCAAAAGCGCGGCGTTAACCGCGCCGAGCACCGCCTGCACCTGCGCTGCGAGCTGCCGCACCACACCACCCTGCCGCTGTTTGAGAAGCTGGTTGGCCGCGAGCCGGTGAGCATGGTCTCCCTGATGGACCACTCTCCAGGGCAGCGCCAGTACGCCGACCGCAGCAAGTACCGCGATTACTATCAGGGAAAATATCATCTGACCAACGAAGAGATGGACCGCTTCGAGGAGGAGCAGATGGCGCTGGCGGCGACCTGGTCGCAACCGAACCGCGAGACCATCGCCGCCATCTGCCGCGAGCGTAAGATCGCCCTCGCCAGCCACGATGACGCCACCCGTGAACATGTCGTCGAATCGCACCAGCTTGGCAGCGTGATCGCCGAATTTCCTACCACCTTAGCCGCCGCAGAGGCCTCGCGTCAGCACGGCATGAACGTGCTGATGGGGGCGCCGAATATCGTGCGCGGCGGCTCGCACTCCGGCAACGTCGCCGCCCATCAGCTGGCGGCCGATAATCTGCTGGATATTCTGTCATCCGACTACTATCCCGCCAGCCTGCTGGATGCCGCCTTCCGCATCGCCGATGACGATAGCAACCGCTTCACGCTGCCGCAGGCGATTCGCCTGGTGAGCAAAAATCCGGCGCAGGCGCTGGGGTTAGGCGACCGCGGAGCCATTGCCGAAGGTAAACGTGCCGACCTCGTGCTGGCCCATCGCCGCGGGGAGCATGTGCATATCGACCACGTCTGGCGTCAAGGAAAGAGGGTTTTCTAATGTCCGGGAAACTGATTTGGCTGGTGGGGCCTTCCGGCTCTGGAAAAGATAGCCTGCTGGCGGCGCTCCGCCAGCGCGAGCACTCGCAGCTGCTGGTTGCGCATCGCTATATTACGCGCCCCTTTAACGCCGGGAGCGAGAATCATATCGCCCTCAGCAAGCCGGAGTTTTTCAGCCGCGCCGAGCGCCAGCTTTTTGCTCTCAGCTGGCACGCCAATAACAATTACTACGGGATTGGCATCGAAATTGACCTCTGGCTGCACGCCGGTTTCGACGTGGTGGCCAACGGCTCCCGCGCGCATCTGCCGCAGGCCCGGGCGCGCTACGCCGACGCTCTGCTGCCCATCTGCCTGCAGGTCACGCCGGAAGTGCTGCGCCAGCGTCTGCAGCAGCGCGGCCGGGAGAACGAAACGGAGATCGCCCAGCGGCTTGAGCGCGCCGCGCGCTACGCGCCAACGGACTGCCTGACGCTCAATAACGACGGCACCCTCGGGCAATCGGTCGAGCAATTCTTCACGCTGCTGCGCCGCCGCTACGCCCGACAAGAGAATCAGCATGCCTGACCGCAAGCGACGCGAAGTCGTCGTTTTAAAAAAGCGCTGTGAGGAGGGGGTATGAGCCTGACTATTCGCTTAAGCGGAACCGGCGGCGCCCAGCTGGTGCCGGTCTTCGGCTGCGACTGCGCCGCCTGTCGCCGCGCCCGTATTAATGAGGCCCACCGCCGCCGTCCCTGCAGCGCGGCGGTGAAGTTCAACCACGCCGTGACGCTGCTGGACGCCGGTCTCCCGGACCTGATGGAGCGCTGGCCCGCCGGAACTTTTCAGCAGTTTTTGCTCACCCACTACCATATGGATCATGTGCAGGGCCTGTTCCCGCTGCGCTGGGGCGTGGGCGCGCAGATCCCGGTTTTTGGTCCGCCGGATGAAGAGGGCTGCGACGATCTCTTTAAGCATCCCGGGCTGCTGGATTTTAGCCATACCGTCGCGCCCTTCGTGGTTTTTGAGCTGCAGGGGCTCAGGGTGACCCCGCTGCCGCTGAACCATTCAAAGCTGACGTTCGGCTATCTGCTGGAGTCGGCGCACAGCCGCGTGGCGTGGCTGTCGGATACCGCCGGGCTGCCGGAAAAGACGCTGAAGTTCCTGCTCAATAACCAGCCGCAGGTGATTATTATCGACTGCAGCCACGAACCGCGTCCGCAAACCCCGCGCAACCACTGTGATTTAAATACGGTGCGGGCAATCAACCTGATCGTTGGCTGCCCGCGCGTCATTCTCACCCATATCAGCCATCAGTTTGATGCCTGGATGATGGAAAACGCGCTGCCGCCGGGGTTTGAGGCGGGCTACGACGGTATGGAGATCGTGCTGGATTAGTAGTCGTCATCCAGCCGCCGGCGATCGTTCTCTAACTGCCGACGGTCCTGATCCAGCTGGCGCTGGCGATCGTCAAGCTCTCGGCGGCGATCGTCCAGCTGACGCTGCCGATCGTCGTACTGCCGCTGGCGATCGCTGCTTTGCTGACGGCTCTCCTGATAGCGGCCATCGTTGTACCGATCGTCGTCGTCGGAGCGGCTATCGCCGGGACGCCAGGCGTCATTAATCGCCTGCTGAATATTGCCGATGGCGTCGTCAATAAGATCGGCGCGCGCAAGCTGGCTGCTCAGCGACAGGGTGCAGAGGATCAAAGCGGTCAAATAGCGTTTCATAGGGCCAGTCTCTTCGGGGGGCTGGCCCTACGGTAATCAACGGCCGCCGCGGCGAGTAGCGGAGGAATCTCAAATCCGCTGCTGCTCAATCGCCGCTATCGCGTCAATTCGCGCCTGATGCCGACCGCCTTCAAATTCACTATCCAGCCAGGCGTCTACGATCATTTTTGCCAGCTCCAGGCCTATGACGCGCGCGCCGAATGCCAGCACGTTAGTATTGTTATGCTGGCGCGAAAGCTGGGCTGAATAGGGTTCGCTGCACACGACCGCACGAATGCCGGGATGCTTATTGGCGGTAATCGAGATCCCAACGCCGGTGCCGCAGATCAGGAGCCCGCCATCAGCTTCACCAGTCACAATGGCCTGGGCGACGGCGCTGGCGTAGCGGGGATAGTCCGTCCGCTCGGACGACCACGTCCCCTTATCCACAGTCTCGATACCCCGCTGCTGCAGGTGCGCAAGGATCTCGTCCTTCAGGATAAACCCCACGTGATCGCAGCCAATGGCAATCCTTTTCATACTTAGCCTCGCCTGTTGTTAACTTTACAAACATGGTTGATATTGTGATTTAAGCCGTGAATAACGGCGAGAAAGCGATCAAAAAACCGCCTTTAAGCGTCTTTCTACACGGCAATTTTTCACAAATCAAGCGCATTAAACGAGCTATCCACGGCATACGCTAGCGACAAACGAAGACGTAAATCACACAATCAATTGTTTTATATTTAATTTTATAAAAAAGCACATCTCCATACTCCGCTAAACTTCACAGAACATACAACTTTATAAAATTTATGTTTTTGTGAAGTAGATTGTATATTTTCTGTTTGGAGTGTGGTGATATAGTGTCGTCTTCATTTTATGGACAAGAGAAAGCGATGAGCCAGTCAGAATCCAGTTCGCTCCCCAACGGTATCGGTCTCGCCCCCTGGTTGCGTATGAAGCAAGAAGGGATGACCGAAAATGAAAGCCGGATCGTCGAGTGGTTGCTTAAACCCGGCAACCTAAGCGATGCCCCCGCCATTAAAGATGTGGCGGAAGCGCTATCGGTATCCGAAGCGATGATCGTCAAGGTTTCCAAACTGCTGGGTTTCAGCGGTTTTCGTAACCTGCGCAGCGCCCTGGTGGAGTATTTCTCTCAATCTGAACAGGTACTCCCTGCCGAACTCTCCTTTGATGAAGCGCCGCAGGACGTGGTGAATAAGGTGTTTAACATCACCTTGCGTACCATTATGGAAGGCCAGTCGATCGTGAACGTCGATGAGATCCATCGCGCGGCGCGCTTTTTCGCCCAGGCCAACCAGCGCGATCTGTACGGGGCGGGCGGCTCGAACGCCATCTGTGCCGACGTCCAGCACAAGTTTCTGCGCATCGGCATGCGCTGCCAGACCTATCCGGATGCACATATCATGATGATGTCCGCCTCGTTATTGAAAAAAGGCGATGTCGTGCTGGTCGTCACCCACTCCGGGCGCACCAGCGATATTAAATCCGCAGTGGAACTGGCGAAAAAGAACGGGGCTAAAATTATCTGTATTACACACAGCTACCATTCGCCGATCGCCAAATTAGCTGATTTTATTATTTGTTCGCCAGCACCAGAAACGCCATTATTAGGCAGAAACGCCTCTGCGCGTATATTACAACTAACATTATTAGATGCTTTTTTTGTTTCCGTTGCCCAACAGAATATTGAACAGGCTACTTTAAATATGCAAAAAACCGGCGCTATTGTTGATTTCTTTTCACCAGGTGCGCTGAAGTAAATACTCGTCATATTTCAAGCCGCAGTTGCGTTGGCTACGCTCGTTCGCCCCAGTCAGATAGTTTTATGCTGCTGGGGACTGACCCGCTTGCCGCCCTTCTGTAACCTGAATTATTCCGAGGATTAATAATCTGCTCCTGCCCAAGGAGCAATATCCTACACCGAGAATACTGCTATGAATAAATATCTGAAAATCTTCAGCGGCGTGGCTATGGGCGTAATGTTATCCACCAGCGCTTTCGCCGCCGCCGATTATGCTGTGGTATTAAAAACATTATCGAACCCGTTTTGGGTTGATATGAAAAAAGGTATTGAAGACGAGGCCAAAACCCTGGGCGTCAGCGTCGATGTTTTTGCCTCCCCCTCGGAAGGCGATTTTCAGTCACAGCTGCAGCTGTTTGAAGATTTAAGCAACAAGAACTACAAAGGTATCGCTTTCGCCCCGCTCTCCTCGGTAAACCTGGTCATGCCGGTAGCCAAAGCCTGGAAGAAAGGTATTTTTCTGGTCAACCTCGATGAAAAGATCGATATGGATAACCTGAAGAAGGCCGGCGGTAACGTTGAGGGATTCGTCACCACTGACAACGTCGCGGTCGGTGCGAAAGGGGCCGACTTTATTATCGGCAAGCTGGGCGCTGAGGGAGGCGAAGTTGCCATCATCGAAGGTAAAGCCGGCAATGCCTCAGGGGAAGCTCGCCGCAACGGTGCGACGGAGACCTTCAAAAAAGCCAGCCAGATCAAGCTGGTCTCCAGCCAGCCTGCCGACTGGGATCGCATTAAAGCGCTGGATGTCGCCACCAATGTTCTGCAGCGTAACCCCAACCTGAAAGCCTTTTACTGCGCTAACGATACGATGGCAATGGGCGTTGCCCAGGCCGTGGCCAACGCCGGTAAAAGCAAAACGGTACTGGTCGTCGGCACCGACGGTATTCCCGAGGCGCGCAAAATGGTCGCCGCCGGACAGATGACCGCCACCATCGCCCAGAACCCAACGAATATCGGCGCAACGGGCCTGAAAATGATGGTCGATGCCGCGAAGACCGGTAAGGTCATTCCCCTGGATAAAACGCCAGAATTTAGGCTGGTGGATTCTATTCTGGTCACGAAGTAATTTTCCTGCGGGTGATTTAATGCCCCTTACCCTTATGCTCACCAGCGGGTAAGAATGAATAAGGAGTGATTATGGTCACGCCATATATTTCAATGGCGGGGATCGGCAAATCCTTTGGTCCGGTTCACGCATTAAAATCGGTCGATTTAACCGTTTACCCGCATGAAATACACGCATTGCTCGGGGAAAATGGTGCGGGTAAATCAACGCTAATGAAAGTTTTGTCGGGGATCCATGAACCGACCAAAGGTACCATTACGATTAATAACGTTAATTATGACAAGCTCGATCATAAATTAGCTGCCCGGCTTGGCATCGGCATTATTTATCAAGAGCTCAGCGTGATCGATGAATTAACGGTGCTGGAAAATTTATATATTGGCCGACATCTGACGAAAAAAGTCTGCGGCGTCAATATCATCGACTGGAAGGAGATGCGCTTACGGGCGGCAATGATGCTGCTGCGCATCGGATTAAAAGTCGATTTAGACCAGAAGGTGGCGAACCTCTCGATCAGCCACAAGCAGATGCTGGAAATCGCCAAAACGCTGATGCTGGATGCCAAAGTGCTAATTATGGACGAACCGACCTCCTCTCTGACCAACAAAGAGGTCGACTACCTGTTCCTGATCATGAACCAGCTGCGCAAAGAGGGCACCGCCATCGTCTATATCTCGCACAAGCTGGCGGAGATCCGCCGCATCTGCGACCGCTACACGGTGATGAAGGACGGCAGCAGCGTCTGCAGCGGAATGGTCAGCGAGGTCAACAACGAAGATATCGTCCGCCTGATGGTCGGCCGCGAGCTGCAAAACCGTTTTAACGCGATGAAAGAGAGCGCCGGAAATGTCGCAAGCGAAACGGTTTTCGAGGTCAAAAACGTCACCAGCCGGGACAAGAAAAAGGTCCGCGATATCTCCTTTAGCGTTAGCCGCGGCGAAATCCTCGGCTTCGCCGGCCTGGTGGGCTCCGGACGCACGGAGCTGATGGACTGCCTGTTCGGCGTGGACAGGCGTAGCGGCGGTGAAATCCTCCTCAACGGCAAAGCGATCACCCCGCGCTCGCCGCTGGACGCCTTGAAGAAAGGCATGGGCTACATCACCGAGAGCCGCCGCGACAACGGCTTCTTCGGCAATTTCTCCATCGCCCAGAACATGGCGGTCAGCCGGAGCCTGAAGCATGGCGGCTATAAGGGGGCGATGGGGCTGTTTCGCGAAGGGGACGAGCGCAAGACGGCGGAAGAGCAGCGCCGGCTGCTGGCGCTGAAGTGCCATTCGGTCGATCAGAACATTGGCGAGCTTTCCGGCGGAAACCAACAAAAGGTCCTCATTTCCAAATGGCTATGCTGCAACCCCGAAGTCCTCATTTTTGATGAGCCGACGCGCGGTATCGATGTCGGCGCGAAAGCCGAAATTTATAAAGTGATGCGCCAGCTGGCCGATGACGGAAAAGTCATTCTGATGGTGTCATCCGAACTTCCTGAAATTATCACCGTCTGCGACCGCATTGCCGTGTTCTGCGAAGGGCGACTGACGCAAATTCTGACCAATCGCGACGACATGAGCGAAGAGGAGATTATGGTATGGGCACTGCCGCAAGAGTAAAAGACGAGACCGACGGCAAAAAGCCGTTCAACTTCGCGCTGTTCTGGGATAAATACGGCACCTTTTTTATCCTCGCGATTATCGTCGCAATTTTCGGCACGCTGTCGCCGGAATACTTTCTGACCACCAACAACATCACGCAAATATTTGTCCAGAGCTCGGTAACGGTGCTTATCGGCATGGGCGAGTTCTTCGCGATCCTGGTGGCCGGCATCGACCTCTCCGTCGGCGCCATTCTGGCGCTTTCCGGCATGGTCACCGCCAAGCTGATGCTGGCAGGGGTCGATCCGTTCCTCGCGGCGCTGATTGGCGGCGTGCTGGTCGGCGGCGCGCTGGGAGCGATTAACGGCTGCCTGGTCAACTGGACAGGCCTGCATCCGTTCATTATTACCCTCGGCACCAACGCCATCTTCCGCGGCATCACCCTGGTTATCTCCGATGCCAACTCGGTATACGGCTTCTCTTTTGATTTCGTTAACTTCTTTGCCGCCAGCGTGCTGGGGATCCCGGTGCCGGTCATCTTCTCGCTCATCGTGGCCGTCATTTTATGGTTCCTGACCACCCGCATGCGGCTGGGCCGCAACATCTACGCCCTCGGCGGCAATAAAAACTCCGCCTTCTATTCCGGCATCGACGTCAAGTTCCACATGCTGCTGGTATTCATTATTTCCGGCGTCTGCGCCGGGCTGGCGGGGGTGGTCTCAACGGCGCGCCTCGGGGCAGCGGAGCCTCTGGCCGGAATGGGTTTTGAAACCTACGCCATCGCCAGCGCCATTATCGGCGGCACCAGCTTCTTCGGGGGAAAGGGACGTATTTTCTCGGTGGTGATCGGCGGTCTGATCATCGGCACCATCAACAACGGACTGAACATTCTCCAGGTACAAACCTACTACCAGCTGGTGGTGATGGGTGGATTAATTATCGCGGCTGTCGCCCTCGACCGTCTTATCAGTAAGTAAGGAATTTATGATGAAAATTGCCCCCTCTTTAATGTGTATGGATCTGCTGAAATTCAAAGAACAGATTGAGTTTATCGACCAGCATGCAGATTACTTTCACATCGACATTATGGATGGCCACTTTGTCCCTAACCTGACGCTATCGCCGTTCTTCGTCAGCCAGGTGAAGAAGCTGGCCAGCAAACCGCTCGATTGTCATCTGATGGTCACCCGGCCGCAGGATTACATCAGCCAGCTGGCGCAGGCGGGTGCGGACTTTATCACCCTGCATCCGGAGACCATTAACGGTCAGGCCTTCCGCCTGATAGAAGAGATCCGCCGCCACGGTATGAAGGTTGGGCTGATTCTCAACCCGGAAACGCCGGTCGAGGCCATGAAGTATTACATCCACAAAGCCGACAAAATCACGGTGATGACCGTCGATCCGGGCTTCGCGGGACAGCCGTTTATCCCGGAGATGCTGGCTAAAATCAGTGAGCTGAAGGCCTGGCGCGAACGCGAAGGGCTGGATTACGAAATTGAGATCGACGGCTCATGCAATAAAGCGACCTATGAAAGCCTCATGACGGCAGGCGCGGACGTCTTTATCGTCGGCACCTCCGGGCTGTTTAACCATGCAGATAACATTCACGAAGCGTGGCAGGTCATGGCTGAGCAAATTCTGGCGGCAAAAAACGAGGTATTCCCTCATGCAAAAACGGCTTAACGTCGTCGCGGGCGTGGATATGGGGGCAACCCATATCCGCTTTTGCCTGCAGACGGCACAGGGCGAGGCGCTACACTGCGAGAAGCTTCGCACCGCCGATGTGCTAACGGCGGGCGGCCTGGTCAGCGGCATCACCCTGCTGATTCAGCCGCTGCTCGATCGCTATCAGGCACATTGCTGTGGTCTGGTGATGGGCTTACCGGCGCTGGTCGGCAAGGATAAACGGACGATTATCTCCACCCCTAACCTGCCGTTACCGCCAGAAATAGTGCGGACGCTAGCCGATGAGCTGGAACATTCGCTGGCCTGCCCGGTCGAATTCTCCCGCGATGTCAATCTGCAGCTCTCTTTCGACGTGCAGGAAAACGGTCTGCAGGCGCAGCAGGTCTTAGCCGCGTATCTCGGCACCGGCATGGGCTTCGCCATCTGGCTGAACGGCGGGCCGTGGACCGGCGCCCACGGTGTAGCGGGAGAGCTGGGGCATATTCCACAGGGCGACGCCGCGCTTATCTGCGGTTGCGGTAATTCCGGCTGCCTGGAAACCGTCTGTTCAGGTATCGCGCTCAAGCGCTGGTATGAGCAGCAGCCGCGCGGCTATGAGCTTGGCGAGCTGTTTGTTCACGCCGCGGAGGAACCCTTTGTCCAGGCCCTTCTGCACCATGCCGCCCGCGCCATCGCCACCAGCATCAACCTCTTCGACCCCGATGCGGTGATCCTCGGCGGCGGCGTGATAGATATGCCCGACTTTCCGCGCGAGACGCTGATAGCCATGATAAAAACGCATATTCGCCGTCCGCTGCCTTACCAGGCGGTGCGGTTTATCGCGGCATCGTCCTCGGCGTTTAACGGTGCCCAGGGGGCGGCGGCTCTGGCTCGCTACCATTATTTACCGCAACCTGTCGCAGCGCCTGCTGCAGCTGTGCGCGGGTGAAGGGTTTACGCAGCAGCTCGACGTCCGGCAGCGCGGGATTATGCGCCGGGCGCAGATCCTGACCGCTGATTAACAGCAGCGCCACCGTCGGGAAGCGACGCTGCGTTTCGTTAATGACCTCCGCGCCGCTCAGCCTTCCCGGCAGCATCAGATCGCTGATAAGCAGCGCAATATCCGGCGAGGCCTCCAGCATCTGCAGCGCCTGCTCGCCGCTGGCGGTTTCCAGCGTCAGCCAGCCAAGCTGATGCAGCTGCTCGCACAGGGTCTGGCGCACGTCCGCCTCATCCTCAAGCACCAGCGCCAGCCGCTCGGCGCCGATCTCCTGCTCCGCCTCAGGCAGCAGCCCGCTGGCCGTCGCCTGTACCGCCGCGCGCGGCAGCTGCAGGCGCACCGTCGTCCCCTGACCCGGGGCGCTTTCAATCGTCACCCTTCCCCCCGACTGGCGCACAAAGCCATACACCATCGATAGCCCCAGGCCGCTGCCGCTGCCGGTTTGTTTGGTGGTAAAGAACGGTTCAAACACCTGCGCTTTCACCTCCAGCGACATCCCGCAGCCGTGATCGACCACCTCCAGCGCCACCATATCCTGCCGCCGCCCGTCGCTGCGCGCCACGCGCTGATTCCAGCTGCGTATTCTTATCACGCCGGGCCGCCCTTCCATCGCATCCCGCGCGTTCATCACCAGGTTGATAATGGCGTTTTCCAGCTGGCCGACGTCAATCCACGCCGGCCAGGCGGGGGACTGCGCCTCAATCTCGAGGCTCAGCGCCGCTGGCAGAGAGTGGCGCATCAGTTCGCCGAGGTTCTCCAGCAGCGGCTTCATCTCAACGGCGTGCGGGTGCAGCGACTGCTTGCGCGAGAAGGCCAGCAGCCGCTGGGTCAGCAGCGCGCCGCGTTCGGCGGCCTTGCGCGCTCTTGAGATGCGCGCCGCGTCGCCCTCATGGGGCTGAACCAGCTCAAGGCTGCCGATTATCACCGCCAGCAGGTTATTAAAATCATGCGCCAGGCCGCCGGTCAGCTGGCCGACGGCCTTCATTTTCTGGCTATGGACCAGCGCCTGCTCCAGCCCCTTGCGCTCGGTGCGATCGAGCACCACGTTGACCAGACCGCGCCCCGGCACCGGGCTGAAGCGCAGCTCAATCGTCCGGTCGTTCGCCAGCTGCAGCTCCTGCGGCTTCGGCAGCGGTGAAGCGAGGTTGGCCCGCACGTGCTCCGCGAGGGTCGCCGCCCGGCTCAGCAGCTGCTGGTAGTGCATGCCGCGCTGCAGATCGTTTGCCGCCAGCCCGAGCAGCAGCGGATACTGCGGATTCCACACCACCAGCTGCCCCTGATTATCAAACAGGGCAAAGCCGTCACGCATCGCGTGAAAGGTGGTCTCCAGCAGCGTGCTTTTCTCTTTCAGCAGCAGGGAAGTGTGGGCCAGCGAGGCGGTATTGCGGGCGAAGACGTTGAAAGCGCGCGCCAGCTCGCCCAGCTCATCGCGCCGCTGCAGCGCGGGCACCGAGACGTGGTTCTCACCGTGAGCCAGCCGCGACATGGCGCGAGAAATGGCGGTCAGGTTGGAGCCAAGATTGCGGTAGATATACCAGCCGGCGCAGCCGGTGATCGCCAGCGCCAGCAGCGCTGACAGCAGAATAAACATGCTGATGGAGCGCAGCTCCTGATGGCTTTGCGCCGCCCGCAGCTCCGACGCCTGCGCCACCCTGGCGACATACTGATTAATATCGCTGTTCAGCAGCGCCACCAGCGCCTTGATATGGAACATATACCAGCCGATCGCCAGATCGCTCTCCTCAAGCTGGGCCGACAGCGGCTCCAGCCTGGCAAGCTCGATCTTAAAATCCGCGAGGATCAGGGCCTGCGTCGGGTCCGCGCTGGTTTGCGGCAGAAAGCCCATCACCTCATCCAGCTGCTGGACGATCGAACGCGGCGTCGAGGTGTGGATGGCGGCGGTAATCAGCCGATCCATCTCCTCCAGCCGGCGCGGATCGATCGCCGGCGCGCCAGGCCGATCGCTAAGATCCTGCAGATGGCGCAGATAGCTCTGGTTCTGATACAGCGAGCTGAGCAGCTCATTGCGCTGCAAATGGCGACGCTGGCCGCGCTCCAGCATTCCGCCTACGCTCTGCTGCAGCTCGTTGCTGCGGCGAATAATGCTGGCGACCAGCGCCAGCTCCTGCTGCGCCAGCGGCGCGGCGGCAAGCTGGGACAACGAGTGCTTCAGCGCCTGCTGGGTCTCCAGCAGACGCTCGGCCTCGCTTTTATACTCCAGCGCCCCCACTACCTGCGAAAGCCGAACCGCCGCGGTGGCGACGTTGGCGGTATCGCGCGCGAGGTTCATGCTGCCGGTCATATCGTCCAGCGTCTGGCGCTGCACCTGCTCCTGCAGCAGGCTGGCGTGGCGAAAACCCAGCACCGCCACCCCGGCGACCATCAGCGTCACCGCCACCATCAGCAGGTTAAACGAAAGCAGGCGTCCGCGGGCGCTGGTGAAAAACGGATAACGATGGGATGACATGGTCGGCTCCGCGCTAGTTTTGTTTATCCTGGCGGCTGGCGGCAGCGACGGGGAGAGTAACGTTGCGTAATTGTGATCAAGATTAACTATTCATCAATATGACAAATATGAACGGCTTCTGACATTTTGCATTTATCAGCCTGTGGTGCACTGCCGCTATCGACCGCTCTCGCAGGAGACCCCTTATGCCAGCAACGCCGGTACTATCCATGCGCAATATTGCCAAAGCCTTTGGCAAATTTTATGCGCTGAAAGGCGTCGATTTGACGGTCTGGCCCGGCGAGATCCACGCCCTGATGGGCGAAAACGGCGCCGGGAAAAGCACGCTAATGAAGATCCTCGCCGGCGCCTATACCGCGACCAGCGGTGAGATCCTGATCGACGGGAAACCGCACACCATCAAAGGGCCAAAAGACGCGCTTGCGGCGGGCATCACGCTGATTTATCAGGAGATGCAGCTGGCGCCCAACCTCACCGTCGCCGAAAATATTTTTCTCGGCAGCGAGCTGGCGCGCGGCGGAATGGTGCAGCGCAAAGAGATGCAAATCCAGGCCCAGGCGGTGATTGATCGTCTTGGCGCCCAGTTTAAGGCCAGCGATCGGGTGATGAAGCTGACCATTGCCGAACAGCAGCAGGTGGAGATCGCCCGCGCCCTGCACCGCAACAGCCGAATTCTGGTGATGGATGAGCCTACCGCCGCCCTCTCTTCGCGTGAAACCCAGCGCCTGTTTGAGCTGATTCTGCGCCTGCGCGATGAGGGCATGGCGATTATCTATATCAGCCACCGCATGGCGGAGGTCTATGAGCTGTCCGATCGCGTCAGCGTCCTGCGCGACGGTCAGTACGTCGGCAGCCTGACCCGCGACAGGCTCAACGCCTCCGAGCTGGTGCGCATGATGGTGGGCCGTCCGCTCAGCGACCTGTTCAACAAAGAACGCGATATCCCGCTCGGCCAGCCGCGCCTGCGGGTACAGGATTTGACCGACGGCAGCAAGGTGAAGCCGAGCAGCCTGGTGGTGCACGCCGGAGAAATCGTCGGCCTCGCCGGGCTGGTCGGCGCGGGCCGCTCCGAGCTGGCGCAGCTGATTTTCGGCGTGCGCAAGGCGAGCGGCGGCATGATTGAAATCGACGGCGAGCCGGTGGTGATCCACTCGCCGCGCGAGGCCATCGATCTCGGCATCGGCTTTCTTACCGAGAACCGCAAGGAGCAGGGGCTGTTCCTCGAACTGGCGGCGCAGGAAAACATCACTATGGCGACGCTGGAGCGCGACGCCAGCTGGGGCATGCTCAACCGTAAAAAGGCGCAGACCATCTCCGATGACGCCATCTCTTTGCTCAATATTCGCGTCCCGCATTCGCAGGTGCGGGCGGGCGGCCTTTCCGGCGGCAACCAGCAAAAGCTGCTGATCTCCCGCTGGGTGGCGATCGGCCCGCGGCTCCTGATCCTCGATGAGCCCACGCGCGGCGTCGACGTCGGCGCCAAAAGCGAAATTTACCGCATCATGAACCAGATGGCGCGTCAGGGCGTGGCCATTTTAATGATCTCCAGCGAATTACCGGAAGTGGTCGGTATGAGCGACCGGGTATACGTGATGCGCGAAGGCGCTATTGTCGGCGAACTGCAGGCCGACGAGATCGGCCAGGAAAGCATCATGACGCTGGCCACCGGCGTTAACGACTCTCACCTTAAGGCGGAACAACCATGACAACGCAAAAAGAGACCGCCGCCCGGCCGGTGGCAAAATCAGCATCGGCGAAAAAAATTCTGATGGGCGATTTGATGCAAACGGTCGGCATCCTGCCGATTTTAATCCTGATCGTCGCGGTATTTGGCTTTATTGCCCCGAACTTCTTTACCGAAAGCAACCTGCTGAACATTACCCGCCAGGCGTCCATCAACATCGTGCTCGCGGCGGGCATGACCTTTATTATTTTAACCGGCGGGATCGACCTGTCGGTCGGCTCTATTCTCGGCACCACCGCGGTGGCGGCGATGGTGGTCTCGCTGATGCCGGAGCTCTCCCTGCTCTCCATTCCGGCGGCGCTGATGCTCGGCCTGCTGCTGGGCCTGTTTAACGGCGCGCTGGTCGCCTTCGCCGGGCTGCCGCCGTTTATCGTTACGCTAGGCACCTATACGGCGCTGCGCGGGGCCGCCTATCTGCTGGCCGACGGCACCACGGTGATCAACTCCGATATCAGCTTTGAATGGATCGGCAACGATTATCTCGGGCCGGTGCCGTGGCTGGTGGTGATCGCCCTGGCGGTGATTGCGGTGTGCTGGTTCATTCTGCGCCGCACCACGCTCGGCGTGCATATCTACGCGGTGGGCGGCAATATGCAAGCCGCAAGGCTGACCGGCATCAAGGTGTGGCTGGTGCTGCTGTTCGTCTACGGCATGAGCGGACTGCTCTCCGGGCTGGGCGGGGTGATGAGCGCCTCGCGGCTGTACAGCGCCAACGGCAACCTCGGCGTGGGCTATGAGCTGGACGCCATCGCCGCGGTTATCCTCGGCGGCACCAGCTTCGTCGGCGGTATCGGCACCATCACCGGTACCCTGGTGGGGGCGCTGATTATCGCCACCCTCAATAACGGCATGACGCTGATGGGCGTCTCCTATTTCTGGCAACTGGTGATCAAAGGGGCGGTGATCATCATTGCGGTACTGATCGACAAATACCGTACCCGACACCATCAAAGTGCATAACAACAATACCAATACCCTACGAGTGAGGAAGACAATATGCGTTTGAAACCGTTAGCGATCGCGCTCTGTGCCGGCACGCTGCTGGCCGCAGCGCCGTTCACCCAGGCTAAAGAACTCAAATCCATCGGCGTGACGGTCGGCGATCTGGCCAACCCGTTCTTCGTCCAGATCACCAAAGGCGCCGAGCTGGAAGCCCGCAAGCTGGCCGGGGATGGCGTCAAAGTGACGCTGGTTTCCAGCGGCTACGATCTCGGTCAGCAGGTCGCGCAGATCGATAACTTTATCGCCGCGAAGGTCGACATGATTATCCTTAACGCCGCCGACTCCAAGGGCATCGGCCCGGCGGTGAAACGGGCGAAAGACGCCGGCATCGTGGTGGTGGCGGTGGACGTGGCCGCCGAAGGGGCGGACGCCACGATTACCTCCGACAACACCCAGGCGGGCGAAATGGCCTGTAAATACATCACCGACCGCCTGAAAGGGAAAGGCAACGTGGTGATTATCAACGGGCCGCCGGTTTCTGCGGTGCAGAACCGCGTCGAGGGCTGCCAGACGGAGTTCAAGCGCCACCCGGATATCAAAGTGCTGTCGTATAACCAGAACGCCAAGGGCAGCCGCGAAGGCGGCCTGGAAATTATGACCTCGCTGCTGGCCGCCAATCCGAAAATCGACGGCGTATTTGCGATTAACGACCCTACCGCCATCGGCGCGGACCTGGCGGCCAAACAGGCCCAGCGCCGTGAGTTCTTTATCGTCGGCGTCGACGGTAGTCCGGACGGGGAAGAAGCGTTGAAGCGTAAGAATTCGCTGTTTGTCGCCACCCCGGCCCAGGACCCGCAGGTGATGGCGGCGAAGGCGGTAGAGATTGGCTACGACATCCTGCAGGGCAAACCGGCGCCAACGGCTCCGGTGCTGATCCCGGTGACGATGATCGATAAAAACAACATTGGTACTTATAAAGGCTGGACCGTGAAGTAAGCGGAATCGGCCAGGCAATGCCCCGGGAAGCGCCCGGGGTTAGCCCCTTCGCGGCTACGCCGCCTTATCGCCGTGGATAACGTCTGCGGCGAACACATAGCCCAGGCCGCGCATGGTTTTGATCAGCGCCGGCTGATGCGGATTAAGCTCAATTTTGCGCCGCAGGCGCATGATCAGCACGTCAATCGTGCGATCAAACACCTCGATGCTCTCGCTATGGGTCAACGTCAGCAGCTGTTCGCGGTTCAGCACCCGCCGGGCGTTCTGCGCCAGCGCCAGCAGCAGGCCATATTCACCCTGAGTCAGCGGCACCGGCTGCTGCTGAGGGTTAAATAGCTCGCAGCGGCCGGTATCCAGCCGCCAGCCGTTAAAAATCAGCCCCGTACCGCCGCCAACGCCGCTCTCAGCGGCCAGCGCGCCGCTGCGTCTGAGCACCGCTTTCACCCGCGCCACCACCACCCGGGAGTTAAACGGCTTGCCGATGTAGTCGTCGGCGCCCATCTCCAGCCCCACCACGACGTCGGCTTCGCTCCCGAGACCGGTGAGCATCACCACCGGCAGATCGGGTCTGCTGCGCTGCAGCTGCTGCAGCACCAGCAGGCCGTTGGTATCAGGCAAAATCATGTCCAGCAGGACGAGGGAAATATCCGCCCGCTGCGCCGCCACCGCCAGCGCTTCGCCGCCGGTTTGGCGCACCAGCACGTCAAAAACGTGCGCGCTGAGCACGTCGCACAGCAGTTCGCAGATTGCGCTGTCGTCATCAACAACCAAAATGACCGGTTTCATAGCTTGCCTCTGCCCGCCGGGAGGATGTCTGTATGATTAATTCAGCAAACCAACTCCGACAAATCCATTGCCGGATAGCGTTTCTTCAACCCATGTCACAACTCCGCCCGCTTCGACACGTCAAAACTGACGACGCCCTGCTTTTCGTCAGCACTTCGCCCAAAAATCCGGCGTATCATCAGGAAATACCCACAATGAAAACATGGCATAGAAGATGCATAGTGACGGCGTGATAGCGCGTATGCGTCAACTGATTAACGGGAGCAAGACCGATGAAAAAAGTCGTCACGGTTTGTCCGTATTGCGCATCAGGTTGCAAAATCAACCTGGTGGTCGATAACGGCAAAATCGTCCGGGCTGAGGCGGCCCAGGGGAAAACCAACCAGGGAACCCTGTGCCTGAAGGGCTACTACGGCTGGGACTTTATTAACGATACCCAAATCCTCACCCCGCGCCTGAAAACCCCGATGATCCGCCGCCAGCGCGGCGGCAGGCTGGAATCCGTCTCCTGGGACGAGGCCCTCGACTACGTCGCCGCCCGCCTCAGCGCGATTAAAGAGAAGTACGGCCCGGATGCCATCCAGACCACCGGCTCCTCCCGCGGAACCGGGAATGAAACCAACTATGTGATGCAAAAATTCGCCCGCGCCGTTATTGGTACCAATAACGTCGACTGCTGCGCTCGCGTCTGACACGGCCCTTCGGTTGCAGGTCTGCACCAGTCGGTCGGTAACGGCGCTATGAGCAATGCCATCACCGAGATTGATAACACCGATCTCGTCTTTATCTTCGGCTACAATCCGGCCGACTCACACCCCATCGTGGCGAATCACGTGATTAACGCCAAACGCAACGGGGCGAAGATTATCGTCTGCGATCCGCGCAAGATTGAAACCGCGCGCATTGCCGATATGCATATTGCCTTGAAAAACGGCTCCAACATCGCGCTGCTCAACGCCATCGGCCACGTCATTATCGAAGAGGATCTCTACGATAAATCCTTCGTCGCCAGCCGTACCGAGGGCTTCGAGGAGTACCGTAAAATCGTTGAAGGCTATACGCCGGAGTCGGTGGAAGAGATAACCGGCGTCAGCGCCCGGGAGATCCGCGCCTGCGCCCGGATGTACGCCGGCGCCAAATCCGCCGCCATCCTGTGGGGCATGGGCGTCACCCAGTTCTATCAGGGCGTGGAAACCGTGCGCTCGCTGACCAGCCT
>NZ_WQRE01000009.1:0-139346 GCF_009758445.1 Klebsiella sp. 10-1
GGACCAGTTGAGCGGATTCGCGTTTAAACTCTGCACTGAAATTTCTTTTTTTCATTGAGGCACCTGTAATGTTCTGAGGTGAGCATATCACCTCTGTTCAGGTGGCCAAATTCAGTAAACCACTACAGGTATGACTACATTTTCTATTGAGCATAAGATTTATCTCTTAGCTGATGAGTTTGGCTGCTCTGTGCTTTGACCTTGCCCCAAAATCCTGCGCCATTCAGAAACAGAATTCCGGCATGAGCTACACTCCCTGAACGGAGCCTGAACGGAGGTGGTGTCGATGAAAAAATCACGATTCACCGAAGAGCAGATTTTTTTGCCATGAAGCAGGCGCACTCTGAAAAATGACACGGAAATGTTACCACAGTGCGGTACACGCTGATTTGCGGATTTCCTGCTTCACCGGACAAAGCGCCGTCAGAGTAAAGCTGGTTCTTTGCCTGAACTCACTTCACAAATTTCCAGACGCCAGCCGGAATTTTGTCGTATAGCTTCCCCATTGTCAGTTCAGCCAGCCGATGATCCACGGCGGCATTAAAATGTTCAAGTTCAGAATCTGAAAGCGAATATTTATTTTTTCAATAACCTTCTCCAGAGTTTCCTCTGAAGTACAGCGCCTCAATCTTAAAATCCATTCTTGTTTAGTCATTTCTTCTCTGCCGGCTTAATTACTGTTTTAGTATTAAAATTTTTCAATCATTAGGGGGAGTCAACTGTTTTTTATTGATTACCATCAGGTCTATTAAAGAGTTTATAGATACTAAAGCACAACAGTGCAGAAATGCCATATATCCAGAGGATGGGTATTGCATTATAGAAATGCGTCAAATGGTGCCATCACTACGTATATGAAAAAAACATTTGATATATACATTATTTTTCCTGACAGATCATAACTATCAAGAGTGGAAAACTGAGATATGTAGATGATCCAGGTTGAAAATGCCAAAAAACACAGGGGTATATATGTCGTGACACATATGGAGACAGTCTTAAACTCTTTCATAATAACTTCCTTTTATAAATCATGGCTGCTTAACCGGAACTCATAATGGTTGAAACCTTTGCAATTCTCTGCTTATGTGAGGGTCATGAGCAAGCAGTTCTGTTTTTTTAACATTAATTATGTATACTGAAAAGTATGGTTAGATTACTCTAAGGTTTTTCGAAACCCAGAAAATAAATATATTTATACAGTACGGTTCAGTTTTATGAAAGCATAAGTGTACTGCATGGTTTATACTACTGGGAAAAATTGTTACTCTGCTCATGATGGTACATTACTTATTCTTATTTGGATGGCAAGCAGACGACGATATCCGGGCGGAGTTGCCTTACTTGAAAATCAACCTGCAGAGTCCGGCCATTACTACCGTGGTTCGGACTAAATACGGTCGCACACCGCAGAGGTGGTCAGAAGCCATCGCTGCCGGCTTGTATGAAGGATGTGAAGATGGAGAGTCTGGTTCCTGACGGCAATCCCATACTGCTTCCGGCGCTGGAGCAGTCAATTGTGGCGGCAGTGCTTGTTGACGAGAACGATTGTGTCCTTTTCTTCAACCAGGCTGCGGAGCAGCTTTGGGGGTACGAGCGTCACGAGGTCTTGGGCAAGAACATGCGCCCTCTGCTGCCGGAAAGCCTGCGCGGGGTTCATGACGGCTACGTGCGCAAGAACCGTGAGGGCGGGTTGCCCAAGGTTGCAGGCATAAGCCGTGAAGTTCTCATGGAACGCAAGGATGGCCAGCAGGTCTGGGTCATGTTCTCGCTATCGAAGATCGACGTTGAGGGGCGCATCCACTACCTGGCACTGGTGCGCGACGTATCCGATGAAGTTGCGATGCGTGAGCAAAACCGAATGCTACTGATTGCAGTCAACAATACTGACCGTCCGATGCTGGTCCTGAATGCAGAGCGACGGATCGCGCACGTCAATCATGCGTTCACCGAACTTTGGGGATATGAAATCGATGATGTTCTGGGGCGGGAGCCGTCTTCCTTCCTGACCAGCCCGAACATGCCCGCCGATGAATTCAGGCGTTTTCATTCCCGACCTTGGGGACAACAGCGATTGCAGGACGATGCCCTGATTGTTTCCAGGGATGGCAAGGAAACCTGGATTCGCGTATCCAGCACCCCTATAGCCCGTCATGGCAACGATGGCTTTCGCGGGTACTCCGTCGATGTAATCACCGATATCACAGAGGAACGGCAAATCCGTGGTCTGGAACGCGACGTTCTTACGGCGTTGACCAGCAGCATGTCGTTTGAGGAACTGGGTGATTATTTCTGCCGCAGGATCGAGTCGATCGCGTCGGGCGTGCTTGTCTCGGTCTGCCGCGTGGCGGAGCGCAAATTGCGGCCCTGGGCGGCGCCCAGCTTCCATGCATCCTATGGTCCGGATTGGGATGGTGTCGAAATAGGAGAAGGCGTGGCCGGTTGCGGGACCGCGGCGCATCGCGGTGAACCGGTGATGGTCTACGACATCGAGACTGATCCGCTGTGGGCGCCCTACAAGCATCTGATTTTGCCCTACGGCTATAAGGCTTGCTGGAGTTATCCGGTCAGGCGGCGCGATGGCAGTGTCGCTGGAACGTTTGCGTTCTACTTCCACCGGGGTGGCCAACCGGATATGCATCTTGAACGCATTGCGGATGCCAGTGTCCACCTGTGCGCTCTGGCGATCGAGCGGGAAGAGAACCAGCAGCGGGTCAACCAGCTGGTGCGGTACGACATCCTGACCGGCCTGCCGAACCGAAGCCTCCTGCGCCAGCATATCGACGAGTTGCTCCTGTCCAATCCTGATCATGAGATCGTTTTCTTTTATCTGGGCCTGGACCGCTTCAAGGACATCAACGACACGCTCGGACATTCGTCGGGGGACCTCGTGCTGGTGGATATTGGCAGTCGGTTGAAGTCCCATCTGGATGAGGGCCAGTTTCTCGCCCGTGTCGAGGGCGACATGTTTGTCCTGGTCGTGCCCGATTGCGATGTTCATCGGGCTGCACTGGTGGCCACGCACCTCCAGCGGGTCGCTGGCGAGCCGATGGAGATTTCCGGTTTCTCCCTGGACCCGACGGTCAGTATCGGCATCAGCCAGTACCCCGAAAGCAGCCGTGATCGCGATGATCTGCTGCGTAACGCCAAGAGTGCGATGGGCCAGGTGAAGGCGTCGGGCGGTGGCGAGTATCTGTTTTTCAGTGCCGGGATGAACGAGGTCGCCCGTGATCGTCTTTTGCTCGGGACGGCGCTGCGCCGGGCAATCGCCGGGGACTGCCTGCGGCTGGAATACCAGCCACAGGTTCGACCGGACAGCGGAGAGCTCTATGGGGTGGAAGCGCTGGCACGCTGGCGCGATCCGGAGTTCGGGGTTATCCCGCCGGGCAGGTTCATCAGCCTTGCCGAGGAAATCGGCGAGATCGAAGCCATCGGCAGATGGGTGCTGCGCGAGGCATGCAGGCAGATGGCCGCGTGGCGTGATGAGGGTGTGCAGGTGCCGGTCGTATCGGTGAACCTGTCTCCCCTCAGTTTCCGAGGTTCCGATTTGCTGGACTTCGTTGCCGGTCTTCTGCAGCAATATGCATTGCCCGGTGAATGCCTGACCATCGAGATCACCGAGAGCGCCGCTATGGCGCTGACTGCCGGCATGCTGGAGGTCATCCACGGCATCCGTGCGCTCGGTGTCGGCCTGTCGGTGGACGATTTCGGCACGGGCTTCTCCAGCCTCTCCAATCTGGCGAACCTGCCTGTCACCGAGGTCAAGATCGACCGTAGCTTCATCGACAAGTGCTTGCAGGAAAGTCGCCATCAATCTCTGGTGATGGCGGTGATTGGCATTGGGCAGAACCTGCATCTGACGGTCGTGGCAGAAGGCGTGGAAACCGAGGCGCAGCGTGAACTGCTCAAAGCCCATCATTGCCCTGTGCTCCAAGGTTACCTGTTCTCCCGCCCGCTGGCTCCGGCTGACATTCCTAACTGGATAAGAACTGCAGCCAATGCCCTGACTCGGGAGCATTCAGTTGGTTATTGAGCTGTTTTTAATAGTGTTTGTTCACTACTGGTTGACAAGGCCCGTTGTTTGACCCGCATTTTCGTCTGAATATCAAAATGGTGGGATGTCTGAGTAGAAATCAGTCCTGCTAGTTCCTCCGGTTCGATCCCGCCTGATGCCTGTAAATCGTAATTGTAATGACATTTGCGTTACGTTTATCTGTATGATTAATATCTAAGAGACAGGCCGGAGGATTGCACCATGCCAGCGATGAACAGTGCTTTTCTCAAGCGTTAAACGTTAAATTTACACATCAAATCTGCCGAACGCGATCTTATCGACCATGCGACGAAATCCAGAGAAAAAAACGGACTGATTTTGCCCTGGAGGCTGACGCGCTATCGCAGAAGACGTGCTGATTGAGTAGCGTATCCGGTGTCGCTATAAGCAATATCGGTGGCATCGAAGGCGCGCCAGCGAAATGCTGGAGCGAATCAGACAGCAGAACAAGACACTGTTTGCGCACTGGAAGTTCACGGTCAGGTAAGGTTGAATAACAGGAGCCGTATGAGGTGAGGGCTTCACGTACGGTTCTATGAGCGGCCGGAGGGGGAGGTTCCTTCTGGTCTACTCGACCGCCCGTCCCTGTGCTGTTGCCCGGTAATAAGAAAACGAAGACCGGGCGGCGGTGGGACGACCGCAACGCCGGGTTCGACGAGCTGTACCGCAATGGCCGGATACCGGAAGCCGCATGATGGGCTCACGCCCGATGCAAGATCCACGATGGGCACGTTCGCACTCCATCAGCCCTGACGGGTGAAGCCCTGAAACGTATCGGCGAGTTGTATGCCATCGAGGCGGAGATAAGGGAAATGCCGGCAGAGCTGCGCCTTGCCGAACCTCAGCAGAAAGCGAAACCTCTACTGAAATCCCTGGAAAGCTGGCTGCGTGAAAAGATGAAAACCTGTCGCGGCACTCAGAGCTGGCGAAGGCGTTCACGTACACACTGAACCAGTGGCCGGCACTGACGTACTATGCAGATGATGGCTGGGCTGAAGCCGACAATAACATAGCTGAAAATGTGCTGCGGATGGTCAGTCTGGGGAGAAAGAACTGGACCACGGTAGCGTTCTGTACAGCCTGTTTCAATTATAGGTCGCTTAAAGGTGCTGTTCATTCAGCGATGTTTTTATTTGCCATAAATCACCCGGCGGGGGCTTATCGAGACATGCGGATAACTGCTATTTATGCAATGCAATGGGAAAGGACATTAACGGACAATTGATGCCGATCCGCCGCTTGTTCCATCACGCAGAGATCCGCTTTCTTCGCATGAGGATGCATTTCAGCATAGATGTAGGTCTGACCCAGCCGCGTATACTTACCCTTCCCAAATGCATGGTATGGCAATAAATCAATGCCAGTGAAACTGGAACAATTGTGCGTCAAGGCATGAATAAGCGACATCATCTTTTCCGCCTGCTCAGGCGTGTCATTGACCTCCGGAATGACCGGAATGCGGATACGCAACGGAATGTTTACCTCCAGCAGGCGTTGCAGGTTTTGAAGAATGGGTTTGATGCTGGTGCCGGTATACCGAAGATGCCGTTCTGCATCCGCCAGCTTAAGGTCATACAACACCAGATTAGTCATTTGACAGGCTTCAGCCACCGCGGTCCAGGGGGCAAAACCGGCAGTTTCCACCGCCGTATGCAGACCTTCCTGCCGACAGAGCGTCAGCAATCCACGTGCAAAGCGTGACTGCAACGCCATTTCTCCACCAGAGAGAGTGAGACCACCACCGGAAGTGCGGTAATAAATCTCATCTGCGATGACCTTCTGATATACCTGCGCCACAGACTGCAGCGTAGATTCTCCGGTCAGACGGTTGACTTCGCCGCAATCTATGCCTTCAGGATTTGCACACCAGACACATTTCATCTGGCATCCCTTCAGGAAGACAACAGTTCTGATCCCCGGTCCATCATGGAGCGAGAAGCGCTGAATATTGAACACCCGCCCCATGATTGCTGAAAGATCAGACGTTCCGGAGCATTGTTCGGCTGATGATCTCATCCTGTACCTCCCTGCTAAGTTCAGTGAAGAATGCGCTATATCCCGCTACTCGGATCATCAGATTGCGCCAGGAATCGGGATCCTGCTGCGCTTTGCGCAATGTTTCGTTGTCGATGTAGCTGAACTGCATCTGAGCATTACCCAGCAGGCTGGCGGTGCGCAACAGAGTGATGATGCCCTGTTCTCCTTCGGGTGTATCCAGCATGCCGTACATCAGTTTGAAGTTATGTACCATGCCTATTTCCATTTCCTCGACGTTGATACGACTCACCGAATTGATGATGGCGGTAGGCCCGAGGTTATCGGTCTGTTGCGATGGGCTGATCCCATCTGCCAGCGGCTGTCCAGCCAGCCGGCCGCTTGGCAATGCTCCCGTGATAAGCCCAAAGGGGGTATTATTGGATATCGACAGCGTACCATGCGTGAACGGGCCATAAAGCATGCGGTAACGACGGTGCTCATATTCAGTGAAGCGGATCAGGTCTCTTGCGATCAGGTCCACTTCTTCAAGGTCATTACCGAATTTTGCGACAGACAGACAGGTCTGACGCAACTCGCCAGCATTCTGGAAGTTGTCACGCAATACCTGAGCCATCTCGGCCGGCGCAAGCCGCTGCTGCCGGTAAACGAGCTCGCGCATCGCCATCATTGAGTTAGCGTAATCTGCCATACCGGTCCAGATGAGCCCCGGCCCGTTATTGACCATAGCTCCACCATGCATCACATCTTGTCCCCGTTCCATACAGCCTTCAATGAGGCAGGATATCAATGGCTTGGGCGCATAGTCCCGGTGCAGCTTTTGCAGGATTAGCGTAGCGCGAGCAGCCTGATGAATGATATGACGCAACTGAGTGTGTACCGCGTATTCGAAAGCAGCGTAGTCCTTAAGCTCGGTGATATCCCCGGTAACGGGTCCAATCTGTACGCCAGCTTTACTGCATCCGTTATTAAATGCCAGTTCTATAGCGCTGGTAAATGTCGTGTAACCAGCGGAAGTCCACTGATAGATTTTGCCTGACTTTTGCGGCTCGACGCAGCCCATTAGGCAATAATCCCTGGCATCCTCATAATCGAACCCCTTGCGTAGCATCATTTTGATATGCGCATCGTCAAAGTGGCAGGCAGGGAAGCCGATACCTGCGCGAATGACATCCACGACTTTTCGTAAAAATAGTTGCGGTGTACGATTGTGAATGCGTACAGCCAGGCCTGGTTGGTATATTTTCAACTGGCGAGAACATTCCATGAAAATCAGAGATAACGGATTGGTGGCATCACCTCCCTCTCGTTTCTGACCACCAACAACAAGATTGATGAATGGCTGATACCCAGCGAAATACATAGATGTTTCCGCACTGCACACCCACAGCGATTCTGACATCTTGATTAGCCAGCAAGCGATCAGTTCATGTGCCTGCTCCTCAGTCAGATGGCCGCTGGACAGGTCAGCTTCCAGCCAGGGCCATAAGTACTGGTCAGCACGTCCGAGCGAAATGCCTGTCTGATTTTCCTCCAGCGTAAACAGCGACTGTATAAACCACACCGACTGCAGCGCCTCATGAAAATCCTGTGGTGGATATTCCGGTACGCGGCGACAAATAGCCGCCAGACGACGTAATTCTTCCTGACGTTGCGGATCATTAGTTTCTTGCGCCAGTTGCCATGCATAATCGGCGTATCGTGAAGCGTATTCTATAGCTCCATCACAGGTTTCAATTACCGCCAGATAGTAATCATATTTTTCCTGGCTTTGGTGGTCAGTGCCTTCCAGCGCATCAAGGGCATCCTGCGCCTGCTGGCGAATCCCCCCCATACCAAAGCGCAGCAGGATATTGTCGTATCCGGGACAGCTGTCTCCACCGCCATTCTGTGTTTTGATGCTTAAGTCGCAGATCCCTTCCTGATGACTCCATTCCCATAGACCTGCCTGCCTGAGACGCGTCTCAGCCATTTCATCGAGCGAACGTCCCTTCCAGAACGGCAGAATCTGCTCCCGCAGTTCCTTTTTATCTTCTTCTCTAATCAGGTACGGATCCTGGGCCCGGCTGGTCATAGTATCCAGTTCATCCGCCACCCACCGCCAGGCAATTTCCGGTGCGATCTCTCCACCACGCGGACTGCCAGCAGGATGGCTGATGATCAGCTCGTCCGGGGCGATCCAAAGGGGGGCTGTCTGGCAGGCCTGGCGAAATGCCCTGGCGCGAAGAAGTACTGGCGTCAGGCCTGGATAGCGGCGGTAAACTTCCGTTACGGCGCGAGCCCTGGAAATGGAAATGAACGGCTTCGCCTTCAGATAGTGCTCGCGCAAGGCTTGAACGCGTGAAGATAATGATTGTTGTGGAGCTATGTCATTCATCCGAAAATCCCCATAATCATGCAACCAGCAACAATTAAGCCCAGGCCGCTCATGCCGGCTCTGTCCGGCTTCTGTTGGTAGAAAATGAGCCCTGAAGCGGCGACGAGCAGAATGCCCAGACCACACCATAAGGCGTACGCCAGCCCAGGTCTGATGAGGACCATCGTTTGTGCCAGAGCGTAGAATGCCCCCAGATAGCTAAAAACCACTATCAGAGAGGGGACGACACGGGTAAAATTCTTTGTTTTGATGAGCAGGCTGGTGCCGATGACTTCAAATAAAACTGATATAAACAGCCAGAAAACAATAATTAAGACTGCCATCATGCCGATACCTCTCTGTCGCTGCTGGATAACAAATTGATAATCAGCACACCCGCGATGACCAGACTCATACCCGTGATCGTTCCCGTACTGAGCGTCTGATTGAAGATAAATGCATGAATCAAATTCGTAGCCAGAATGCCAATGCCGGACCACAAGGCATAAGCCACCCCCATATGTATGCGCTTCAGAGCGTGCGTCAGGCTGTAATATGAAACTACATAACCCAGCGTAGCGAATACAGCAGGAATGGCGCGAGTCACTCCTTCGGATAAGACCAGCATAAAAGTGGCGAAAATTTCAGTGATGATCGCCAGCGTCAGCCAGAGAAAGCAATTTGCTCGAGTCATAAATTTTCCGATTTAGTTGAATAATTAACCTTGCATCCCCACAATAATGGGGCCGATATTCAGTCAGAGAATGTCGATAAAATAACCACAGTGTCTGCACTCCCCCTCTGAATAAAAATAATCATCCTTGATGACAATACATTACCTGAGTTATTAATCGAATTATAGGGTCAAAAAAATAAACCATAAGACAACAGACCATCAGTAATAACTGTGCGTTTAAACATGTTTATGGCCTGTTAGTTTAATGTATGTGCATACGTTACAGCTCAGAAGGTGTTTTAATTTGGTTGTGTTTATGGGTGGTTTATACTGCCTTTGATAATATTCAATTATGATACATGAATATTGTTTACTGTTGACTTCATTATTGTCAAAAAAGATTTAACAATAGCAGGATACATGAGAGTTCAGGGTATCTTTACTTGCATCAAGATGTCATAATGCCCACGTGCTGGCTTAAAGAGAATAAATATCATGCGTAAACTAAGTGCTCTTTTGATCACATTTGTGATGACCGCCTGTGTATCGCTTCAACCGTATGGTAAGGATACTAAGGTAACACAGAGCTACTATTACAAGGATTCAACGAAGCCCAGAGCAGTGTACTCATGCATGCAGGATGAGCTTTTTTCTCAGGGGTACCTTCTGGAGTACGGAAAACTCAACAATAAGTTTGGCGTTAATCGTTTCGATGTGACGCGTAAGTCAGAAAATGTCGCCAGCCTTGAGATTAATACTGCTGGTTCATCCGTATCAAGCCAGGCATTTGTTAAAAATGATCGAGTTCGTAAAGATATTGATGCGGTTCAGTCATATTGCGTGAAAAATACAGGCCACAGCGCCTCGATAGTAGGGGCAGTTATTGAGGGATTATGGGAGGGGTTGAAATAAAACTCAGCTCATTTCATGAGTCCTGCCAGCAACCATAATGCTGGCACACATTACTTTTATGCAGACAAAGTAACGCCGGCCAAACATTCAGTCACATCAGGTTAGTGAATATTATTGGTGTTGTTTGCCTGTCAGACAGTACTGTCTGATAGTTGACGACTTAAAGTGAATGTCATACAGGCACGTAGAGTTTTCAATTGAACCAGATGCAGAGCACGTTCGCCATTAAAAACCTGACCGATTCTATATCATTTTTATTGAATAAACAGTAGGAGCATTCTATCAAAATCAGGTAATGATAATGCTCTGATTTAGAGAGTTATCCCCATCCTAGGGTTGTAGAATACTAAATGAATTATGTTCATTAACACCATTGCAATATAGTGGCTAACATACTATATGTGTAACGAGGGTTTGTAGTCAATGATTATATTGAGTGATGCCATTAATTATTCTGAGTGATGAAATCAATGTATAAAATAATTATCCCCTTAATTGTTTCTTTACTAATGAGTGTAGGTTGCAAAGGACCATCAGCTGGTTCCCAGTATTATATTAATTATGCTCTTACTGGACAGAAAATGTCTTCGTCATACGGCATTGTCACTGGGGTAAGGTATATAACTATCCACAACGATACTGGTTATAATATTATGGGGACAGTCAGTGGGGCTGCACTTGGCGGTATCGCCGGAAATGTTATTGGTAGTCAACGCCATGCAACAATGGGTGGCGCGGCAGCAGGAATATTAGTCGGACAGGCGATCCAGAGCCGGTTAGCTCGTAGCCATGTTGTTGAACTATTTATTAGACCAGATGACGGGCGTGATTTTGTTATTGTGCAGCCAACCAGAGGAGCTACTTTTTTTGTCGGACAGAGTGTGAATATCACGTATCGTAGAGGCCATATAGTTATTTTACCGAGGCAGGAGATGTCGGTTTTATAACCTATCACAGGGTGAACTACGGTTTTCAGACCATAGATGCCGATCGCCAGCACGAGCTGAATGCAGATCACCAGCCCCATCTTGAGCGGCGACAACGCCATGGGCAAAGCCTGGCGCATAACATCCATCGCGGGAATAACCATAATTCTCACATCGCACGACATTCGGTAAGGTCTTGTCGATCTGCCGCCGTAATCGGTATAGACGACGTCCTGGTTCAGGTTTTGTTGCCGCGGGCCAGCAATGACGCGGAACACGGAATCGTCCTATTCGGCCTTAGAGATGAAACCAGTCCAGTTCGCCAGGCGCGAAAGCAGATTGGGTCGACCTGAGCCAGCAGACAGGCGCGCAGTCCGGTTGAGTTATTCGACCAGCCAGTTCAGGTAACAGTGCCGCTCGGTACTTCGGTCAATCCAGCGTCACGATTGTCATCGTAGAGCTAGGATTCGCGAGCCGTGCTGGAGAAATATCCGCGTGTGTCGTCGAAGTAGTTGGAATCGCTCCAACTGATGTCCGCCATCAGCTCCTCACTGAGGTTTGGCTGGTTAATGAACAGCTTAGAACCCGTCTCCGGAGTTGCTGGCCGTGCTGATCCGCGAGCTGACCGGGAGGACGCAATGATACCCCTCCCGTCAGGCACCCGTATCTGGCTGGTCGCCGGAGCCATGGATATGCGTAAATCCTTCAACTGGCTGGGCGAACAGATACAACACGTTCTGGATGAGGAGCCCTTCTCCGGCCACCTGTTCATCTTCCGGGGACGCCGTGGCGATACCGTGAAGGTCCTCTGGGCCGATGCTGATGGTCTGTGCCTGTTCATCAAATGTCTGGCCTGCTGCACGCGACGGCAAAATCGCGAACACCTGCGCACAACTTGCCATGCTTCTCGATAAGCTGGACTGGCGTCAGCCAAAAACAGCACGCCTTAACTCACTGACAATGTTGTAAAAAGGACATGACCGCATTATGAATGTGGTCATGAGTCAGGACTATCTCGCCCGTATCGCTGTGCTGGAAGATGCGCTTCGCCAGAAAGACAGCCAGCTCAGCCTCGTTGCAGAGACTGAGTCGTTCCTGCGTTCGTCGCTGGCCCGCGCTGAAGAGAGTGTATCGCCTTAGGGTGGCGCTGCCGTAAGGCATTTCAATGTTAATAATAAGGACGTTGGAATGAGTTTTGCTGATTTACCTGTGCCTGACCGGAATATATGTCACACAATATTCCGCTATCTTCATGACGGGCATTTATCGAAGTCAGTCTTCAGGGAAGTATGAAGCTAACTGCAGAAAAAATGTGTATCACAATCGGTGCCGTCAGCCAGAAAATCCTTCATATTGAGGAACAGATGAGGAATAAATTATTCTCACGAAAGGGTAAAATCCTGAGGCTGAGTATTCCCGGCCTCAGCTTACGTGATGCGGTTGGGCGGGGATTAAAAGAGATAGAAAATGGCTGGGCAAAAATTGTTCCGCCGTTTCAGAATCAGCTGGTCATTTCAGCGCTGCCGGTGATTGCCTACACGAACACGTAGTATTCGATAGTTGACCCCGATTATTCCTGACAACCCTTATTTTATAATTTAAAAAAACAGCACAAGATAATTTATCTGCTTTATATTTAATAATACCCATGCGGAATTAAATTTATTGCACTAGGGCATCTTACTTTTGCTCTCTAGTAGTGCAAGACATCCGGAAAGTACTGGTCAAATCCGTTTTTTTAATGGCACCACTATTTCTTTATCTCTTTTTCACACAATGGAGAGGTAATAAACATGGATCCTGTATTAAGTCATTTTACGACCAGTCATGACGAATATCATACTGATGAAACTGCTTCAACATTTGGTATACTGCAGGCACTCCCTGGACACATCCCGTCAAAAGAAAACTATATTATCCCTGACGAAATAATTCAGGAATGGGTAAGTAATAAATATGATTTTTTGATTAAACAACTGACAGACAGGATCTCAAATAATACACCGCGGAGTCTCTCACGGGTCGGTCAGGACAATCCTTGAAACATATTCCCGGGATCAGTCGCTTGATTACAGCGAGTTTTACTGTCAGTTCATGAATAATATCTATACACCCCAGAAAGAAGATGGCGAGTTATTAAGACGGGTGATCCTGAATCAGGTGCTGCAGGCAGTTGCCAGATACGTTGCAGCCTATGAAAGCAATACTGCAGGTAAAAATACGACCGGTTTCGATGATGTATGTTCCCTGCTCCCGGAAACCCTGCGCATGTCGATACACCGTAAAGATGAGAAACACGGGCATTACTCTGTGCAGATATCGCCTTCCTCCTCCCGGGTCCCCTGGCATGGTGTGGCTGTTCTGGAACCAACACAAAACGGGTTCCTGCTGGATGTCCGTCTGGAAAGAGAGGTTCGCATAGCCGGATATACCGGAGTCAGTCCGACCGGACGTGAGCAGCCTCCCTTTTTTGGATTGGCCCCTATATTTCCATACACTTTTTATCACTTAACCCATTACTGGTTCGCCGCCGCAGATATTCCCGTGGGGAACGATATCCCAGTGCACTATGCGGATGCCATTCGTTGTAATGTTCGAAGGCCTCCGCAAGGTTCTTTACCGCTGTTAACCCGTCGGGCTTGGGCATGATGCTGATGTAATCGCGCTTCATCGTTTTCACGAAGCTCTCCGCCATCCCGTTGCTTTCCATTCTGGCGAACTGACGCGTCTGATGAGAACGGTAGGCTGAACCGTTGTCTGTCAGCCACTCAACGGGGGATGCCAGCAGGCTGTTACCGAAGCGACGCTCCACTGCACCCTGCATGACGTCCTGCACGGTTTCACTGTCATAGCCACCGGTACTGGCCGCCCAGTGCAGTGCCTCGCGATCGCAACAGTCCAGCGCGAACGTGACCCGCAGTTTTTCACCGTTATCACAGCTGAACTCGAAGCCGTCAGAGCACCACCGCTGGTTACTTTCTCCAACGGCCACTTTCCCTGTATGCGCCCGCTTCGAGGGCGGTATTGCCGGTTTTCGCTCAAGCAGCAGCGTATTCTGACGCATGATGCGGTATACACGTTTGGCATTGATCACCGCCATGTCGTCACTTTCTGATTGTCTGCGCAGCAGTGCCCATACCCGACGATAACCATAGGTGGGCAGATCGCCGATAACGGTATGGATACGGGCCAGCGCTTCAGTATCATCAGGCTTGCGCTTGCACCGACGGTCCTGCCAGTCCTTCGACCGACGGGCCATGGCATGCAGTTGCACACGCGAGACCCGGAGGCAACGACTGACAAGGCTTATTCGCCATCCTCCGGCAACAAGGGCACGTGCGCTATCCACTTTTTTTGTCGGCCATATTCAACGGCTTCTTTCAGCAGCTCGTTTTCCATGGTTTTTTTGCCCAGCAGGCGCTGTAACTCTTTAATTTGCTTCATTGCAGATGCCAGCTCCGACGCGGGAACAACCTGTTCACCAGCGGCAACGGCGGTGAGACTGCCTTCCTGATACTGCTTGCGCCACAGGAACAGCTGACTGGCAGCAACACCATGCTGCCGGGCGACCAGCGACACAGTCATACCAGGCTCAAAGCTCTGCTGAACAATGGCGATTTTTTCCTGAACGCTGCGGCGTCTGCGCTTCTCTGGACCTAAAACATCAATCATCCGGACTCCAACGACTAGTCTAAAAACTAGTATTAAGACTATCACTAACTTAAGTGATGCCAACTGTCTGGAGATTCATGGGGCCAGTCTAAAAATAAATACGATCATCGTAAATATATTATGGACACTTTTACTACTGTACCCAGGTGAGCTGAGAAATTCGCAGTGCGGCTTATTCATCTAGAATCAGGCTGGTCTCGAACAGATTTCCTGTTTCATCAAAACTAAACCAATATGCGTTATGACCCTGGTGACCCTGTGACCCTGGCCCAAATTCAGTGCAGTGCTAAATCAGAGATCCTCGTCTTTCTCCGGAGACTTCGGATGAATTCAGCCGGAGTCATGTCATTTAATGATGAATGCGTTCTCTCATGATTATATTCCCTGCGCCAGTTGTCGAGTTTGTCCTGCGCATCTTCCAGCGACAGGAACCAGTGAATGTTCAGGCATTCATCCCGCAGACTGCCATTAAATGACTCAATAAACGGGTTATCCGTTGGTTTTCCGGGGCGGGAGAAGTCCATTGTGACACCGTGCTCATACGCCCATTTATCCAGAATTTTCGAAATAAACTCGCTGCCGTTATCTGTCTGAATACGTACCGGCAGGCGCTTGCCCAGCACCCGCAACCCTTCCATCACACCGACCACATCCTCACCTTTCAGCGACTTTCCGGCATGGATCGCCACACACTCCCGACTAAAATTATCCACTACAGTCAGCGCCCGGAAACGTCGTCCGTTAAACAGGTTATCCGACACGAAATCCATACTCCAGCACTGATCGACACCGGTCAGGACCGGACGTTGCTGACGATGTGCTGCACTGACATGCCTGCGCGGGCGTTTTCTGCGCAGGTTGAGGCCTTCCAGACAGTAAATCCGGTGTGTTTTCTTGTGGTTAACAGGCCAGCCTTCCCGCCGCAGCTGAATATGAATACGCGGGCAACCGTAGCGGATCCGGGTTTCCGCTATTTCCCTGATACGCAGGGTTATCGCCCGATCATCCCGCCGGCTCTGCCAGTGGTAAACGGTTCTGCTCTGCATCAGCAGTCCGCATCCCCGTCGGACACTGATACGGTAAGCCTCCCGCAGAAAATGCACCGCCTGACGCTTCTGAGCCGGCCTCAGAACTTTTGTTTCAGTACCTCCTGCAGCATCTCCTTGTCCAGACTCAGGTCAGCCACCAGTTTCTTCAGCCGTTGATTTTCATCCTCCAGTTGCCGCAGACGCCGCAGTTCGGTCACGCCCAGACCGGCGAATTTCTTCTTCCAGTTATAAAAAGTGGCTTCAGAAATCCCCATCTTTCGGCAGACTTCCCCGACACGGGTGCCGGTTTCGGCCTGTTTCAGCGCAAACGCGATCTGTTCTTCGGTATAGCGGGTCTTTTTCATGGCGATGTGCCTCTCTGTGAGATGGAAGAAAGACCGGAGACTTCAGTTTAGTCTGGCACTGTTTTCAGGGAGGAGATCACTGTTGTTGATGTACTGATGCCGGCGTTATGTGAGACCACTGCCCCGCCCGAAATATCGACACCGTTACGCAGGGAGACGCGGCCGGTGGACAGACTGAACGAAAACGGGCGCAGGGTGTTCCACTGTCCGTCCTGCGCCTGGCCGCTGGCCGTGGTCAGGGCGTAGAAATCCCGACCATCGTTACGGAGAATGACGCCGGTATTGCCGTTTGAGAGCCGGAATCCGTTCGCGGCTTTTGACACAATTTCCTCGTCGCTGACGAGGCGCTTGCGCAGCGTGGTGAGGGATTTGAGTTCGGTGATGTCGTCGTTCACGCCATTCAGTACCAGGGCGTTTGTCTTCTGTTCAGCCATTGTGAGGTCCTTTTTCTGGTTGAGTGCAACAATAACTGTATATACATACAGTATTTATTTACCTTACTTCTCTTCAGCAGCCCTGTCAACAGATGAGACGCATTCGTATTTGCCAGTCGGGGTGTGCCGCTCTGCGGCACAGAAGGCGGTGCGAAAAAGTCAAAGAGGACGCAGAAGTCAGTCCGCCGAAGCCCGGCGCAGCCGGCAACGATTTGATAGGTTCTGCCAATCCCCATCCCCGCCCTGATAAGCCATACCCACAAATAACGCTTCAGGAGCTGCTGTACGCGGTCGGAGTGGTCCCGACAAGGCGTAGCCGTAGTCGGGGCGTATCTCCGCGTTAGCGCCGTTCAGGCGCTTACGAGCGTGTACCCGATAACTTACCGCAGTACGACCTGCAGCGATGAACAAGAGTAGTTACAACACCCATCATTAAAAGCGATGTCTTCCCCGGCCTTTGGCCGGGGGCGGCGGCGCTTTTCAGTGGTGGGGAGGGGCTCGGGGTTGCAGAACGGCGCCGGGGTTTGTTTTAAAAAGGGATTTATTGAATGATGTAACTAATGTGTGTGCTGGTTATATGCCCGCCGCTTGCCGGCGGGAGGTACTTCTGGATCTGAGCGGCGCGGGCGCTTGCGACCGCTGTTAGCGAAGGCCTCATTGAGACTGTCCACAGGACAGACGACGAACAGGTTTTCCTTTGAGACGAAAGAGATTCAGATCTTTAAAAGAAGTTCAGAGCAGGTATTTAAAGGGAACCATGCGCTCTGTAACCCCTGACGACAGGCACCCTGACAACATATCGGCTGTAGCCTTGTGAATAGTTCCCTTGCAGTTAAATGTGTATAAGTAAAATCAGGCCTAAACGCCGGCGTCCGGGCCCTGATATTTCATCCGCCACGAGAATTAATGAGGCACTGGCCGGTATGGCCATAAACGAAGTGGTCAGAAATCAGCCACGTCCGGGAGACGGACGTGCGAAAGTCTCCGGCGCCAGCCGGATAACAAAAATGAGAGGGTTATATAGGGTCGGGGTACGGCGCCAGGCGGGTATAGTTATTGCCCCGGGACAGCAGCATACGCTCAGTCACGCGTCGCTCAACCTCACGCTTCAGCGCATCATGATCGCCTCTGAAGCGGCCGGTAGAATATTCCCGGGTCAGCTGCTGACGAACACGCGTCTCGATGTCCTTACGCTGGCGTGAAGCATCCCGTCGGGCGGTCGCTCGCTTCTGCCCATGAGATTTACGCTCGCTCTGATAGCTGCGGAAACGCTCGCGTACAAATCGCCAGGATTTGGCGATCAGTTCATCCATTCCCAGTTGCGGCAGGCTTTGTTTTTTTCGTTGTTTGTTTTCCCATTCCACACGGCTACGACGTGCGGCCACGACAGCCACATCTGACACATCCAGAGCCTGGAAAAGAGCCGGCGTGAACGTCATATCCGTCGGGATGTTGCAGCCGATCTGCGGGTCATATTCCGTTGTATAGGTGATCAGACCCAGCTCGGACATAAACCGCAGCGCACGGGTCGCCCGCGAGATAGACAGGTTGCCACTGGCTGATTCCGTGGCCAGCCCGCACTCGATGGCCATATTGGTAATCGAGCGCTGTACTCGATTGGCCAGCGGATCATAATGAAAGCACATTGCCTGGAGAAGCGCGTCAATCGCACGCCGGCGAAGTACAGGAGGCATACGCCGACGCTTACCCAGTGAGCGGGCAAACGCAACATGGATTGAAAAATCAAAAGTGGAGGTAAAGCCTTCGGCTTTGGCCATCAGCTTACGACAAAACGGCAGTGTCTTTTTACCTTCACGCGCCAAAAAACGCGGTTCGGCATTTTTTACCTGAACGTAATGGAATGAATCTTTAGCATCCTGGTCAGTCACCGCTTCCTGCGCTTATGTTGCATGGAAGGAGTGAGCACAGAAGGTATTGAACTTTTCTGAGCATGAATCTATACTCCCTGCATAGAGCAACAGCTTCTATGCAGTTTAAGTAGGCCCCGGTAATCTTCTCTTCCGCCAAGTAGATAAAGATTATCGGGGTTTTTGCTTTCTGATTCTGGAAAAACCTTTCTACAGAACCAAGTTCCCTGCCACCTTACGGCGTGGCCAGCCATGAAAATCTAAACTTTCAGTAATCTAGCACCACCCTCTTATACAAGCAAGGTTGTTATCCCATAACGTTTTTTGACTCAGCATCCTGAATCAATTTGCTGAATAACTCGGCCTGGCTTAAGCCGCTTGATGCACACATTTCCAGAAATTTCGTTTTTAACTCGTTAGGAACAAGAATTTTAATTTCTTTGTGGGTTTCTCGCCTGCGTGCAACAAAATTCTGTTGCCGCTCAGAACCGCTCATTGGATGGCTTTTGCGCTGAGAGCGTTTTGAATTCTTTGAGGAAGAGATAACATCTTCTGGCTGTGGCATACCCACCTCTCCAGGTTACTGATTGAGTCTGAAAAGGAGAATACTACAACTCTTACATATCCTGCAAATCAATAACTTACTTTCAATTTGAAAGATAATCTTTCTAAAATTTTAACTGCGGATATTGGTGAAGACGAAATTACAAAATAAAAGATAACGCTGTTGGCGCAGCGCTACCTTTTAAGCGAGGATTCTCAGTAGTAACAGAGCATTTAATAAGTACTCCTCCAGTCCTCCCCCATCTCCCACCTGGATTGCCAGTGCTGCAGGTAGGTCTCAGCCAGGATGGGATAATCCCGGATAACCAGTGCATTTTCTGAGTTACTGCGCACGGCTGCGCGGGAGAAATTGAATGACCCAGTTTCCACGTTTCGACCGTCGGTGATGATGACCTTGTCATGCATGATTTTAAACTGGCTGACCGTACGCACAGGGATGCCGGCGTTGACCAGCAAATTCATCGCTGCCGCACCGGCGCTCCCTTTCGCGTTATTTGCTTTCCAGTCGAGTACCACTTTCACATCCACACCCCGCTGCTTCGCCTGAATCAGCGAACGGGACACTTCCGGGGACGTGAAGGCGTATCCCATCAACCTGATACTCTCCTGTGCGGCATCGATGGTGTTCAGTACCAGTTGCAGCGCCGAACCTTCCGGGGAAAATCCAGCCTGAACGGTTGGCTGGGCAACCACGCCGCCGGAGACCAGTAAACATACTGACAGAATTCCTGAAATGGCTGAATATTTCATATACGTTATTTCCCCTGCGCTTTATTGATTGCCTTCTGGAGATTCTCAGCCTCGATCATGCCTGAAAATACGGTCGTATTTTCTTCCGAAGCACCATTAACAGGCATAATAATGATGCCTGGCGTCCCCGTTAGGCCAATAGCTGTGGCTATTTTATTAATATCTTCCAGCGTACTGTTAATCGTATCGATTGTTTTGGCTTCAAACCTGGCACCCTCAGATACTTTATTGATGACATCTTTTGTTAGCTTCCCTTCATTAAGGCCGGTAGCATAAATACCATTGTGATATTTCAGATATGCATCAGCCCCTTTTTCTTTCCAGACCTGGAGCCCTGTCTTTGCGGCCAACAACGATTCAGACCAGCGACTACCAAACACGGGCCACTCCATGAAGTAGTAACGAACATGTGCATTGTTCTTCATCACTTTCTCCAGCTCCGGAGCCAGCCGACTACACCAGATACACTGATAATCAAAGAACTCGGCGACCATCACCGTTGCGTCAGAAGGACCATAAGACGGGATACTGTTATTCCCCTGAATGATCGACGCATAGGCTAATGCTGCCCTTTTCAGGCTGGCGGTTTGTTTCTCCTGCTGCTGTTCCTGCAGTTTCTCACTCATCTGAATCAGAATGTCGGGATGCGCACGCATATAATCAGCGGCTAATTCACCGATCCTTTCCTCCTGTGCCGGAGTAAATAAATCTGGCGTCATATTTTCTTGTGCGAAACTATTTGTTATTCCGCTGACAAATACAGCCGACATCAGTAATACCGATTTAAGTTTCATGTTTATTCCTTTAAAAACGGGTGATTTAAAAAACAACAATAACAACCCACCGAAGAATTTAAATCCTCTGGCAGGTCATTATGCAGTAAACAGATCGTTCTATTGGTGGGGGGATATTTTAAACAACGTTATTCTGTTTTCGGACCGTCTGTCGGTGCTGACGGATCATACGTTCACGGGCATATTCCGCCTCTTCTTCAGAGACCGTCGCGACGATTTGCCCATGAATATCATACCGCGGCGCGCCGGGTTGCATAACAGACAGATAAAGGTCCGATCGTGTCAGGCTTTTAAGGCACTTAATGACCTGCTTATGAGAGAGTGGCAGGTCCCGCTGCGCAATATCGGCAAACAGCTGCTCTCGCATCCCCGTCGCCAGCAGACGCGGCGAGTCACCGTCAAACAGTTGTGGCCAGAACGCTTTCAGGGTCATGCTGGCCTGGTCCGGCGGCAGTAAACGAAGATAACGTACCGGGGGGGGGGGCCTGACCGCTTTCACAGCCTCCGGTGCTGGCTGGCTGGCGGCGGCTTCAGCAGCCTGTTTAGCCTGTGCCAGCTTTTCTTTCTTCAGCTTCCAGGCCGGAGGCGTCGTGACTACCACCACTTTTTTTCGCCGTACCACACCAGGCGTGTCAACGGACCCGGCCGCTGCGGTATCCGCTGCCGGCTTTCTTTTCAGACTCAGTACAGGGCGTTTTTCTTCAGTCATAGTTTCGTTTTACTATCCTGCCAGGAACCAGGCTATAAGATACGTGAACACGGCCGACAGCGCATCTATTCAGGACGCCGGGCCTCGTTCCTCTTTTACCGCCCGGACTTCGGCCAGGGATTTTTTACATCGAGGCAACGATCCCCAGCACCGCCAGATGTACGGCATAAAACATCACAAAAAAGTGCCGCGGCCAGAAGCGCGGGATAGAACGACCGAGGTCAGAACAGACCGCCAGGACCAGTAAAGCGACCATCAGGCCGGCGACAGACTGGGTGATATCATGAATATTCATCAGCATGACCATGACAGCCCACAGCACAGCATACCCGATTCGCTCTACCGGCTCTTTCGCCCGGCAAAGCCGCCAGCTGTTGATCAGCATGAAGACCCCGGCCAGACCGTAGCTGTCGGCAGACAAGGGGAGCCAGGCCACGACCAGCGCAATCGCCAGCAAAACATCATTGCGGGTCTGCAGACTGAACCAGCGCAGCGCCTGGCCGGTGACCGCAAAGCTAAACAGGATATTCCCCATGTACCACGGGTACCCGATGAGAATAAAGGAGCCCTGGGCGATCAGCGCCCAGCACCACAGACTGTTCAGCTGTGTCTGACGGATCTGCCCGTGACGCGCCAGGTTCATTCCCCAGACCAGACCAAACAGAGGAAAACAGCCTCTCCCCAGCAGGCGCATGAGCTCATTATTCCCGGCCAGTAGCAAACCTGTGTGATCGACAACCATCAACACCAGCGCCACCGTTTTGATGATATCCGTCTGTCCTGGCGTCCAGGTCAACAGCCTCTGCAGCCAGAGGTCGACGGCGTTGAGTCGGGTTTCGTGCGTTGCCATATTCGATTCCTTTTAACAGCGCCCCGGCAAGGTACCCGATTTTAATCGGGGAGGATGCCGGAGCAGACAAGCCGCAGGCGCGTCAGTCGCCCCCGAGCGTTTTCTCTCGATTCAAATCCCGGACCATATCCCGTTCCATCTGCTGCAGACGGTCTCGCTGGAGATTTTCGGAAACCACCTGCTGTACCGCCTGGGCCTTCTCCCTTCCCTCCAGATCGTCCGGCAGGGTCAGCCGTTCTCCCTGCGTTTTTTGTCCCTCCATCCCCCGGATAACATCATCAATAACCGTCTTAACCTGGCCCTCAGGTCCCCGCTGTTTATCGTCTTCTCCGGCGACTTCCCGGGCAGTTCGCTCCGCCTGTTTCTCCACTTCCTGCCGTTGTGCCTCATCAGCCACTTTCTGCGCCAGCACCTCCGGCGGGAGTGGGATCTCAACGGGATCAGCCCCTGGAGCCTGGGTTATCTTGTCTGCCCATATGCCTCCGCCGGTGATCGCCCCCGGATTCCAGGGGCGGTCATCGCCGGCAAGGCGAACCACCACGCCGCTGTCAGGATGCTCGCGAGCCACCCTGACGCCCTCGCCCATATTCTCTGCCAGCAGACTCTCCCCGTTCCGGCTGCCCTGTAGCGCCACAAACCGGGCGTCTTCGTTACCCATGACGCGCCCTTCACCGCCGATCACCTGCAGACGTCCGTCGCTATCCGTCAGCGGACTGAGCCAGATACCGGCTTCTTTCCCGTTTTTGTCGAATGCCGGCAACGCCACGTGCGGCTGAGGGTACTTTTTGCCCGGCGAAATGAATTTCCCCGGGGACTTTCCGCGCGCCAACCCCGACTGCTGCAGTGCTGCCCGTCCTGCCGCGCTTTCATCCAGGGGGCGAGCCCGGCTGAGCAACTGGTCCGCGGTTTTCACTGCCCGGTCGTTACGTGGCTCAAGAATATCGTGGGCCGTGGCTTTCGACCGGGAGGCCTGAATGGCTTCGATCCACCCTTCCCGATTGTCGGTGTAGACCTGGACGTGCTGTTTCATACGCGATAACCCGACATAGGCGGATTCGAAACTGGCCATCTGCTTCCGCCCACCCGCCACGCCTTCCAGCGCTATCGCATACGGCTCGCTGGCACCCTGCGCCCCGTGGGCCGTGATGGCGTACGCGAGATCAATGTGTCGCTGGGCTTCATCCTCCATCGGATTCAGTGTGCGGGTATTTTTTCCGTCTGAGAGCGTGACACTGTCACCAGAAACAGATTTCACCTCCCATACACTATTGGCGACGTACCCGCGCTCTGGATCGCTTTTGCTAAAGCGCATACGGTCACCCTGAGACACGGTGATGTCTTCCCGGCGATATAACGTCACGCCCTCCACCGACGCCTCACGAGGAGAGATAAACCGCTCCTTTCCTTCACTGCCTGTCAGGGTGATAAGCTGATTTTCTTTATCCACGCTCCCGATACGGTGGTAGGCATTGTCAACCAGGGCCACGGCCCCATAGTGAGCGGTCCAGGTCGACAGTCTGCGCAGTTCACCGTCGCGAATGTTGGTCGTGACCAGCACCGGCAGGGTAACTTCTTCCCTCCCGACTTCACCGTTCTCCAGCCGTGCATCGTGTATAAGGCTGTTCAGCGCCCGGCGGTCATTATTGAGATGGGTGATAATCAACGTCTGTGACTGCGCCTCCGGGGTACGGCCGGTATAGTCCATCACCAGCGCCCCGTACAGTGTGGTGGGCTGGTCTGCCGGCACGCTTTCTCCCTTTTTCAGCGCGACCTCTATCGCTTTCTCCTGCGCGGGGGTGAATTGCGTGACGGAATTCTCCGGCGCCCAGGCATCCGCTTTTCTCGGCACCTGCTCCGGGGTGACCTGTTCAATCGTGGTCAGCGCGCTGTTCACGTCCCGGTCAATGAGGCTGTAGACCGCCGGTCGCAGTTCCGGTACCTGGCGCACGATTTCTTTCATAATGGCCACATCCGCGGCGCTGCGCTGCTGCATCAGCCTGAACGGCTGCCCCGGCGCAATGGACTGCAGCTGGTCGGTATCACCGCTGAGTACCGCGCGTCCTCCTCCGGCCGCAATCAGGGAGAGGGCTTTCGCGGTGTCTGCCAGCCCCACCATCGAGCTCTCATCGAGCAGAAACAGCGTGTTGCTGAAATCCGGTGTCTGGCCATTACGCTGCAGGAGCTGCGTGTCGTGCAGGAACGAGGCGGTGGTCTGCGCATCCACGCCGGCGCTCTGCATTTCCCCGACCGCACGGTGTGTCGGACCGAGACCGATAACGCGCGGGCGGGTCTCTTCCGGCAGCAGGTCGATGGCACCTGTCACCGCCCGGAACTGGGTTGTTTTCCCCACCCCGGCATAGCCCTGAACGACCGTGAAGCGGTCAGATGTCTCCAGGATCATGCGGGTCGCCGCACGTTGTCCGGAGGTCAGGTCCGTCATCAGGCTGGCCGGCACGCGGTCCATCAGCGGTTGCATCGCCGCTTTCCCTTCGAGTACCCGGGTCAGCACACTCTTTTCTGCATCCCAGGTCTGGCGGGAAATCAGCAGGTCGTTGCCGTGACCGGGCGCCACCGGCACACTCAGCAGACTGCCCGCCCTAATCTGCGCGTGAATGGACCGGTCAATATCCACCATAGGGACCTTACATCCCCCGTCGAATTCCATTGCTGTGGACAGCAGCTGCGGACGCGTGAAGGTCAGGTTGTTGCTTTCCAGTAAGGGAATGGAAAGGTGAATGGCCTGCTCTGCCGGGGAGTGAAGGCCTGCTTTTTGCTGCGCAATGGCCGCATCCAGTTCTGTCTCGCCAGAACGGGCCTTCAGCTGCTCTGTGACCACGCTGAAGGCGGTATGACGCGCCAGCTTCTCTGTAGTGCGGGCCGCATCCTGTGCGGAGTAAAGCCGGATATGGCTGCCGCTCTGCGCCAGCTGGTTCAGCGTGGCATTATCCAGCTCACGCTGCGTCACCGAGGCAAAGACCGTTGCCGTCTCGCTGACCGACCTGCCGGGGCTTTCCACCCAACCGTGCCCGACCTTGATACCGTCGAACGGTCCGGCGCCCACAGCCAGGGTCTGGGGGGGGTTCTGCCCGGGGCGCTGCACTGTCAGCTGCCCGCCCTCCGCTTTCAGTACCGTGACACCCTCGCCCCCTTTCAGCCGCGTCTCAGGAATTTTCCCCAGCACCGCCAGACGTTCACCTTCCGCTACCGGTAGCTTATCGGCCCGAAACAGCGTCCACTGGCTGTCGACGGCAGAAACCTTCATATCCAGACGTTCCCCCTCTTTGTCCCTGAGGGTCAGCATATTGCTGCTGGCGGTCACCCGATCGATCACAAAACGGTCATGCATTCGGGTTTCCGGGTCCCAGCGCTCCATCACCATTCCTTCCCGGTAGTAGTCCCGGACACCGCGACTTTTGCTGTCCAGCCAGACCGGCGTCAGCACGGTGACCGTCATATCCTTCTCACCCAGTACGCCCTCACTTTTGAGCGTTTCCCGGATGAGCCCGTTCAGTATGCCCTGTTCACGGCTCCCGCTGATTTGCGCCACGCTTTCCTGCCCTTCGCGTACGCTGGCGGCAAACTCCTGCGCCAGGCGGCTGTAACGCGCGCCCTTTTCCGGCTCACTGATGATGTCCGCAGTCGCCTGCTTTCCGCCCTGCCAGCGATAAGTATTTACCCCGCTCTCTTTCAGTACTGTCAGCGCGCTGCCGGTACCGCTGCGCTTCCCGCTGTCGGAGAGCAGGACCTGAACGTTATGACGCATGGCGCCATCCAGCATGGACAACGTTTCCTTCAGGCTCATCTTCTCCGCTTGGTCAACGATAAGTGTCCCGCCCGGGATGAAGGCGGTTCCGTCCTGCAGGGCAGATTTCCCGGTCACCGTTTCCCCTGCCAGCCGCGCATCCGCAGACAGAAACTCCCGCGATCGGTTGTCAGCCGCAATGATGTGCACATCTCGCCCTTGCTCCCGGGCCATCAGGGTTAACTCAGCCACCCGCTCACGCTGGCCAGCCGCGCCGCCCTGGCCGGAGACAATTCCCATTGTTGGCCGGTCCTGGGCCAGCACACTGACGGCATCGCTGAACGGTGACTGGCGCACAACAGCGGTATCTGGCGTAACGGAAACATGATTCTGGCGCTGGATCTCCTGGCTCAGCGCTTTAACGGATAATTCGTCCAGGACATGGATGTTTGAGGTAAAGAGGCCTTTCTCGCGGTCGAGCGGGATCAGCTGCTCACGTTCAATCGCCGCATCGATACCCGTCCTCGCCTGCTCAAACACGCCGGGTTTGGCTTCCAGCTGGCTGACCGTGCGGGCCAGCAGGTCGGCATACGTGAACTGCACCTTGCGGTCGCTGAGACCGGCAATCGCCTTCGTCACCACATCGCTGATATCGGGGACGTCCGTTTTCACCGGACTGGCGGGCGCGCCGGCGATGTCTGTCGCGCGCTTATCGGCATCCTCGCGGTAACCGCGCATGTCGAACCCGGTCTCTTTGAGGGTATTCACCCACTCGACCATCTTCTCTGCCGGGTCGAGGGTTTCTTTGGATTTACGGGTATCGAGCGCGGCGACATCCCGGGACTTCAGGGACGCATCGGGCCCTGCGGCTTCCCTGACCTCCTGGGTGCGGGTGGAAAAAGGCTCGACCGGCACCTCTTTCATTTCCCACATGCCGTGCTTGCCTACGACTTCGGTTTCATACCCGAGCTTTTCCACCAGGGGTTTCAGCACTTCACGGTATATTTTTCCAAAAGCGAGCTGGTTGGCATACACGTTCTCAATGAAGCCGGTTTTACCGACCGTGTCGGTCCCCAGCGACTGCCATTTATCGCCGTTCTGCGTGGCATTGATCACCACGGCATGGGTATGCAACTGGGGCTCCTGATTACGGTTCGTATCGTGGTTGAATTTCGCCACAATGAGGTTACCGGTCAGCACGGTTTCACTTTTTCCGTCCGTCATGACCCGGGTCGCAGCCAGCGTTTCAATCTGTTTTACGGCTTCGGTAACGGCCTGATTGTGGGCATCAATCAGGCGCTTATCCCCGCCGATCATGGCCATGACAGACACGCTTTTGGGGGCGGAGAAGGTCAGATCGTAACCTGGCCGGTGTTTGTTCACGCCATCCTGCATCCGGGTCAGGTCGCTGCCGTCCGGCAACTTCCCTTTCAGCAGGTCCGTGAATACCTGCTTATCCACCTTCCCGTCCAGCCCCAGCGCCTCCGCCCCCTTTCCCTGCCAGCGCTCATCCATGCTCCCGATAACGTAATAGTTATCCTTGTCTGTATAGTAATTGCCGGCGCTCCCCGCGGACTTTACCGAACCAATCGACATCATCAGAAGTTCCCTCCCACCTCAATATCATCATGCTCGCTGCGGCTGTGATTGATATTGACCTCTTCGCGTCGCTGCATATCACGCTGTGTTTGCTCAGTCGCCAGCCAGGCGTCATACGCGTCCATGTCTTCAATTTCACCCGCATCATTCACCCCGGCTGGCAGCATATCCTGACCCTGTTCTGCGGACTGTTGCTCCAGTACCTGTTCCGTCCCACCCGCAGGCACAGCAGTCGCACCGGAAGTGGATGCCGCTGCCGCAGCTACAGGCCGGCTTAACGGAACGTTCGTGACTTGCGTGGCAGGAGCAGGAGACGCCGGGGCTTCAGGCGTCTTACCGGATTCATCGGCTGCCGGCGTTTTCGCCGTCGGCGGTGCTTTTACCGACGCAGGCGATATGCTGCCTCCTGCAGGCTTAGCCAGCTCAGGCTGAACGTCGGGGTTTCCTTCGTATTCGGCCGGCTCAGACACCTGCTCATCCGGCGTGAACAACGCACGGGCCAGACTGCCCTCTGCCTCCCGGGCTTCCAGCAGAGCACTGAGTCTTTCATCCACGCGCGCATCGAGACGGCGCTGAATAAATCCCTCGGCGATTTTCGGCCGGGATTTGTATTTCAGAGCCAGCTTCACTGCCGGATACGGGCCCGGCAAGGTGACATAGCAGGACAGATCAGGCAGCGTCTGGATGTCGGAGTAACTAACGAGTGTTTCCCGTTCTTTTTCCTTGCCGGTCGACACGCCGTCACGCACCGGGTCCGCACCGTAAGAGTACTGCTCGCTGGCCTTGAGGATTTCTTTCTCACCGATTTCGCCGGCGGCAAACTCAGCAATCTCTTTACTTGGGGAGCGGAAAAAGGCACGGGTGTTCATCACGTCGAACAGCGTCGCCGCGGGCTTCACGCCGTAAATATCTTCGAGCTGGGCATAAGACTGGATACCAAACACGAAGCAGCCACCAAACTTACGGGCTTCAGGCAGGATTTCGACCAGGTCCGGCAGTTTGTGCAGCGTGGGTATCTCATCGCCAAATACCCAGATACGGCGGTTACGATTCTCCCCCAGAGCCAGAAGCCCACGAATGGCAATACTCAGCCACATCGAGATAACCGGCTTCAGTGACGCATGCGTGTCCGCATTGGAGGAGATAAACAGCCAGCCGTTGGGCTGGTCCTCACGAACACCGCGCATCCAGTCGCGAATAGTGAACGGCTCACCGTTTTTCTCGATCCCCTGCAGATAGCGAATGGCTTTGACGTAGTTGGTCAGTACGGCACGAATGGAGATAGCCGTTTTCTCAATCTTTTCCTCCACCAGGTTGGCTGCCGGCGTATCTTTCAGGTACGCGCGCAGCTTGTCGATTTTGATGGACAGCATGGTATTAACCAGCTTCTCATAGCTGCGGTCTTTGTCTTCTCGCATCAGGTAGGCACCTTCAGAGAAAATGGTGCGGCCAGAGCCCTGCCAGAAGGGATCATCATTTGACGTCATCGGGATAAGCGTATTAGAGACGTTATCAAAATCCGGTAGCGTCAGGCATTCGCGCCATATATCCCAGGCAGCACAGCGGGAATCCAGTGGGTTGAGTATCTTATCTAAGGATGGGTCGTAATAACTTTTAACGAACTCGCAGGAACGGTCGTAGACAATGGCCATATCACCACGTGCACGCACGTAATTCAGCAGCCGGCGGATGACTTCGGATTTACCTGAGCCGACCGTACCGTGAAGACAGAAGTTCTGGATTTCAGAGTATTTAAGAATAGGCAGATCGCCAATTTTAATATCGGAGGCCACCCCATCGCGTTTCATCTGGCGGGCCACTTCTTTTGGTTTATCGGAAAGCTGGCGCCCTCCGGTATTCTCGTCTTCGCTTTGCTGTTTCCCCTGGCGGCCCAGTACCCAGCTGGCGACAAAGAACGTCACAATACAGACGGTCAACGACACGATGGCGGCAAAAACGAAGCTGGTCCAGAGCTGCTCACCGCACCAGATGGTATATTTATCGGCAAGGATTTGCTCCGAATTATATTCCAGCGACTTCCCATAATAGTTAATCGTATAGACCGGCTGGGAGCGAATAATATCGCGCATGGGCGCCAGTGTCGTACACCACCAGTAGACGCAGCCGTTAACGAAAGTTTGCCAGCTGAGCCGGTACATCAGCATCAACCCGCACAACACCCAGAAAATAATAAAAAGCACATAGAATATAATATTGGCAATCTGGCCAAACATGCGAAAACGCATATTGGCAATCTGACCGCCTTGCGTCATATCTTTGGCATTAAAACTCATGGCAATAATCCGTCAGCAGACCATTGAGGAAGGAATGCCGGACATAATGAAATATCCGACAGAAGGTCATTACATCGTTCCGCCGATGGCGGCAACGCCTCACAGATGCACAAATAAATTGCGCACCCGCTCACCGTTGAGTAGAGGTAGAGAGCAAGTAGGAAAAAATATCCCAACTCTGCAGATTAAGCCGGGATAATATTATCAAAAAATTAGAGAAGCTTATTTATTCATTATATCACAGGCTTGTTTATAGCCGTGCTCACACGATTTCCTCAGATATACATAACCGGTATGCTGGTTCATAGACACCCCACTACCGTTAGAGTATGAAACATATAGATTGAATTCAGCCTGACCGTTTCCTTTATCAGATGCCTTTTCCCACCAGTCTACCGCTTTACTCATACTACGCTCTACACAGACTCCCCGTAAGTAGTAATTGCCGATATTAAGATATGCCATATCATAGCCTTTACCTGCTGAGGCATTTAAAAGCTCCAGTATCCTATTACAGCGTGAATCGCGAGAATCTGATTCCGAATACAACATTGCCAAATCATTTTGCGCCCTTGGGTCACCATTACGGGAGGCTTTAACAAACCATTCCTCAGCTTTTTTGAGGTTTTTCTTAACCCCTTTCCCGTAAAAATAGAATGACCCCATATCTGCCTGCGCCTCAGCGTTGCCTTGCATTGCCGCCTTACCAAGCCAATAGAAGGCCTTTTCATAATCCCCGGACACTATCATATACATCCTACCCATTTTGAATTGTGCTTGGGCATCCCCTGCAATAGCATCTTTCTTAGTCTTGCTATAGTAGTCATCGTTTGCCAGTGCATTAAAGAGAGTAAAAATAAAAATCGCACCAATTAAGACATTACTTTTTTTCACATCGATATCTCCTTGCATCTAAATTTAGCATTTAAAATTTAAAAACTTCCCGCTCAGTAATCCGTGTGACTGTTAATACCATAGAGATCTCCGCAAATATCGACCCCACCGATCATTGGCATCCCACTCGCAGGATTTGTATCATGAAACCCACAATCAAACCCCGTGCCGCTGAATATGTCACCTCCACATTTTGAATCGTATTCAGCATCAACAGAAAAAACATCGTGACTTATATCGATTAGAGAACCTGTAACGCAACCTGAGCAATAAGATGAAGAACCGCCAATAATGTTGCCACTTGTTACAAGCCGGAAATCATGCTCCCCCGACGAAAATGAAGAGTCATTACTGTAACTACGATAATTAACACAGCTACGGTTTACAGAGATTATATTTACTTGAGGATTCAACCACAGGCGCCTACTGAGATAAAATGGATGAAAGAAAAACACAAGCATTAAACAAAGAGCAGGGTGAATTAGTACAGATAAAAACACAAAAGCCATGTACTTTAAGTTTTTCTCACAAGGAGAAGGATACCTCCCTCTCCTCTGAACAACATATTTCACATACTCAAAAATGCCTAACCAAATTACTGACATAGCGATAAGAAAAATAACAGCGAATGGGGAAATGCTATGTAATAAACATGAGAAACATACCATCAACAACATAAAAAAAATTTTCACACCCTCTCCCTAAAACGCCTATACTTAACGTTTATGTCTCTCTTGGAAATCGAGAGATTTTTTCGTCAACTCATCTCGGGTATCGGCCCCGGGAATTAACTCTTGCGCTTCCTTTCTGGTATTATATTCACTTTCAAATTTATTTCCTTCTGATTTGTGGTGATTTTCCAGATCGGTCTGCTGTTTTCTCACCTCACCGCCCTGTTGGGCTATCTTATTACTGGTTTCCAGATGTGCTTGTTTATTCTCAGCAATCATCCCTTCTACGCTCTGGTCTACGCTCTCTTTAATCCCTGCATCCCTAGTCATCGAATTTATATTTCCACTATTCTGCCCGTAATCCGCCATCACTGTGCCACGATCGCCACCGCCTGATACACCAGACATGTTCTGGCCAATTGCCTCTCGTCCCTGTTGATAAGCACCATCAACCTTTGGCTCAACCTGCGCTTTGACGAATTCACGCGCCAGGGCCTCACGTTGTGCTGCCACTTCCGGCGAACTGGTATTTGTCAGGATAGCTTCCGCATTCTGCGGAGAACGTTGTTGGACAAAGTTAGCAAACTGCTGCGTCAGATTCTCGCTCATCTGGCCGCTCATGCTTTCGGTACGCGACGCCATTTCACTGAATTCATGGCTACGTGTACGGCTGTTTGTATATTGGTCGTAGCTGTTTTTCGCACTGGAAAGTGACGCAGAGAACTGGTCCACGCGGGAGCTGGCATTATTATCTGTTGTATTACCAGAAGTGCTGGTTTTATGGCTGGTAATATAATCAGACGCCTCTTTAAAGTCTTTTGCTGCCTGACTACTTATATCATGACGACTGTCTTCTGAATGACGGCCAGATTGTCCAACCGTATCTGTTGAACCAGTACTAGCAGTGCCAGTTATTGAAGCTTTTCCACCGACTTCCGCTCGTCCCCCAGTACCGAAAACTTCAAAACCACCGCTTACTTTAGCGCTGCCATAAATTTCACCAGATACAGACCCTTTCGTTGACTTATCCATCAACTGCTGGAAAGACTCTTCATTGCTGATGTTGTTGGCTTTTGCATTAGAAACAACAGCATTCCACATTTTACTTCTGGCCATCGAATCCTGCGACGACTCAGTATTATCAGCGCCTGACGTAATGGAAGCGCTGGTCCCCATATTTGTGCCAAACTGCTTCAGGCTGTTCCAGGCGCTGGTCACGCTACTGTTATAGCCCTGCAGAGAGCTCTCTGCCTGGACGTCAGATTCCCGTGCCATCTGCTGCTGGGCACTGGCTATCTGCCGGCCTACATTAATATCCACCGGCAGTTTTGACATCGCGCCGCTGCTGTCCCAGACCATCGAACCATCCCGGGTCTGTGTACCCATGCCTCCGTTCCCCAGTTGCCGGGACATCTGTCCAAATGCCGTTGAACTGTTGGTGTTCCAGCTGTTTCCGCTGACATTGTCCGTCTGCATATTCGAAAACGAGTAATTCCCGTCTACCACGCTGGAAGAGGCCTGCGACGTCGAGCTGAGGCCCGACGAGGCAAAATGGCTGTACGCGCTGGAGAACCCTGCCCCCATACTTTTAATCATGGCCCAGGTTAAGGGAGGGATCATCATCGAGATGTAGCCCGCGGTCGTTGCAATATCCGAGTTTTTCAGCTGGACCTGAGAGAGTTCAGACAGAACCACCGGTACTCCATTTTGCTTCGCATAATACGCCATCGCACTGTTCAGAATGGCGTACAGCAGAGGCCAGGACTGCAGCCACATCAGCGCATAAAAGTAACCCTTGATGACCTGCATTGTCATCATGTTGAACATGGCGGCCATCACCATGATCGGAAACAGGCCAATCATGATCCCCATCACGACCGTCTGCATCAACGGCAGGGAGCGTAATGCCTGGTGGCCCATTGTCGCCTGTGCCAGGCGTTGTTTCTCCAGCGAAGAGGTGTTGGCGATGTTCACCAGGCTGGCCGTATCACCACTGCGGGCCGCGTAGCTCTGAATACCGCTGCGCAGGGCATTCATGGTGACATTCTGGCGGATTATCTGTCCCGCGCTCTGCCCCGAGCTGTAGAAGAAGTTATAGCTGTCACCGATCATCTGGCTGAACAGCAGGTCCGGGTTGGGTTTGCCACCAAAGAGCTGGCGCACATAGTAGTTCCAGGTTTTCCCGCCGGTCTGAGAATCCAGCGCCAAGGCTGATTTCAAATCACGGGAGGCTTCCTGACAGGTTTTAAACTGATTATTTTTATCAAATACCCCGCGCAGCGGGCTGGGGTTAGAGAAAATAATGGTGTACGGATCAGAGGAATTCAGCAGTTCCTCAAACGAGTACTTATGGTTGAGGAAAATGTCGCCCATGACGCAGTTCTGCACATAGTCGGAGAACAACGTGGTGATCTCCGGGTTCTGCGATAAAAAGTCGGTGCTTTTAGCGATTAAATTACTGCCAAACAGCATCCCTGTTTTACTGTACGTCACGCTGTCGGGCAGGGAGAAAATCATCTCATAGCTCTGTACCAGCGCATTCCCGACGCGTGTTGTCAGCGAGGCAGGAATAGCCAGGCCTATCGGGACGTTGTCGACCTGATAGACCTGAGAGACATTACTGTAGTCGATAATCTGCACTGGTTTGCGAATGACGACCAGCATCGAGACCAGCGTCAGGGCAAACACCCAGCCGACCAGATCCATAACGTTATGCTTTTTCACCCAGCTGCAGGCGACAATCAGCACGGAAAAGGCGATACACATTTTCTCGATGGAGGACCAGGTACCGGTACTCATGAAAGCGGCAATGGCATTCAGGTTACCCCGAAACCAGTCGCCGCCGGCTATCGTGTAGATTTCCAGCATCAGAGGCTTCCTCCAAATCGATAGTTGTTCTGGTAGCGGGTCATCATGCGGGCGGATACCTGTTGACGCATGTAGCTCATCTGCCGGTCAACGACCAGCAGCGCGTCCTGCTGCACCTGTACCCGGGACTGAAAAGCGGCAATCTGCACACTCGCCTGGTTCAGGTTCTCGAGGATCATGTCCATCGTCGACTGCGGGTAGTTTCCGGTTGCGACCATTGCACGGGCCTGCTGGATCAGCTCCTGAATGTACTGCAGCAGGATGTCGTAGCCGATATAGTCCGTCAGCTGGTAAAGCAGGGTATTCGAGACCCCGAGCATCTGCGGGTCAACCAGGTATTTAAAGACCGGGATGGTAGTGCTGGAAATAAACCCTTTCTCCTGTTCCGTCAGTTTTTCATCCGCCACAGCCTTGTTCTGGATGCTGCTCAGTAGCGTGGAAATCTGGTTCTTCAGCGCCTTGTTTGCGGCTATAGTTACCGTCGCATCCGCAACCACCTTGAGACATTTATCGGAATCATTGCAGTGGTAAATTTTTGCTGATCCCCCCTCCATCATCGCCTTAATCAGGTCCTGATCCGTGGTCCGTGCCGGCAGCGGCGTAATTTCACTGTTCTCGCCAAAAATAAGGGTACCGGTCAGCGTCATAACAAACTCTTTCAGCTCTTTATTGCCGTCGAAGAGCCGGTTTTTGGACAGGGCATTCCACATGATGTTGATGTTCTTCATCACACGCTCCTTGTCCTTGTCGCTGGCCTTGTCCTGCACCTTGTCCATCTGCCCTCCTACCGAACAGCCCTGTCGGGACGCGGCCCAGTCCGAAAAGATATTGCTCTCGCCCGCGATATCCTGGCAGACCTTCTGCTGCGCCACCTGGGTGCGAGGAAACAGCCCTCCGACAATCCCCTGCGCGGCCTGGCAGCTGCTGAGGTTCATGCTGTTGATGTCGCTGGCCATCTTCTGCAGGAAGTCCTTTGCGGTCTTGATTTCGGGTACAGTGGTCTGCAGCGCCAGGTCAAAAAAGTAGCCAACGGCATTACTCATAATTTGTTTGCCGAAGCGCTGTATCTGTTCGCTGTTGATAAAGGAGAACGAACCCAGATACGCATCGATGCCGCCGCAACCGGCATTGATATCCGGCAGGGTCATACTGACCAGTTGGATCGTTTTCACCTGTGTTCTGGCATACAGCGAACCGCCGGAAGCGTAACCCGCCGCCTGTCCCTGCCAGACCTGGGGCTGACTGGTATTAGAAGCGAACCCCAGCTTATTGAAGAAATTATTCATATCGCCATTCACATCAGCGGCAGCAGTGAATGACATCCCCAGCAGCACACCACAAAACAATGACAGCGGTTTAATTCTCATCCTTGCCACCTCCATTATTGTTTCTTGTCCATTTGAAAAGCACGAAATCCAGGGCGTACGATAAAGAATTCAGCAAACCAAAAAAGATATAAACCGCAAGGCAGCCAGCAGATAGCGAAAGAAATATAAACGGAACAAAATTTTTCAAGATATTCCAGAGGTCTTTTATATTTTTCTCTACCGTTACGCCTCTGGATAGCAATTCAACGGTCAGCCAGTCAAAAAACTTATCCGTCATAAACCACAAGCTAAAAGCAGCGACTACAAACATAAAAAACAAATAAAGAAAAACTCTCAGTCTTTTCCTGACATCCGCGGTATGTTCTCTGACTTTATTAAAACTTTCTTCTGAGGGTTTACTGATTAGGTTATCCATTATTGGGCGTCCCCATCATTTGAAATACCGTATCCATTCTGGCCATAAACCCCTGAGCATCGGTGGCGCCCTGCAGAATCGGCCAGGCCGCCAGCGTATTCACATTCACCAGAAACGTGGTCGGGGTAGCCACCGGGATATTCGGGAAAAAAGTCTGCATCACGTCAGGCGGTACCGGCAGGGCTTCAGGGAACGACTCGTCCCCCTGTCCGTCGATCGTGTAAGAGAACACCGAGAATCCGTATTGTCCGGACAGCTGCTTCAGAACCGGGTCAAACTTATGGCAGTACGGGCAGTGCCCCTGCATAAACAACACCACTTTCCAGTCGCTAAGATTGACCTGTTTGCCGTTGCTGAGCCGGTACCAGCGGGCCTGAGAGACCGGCTTCGCGGACGTGGGTGCGCCAGCGGACGACGCCGGTGCCGAACCTGTTATGCCCTGCGGGTCCCAGAGAGATTTCACTTCATCGAGCGTACCGGCCCAGGTCACGGGAGAAAGTGCCAGCAGCAGGGCCGCCGTTGTGATACCCGCCCTAATTGTCTTCAGGTTGCTTTTCACGGGCCTTCTCCTGTTTTTCTGCTTCAGCAATCAGGGCATTCAGAATTCGGTATCCACCAAATATCACCATACCCAACCCCAGAATCTCCCCGGCCTGAACGGCCAGCTCAGGCTGTTTTCTGACGAGCCTGGCAATCAGGTGGAAAAACACGCCCACCGCCAGCACCCACATTCCCGTAATATCCAAATCAGGGAACCGAATCTTTCGCATGACACACTCCTTAAAAATTGGGTTTAAAGTCGCTGGAGACATAGAGGAACTGTTTCGCCAGGTCGTCCTGGCTGATAAAGCCGTAACTGAGGGGTTTAACCTGCCCGCTTTTGGGATTGACCAGCATCATCGCGGGGAAGAACTTCACGCCGAGCTGTTGTGCCTGTCCCTGGTCCAGCCGGCTGTCGGGGAGCATGGGATTCACCACACCGTCGACGGAGACCGGTATCACGCTCAGTCCGTAGGTTTCGCGGAAGTTTTTAATGACCTGGACCAGTTGCCCGTCGATGGCCTCCCGGCCGCGGTAGAAAAACATCACGCCATAGTGCTGGGCCAGGGAGGAGATTGCCTTGCGCTGTTCGGCGTAGTCGGCAGCCAGCTGGTTTTTCACGGTGCCGTTGTAGTGGCTGTACTGCAGGTTGTAGTCCAGCTCGGGGTTTTCCAGCATGGCCTTCTTCGCGCTCATCGAGAACAGGCCAGCCTGCTGCGTCCAGTAGTTCTGTAGCCGGAAATACTTCACGAAATTGTCAGATGAGGGGTAAAGAATAGCCTCGTAAAGCGATCGCTTTGTGGCCGTCTGCAGCTGCGCCAGCTTCTCAAGGATGTCCTGCTTTGCCGGCGGTGGCACAGGCGTGGCAGGCGTTTCCGGGTCTGTTTTTTTTAGCTGCTCGTTATACCATTGCCAGCCCGCATCTTTCGCCCAGGCCGGCATCAGGGTGCAACAAAGGCACCCCGCCAGTATGGCGGCATGTAGTTTTCCCATAATGAATACCTTTTTGACTGAATTAATTCGGCTGGCGTGAAATATGTTGATAGACGATGTATTTATCGAGACTGACCGTTTTCGTTTCAGGGTCAGTGCGTCCCTCAAACCGGAAACCGTTGCAGTACAGTGTAAGATTATTCATTTCTAATGCCGTACGTTCACCGTTCCTGATAACCCACGCAGCCTGCGAGCTCCTGTCACACTGAATACCCCAGGCCCGGTTGGTGGCCAGAAACGCATTAATCTGTTTATCCCGCCACAGGCTGTAAGACATGATGCTGATCAGAAAAACGACAAACACGCCGACAAACACGATCACCAGCCCGTATGATTTGTTCTCTTTCATCCCTGCCCCTTATTTTCTTTTTTGCAAAATCCCTACTAAAGCAGAAATAAACAGGTGACTCATCAACCAGAAAAAGCCGACTATAAGGATAAAAACCACACTCTCAATATAATCACTGCCCGATGTCCCTTTGACGGCATCCCATGAAAAATACACCACAGGGGAGATAATAATTATCGTCAGCACCAGTCTCAGAGAAAAATCGACAACAGGATGTTTAGCAAAGCTAACTATCACTTTTATCCTCCTTACCGGCATCGGTCTTTTCATCACTGAACCCCGTGATGAGGACGTAGATGACAATTGAAACGGCACCAAATCCGGCAGCCGCTGACAGGTTGTACGCGGTAAACAGCGTGACCAGCATGGCGACGGTAAACTGAGTGCCCAGCGCGCCCAGGAAAAACATCAGCGCCCCGCGTGTCATGGCCAGCATGGCCATCAGCAGCGGAGTCGCCAGGATAATAATAAATAGCACAACGGATTTTAACATCGGCATCGCGCCGGTGCTCAGCCACGACATCGCACTTAATATGATAAATACCAGGATAAACGGATAAAGCACTTTCCCTTTACTGTACTTATTAAAAAGGCCATGTGTTTTCATGTTTACTTTCCTTTTTTATTTTGATGATGACTGCGTGAGGAGTTCTTTAATTCGCTGCTTTGTTTTCTCTGTCAGTTCCGCATTATCCGGGATTTTTTGGTTATTGATTAAATCCTCCATGAAGTTTGTAAAGTCCAGCTGATTAAAGTTAATGCCCTGCAGTTCTGCTATCGTGATCCCCCGGCAGTTCGGGCTGCTGGCGCCCCCGAAACCAATATGCAGCTGTCCATTACGGCCTTGCTCCTGGACTATTTGAGCCAGCTTTGAGTCAAACTGGCAGTAGCTGCGTTTTTTCTCCAGGCAGATCCCCAGCACCTTTTTCGAGCAGAACTCACCAATACTGACCGTCAGCTTGTTGGTTTTCGCTTTGGCCAGCGCCTTCTCTTCGCTGCTGCAGCGTGCCAGGCCCACATCCTGGCCCCATCCGCTGTCCTTGCAGCAGTTGCTGAAGCCTGCAGCAAACTTCTTACAGAATTTAGCCTTGCCGGTGAATGCCCTGACGTCCACCCCGTTCAGCTCCGCAACATCTTTACCCGCGGCGGCCAGCGCCGCGAGCTCCGAAACCGCCTGTCCAAAGCCGTTGTTCGTGCCGCTGACCGCTTTATCACACTCGCCATCGAGGCAGAACACATCCCCGCCGCAGATCATCTGCTTACCGCTGGTCCGGGTTTCACAGGAATAGGTCGCATACTCGTGCAAACAGGTCCCGTCTTCCGCGCTGAATGCACACTGGCGTGATGAGAGCGTGCAGGCTGCATTACTCATCAGGTTTTCACAGGAGCCGTTATCCGCCGGCTGAGTCAGCCAGGTGTCTTTGTATTTCCAGCATGCTTCTGTGAAGGAATACGCCTTCCCGCCCAGGTTGAGGGTTTTCGTCCCGCCCGGGCTGATACATTCTTCGCCTGTTTTCATGCCCTCGTCCTTGCTGAACGGACAGCTTTCAACCCAGACCACCTCTGGTGCAAATACGGTTTCCGTCTCTTCCATGACCAGTATGACCGTCACCTGAATGGATTTAACATTCATTGATGGTTGGGTTTTCGACGTTTTCGTTACCGCAAAGGTCTGCCCTGCAACAACGTTCCGGTCCATGCTGAAAGACTGGTGAATTTTCCCGGTACCATCGTAGTAATGGTAACTACAGTGTGTGTTCTGACCACCGGAACATATCGACATCGTATTAGGCCAGGTCATCACATCGACAGGGAATGTTTTATCAAAGAGGCTGATTTTTTCACTGACTGCAAGCTTGCAGCTATCTCTGACCTTTCCTTCGTTGTCACACTCATCAATCCAGGGAACGGGAAGGGGTTCACCATCAACGGATACACTTAACAGGCGCCCTGTCGACGGGATCGTCATCGTCCCGCCCCATCGGGTGCTGTTCCGGGTGAAAGACAGCGGGACGGCCTGCTGGTATGTACGATTGACCTTTTGCGTCGTGGCGTTGTCTTTCAGCGTCGCCTCCCGCGTGCAGAAGTTCTCCACCTGCAAATCCCGCTCGCACGTATGGTTCGTGAACTCGCTACGATTAACCACCTGTGCCGTACAGGCCTGACCGGTATTCCCCACAATCGAATCCGCTCTGGACTCGGTCTCTTTCGCCGCCTGAATGAATGGCGCGTCGGCCGAAATACTGTCCGGGGGACGGTTAGTAAACGACTCCGTGATGCTGTTCCCCACATCACTGCTGGCCCATTCCGCTGCGGAATCGCTTTTCAGGTTACTGTCACCGCTGGCGGAGACGCCGCCGTAATATTTCGTCTGCGCCGGTTTGCTGGTATACCCTGGCAGCGTGTCAGCCCCGTTGAAATTCTTCAGCGCGTCAGTCCCGCTTCCCTGTATCTGTTTTGCATAATCAGCGCCCGCTTTGTAATCGGACGTGCTGTCAGCACAGGCAGGAACCGTAAACCAGATAAATGTCCCGAGCACGAACATATGGAGCATCAGGATCAGGGGAAGTGATTTCATCAGGCACCTCCCAGCAGTTTTCGGGCAGTCTCTGCACAATCCCCTTTCTCAACCACCTTTTCCAGGGCCTGCTTCAGGCGAATATTGCCCTGTATGACGTCAAAACCGGCTTTGCAGCGCACAACCAGCGCGGGAACACTGCGGATGTTGTACTGTGAATAGAGCGTCGGGTCGATTTGCACCCCTTCGGTGATCCCCGCTTTAACCAATCCCATCACCGCATCAGTGGTGGCTTTCATATCGTTATTGACGAGCCCCCGGAGCGTGGCGGGAATACCGTAGCGGTGGGTTTCATGCAGCATCCGTTTTAACCCCTCGTCCGGTATTGAGAAGGAGATGAAATACACGGCACCTTCCGCCGGCTTATCCCGGGTCAACTCCCGCTGCTGACTGGCCAGATTATCGATGAACTGTTGATCTGAACGGGTAAGGGGGTTACGGCTGATTTGTGCTTCAAGATCCTGCTGCAACGCCTTATCCGGATGCCGGCGCAACTGCTCGCTGAAATCCTCCTGCTGCTTAAGCCACTGACGATCCGCCGCCATCGGGTCTGACGAAACTGCGCCCTCTGCCGCGGTGACGGTACGGGTCAGTAACAGCATCACCGTCAGTATGTTCAGTAATTTCACAGTAGACTCCTTTCAGTAGACACAGTTACGTTTTCGCCACATCAGATAGCCGAAGTTCTTTCGGGTTACTGGCGGGTTTTTCCCGACCTCCCAGCGCGTGACCGTTCGCCCCAGGGGATGGCACTGCGCGCTGTCGGGGTACATATTCACCATCTGGTACCGCCAGCGCTCCTTGGGAATAATCGGTGACGGGTATTCGTAACAGACCGCGACATCGGCCCCGACGGTCTCCAGGATCTGTCCCTGCCGGTGGAGCTTGTAGGCCATGCGTTCACTCAGCAGCAGCGATGACTGCAGCGGGCTGGATTCGTTGCTGACCCACCCGCTGAAGGGATACATCGAGCCCTGAGAGCCTGCACACCAGAAGAGGATGTCCAGCGGCTTGTTGAATGCGCTGGCAATGGCATCAGCGGCACAGGCGCCCTGGGCAATCGGGTTCGCAAACAAAACGGCCTCGGGGTTCAGAATGGTGGTCAGGCTGCTGTCCACCCAGGTCGGGTCAATTTCAGAGAGGTAGGCGATATCCATATCTCCGCCCTGCAGGCAACCCGCCGACGTGATAATGCTGAGCCAGCTGGTCAGCGGATATTTGTACCAGTGCACGTGATAGAAGGCCCCGTTGACCTGCTTATCATCCTTTTTCGCGGTCCCCATCCCGGTTTTTCCCAGGTTGAGGCTAAACCCGCCCATATTCACCATGCACCCCGGAGAGCGGCTGACATCCGTCAGGGCCATCGGCTCCCAGTAACCTATCGCCATCCCAATACGGTAAAAAATCGGTGGCGGCATGGGGCACGTTTGAACAGGGCTGGCCGGATTAACCGTGTCCGGGCCGCCACCGGCCGCCACAGAGGCACTCCCGATGGACATCGGGAAAATGCACTGCCAGCACACATCGGAAATCGGGTTAACAAAGCGCCCCTCGCAGGACGGGTCGGCAAGGGCATTCAGACTTTGCCCCCACAACAGCACAGTGGTGAAGAAAAGCAGTAAAGGTTTCACGGCAACATCCTTATTGATGAGCGGGGAATGTCTCGATGTTCAGCCGCTCACCAGAGGGCGCCGGGGTAATGCGCGCCGGCACCCTGGTCAGGCCGAACCGTTTTGAAAGCACACCGTTCTGGTCAAAATAAATTCGGGCATCGAGCGCCACTGACGTATCCGGTACGCTCCCTTTCACCAGAATAATTTTGCTTATCAGGGTGTCGGGGACCTGCCGTTTCATCCAGGCGACCTGGTCCGGATCGTCACCGTCGATAAAGTACAGCGTCTGCATAAAGGGGACCGTTTTCAGCGGATTCAGAACGTCGCCTTTGCGCGCGAACACCCGCCCGTTGTGATCTTTCAGGTCCTCAGTCAGCCGGATACTGGGGTCGAACCAGCGCTGTTCATACTTATCCGCTTTCCCTACTCCCTCAACCGGCGCCGGTCGCTGGCTGTTCTCAATCACGCGTCCTTTGAAAGCTTCCATTTCCTGCCCCCATTTCCCCGACTTCTGTAGCGCCTCGAGACGCTGAGTAATGAGCGTCAGCATGTCCTGCTCCTGAACCGGCCATAGATCACCCCAGGTTCCCAGGTCAGCAGCCGGCACGCCCGGGGAAATCAGGCAAAACGCCAGCACGGCAATACCGGTGCGTTTCATTCCCGCGCCCCCTTCATTCGGGTGGCAATGTCGGTCTGGATTTTACGGGTGACATCGGGTGCGCCCTGAACCACGGCCGGTGAAACCAGGATCAGGACATGATTCGTTTTCTGATAGTCGGCCAGGCTCTGCTCCAGCGCATCGTTAAAGCGGTCTGAGAGCGCTTTTGACTGCGCCTCTGACAGCGGCTTCTGGCTGACGCTGTCCATAAAACTGTCCAGCGTCTTCTTCATATCGAAGGCCACCACCCGTGGCGCGGTATGTGCCAGCACCAGACGCGTGATAAAGACGTTGGTCGCCAGAATGGTGCCCATGAGGGCGATAACGGTCAGACTCCGTCGTAAAGTGAAGAATGTCGTTCTTTGCTGCTCAGAGTTGTTGTCCATCAGGCTACGTTCCTTATGTTGTCATGGGCAATGCGGGCTTCCAGGTCAGACATTTCTGCCGGGAAATTCCGGCTGGCCAGCTCGTACACCGCGTCGTGAATGTCCGTTCCCTGCTTTTTGCGACCTTTGATGTACTCGAAATCGGCCCCGCTTGAGGAGTACATTGCGCGGCTGAGGGGATCGACGAACAGACGATGCCAGGATGTATGTGCCTCCACCTGCAGCATGAAGGAGCTGAACCACTGGTCTTTGGCTGACCCAAAGCTGTTAATCATGTCCCGCTGCATTTGCGTAAACTGATCCGGGTAGAGCTGGTTATATTTGGCAAACTCTTTGGCAGACTGCTTAAGGATGACTTTGTATGAGGAGTTACCCCAGGCCGCCCGGGCCGCACTGGATGCGGTGGGTGAGTCGAAATCCACAATATTTTGCGTGATGGTGATATATGACCCCAGGTGGCGGCGCGCGGTACGGTAACCCTTCTCAATAAAGGTGCCGACTTTTTCGTTTTTGAAGTCCAGCAGCCGCCAGCCCTCGTCAATGACGTTCAGTTTCTTCAGGCTTCGGGGGGACTGATACATCCGGTTTTCAATGTAGATAATGAGCGAGAACATGACCGCGACCAGCAGGGAAGGCCGCGATTCAAGACCGCCCAGCTCGAGGACCACCATCCGGGCATCATCGTGCAATGACGGTTCATCGGAGTTGAAGTAATCGCCGTAGATACCATTCACCGTGTACTGGTCGAGCAGAATAATCATCTCGTCCAGGCGGCTGCGAATGGTCGGTGACTCGGCGTACTCCTGACTCTCTTTCGCGGTTTTGAGAAAATCGACCACATCATCGATACGGGCCTTATTACGCTTGCTCAGCCAGGCCGCCTGCACCGCCTGCAGCAGCAGACCTTCATGCACCTCATCCAGGTTGCCGTTCGGGCTCGCCATCACCGACATCTGGTCGCGGATACGCTCAGCCGACAGGTCAAAATTGGCGTCATCAAGAATGTTGGCAAACGGGTTGAATTTCAGTGAGTCACCGTCGAGGTAAACCCCGCCCATGTTCTCGCATAAGGACTTATAGCCGTCGCCCATGTCGAATACCCAGGCAAAACCGCCAGAGTCCAGCACGCTGCGGATCAGTGGCTGAATAAGGCCGGTTTTACCCGCCCCGGAGGTCCCGCAGACCGCCATATTGAAGTTGGTGTTGTTCATCCCCTCATAGAACAGGTCGATGAACGCCAGCTGGTTGCGATAGGTGGGCGCCAGTAATCCGGCAGGCGCTAACGGACTGTCGGCAACAACCGGCAGCAGGTTGGCCACATTGAAGGTTTCTGCCCGCTTGACGACGCCTGCAGCCTGAAGCTCTTTGAAAAGCCCCTCACCGGATTTAAACGGCAGCATGGCCAGATAATTTCGCAGATGGTGGTAACGTGCGGGCAGCAGCTCAAAGCCGCCTTTACGATAGCTGTTGAGGATCTGCTGCTCGGTCGCCAGAGAGGCTTCGGCGTTATCGTCGGTGTAGGCCGTGATATTAAAGAAGTAACTCACCAGAGAGGACTGATTGGTAGCCAGCCGCTGGCGGATGTCCCCCCACTCCTGAACCTCTTTTTCCACTGACGGGAAGTATTTCGCATAAGAGGTTTTGCTTTTTTTCTCCAGATCGAGGTACTTCAGGTTGGCCTCGTTCTGGGTCTTCACCTGGTCCTCCACCATTAACGTCAGCGTGATGACAAACGGGCAGGAGATGGAGAGCTCCGGGTTCAACAGGTTGGCGTAGTTGTCCGCACTGGTCCAGAGGAAGGCGATTTCCGGATCGCGGGCCAGATGATAATTGGTAACACGGGTGACTTTCTCTTTACCGTTCCGGTCCAGCAGACCAATCTTCAGGTGGTTTGCAGTGACCTGCATATCAAAACTGTCATCCACACACTGATAATTCAGGTCCTGGTACGGGTCCAGTTTGTAAGGCTTACGGTACATTTCACCCGGATCAGGGTTCACCTGTTCACGCACGATATCGACCAGGCCCTGGGCATCCAGTATCCGCGTTGGAATTTGCGCACCCTGCAGGGAAGCCCGGATGATTTTTACCTGGTTCTCCAGCTCGACGATCTGTGCTTTCGAATGTTTCTTTCGGGGTACACAGCAGGAGATAAAGACACGGTAGTTACGCAGAGTCAGGGGTAAATCCATCCCCGGAGGCAGGGAGAACTGTGTTTCAGCCGCCCGAAGATAATAGGCGCGGGTAATGGCATTAAACTTTTTGGCCTCTTTACCGCTCCAGCTGAACTCCCGTAACCCATACTCAATATCGTCCCCGACCAGCTTGCTCGAGATAAGATTAATGGTCACCGGAACACCGCGGGGAATTTTGGTTCTCAGCAGGTTTTCCAGCGAGGCCACGATATGTGCGTTAGCGCCCGGTAAAGGTCGGGCCTCAAACATAAAACCGACGGTTTTGGCATTAATAAACAGTCCGGTCGCAGAGTCATAATCCTTATAGGGCAAAACCCGGCTGAACTGTGGGAAATTCATGCTGCCCAGCATGTCGTTGGCTTTGGCAGATTCGTCGGGCAATTTAAACGCAGACACCAGCGAATTCACGGCCTGAGCAACGGTATCCATCAGGTTATTACTCATGCGAGCGTTCCTTAATGAGGGTGTTAATTAACCATCTAAAGTAGAAAACAGATTATCGTGAAAATATCAGCATTAACGGTTTAATCACCGCAGGAGAAGGTAAGCAGGCATAAAAAACAGCAATAACATGGAGGCCCCCAGTTGCCAGAAGAAAATAACGTCCCACAAAAGCGCCCCCTTCCATAAACAGATAAGAAGCGTAAGAACTAACGCAGCCACATGAAAACCAACAATAGACCAAAAGAGTACTGCTGAGATTTCACTACCACTGTCTTTAATTCGTAAACAAGCAAGATAGAACACCAGTAAGCCACAGATAATAAACACACCGTCATGACGAATGCTCTGAATGAAATCAGGCGTGTACTCTCCCGCCAGTCCGTTATAAGTAAACCTGACTACCAGATAAACAAGCCAGTAGATAACAGGGACAAACAAAGACCCGTATTTTGTAACAAACCCCATTGTCATCACCCCTTTCATTTATTTATACCGTTGAGAGTTTTTAGTTGTTTTTCGTGCAGATTAATTTCCTCGTCCCTCTCCGTACATTCTGATGCGAGGTTGCGTGCATCACGGATTGTCAGAGGTTTACTGTTGGAGCGGTCCGACGGGGTCAGCGCGTTAAGGAATTCTTCGGCTGCACAGGGCGTTTCCCTCGAAATCATTAACAGTTCATCATCTGTTGCTATATGGTCCGGCGGCATAATATATTTATTAAAGATTCCACCACCCACGATGGTTAAAACCAACACTAAAATAGCAAGTACAAATAAATCAATCTTATCCATTTTGTTTTACCTTCATACAACGCCACTAGTCATTGCAAGCAAACCTGGTGACCTTAAAGGTCCGGATTGTTCTTCCAGGCATCAGGTTTTAAAGCCTGTTTAAACGCTTCTTTTGCGCAGGGGGTTTCTTGTGAAATAGCGGTCAGTTGCTCAGGAGTTGCAGGTAATCCTTCAAGGTAATCACTGCAACAAAAATAAAAAAAACACCGCAACCGGGATACCACAAAATACAAATAAAAGGGTGAGCTTTAAAAACATTACCTTCATCTATTTTTAGCCTGATACAATTTCCACTGGCGGATATACTTATCATACTGAAGCACCGGTGCATTAATGATGACACCGGCGCATTCCAGTTTATTCACTGGTTCGGTAAACGTGCCTGTCGGGATGTTCACCTCCAGGAGCTTGCAGTCATTCTTCCAGTGTCTCCCGGCTTCGAGCTCATCCATCGTGAATGCCCCTCTGGTAAAGACGACAACCGTGACAAACGCAGCCAACGTTATAAGCACACTAAAGATAAATGTATTACCTCTGTTGACTCGCAGATTAATTTTTTTAGGGATGATAAACATGGCCAGTGCCACGATAAACCCGGCAAAGATAAGAAATAAGCATACACCATTTAGCCAGGCAATATTAACACCGTCGATATAGTAAGCAGTCATTTCCCACCCCGGTGTATAGAGTCCATCGCATCGTTCAAAGACTCACTGGTTTTGATTTCAATGCAGTACCAGAGTCTGATGCAAATAAAATGATATTCTTTCACTATCGTCTCAATCGAGATTATTGAAATTGCATGACTTCCAATCCATTCATTCATATCAGCAGTGGCTTGCGTTTCATCACGAGAGATAAAGAATGAACTCTCTTTACCGCCAGGAAAGTCTATAAAGTTAATCATCCTGTATCACTCCTGATTTTTGGATTTGTCATAAGCAGATATGGCCATGTCGTACCTGTCCGTCGCGACATTAACAACAATATCTGAACAATCCAGTCGGTTAATGTTACTGGTTAAAAAGCCGGTAGGAATATCAACCTCCTTCAGGGTGCAGTCAGGCAACAAAAGAAGTTTAAAACGTTATCATTACCCATAATGCTCTCCAGAAGAAAAAACACGCTACCGCCCATCCCTTTCAACGCACAGGGCACTCGTTTTAAATCCGGTATTAATTCAGTATTCACAGCGCCATTAACGGCGCTGCTAATTAGTTAATGCGGGGCTGGCCCCACGCCGATGGTGTAACAACAAATACAACCGTTGTGGGCTGGTGATAGACATCCTCAGAATCAACGTAAGGCGCTATCCATAATGATGCTGTTTGCTCACCCTTTCTTAGCGGCCTTGGATAATTACCGGGTACCGTAGACGGAGAGGTATAGGTACCAACACTAACCGGCCTGATATATACCGGAGCAGTCCGGGTTCTCAGGACGTCATCATGATTGACCGGTACCGTATTCAGGAACCCGGATTTATTGCTCACCGTCACAGCGGGCGCAGTATTTCGCACCGGTTTAATGACTGGCTGCGGCGGCAGCGGGTATGAGTTTGGCGAAGACGTCCTGAAATTTCCGTCAGCCAGTCGTGGCAACCCTGCCGCAGCCGGCTTTGCTGATGCGTGTTCCTCCAGGGCTTTTGCTTTCTCATTCGCCTGCTCCATCGTCATACAGGTATCGGATGTTGTGGCATTACATTCAAAATCGGACTCTGTGCCCGCGCACCCGGTTAAGAGCAAAGCGCTGCCCAGAGGAATTAACAGTATTAATTCCTTCATGTATTCCCCTTTATATTCCTGGTGGGTTATTTATGGTGATTAACCCTTGTTGATGCCCTGACTTACTGACCTGAGTTTTCGCCCCCCGACATTGCTCCCGGCGAGAACTGATGCGGGTCCAGCTTGCCCAGTTTCTTCAGCATCTCATCGGTATTAAAACCATTCAGGTTCCCGCCGGATTGCTGTGACCTGCTCTCAGGTTGTTCGGGTTGCTGCTGGTTCTGTGCCTGCTGTTGTCCATTTTTCTCCGCTTCAAGCTCCTCAATAGTTTTCAGCTGGAAACCGTCCTGAAACACTATGGTGACTTCGTTGCCCGCGCCGATCGGGATCACCGCGTGATACTGCTCAGCGCGTTTGATGTAGTAATCGCCTAACGTCTGTGCAGCTTTCGATGATCCGCCGCCAATCCCCATTTTCAGGACATCACCGGCGCCAACGGAGGCTGTGGCACCCAGACCAACAGCTGGCTGCGAAGCTCGCTCAATCCCCTGACCAATCCCGTCAATAAACCCAGCCCCCCAGGCCCAGCCGAGGATTTTTCCGTTACGCATCACCACTTCCCCTTTTATGCCGTTTTTGCCCATAAAGGACACATGACCCTTAATGGGTTGGTCGATAGTTTTGTCGCCTTTGATACAGCTGATATTGCGGGTGCGAACGATGGCGCGCTCACTCGATACGTCACCCCAGGCTTCGAGGCCGACAAAGCAACCAGTCAGGTCATAGGTTTTGCTGTTCGGCATTTCCACATGCCCAATAATTCTCAGCGACATCGGTACGGTTGATTCATTCCCGGTAACGGAAGCGTTGGCATCGGCACCTTCGATCAGCTTGCTTTTGGCAAAGCTGCCTGACGGAATGTAGGGCAGTGACTTCGTTTTCTTACCGCGGTCATAGCTGAACGTTTTGCGCTGTATCTGGTTCGGTACCGGTACGGACTGATAGCTAACCTGTGGAGCCTGCACGGTGCCATTGCCAGGATAGAACGCTGTTGGCGGAGGGACTGCCCCACCAGGTTGAGGGGGGAAATTTGCCGGCTGCGGCTCCCCTTCCGGTCCCGGAGGCGGCGAGGGTGGCGAAGGCGCAGGCTCGCCGCCAGACACGGCTGGTTTCACGCCCAGCGTCTTAAGTTGCTCCTGCATGGCCACATTTTCATTGCTGAGTTTGTCGATACGGATCTGGTCTGCGCTGCGCGCTTTACTGAGCAAATCCACTTCCCCCTGCAGAGCGCCAAAGCGCTTATTCAGATCTGCTGCAGTGGCCTGCATTTCCGTAGTCGCATGTTGCTCCACCTTACTGTTGAACTGACTGTCCACCACCCCGGTCATGTCCGGCGCCGGTTCACCCTGTATGGGGGCTTCTTCTTCTGAACTCAGATTCAGATCGGACAGATACATCCCGCCGGCAATCGCACATGCACCACCGACAAGAATGAGGACCAGCCAGAGATACTGTTTACGTTTGATTAGCGTATTAAAGTTGGCCATCAACGTGACTCCTCTGCCGTGGTGACCCAGACCTGCATGCGACCACCGCCAACCAGCTGGCTCGCGGAGCCACTGAGCATGATGGCGCGAGTTCCCGCCTGCCAGAAATCGCTTTCCCGGATGTTTCGCGCCGACAGCGTTACATTTTCAACGTTGTACAGAACAACTTTTAGATGGTGACCGGTCCAGACCCGGGCCGCCGTGGCGCGAAGGCCGGCAGGCACGGATAACACTTCTGATGTGACAGGGATGGACTGGTATTCATCAGGGATCTGACCCTGGCGAACAGCGCGGTTCAGCGAAACAAGAACGCTTTCATACGGGTTGGATTCCTCCCATGATTTAGCCGGCCCGGGCGTGCCAATGAGCTCGGATACCAGCTGGATAGTCCGGCCCACTCCGGCACGCGGCACCGCACGGATAGAAAAGTTGAGGCCGCGCTCTGTTTCCACAATAAACGTGAATGGTTTCTTGCTGACCGTAGCAAGGATCGCCCCGCCACTGTCGGTCTGCTCCTGGTTCGTCAGCCCGCCATCCAGACTGTTAATGGCGGTGATCCGGTCTCCTGGTACCGTGAAGAGGTTTGGGTCTGTGTTGCTGACAGCGATGTTTGCCTGTCCGCCGTTGGCCAGGGGTACAACAGTCGGTGCCAGCGTACCGCTGAGGGTAGCCGATATCGCAGGTAGCGAAAAAAACAGGCAACCGGAGATAAATAACGGGTTAATTTTTTTCATTATTTATTTCTCCAAAACGCGCCAGCCAGCTGACACCATCAACACGATTAAACTGCAGGACGTAACTTTTAATTTCACTGTAGGGCGCAGAATCCCCTATCCAGGTTTTCAGTTCTCCACGGTAATCCACCCGATTTTCTGCCGGATACGCACGAACAGACGTCATATAAAAAGTGGAGTTCACGTTATTGTCTTTTATCCGCTTCGCATCTTCAGCCAGCTGGACCTTAAGACTGTTCTGTGAGGCAGGTAATACATACCGGAGCAGTTGTTGATGCTGGGCGTCGACCGTTTCCGGCGTGACATTCAGACGTAATGCAATAAAGCTCATGCCCAGTTGTTCAAGATAAGAAGCGTCCGCCTGATTCTGAGAAACAGCGAAAGGCGCATTGAACAGCATGGGAGTAACCGCCACCTTCTGTTCGTTCTGAAGGCGGTAGTTATTAATCCCCAGAATGATATTGGTAGACAGACTGAGAAGAAGGACTGTCCCCATACAGATATATCCCAGCGCAATGACACGCGAGGTGCTGAGTCGGGCGCCATGTTCCATGTGTTATTCCCCACTGTTTTATTTAATCCACTGCCGGAAACAGGAGTCCGGGATATCGTGAAAAAATCCTTTAAGAAGGGATGTCGGCAGATACCAGTAAATAAGGTCGCGCAACCAGGTACTGCCCCGCCCTTTTTTGAGTTTCTTAATACCCCAGAAAACCAGTACCGCTGCAGCTATACCAAAGAGGAACTTACTGGTCCAGAAACCCCAGCCGAGGCAAATGACGGCCGGGATAAGCTCATCGAGATATAAACCAAACCAGCGGGACTGGTTTGTCAGTGTTTCCGGGAAACGGTATTTCTTTAATTCGTCTCCCGTCATCACCTTTATCCTGTTAGTAACCTGCGACCGACATACCGACGGTAATAAAGGTCGAAATGATGGCGAAGCCGAACAGGAACTTCACGTTTTTGGTCATCATATACATGATGCCGCCCGCGATAACTTCAGCCAGAACAACCCATTTGACCACGCTGGAAGACTTACCGAAGGTGCCTTTCACGGTGGTATCACCGGATTTCATCAGGTCTGTTGCGGTAGTGGTGGCCATAGCAACGTCCGGGAAGAACGACGCCAGAACTGCCAACGGCAGCGCAGCCTTGGTCACTTTCAGCGCTGTCTTTTTATTGAAAACGCGTGACAGAAAAGACGGTTTGGTTTCTTCAGAGAAAGCATTTCCCTGAACACTTAATACAGCATTCATGATTATTTCCTTATCTAATGATGGTTTAAGATAAATTAACTGCTAGTTCATTCTTTACTCTCTGTTACTTCCCTCCTGATAATGTCTACTTCAGAACTATAGAAATCCGGAAACTTCTCCAGATGTTGTTTGAGACGAAGATACACCTCGAGTGTTTTAGAGCGACCACTTCTGTTTTTCGCCTGAATTAACAATCTATTTGTATCTTTATCAAAACGAAGGAAGAGTTTTTTGGACCTTTTTTCCTTCGTACATAATAAATTCTGCACATCGTACAGCTCAGGTTGTTTTCTTAGGTGATCATCTACTCGCAATTGTACTTCGGTACCTTTTACTCTCCCGCTGCGTAGTGTTGCTAACACCAATTTTTGGTAGGTATCTTCATCGCAACTAAAAACAACAGCACTACCTGTAGCGGTACGATTAACAAGTCGTTTCACAATAGGGCCTCAATAACAAAAGCTATATTAATTGTTCCCTACTTCTTTTCAAAAAACAACTGGAAAGATGTCACCCTTTTATTTACAAGTTATTAACATTCTTTATTATTATATTTTTAACCCCTTTCATTATGGGCACAGCCAATTCACTCAGGTGAACTATTAAAAAGGCATCATCTCTGTTGCTAATTTTCAACTTCTTAAGTATTTCACTCACGGCATTTCTCGAAGAAGCATATTTACAGCCCATGATTTGAGATATCAAATTATGACTAGCACCTCCAGAATACAAACCTAAAAAATCGAATTCAGTCCTCGACAATTCCTTGACGTTTTTCATAAATTGAATAATGTCATTATGCATAGGTAAATCTTTGATTATCTTTTCATTGGTATTTAGCGATCTACCAAATTTCCATAGATAATAAACCTCCCCACTCTGCTGAATTTTCTCCAGTGTGAAATCAAACTGCTTATCATTCATATATACACATTTCTCTATATGAAAGTCGGCGTCTTCACCGCGCAAGATGAGCTCAATTTCACGGAGATGAAGGAAATCATCTACTCCGAAATGCGCCTCCCAGTATTTATCTGAAACGGGTCCGTTTCCAAACTCCGTTAAAAAAGCAGGATTGAATGCTGGGAAAAAACCATCATGGGTATGAATGCACGCAGGGAAGGAATAGTTCATGATAAGCATCTGAAGAGAAGATGCCAGGGATTGACGGCAGGTGTCTTTTTCTTTACGATCCATCGGATACATAGCGGCCTCCTTGTTAGGTCTCTATGGGCAGTAGGTATGAGAAGGTGAAGTCTTCTCATACCTGCGATAATCAAATTTTAAGTTAAATTAAATCTTATAAAATGATAATAAACCAATTATCTCTTAATGTCACCAATAGAGCACAGATCATTATTCTATTTATTAAATATAAAATAGAATAATTCATTAAGACTCTTCGGACTCAACCTCAGGGAAGTATGTTCGCAAAACTTCCTGCACATCCTCCTGAATGTTCTGAACCATACTTTTCCATTGCCATCTTGGGTCATCTTTTACATGGGGACTCAAACACTCCATACCCAGAACTTTGTTTATCGAAAACTGAGTTTTAACTACGTACTCAAGTAAAGCTTTATTGAAGGCCATCTGATTAAAACCTGATTCTTTTCTTTCCATCTGGGCTTCATAGACACGCAACCCCAACTCTATCAGCATTGAACTGATACTTGAAAAATTGACGTCTTTATCTTTTGCACCTTCAACACGGCGGCTTTCAATTATAGCGTTAATTTTTTCAACAACTTGGTCGCTTATATAAACCTGAACCCTTGGCATAGCCTCTCCCTACTATAAGTGTCAAATCATGATAGTGTATATAGTGCATATTTTTTTCGGCAAAACGCAGAAGAGAGTCCAGACTACACTCTAGAGTCCCCTTCGAAAAGTATCGCACTTAAAAGGACTACACTCTAGAGTATAGTCCCCACCATCTTACTCTTTTTTCAAAGAATAGTCGGTAACGACTCTATATAGACTCTACGCCGACTCTACATAGAGTTGTTCTAGAGTCTGATTTAACTTTCCATTAGAAAGAAACAGAAAGTTTATATCCGTAAACTCATAATTTAAAAGCGCAATCTGCAAAATTTTAATTTTGCGTGGGGTGTGGTGATTTTGTGGTGAGGAGTGCATATTTGTTGAGTCCGCGTCTGGGATGGGTTAACGTATTTCCAGAAATCGACCCTGGAGGGGAAAACGATGCGGAGCATCATCATTGCCGTTTTTTTTGTATTCTCGTTTGCCGCCAATGCTGCAGATTGTTTTACCCTTGCCGGACGCGATTACAAAATCGATCCGGATCTGCTCAGGGCTATATCCTGGCAGGAATCAAAATTCAAAATTGACGCTATCGGAAAGAATCCTGTCTCCGGCTATGGTTCAGGACTGATGCAAATTGACTCGCAGAATTTTGAAAAGCTGTCGAGCTTTGGAATAAAACCGCATCACCTGTTGACGGACGCCTGCCTGAACATTTACACCGGCGCCTATTACCTGGCACTGGCATTTAAAAAATGGGGAGTGAGCTGGGAGGCTGTCGGAGCTTACAATGCGGGGTTTAGCAGAACGGAGAAGCAGGCCATGAGACGTCTGCAGTATGCCAGGAAGATCGAGGCCATTTACAGGGCTATTAAGGCGAATAACAAAGCGGGCCAGGTTCAGCCGACACAACGATAAAGACCTCAATCAAGAGGTCTTTACGTTAAGATTGAAATCAATCAATTGCTCGCAAGATTAAATGACTCTCCGGATGATGAATAATGCTGAGATAACTTTTCAGCGCATCCTGTCGGGCAATGAGATGTTTGCATACATGGGTATATCCCGCCCCCATATCCGCAACCTGCCAGGACAACCAGTTAATTATCATCAGCGTGGAGATGATCCCGGCAGCATCTGCACTCACGTCGCTGTCAAAATTATTTTCGGGTATCACCATTCTGTAATACTGTTCACCTGCCGGTGCAATATATCCCGTCTGTGTCGTAATGAACTGAATCCGGTTCGGCGCCACATTCCCGCCGACACCCTGCGGAATAATCCAGTAATCCCATGCGCCGTTACTGTAATCCGAATACTGGCGTAACCAGCTGGCTACCATATTTATTGCCGACGGAGTAAAAAAGAGTGCCGGGATGAAATCCTCGCGCTCCTCACTGTCAGTCACACAGTAGCGATGATATTTATCTGTTTTAAATTGTTCGGCTGATTCTCGAGTGGCGGCGTTGACGTTTTTTGTGTGCATTCTGGTTTACTCCTTAGCGGTTTATTGTTTCGTTCGACTTCATCACTGAGCGGCAAAGGGCAATGAGCAGCAGGCGATGAATAAATACAGGGGCGCTTTGCGTTCATTTACCCCTGTATTTATTTAGCGGTTGATGCTAGAAGCAGCCCTCCGCGAAATGATGAAAACGGACGAGATACAGCTGAGGAGAATGCACACAACCCGTAACGGAAATTGGTCGCCAGACGAATTATCGTTACGGTCTTCAGAGTAGCGAATATTTTCGCTACGGTGAAAGCGGCGTATCCGTTTACGGATACAGCAAGCGTGCCATTGACGTTAGCCATCAGACCCTAGCGTTAGCCCGAAACCGCCCCGCGGGTTCGGCGGAGACTGACAGGTGCGCAGCAGCTGTCTGGCGGAGTGGGGCTGACGACTGAGCAGCGTAGCTGATCGGGAGCCGAAGGTGGCCATATTCCGTACGCCCGGGGTAATAAGCCTTATTTTCAGCAAAGTTAAATAAATACCGAGAAAGAAAAACAGCAGGAAGAAGAAAGACAGAAAGCGGCAGAAAGAAAATAAAAGAGAGGGGCTAATAACGCGCGATATTAATACTGGTGGCGCGTCAGCGCAGCCGGTATTATTTTGCGCCGCAGGCGCGCGGCCTTTTTCAGAGGTTGGGCAGGTTCTTCCCTGCCCTTCTGGTAATTTACGCGGCCTCCTGTATTCCGCGCATAAAGTCCCGCATTGCCCTGAACCGGCCCAGGTCTGCCAGCCGTTTTTCAAAGTCGTTGAGGTAGTAAACCGGGGTATACCTCACCCGCCGGAACTGCATCGTGAGCGTGTTCCCCGTCACCACTTCCGCCGCTATCCCCAGAAGTGACAGCTGGATGAAGGCCATATCTGCCGCCACCGGATCGATATCGATGCAGCTGCCGAACATGTGCATGGAAGGGTTGATATCTGCGTCAAGCAGGCACTCTGCATAGGCGATCAGCATCCCGGCAGCCCCACAGGCCGGGTCGCTGACAGTGGCAATCCCTTCCCGGCTGATAGTATCTCTGACGCCTGGCATCAGCATCCGCGCCATCAGGCATTGCACCGAATACGGAGTAAAATACTGCCCACGAAAGTTATCACCCAGCTCAAGCTCCATAAAAATCGCGCCGAGGAAATCATGAAATTTTGCCTCCAGCGCGCACACCATCAGGCAAAACATCTCCTGCATGTTCGCGATATCTGAAGCCTCGTACCGCGCGCAGATTTTCCGGCAGTGCTCCATGCTCTCAGGCGTTCTGATCCGGGCCATATCCAGCTCACTGGCGGCGAGAGACAAAAAATCGCTGAACACTTCCCAGCGCCCCAGATGGCGGCCTGTGGATTTGAACACGCTGATAAAATGGCTCCGGCTATAATGCGCGCTCATCATCTTCTGAACAGAGGGCACACATTCGATCCCCTGCAGCATGTCCTGTGTGGCCGGTCTTTTGTCAGCGCTCTCTCTGGCCATATCAAAAACATCGGCAAAACTTAGCTGTGACATGATTTTTCTCCTGGAAAAGCCGCCCCTTACAGAGCGGCAGGTTTCACATCACGCCAGACCGAGGCCAGCGTATACCGTGACCATGAACTGCTGCCAGTATTCCAGGCGCATAGCGGGAACGTGGGCACGCTTCCCGCTGCGTAAGGCATTTACAAACTCGTTCGCCTGTGCGACGATTTGAGGGTCAAATTTCATGGTGTTATCTCCATGTGGTTTTTGATGAAGCCGGATACGCACTTTTGCGGGTAGGTATCCGGCGTTGAATGAGCAGGCGAAAGCCTGCTTTTTTCATTTCTGGGCCAGTTTCAGCGCCTCCTTAATGCGCGTCTTAATCTGCGCATGGCTCATTTGACACACGTCCCGCAGACGGTAGTAATGTGCTCCGTTCCGGGCGTAAATTTCGGTTACGTCACAGCAGTACATTTCAGCCATCATGAAGGACTCCCATTCATTGTTTTCGCTCGTTGACCAGTTCAGCGGGTACATCAGTCCGAGCGCCTCATGAAAGGCATGAACATCGATTTCTTCCGGTGCTTTCACCGCATCGTTACGAAGACTCAGCCAGTACGCGCGCTCTGTCTCTGCAGTGGCCTGCATTCCCAGGACTGCAGAGGATTCGGTCAGGTGTAAGTACATGGGTCTCTCCTTCGGGTTAAGGGATGGCAGCGACATGCCGCCCCCTGTGTTTATTTATTCGTTTGCCGCCAGTTCGCTCATCAGCACTTTTTTTGCTTTCAGCGCGTGCTCTTCTTCCGAAAGCGTCAGGATGTAACCGCGCTTTGCCGCCGCGCCCATTAAGATCGGACGGTCTTTCAGCGGCAGGGCTTCCAGATAATCCAGCGCATCGCCCAACACACGGGCCTGATACAGTTCGAAGTGCATCCCGCAGCACCGCCCCGCCTCTTTCTCAATACGCGCCAGTACTACATCCGCGCGGATAACATCGAACGGGTTACGGGTGTGGATATTGCGAATAAAGCCATCAGTGCGCAGGTGCATATTTCTACGGTTCATAGCAGTTCACCTTCAGTGGGTTAATTCACACCTAAACGCTGGAACATATCGGAGATAATGTTCCGTCGTGCATATGACGCACCGGCAGCTTTCAAATCAGCCAGGACATTAAATGCATAGCTGGCGCTCTGTCCGTGAAATGCCAGTATCTTTGCTGCGATCGGTTCCGGGCAGGCCATAACCCATCTTTCGGTAGATTCTTTGGTGGCGGTTTTGACGTTGACGTTCTGTGTGTTCATTCTGCTTTTCCTCTGGTCTGGTGGTTAATCCATCTCTCGGTGAGTTCCCTGGCGGCAAAGGGCAAAGGAGCAACGTCGTAAGGAGGAGAACAAGGGGCGGAGACAAAAAGTTTTTGCGGTCCCTGGCAAAAAGTTTTTGGCGGAGTTTATTTACCCCTTGGATGACGACACGGCGGTGCTACGACCAGCCCTTCGCCGGGGAACGGACGAGAGATGACTCACCAGGGGAAGGGATGAGAATGAACACACCCGACACGACGGAACGGCGTGGCGCCATCAGAGTGCCGGCAGCTTTATCGCCGGCACGGTGAAAGCGGCGCGACCGGAACGGACGCAGCAAGCGCGCCGTTGACGTTAGCCATCAGACCCTAGCGTTAGCCCGAAACCGCCCCGCGGATTCGGCGGAGCCTGGCGGGTGCGTAGCAGCTGCCCTGGCGGAGTGGGGCTCGACGACTGAGCAGCGCAGCTGATCGGGAGCCGAAGGTGGCCATTGCCCTGCCTTTAGTTATGGTTCAGACCCTCTTTGCTAAGCCTTTGAGAAGCAAAGCGGAGATGAGAAACGAGTCCGTTATCTGTCGCAAAACACAATGACTAATGCTAACGTACGCATACATTAGCATTAATTAACGAGGTGTCCTGTGGAAAATGAGTCATCAACAGAGCTGGCACGCGCTCATTTTTTCAGCCATTTTTCTTACACACGTAACGACCTGGCCGGAGATTATGAAACCGAGTTGCTCCGCTATCGTGACGATACCTGGGACTACCCGAAACGTGCCGCCCGCCTGAGTGCAGCAGTGAAGCGATACAAAACTTACCGGATGCAGTGCTTCATTTTTGAGATTGCGGAGAGTGTCGAACTGGACTTCACGCCCCTTGTGGTAAAACGCCTTTGCACCGCCCTTTTTGGTCGTTCAGGGAGTCAGAATATTATTGTGGCGACCTTTGGCCAGAAAGGACGTGTTCATCGCAGCCGTGACAGTTCGCCCTCTGTCATAAGTGAAGTGGCAGAGCGCTACCGACTGGCAGCACACTCCTGCTGGGCCTCTACCCTCAGCGATATTGAAAGCGTCAGGAAGCACTACCAGGCAGGTATTCGCACGGCCAGAAAGCAGGAGGAATAAGTCCTCGAGATTAACGCTAATGGACGCGTACATTAGCATTAGCATGTATCACATTTGTCGCACGGGCAGGGAAGAGAGCGGCCGCGCCGGAGGCACTGCCGCCCTGCCCCGTTCCCCGGAGGGGAACTGCCCTTCAGCTGTACATGCGTGCGGTTGCTCTGAAGGGGAAAAAGGGGCTACCGGCGAACCGGTAACCCCTTCATAAAGGCGCTTCAGGCCTGTCCAGACAGTCTCAGCCCCTGAATGGCGGGGGTTTCCCCCCGCCGGGGTTAGCTACTTAGCGGATTCGTAAGCCATAAAAGCTGCCACCTCCCTGTTCGTGTCCCTGTACCGGATTTCACAGAGTGATTTCCGGGTCAGGTAAGTGAATATTAGCAATGTGAGACACACTATTAATACGCACCCGAGCAGAGTGTTTCGCGGCAGTTTCATGGCCTTCTTCTCCTTGCCTTGCGGCATCTAAGAGGCTATCCTGATGTTGTCTAGGCATACAGGTGGCCTCGTGGGTTAATGAAAATTAACTACGGGGCTTTCTGCTTTTTGCCGCACAACACGGTAACAAACCACCTGCACGTCATGAGGCAAAAAGCCTCAAGCGCCGTCGCCATTATACCTTGTAGTCCATTATCCACCCAGGACTAACCATCTGAAAAAAGGCTATATCCTCATACTTTTTTCTGTTCGTTCTCCGCCGGATACCCCAGAGCTTCCCGTATTTCTGCCGCCCGCTGTTCACTGCCGGTACTGATGCCTGCGTGGTACACCAGACTGAGCAAACCGTGTAACAGCATCCAGTCATCCCGCGTCAGCCTTGCATCAAGCCGACATAACCGTTTTCCTGATACCGCATGGCGAAACACGGTACCTGCTTCCTTTTTATCGAATTGCCGGCTGACAATACTCATTCAACCTCCCTGTCACTGCGCCCGTTGGCCCAATCCCGGATTTGCTCATCCAGCGCCTGAATATGCTGGTTGATACTCTCAACCAGTCGCTCGCTTTCGGTCTCCAGCCAGCCACTGAGTCCGTCCCACTCGCAGGTCATCTCTGTAAGGCGGGCAGACATTGTTAGCAGCTTGTTGCGTTGACTGCGGGCCACTTTCAACTCTGTTTTCCAGGGATTGTTTCTCATACCGATCGCCTCTGCAGCGCCAGTTTGTTGGGTACCTGCCAGCGCTCCGCCTGACGGACAGCCTCCGGGGAGTCACTCACGATGAAGCCGATTTCATGAATGACCCCGTACAGTGGCTCCTTCGCGTCACGCAGCCAGTCCAGGGAGGCCAGCGAGGCAAACCGCGACCGCCAGTGCCAGAAAGCAGGCTCCAGCTCCCGCGCGTCAAACTCGTCGGCCCACCGGCGATACCAGCTGCTGACCGTCTCCGGCGACTGAAAATTCAGCTCCGTGACTGCCTGTCCCAGCAGGTTCTGCCGTAACCGCCAGTGATGCGCCAGCACCCGTTCTTCCCGGCGCATCTTACGGGTAAACGCGATGTTTCTGCGTTGCAACCGGCGCTCTGTCCGTGTGTGCTGCACCTCCGGAAACAATTCGGCCTGAACATCCACCGGCAGCGGCAGCGGGCAGCATTCCCCGTGGCTGGCAATCAGTTCATCGAGCGCCTCCTCCACCTGTTTGAGGCTACTCAGGCGATGCTTCGGGTCCCAGTTCAGGCCGGGAATGCGCTGCGCCACTGCCGTGTTCATGCGGCTGTTCCTGGTCAGAATTCGCAGAAATGTCCGGACATGGGGCATTGAGGGCAAACGCGCACCCCGTAACTGAGCGTCTTCCACGAACATGATGGCCTGCAAAGCAGCCTGCCGTGCAGGTTTCAGGGTCACAATGGCATGGGATGAGGGGATCATAGTGCGCCCTCCTGTGCCAGGGTACTGATGATGCTGGCAAAGGAATAACCGTCAGTATCGAGACACGCTATCAATGCCAGCGTGTGGGAGATCAACTCCGGGTTAAATGCTTCCATGCTACGAACAACAGAGAACGGCTGGCCGCCACGGGTCACAAAGACGACCATCCAGCGCGTACTCAGCTCTCCCGGACTGCAGACCGCCACATCAAAATGACCGTGGGAGGGGGAAAAACGGATCTGTACCGGAAAGAATCCGCCGAACTCGCTTTTATATTCTCCGTTGACGTCCCAGCTCGCCGGACAGGACAGGTCCCGCATCACGGCATGGGTGAGTTCACGGCGAAAATCTTCACCGGCGGCGCGGTAGTCTTCCAGCTCTCCGGCGAACATGGTTTTCAGGACATCGGTAGTAATGATCGTGTTCATATTCTTCTCCTTATGGCCGCCCCGCAGGGCGGCGTCTCCGTTATCAGGCTGCGTGAGCCGTATGATCATCAGCGTCTGCTGCATCATCAGTGATGACGGGTTTCGCTGTGGCCGGTGGCTGCATCCATTCAGGAACCCATCGGGTCTCCGCGAGGGCATGCTCTGCATGCTCTGCAGCGTCTTTTTTCTTCATTTTCCCGGCATCAGCTGCTGCACCCGTTCTTCCTGCCTCGTTAAGCGCATTAACAATCTGCTGTTTGCTGAGCATACTGAGGAAATTGTCTGCGGTCGGTGTCCACCAGTCCCTCATATCGAAGCCGATCGCTGTTTCCATGCCATCAAGGGGACTTCGGGTGGTATGCCCCATTGTTCGGGTCTGCACGCCATACACTGAACTGGCGGTACAGAACGCCATCAGGGACATCAGGATTTCCCCGTCGAGGGTGAAAAACGTGGTGAAATCCTTCGACCAGCCCTCCGGTAACAGTGCCTGCAGGCGTGCTTTTTCCTGCATCAGCGTCTGCCAGGCTTTTCCGGTTTTTCCGGCCGGGGAGTCGCTGACGAGGGATGTATGATGCTCAGTGACTTTCATTTCGAAGGGATGACTGGCTGACATACCACCGTAATCAAACACACAGGCGCACAGCCGCCAGACCATCAGCGCCACGGCTTTCTGTGGTTGCTGCATCAACGCAGCCTGAACGGCAAGGGTGCGCTCAGAAGACATTTTTTTCAGCAGCGGTTCGCTGATGCTGTCCACGGGGTTTTCAATTTTTTTAGTGATGACGGTATTTTTTTTCTGGTCAGCCTGATCATCCACCTCCCGCTCCGGGGCAATCTGGCGGACGCCTCGCTGAATGTTCACTTCCGCGCCCCAGAAGCTGACCACCACACCACATTCCGCTTTCTGATCTGGGGTCCATTCACGGTTGACGGCCGCGCTCTCCATTTCGTCAATCAGTGCCTGAATGGCATATTCATCATCGTGTGTTTCGGTCGCCTCCTGTGTGGCATAGAGCTCATCGAGACGCTGCTGCTCATCAGCGGTGAAATTTGCCTCGGGTTCAGGCGTCAGCTGAAAAATTCGGGAGTCATCCCCCCAATGACGAACGGGATCGCTGCGAACCTGTGCCCATGCCCACCCCTCATTTTGTTGGATCTCGTCAGCCAGCGCAGAGAGTTTCTGGTGGATAAGGCTCTCCGTCAGCTCCTTGTCTGCTGTGCCTTCTCCATCATCCGCGCTGAACAGGTCTTCGCGCACGACACCGCCAGCGGCCTCATAACATTCACGCCCGATATACTCAAAGGCCGGGCTTTTTAACGAGATTTCCCGGTCTGTCACTGCACTTTTCAGCAGATGTGGAGCGGTATGGCCATAGGCGGATTTGACGTTTTCATAGACCTGCAGCTGACGGGTCGGATCATTTTCGAGCGCCAGCGCCTGACACTGCTCAATCGTGACTTCATCCTTTGCCAGTTGAGCCAGAAGCTCCGGTGCCAGCCCGGCGAGTTTGAGCATGCGCTTAACGTGGCGACCACCGTACCCCATCTGGGCGCCGATCTGCTCAGGTGTCATCCCCTGCGCTGAAAGGTCGCGAAAGGCGTAGATTTGCTCAGCCGGATGCATCGAGAGGTGTTCATCGTTCTCGATGAAAGAAACAAGCCGCGCCACGTCGTCGCTGACACGCTTAACAGGCACCAGATACTCGCTGTCAATTTCCTTTTCACTGGTGAGCAGATTGAGCCCCTCGCGCCGGCGACCTCCCGCCGCAACGCCAGATTTTCCTTCCGGCAACGTGTGGACAACCAGATTTTGCAACAGCCCCACGGCTTTGATGGATGTGGCCATGCTGCGTACGCTGGCCTCCGGGTAAGGAATCACACGGACATTTAGCGGCGATCTGACTAAGCAGGACAGGGGGACATATTCAATCTGAGCGGCTTCCAGTGCGGCTTTAAGGGTTTCTGCAGCTGCAGCCTGAGCCGCTTTTTTGCTGGTTTTTGCCGGTGCTTTTGCTTTAGACTCGGTGGCGGACATAATTGATACCTCTCTGATATTGATGATTGTCTGCCGGACAGCCCACCTGTCCGGCACCTCTTACTGCTTATTGCGTTTTACGTACTCCGTAGTCACGGATATAACGATTCATCCAGTACTCACCGCCGGGTTCAAAATTTCAGACGCGCCAGATCATCTCGCCGTCCCGACGAACAACCAGGCGAAAGCGGGTACCCTGATCGTCTTCAATCGCCACATTCTGATACTGCGCTGCCACCTCTGACGCCTGATCACGGGTGAACGTGCCGTCCGGCAGAGATTTCAGAGGGGGCATAACGTTGTGGTTCATGTACATCTCCTTTTTCTGCCCCGCCGTTAACGGGGCGTATTCATCATGATTCAGAAGGGGGCATCGTCATCCATCGGTGGGTAATCATCCGGTGACGGCTGCGGGGGTTGCTGCGACGGCGCTGCACTCTGACGGGCTTTTTTACCGCCCTTCGCTTTCGGGGAGTTAACCGGCGCCTCAGCGGGTTGTGCCGGGATCTGCGGCTTCGCGGGCTGCTGAGGTGTGGCGCTCTCAGACGAACTCCCCTCACGACGGCCGCCCAGCATCTGCATCGTGCCGTTTTGCCCGACCAGCACCTCGGTGACATAGCGTGTGGTTCCGGCCTCGTCCTGCCAGTTACGGGTGCGCAGCTGGCCCTCGATATAGACCTGCGCGCCTTTACGCAGATATTCGCCCGCCACCTCTGCAAGCTTGCCGAACATGACAACACGGTGCCATTCGGTGTTTTCGCGCAGTTCCCCGCTCTGTTTGTCACGCCATGTTTCAGATGTGGCCAGCGTCAGGTTTGCCACTGCGCCGCCGTTGGGCATGTAACGCACTTCCGGGTCCTGCCCCAGATGACCAACCAGAATGACTTTATTGATGCCTCGTGCTGCCATGATGAATCTCCTTAATCCGTTGTATTGCTTTTAAAAACCATCACCCGTTGAGTTTCGGGAGCCGCGGTTTTGACGTTTGCGGGAACCTGCTGTTTTGTTCCCGATGGTATGACCTTCACCCGTTTGAGAACCTTCGCCGCAAGGGCGTCAACGAGCACGGCCCGGTGCAGATGTCCGGGGTGAGCGGGAAATTTTTTTCGGTCTAATGGCGCGAAGCGGAATGGCCGGAAAAAATTTATTGCGAAAGGCCACGCCGTCCCTGGACAGCCAGGCGGGTTGTGCTTGTCTCAGCCCCGGCGAAAGGGACTTAAACGGTGAAAAGGCACAGGAGAGGAAATGAGCAGGGACCCGCCGCAACGTCGGAGCGCGGCACGCGAAACGGCGTTGCGCCTTACAGCCCGGCGGCCGTTGTTTTTCGACGGGGTGCAGGGAGCGCAGGACACGGCGCGACAGGGCGGCGCCTCCGGAACGGAGGCTGCAAGCCTGCTGTTGACGTTGCGTCATGGGATGGAAACCCGCTGCCCCGGAGGGGCCGGGCAGAGACGGCGCAGCTGGCTCTGTGCGAAGCATGACAGCCCGCCCGGACGCCCACTGCAGGACCTGAACTAAACGAAGAGCAAAATGGAAAGGCGGCAGAAACAGGTGAATTATCACGCTTCATCAGCTGCTCAACCGGAACAGGAGAAAAGAAACAACAGTAAACCTGAATACCAGAAGGAAGAGAGGGACAGGATGAACGCGGAGAGGGAGAGCCAGCGGCGCGTCAGCGCGGCCCGTTCTTCCTGCGCCGCAGGCGCGCAGCCTTTTCCGGCGCGGCCAGACGGGGGCTCACTCCCCCGCCGGGCTAACCGTGCTTTCAGACTGCGATCCTGAGCAGAACAGTAGAAACGTCGGTATACGCGAATGTCCCTCTCGGCAATGGCTCCCAGGCATCAGAAAGCGGCTTCAGTATGGATTGTTGCCGCGGCCCGTTCAGACAGACTGCGGCCACAACGCCGCCGGGCGCCAGAAGCGTCACTGCTCGCTGTATATGCCTGATATCCTGCGCATGATGAAAAGGCGGATTCATGATAATTTTGCTGTAGTGGTTTTCCGGCCGGTACTCCAGAAAATCACCCTGCCAGACGCTGACGCCCGGGAAATTTTCCCGAAGATGGCGGACTAAATCCGCGTTCAGCTCCACGGCGTCACACTGTGCCCGTGGCGCGGCTTCCCTGACCGCCCGCAGAATGGCGCCGGTTCCCGCTTCCGGCTCGAGAATATGATCAGAATCCACCACCTCCGCCAGACTGACCAGGCGACGGCAGACCGGATCGGGCGAGACAAACAGCTGAGAGCTTGCCCGGATTTCTGTAACAGGTGTTCGGCCATCCAGCCTAGCCCGCATCGTCCGGATGCGATCCCTGAGTTCGCTGCGCATAAGTCAACCTCCCTGAGCTCCCCGGCACCCTGCCGGGGAGTCTGCCTGTTATTTTTGCGGAATTTGTACCGTTTTCATGTCGGTGATATAGACATTCACCAGCGTACAACCGTGAGTCATGCAGCGGCGGAAGCGGTACGCGCCGTGCGTCTCATTTTCGGCCACGCTCCGGACAGCCTTATAATCCCCCGGCATTTTGGCCCATTCGGCTTTTGTCATCTCCTGGAATCCCTCCCCCGGATAGTTGACGATCGGTGGACGTTTTGCAGCCTGTTTCGCGGTGCTGACCTCTTCGGCTGACGGGGCTTTATAGTCGGTGATGCGATCCGGGGTCAGTTTCATGGTTCCCCCATACCCGAGAAAGCGATAACACGGTGTTTCCACTGAGCTGACCTGACCATTGCTTTTGTTGATGCGGATAATGGTTAACCACTCGCCCCGGCTTTTCACCTGACCGCCTGGCTCAAATTCCTGTATCCGGGTGACGACGCCACCGCTTTCATTGAGCATCGCACGTTCGTAGGCCAGGCGATTCCGGTAATGATTAACCCAGCGTTGTTGATGTCGGATCGTGCGTTCATGACAACGGATCGCAATATCCCGCGCCTGTTCAAAAGTAATGATTTCCTCAGACAGCGCCGAATAAAGGGACCTTGAGCCTTCATACTGGCTTTTCTCTGCCAGGCGGGGGTATTTATCGAGCATGAAACAGGCTGAAATATGGTCGTAATTACTGACCAGCAACGCCATGTTCAGATCCAGCGTTTGCGCGCGCCACATCGTGAGATACTTTTCAGACCGGGCAATGTGCTTTTCAGCCTTGCGTAATTCCGCCTCGAGATTTTTGATACGGCGGTAACGCACATCCGGACGCTCTTTGTACTTCGCGTGACGTAGTGAGGCCTGCGCGCGTTCTTCCCAGTATTCCGCGCGCCCGAACAGCATCACCGCGCGTTTCATGCCGTTTTCAATTTTCTGTGCATCACGGCGCGCGCGGCGTTCGCTGTGATGGCCAACAAGGATCGGCTGACCGAAGGGGATCGACGATGCCAGCGCATCGACATGCGCAAGCTCCCGCTCAGATTCACCGGCGCGTTTGTCGCTGTAGTCGTTAAAGCGTTCCGCGCGTTGCTCCTGACGGTCAAAAAGCGTGCTGTCTTCGTCCCCGATATCGCCGGCGAGGGACACTAACACATCCTCCCGGCCCGGCGTCCAGGCTGGCGCAACAAACAACCCCTGTTTCGGCGCCCACCGGAACCCCGCATCATGCACCCTCTTATACGTTTCCTCATCGAGGCGCTGCGAGGCATAAAGCCGCAGCTTGTTATCATCCGGGGAATAGGTCCCCCGGTACACCTGGTCGATACCTTCTTCAGCATCGGTCTGCGGGATGGTTTCGGCACTAAGTGCCTGTGCTAAAGCCTGAGTCATGATTTTTCTCCTTCCTGCGGTTGCCGCCCCTCGCGGGGCGGCTCACCTCATCAGTTAAATGCGCGTTTCAGTTCAAGCGTGCGGAGCACCTGCCCGAAAGCGGCGTTTTTCATCGCGGGGATATGAACGCCGCGCCCCTTGCGGTGACTTCTGGCGATATGGCGGCCAAAAGCTTTTAACGCGGGGTCAATCTCCGGCGCGGGGATCCCAGCACGGGAAATGCGCGGATGGCGACGGGGCTTTACAGCCTCTGCGGAAGGTGAAAGAATGGTCATGTTCATTACGTTAACTCCTTCAGGTAGTTAATGAAGCCGTAGAACCGTTCGAGCGATTTTTACGGCGTGGATCAAGCAGGGGCTACCCTGCTTTTTTCATTTCTGCGGTTCGTTGTCTGCTTCTTCTGCCTCCTTTAATCAGCATCGTTTTTTTCCTGATTTTTAAAGAACATCACCCGTTGAGTTTCGGGAGCCGCGGTTTTGACGTTTGCGGGAACCTGCTGCGATATTCCCGATGGTATAAACTTCACCCGTTTGAGAACCTTCGCCGCAAGGGCGTCAACGAGCACGGCCCGGTGCAGATGTCCGGGGTGAGCGGGAAATTTTTTTCGGTCTAATGGCGCGAAGCGGAATGGCCGGGAAAAATTTATTGCGAAAGGCCACGCCGTCCCTGGACAGCCAGGCGGGTTGTGCTTGTCTCAGCCCCGGCGAAAGGGACTTAAACGGTGAAAAGGCACAGGAGAGGAAATGAGCAGGGACCCGCCGCAACGTCGGAGCGCGGCACGCGAAACGGCGTTGCGCCTTACAGCCCGGCGGCCGTTGGTTTTCGACGGGGTGCAGGGAGCGCAGGCCACGGCGCGACAGGGCGGCGCCTCCGGAACGGAGGCTGTAAGCCTGCCGTTGACGTTGCGTCATGGGATGGAAGCCCGGCAGGGCGGAGACAGCCTGGCTGGCTCCGTTCACGACAGCCCGCCCGGACGCCCGTAGTGAAAAAGGGAACGGCTGAAAACAGAAAATGAAAGAATCAGGAGGATTTACAGGCAGCTCAGGAGATGGCTGGCGATTATCCGGCGTCATGCCAGCCCGGAAAAACGATTTTCTTTTCTGTACTTCGCAATGCTTTACCAGACAGAAGCCAGGCAAGCAAATACGGTGATCAATACGCTTAATTCGTCATCCGGAGCTCCTCCCCTTCGGTATCATCGTCATGATGATGCCGGAAACGATAATCCATGCAACGCCACTCCAGAGACGCAGTTTATCCCCCACGACGTTCATCAGGACAAAAGTAACGGACAGGATTTTGTCGCTCCTGTCGGTCAGAAACGGAGAAGGCGTGAGTGGCGCCGCAGGCGCGGCGAAACGCCTCTCCGGCAGGCGCAGCCTGCCCGGGTTTTCACGCGGGCTGACAGGAGCCCTCTCCTCCTGCACCTGCCATCGTGCTTACTGCCCTTTTCCACCCTGTAAGATGAAATGACCGGCGAGATACACGGCACACTGACAGGTCATGTACTCGCAGATTTCATCCATGACCTGTGCGGTTGTCAGTTCCCGCTGACCGGCATCACGGCGGCGGGCATTTATCAGGGCTTTGTACTGTCGCAGTATTTCGCGGGTTTCTGGCGCAATATTCAACGGTATTCTCCTTAACCGGCGGGATTTCCCCGCCGTGTATTATTCCGTTACTGAAAACATGCCGTCCGGGCCGTTAATCAGTCCAGCGCGGCGTAAATGGCGTTGCATTCCGGGTGAAAGGTAATGTGATCCCAGAGCTGGGCATCACGCAGCATGTAAAGGTGAGTCAGGGCCGGGTTGCCGCAGTCATGCCAGGCCGCCAGACGACGGTTAACTGCCAGACTGGTCAGAATAATGCCCGCCGCGTCGGCACTGACGGTACGATCAAACCAGTTTTCCGTGTTAACCAGATGTACGCGCCCACAATCCGGCATCATGTAGCCGCCACCCTCCGGCAGCCGTATGAAGTACCAGAAACAGCCTTCATACTCCGGCATCAGTTTTTTCGCCAGGGCGTACACCTGTAATTCCGCGATCATAAAATCAGTGCCGAACATGTACGGCAGGAAGGAAAGCCGATCGGACTCTTCAACATTCAGGACCGCACGCGTTTTCACATACTGCATGGTAAAACCTCCGTAATCACATGGACTGCGACACCGGGCGGTGCCGTGCCTCCATAACAGACGGGCGATCAGTCGGGAATGCAGGGGCGCAAGGGAAGCCGCAGCCTGACGCACACGGCAGCCGGGAGTTGCAGGGTGAGTCCGTGAATCCTGAGCGGGCGAACGACCGGAAAATCCCGGCAGACGGGAAGGAAGGACCGGGTGACCGCAGCGGCGAAGCGAACCCTTGCATTCCCGGCAGCCCGGCTACGATGGAGGCACGGCACAGCCCGCATACGCACAGCACTGACAGAGTGGAAAGCTCTCAGGCAACGTCACGCAGGGACGGGGCCGCCATAAAAGCGGAGCCGGCGACAGCCTTATCCTTCCGGGATGATCCCGGGGGCCGCAACCCCCGGCGGTTCACGACACTGACCGGATTGTTGAAAGGGCATTGCAGACAAGGGTGATTTCTGCGCGCGCTTCTGCCATGACCTCATGTAACAAGGTTAAATCCATCCACCGGCGCGGAGGCTCTCCCGGCATCCGTAACACATCGCACATCTGCCCACATGCCAGGATCTGATCCACTTTGTCGCTGATAACAAAGAACGCAACGGCACTGTAGCGCGCGCCTTTGTTCAGGATGGCATCCAGCACCACCGGTACATTGTCGTCCTCTTCGTCCAGCCAGCAGGGCATATCATTTTCTTTCACAACCAGACGGAAATTGCGTGTCTGCCGGTAAAACAGCGTTTCCCCGCGTGTGGTCAGCGCGGCCTCTATCCGGCGAGTATCCTCCCGAACCTGCCGGGAGATAGTCCGGACGGCACGAAACAGACAATCCGTTACCGCCTCAATTTCCGGCTCCGTCAGCCATTCCCCGGCCCAGGGAAAGGTTATCTGTGTCCCGTCCTCCGGCAGCTGTGGCGCGTCTGCATAGCGGCTGCCGGATAAAATAATCTGCGCAGCCGTTCCGGTCATTTTCGTCACCGCACTTTGCAGCGCTGCGGCACCTTCGCCGGCGCTGAGTAAAGGAAGCAGGTGAACAATATCAGCCGCATCCAGACGGACATAAATGCTTATCCATCCTGGTTTGTTTACCGGATCTCGCTGATCAACATCGGTATGGTCAGGCCATCCATAATCAGCTATCAGATCACGCGCGCGGCGCATCACAAGGGCGTTTAGTGTGGTGGTTTCCTGCATAGTATCGTCCTCGAAACAGGTTAATGACACGCCGCCCGGGCGGCGTGCAGGTTTCAGTTTTTCAGTAATGCGCGCACTTTCGCCGTATCAGAAAGGCGACGGGTCACGCTTTCCGGCACCGGATGGTTATCATCCCGGGCGGCCCATTCCCTGTGCCATAACGCCTGTTCGGCGGTCGTCAGCAGGGTTTCGAGCAGGTCAGCCGGCACCAGGACTCCCGGAGCGGCCTCTTTCACCTCATCGATCAGGTCCATCACCGCACCGGCAGACACACCCGACTCAAGCCGCTGGTCTTCCGATATGGCGTCCATGCGCTCCAGCACCGCCTTTATGTCCTGTTCAGAAACGACACATTCCATCCCGTCGGCCAGCGCTTCGATATCCTCCGGGGACCAGACAATCAGGTTCAGCGGGGTTTCTGCGGGATATTGCTCATTCAGCAACCGGCAGAGGGTTTCACAGGTTCCGTACATCTTTTTTCTCCGTTGATTCTGTGGGGCGGCACCGCCGCCCGCGGTCAGTCCTGAAAACTTTCATCCAGCATCAGGGCGATGTCGAATGCCTTGTCCAGCAGTACGCTGATACGGCGCAGACTCATGCCAGCCAGTCGTTCAGGCAGCCCGTCATGCCGGTAGTGATACTTTTCTTCCAGCACATTGCGGGTGGTTTTCAGGTCGCACAGGTTGTTCGCCAGCCCGGCCATATCGCGGCGCAGGGCTTCGTGTCCGCCGTAGTTCATTACGCGGCCTCCGGATAAAAGACGTCGTTGGCGGCCGGTCGCTGCATGGCGAGCTGTACCGCTGACAGGCGGGCAATCCCGGCTTTGTGGTACTGCTCCATCAGTTCAATACCGATGTAACGGCGCCCTGACCGGAGGGCTGCCACGCAGGTGGAGCCTGAACCGGCAAACGGATCGAGAACAATGGCGTTCGGGTGTGTGAAGCTCTCGATCAGAGGTTGCAGGCTGGTCACGGGTTTTTCGGTCGGGTGGTGGCGGTTGCCGCTGTATTTCCAGCCCAGCACGTCCGGCAGCGGGTCCTGCGGTAGCGGCGGACGACCTTTCGCCAGGATATAGGCGCATTCATGGCGGTAGCCGACATAGGCGGATTTGGACGAGTAAGTTTTGGTGAACACCAGATGCCCGACCACGCTGAATCCGGCGCTTTTCCACGCGGCCATAAAACGATCGACGCGGTTCCAGCCGTAAAAACTGACCATCAGCGCGTCTTTTTTGAGTACGCGGTACATCTGATTGCAGGCAGGCTGGAGCCACTCGTCGGTTTTGTCACCGGCAAGGGTGCGGCCGGAGCGGTCACGGAAGCCGACCAGGTACGGGGGATCGGTCAGAATGAAATCGACGGCGCGATCGGGAAAGCCGCCCATAATATCGATACAGTTACCCAGGATAAAACGGGACATAGGGATACCTCGTGGTGACAGGGGGCACCCAGGAGGACGTCGGTACGACGTCCGTTCCCTGCTGCCCGGAGCCTGTACGCCGCGACCGGTAACGGGTCAAGCTGACCGTGGAATACCGCAGCCGTCAGGCCTTCCGACGGCAAGGCTATGCCGCGAAAGCGGCTTGAAGGGCGCTCCTCAAAAGGCGAGTGGATGGCGTAAAATCACAACGACGCCGGACAGGAGCGGAAAAGCCGCCCGTCCCGTGTCCGCCCGGGCGCGGCACACTGGCTCCGGGCAGTGACTATCCCCGCGCCAGGCGCGGCATCGATGCGGAGCAGCGCGACATCATTATTTTCTGAAGTACCGGGCTTGCGTCCCGTTCCGTGGTACACCGGACGCGGCACACTGGCACCGTGCGGCAGCGGACGCACAGGCTAACGGGTGAACGGCAGAAGAAACTGTCGGGAACCAGCTATCCACAAAGCGTCTGTTTAACTCTGTGGATAATCTGGAGACAGGTGGCGGAGAAGAGCCGTCAGGCAGGCGTCGCGTCACCTGTTCTTTTTTTGACCAGAGTGAAAAGAATATCAGCGTGGCCGGGGCTTGTCTCCGACCAGGGAAAGGCCGATATAAACGCCCGCCCCCCAGATAACCTGCGACAACACGAAGATCCACAGCGGTACGTCGAACACCAGAAGCGGAAGCAGGCACACGGTGACAATGCCAATCAGCCGACTGCCGTATTTTCTGCGTACAGGTTCACTGCTGTCGACCGGGACGCCGGCAAACCGGAGAACATTTCTGAAACCTGGTGACATAAAGACCTCTTCGGGAATGAAATTCATTTGATATTAGTATATTACAGGATAAGGGGGGTCAGTGCCGTCCTGGCATGCGTTTTTGTTACATGACACTTTTTTCGCCATCACAGCAGGGGGTTAGCGTGGGACGGCATAAAGAGGCTTGCAAAAACAAGCAGCCGGCAAAATAATTACTGTATGGATGCACAGTAAAAAAGGAACAAAACAGTGAAATTCACACCTGTAGCACTCAACCCCGGAATACTCACTCTTCCGCTTTTCACTGAACGATGCGCGGCAGGTTTCCCCTCCCCTGCAGCCGATTACACCGAATCAGAACTGGACCTCAACGAGTACTGCATTCGCCGGCGCCACTCGACCTATTTCGTCAGGGCCATCGGAAACTCGATGACGGACATTGGTCTTTACTCCGGTGATCTGATGGTCGTTGATAAAGCGGAAAAACCCCGGCATGGCGATATCGTTATTGCCGAGATTGAGGGCGAGTTTACCGTCAAACGACTTCTGCTGACCCCCCGCCCTGCCCTGCCCAGCAGGCGATGAACCCGGCTTATCCTGACCTGCACCCGGACCCGGAGACACTGCAGATATTCGGCGTGGTGACCGCGTTTGTTCATAAAACACGGGATACGGATTAATGTTCGCCCTGGCCGACGTGAATTCGTTCTATGCCAGCTGCGAGAAGGTGTTTCGCCCTGATTTGCGAGGAAAACCAGTGGTTTGCCTTAGTAATAATGATGGCTGTGTAATCGCCCGAAGCGTGGAAGCCAAACGCCGGCTGGGCATCAAGATGGGTACCCCGTGGTTCCAGCTGAAGGACACACAGTTCCCTGAGAAGCTGCACGTGTTCTCCAGTAATTATGAGCTCTAGTAAGTTAAGTGGAATGCAATATCCTGAACTAAGCTGATCCGGTTTCCCCTGTAACAGGAGAACAACATGATGTCAGGCAGTTCACTGTTCACCGCCAGTATGACTCTGGTTGAGCAATGGCTCGGACTTCTGATGGATCTGGGCCGGGCGGATGCCACAATTAAAGCGTATCGCGGTGCGCTTGTGCACTATTTACGCTATTGCGAGGCGAAATCTCTTTCCCCTCCGGATGCCCGTTTTGACGATTTCTCGGGTTATATCCGTCCGCAGTTGCCGGGCATGGCATGTCCGGTCGCCAGCGCCACGCTACAGTTGCGCATCTCTGCCGTCCGCCTCTGGTATGAGTTTCTTTCTTACCGGGGACACTGTGAAACGAGCCCCGTCCCCCGGGCCATGCTGCCGGGGCCGGCGTTCAGCAGACGGGGGCTGGTTCCGAGAATGACAAAACTGCCCCGCATACCTGATGATCAGGCCTGGTTTGCCCTGTTAAAGCAGGCCGCTGCCGGTTCATTACGCGATCGCCTGATGCTGGCGCTGGCTTATTATGGCGCACTGCGGCGGGCGGAAGTGACGGCGCTCCGCATTGACGATATTGATCCCGGTCACCGGCTGATCCGTATCCGCGCTGAGACGGCCAAAAATCACCGTGAACGGGTGGTCTGTTACAGCCCGGCAGTGACGCCGGTCCTTGCGGCACACCTGCAGCAGTTACGGCAACAGGGATTTTTCTGGTGGCCCTTTATTTCGGTCAGTATCAGACCGGAATCACGGTATGCCGCTGAGTATCTGGAGCTGGAGTAAAATCGTCCGCAATTGGGGGCTAAAATCCGGGCTTCCTGATTTATCCACCCATACCTTTCGTCATCTGCGCCTGACCCATCTGGCTCGGGCAGGCTGGAAACTTCACGAACTCGCCGCTTATGCCGGGCACCGGGATCCACGGACGACCCAGATTTACCTGCACCTGTCCGGTACCGATCTTGCTGCTAGCATGGCCGGGGCCGTTGCTGAGCTTGACAAAAAAGTTGCCGGACTGGTTTTTTCTGACCGGGGACTTCTCTTATGAAAGCAGAAAACACCACCGGCGTTGTCTGGCAGCCTTTTGCGCTGGAGTCATATCAGCTTAGTGCCGAGTTCTCCGCACAAGAACGTCTTGCCCTGAGTACCCCACAACGACGGGGTAAGTATCTGCGGCAGAAACTTGTACCGGCATTCCTGCGTCCTCTTTATGACATTGCCGCCCGGAGCGGTATAAAGCCCGAGGTCGCGAGGATCACTATTCTGGCGGTACTCGCCGAAGCGTCCCGTCAGGATCTGCCCTGTCATCTTTGGACAGAAGCTATATGGCAGAAGTTGTATCAGCGACGACACCTCAGTGGTCCACTGCTGGCGGCTTTTGCCTTTCACCTGTCACAGGTTCCTCTCCCTTTGTACAGCAACCGTTGCCGCCAGCCTGCGTATTATGCCTGTGCGGTTTTTGGCCGGGATATTTTTCAGCAGGAGCTCAGCCGTCTCATGGACGTTCTGGTGGCACAAGGGTATTCCCTTCGTCATCAGGAAATGTTTCTCTCAGCGGTTCTGGGAATGCTGATGCTGGAAAATGGCGATCCGCGACTGGAAAGCTTTACCGAAGAGCTCCTCCAGCGGGGCCAACAGTACCGCACTAACGGGATCGCCAGAGCGGTAGGTAAGGTCTCCCATGGGCTGGCAGCCATGGGAATTTTGTCACGCCCATTGCGCATGCGGGGTTATACCGGCTGGAAAGAGAAACGAACTGATGGGATTGCCCCTGAATGGGTCGGATGGTGTCAGCGCTGGCGGGAAACGTCCGTACTGCGGCCGCGGACCCGTGAATCGAACTACAGCTTTATTTTGCGTATCGGTTTGTGGCTTGCCAGAGATTGTCCTGATATCCGAGAGCCTGCTGACTGGAGCATCAGTACCTGTGCCAGTTTCATCGCAGCGCTGGGAAGAATGAATGTGGATGAGCTTTCTCTGGAGCCTGAAAAAACAAGACGTATATCCGCCCGATCTGGACAGCCAATGATGAGTAACTCCCGGGCATCTTTTTTGTATGCCCTGCGGCGTTTTTTTGTTGATTATGAACTCTGGGGATGGGGAAGACTGAAGCTGAGCCCCTACCGCCATCTGGCCACGCCGGACACGCCAGCTTTCAGCCGGGGAGTGAATCCTAGGGTGATTGACGATCCTGTGTGGCTGAAGCTGATCTGGGCCAGCCTGAATTTACGACCTGATGATATGCTGACCGGGATCCATTATCCGTTTACCATGCACCAGGCGATGGCGGTTATCTGGACTCATGCAGGCTTACGCCAGAACGAAATATTTCGATTGAGCATAGGCTGTGTCCACGAACAGACAGATGATATTGTGCATGATGACGGCAGTATTATCCCAGCAGGAACGCTCTGTTATCTGGATGTTCCTGCTGGAAAAACATCAAGGGCATTTGTCAAACCAGTCGCCAGTGTCGTGAAAAAGTATGTAGATTTGTGGTTACAGGAACGCCCTACAGAACAGGCTCCTTTGACGGATGAGCGAACTGCTGAAAGGGTCAATTATTTATTTCAGTACAGAGGAAAACTGATAGGAAGCTCAATCCTGAATAACACGATCATCCCGGTACTCTGCGCCCGGTCTGGGGTCCCTCTTAATGACAGCCGGGGGCGGATTACCAGTCACAGGGGAAGAGCATCAGCCGTCACCGCGCTGGCCAGTGTGCCACAGGGGATGACTCTGCATGAGTTGATGGAATGGTCCGGACATAGCTGCCCACGCTCAACCCTGCACTACATCCGCATTCGCCCAACACGGCTGGCGGCTTCTTTTGTGAAAGCGGACAAAATTTCTCATATGATCAGCGTATTGATCGATCATGACAGTCAGGCACTAACGTCTTCAGGGCCCGCCCTATACTATGATTTAGGCGATTTGTATTGCACCAATCCATTTTGGAGCAGTTGCCCGCACAGAATGGCCTGTATTGGTTGTGATTTCAGCTTGCCAAAAAGCAGCTCTCGGGCTCAGGCTCTTGAAAGTAAGGCATCCATACATCGGTATCTTGAGGAAGTTCCGCTCACGCCAGATGAGAAAGCCATTGCTGAAGGTGATATTGATAAACTGACAGCATTCATAAAAAAAATGGCTAGTCAGCCAGCACCTCAAAAAGACTAAACCTTACGGGCTCTCTATGTTAACAAAGTTAATTTTTATTGATGTAAATCAGAATTAGATTAAATTCTCATTCGGTCACTTGAAATCAAGCGAAGCGGCTCCATTTGTTGTTTAATTCACAACAAATATGGGGTCAAGATGAGTCTTCAAAACAAATTTAAGAAATTTCACGATGCTATCAAGTTAGGAAGGAAGGACTTGGAGTACACGACGGCCCGCCTCAAGGACGATAGCATTACTGCCGATATCGTTGAACGATTCAAAGAAGATGGATATCCGGTTATTGAGGATTTCATTCAAGGGTCTTTGGCGACCTTCACGGGTATCCGGGAAAAAGGTCAAGATTTCGATATTGACCGTGCAATAGTAATCGAAGCGGAGCTGGCCCCAGAAAACCCAATAACACCTAAGCTCGCTGTACTTGAAGTACTGGAAGGCCGGGGTTTTAAAAATGCTAAGATCAAAAAACCTTGTGTGACTGCTGACTACAAGGCTGATGACCTTCATATCGATATCCCAATTTACCGCAAGTACGATAACGGCCAATACGAACTGGCCGTTGGCAAGAAACATTCAGCTGAGGATAACCGCGAGTGGGCCAGATCTGCGCCACGTGAACTTATCGACTGGGTGAATAATTACGACGCTAATGAAGCTTATGGCTCGAATAAGCATGACCAGTTTCGACGTATTGTCAGATACCTCAAGCGTTGGCGAAATTTTACATTTGGCGATGATGTACGTCGTAAAATCTACTCAATTGGTATAGCTGTCATGGTCAAGGAATCCTTCGTCTCCTCCATCAACGATGAAGGCTTCCCTGATGACCTCACTGCACTGAGAAAGACAATCAACCACATGCTTAACTATCGTAGCTATTTCACTCAGGTTGACGTGGATAAATACAGTGTCAATGTTACGCTTCCAGTGAGTCCTTACAGAGATATTTTTCATAGTAGCAGTATCGTCACAGGAACACAGTTTCGCAATAAGCTGAGCGCACTGTTGAAAACCCTGGATAAGGTTGCTGATGAAGAGCAAGAGTCAAAACAGTGCGAGTTGCTACGAAATGCCTTTGGTGAAGATTTTCCTGAGTGCGCTGAAACATCATCTGCATCGTCAAATGCTGTTAAAACTGTTTTCGCATCTGCCGGAGTAGTGGGGACATCGCAAGGCGCATGAATTATTCAGTCATCATGGCTCACTTGAATGAATGCGGATACAAGGTATCCGCAATTCCATCAAAGACGGCAGAGATTGGGTTCTTAACTGTCGAACTGGAGATAAATGGTATGCCAGTTACTCTTTGGCATATCGCTGTTACTGAACTCTCGAAAATGCCCAGCTTTCTCTTGGCCGAGCCATCAACATTGCCCAGGCTTGCGCACACTGCGTTCTATCCCGGAAGCAAATTTGCAAGCATTTGTGTGAATGTACCTGACGCGGTATCCGTGAATTTTGAATGTCCTGAGCTAGCTTTCGAAGAATCGCTAAAACGCCATGTTTCTTTGTTAAGTCAAGCTTTAACCGATAGTGAATGGAATACAAAGGAATTACTTCGGGAATTTGAAGCTGGCTGGTTGAATATCGTTGAGCCGGACATTACCCCCTTTCTCTGTTTAACTGAAAGCGAAACACCAGAAGAGTTGTGCGTACTGAAGCCGAGTAAAGGCAGCATAGGTCTGGGAAAATATCATTTAGGTTATGCTGAAGAGGCAGTCCCAGATAATATTTTTTCACCTATCAATCAGCTCCTCAAAAATCGCCAAGCCGCAAAAGGTAACGGATTCGTCATACCGTTGAGCGTGATAAAACCTGCTCCATGGAAAAAGGATGAACTTACTGACTGGTATCTAGACCTACTGTCAGAACTACCGACGAATGTTCAAGCAAAATTAACTCAGAAATTTGCTCAAAAGCGTTCACATGAGTTTTGGCTAATCTTCAATGCCCAAACCCCTTCTGGAATCACATGGTTTGGAATCCACTTTTCCCAAAAGAACGCTGGCAAAGGTCGGAAAACATTGCCTTTAAAGCATTCACATTTGACCGAATGGGTGCTTGAACCCTTCATCGTGTTAACTTTTAATAAAGAAAGGATTATGCCCCGGAGTGGAGCGGAACAATCCCTTACTAGCAAAAAAGTTATGCTTGTTGGATGTGGTTCCGTAGGAGGCGATGTTGCAGATAAACTCGCAGCCTCTGGCGTTGGCCATATAGATTTATATGATCCAGAGACACTTTCACTGAATAACCTTTATCGCCACATTCTGCCACCTCAGTATGTCTCATTCCATAAACCGAGTGCATTATGGCACAGTCTCACCAGCAAGTACCCATGGCTCGAGATTGGAAGCTACACTGGTAAGCTACTTGATTTGAGGCGTCGTGACTTACTAATGAAGTATGATCTAATCATCATAGCGATAGGAGCACCGACCCAGGAACGATTGTTTCATGATTATTTAATTAAAGAAAAAATTAATGTCCCAGTTATTAACACATGGGTTGAAGGGTATGGCATAGGGGGGCATGCCGTTCTGGCGATCCCTGGAACAAAAGGATGTTTACGTTGTTCATATGTTGACCCGGCTGATTTTTCAAGAGGACTAGCCTCTAACTTGAATTTTTTGGCTCCGAATCAAGATTTGACTAAAAACCATGCTGGGTGTGGCGATGCGTTCCTACCTTACTCATACATAGCCTCGACTCAAACTGCTCTTATTACCGCTAATCTCGGGGTCCAATATCTTCTTAATAAAATTAGAGAATCATCCAGAGTGAGCTGGAAGGGGAGCTCTGAGGATGCGATAGCAAATGGATTCAAATTAAGTGGAAGGTATTACGCATTCACCCGTATATTAGAAATACTGCCCTTGTTCAATGATGAGTGTGATATTTGCAATGGATAACTTTGATATGCTAATTATCGATACCGAACATTTTAATCTCACTATATCAAAGAAAGTGAGTAATATCTGGCAAGAATATCGACAGCTCAAACCAATGGATCCTGAAGCGTTTGGAGTACTCATTGGCGATAAAGATTTTGAGATTGAGCGTTATGGTTTAGTTGAAATTACAGTACCGCAGAAAGAGGACAGATGCTCAAGAATGAGTTTTACCCTGAGAGATCCGGAACATCAACGTACCGTCGATCAACTGTATGAGAACTCCGAAGGTCAACTGATCTACTTTGGCACATGGCATACACATCCTGAAAAAAATCCTCACGCTTCATACACCGATATTAGGGACTGGAATAATTGTAAACTACGGAACCCAGGACAGAGGCTTTTTTTCATAATAATTGGTACGGAAACAAATGCCCTCTATTATTTTAATAATGAAAAAATTATCCGGCAGGAATTCTGAGGTTCATCATGGATAAAACAACTTTAATATATCTTATCAAGTTTCTTTTTAGACCAAAAGATCAACTTTCTAAACTTTCACTTGGTTTGTTGAGTTTAGGAATGACAGGATTAGTTGGCGGTTGGGGGCTTAACCTTGTTTTCTCAAAAGCTTTTGTTAAAAGATATATTGATGTTATCGATGGAGTAAGTTTAACCTATCAAAAATACTCGGAGATTGCCCAATTAATAAGCTTGACCTTTATTGTTGCGGGTTTTATTTTATGGTGTATTTGCGTATATCTCGCTCTTCGGGACTTGAATAAGCGAGATATTGCTCTTATTCGAGCATATGGGTTTGAAAATACTGATCCCCACGCGGCAGAGAAAATGCTCTCTACCAGAGAGAAAGCAAAAATTTTACATGTGGATTTTAAAGCCTTTGACTCAAGAATAAAAAATAACAATTTGTCCAACGCAAGTTATATCCGGCAAACTATTCAAGATAGGATACATCACACTGGTGCAACAACTGCTTATGTTGCTGCACTCGGCAGCGTACCGTATCTTTATATGGTTGGTAGCTTCATGACAGATGGGCATTTGGCATTAAAGTTGTTTGATTTTGATCGGGATAAAAAAGTGTTTCATCCTCTTGATGCTCCTCCGACTAATGCAAAGATAGTTAAATTTTATAATGGTCAGATAATTCATGATAGTAAATGTGTGCCATCAAATAATGGAAATGTTATAGGCCTTGCAATTTCATTTACAATGGAAGTTTTAGAAAAAGATCTTCCTGCCGAGTTTATTGGGCATACTTTACATACTCAACTGAATACAGGGTTCCGATTTGATAATCTTCCTGAAGAAGATGAGCAAGAAAAAATAGTCAGAGATCTTAGCTATATTATCTCTGAATTAAAAAAACAGGCTAATGAGGTGCATCTTTTTGTTTCCGCACAAGCATCAGTCGTCCTTCGACTTGGTACCCTTTACCAAGAAGGTTTGCATGGTGTTATAAACATTTGGCACTGGAACTCGATTGCGAACAAATATGAATGGTGTATAAAAGTGACTAGCAAGAATGTAAGTTAACGATTTATTCAATATTTATAGTTTTTTCAAATTGATAGTTTTCTTATAATGCCCTGATGTATGGAAAATAATAACTCAGGGCTGTGTAAATATATAACGCACATGTTAAATGAATCCAGCTTCTACTTATAACTTTTAGTTACTACCCTTCCTTCTATCGTATCTGAAAGATTTGCGTATATCCATTCCGAATACTGCCGAGCAAAACCTATCACAACCTTTATGTTGTCTGGAAAAAGCATTAAACATCATAATTTTATAGTTATTTAATCCAGAGCTATTCGAAGTGACTGCTGCGAAGAGCGAGAGGGGCGTTATTTTTACGCGATGAATCAATCAATATATCACAAACTCACCGATAATAAAGAATTTGATTTTTCTGGATTATTACATTTTTTTGATGTAAGTCTCATTACTGCTCTATTTTTAAAATTAAAATGACTAACTGTATGAATAATACAAAGTCATCTCTAAATATTTTATTTTTATATAGCATATGGAAAATACTAATGCGATTACACACCCTTAAAATAAATGGTTTTAAAAGAATTCACAATGCTCAGGTCAAATTTGGTGACGCCACATTTTTAATTGGTTCTAACAATGCAGGAAAAAGTTCAGTTTTAAAAGCCATTGAGTGGTTATTGTCTGATAAAAAAAGAATGGCCTCAGACTGTTTCTGTTCTGAAGTTGATGCCGAAACTGGTGAAAACAAAATATCCTGTAAAGAAATAATACTTGAAGCTGAGTTTAGAAATGTTCCAGATGACGCTAAAACGTGGAGAGGATTCAAAGGGAGAGTGTTTTCTTATGATCCAACCGATAGTGGAGAAACTGGCAATAGCATTTTTTACAGAAAGAGCTATACATTGGGTGAAGATGTTTTAATTGAATTAAAATCACTCAAGAGAGAACTGAAAAAAGAGTTTGAGAATCTAAAGAAGCCTCTGGATTTTATTGAATCCGGAGTCGACGCTGCAATCATCACCGAACTATTCTCTTCTTTAGAAAAAAACATAAGTGGTAGCGAAAAGTCAAAACTTGAGCTCATAGATGATATTTGGGACGTAACAGAAGAAGAGATCTGGGACAAAAACCCAGGCGGTATAGGTGGAGTGGTACTTTCAAGACTACCAAGCTTTTTACTTATTCCTGCAGAATCAGGAGCTAATGAAATTGAAGATAAGACGGGAGTGCTTCAAAAAACACTAAACGAACTATTTAAAGATGTTCGAGGAGGATCAGACAATTACAAACGTGCCCAAGAATGTCTAAATGAACTTGCTAAAGAATTAAACCCTTCCGATGAAAAATCAGAATTTGGGATAATGATGGGTGAGCTAAACAAAGTTCTTTGCGGTGTATTCCCTGAGTCAAAAATCTATGCATTCGCCGATCTTTCCAATCCTGACACTGCATTGTCACCCACTTTCTCCATTGAAATGTCAAGCAATATACGAACTACAGTATCTAATCAAGGAACCGGTATGGTAAGGGCCGCCGTTTTTGGCCTGCTAAGATTCAGGCAGGAGTGGTTGAGAAAAAGAGGTGAAGATGCAAGGAGTCTTATCATTGGCTTTGAGGAACCTGAAATATATCTTCACCCAAGTGCAGCCAATCAAATGAGAGATATTATCTATGACTTATCAGGCCTATCATCTCAAATCATTGCCACAACTCACTCCCCTTACCTCATTGATCTTTCCAGAAAACCAAGACAAGTATTGAATAGGTTCCATTATGAATCCTCTCATACCTCAATTAACCCATTCTCTGTGACCGAAAAATACAAACAGCTATCAGAAGATGACAAGAATTATGTGAAAATGATAATGAAGTTGGATGATCATATGTCGCGCATATTTTTTACTAAAAAGGTTATAGTCGTAGAGGGTGATACAGAGGAAATTGTTTTCAAGGAAGCGCTTCGGAGGGTGCCTGCACTCTCTAGAAATAAGATACTAACCAACACCGAATTAGTTAAGGCACGAGGAAAGGCAGCCATAATAGGATTAATAAAATATCTTTCTGCATTAGATGTTGATTTTATCGTTATTCACGATAGGGATCAGGGAGTTAAGGGGGCGGAAGTATTTAACCCACATATACTAGAAGCAGCTGGTGACCATGAAAAAGTAATTGTTGTTGAGGAGTGTATTGAAGATCTTCTTGGCTATCCAGCCCCAAAATCTGAAAAACCATTTAATGCCTATCAGCAAACATTAGGATGGGGAGATGATTTTGATGGAATCCCTGATAAATTAAAAGAAGTTATGCAAAGAATCTATAATACGTGGCTATAAAATAATTAAAACATACAGCTTAAAGGTTCTAATGATGGGCCTGATAGTCAGATCCATCATTTTTATAGAACTGTCCTCTAATTGTTAGCATATTGATACACTAACAAAGTTGTTTGGTCTCCCCCCAATATCGGTGCCGGGATAAATCAGAGCTCCATTGGTTATAGATAGCTATTGCACGAGCAACACTCCCGGCCTCTGAAGCAGGGAGCACATTGGCATCAAGTTGAGGACGAGAGAGGTAGTGACAATCATTGAACGGTTCCGTTGATTCCTGAACCACCTGTCTATACCTCTTACTTGCATAACTAAATTTGCCCTTACTTCAACAAGATCACAATACACACTTATGAATCACTTGCTTTACTCTGTTATTGTACAATACTGTATATACAAACAGTATCAGTTGCGAGTAAATCAACATGTCGCCTTGGAATGTAATTTTTATAATTAACAATATAATCATATTGTTAATTAATTTTTTAGCTTATGAAAGCAATAAAGTACGACGTCCTGTATTTTATTCTTTTTCTGCCCATGAAAACCTGTGACTATGGGAGCATTTCCATCCCCAGCTCAGGATTACGTCGAAAAGGAACTGGATTTAAATGAGCTCTGTATACGCAGACGGGCCTCTACTTTTTTTGTACGCGCCAGTGGCTGCAGTATGCAGGAGTTTGGTCTTTGTGATGGCGATATTATGGTGGTTGATCGCGCTGAAGAAGCTACTCATGGTGATATTGTTGTCGTGGAGGTCGATGGCGAGTTTATCGTTAAGCGTCTTCAACTGAAGCCCCGGCTTGCGCTTTTACCTATGAGTCCAGCATTTCCAATTATTTATCCCGATGAATTACAACTATTTGGTGTGGTTACGTGGTTTTTCAACTGCACTCGTACTCGACGGAGGTAACGATGCCAATGTTTGGTCTTGCAGATGTAAACTCATTTTATGCCAGTTGTGAGGCGTTGTTTCGTCCAGATTTGCGAGGCAAACCGATTGTTGTTCTTAGTAACAACGACGGATGCGTTATTGCACGTAATGCAGGCGCAAAAGCGTTAGGGATAAAAATGGGGGTACCCTGGTTCCAGATTAAAAATCAGGATTACCGGGAACAGGTACATACTTTTAGCTCAAATTATGCGCTTTATCATAGCCTTAGCCAGAGAGTAATGATCGCCCTAGAGGAAGTTGCACCGCGAGTCGAACAGTACAGCATTGACGAAATGTTTCTGGATTTGACCGGCATTGACAGTTGCGAAGGGTTTGAACATTTTGGTCGCCGTCTCAAAGCGCATGTCCTGAATACCGTTGGGCTGCCTATTGGCGTCGGTATCGGACAGACCAAAACCTTGGCCAAATCAGCTCAATGGGCCAGCAAGGAGTGGAAACAGTTTCGCGGCGTCCTGGCGCTCACACCGGATAATCCGAAACGCACCATGACACTGCTGGAAAATCAGCCCGTAGAAGAGATTTGGGGCGTGGGCAGGAAAATAGGCAAACGCCTTAACCTGATGGGGATTAAAAATGCTTTACAGCTCGCTCAGTCCAACCCGAGGTTTATCAGAAATAATTTCTCGGTCGTTCTGGAGCGCACCGTGCGTGAACTGAATGGAGAGTCCTGCATTCCTCTTGAGGAGCTTCCGTCATCAAAACAGCAAATTATATGCTCACGCTCCTTCGGTAAGCGCATCACGTCAAAAACAGCCATGCAGCAGGCACTCTGCCTCTACGCGACACGTGCAGCCGAAAAGCTGAGAAGCGAACGTCAGTTTTGCCGACATATTGGCATTTTTATAAGAACATCGCCTCATGCTGTTAACGAAGTTTATTACGGTAATAGTGCAGGGGAAAAACTTGCTCTCCCGACCCAGGATACGCGAGACATTATTGAAGTTGCGATGAGTTCGCTCGATCGCATCTGGCTGGATGGTCGGCGCTATATGAAGGCCGGTATCGCGCTTGATGATTTCACGCCGAATGGCGTAGCTCAGTTTAACCTTTTTGACGAGAACAAACCTAGGGAGAAAAGCGCCCAACTGATGAAGGTACTGGATGGCATCAATCAGTCCGGGTTAGGCAATGTGTGGTTTGCGGGGCAAGGTGTCAATACAGCGTGGAAAATGAAGCGGGAAATGCTTAGCCCGGCATGGACGACCTGTTGGGATGATATACCGGTAGCACGTATCCAATAAGAAGCTTTCCATTAGTGAAATCCTGAATCAACGGTTGCTTTTCTATTCCACATAAATGCGAGTCTCAGTAATCGCGTGGTTGCACTGTTGGAAGAGTTATCTCCTCGCGTTGAGCAGTACTCCATTGACGAATGCTTCCTGGACGTCAGCGGTATCAGCCACTGTATGGACCTGGAAGCCTTCGGCACGCAGCTGCGTGAGCACGTTCACAATGGCACTGGCCTGACGATCGGAGTCGGTATCGGCGCCACAAAAACGCTGGCGAAGTCGGCGCAGTGGGCATCAAAAGAGTGGCCGCAATTCCGCGGCGTGCTGGCGCTGACTCCGGCCAATCCGCGGCGAACGGCAAAGCTGCTATCCCTGCAGCCGGTTGAAGAAATATGGGGTGTGGAAAACCGGATAGCAAAGAAACTGAAGGTGATGGGGATCACAACAGCCCTGCAGCTGTCGCTGACTAACCCGACGTTTATCCGGAAGAACTTTAACGTAGTACTCGAGCGAACGGTCCGGGAGCTGAACGGAGAGAGCTGTATTTCGCTGGAGGAAGCTCCGCCGCCCAAACAGCAGATCGTCTGCAGTCGCAGCTTCGGGCAGCGGATCACCGCCTATGATGAGCTCCGTCAGGCCATATGCCAGTATGCTGAGCGGGCAGCTGAAAAACTACGTGGTGAGCGCCAGTACTGCCGGCACATTTCCGCCTTCGTTAAAACCTCGCCGTTCGCCGTCAAAGAGCCGTACTACGGGAATATCTCGACGGAAAAACTGAGTACGCCAACACGAGACACCCGGGACATTATCGCCGCTGCGGTTAACGCGCTGGACAGGATCTGGGTACCAGGCCATCGCTACGCAAAAGCCGGCGTCATGTTGAACGATTTCAGTCCAAACGGAGTCTCTCAGTTGAACCTGTTCGATGAGATACAGCCGCGCCGCACAGTGATGAGCTGATGAAGGTCCTTGACGGCATTAATCACTCAGGGCTTGGTAAGATCTGGTTTGCCGGCAGAGGTATTGCTCCTGAGTGGCAGATGAAGCGGGAGATGTTGTCGCCGGCATATACAACCCGCTGGAAAGAGTTACCGGTCGCCAGGTTTTGACCTGCGGCTCAGCCCGGCCCTGGCTTGCGTGTCCACCATAATGGGTACGATCGCCAGTGCCCTCGCCCTCCGGGTATTTTGCGCCGCCACCGTCTAAAAGACTTGTTAACTGGTCATGTGAGGGCTATATTTGAGACCTGTTAATAAGTCTTAAAGGTGCACTATGCCTAACATTATTCTGAGTGACACAAGCGCGAGCATCAGCGAACTAAAAAAAAATCCGATGGCGACGGTCAGTGCCGGCTACGGCTTCCCGGTCGCTATTCTGAACCGTAACCAGCCCGCTTTTTACTGCATCCCGGCAGAGCTTTACGAGAAGCTGCTCGATGCCCTTGATGATCAGGAACTGGCAAAGCTGGTATCAGAACGCAGTAACCAGCAGCTGCTTGACGTGGACCTGGACACTTATCTATGACTTATACGGTCAAATTCAGGGAAGATGCGCTGAAAGAGTGGCAAAAGCTGGATAAGGCCATTCAGCAGCAGTTTGCGAAGAAACTGAAGAAGTGCTGTGACGAACCACATATCCCCTCTGCAAAGCTGAGAGGAATAAAGGACTGTTATAAAATTAAACTTCGTGCATCAGGTTTTCGCCTGGTGTATCAGGTGATAGATGATCAATTAATTATCGCGGTTGTTGCTGTTGGGAAGCGTGAACGCAGTGACGTGTACAATCTGGCCAGCGAAAGGATGAGATAACGCATGATGAATGACCAAAAAAGCATGAAAAACAGACAGATAAAACAGGTAAAATTATTCACCGATGAGCTATGGATAGCTCATGTTGCTTTCTCTGAAAAGAAAAAGAACCCATCGTTTAAAAAACCGGGGAACACTGCTTTGATAATCAAGTCAGACGAATTCAAGGAATGGGCATGGAAATTCTGATAACCCTGGCCATCCTCTGCGTACCTGTGATCTACATTTTATGGGATAAATATTTTCGAATATACCCACTCTCCTACTTTGGCATCGAAAACGTTCAGCGTGTTGCCAAATGGGAAGGTCCTGAATGGCGCGAGCAGGTTTTCCTCGAGGGCGGTATGACCAACCGCGAGTGGATAAAAATCAACACCCGTCAGTTGGAGACGTTCAAATCCGAGCTGCAACACCGGAAAGTTCAGTTTCCACCATCAGATTGAAAAATATCAGCCTTCTGCTCTGGTTGCCGAGGTTCTACACGGTCAATATTCATTATCTTTGCTCTGACATCTTCCTGATGGGCCTGTTCATCTGCATTGTCGAGTAGATATAGTACTAGCTGAGTTAAGTTACTGGACTAAGGTCATCCGATACACAGTATTGCCCTCTAGTTGATTACCACTGCTGATATTTGGTAGACACCACTTTGTTGAGGACATCAGATAAAGCAGGCCCGCTCTATTCTGCTTTCCAGGGCCAATACAGAAGATAGTCCCATACTCGTATGTGCAAGCACCTCGTACCGAAATGTAAAATGGCTAACGGGTTTTCTGAATGGTTGCCGGTGATTTCAACGCTGACAGGTGGTGCTCTGGCCTTTGGTGCAGCGCTTGTGGTGAATAAAGTTAATCATCGGTATGCGCTAGAACGTGAAGCACTGGCAGCGGAAGAACGGCGACGCCATGAGTTAAAGGTTGCTCAGGATAAACTGGAGAGTGAACGGTTATTCATCGCAACGGAGTTGATTTTCTTACTGGAGCAGTTTGCGGAAGGCTGCGCTTGTCTGGCCACAGACTTCGGCGAACTGGATGATCAGAATGTGTATGCTCACGATGAAAAATTATCTGATCTAAAAATCACGAGTATTTCGGGTAACTGGCGAACGCTTCCTCCCCGGATTATGTACCGGATTCATGAACTCCCTGTACTCCAGAATGAAGTCCGGAGGCATGTTGCGGCTTTCTATGAGCATTACTGGGAACCGCCCAACCACTCCAGATACTTTCGGGAACGTCAGTTTCAGTACGCCAGGCTGGGGTTAAAAGCCGTTATTCTTGCCCGTCGTTTACGTAAACTGGTCAGTCTGCCGGGAACCCGCCTTGAAGCTACGGAATGGTCTGCACAACCCGTCCTCTGGAGGATGTGGAGGAAAAAACGCAAAGAAAGGACCGAAGCGGAAATCCGTCGCCAGCGTAAGAACAAAGGGGATAACTCATGATAGTGCCTACCATTCCCGGCCAGAATGTCGCGAATCCCTCTGTACAACTGCCGGTAGCCATCGACTACCCTTCGGCACTGGCGCTGCGCCAGATGGCTCTGGTACAGGTTGAGTTGCCGAAATATCTGCTGGCGCCGGAAGTGAGCGCCCTGCTCCACTATGTGCCCGATCTTCACCGCAAGATGTTGCTGGCCACCCTGTGGAATACCGGCGCCCGCATTAACGAAGCACTGGCGCTGACACGGGGAGATTTTTCGCTGGCTCCACCGTATCCGTTTGTGCAGCTGGCCACCCTTAAGCAGCGCGCCGAAAAATCCACCCGAACGGCCGGGCGGTTGCCGGCGGGCACGTTGCCTCACCGACTGGTACCGTTATCGGACACACAGTACGTCAGCCAGTTGCAGATGATGGTGGCCACGTTGAAAATTCCGCTCGAGCGGCGTAACAAACGAAGCGGCAGAACCGAAAAAGCGCGTATCTGGGAGATCACCGACCGGACGGTTCGGACTTGGCTGAATGAAGCCGTGGAAACCGCAGCGGCCGCCGGAGTGACGTTTTCTGTACCGGTAACACCGCACACGTTACGCCACTCCTACGCTATGCACATGCTGTATGCCGGCATTCCACTGAAGGTACTGCAGAGCCTGATGGGTCACAAGTCAGTGAGCTCGACGGAGGTCTACACGAAAGTGTTTGCACTCGATGTTGCGGCACCGCACCGCGTGCAGTTTGCGATGCCGGAAACTGAAGCGGTGGCATTGATGAAACAGCTCCCCCAACGATAAGGTGAGCGACCTGTTATGGGAAATAAATACCCCAGGTTTAGCTTTTCGCGTCAACGATAGTAAAGACCAGTCGGCTGTCGTCGTTCTGTGTCATGGCCGCTTTAAGTGAGGTATTCGCATTAATTTTCTTGAGTGCAGGATTGATGAAGGTGCGTTTCATCTCTGCGAAGTTGCTACGTTGTGATTCAGAGTAAATGTTATGCTCACAAAGCCAGCCCGTGCTAGTGAGAATAGTTCGCTTGAGCGTTTACAGATGTGCAGATACGGACCGACGGCTAGCACCAGGTATTTAACAGATAGACTGAACTGGACATACATAGATAAGTAATACTATCCCAGACTTTGTTGCAGATAATTGAGACTTTGTACCTATAACTTCCCTCATGGTTCTTTGCAGTTACGCACCATCATTAAGCATTCTGACATATATCTAAGTAACTACCGACTTTGATTGAGGTAATAGTCAAACTAGTTAAAAAAATGTATATGAAAAAGATTCCCACTCAGTGTACCGTCTCAAGTCATCGCATTCAGTTTGCTACGCCTAAGTTTGATAGCGTGTCATTTACGAAACAGTTACTGAGCATAATAATCTTATCAAGCTGACCACCATTCCTACTTTTCCCTACCCCAACAACACCGCATTTCCGATATGATTAATAATCTTTTGAACCGAGTGTCTTCCGATGAGGTGTTTACCTTTTCCATGTATATAGCTGAACTGTATCCATCTACGAAGTGACTCGGCTACAAATACTCTGTATATGAATGCATTTATGTAATGCTGGGTTAGAATAAATATCTCCACGATGGAAGATGGAACAAAGTCAGATAACCGCCCAGCGGTAACAATATTGATGAGCTGGGACCGCGGTCCCAGCTGGCTCACGCCGCTGCTTACATGGCTCAAGTGGGACCACGGTCCCAGCTGGCTGACGCCACTGCTTGCATGGTTCAAGTGGGACCCCGGTTCCAGCTGGCTGACGCCGCGGCTTGCATGGCTCAAGTGGGACCACGGTCCCAGCTGGCTGACGCCGCGGCTTGCATGGCTCAAGTGGGACCGCGGTCCCAGCTGGCTGACGCCGCTGCTTACATGCCTCAATTGGGACCACGGTCCCAGATAGCTAATGGTTGATGATTGGGGACAATACAGAAAAGTGAATAAGGGTCGTTATGGTGAAGAACTTCTGAAATAAAAATTCTCCACCGTTCGGTATGTTATGGGGCTGTAGATCCCAGTTCTTTCAAAATGGCTTCAATTCTTTCAATACATTCTGCAGGCAAGCGCGTTCTGTCGAGGTTCAATATGACTTTATCACCCTTGTAGAGCGCAGATGCACCTGGTGCGTATTGATGCCGCGAGCTCAGATTAGATCTGACCGCAGGTTGAATTTTCAGAACAGCGGTCAGCAGAGAAATAACCTCATCAGCTTCAAAAATCACCCCCGCTTTCTTTTGCTCATGCAGGTCAGCAGCCTGTTTTATCAGTAATTCCTCTTTATCGGCAAAAGCTTTAAAGAGGGCCTCACCAGCCCGGGCTGAAAGTTCGCCAGGATGAGAGAAGAGGGCGGCAACCGATTTTGGCAGTCGGGATGTATTGATACAGCGACTGATAATCTTGCGCGAGATGTTTTCTGCATCGGCAAGTGCAGAAATATTGCCGGCAAATTCATTCTGCAGGCGGTTTGCATAGCGATGGCCACGTTCATAGGCACTGGTTGGACGATAGTCATTACCTAGCCGTGACAGCGCCGCCATTTGCTCATCATCAAGGTCACCTACCAGGATCCGATAGTCACTGGATGTAAGGATGGCAGCTTTGCGGCGACGGCTGCCATCCGCAATCTCAATAACACCTGAAACCCGGCGCCCGAAAGCAGGTGTTTGCTGGCCTGCCAGTAAGAAAGAAGGGATCAGGTCGTCCAGAGCGTCTTCTGTCAGAAGCTCCTGATCACGTTCATTACCTGACCAGACCCTGGAGTTACCTTCAACAGAGCTACCTGGGATGACTTCCAGTGTAAATTTGACTTCTCGTCCACATACAGGCAGAGCGATTGCATTTCCACGGGCCATTGCCCCAACACGTGCAATCAACGAATCAACCATTGGCGCGGCCGGGGCGGGGGACGTTGCCACTTCTGCAGGTGCGGTACTCGCAGTATGTTTTGGAATGACGGGTGCGCGTTTCATTATCTAATCTCCCAACGTGGTTTAATCAGGCGATCAAAAATTTCATTGCAAACAGGCTCCCAGATAGACAGTGCATTACGCCAGGCACCGGTGGAAGAACGCTGATCGATAGCCTGTTCAAAAACCGTTCTCATACGGATCTGACCTTTACCGACTTCATCCGTTTCGCGGACAACATTTTTCAAAACCATGCTCCCCCAGGCATCTCGGATCTGTTCTTCCATCCAGGGAGACTGCGAACCATTGTTGTTAGAGTACTTGGTTAACAGGATGCGGACATCCGGCTCAAATCCCTTCAAATCAACGTTCTTCAATAAGTCACGCAGCATGTCAAAAAACTGCAGGGCGGAGGTGTAATCGAATAATTCAGCAGGCGTCGGAACTATCAGTACATCGGCGGCACAAACAACATTTATAGTACCTATACCCAGGTTGGGTGCGCTGTCGATCACGATGACGTCATAGTCGTGAGCCACCGTTTCAATAGCCAAACGCAGCATCAAATGCGGATCGGTTGGCAGTTTTCCTTCATCAAACTTTCCAATCAATTCGGTTTCAATCCGATGTAATGCAAGGCAGGATGGAATGATATCGAGGCCTGGCCAGCAGGTGGGTTTTACCGCATAGCTGGCATCATCTTTTTCGCCAAGATAGAAGGGGAGTAATGTGTCTTTAGCATGAATATGGAGATCGGGTACCCATCCGTGATACATCGATGCTGTTCCTTGTGGGTCGTTGCCTTCAACAAGCAAAACACGTAACCCTTTCAGAGCAAGATCCTGAGCAAGATGAACAGAAACTGACGTTTTATAAACACCACCTTTATGAGCGGCTACGCCGATAACCGGTGGGAAGGCATCTCCTGAACGACGCAGACGGGTACCAAAAACATCTCGCATGTGATTGATTTGTTCGATTGTATAACCGACACGTTGTTCAACTCTGCCGCGGGTTTCAAGATCGGGGTGTGGCAGACGGCCAGCTTTCTCTGCATCCCTGATAGCCTGAGACGATACCCCAACTAAATCAGCGGCTTCACCTATCCTCCAGCGGCGAGTAATTCTGCGTGCCTCAGGGCTGTCGTCATTGAACTGGGCAATTGCAATTGCTTTTGTCATTTCATGGCCAGCGGTTATGCACTGGTTAAGCGTATCCATTAGTCCCATATTGAGCATCCTTCAATCATCACTTTGCATCATTTTATTAAATCTTGGAATTTAATGCAAAGCAACAATAAAAACGCAAAGAGAACTAAAACATGCAAAGTTGCTCACAAAACAGTCAATTATCAATCCAGTTTAGATGAGATTTAACGGATACTGCATACTGCAGTCAATAATAGATACTACCGCTCGCCGCAGAACGCTTTCTCGCCCCGTGAGAAAGCTTTGAGGAAGCGGAAAAGAGCTGATCTTACTGAAAGCACTGACGCGCTGATGCCAATTACGCACACCAAATCTTTCCTGTTGTGAATATTCACTGTGATATGCAATATATTGACTGGGGTACGGCACTCCATTATTCAGAGTGAGCAGAGTTTGCCGATGCATTTCACATACTACAGTCAAGATTTGATCTGTTCGGAGAATAGTGCGAGATCAAGACGATGCACTTACCACTAGGTGTATTTAAAATATCACGCTAGGTGGTGGACTTACGTCAATTTTGATGTGGGCTAGTCTGGTAGGGTTATTCATAGTGTCGATCCAATAAATGATCCTATAGAGATCATAGTGAGATCATAAAGAGATCCCCGGATCGCCTGAGCCCCCGTGCTGACTGGTCTTAAGGGGGCTCAGCATTGACTATAGCATGTTAAATGTTGACTGACGTATGCATTATCTAATACTGTGATATGCAACGGTATTTACTGAGGTATGTATTTCCGTTGACTGAGATATGCATTTATACTTGCCTTTGTGGATAACTGTTGGGATCAAAGATGACGAGCGAAAATAATAGCTTACCTCTGAATCTGCAGGAGGTTGATAAGAAAACCGGTGAAGTTGTTAAGCTGGATGTCAACAGCATCAGTACCGTTCAACCAGTTGCGCTCATGAGGCTTGGTCTCTTCGTTCCTACGCTGAAATCGACAGGAAAGAGTAAGGCTAACCGTAAAAACGTCACAGATGCGACTGAGGAGCTTGTACAGCTGTCTATCGCGAAGAGCGAAGGGTACACCGACGTCAGGATCACAGGATCGCGTCTGGACATGGATACGGACTTTAAAGTCTGGCTTGGGATCATTCGCTCCATGTCAGAGTATGGTGTAAAAAAAGACACACTGGAATTGTCTTTTGTGGAGTTCGTTAAGATGTGTGGTTTTGATTCGCGGCGTTCAAACAAGAAAATGCGCGACCGTATCAGCAACTCCCTGTTCAAACTGGCGACCGTCACGCTGCAGTTCCAGAGTGACACCAAGGGCTGGACCACACACCTGGTGCAGTCGGCTTACTATGATATCAACGAAGATATCGTGGAGATCAAGGCCGAACCCAAACTCTTTGAGCTCTACCACATGGACCGGCGGGTACTGCTGCGGTTGAAGGCAATCGACGCCCTGCAACGTAAAGAGTCTGCTCAAGCTTTGTATACTTACATCGAAAGCCTGCCTCAGAACCCGGCGCCAATCTCCATGAAACGTATGCGGGACCGGCTGAATCTCACCTCAAACGTGTACACGCAGAACCATACCGTTCGCAAAGCGATGGAGCAACTACGGGATATCGGGTATCTGGATTACACCGAATTCAAACGCGGACGGGCAGCCTATTTCAGCGTGCACTATCGCAACCCGAAACTGATCTGCAGTACTGTGAAGTCGCCTCGCAAAGAGGAAGAGGAGCAGTCTCCTGAGCAAAACTATGATGAGGTCATTAAGGCTTTGAAAGCCGCGGGTATCGATCCTCAGAAGCTGGCCGAAGCGCTCACCAGTATGAAGCCAGAAAAATGACTGTAGTACGCAAAAATTCACTGCGGTATGCACTTATTCTTTGTTATTGACTGTGATACGCATCACGCATAGCGCAGTCAATATACCTCTCTTTATCCTTCATGCTTCCACGCATTAAATTGACTGTAGTATGCAATGTAATACGAAATAAACACTGATATTGACTGCGGAATGCGCTTTGGGCGGGTAATACGTTCCATGTATTGACTGAGAGATGATGACCTGCACGCCGCAGTCAATTTTCCTGCTGTTAGCTGATATAGAAGTTAAATGAGCATCTGCGTGACGTACTGATCCGCCCCGAGCCGGGAAAGGCTAACTCACAGCCCGGAACCATACCTTCTGAATAAGCTCGTCATGCTGTCTGACCAAGCGAAAATCTTTCTTTCCTTGTTTCACTGGTTTCCGAAGGACCAGGGCCGGTTTCACTCTGAGGATAAGGATCGTAACAGGAGCTGCATGTCCGGTTCGTCCAATTCGAGCTGCTGTCAGAGAATAGTAAGTCGACGCGTTACCTGTGTTGGTTTTCATCACTGGCAGAAGCCGGACTCTGTGTGATCAAGGAAAGCGGCCCGATGCAATCATGCTCCGTATAGAACATATTGTCTGCGGTATGAGGAAGCGGAAATACATCCGCGGAAGATGGTCTGGCGATACTCTGCAAATACCCGTATGTGCTGCAGTCACACTTCCAGATCGATGCAGTGCGCTGGAAAGAAAGAGTGGGGCGCATCCACGCTGCCCGTGAGTTTTTCAGGGTATCTTCCATCACTGCGGTATGTGCTCATCCGGAATGTGCGTCTGGTAACCCGGGTGGAGAGTTGCCGACGTACAGGATTGGGGCGGACTGCTCAGAGAATTCGGGACCCAGCCATCCAATGAGATCTCATCGGAACATCAATAACGGGTATCCTTTGCTCCGGCAATTTTCGGGTTTCCGTCTCTGACTTATATAAATGTCTGTTATGGCTGGCCGCCGGCAGCGCAAACCTGAAATCAGGTCGCCGGGGGCAGGGCGCGCAGAATATCAGCCGCATCACGACCATCGCCGGTAAACGGGACGGCAAGGGTTGCCGCCAGCTCCAGCGCGAACACTCGGGTGTAGACTTCCATCGAGCGCGGATCCTTATGGCCAACCAGTGCCTGAATGACTTTCTTAGGTTGCCGGTGATAGAGCATGTGCATGATATAACTGTGCCGGAACGTGTGCGGTGTCACCGGGATCGAAAAGTGAACCCCGTCGGTGCCGGCCCGGCTCACTGCCTGCTTCAGCCAGTTACGCATGGTTTCATCGCTCACGCCCCATAATGGCTCCCGCCGGCGGGGGCGGGTGGTGACCATCCAGCTTTCCATCTGTCGTACGTAACTTCCGTCGGTCAGCGGAACCAGACGCACTTCATCCTTTGGCGGGCGACCGCGGCGCGCACGCACTTTTTCTGACAACACCCGCACAAAAGGGCGAAGCCCGTCCATATCAAAAGACTCCGGTGTCAGGGTCTTCGCCTCGCCGATGCGCATGCCGGTGTTCCACATCGTGGCGAACAACATATGGTGGCGTTGATCTGGCATATAAAAGAGCAGGGCGCTTACTTCCGGCGCCAGCAGATAAGCCGGCGTGACGCCGGTAGAGGTAGCCATCCGCCGGAGTGCGATCGCGGTCGCAAAATCGACGCCCGGCGCAATGGGCAACAGGGAGACGCGTTCTGGTGAATTCTGCAGGGGAATGACGTTGTTCATCAGTTATTTTTCACGTAGCGCACGTACTGGTTATGGATACAGGTATTCTGGACTGAAACGCCGGATCCTGCCATGACAATAAATCGCAGCGCGTGGATCCTTTCATTGGACTAACACACAGTATTGCGGGTAAAACCAAATACGTAAAGGATCCTTTTTTGGATGTAATGACAGGCAAAGTCAGGTACCGCACGGCCTGCAGGCGATTTTGTGTGTTTTGGGAGAATTGGTGTAATACCAGGATAAACAAAAAGACTAAAGAAAGGACAGGAAGGTCGTTACGCGAAATCTGACCTGGTACAACCCAGTAACCCTGTCTGATTTCACGTAGCGCAATCAACCGCCAGTTAAGATGGTAACCGGCATCCAGAGTCTTGTTCTGGATTATAATAATGACGATTTCAATATCAGTCTGCAAAAAAAATCATGTCATGTTCAAAAGAAATGATATTATATGCTCACCAAGTTTCATCCGGACCGTCCTTATTTTAATATTGAAATAGTTTGCATGCTAACTCACTTTATTCAGAATAAACCATTATGGAAGGGCTATATTAAAGTCATTAAAAATAGGGTCAATTGCAGCTAGCCAGTTCTCTACCACAGCGTTATCTCCCTTAATTTTTAACCCCTGAGATTTCAGTTCATTTAAAGGTTTCATTGGATAAAGAAGATCCAGGATCTGAGTACGTGATGCTGTAATCGTGGCATCGGGAGAAGCCACAATACCGTTGCGGGGCAGCATAACAACCCCCGTAATTTCCAGCGAAATGGTCTCCATTCTTTCTGGCATAACAATATTTATAAAATATTTTTTATCACCGTTTCGTTCCGGTGAAAATCGGGTAGCAACGGAATCCATTAATAATTTTGTAGGCACGGCAGCTAGCATATCGTTGTTTTGTTTAAGAATTGGTTTTATACGTCCGTTCCGTAGTTCATTGGCAGCAGAAAGAAATTGATTACGCCATAATCCGCTTTCAGACTGGTACCCCTGTTGTTCGTAACTGTCTGCAAGCATCGCCTTTGCCTCAACATTATTAGGTTCAGCAAAAACAAGTTGATTAAGCAAGTCAGATGACCATCGATAATCTCCGGTGTTCATCGCTTTAGTTGCGATATCAAGGATTTTCTTAGACCCGCCGATAGCTTGAACCATCCTTTTGGCTCTATCTACCGGAGGATGTGGGTTCAGATTAGCCGGAACTGCATCGTACCAACCCAGATAGTACTGATATACCGCTTTACTATTATGGCTATAAGTTCCGTAATAACCATGATTGAACCAGTTATCAGCTAGTTGTTTTGGCTGGGTTAACTCTTCAGCAATTTCAGTTGGCGTTTCTCCTCTGTTCATTAATCTTACTGTCTGATCATGAAGATAAGTATAATTATCCCTTTGCGCTGAGAGTAGTTTTGTTACTTCCTGTGAACCGTAGCGAGGCCAGCAATGGCTAGAAATCAAAGTGTCCGTTCTGCCGCCGTATAATTTTAGCGCTTCATCTAAATAGCTCGCCCATAGTTTCGCATCACGAACTTTTGCGCCACGTGGTGTAAGAAGGTTATGTAATGCGCATGTCGACATTTCTGCAGAAAGAAAAAGTCGAGAGTCCGGGATATAAACGTTAAATTCAGTAGGGGCTTCGCTACCGGACACCATCTGAAATTCAAAAGGAACACCATCGACAGTTATTTTTTCACCCGTTTTACTGACAAATTTTGTCGGGGCGATCAAGGTTATCTCTCCTGCGGCAATACTTCCACTTAGACCTGTCCCCATATTTCCGCTTACACCGGGTTTTATACCCACTCCAAATTGAAATATTCCCCTTCGGACTGTTGCAGGTGCGGCCATTATATTTTCACTGGCACTCTCTTCATTAAAACCAAATGGAGCATAGACAACAACCTTTCCCTTCCGGACATCACGCTCGTCCACTACTGAACGAACGCCACCAAAATGATCTGCATGGGTATGGGTATACATCACAGCTGACACTGGTCTTGAACCAAGAGTTTGGTTGACCAACTCCAGTGCAGCTGCAGCTGTTTCTCTAGTATTTAAAGGATCAATAATTATCCAACCGGTTTTACCCCGAATAATGGTCATATTTGATACATCAAACCCACGAATTTGCCAAACGTCTTTTCCTACCTCATACAAACCATGATGACGAAGAAGGCTAATTTGTCGCCATAATGAAGGGTTTACAGTTGCTGGGGCGGGTCCTTTTACAAAATCAAATCTGGTTAAATCCCATGCGATCCCTCCATTACCTGAAGGAATAATAGGCTCCTTCCGGGTTGTAATGAACCCCCGATTAACGGAGTCGATGTCGGAATCGTTGTCTGTTGGAAGTGTTGCCAAAAACTGTTTTTGAAAAGCGATTGTTGCTTCTGATGCTGGTTTGACTGACAAGTTACTATGTGCGCCTGTACTTGTAGCGTAAAAAATCATCGCAGGAATTAGGTAAGCGAGGTGAGTTAATTTAAATTGCATAATGCCTCCAAAAATTTATGTTTAATCATTTGGTTATGATTCTATGAAATTTAGTTTTAGCCTCCGCGAGGCTGTTAACCTACACATCAGGTTCTACTAGATAAAACAGGCAAAAAAAAACCTGAACATCAGTATATCCATTTTGAATATATCGAAGTTCAGGTTTTGCCTGCTACGCAGTAACAATCCTGTCAATAGAGCTAGGATTAAAATATCAACGTCTTTATTCATTTTCCAGTAGCATCACCTGATTCTCTTATGTAAGTGTGATATGGCTCACTTACATCTCTGAATCACATCCTCACCGTTCATCTGATCTGAACGTTCCGACTAGTTTACCGCCTTGTCTAATTTGTAGGGGTATGGGGCATGAATACAGTAAATCTCTCGTCTTATGTAGAACAATTTACATCTACATATTAGCATTTCCACAATGGTACATTAATGTGACTATCATCACGCTCCTTGCATTGGCTGAATAAATAAGTTGAAAAATGATAAAGAATAGTTATATATGTACATATCAGGATTGTTACTGCGTAGCAGGCAAAACCTAAATCGCCATTTTTACTAGAAACTGGCGATTTAGGTTTTTTTTTGCATTAAACCTAATGGATTATTGATAAATTACATGATAGAAGAAGTATGTAATAGTGTAACAACGCTAACTCTATGATACAGGTAGAAAATGATTAAATATCTGAGGTTTGCTTCTATATTATTCTCCGGAATTAGTTTTGCCGGTAATATTGCTCATGCAACATCTTCGCAATGGAATGGAACAGTATTAGGTTTTGAAAAACAGCGCGAAGGATTACTGGGCGATATGATGGGAATTAGACCTATCCTTAAAAATAATGGATTTAACTATAATTTAGTATATTTGAATCAAATGGCCTATAACGTCGATGGTGGGTATAATAATGACAAGCATCTCGCTTATATTGACCAGTTTTCGTTAACATTTACTCAGGACTTGGAAGTTCTAACGGGCATCCCTGCGGCGAGAATTGAAGGTAACATTGTTAATCGAAATCATGATGATAATCTCACGATTAAAAGAATTCGAGATCCACGAGTAAAAAGTAATGACTCCACCCAGGAAAGTTATGGAAGAGGTTCAATTACCCGTTTAGGCTGGCTTACATTCAGCAGAGATTTTGATGAAAATCGTCTAAAATGGCGCATTGGTATGATGAGCAAGATGCAAACATTTGATCAAGCGACACCCTGCGATTTTCAGACGCTGATGTTGTGTGGTGGTAAATCAGCAAATGCGTTTTTATGGAGCAACTGGAACATTCATACGTGGGGCTCGACTTTTGCTTATAAACTTACTCCTGAGTTGACACTGAAAACTGGCATAATGGAGCAAAACTCGAAAGCAACAGATCGAAGTCACGCATGGAGTTGGTCCACAAAAGGTAGTAAGGGGGTTATACTTCCTTTTGAAGTTGAAATGAGAACGCATATAAATAACTTACCAGGAGTGTACAACATAGGAGGTTTTGTTTCTAACGCTACACAACCAGATTTATACAGTGGAAAATCTCAACCTAATGGCCTAACCGACCTTGAGGGTTATAAAGAGTATAAAAGGACATTGTTTTTTTGGTCAGCCGCTAACCAACAAATCACTCAACATTCTGATGACCCTAACCGAGGTATGAGTATTGGATGGAATATTGGTCTGGGAGACCAGCGTAGTAATTATATTCATTTCGCTACTGCCGCTTCACTACGTTACCGTGGTCTGTTTGATGCACGCCCCAGTGATTGGATTGGTATTGGTGTGAGTTATATGGATATGAGTAATCATTATCGCCAAAGTCAGTATCAACAAAATGTCATATCGGGTATAAATGATTATCATAACTCAAGATATAAACCTGTTCCGGATCACTCAATTGATGTGGAAATGTATTATCGATATCTTCCCGTAAGTTGGCTTGAATTACAACCGGGAATTCAATTCTGGCATCGCCCTGGAGGACTAAACAAAACTGATGATGCATGGATCTCCAGTTTTAAAACTATGGTTTATTTTTAGAGTTAAGTTTATAACGAAAGACCGTTTCTTTTAAATAAATACGATCATTCCTTAGTTCATCTAGATAAAAGAGTATTTCATCCATATGATATAACTAAATCAATCTTGAGTTAGGTATTTATTCCATTGGATTCGTAATTTTTCTCAAATCCAGAACCTATGAGTGTTCGATCCAACGAACACTCAGGATAGTAAATATAGATATAAACAGAGGTGTGGTGGTGAAATTACGTATCTGAAAGTCGTTAGTCTAATTTTTTCTAAGTAAACTCTTAGCAGTGATGACGTAGGCTGATTTAATCACCGGCTTATTTATATAAATAACCCAAGGGTTGTCTCTAACATTCATTTGAATTGCCAAGGATAATCTAGACTGGACTGACTCCACAACCGTAGACATATCCAGTCCTCACGACGAGGCCTGCTCGAATTCCTCCGGGCTGACGCCGCCGAGATGACTGTGCCGCCGGGTCCGGTTGTAGAAGGCTTCAATGTTACCTCTGATATCACAGGCCGCGAGCGTGTTAAGTATTAATTATTATCCCGGCCTGAGCATCATTTGCATCCAGCAATAGCCATAATGGATTCGGGCTACATAGATATACAGAATGTGCAGGTGCAGTACGCTGACATCGGTGACAAAAGATCGGTAATGGAATGGTACTGCTACTGTCCGCATAGCAAAGCAACCCCGTCGTTTGCTGTTGCCTTAGTGGAGTAGTAAATTATTAACCATTCCCTTCCAGTACGTCCTGCAACATGGTCTTCTTGAGTTTCACTTCGACAAAGCAGAGTCTACAGCCCCAGATTTTCCTCTTCACATCTGCCGGATGTGTTTCATATCCGAAGGCGAATTCCGGCATATTTCTTACACTAGGTAATGGGATGGAATACCTCCACCTCCTTCTGCGTTTAACTGAATCAGGCTAATAAGTCACATTATAGTTAGCGTATTGAGCGAAAGATAATACTTCAGACACTATTAAGTATTCTGTCTCCTGGTTGGTATTAATGCATGTACGGGAGAGTTTTACTGGCAGCGGAATTTGAAACCTGGGTATAAGTTGAAAATCATCAGCCCCAGTATGTAAAACCCTTTGTTCGCTGGTAGAAAAATGATGGCAATGATGCACCCACCATAGCAGTGGCACTAATGCAACCAACGATGCGGTTTGTTCCACTCGGTGAATGGTGACTTTCTCATCGGCACTACCTCCGTTCGGAGGCGTGTTCACCATGTAGCAATTTTGTTTCTGAATGGATAGAGGATTTCTGGTCGGGGTCAATACCCAATATACAGTAGAAATAGTTTCTATAGATTGACAATAACGAAACGAAACAGTATCGTTTCGTTACTGTCAATAATCCTGATGGTGGTGCGAAAGTGACAACATGATGAATAGTCCAAAGGTGGCATCGCAGGGAGATTCAATCTTGTTTGTATTGCTTCTATGAGATGGCCATTGCTTTCCTGTGATGTAGTAATTGACGTTACCATCAAATTAAATGTCTTATAATTCAGTTGGTTATGAGATAGGTAACTCTCAGCCATCTGACTGGCCATTTAAACTGGTTCGCAAAGATGGTTGGGGGAATTATGTCACGAATTATGGATGTGTTTTCCCTGCTTATAGGGGGACACCAGGATTAACACCCTTTGAATGAGCCTTCCCACTCACGTAAAAAAGGATTATGTAATGAGACATCCCACCAATTCTTTTAAATTGATCAACTGTTCAGGATCAGCGGTATTGGCAATATTTACAGTTTCGCTTTGTTGGGTATCGATTGCTACGGCACAAACTACCCGTTCCGATGAGGAGGGATCTTCAAAATGGTCATTAGGCGCGGGAGTCGCTGTTGTACAAAAACCTTATCGTGATGTTGATGCCGATGTTTTACCTTTGCCTCTGTTTTCGTACGAAAACAGATGGATTAGTGCCTCTGTTCCAAAGCTGGATTTAAAACTTCTTTCCAGTGAATCCGTTACGCTGAGCCTGAGAGCCAGATACGCTGGGGACGGCTATGATGCAGACGACTCCCCGTTCCTTGCCGGCATGGATGATCGCAAGGGCAGTATATGGGCAGGGGGGGCAATGATGTGGAAGACGGGCATCGTCGATCTTTCGGCGGAAGTTCTTGGCGACGTTTCCGGCAATAGCAAGGGCTCTCGTGCAAAATTGCAGGCGGAGCGGCGTTTTTCCTCCGGAGCTTTTGGCATAACGCCGAGGTTGGCTGTTGCGTGGGTGGACAGCAAATTCGTTGATTACTATTATGGCGTGAAGACATCAGAAGCGCGTCCAAACCGCGGTTTTTATGAGGGGGAGTCCACCACCAATGTTGAGGCGGGGGTGCGCTTGGATTACACCCTGGCACGGCGTCACACCTTGTTTCTTGATGCGAGCGCCACCCGGTTCGGCAGCGCCATCAAAGATAGCCCGTTAGTCGACAGTTCAAGCCAAACGATGGTGAGCGTCGGTTATCTCTATCGTTTTTAATCAAACTTGATTTATCGCTCATGGCGGGCCGTCGCCATGAGTCTCTTCCTGAGATCGGTTGACAAATACGCCCTGTCTATACAGGGCGATCTGCGTGCTTCGGCCGCCGTATCCGGAGGCAATGGATAATCAGCCGTCAATCGCCAAAATCGCCATAAACGCCTCGCGTGGGATTTCCCGTTTTGAAAACCCGATGTTGTGTTTCTTATTTTCGCGTTGCTTACGAATAAGCCGTTTTTTCTGCGATACGCTGCCCTGAAACCCTTGCGCCAGCGCGCTTTTGCGCAACGGCGGGATATCTTCCCGCGCGATGAAGCGGTTTTCCACTTTTGCCTGCACCGGCACCGGATACAGCTTGCGCGGGATGACGTACTTCAGCGTTTTCACGATTTCGGACGCCCGCGCCCAGGCCTTTTGTCGGGCGATGATAAAAGAAAAGGCGTCCACCAGTTGGTTATCAAGATAAATATCGCAACGCACCAGGTCGGCGCGGCGATAGCCTGAGAATTCGTAATCCAGCGTGGCGTAGCCCTGGGTGAGGGATTTCAATGTATCAAAAAAGCCGAAAACCATCTCATTAAGCGGGATCGCCCAGGTCAGACGCACGGCGCCGCCGTCCAGATAGCGCATATCCACAAACTCGCCGCGCCGGGAGGCGCAGAACTCCATCATGGCGCCCACATAGGTATCCGGGGTATGAATGGTGCTGACGACATAAGGCTCTTCGACGTAATTCAGCACGTCTTCGCCCGGGAAATGCGCCGTGTTATCGACGCTCAGGCATTGGCCGTTATGTAACCAGACGCGATATTCAACGTTGGGCGCGGTGGCAATCACCGAGATGCCGTATTCCCGCTTCAGGCGCTCGCGGACGATATCCATGTGCAGCATCCCCAGAAAACCACAGCGGAAGCCCGCACCCAGCGAGGCGGAGACTTCCGGTTCAATGTGCAGCGCCGCATCATTAAGAGACAGTTTATCCATGGCGTGGCGCAATCCTTTCAGAGCGTCATCTGCATCGGGATAAAGCCCGGAAAACACCATCGGTTTCATCTCCTGATAGCGGGAAACCGCCTTGGTTGCGGGATTCGCCGCCAGCGTCAGGGTATCGCCGACCCGGATCGCGCCCGCATCTTTAATCCCGGCGGCGATATAGCCCACTTCTCCGGTATCCAGTTTTTTACACGGCTGACGCTCAGGCAGGAAAGCCCCGGTTTCAGTGACCTCAAAGCGAAAACCGGATGACATGAAACAGAGAGCATCGCCGGTGTTGATGCTGCCGTCCACGATACGCACATGCATGATGGCGCCGTGATAAGGATCATAATGGGAGTCAAACACCAACCCCCGGAGCGGGGCGTGCGATTCGCCGCGCGGGGAGGGTAAATGCCGGGCGACGAACGCAAGCACGGCGGCCACGCCTTCCCCGGTTTTTGCAGATACCGGCAACACCGTGCTGATATCCAGGCCGGGAATGTCGGCCAGTTGTTGCATCACGCTGGCGATATCGGCTTGCGGACTATCAATTTTGTTCAGGACCGGCAGTAGGGTAAGGCCATGTCGTCGCGCCAGATTGAGATTGGCGATGGTCTGAGCCTGAACGCCTTGCGTGGCGTCAATGAGCAGTATCGCGCCTTCGCAGGCGGCCAGGCTGCGCAAAACTTCCGCGGAAAAATCGACGTGTCCCGGCGTATCCACCAGATTGAATTGATACTGGCGGCCCCCATCGCTCTGATAGCGCATACGCACCGTTTGCAGTTTGATGGTGATGCCGCGTTCACGCTCAATATCCATGGAGTCGAGCAGCTGTTCCCGCATATCCCGCCGGACTACGGTTGAGGTGAGTTCAATAAAACGATCGGCCAGCGTGGATTTACCGTGGTCGATATGGGCGATAATGCAAAAATTGCGAATGGAGGAAAATGACATGGGAATGGCCTTTTACATCACTGTTCCGCTTATCAACCAGCGCGCAGCGCGGTTAATCAAACGAACAAGAAAAATCCCACTGAAGATTGATTCAGTGAACGCATAATCAAAACGATGTAAAAGTAGATAGCCGGGGCGGATGATAACGCATTTCACTTTTGCCGTACAAGCTAGCAGCAAAGCAATACGCATGATCATGATCTAATCACCGTTGGCGTCGCCCACTCACGGTTTCCGTCTCAAAAATCAGCAAAACTTAGGGCGACGTCGCAACATTGCGTGACCCTTCCCGCATAGCATAAATGAAGCACGGAAAAGGTGAACTCCAACTCATATCAGTGTCTTGAACAGCATGGGCTCCATGTGCAGTTCCTACACCGCAATCCCCTGATAGCGTATAGCACTGGAAATCGGCCACGACATTTTTGTCATCGAGGTCGGCTAGGGCGACGTCGTCACCAATATCACCAACGCCATCCATCCGCAACCTGTGGCACATCGATTGGGTTGTGAGCAATACTGGCTAGGGGCAGCAAGGCTTGATCGAGGTCCTGACCAATGCCGCGCTGAGCCATGCCTTGCCGCATCGTGGTCTGGGGCTATACCCACAAGGCACTGTCTGAATCCGGCGAATGTGTGCTGGCGGTAACAACGGCGGATCTGACTGGGACTATGGTGAACGTTGGCATTTGCTAGGGTGATGTGTTAGATAAACTCCATCAGCCCGGGCATCGTCTCGAATGTTGGGCCAACCAGGAATGCTACGTTGCCTACTATAGCTGGGAACACTACATGGCAGGAAGCACGTCTGATTCATGACTAGAGCAAGCGGCTGGTTTTTTGATGAATTAAAACGTGTTCCAAACTGCGGCGAAAACTCGATATCTGGAAAGAAGGGATATGATGCTCAAGAGGCCTCGTGTTTCCTAGGCTACGGTACGAAACAGAGCTAACCTATTGCCCACATCTGCTTACAAGACTCGAATGATTGGGCCAGAGGGCTCGAAAACGATTTTTTATTAATAATTGAAAGAGGGAGGGGGCTAGCCTTTTACTCAGGATATTTACGCACATAGGCACGCATGAAAACTTCTACCGCGCGTGAAACTATATTCGATATTTGTCTTTCACTTAGCTGGACAATCACATTATATAAACCTGCTTCATTGATTTCGGACTCCAGTAAGCCAAAATAATGACAGGCGACGACGTGAGGATCTGCGTTGTAAAAATAACCTTTTTCAATAAATGGCTTGAAATATTTTTCAAGATGATAAACCACCCGGGCCGAACCTTGTTGGTAAAATAACCGGCCCAAATCAGGGTTTGTTGAAGCGGCAATCATCATCCGCCGCACAGCAAGTGACTGTGGTGTATGAAAACTGGTAAGGATGTATTGCCCAAATTTAATTAGTGCGTATTGGCAGTCTTCTTCATGATCGGGGAAATTAAGCGAATCTATTGCGTTCCCTGAAAGGGAACTAAACTGCGAGCCATGTCCGCTACGGTACAAAAAATTGATTATTTCGCCATCATGTTCTTGCGATGCGATGGCTATCAAGGAAGAGAATAATGACTCTTTTGAGTCAAAATAGCGGTATAGTGTTGATTTTGCGCTACCTGATCTTGCTGCTATTGCGTCCATTGTTGTGTGCTCAAAACCGACTTCAAGAAAGAGGTCTCTTGCCGCGTTCAAAAAGGCGTTTCGAATATTTTCTGTTTTGCTTCTGGACATTAATACACCGTCTGATTATTTATCTCAGTTTTATAAAAACACAATACCGAAACGATGACGTATCGTTTCGGTATTGTCAAGCTACATTGTTGTAGCAGTGTTATTGATGAGTATAGTTACTGATATTGTTTTATTTATTGATTTTAAATGATATTTTAACAGATTGTCTTTTATCTTTATGATGCTCTTTATCCAAATCAGTTGGCTGTGGTCACTGTTAAATTGCGGAAATAAGCAACTGTGCCTGACTCTAGCCAGACACCAACTCCACCTCGCTGGTTTGCGCCCAGTTTCAAATCGTTGACGATCAATGCCGGCGTTGAATTTTTGTCCAAATAAAGCACTGCCTTCTGTCCGGTAACGATAATTTTCATATGTACCCAGCGTTCCATGTCCAGCCCGGCATAGCTTTCATATTTTTCCGGTGATTCTTGTCTGAGTCTGTCAAATTTGTAATCAGGGTAAGCGACATACTGAACGCTGTGATTACGCCGAACCTGATCCTCCGCAATGCTGTTCGTGGGGCGCAGATAAATACTTTCAAAGTGCCCGTCGTTGTCAATGCGGAAAGTCAGACCGATGAACCCTCTGGCGTAGGCTGGCGCCTTTTCCACGAGTTGGCTGGCTACGTCGACTTCCACCACACCATCGCCAAAATCAAGCGGCAACCATGCCATAAAGTTTCGGTCGGCCAGTTTTTCCGTCTCTGGATCCTGTATTGCCGCAGAAGGCATGGTCATTTTAAACGCCGGCTCGCCTTTGAACGCGCTTTGTTCTAGTGATACGCCGGAAAGCGTGAAGTCACCGACGGCAAAGCTGGCCGCGGCGCCGGCGGAAAAAAAGTCAGCGGCACAGAACAAGCCGAGAGAAAAAGGTAAGGTGCGTATCAGACTCATAAATTCCCCGGTATGCTAATTTAATTGCCTAAACTAATGGTATGAAATCAATTGCTGATCCGATATAAAACAATGGATTCCATGTGATGATAACCAGCAGTGCTCCGGCAGATAAAGCGTCATTTGGATTGGACTCTGCAAACGTTTTGTAGGGGATGAACTAATGAGGTTGAACCGGGGCTCCCTGTCTCTTCGTTCTTTTCGCCGGACAACGGGTCGCTATTCGATCGCCATTTCGGTCAGGATCCACTGGATAACGGAGTTATGTCGCGGTTTCCAGCCTAGTTCCTGGCGGGCGCGCACCGATCTGACCCTGCTGTTGGAACCTAATGAGTAGCGGGCCCGGGTTTGACCCCATACCTGTGCAGCCTGTTCAATCGACCAGCTTTCCGGCCCTTGGACGCCGAGACGTTTCGCCAGCGCAGTCCCTAATTCAGCAAAGGATGATTCTCCATTTTCGACAAAATAGAATGCGCCTGATGACGCATTTTTCAGCGCCAGTCGGTAAAGTTCGCAAAGATCATCTATATGGACGTTCGACCAGATATTCACGCCTTTTCCAACGATGCGCATTACGCCGCTCTCCCTGGCCTGATTAATGAGCAGCGGGATCTGTACGCTGCGGGTGCCAGGGAGCTTCCCCTCTCCATAGATGAGGCTATTGCACAGAACTATGCCGCGTATTCCCTGTGCTGCCAGTATTTTTTCATCAATCGCCCTTCGAGCCTGTTTTTCCGGCGTTATCAGCAGCGCGCTGTTCTCATCAAAGCTGGTGTCGTTGACTTTATTGCCATCGCTCATATCGGCGATAACACTGGTTCCGCTGGTATGGATGAGCGGCTTGCCGCTGCTGCGAAGCGCCGTCAATAAGGTTTCCACGGTATTCAGGTCGTCGCTGTTGGCGGCATTGATTACGGCATCGGCCTGCTGTGCCTCGCGGGTGAGCAACTCCCGGTCACTCAGGTCGCCGAGAACGGGTTCGATCCCTCTGGCCGTCAGCAGTCCGGCCTTATCTGGATTACGGACCAGCCCTCGAATGCGGTGTCCGGCGCCGCGTAAATATACTGACAGCGAGCCACCAATGTATCCTGTTGAACCTGTGATGAAAATCTTCATTTCGGGCCTCCTTTTCATCGGTAGTTATATAGCGCCGCACGGGTCAGAACCGTTGTTCACGGTTGAACAACGGCCTGATATAGACACAAGAAGGGATAGGATATAAACAATCCTCAGCCTGATTTTTTCAGCGTCTCGGAAAACAATTCACCGGAAATGGCCCAGTTCTCGGTCTTCACGTCGTTAAAAATAACGTATACATACTGCGGATCGACATTGGTATGTTCGGCAATGGCGTCGGTGACGGCTTTGGCTATCGCAGGTTTGGCTTCATCGCGGCCTTCGAACATCTGGATGTTAACTACGGGCATGATTCGATCCTCTTTTAGCGTTGGAACGATTCTGGTTTGTCAGTTCATCCTGATGGCTGTTTTATCCTAGTGCTAACTTTCAGGTTGATAAAGGTGCAAAAAGAACACGCTGAGTAGATATAAATTCTACAATCAGCCAAAAGCATTCGCTGCGGAAAGGCTGACCAACTCATCAATGATAAATCTTACGCCAGGTAAAAGGTGGCGCGAACGGGGCCAGATGACGTTCAGTTCCGTGGCCGAAGGCGTCAGCTCCGGCAGCAGCGTAACCAGCTTGCCTGCTTCAATAACAGGCCGTAGCAAGGATTCCGGGAATTGCACGATACCTGCCCCCGCCACGCAGGCTTCAATCATGGCGTCGCCATCGCTGATCTGGTGAAAAGGCGATGGATTGAACTTTACATCCTGCCCGTCGGCGCCTTTAATCAGCCAGCTCAGTGGCTTACCGCCGCGCCAGGCCATAATGCAGCGCTGTTGTTTCAACTCGTCAAGGGTACGCGGTATGCCGTACTGCGCCAGATACGCGGGAGAGGCGCACAGAATCAGGCGTTGCTCATTCAGTCGTCGCGCGATCAGGTCCGTACTGTTTTTCAAAGGGCCGAAGCGGATCGCCAGATCGAAACCCATATCCAACGGATCGATAACCCTGTCATTAAAGGTAAGTGTGAGTTTCAGATGAGGATAACGCCGGCACATATCCAACAGGACAGGCAGCATGACGGAACGGCCAAATGCGGCGGGCATATCAATTCGCACCAGACCCGACGGTTCCGTGAGCTTTGAACGCAAGGCTATTTCCGCCGACTGAAGTATATCAAGCGCGCTCTGGCAACTGGCCAGATAGGCCTCTCCTTCCGTGGTCAGGCTGATTTTACGCGTGGTGCGGTGAAAGAGCAGCGTTCCCAGACTGTGCTCAAGGCGGCTGATGCTTTTACCCATAGCTGATTTTGTAATGCCAAGCTGTTCCGCAGCTTCAGTGAAGCTTTGTGCATTGGCGGCGGCGACGAAATAGACGATGCCACGGAAAGATTCGGTCGAGATAGGGATAGACATTTTACCTATACGCCTTTTTATTTGCAGTTCAACGGATGTATCATTCTAGCGAAAACGGCATACCGCGGGCAGTGGCAAATGAAGTCGTCACCCTCGCCGACACGGGGCTGCATTGGGATGTCTCGCTGGCGTAAATCCCTAATCAGCTCATGAGTCCACCGTATCTTGCCCGAAATTTTCTGTTGCGAAGGCCAGAAAACAACGCAGTTTGGGGGTTAGTCTTCTATCCGGCGCATACATCAAATGAAACGGGCGGGGGGGGATTGTATAATTGGGCAATACGGCATTGAGCCTGCCTGCCTCAATATGCGGAATAACCAGTTCGGAAGGCTGCATAACCACGCCAAAGCCGGCCAGCGCCGCGCTGATTAAGGCTTCGCCGCTGTCCAGCAGCAGGCGGCCGCTCACGGGAATAGATATGCTTCCCTCGCGGCCTTCAAAAGTCCATGTCGTTCGCAATGACGTATGCGTGAAAATCAGACATTCATGGTGCAGCAAATCTTCCGGAACATGCAAGGGGGAGGCCGAAGCAAGATAGGAAGGGGATGCGCAGATAATAAGGTTATAGGGCGCCAGCTTTCTCGCCATTAATCCACTGTCCGCCAGTTCACCTACGCGAAAAACGGCATCATATCCTTCATCAATCAGATCGACATATCGGTTAGTCAGCGTCAGTTCGATGCTGATTTCAGGGAACTGATTGAGAAAAAGTGGCAGTTTTTGTGTCAGCGCATTGATGCCGAACGTCACCGGCGCATTAATTTTAAGACGACCTCGGGGGATTATTCGGGCTTCTTCCGCGAAGGATTCGGCGGCTTCGACTTCAGCAAGAATGATTTTTGCCCGCTCGTAAAAGTGGTGACCTGCTTCTGTCAGGCTGTGCTGACGAGTGGTTCTGTTCAGTAGACGAACACCTAAATGCTGTTCAAGTACTGAAACATGCTTTCCTACAAGCTGTGGCGACATTGTCAGTGCATTGGCCGCTGCCGTAAAAGAGCCGAGTTCTACGGCCTTAACATAAACAGCCATACTGGTAAGACGGTCCATTGGAAACAACCTGTTTTTATTTGTGAAGAATAACACTACTTTATATTGATAATGAGAGTCGACCCTAAAGAGGCATTTGCAATGCTTTACACGCAAACTGTTTTAATCAGGTTCATGGCGCCCTTGTGCTGGTAGCTAATGAGGCAAATGTAATTGTATACCATCCGGTGGAATGGGCATCAGGGTGTAGCAGCGACATAGCCGATGCCACGCATCGGGTTCAAATATGACTGGGGGGATCTTGAAAACGAGATTATGTCTGCGTGGTTGACCTGCCGGATGTTGTCTCAGTTTCGGAAACTCTGGGGGGATCGGACACAAGACGATAACAACGAATATTTGTGTAATGTGCGTTGACGGATCTCTTATTCACTGCTCGATGATCTTGAAGCTGTGTGAATGGTTAACTAACTATGTCCGTTTCGTCCAAGCCACTGCCACACCGATTTATCCTTCCTATGCTTCCTGTCGTCATCGTTGACTTTGTCGCACACTCTGTGCACAGCTGGCGTAGTTCGCTATGGTAGAGTGACTCTCTGGTATGAAGTTATACAGACATGATGATTTCTGCGGGGCAAAATGATGGAAATGAAGTGGTCAACTAAAACTGGACCGTTGTGCGGATTCAGAAACTCCTGGATAGAAATTGCTTCCCCCATCCGCTGGGTGCAGAGTTCTGAGGGCCTGATTTGGTTGTGGAATAATCCTAGATCAGTGGTGGTGTCGAGCAAATGAACAGTGAACGGAATATTCTGACACCGCGCGCCTTGGCTGAAGCGGGTAGTACTTCCGGTGATCGTCTCGCACCCGGTACGAAACTTGTTCTGGGGATCTTGGTGGTCTCGACGTTCGTGGTCGTGCTTAACGAGACTATCATGAATGTGGCTTTGGCAACCCTCATTGTCGACCTCGGTATATCTGCAGCGACAGCACAGTGGCTTACGACTGCATACCTGCTCACTATGGCGATAGTGATCCCGGTCTCAGGCTTCCTTCTTCAGCGTTTCACCGTTCGCCAATTGTTCATCACGGCCATGTCGCTATTTACAATCGGCACCTTAGTTGCGGCCTTGTCCTCAGGTTTCGCCATGCTCCTGACCGGTCGTATAGTGCAGGCGGCGGGCGCTGCCGTCATGATGCCCTTGCTCATGACAGCAGTAATGCACTCCGTGCCAGCACGACGACGGGGTTCTATCATGGGCACTATATCGATCGTAACCGCAGCAGCGCCCGCGCTCGGACCTGCAGTGTCTGGCGCGGTGCTAAGCGTGTTGGACTGGCCATTCCTGTTCTGGACAGTGTTGCCGATTGCTATGACGACGCTCCTTATTGGCATCTTCCGCTTGCGCAATGTAACCCAGACGCGCCGCGTTCGTATCGATGTGCTCTCGGTTATTCTTTCCGTTTTTGCGTTTGGCGGCATCCTGTTCGGGCTCGTTAGCATCGGAGAGTCCGCGAACGACGTGGCGCACATTAATCCGTTGATCCCCCTTACCGTTGGCGCTGCCTTCCTGCTTGTATTCATCATTCGGCAACGATATCTCGCTCATCATGACCTTGCTCTGTTGGATTTGCGCACGTTCCGGACGGCTCAGTTCTCGTGGGCGATCATTGTCACCGGACTGGTGGCGATGACTTTGTTCGGCACGCTCACTGTTCTCCCTCTCTACCTGCAGAACGTGCTGGGGATCGGCCCATTTGCCACCGGCCTGCTGCTGCTGCCTGGTGGCGTGCTTCTCGCGGTACTCTCACCGGTAGTCGGGAGTCTGTACGATCGGGGCGGTATTGGCCCTCTTATCATGTCCGGGGCGGTTCTACTGGCGTTATCACAGTTCGCTTTCGTGCTGGCGCTTGCTCAGTACGATTCCTCACTTTCGGCGATGATTATGTTCACTGTGATGCACATCGCTTTGGCCTTTCTCTTTACTCCTCTGATGACTGTGGCCCTCAGTTCGCTCCCCGCCGCGCTTTACTCGCATGGCAGCGCGACCTTTTCAACCGTGCAACAACTGGCTGGCGCAGCTGGAACGGCGACGCTCGTCACGCTCATGACCGTCGGTTCCACCCGCACTGGTGGGGAAAGCAACATTGCCGCCGGCGTGCGCGACGCCTATATTGGGGCATCCGTCATCGCTGTCATTGCTGTCATCTCTGCGGGGGTTCTTGTATTGATCGTCCGGCGACTCCGTTCTCTCAACTAGCATGGGACGAAATGCCATCCTCGCAGAGGACTTCACACTCTCCAACCATGTCGCCAGCCTTGAACGGGTACTCGTTACTTAGTTAATATGTGATGTCACCTCGAGTTATTTTGCAACCTCGAGTTTTTTCATCGGCACCACCTCAGTTCAGGGAGGGGACATCATGCCGGAATTCTGTGTCTGAATGGCGCCGGATTTTGGGTCAGGGTCACCTCAGGTGGGGGTTGGGTTAAAGAGTTGTTGGATGCGGTGAAAATGGACAGATTTTTCTACATAATACCTCCACAATGTGTATTTACAATAATGCTGCATCTCTATTTGAAACGTCAGGGAATAGCAGACATGCCAGAACGTTTAAAACAGACTGAGGAAGAACCGATCACCAGCTTTCTCTGGTGTGGTGCAATGGTAATTGTCTATGCACAGACGGTAAAGTTTGCCGGAACGACGCTACAGCGCCACCTACTGCCAACCAATCTAAGGTTGAGGGTAAATCAAGAGGTGAGAAAATCTGGTATCACCGCTACGGCTAAACAGGGCGGGGGAGGTTAGAGGGCAGCATTTGAGAGAGTTATTGAACTGGCTGGAGGCCTTGAGGTAAGACAAAGAGCCACGAATGGCCTTTTTTTCCCATGGGGATAAAACAATCCAAATCCCATAATCACCCTACAATATGGGCAATCAGTGTAGATGTTGAACGATGCGGGGAACAGTACTCTACGGGACATTAACCGCAGATATATCCCATTGAGTTTTAATTCTTTTTCGTACATCAAGATAACTCTATCCAACATTTTATAATCGTACAATGTCGGCCTGCCTTACCGCCAGTTGCCACGACCTTTAGCGGTAATAGCGTGTCGGCACAGTTCACGGTTATTCTCAGACCGTGTTTGTGTGGTGTATTACTATAAACCAAGATTGGACTGACCCCACAAATGAGTGGATAGCTGAGTATTGTCTCGGTTCAATAATTACCGACTTTGGCTTTTTTCGGATCTTCGGTGAAAAAGAGAGAAGAAAGGATATGTCAAGCATATCCATATGCTAAGCATCTGCATATGCATCACCTATACAAACCCATTCTAAAGGCATATACTTCACCTATGCGGGAATACTCCCTGGCATACCCGGCATATGAGGAAAACCCATGCGCACAGTTTCTATTTTTAAAAACGGCAATAACCGCGCCATCCGTCTGCCCCGCGACCTGGATTTTGAGGGGGTCAGTGAGCTGGAGATCGTCCGGGAAGGGGACAGCATCATCCTGCGTCCTGTCCGGCCGACCTGGGGCTCGTTCGCGCAGCTGGAAAAGGCCGATCCGGACTTTATGGCGGAGCGTGAGGACGTTGTCAGCGACGAAGGACGATTTAACCTGTGAACAAAACCTACATGCTCGACACCAACATATGCTCGTTCATCATGCGCGAGCAGCCGGAAGCCATCATTAAGCGTCTGGAGCAGGCCGTCCTGCGAAATCACCGCATCGTGGTCTCGGCTATCACCTACGCCGAGATGCGCTTCAGGGCGAGCGGCAAGAAAGCGTCACCCCGTCACGGGCAACTGGTCGATGCATTCTGCGCCCGCCTCGATGCCGTGCTGCCCTGGGAGCGGGCCGCGGTGGATGCCACCACGGAGATAAAGGCTGCACTGGCCGCGACCGGGACACCGATCGGCCTTAACGACACCGCGATTGCCGGGCACGCTATCGCGACCGGCGCCATCCTGGTGACGAATAATACTCGGGAGTTCGAGCGGGTGCCTGGTTTGACGCTGGAGGACTGGGTTAAGTAAACTGATGGCTTCAGGGAGGTTCTTATCACGCCTGGTATGTTATTTCAGCGTGCCGGGTAAGAGTATAGAGCCTGTCAAACTCTCGGTATAAGGCTCTCCCCGTTTCAGCTGCGTGTCGGAGTTTTGCTTCCAGAAGGTCAGGCAGTGCGATCCCGTTACTGAGTTAATGATAAAGATCATAACCACTGACACAAATAACCCGTTTCCCTTTGCCGAAGGCAGTTAGACCTTCAGGAGTAAATCCCATCCAGCTGATAAACACGCCTCGTGTCTATGTTACTTATAATTCAGGCGACGAGCGTCTGCGGGCCTCCTCGCTGCAGACACTGCCACTCCGCAAGTTCGGCACCTGCAGCGTCGGTAATAATGAGGTCTATCTCCGGTATCTGAGCGTAAATAACCCGACTGGTGACGCCGATTTTACTGTGGTCCGCGAGAATAATACGCGTTTTAGCACACCTCACCATCGCACTGGCGACGGCCGCCTCGTGATGGGCAAAGCTGCTGGCGCCGTCGCGGGCGGTTACCCCCACTGGCGACAACAGGGCGACGTCGGCGCGGTAGTGGTGGATTTCGCTGATGGTCCGATCGCCACTGGTGGCCTGTAGCGACGGGCCCATATGGCCGCCGAGCAGGATAACCTCATGCTTAAGGGCCATCTCTCCGCCACTGAGTTTGAGAGCCACGTTGAGGCTATTGGTGATAATGATCATGCCTGGCATCGACAGCAGTTCGTCCGCCAGCAGGGCGGTGGTGCTGCCGGCGTCGATAAACAGCGTCTGCCCCGGTGTCAGCTGCTGCACTGCCGCCCTTGCGATATCGCGCTTCTCTTTCGCGCGTACAGTATTGCGCACCGATAGCGGCGGCTCGGCCTCCTGAGCGATGGAGGCGATCCCGCCATGCACCCGCCGCAGCGCGCCCATCGCTTCGAGCTTCAACACATCCCGGCGTACCGTCTCGCGGGAGACACCGAGATGCTGGACAACCTGCTCGGTGCTGACCCGGTTGAGGGTGGAGAGCAGCGCGCAGATGCGGTGAAGGCGGGTCTCTTCTAACATGAATAAATGTTCTCTATTGGCGCTTGCCGGTTAACAGGTTTAGGAGCAGCGCCATTATAGCGACAATCCCCATGATGCACGTAGAAAAAGCCGCCGCCTGGGAGGTGAAGCCCGCTTCGTCGAGGCGCATCACTGTTACCGCGCCGAGCGGCAGCGAGGGCGTGACGAGGAAAATTACCGCCGAGAGCGTCACCATCGAGCGCATAAACAGGAACATCGCCACCGAGAAAATCGTCACCCGCATCGCCGGCAGGTAGACGTCGCGCATAATACGCACCACCCCGCCGCCGAGTACGTTGGTGGCATCCTCCATCGAGCCGGGCACGTGGCGCATGCCCATCATCATGGTGGTGAAGCCCTGGGTGTGGTAGTGGTAGTAGTTACATAGCGCCACCAGTAATGCGGTGCCATAGAGCATACCCCAGGGCAGATCGGCACTGTTAAAGGTAAAGACGTAGGCCAGCCCCAGTACCAGCCCGGGTACGCCCACCGGCAGCGCGCTGAGCAGTGTGGCGAAGTCTGCGGTTCGCCCAGGCTGGCGGCGAATACCGAAGGTAAGCAGGAACAACAGCAGCGTGCCGACAATGGCCGCCAGTGCCGAGATCCCAACAGAGGTCCACAGCGGCGTGTAGCCCCCCGCCAGGTCAATATTGTAGTGTTTGAGGGTCAGGTCCAGCCGGTAAGGCCAAAGCCGGATAAGACTGGCCATCACCACCGTGGCGATGGTGGCGACGATTGCCAGAGAAATCAGCATATTCAGCAGCCAGAACAGAATATCGCGCCCGCGTTGCGGCGTCGGAACGTAGGGCTGAGCGGAAGCTGTACCGATCATTTTCTGCCGCCTGGCCGCTGCCCGCTCAATCCAGATTGCTGCTGCTGCCGGCAGCAGCAGCAGAATGCCGACTACCGCTCCCATACCAAATTTCATCTGCCCACTGACCTGGCTGTAAATCTCAGTCGCCAGCACCGGGAAGTCGCCACCGATCACCACAGCGTTGCCGAAATCGGTAATGGTAATTGTGAACACCACGAACCCGGCACTGAGCAAACCAAAGCGCACGCCCGGTAGGGTGATATCGAGAAACTGTCTCCAGCCGCTGGCCCCCAGCACGCCGGCCGCCTCATACTGGCGGGCGTCGCTGTGGCGCAGAGCAGCCTGAATTATCAGCACCGCCTGCGGCAGGGCATATAGCACGTCGGCAATCAGCAGTCCGTGAAAGCCGTAAATATCCAGCCTCACTCCCAGAATATTACTGACGATGCCGTTGCGCCCGAGCAGAAAAATAAGCCCCAGCCCCAGTACCAGAGAAGGCGCCAACACCGGCAGCGCGGTAGCGAACGTGATAAAGCGCTTCGCAGGCATCACGGTAAACTGCAGGCCGTAAGCGACGATAAAACCCAGTAGCAGGGTAATAACCGTGGTTGCGATACCCAGCAGCAGGCTGTTGCCGAGCGCCCGCCAGACGCCGGGAGCGTCAAACAGCGTCACGTAGTTATTAAGGCCGACGGCGCCGCTGCGGTCGTCCACCAGGCTGTGCCAGAGGATGCTGAGCATTGGTCCGCTGAAGAAGGTCAGCAGCGCCAGCAGCGGCAGCCAAAGGCAGAGGCGGGAGAGCCAGCGGTCAGCCGCTGATTGCGGAGGAAGAAGTGATCTGCTCATGCCTGCACCCATGCGCAGTCCTGCGCGTCAAAAGAGAGAGTAACCCGGTCGCCGGCCGCCAGCCCTACGGCGCTGCTGGTTTCGACCAGCAGCGGCTGAGATTGCCACAGCACCTGCACTCGCTGAATACTACCGAGGAAGCTGGTGCTCACCACCATCCCTTCCGCATCCGGTGCCTGGCGAATGCCAATGCGCTCCGGGCGGATAAACAGCGCGGCATCCTCCGGCTGGCCACCTGCGAGTAAGTTCGGCATCCAGTGCTGCACCACCGCCTGCGGCAGCAGGTTGCTGTGGCCCATAAATTCGGCCACAAATCGGGTGTGCGGCTTGGTGTATAGCTCGCGCGGGCTTCCCTCCTGCATAATGCGGCCTCCCTGCATGCAGACGATTTTATCCGCCATGCTCATCGCCTCCTCCTGATCGTGAGTCACCATCAAAGTCGGAATGCCGAGGCGCTGCTGTACCTCGCGCAGTTCCTGGCGCAGTCCGGCTCGCACCCGCGCGTCCAGCGCGGAGAGCGGTTCGTCGAGCAACAGCAGAGAGGGACTGACCGCCAGCGCGCGGGCGATCGCCACCCGCTGCTGCTGTCCCCCCGAGAGCTGGGCCGGGTAGCGATGAGCGAAGCCAGCAAGCTTTACCGTTTCCAGCAGATCGCTGACCCGTGCCTCGATTTCAGCAGCCGGTGTGTTGCGAATGTTCAGGCCATAACCGATGTTTTGGGCAACGGTCATATGCGGAAACAGCGAATAGGACTGAAAGACGATGCCAAACCCGCGATCACGGGCCGGGACGTTGACCAGATCCCGGCCGTCGAGGCTGATTTTGCCGCCGTCTGCTCCCAGCAGACCCGCGATAATGCGTAGCAGTGTTGTCTTGCCGCAGCCGCTGGGACCGAGCAGGCAGACAAACTCCGCTTTATCGACTGACAGGTTGATGCGATCCAGGGCAACGTAGCCGTCAAAAGTTTTGTAGAGATTTTCGATTACCAGAGCCATAGTGTCCTCCTCCAGCTTAACGACCGATTGTCTTCTGCCAGGTGGCGAGAATGGTATCGCGCTCTTTGGCGCTTTTGGTGAAGTCCACCGGATAGAGCACCTTCGAGAGGTCCGCCGGCAGGCCCGCAGCCTTTGCAGCCTGCGACTGCGGTACCCCCGGAATGGTGACAATCTCCTTGTATTTGGTGTACCGGGTGGTAGCGTTACCGGAGAGCGTCCAGTCGAGGAAGCGTTTAGCATCGGCCTTATTTTTCGATGCCTTCATCAGGCCGGAGGCTTCCAGCTCGTAGCCTGCACCGTCTTTCGGGATGACCATTTCAACGGGATAGCCTTCTTCAATGGACTGCATCGCGGCAAAGGCCAACGAAACACCAATTGCGTACTCACCGGTGCGCGCGGCTTTGCAGGGACGGGAGCCAGACTTGGTGTACTGGGCGATATTGCCGTCCAGCGACTTCAGGAACGCCCAGCCCTTCTCATCGCCCTTCGACTGCAGCAAGGCCGCAATCTGCAGATAGCCAGTGCCGGAGGACACCGGGTTCGGCATCACCACCTCGCCTTTATAAATTGGATTGGTCAAATCCTGCCAGGTCTCCGGTACCGGCAGTTTTTTTGCCTTCAGCGCTTCGGTGTTAACGCAGAACGCCGCCATATAGCCAGTGGTGGCAAACCACTTATGGTCCGGTGCGCGGGAGGCAGCATCAAGCTTTTCACTACCTTTTACAGTGTAGGGCTCCAGCAAGCCCTCAATACGTGGGTCCATCACATTGGTCAGCGCCCATCCCCAGATAACGTCATTCTGCGGATTTTTAGACTCCGCGAGAATGCGCGGGCCCAGGTCGCCCGTAGAGAGGCGTAGTACGTTGATGGTCAGATCCGGCATATCCTTTTTCGCACTCTCGACGTAGTCCTTAATCTCATCCTCTTCCAGTGAGGTATACACGGTAATAGTGCCCGCATGTGCCGCTCCGGCGAGCGTTGCGAGAGCACAGGCGGCCATCAGGCTGGTACGGCGAAATGAAAAGCGTTTCATTGAACTCTCCTTAATGCGGTTAAAAGTGGTGGTGCGCTGCGCCTTACGCCATGAATGTGCTTTTTGTGCATTCACTTATCTGTGGCGTCATCAGGAATGTGTAATTGTTTGCACTTTATGTGCCAGGAGATCGATTGTATGTGGATATAATTAAATAACATTTAAAAACAATTATATAAGTAAAATTCTCATAATAAAATCCTTGGTGTTCTTGGTTTTTTGTGGATTTTATTGCACTTTTTTGGTGTTTATATTTCACTATTTGAGTGCACAAAAATGTATTTGTGTATTTTATTGCATTTTGGTGGGTGTCACGTGTAGGCTAAAACCTGTGAGCTTAACCAGCGAGTCAACCGAAACCGGGAGTTATCATGGCGACACGTTCTACTATCATGGATACCAACAGCTTTCGCGCAGAGCATGCGGATGCGCTGGATGCCCAGACGCGGAAACTGACTGACAGGCGCAGCCAGTTGCTGGGCGAGTCCTACCGTCTGTTTTATCGTAATCCGGTACATCTGGTGCGCGGCGAAGGGCAGTATCTCTGGGATGCGGCGGGAGAGAAGTATCTCGACGTCTATAATAACGTCGCCAGCATCGGCCACTGCCACCCGGCGGTGATTGCTGCCGTGCACGAGCAAATGAGCCAGCTCAACACCCACACCCGCTATCTGCACGAGCGCATCCTGGACTATACTGCCGACCTGCTGACCACCGTGCCTGACGCCATCAATAAGGCGATGTATATGTGCACCGGCTCCGAAGCTAACGACCTGGCAATCCGCATTGCTAAAGCCTGGAGCGGCGGTACCGGGATCATCGTCAGCCAGGAGGCCTATCATGGTACCAGTGAGCTGACCTCTGGCGCCTCCCCGGCGCTCGGCAGCGGTCAGCCGCTGGCACCCACCACCCGGCTGGTGCCGCCGCCGGATCGCTATCGGGTGGACGCCCCCGATCTCGGTACCTGGTGGGCGCAGGAGATCCAGAAGCAAATCGACGACATGGCCGTACACGGCATCAAGTTTGCCGGCCTCATGGTGGACTCGATTTTCTCCTCCGATGGTGTGCTGCCCGGTCCGCAGGGTTTCCTGAAGCCAGCAATCGATGTAGTGCACGCCAACGGCGGGATCTTTATTGCCGACGAAGTGCAGCCGGGTTTTGCCCGCACCGGAGATAGCTTCTGGGGCTTTGGCCGCCACGGCATCGTGCCGGACGTGGTGACGCTTGGAAAACCGATGGGAAACGGCATCCCGGTCTCCGGGCTGCTGGCGAAAGCCGAGGTACTGGCTGCCTTCAGTGACGATATTCCCTACTTCAACACCTTCGGCGGCAACCCTGTGTCGATGGCCGCCGCCCAGGCCGTGCTGCAGGTTATTCGCGAGGAGAAGTTGCAGGAGCACAGCCTCAGGGTCGGTGAGCAGTTACGTAACGAGCTGGCGCTGCTGGCAGATCGCCACCCGAGCGTCGGCGATGTGCGCGGCGCCGGGCTGTTTACCGGCTTCGAGCTGGTAAGCAATCGTGAGAGCAAAACGCCGGACAAAGTGCTGGCGCTAGACGTTATCGAACGCCTGCGCGCAGAGCGAGTGTTGACCTCCGTGGCCGGACCCTATGGCAACGTGCTGAAGCTGCGCCCGCCGATGGCGTTCCAGACGGAGGATATCGACTGGCTTGTAGGATCGCTGGATAAAGTACTGACGGCCTGCACGGAGAATAAACGGCAAAGCTGACGTTCTGGAGAAACGGATTCTGTCGTATTAGATGAGTCGTCAGGTTTTATATTGCTTATATTTGGTTGCCCGAGCCAGACTGCAGTATGGTATCGACCGCAACATCGCCGTTAAAATGACTGGTTTGACTGAAGACGACCAGGCACAGATTCACCATTAATCATTCTCTCCGGGCGCTCTCTGCCTGGCCATCAGCGAATACTGGTAGGGCAGGGAGACATCGAACACGGGCCCTACCTGCCGGCGATAAACAGCTTTATCATGCCTGTGACATTACCACTCAGGCGCGCAATCTGCGGGTTTATCGGCTGGGTTGCGGTTACTGGCGGCCAATACCAAAACAGCTCGGCAGCGCCATGGTGTCAAAGTCAATGCCCTGGCATGCCGCTGGCGATCTTGAGGTTTTTAAGTGAGTTATGGGAAAATCATTTGGTTAATTCTTTCTTGTAAGAGCGTTTTGGAAGAAAATTAGATGTATTTAGGGAGTGATTAGAATGCAGCCAAAAGAAGAATACCAGGCTTTGTACGATGATGTATGTCGAGTGATAGGAAGGGCTGTTGTAATGCTAAAAGAGTCCGGTCAACCAATAACAGAGCAGACCTTGCGACTTATGCTGCAAATTCACAATGAACAGACAAAGGATCTGTATCTGACGAAAATCTACACAACAGCCAAGAGAGTTGTTGGGTAAGTAAGCCGTCAGACACTGGTGTGAAATCTGCAAAATATTGACATGCTCTTAAATGGCTGGTTAATTAATCCGCGTGGTGAATCCCCCTGTGCGGCGGGGCTAAATGACCAGGGCAAATTCATGATGATATTTGTTACACGAAAGTGTCTGCGGGTCATGGTTGGTCAGCCAAAGGCTCACCGGGGGGCACCCGGCACCACAACAATCAAAATAAAGTAGTGGCAGGCTCGCTTCGGCGGGCCTTTTCTTTGGGTGAAAAAAAGCCCGCACAGAGAAAGGCGGGCAAGCTAATATCCTACATCGCTAGAAAGTTCGAAAGTGTCTACCATCTCGAACCTTTTCAAGGTTAAACATTTTTAACACAGGTGTAAACAACCACTAAATCAATAAGGTCATGCAAGCGCATGGCCTTTTCTTTTGGTCGTCAGAACGTCGTTCACACTGTGTTTTGTCGTAAATCCATCTGGCGCTCATTCCATCTTCACACAGCGCCAGTGCGCTAATGTCCTGGCGGAATTAACGTCGCGATGTCATGCGGAAAACTTTTTTTATTCAGGGGTAACTTCGGCTTTCGCCTAAAAAGGGTTTGAGCGAAAGTACGAGGATTTTTACAATCAGATATTTCAAAGGGTTAAATAATGCTGATTGGGTACGCCAAGGTATCAACCGAGGATCAAAACCTCGATTTGCAGGAAAAAGCGCTGATTCGTGCAGAATGTGGGCTGGTTTACAAGGATATTGCCAGCGGAAAGAATGCAGTGAAGCTTGGATTAAAACGCGCTAAAGCGGCTACGTTCGGAGGATGTTCTGGAGGACTGGATACTTGACCGGCTGGGGTGCAGCGTGCGGGATCTAATAACGCTGGTTTCAGAATTGCAGGAGCGAGGCATACATTTCCGGAGCCTCACCGACTCGATAGACACATCAACGGACACAGGAAGATTCTTCTTTCACATCATGAGCGCGCTGGCTGATTATGAAAACAGAGGTAGTGGATCGCTGCCCGCCGGATGCTGGATAACGGTGCAACCCGGCAACAGATTGCCGATGTGGTTGGGGATGGGTAAAGACAATTTACAAATTTTTTGCCAGTAACAGGATGAGCTTTGAGTTGGATTAATATTAAAATTTATCGTAATTATTGGATAAGCCTTCCCATAGTTGTAAAAGTCCAAGCATCATGATGCCTGAGAAGGTAAGTAGTGTTGCAGTAACAAATAAAATGGTCATTTTAACGCCTGTTTTTAACGGTTACAAGTTAGACACCAAGCTTCATTAATAGTTGCTGAGCCTTACAAAGAAACAGAGTATTTTGCCGCTGCTGCCAGGACCTAACAACTGAGACAATATACGTATGAATGCTAGAAGATACTCTGGTTTAATTTTGAACAGAAAGAAAATATTAACGTTCGCGCAGTTTTTGGCGATAAATAGTCTACTTATCAATATCTCAGACACCTGGGCTGATTTGTGGGCTATGATTTTTTACACGAACCTGAGTGTGGGAAGATTGCTCGGGCTTCGATACGACGATATCGATGTTGATTCAATACTTATACGAGAACAGGGGCGCCTGAAGGCCCTGCGCGTTGAATTGAGCCCTCCTGCGATGGCGATGATTGATCGCAGACGGGAAAAGTACCCAGGAGATATTTTTGTGTTCCAGAGCCATTCAAATCGCGTGAAGAACAAAAGTCGGCCTGTGACTGTCATTGCGTTCAACACCGCTTTAAGGCGGGTAGCCAAATCATTACCAGGAATCGCGGTGAGCAGCAGAAGCGCCAGGAACATCGCATGGTAAATATCCCGCCAGTGGCCACATGCAATAGTTACCGGGTAGGGCTGGCGCATTTTGTCTACAGGGGGTAAAAAGTGATCCACTTAGCGTCACCACCAACGGTCTAATATTGAGTATTCCGCAACTTGGGTGGAAGTCACTATGCCAGAGGGCTCATAACCCGCCGCCGCATTAACTCGAAGCCGGCCCGACCATACATCTGCCGTTTCAGCATCTTCAGACGGTTTACATTGTCTTCTACTACACCATTACTCCATCTGCTGCTTATCGCTTTGTGTATTGCTGTTGCATCAGCCTCCATCCCGGCCGCAACGCGTTGAAGGTCAACGAGACCACTCTGACTGACACTAACAAACCTTGATTTAGCAGGTATTTATACTTCGTCTTCAGCATCCGGTAGAAGTCGAGGGACAGCAGTTGTACCATCTTCAGCTGGGGCTCTTTCTGGTACATTGACTCGATGAACCGGGACGCATAGTTTTCTTCTTCTCTGATCATTCTCCAGGGCATTAACCAGCGACTGACCCGGGACGCGGAGGGGGCGTCCTGGAGCGACAAGCAGACCGTTAACCTGTTTACACCACTTAGCCACAGCCTCCCTGACGGTCGTTTCACTTCCGGTAAAACCAGCATCAACCATCTCTCTCCATAACTGTCTGGCCGTTTCTCCGTTGTTCTTCCAGCCATTCCTTCCACGGCTCAAGAAGCCCGGTTCTTGGTGTTTTCGTTGATATTTCAAGGGACACTTTCGACTGTATCCATCGACGTACCGTCACCCGGGATAGCCCTGTGAGACGTGATATTTCTCTGATCCCACGACCTTTTTTATGAAGAGAGTCGGCCTCAGCCCAGCGTTGATACCGTTGGATGCGCATCAGCAGTAGGGCGCTGTGCCTCATAGCGGCATGTTGACTGAGACAAACCGGTCAGCCTGCAGGCTCGACGTTGCGACAGACCTGTCACCTCATTCATGACGTGACGATTACGGCTTCCCGCTTCTGGTCTGTCGCCAGTATTTGCTGCCCCTCCCTTCCGTATGGAGGAGTGTTCATTATGCCGGAATTTTGTTTCTGAATGGGGCGAGATTTCTGGTCGGGGTCAATAACCAATATGCAGTAGAAATAGTTTCTACAGATTGACAATAACGAAACAGAACAGTATCGTTTCGTTATTGTCAGCAATCCTGATGACGGTTCGAAAGTAACAACATGCTGAATAGTCCAAAGGTTACATTTCAGGGAGATTCAATCTTGTTTGTATTGCTTCTATGAGATGGTCATTGCTTTCCGGTGATGGAGCTATTTGAAGCTATTGTTGTTTGGAATATCAGTGAATTAACTAAGTATGAAGCTAATGAAACCAGCCTGCTGAGTGTCCATTGGACTGGTGCGCAAAGAAGGTTGGATTGTTATGTCACGAATCATGGATGTGTTTTCCTGGTTTATAGGAGCACATCAGGATTTACGCCCTTTGAATGAGCCTTCCTACTCACGTAAAAAAGGATTATGTAATGAAGCATCCCACCAATTCTTTCAAATTGCTCAACTGTTCAGGATCGGCGGCATTGGCTATGTTAACTGTTTCGCTTTGTTGGGTGCCAATTGCTACGGCAAAAGCTACCCGTTCCGATGGGGAGGTATCTTCAAAATGGTCATTAGGCGTGGGAGTCGCTGTTGTACAAAAACCTTATCGTGATATTGATCCTGATGTCTTACCTTTGCCTCTTTTTTCGTTCGAGAACAGATGGATTAGCGCTTCTGTTCCAAAGCTGGATTTAAAACTTCTTTCCAGTGAATCTGTTACTTTGAGCCTGAGGGCCAGATACGCCGGGGACGGCTATGATGCAGACGACTCCCCGTTCCTTGCCGGCATGGATGATCGCAAGGGCAGTATATGGGCAGGGGGGGCAATGATGTGGAAGACGGGCATCGTCGATCTTTCGGCGGAAGTGCTCGGTGACGTTTCCGGCAATAGCAAGGGTTCTCGTGCAAAATTGCAGGCGGAGCGGCGTTTTTCCTCCGGCGCTTTTGGCATAACGCCAAGGTTAGCCGTTGCATGGGTGGACAGCAAATTCGTTGATTACTATTATGGCGTGAAGACATCAGAGGCGCGTCCAAACCGTAATTTTTATCAGGGAGAATCCGCAACCAATGTCGAGGCGGGAGTGCGCATGGATTACACCCTGGCTCGGCGTCACACCTTGTTTCTTGATGCGAGCGCCACCCGGTTTGGCAGCGCTATTAAAGATAGCCCGTTAGTCGACAGTTCAAATCAAATGATGGTAAGTGTCGGTTATCTATATCGTTTTTAACAAAAATCAATTTATCTCTCATCGCGGCCCGTCGCCGTGATTCTATCCCTAGAGGTCGGTTGACAGAGGCCCCCTGTATATACAGGGGGCCTCTGTGTGCTTCTTTCTCCGTATCTCGCGGCGATGGATAATCAGCTGTCAATTGCCAAAATCGCCATAAACGCCTCGCGTGGGATTTCCCGTTTTGAAAACCCGATGTTGTGTTTCTTATTTTCACGTTGCTTACGAATAAGTCGTTTTTTCTGCGATACGCTGCCCTGAAACCCTTGCGCGAGCGCGGTTTTACGCAACGGCGGGATATCTTCCCGCGCGATGAAGCGGTTTTCCACTTTTGCCTGCACCGGCACCGGATACAGCTTGCGAGGGATGACGTATTTAAGTGTTTTAACGATTTCGGACGCTCGCGCCCAGGCTTTTTGTCGGGCGATGATAAAAGAAAAAGCATCCACCAGATGGTTATCGAGATAAATATCACAACGCACCAGATCGGCGCGGCGATAGCCTGAGAATTCGTAATCCAGTGTGGCGTAGCCCTGGGTGAGGGATTTCAATGTATCAAAAAAACCGAAAACCATCTCATTAAGCGGGATCTCCCAGGTTAAACGCACGTTGCCGCCGTCCAGATAGTGCATATCCACAAACTCGCCCCGCCGTGCGGCGCAGAACTCCATCATGGTGCCCACATAGGTATCCGGCGTATGAATGATGCTGACGACATAAGGTTCTTCGACGTAATTCAGTACGTCTTCCCCCGGAAAATGAGTCGGGTTATCGACGTTCAGGCATTGGCCGTTATGTATCCAGACGCGATATTCAACGCTGGGTGCGGTGGCAATCACCGAGATGCCGTATTCCCGCTTCAGGCGCTCGCGCACGATATCCATGTGCAACATGCCCAGAAAACCACAGCGGAAACCCGCGCCTAAAGATGCGGAGACTTCCGGTTCAATGTGCAGCGCCGCATCATTAAGAGACAGTTTATCCATGGCGTTACGCAATCCTTTCAGATCGTCACCGGCGTCCGGGTAGAGGCCGGAAAACACCATCGGTTTCATCTCCTGATAGCGGGAAACCGCTTCAGTTGCGGGATTTGCGATCAGAGTCAGGGTATCGCCAACCCGGATCGCCCCCGCATCTTTAATCCCGGCGGCGATATAGCCCACTTCTCCGGTATCCAGTTTTTTACACGACTGGCGTTCAGGCAGGAAAGCTCCGGTGTCAGTGACCTCAAAGCGAAAACCGGATGACATGAAACAGAGGGCATCGCCGGTGTTGATGCTGCCGTCCACAATACGCACATGCATGATGGCACCGTGATAAGGATCGTAATGGGAGTCAAATACCAACGCCCGGAGCGGGGCGTGCGATTCGCCGCGCGGGGAGGGGAAATGCCGGGCGATGAATGCCAGCACGACGGCCACGCCTTCCCCGGTTTTTGCCGATACCGGCAGCACCGTGCTGATATCCAGGCCGGGAATGTCGGCCAGTTGTTGCATCACGTTATCGATATCGGCTTGCGGACTATCAATTTTGTTCAGGACCGGCAGTATGGTCAGACCATGTCGTCGCGCCAGATTGAGATTGGCGATGGTCTGAGCCTGGATGCCTTGCGTGGCGTCAATGAGCAGTATCGCGCCTTCACAAGCTGCCAGGCTACGTGAAACTTCCGCGGAAAAATCAACGTGTCCCGGCGTATCCACCAGATTGAATTGATACTGGCGGCCTTCATCGCTCTGATAGCGCATGCGCACGGTTTGCAGCTTGATGGTGATACCGCGTTCACGTTCAATATCCATGGAGTCGAGCAGCAGTTCCCTCATATCCCGCTTGGCCACGGTAGAAGTGAGTTCAATAAAACGATCGGCCAGAGTGGATTTGCCGTGGTCGATGTGGGCAATAATACAAAAATTGCGAATGGAGGAAAATGACATGTAAATGGCCTTTTACATCACTGTTCGCTTAACAACCAATGCGGTTAATCAAGCAAACAAGGGAAATCACACTGAATATTCAGTGAACGAAAAATCAAAAAGATGTAAAAGTAGATAGCCGAGGCAGATGATAACGCATTTCACTTTAGCAACACAAGCTAGCGGCAAAGCAATCCGTATGGTCATGATAATATCACCGCTGTCGTCACCCGCTCACGGCTGCAGTCCAAAAAAACAACAAAACTACGGGTGACCCTGACCCAAAATCCTGCTCCATTCAGAACCAGAATTCCGGCATGATAGTCACTCCCCTGAACGGAGGTGGTGCCGATGAAAAAGTCACGATTCACCGAAGAGCAGATTGTCTTTGCCCTGAAGCTGGCTGAGCTGGGTACGTCCGTGCCGGATGTCTGCCGCAAGCTGGGTATCTCCGATGCCACGTTTTACACCTGGCGTAAGAAATCCGGCGGAATTTCCCCTTCAGAGCTGAAAAACATGCGGCAACTGGAGGAGGAAAACCTGCGGCTGAAGAGGCTGGTTGCTGACCTCAGCCTCGACAAGGCGATGCTGCAGGATGTGCTGGCAAAAAGAGCTGACGCTGGCACGCCTGCGTGAATGGGTCAGGGATTTACAGGCCCGCTATGGTGCCAGTGAAAGGCAGGTCTGTTTTGCGCTGCGGATCAGTCACAGCTCGTTCAGATATCGTTCTGTTGCTGCTGATGACAGTGCGCTGCGCCTGCGCATCCGCGAGATCACCGAAATCCGGGTGCATTACGGTTACCGCCGCGTACACGTTATGCTCAGACGGGAAGGCTGGCGCGATAACCATAAACGTGTTTACCGCCTCTACAGCGAGCAGGGGCTGTCGCTGCGCCTCAAACGGCCAGGGCGCAATAAATCTGTGCAGCGGCGGCAGCCGTAGCCTCAGGGCTTATCAATTTGCGCGTAAGACCTCGCCCAATCGGGCGGGGATATAAGCGCGGTAACTGCGTAACATTCCTTGATCTTCTTACATAATGCGCCGTAATATGTAAGGCATGAAATGCGCATACAAATACAGATTCTACCCTACCCCCGATCAGATTGAGCTTTTGGCTCAAACGTTCGGGTGTGTGCGTTTTATCTATAACAGCATCTTGCGCTGGCGCACTGATGAATACTATGACCGCCAGGAAAAGATCGGCTATACGCAAGCCAGCGCACGGCTAACCGCTCTCAAAAGAGAGCCAGATTTTGCATGGCTCAATGACGTTTCCAGCGTTCCATTGCAGCAAGCACTACGCCACCAACAAGCCGCCTTTTCTAACACTGCCGATCACCGCTAAAATGATCGGCATTGATGTTGGTTTAACAGATTTGTTCGTCACCGATACCGGATTCAAATCAGGCAATCCCCGCCATACCGCTAAATATGCGAAGCGCCTCGCCCTGCTACAGCGTCGATTGAGCAAGAAGAAAAAAGGCTCAAAGAATCGCGCCAAAGCCCGTGCAAAAGTCGCCCGTGTTCACGCAAAAATTGCTGATTGCCGTATGGATAACCTGCACAAGCTATCCCGCAAACTCATTAACGATAACCAAGTTGTTTGCGTCGAATCCCTGAAAGTGAAAAATATGATCCGCAATCCGAAACTATCCAAAGCGATAGCAGACGCAAGCTGGGGCGAATTTGTTCGCCAGCTTGAATATAAGGGCGAATGGTCGGGGCGATCCGTGGTCGCCATTGACCAGTTTTTCCCGTCCTCAAAACGCTGTAGCGGTTGCGGCTATACCATGCCAAAAATGGAGCTTAACGTTAGGTCATGGATTTGCCCTGAATGTGGGGCTAACCATGATCGTGACGTAAACGCGGCGAAGAATATAAAAGCGGTCGGGCTGACCGCGTTAGCCCACGGAGCGACTGTAAACCCTAAAGCCGCTTAATGTGGTTTAGGTAGGTTGCGTTGAAGTGGGAATCCTCGCCCTTTAGGGCGGGGAGCAGTCAAATCCCAACCACGTCTGGGGCATGGATTTTGTCTCTGATGCGCTGTTTGACGGGCGACGACTGCGCCTGCTGACGGTTATCGACCTGTACACCCGCGAATGCCTGGGGATCTGTGTGGGGCAGAATCTGCGTTCAACAGAAGTGGCAGAAATGCTGAACAGCATAGCGCTCAGACGTCCTTTACCTCAGTTGTTGAAAACCGATAATGGTTCTGAATTTGCAGGGAAAATGCTGGACAGGTGGGTATATGAACGAGGGATCAGGATCGACTTCTCACGGCCGGGAACACCGACAGATAATGCGACGGTGGGGTCCTTCAAGCAGGTTAAGGCAGGAATGTCTGAACGAGAACTGGTTCATGTCTCTGGAGGATGCACGGTGCAAAATCGAGGCCTGGCGCATACACTATAACCAGAGTCGTCCCCATTCTGCACTGGGCTGGATGACGCCCTGCGAATTTGCCGAAAAATCTGCCGGTTGCCGGAATATGCAGCCAGAATGAAGCCGGTTATTCCTGATTACGGCTGGATCATATTCGGGGTCAGGGTCAACTTGACAACGATTCTTTTTATGAATAGTTGAAAGAGGGAGGGGTTAGTCTTCTACTCAGGAAATTTACGGACATAAGCACGCATGAAAACTTCTACTGCGCGTGAAACAATATCCGATATTTGTCTTTCACTTAGCTGGATAATCACATTATATAAACCTGCTTCATTGATTTCGGACACCAGTAAGCCGAAATAATGACAGGCGACGACGTGAGGATCTGCTTTGTAAAAATAACCTTTTTCAATCAATGGATTGAAGTAGTTCTCAAGATGATAAACCACCCGGGCCGAACCTTGCTGATAAAATAACCGACCCACATCAGGGTTTGCTGAAGCGGCAATCATCATCCGCCGCACAGCAAGTGACTGTGGTGTATGAAAACTGGTAAGGATGTATTGCCCAAATTTGATTAGTGCGTCTTGGCATTCTTCTTCATGATCGGGGAAATTAAGCGAATCTATTGCGTTCCCTGAAAGGGAACTAAGCGGCGAACCATGTCCGGTACGGTACAAAAAATTGATTATTTCGCCATCATGTTCTTGCGATGCCATGGCTATCAAGGAAGAGAACAATGACTCCTTTGAGTCAAAATAGCGGTATAGTGTTGATTTTGCGCTACCTGATCTTGCTGCTATTGAGTCCATTGTTGTGTGCTCAAAACCGACTTCAAGAAAGAGTTCTCTTGCCGCGTTCAAAAAGGCGTTTCGAATATTTTCTGTTTTGCTTCTGGGCATTAATACACCGTCTGATTATTTATCTCAGTTTAATAAAAAAACAATACAGAAACGATGACGTATCGTTTCTGTATTGTCAAGCTACATTGTCGATCAATGTTATTGATGAGTATAGGCAGTGATATTATTTTATCCATTGATTTTAAATGATATTTTTAATGTATTGTCTCTTGTCTTTATGATGCATTTTATCTAAATCTGTTAGCAGTGGTTACTGTTAAATTGTGGAAATAAGCAACTGTGCCTGACTCTAGCCAGAAACCAATTCCGCCTCGCTGGTTTGCGCCCAGTTTCAAATCGTAGACGATCGATGCCGGCATTGATTTTTTGTTCAAATAAAGCACTGCCTTCTGTCCGGTAATGACAATTTTCATATGTATCCAGCGTTCCATGTCCAGCCCGGCATAGCTTTCATACTTTTCCGGAGATTCTTGTCTGAGGCTGTCAAATTTGTAATCAGGGTAAGCGATATACTGAATGTTGTGATTACGCCGAACCTGATCCTCCGCAATACTGTTCGTGGGGCGCAGATAAATACTTTCAAAGCGCCCGTCGTTGTCAATGTGGAAAGCCAGACAGATGAACCCTCTGGCGTAGGCTCGCGCCTTTTCCACGAGTTAGCTGCCAACATCGACTTCCACCACACCGTCGCCAAAATCAAGCGGCAACCATGCCATAAAGTTTCAGTCGGCCAGTTTTTCCTTCTCTGGAGCCTGTATTGCCGCGGAAGGCATAGTCATTTTAAACGCCGACTCGCCTTTGAACGCACCCAGCTCTAGTGATACGCCGGACCGCGTGAAATCCCCAACAGCTAGGCTGGCCGCGCGCCTGCAGAAAAAATTTCAGCAGCACAGAACAAGCTGAGAGAAAAAGGTAAGGTTGATATCAGACTCATAAACTCCCCGTTATGGATATTGCGCCGACCACATTCGACAGGCCAGTGCTTTTATTCGTCAGTTACAACACCACAACAAACCGCCTGCCGGCAATAAATTTAGCATTCATCTGCTGCATGAAAACATGCTGGTAGGAGGGTATTGCTGGTTGCTCGGTTGTACGCTCCTCTGGTCAAAACGTCACCAGTAGGCGGAAGTCAAGAGGCAGTACAAGCACACTACAAACCAGTGAAGGTGAACTGTCGAAGGGTACGGTGGACATTGACACAATAAGATCGCAAATGTATATCCAGCAACGCAACATGGTGGGCAGTCACGTGCTGGTTAGGTCTAAGACTAACTAGTTTTAAACTATTTCCGACCCAGGAAATAACCGATTATCAAAGCAGTAACTGCGACGACGGCTACACATTTGAATGGATTGGATTCTATACTGTTTTTGACATTTTTTGCGCTATTGCGCACTGCATGGTTTGCTTGTGAAGCATATGTTTTTGCGGCATCTGTAAACTGATTCTCAGGTGGTTCTAAAACCTCAGAATAATTTTCCTCTAACTCACCTGGTAATTCTCTGTCTTTTCTAAGATTTTTATTGAACATGATTTTATTCTCCGGTATCTGGCGTGTTATTTAATTGTAGTAGTTAAATAAAGGAGTTGTGCATAATCTGGTGTGACGTGTGTTTATATATTTAAGTGCGCTAATAGCAGTTGCTTGATATGATTTTATGTATCTTATTTTTTAAAATTTTTGCAAGGGTGGCTCCCTAAGTGCCTGTAAATAATTAAGTGTTTTTAGCTGTTATTCGTTTATATTTTACGGCCGCAAAAAAGCACCTCCGTGAGGTGCAAGTCAAACAAAACAACCAAGGGAAATTATTATGCGTTTTTTTCATACGAGTCAGCTAATAGTAGATAGATGAACCAGAAATGACTCGTATAAAGTGCAGGCTTGTAATCTTTTTTAAAGCTCATGCCTGAGGTAATAATACATGTCAGAGTGAACAGATATTCCATCTTCTCGCAAGAAGTCATACTGTATGTTTCTGTATTTGCTGCAATGAGTCCTAAGCGGTAAGGTCTGAGAAGCAACAATGGAAATTTTATAACGTCTTTTACCCTTCCTCCGGAAGGAAAAAGTATCCACATTTAGGGCAAATACAGGTGACGTTTTTACGCATTTTGCTGGAGCTTTGTTCCATAATGTGAGAGCAGTGAGGGCAAGTCACTTTCACCTGTTTGTCCATGTACATCTTAAGGTCATCAAATATAGTCATAAATATTGCCTGCTGGATGTGTGGGTATTCAGTATACTCCCGCAATTGATTCATTGCTCATTTATTAATCACCCCTGTCGCTGAAGTATCAAATTTTCATCCAGCAATATGGTCACTTTGCCACTGAGACTGAAGGAGTGGCAAACTGTGAAGGTGAGTTGCTGTCCTACAGCAGCGTCGAGGCGATCAGCCAAGACATTCCTGAAGTTCTTCACTGAATGGTTTCGATAATGCACCTTGGCGCCGTATCGTTATTACATTTCAATATAAACTATGACCGAAGTCCGACAGTGCCTCCTTCTATGTAGGTGTGGGGGGTAACGTATCTGGCTGGCATGATGATTCCTAAGCATCGTCAAGGGAGATAATCTATTATTTATAATGAGTTGGGATCACTTAAGGAGTGTTTAAATGAAAAGTGAAGAATTTGAACGTAAAGCCGAAGAAGAAATTTCTGCGCTCATTAAGAAAAAGATCTCTGAAATCAGGAAGAAAACGGGTAAAGAGGTTTCAGAAATCGAGTTTATTCCACTTGAGACAATGAATGGGCTTGATGGATACGAAGTAAAAATAAAGCTGATGTAAACGTTATAAAGGTCGCTGCGGCGGCCTTTTTTATTTGGCATTTCAGGGCCATCTTACGAGATTGCTCAATAATGTCAAAGTGAGGATCAATTCATGGTAAAACCGTACTGGGGCGAGTTTCAGCAACGGTTCCTGTCCGAATATGTCGCAATCGGCGTATCACCGAAGGAATGGTGTGAAGCGCAGGGACTGAACTACGCTACTGCCCGTCGATACATCAAAAAGCCTTCTGCACAAACTGCGCAAAAGGGAAAGTGTCCAGAAGAGCAGGTGGAAAGCATACTGAGCCCAAAGGTAAAACGCTTCATTGCCGAATATCTCAAGGAACAGAACGCCACGGCAGTTGCTGAACGTGCTCGTTACTGCGACCGATATGATGGCTCAGGCATATGTCAACGCAAAGCAGAAAAGGCACCTTCATTGCGAGACAGAAATGTCCTGTGTTGCATCCATCAGTTGAACTCACAGCTCATAGCGGACATGACCTCAGACTATTTGCCATAATGCTTTAATTATGCGCACCGCTAAAATGAGTAGAGCGCGTTCCTGACGTATCCCCGGTAAAAACAGTAACAAACCACCCGAAAAAGTACGCCAGGAACGCGACATAAGAATCTACGCTATGACTGGCTATGCACTCAACTGAATAGCGTCAGATTTCAATCTGTTTGACCCACATCAGCCCTGTTTCCGCCTGTTTCGATAAGATCCCGCGGGATGATTTATAGCAATGAAAATCGCCGCTTAATGAAAAGCACCTTTAAAAGCACTTTTAAGTGACCTATAATTGAAGCTCTTAACAGGAGGATATATTATGGCATTTCAGGTTTTAACCACCACTGCGGCCAGCATAACAGAGCTTAAACGTGATCCTATGGGTACTTTTAATGCAGGAGAAGGTGCCCCGGTGGCCATCCTTAATCGCAACGAACCCGCTTTTTACTGTGTACCACCTGCCCTGTATGCACAGCTGATGGAAATTCTGGAAGACCAAGAGTTGGGTCGTATTGCTGACGAGCGAATCGATGAGGCTGTAATCGAGGTCAATATTGATGACCTATAAGCTAGCCTTTAATGAATCAGCGTTGAAAGAATGGAAAAAACTGGGCCATACCGTCCGGGAACAGTTCAAAAAGAAGCTTACTGAGCGCCTGCAGAACCCACGGGTGCCCGCATCACAACTCCACGGACGTAAAGACCAGTACAAAATAAAGCTCCGTGGCGCGGGCTACCGACTGGTTTACAGTGTCAACGATGAAATTGTGACAGTCACCGTAATTGGAGTGGGTAAACGAGAAAATGATGATATCTACAATGCAACCCTACACAGAAATTAATCGCTCTGGACCCGATAAGGATGGTATGACAGTTATCCTTCCTCTTTATCCGGAGCCGCTTTTTTCCTGGGGAGTTTTGGTGGCTTTACCTGCTCATGGCTTTGCGTTCTTCGGGTCTGCCATGGATGATCTGCTTTTGGTTTCACGTAGTACTTTGAGCGTAAATTAATACGGGCTTTATCTACCCGTCGTGCTCGTTTTTCTCGTCATCCAGAGGAATTGGGGCTGGCCCGTCAACATATCTTTCCCATCCCTGTTTTTTTCCGTCATAAAGAACCGTGATTTCCCCTTCGAAATTTTCACACACAGTAACAACCGAATGCCGCAGCCCCAAAGGGGACATTACAGCTTGGCGTTAACATGATGGCTCAGGCATATTGCAAACCGCCGGGCGTCCGGCTATAGTGAATGCAGACAAGCACTTGCTTGCGTAAGCGTTAACGTCAACCAACGCACATAATCCGCCCGTGCGGCTTTTTATTGTGTGCGAAAAATGTCTGACTTTTCCCTGCGTCCTCCCCGCGTCATTACCCCTATTTTGTTGATCGGTGCCATCATTCTTGGTGCAGCGACATTGCGTGCCCCGTTAACGAGTGTCGGTCCGGTGCTCGCCCCCCTTGCTGCTGACCTGGGCTTAGATGGCATGCAAGCCGGGATACTGAATGCCCTCCCACTGCTGTTGTTTGCTCTTCTCTCGCCGCCAGCCGCGATACTGGGCAAGCGCTTCGGCCTTGAGCCGGTCTTGGCCGCAGCCATGGCCCTGATCGCCGGTGGCACGTTTATACGCAGTTTCGGCACACCGAGCTGTCTCTGGATCGGCACCGTCTCCTTGGGCATAGGTATCGCCATCGGCAATGTGCTGCTGATTTCAGTTATAAAACGTGACTTATCCGACCGTGCTGCCCTCTGCATCGGGTTATATGCCGCTGCCATGGCCTTGAGCGCATCCGTCGCGAGCGGCGTGGCGGCTCCGCTAGCTGCGATAAGCGAGCTTGGCTGGCGTATTGCCACAGGTATTTGGTGCGTGCCTGCAGCCGTCGCTTTCATCGCCTGGTTCGTGATCGGTCGGTGTATACAGAACCACGCCGGTGCAGACACGGCCGGTTCGCATACCGTATACCGGTCGCCATGGCTAAGTGCCGTTGGCTGGCAGGTGAGCCTTTTCATGGCCATGCATACCCTGGTTTTCTACACTCTTATTGACTGGTTTCCATCGATGGCGCGGAACCAACATATAAGTGCAGCCGAGTCTGGCTTCTATCTTCTCGCCTACCAGGCTATCGCCGTGGTCGCGAACCTTGCGACCTCGCGTCTGCTGAAGCATGCCAGCGACCAGCGGGCAATTGGTTTTTTTGCGTCATTTTTTATCTTTATCGGCATTGTTGGGCTCTGGTTCATTCCTGCCTCACCGCTTATCTGGCTCGTGCTTGCAGGCATAGGTGCCGGCATGTCGATGGTCACCTGCCTTTCGCTGTTCGGGTTGCGTACCCGGGACCATGTCCATGCGGGGCAGCTTTCGGGCATGGCACAAGGCGTAGGTTACGCGCTTGGCGCGATGGGCCCATGGCTGACAGGCGTCGTCCACGATGCGTACGACAACTGGACGCCAGTGCTCGCCATGTTACTCGCAGCCGCGATCGTACAAATGGTCGTATCTGTGCTTGCGGGCCGGACCAGGATTATCGGTGAGTGACGGGCATGTTTGTGCAAGCATCTGCGTGCAGATTGTAGGAAATGAGGGAATGACTAGGTAACCACGTAAAAAATTGATATTTAATATAAAATTAATTATCGACACAACAGGAGCGTATAGCAAACGCTATACGCTCCTGTTGTGTTATGCTTGTATAGCAATTGCTATACAAGAGGTGTACTGATGAAATCAGATGTTCAACTCAACCTAAGAGCTAAAGAGTCTCAGAGGGCACTCATTGATGCTGCTGCAGAGATTCTCCATAAATCACGCACGGACTTTATCTTGGAAATGGCCTGTCAAGCTGCGGAGAATGTGATTCTTGATCGCCGTATTTTCAATTTTAACGACGAACAGTATGCAGAGTTCATCGATATGCTCGATGCCCCTGTCGAGGATGATCCCGCCATTAATAAACTATTGGCAAGGAAACCTCAGTGGAACGTGTAACTGCGCCAGAACCGTTATCCAGCTCCCACCAACTGGCTGAGTTCGTCAGTGGAGAGGTGGTACTCGATGAGTGGCTAAAACAGAGTGGTTTAAAAAATCAGGCCCTTGGCGCAGCCCGAACGTTCGTTGTTTGTAAGACAGGCACGGTGCAAGTAGCTGGTTTTTACTCTCTGGCCACCGGTAGCGTTAACCATACGGAAGCCACAGGCAGCCTTCGGCGTAACATGCCAGATCCTATACCCGTAATCATACTCGCTCGCCTGGCAGTCGATATCTCATTCAGCGGAAAAGGGCTTGGAGCCGATTTACTTCACGATGCGGTTCTACGCTGTTATCGGGTGGCTGAGAATATCGGCGTTCGTGCGATCATTGTTCACGTGCTTGCTGAGAAAGCCAAAGGTTTCTATACTAACCATGGATTTAAGGCATCACAAACTCAGGAACGGACTCTGTTTCTTAAGCTTGCATGAAAGATTTCTCGATCGAAAGGGTATGTCACGCAGACATATAGGTTATTGATTTTATTTGCTCATTTAACATAATCATTGTTATGCGCACCAGTATTGTCAGCACAAAGCGTTATTGTCGTCTCAGCACAATTCACACGCGTCGTGTACGCTAAGCCTTCATTTTGCTCAGCACAGGACCGCGATCTTAAGCCGGCCTTCGATTACATGATGGCCACGCGCGATTACATCGATAAACACGGCAAGCCGGTGGCGTTTTACAGCGATAAGCACGCGGTGTTTCACGTCAGCCAGGCCGAAACGCGACGTACCGGCATGACGCAGTTCGGACGCGCACTGCACGATCTGAACATCGACCTTATCTGTGCCAACAGCTCACAGGCCAAGGGGCGCGTTGAACGCGCCAACCTGACGCTGCAGGATCGGCTGGTTAAGGAGATGCGGCTTGAGAACATCACCGGCATTGATGCCGCCAACGCCTGGCTTGAGACTTTTATCAGCGACTTCAATCGCCGTTTTGCAAGACCGCCAAAATACCCGAAAAACCTGCACCGCGCCTTCTCAGAAAGCAACCCAGAGCTGGACGATATCTTTGCCTGGCAGACGCTGCGCACGCCCTCAAAATCACTGACATTTCAGTATGTAGTGGTCAACTAAAACTGGCCACCGCTTTAGAGTTTTTCCAGTATCGATTTTCCGATTCGTTTGGGGGTAACCCACCGTTATAGTCATGCGGCCTTAGCGAGCTGTAATACCCGACGATATAGT